>CATOTG010000014.1 GCA_951813015.1 uncultured Thermoanaerobaculia bacterium | reverse complement strand
GGATTCGCTCGCGTCAAAGCAGGCTCCGTAGGCCCGCATCAAGGTCGGCGGCGAGACTCTCCAGCGCTTCGACCGAGGCGGCCATCAAGTCACCATCTTCCACCGGCTTGAAGAAGGCGCCAGCCAGGCTGCGAGGTTGGGCGCTGCCCCTCTCGGCCCTAATGAAGCCTGCCCGGGTCTGATGGGCGAAGCTGTTCCGTTTGCCGGTAGGCGTTGCCGTAGCCAGCGCCTCGGCCAGCGCGCCAACGGACCGCGCGGCGAGTACCCGATCGCCTCCGAGATTCCGTACGAGCAGCCCGATGTCGACGCAGGCGTAGATGTAGAACACACCCGACCCGAAGCCAGCCTGATCGACGAAGGCAGCACCCGCGTCCTCGCTCGGCTTCTTCAGGTCCGTCCACGGCGGTGTAGTAGTCATCATCGACGATGGCGCGGTGCGTGGTGAAGGCATGGCTGACCTGCACCGCTGCCTCGCGATTGAAGTCGGGGTCGTCCGCCAGCATGCGGCCGAACATCGCCACATCGGCCGTCTCCGTCCGCCGTCCTCAGCACGAGCTTCTTCAACTCCTTGTTGTCTGGCAGCTCATGGCCGGCCACTGCCTTCTCCGCCCACTCGATGGCCGTTGCCCGCTCGTCCGGTGAAATGAAGGCAAGTTGCCGGGTGCGAATGTGACCCTTCTTCTTTGCTCCCGCGTCTACCTTGCCGAACAGGTCGGCCACGTCGGTGGCGACAGCGTCGATCTGCTTCTCGTCTTCGGACAGCCCCTTCAGCGCGTCGCGGACAACCTCGCCGATACGCTGTGTTCGCTCACCCATGTGGCCGGCAAGAGCGCTTTGCATGGCGTCTGAGAGCCGCGCGGCCCGCTTCAGCGACTGGCTCGACAAACGCAGTCGGGGGGCGCCTCCGAATACCGCAGTCTTCGGTCGGCCGAGATCGTCCCCGATTCGGGTTGGAGATTGGGTACACGGTCAAGTAGTGAAGCTGAAGAAAACCGCTCATGCGCCCTCTTTCTCTGAAGAAGTCGGCTTGGCGTCCGCCGCGCCGTGATAGTCGAAGCACCAATCGGTGCGCACCTTGTCATTCCACCAGTAGAGGTCAGTCGCGAGCTTCGCCACGTTGACGCTGCCCTCCACGACCTGCAGCGATCGAACCAGTGGCCGCAGAAGGTGACCGGGATCTTTCGCCCTGACAAGGGCGTCGAACCGGATTCCGCTCAGCGTCTTCGGGTCACCGCTGCCGAAGCGTTTGGCGGCGCTTTCTGCTCGATGATCGCCGACGTGGGCCAGCGCTACGGCGATGAGCGCCAACCGTTCGGGTCCGTCTCGGCGTCGGCGCAGGTCATGTCCGTCTTTGATCAGGCGGCGGTTCAGGTCGTGGGTTGCCGACAGGCAAAGCGCAGCGGTCGCGTCTGCGGCGCGGCGGAGTTCAGCCCTCGACCGCCTTGCCGAACCTCCTTCGCCTACGATGTCGGTCCTCCACCAGCTCATGCAGGTCGCGCCTACGGATTCGCGGGTCATGCTGCCTTTCCTCCCTTCCGCCGCGCCAATGCGGATTCGAGTCCGAGTGCATCGAAGATCTTCTTCCCTGCGGCGCCCTGGCCTGAGAAGGCCGCCAGCAACTGCTTGCGGGCGCCGATCGCAGCGGCCCGTCGCACTTCGCTCAAGTCGGCCAGTCCAGGAGTCACTTCTGCATCGAAGATCGCGATGGCCGAGCGTCGTAGTTCCTTGAGCCAATGTGCCGGGACGAAAGGGCGCTCGGCCGACATCCTGCCCAGGATCTCTTCGAATGCGGTTTGGGTGTCGGCGAACAGCATCTCACCGTGCCTTCGCACCGGCGCCTGACCGGATGTTGTCCTCCCCCGCTCCGGTCTTGACCTGTCTGGCCAGCGTGAAGCCCGCCTGTTCCGCCGCCTCGACGGCGTCCACAGCGCGTTCTTCGTCGTCTCTGCTTGACAATCGGAAGACCGGCTGCTCCGACCAGATGAAGTCGAGGGGCTTCATGTTTTCCATCGCCCAGCCCGCGACGATGAGGCTGCACTGGCCGCTCTCGACGTCGCGGAGGTACTGTTCCAAGGCCAAGGGGCGTCTGCCGCTCTCGCTCTGGAGAACGACCCCGCGCCAATGTTGGTAGCCGAAACTGCCAGGCTTCGGATGGCGCGGGAGGAAGTCTGTGCCCTGAACGTAGTATGGCGTGAGAGGGTGCCGCCACCGCGATGTGGGGTAGCTTGCGCCGTACGGCTTCTGGACGAACTCCAGCACGAGGCCGTCTCGCACGAGCAGCCTCAGACGCCGCGGCTGGCCGAAGAACACTTCCGGGTCCGGCCTTGACGGGCTGTCACTCTCGGGGAACGACTCAAGCACTTGCTTGCCTACCGGTTTCGACAGCTTCGTTGGCCTCATCCACGGCAAGGCGTCCAGTTCACTGGCGCCCAGCGGTTGTCCGCGCGGCACGTTGGCCCATACCAGCGGCCAGAGTCCGTCGTCATCCGGCCGCACCAGGCACACCATTGGCCCGCCGCCGCGCACCGATGTCCGGTTCCCCGCTCCGCCGGAGGGGGCGAAGGCCTGCAACGTGTAGAGCGCCATCGCTGCCAGCGGCAACGGCAGTGCTCCGTATCGGCCGCGCCTGATCGTCAGATCCTGGTTCTTTTTCGCTGTGCTGGCGCCAGCGCTGTCGATGAACAGGCGCTCTGCGGGGATGCCGCTTCCTTCGAGCGGCTCAAAGTCCTGGAGGAACCTCGGTCCGTCGCCCAGGAGTTCGAATGCGGGCGCCAATGGCTCCATGGCCTGTCGGAGGGCGGCTGCGTCGGGCGGCGTCTTCCGATCGTCGCTTCCCTGCGGTGGATGGGCGAGATAGACCAGCCCCACCAGCAGTTCGAGGCAGGCCAGGTTCAGGTCCGGCCGGGGCCAGTCCGGACGCAGCACGCCGGGGTGAGCGATTTGATCCGGTCGGATCATGGTGCGGCCTGACCGGCAACGCACGGGTATCCAAGCGTCGGTTATCAGATTCAGCTTCGCCATGGGGCTCTGACGATCGACTGAGAGAGCTTGGGGGGTTCGGCAGGCGTTGGGCGCGCGACGCGCGTTCGGGAGTCTGGGGGCATCTTGACGGCGCGTGAACCGACGGCGCCGTCAGTCGACGAACTCAGCACCGCGCTCGCGATCGTACCGCAGTCCGTCGCAGATCGTGCCGTCGTCGGCTACCGGAGCGACGCACACGGATGCCTTGGTCCACTTCGGCCAGCCTTTGCGGACCGCGGTGATCTCGGGCCGGTCCTGATCCACTCCCGGAAGGCCCCGGTACCGGTGTGCGGGAACGAGCACTTCCGAAGATCGCCACGCGGCGGCGCCTTGGCCGGCCCACGGGACGATTCTCTGGTTCACGGCCTTCGCCAAGCGGAGCGTGACCTGCGGGATTCCGAGGCGGGTCGGGAAGCGATCGTCGTCGAACACACGATGCATCTGCAGTTGGTCGTACTCGTCACTCGCGTCAAGCACCAGCATCAGCGCTTGCTGCGCTTCGCTGAGCTCCCGTCCCTGGGTCTCGAATTCGGCGGACTCCAATGCGGCAGGAACCTGTGTCGGCTCGTCGCCGTGCACTGCCTCGATCAGGTCTCGCAGGCCACTGGGCGCTCGGATCACGCCTCGGTCGAACAAGGTCCTCGCGGTGCGCCACTGAACGTCCAGCGGATAGACGAGCGCCCCCGGGCCGAGAACACGCTTCAACCAGTTGGCGTTCTCGACCTGGTCCGGATCGGGCGCCAGCACGTGAAGCACCGGGCCGCCTACCGGGCGCCGGTCAGCTGGGCGAAGGTCCATGTGACGCCAGAGCCGCCCGGCTCGCTGGATCAGCGCTCCAACCGGCGCAAGATCGGTGACCATCAGGTCGAAGTCCAAGTCAAGCGAGGCCTCCACAACCTGAGTGGCTACGAGAACCCTACCGTTTCTTCCCCGGCCCTCTCGCCCGAACCGATCCTGCAGGGAGCGTTCGTGCCTCAGCCGGTCGGCGACGGCGAATCGTGCGTGCAGGAGATCGACTTCAATCCCCGAGGCTTGCAAAGCCGAAACGGCGCGGACCGCCGAGTCCACCGCGTTGCGCACCCACACGCAGGCTGCTCCCTGCTCGGCGCCCCGCCGAAGCACTTTCAGGACGGCCTCCTCATCGGGTAGCCGCTGCACGGCGACGTCGCGGCAGGTTGCGGGTACCGGATCCGGGCTGTAGCCCCGAACGTCATGCCCGATCAGGTTCAAGGCCGGATAGTTCCTGCCTGGAACGGCCTTGGGGCGATGCCCGCCGAGTCCCCGCTGGAACGCCTTCGCGTAGCGATCGCGCATTGCAAGAGGAAGGGTCGCCGTCATGACGATCGCCGAGCCTCCCAGCCTGGCCTGAAACTCCAATAGTCGTCGAAGCTGCGTCTCCATGTACGGGTCGAATTCGTGGGCCTCGTCCACGATCAGGATCCGCTGCGAAAGGGCCTTGAGCCTGAGCGTGTTGAATCGGGTGGGCAACACTGCCATCAGTGCCTGATCGATCGTGCCGACCCCAACGTCGGCCAACAGGATCCTGCGGCGGTCGTCCGCGAGCCAGGGACCGCAGCTCACGTCGACGCCGGGATCCGACCCGTCTCGGCCGCGGATGCTGCGAAAGAGCTCGTTCAGAGTTGCCCTGCCGTGCGCCAAGCCCAGGGTCGGTTTGCCTTCAAAGAGACGTGGAGCGATCTCCTCGAGTCTGGCCAGCATCGCGTTCGAAGTCGCCATGGTCGGTAGAGCGAAGAAGAGCCCGCTTGCCTTGCCTGCCGCCATCATTCGCGACGCGAGGATCAGGGCCGCTTCCGTCTTGCCGCTGCCGGTCGCGTCCTCGATCAGGGCGAGGCAGGGCTCGTCCGGTAGCTCAGCCGCATCAACAGCCGCCTGCATCGGTCGAGGCCTCCGGGAACCCGGAAGGACCCTCTGGGCGCCCTCCAGCAGCGGGCTCGCGCTGTGCAACCCTGCCTTCGAGAGGGCGGCCTCGGCCCGGCTTAGCGCGTCGTGCCAGTACCCGGCTACAGGCGTTCTGGCGTGCCGTCGTCCGAACCACTCCGTGTTTGAGCCGACCCAGTCGGCCTGGACCGTCAGGCCGCTAAGCAACCAGGAAAGGCGACAGGCCTCGGATTCGTTCAACCCGTCCAGCGACGCGTTCGGAAAAAGCTCTCCGACGGATCGGATCACCTTCGGCGCCACCTCGTTGGCTTCGGCGCCGATCTGTCGGGCCTGGTCGCTGGCTTTCCGTGCGTCCAGATGCTCGGGCGGGCCTCCGTGATGACCGGCCACAGCGGCGTACAGGACCTTGCGCGAGCCTCTTGTTCCCGCAACCAGGTCGGCCACGACCTCATCGTGGTCGCGAAGGAGCCGGTAGCTGTGTTGCCAGTGTCGGAAGCCCCAAGGCGAGCGTCCACGGAGCATTTCGCGGAAGTTCTTGCTGAACTTGCCAAGATCGTGGAGGGCAACCAGAAAGACGAGCGCATCATCGAGCGACGGGTCGTCCGTCAGCGGCGTTCTGGAAGCAAGGCGCTTTGCGACCGCGCCGACGTCCAGCATGTGCCACAACGCGGGGTGCAGGGCGTCGTCGATGGTCTTCCCTGGCCAGGAGCGGATCTCTTCAGCAGTCAGCATCTTGCTTGACCTCGCGAAACCTGCGCCAAGTCTCGTGCGCCTCAGTTGACTGGGGCCACCGCTAGCATTCGGCACCGGATGCTACCCAACGCGAACGACTCCTTCGTGGCGCTTGACTTCGAGATCGCGAACGCCCGCCACGACAGCGCCTGTGCGGTCGGGCTGGCTGCTTGCAGCCGCGGCCAGGTGGTGCAGTCGTGCAGCTACCTGATCCGGCCTCCCGGCAGACGCTTCACGTTCACGGGGATCCATGGCCTGAGCTGGGAGCATGTGCGCGAGGCGCCGAGCTTCATTGATCTCTGGCCGGTCTTGCGTGATTGGCTCGGCCCGGCGGGGTTCATCGCCGCGCACAACGCGAAGTTCGACCGCCGGGTGCTGAACGCGTGCTGCGCTCGGCATCGCCTGCGCCCCTTGCGAAAGCGCTTCGTCTGCACTGTGGAACTGGCCAGAGCTCGATGGGATGTCTCGTCGGCCAGTCTGCCTGATGTCTGTCGCCGTCTGGATATCCCCCTCCAGCATCATGACGCTGGTTCAGACGCGCTTGCGTGTGCGCGCATCGTGCTCGCGGCGGAAGCCGAAGGCTGGCGATTCCTGTAGCCGCGGCGCGGCCGCCGAATGACGGGCCGCGAGCGGGCCGGCGTTGCTCGCGTTGCCCGGCAAGGTGCTGCCCTCACAGCCCGCGCAACTGTGCGATGGCGGCGTCCTCACGAGCCCACTTCAGCGAGACGCATGCATCTCCGCGACCGTCTCCTGTGCGGCGTCCCGCAAGCGACGCGCCTGCGCCAGGTCGTAGCTGACCTGCATCCGCATCCAGTGAACGGCAGTTCCCCAGCCGATGTCCTCGAGCGCCAGCGCCATCCTGGCGGACACACCCGCCCTGCCGTTCAACAACCGCGACAGAGTTCCGCGTTCGCAACCCAGACGTGCTGCCGTCTCGGTCACGTTCCAGTTGACCTCGTCCATGCTCTCGCGGATGAGTTCGCCCGGATGCGGCGGATTGGCCATCGTGCCGGCATGATCGTCTTCTCGATTGCTCATCATCTCCTCCCGCGCTCACGATCGAGTAGCGGCAAGTAGCGGCAGACGTTACGGTCCTGGCTGGGGCTTCGGCAAGGCTGAGCGAGATGTCTCGCGCCTCGCGGCGGTAGTCCTTCGGGCAGATTGACGAAGAAGGCGCGTTCCTCGTCACTGATCAACGGGCCGACCCGCTCCAGCCAGCGGGCGAAGCGGTAATCCAGCGGTCGCGGAGTCGCGGCGTCCCGAGCGGCACCGGCTCATCGGGTTGGCTCTCGTCGCTGACCAGGCCACCGCCGGCCGTCGCGATCAGCAGCTACGAGGCGAGAGGGGATGCGATTCTGGTTCGGGCAGTCATCCAAGGGTTCGTCGTCCGATTCTGCAACGAATCGGTCCGACACGCTGTGTGCGCGGGGTCTTCCGATCCGCTGCCGTCGTCGCCGGCTCGGAAGTCGCGCCGACCGAAGACCGGCGATCGCAGCAACGCCAAGGCCAGGCGTCACTCTGCAGGAGGCTTGCCAGCCCGGTTCTCGTTGGTCCGTGCGTACTCCAGGATGTTGAGCAGGCCGTAGTTGCCTTCGTGGCAGGCGTACTCGAAGAGCGCCTGGTCGGACTTCTTCATCTCCAGGCGCGCGCTCCAGGGGCGGTTGAAGGACTCCGGGTCGTCGATCGTGTACTCGTAGGTCAGCGTCGCGTCGTCGAATCGGGTGAAGCGCTCGACGAGGCGCATGTTGCCGCCGGATCCCTGGAAGCTGATCCGGGGATCGAAGTTGCCGGTTTCGATGACCAGGGTTTCTCCGTCCCAATAGCCGCGCGAGTCGCCCTTGAACTGCCGCAGGTGCTCGGGCAGACGAGGCCTCTCGTCGAGAGGGACGAGCCGGGTCTCGTGGACCATCTCGTTCAGGAGCGCGACGGTGTCGGGCGTGACCAGGATCAGGACGTTGTTGTTGTAGGCCCCCGGGTTCATCGGCGGCCCGGCGTTGAAGCCCATCAGACAGCGCTCCCAGAGGGAGCGATCCTCGGGTCCGGCCGGCGCCTTCTGGCGCTTGTCGCGGCGTTCCCGGGCGCGTCGACGGCCGTCTTCGGTCATCGGCGGGATCCGGCCGTTCGGCGGGTCGAAGATCAGCGAGGTGCGGCGTGAGTCCTGCACGTTGCGCCCGTGGTCGAGCCAGTAGGGCGCGTGGACGCTGGGGCTTCGTTTCTGGGCCTCGGCTCGGCGTGCGATCAGGTCCCGCTCGAAGCGGTTTGCCTCTTCGGCGGTGAAGTACTCCTGCTCCGCGTATTCCGCGGGTCTTTGAAGCGGCGTCGCCGTGGCGAAGTCCCATAGCCCGTCGATGTCGCCCGGCGGTTGCCAGTTCGAGCCGGCCTGGGCGCAGAGCGGCGCGCCGGTGGACACGACCAGAAGGGCCGCGGCTGCGGCGACCCGGGTGCGGAGCAAGCTGTAGCGGGACACGTTCTTTCAGGATAGCGGCTGGCTTGCGCCCGTCAACCGCCATGCCTTGGGGCGATTCTTCGGGTGATGCTGGTGTAGCGTCCGCCGCCCATGACGCAGGCCCTTACTCTCGTTATCGGCAACAAGAACTACTCGTCCTGGTCGCTGCGGCCCTGGGCGCTGATGACCGAGCTCGGCATTCCGTTCGCGGAACGGATGCTGAAGTTCGATTCAAAGGACTGGGACGAGAACATCGCCGGGCTGTCTCCCACGCGTCTCGTGCCGGTGCTCTGGGAGGGCGAGCCCGGGCAGGGCTTCGCCACCTTCGATACCTCGGCGATCGTCGAGCGTTTGGGGGATCTCTACCCCGACCGTCGCGTCTGGCCGGCGGACGAGCGGGCCAGGGCCCGGGCCCGCTCCCTGGTCGCGACCTTCCACTCCGGCTTCGCGGCGTTGCGCTCGGCGATGCCGATGAACATCCGCTCGAGCTATCCGGGGAAGGGCCGCGAGCCCGAGGTCATGGCCGATATCGACCGGCTGACGACTCTCTGGCGGGCCGCCCGTGCCGAGTTCGGCGGGGGAGGCCCGTTCCTCTTCGGCAGCTATTCGGCCGCCGACGCCTGTTTCCTGCCCGTCGCCTCGCGGTTCGCGACCTACGAGCCGCCGCTCGACCGGGACGCCGCAGACTACTGCCGTGCCCTGCTTGAGACGAAGGCGATGCGCGAGTGGAGCGGGGCGGCCCGGCTGGAGACGGAGTTCGTGCCCGAGGACGAGCCCTACGCGGATCCGCCCTGAACAAACGCCTCGCCGCTACTGCCGCCGGCTGCCTGACGGCCGGCGCACCCGGCTTCTGCGGCGCGGCTCCTGGACCTGGAGAGTCACCCGGCTTCTTGCGGCGCGGCTCCTGGAGAGTCACCCGGCTTCTGCGGCGGGGCTCCTGGAGAGTCACCTGGCTTCTGCGGCGGGGCTCCTGGAGAGTCACCCGGCTTCTACGGCGTAGCTCAAAGAGACCTGTCCAGTTCGAGCACCAGGGCCACGACGACATCGTGAAGCCGCTTCATCGCGGCCTCGTTCGCACGTTCCATCGAGTCTCTGCTCGTGTGAATGACCTGGAGGACCTCGGGCATGAAGCCCGCGCGGAGTCCGGACTCGGCGCCCCCGTTCAAAACAAGCCACATCTGGTGCGCTTCGGTTGTCCCGTTCATTCCGATGGAGACGTTGGGGATCCCGGCGGCCTGGAAGGCACGGTCGTCGCTCGGGGGATAGCGGGGGAAGTCAATGCACCGCGTCCCGCTCGCCGCGCAGGCAACGCGGAGACCGCGGTAGACCGCCTCGTTGCCGTCGTGGGAAGTCGGTCCGTACATCAGGGCGCCGTCGCTGACGACGACGTCGGCGTTGACCATCGCGGCGATGCGGTCCCGGTCCGCGTCCTGCACCCAGGCGCGGGAGCCGAGAAGGCCGGACTCCTCGAGGTCGAAGAGGACGACCCGGACGCGGTGCCGCAACTCGTGCCGTCGCAGGGTCTCGGCCACCCTGGTGAGGACGACCGACGCGGCGCCGTTGTCCACCGCGCCTCCGACGACGGCGCCGTCCTGGAGGCGGACCACGTCGTAGTGCGCGCCGACCACGATGTCGCGGGGTCCCGTGCCGAGGGTGGCGATCAGGTTGCGCCCGGTCTCTCTCGGCTGGCGTTCCGACGGCGTGGTCGAAAACTCGTGAACGCCCGGATCGAATCCACGCTCCCGGAACATGCGAAGCAGTTCGTCTCCGCGCTCGACGGTCTCGCGGCCGACGATGCTGGCCAGATCGGCGAGGAGATCGGGCAGCGCGCTCTCCTGGCGTGGCGCCTCGGGTGACGCGGGGACGTCCGGGCCCGGAACGGCGACAGTCGAGCACGCCAGAGCGATGCCCGCAAAGAGCGCGGTACACGTCAACAGGCGCCGGCGAGCGCGGCCGCTTGAGGTCGTCGGAGGTTGCGTGCGTTGGCGCGGCGGTTCGGTCGCCGCTTCGCGGCGCGCGTTTCCCGGAAGCAGGCGAAGACGCCGGTGCACCCGGTTCAGAAGCCGGCCAGAGGGCCGACGCACCTGGTTTGTGCGCTTCAAGCTCAGTCCGGGGTTCCGTCGACGATCAGGTCGACCTGGTCCAGGGGTGCGTAGAAGTCGATTGCCCACTGTTCGCGCCGGGCCTGGGTCAGCTTCTGCATGACGGGTCTCCTGCCGGGGCCTTGTGTCCTGCTTCGGTTGCGTTGCCGAGAGTATGCCGGCCGGGAGGCTCAAGCCTCCCTGCCGGTGAAGCTCATTCGTCTGCCGCGGCGCCCTCGCGGGCTCGCTTCGCGGCCTCCGTCGCATTGCGTGCGCGTTCCGCCGCGCCGGGGTGGCTGGCAAGCCAGTTCAGCGCGTTGCCGCCTGCGCCCGCTTCGCCGTCGTCGCCGCTGAGCCGCTGGATGATGTCGGAGAGTCGCGTTGGCGGAATGCCGGCGCTGAGCAGGTAGTCGAAGGCAAAGCGGTCGGCGTCGGTCTCGAAGGAGCGCGAGTAGCGCTGGGCCAGCAACCGGTCCGGCCCCAAAAAGGAGAGTGCGGCGACCGACACGTCGCCCGTGAACGCCGTCCACAGGACGAGCATCGAGGAGGTCTGGGCAAACCGTCGCATGACGTGGCGTCCCTCGACGTGTCCCAGTTCGTGGGCCAGAACTGCAATGACCTCCTCGTCGTCCTCGGCCAGTTCGACCAGCAGGTCCGTGAGCACAACGGTGCCGCCCGGCAGGGCAAAGGCGTTGGGAACACCGACGGAGTGGAACCGGAGGTCCGCGTCTTCGACGCCGGTCTCCCTGCGCATCTCCTCGAAGGCCGCCAGGAGTTCGTTGCGACGGTTCGGCTCGAGTTCGGACGGCTTGAGCACGCGGAGTCGTTCGAGCAGGGTCAGGAAGTTCTCGCCGATGACCGCCTCCGCTTCGGGTGGTGTCGCGGCGACGGCGACGGCAGCTACCGCCGGTGCGCCCCACTCGGTGAACGAGTAGAGGATCGCCGCCGTGACCGCCAGGGCCGCGGCCGCTCCCTGCCAGGTGCTGTCCAGCCGATGGCGCAGGCGACCGAAACGGTCGGCTCGCGGTTCAGGGTCACGGCGAATGCGAGCCTGCTCGCCGTCCAGAGCGTCGTTGTCCTGAACCTCGCACACCCCGCCGTCCGGAAGGTGGAGAAAGCGCGGCGTGTCGGCGACGCGACCGGGGATCCGTACGTTCTCGTAGTTGAGGCGCTCGTCTGCGCCCTCGCGGGCGACGACGAGCCCGCCGCGGGCGGTGAGCGCCAGAACGGCGTCGCGGCGCCGCGAAGTGCGCCCGTCGTAGTAGCGACACGGAATGCCGCTCATATGCCGATCTCCAGTCCGAACTCGCCGGCAGCCTCGGCGCCGGTCGCGGCTACGCCTTGCGATTCGCCCGCCTCGAAGATCCGTTCGGCGTCGGTCTGGGTGACGGAGAACTGGCCCACGACATAGCGGAGGACTCGGATGCGGGCGAAGGGAATGAACAGCCCGAACGTGGCAAGGATCAGGACGGCGTTGCTCGAGTACAGCCACAGCATTTCGGTGAAGGACAGATCCAGGCTGCACGCGTCGTCGCCGAGTCGGGTGTTGCTCCAGCGGTAGCTCAGCAGTCGGGTGCGCAGGTACGCCAGGACGAACAGGCTGACCGCGGCCACGATGGCCACCAGGCCAAAAAGCAACAACCGCATGTCGGGTTCGGCGGCTTCCGCATTGGAACTCGTCGCGGCCAACGCCGCGCCCAGGACGACGATCAGGGCGACGATTCCTCCGATGTACAGGACTCCGACGACGACCGCGGTGACCAGGTACATCCCGTAGTACGGCCGCGGCTTGCCGGCGAAGCCGAACGGCTGGTTGCCGAAGCGGGATTCCGTGACCAGGTAGCGGTCGCGCCCGAACACGGTGAACGGTCTTGCCAGGCCCAGGGTCGCGACCGAGGCGGCCCAGGACAGGGGATACCAGACCGCGGCGTCCCAGTACTTGCCCTGGAAGTCGAGAGCAATGCCGCGATACCTGGAGTTGCGCATCTGGAAGGAGCGGGCACGGACAACGACCCACGGCACAAGCGGCATCAGGGCGAGAAGCGCCGCGTAGTAGTAGAGGATCGAGAAGAACTGGGCGAACGTCAGCAGCGCCAGGACGATGACAACCAGAATCCGCCCCCGCAGGATGGCCACCGGGTTGGCCGTGTAGTCGAAGGCAGAGTCGCCGAGCCAGACGTTGCCGTACAGGTAGCGCCGCGCCCGGACTTTTGCCCACGCCGAGTAGATGCCCAGGGTCAGCAGCGTCAGCGCGACGTTCACGATCCAGATGCGGAAGTACTCCCGTCCGCTGGCGGTGAAGCGCAGGCGCCGGGTCTGGGGCTCGCCAGCCCCGGCGCCTTCAGTCGCTTGTGTTCCCTCTTCGGTCCTCGCGTCGGAGTGCTCAAGGTCGGGCCGCGGGTCGTCCTGCGCCGCGTTGCTCTGTCTTTCCTCGTTCATTGAGCGGTTCTTCGGCGAATCGTAGAGGAGTGCGCCCAGGCATTGGACGGGGCAATTCCGGACCGGCGGACGAGAGGCTAGCAGGGCCGGCCTGGCGGCCGCGTGGACGCGGCGCGGGGACAGAACTTCCCGGTTGGCCGTAACTTCTTTGTTTTCAGAGTTTGCGTAAAGACCAGGAGGCGGTGTCCTGGGGCATGGCGTGGCCGTTGCGCCGTTCTTCGGCTAACCCCTTTCAGGTATCATGCCGGCACACATTCCGGGTAGCGAGCCGGCTTGGCGGTCACCGGCGGGCCTCGCGGCGGACGGCCAGCGGAGGATGAGATGAAGGTACCTGCACGGATCGGCTCGGCAACTCCCGCGAGAGCAACTCCCGCGAGAATTGGGCGCGGTGTACGCAGCAGCCGGCAGGCAGACCGGGTTCGTGCCTGCGTGGCCGTCCTGGCGCTTGTCCTCGTTGCCGGCGCCGGCTGGGCTCAGGATGCGGAAGAACCCGGCGAACTCGACCGGGTGCTCACGATGCACCACGAAGCCCGGGGCGGTCTCGAGAAGTTGCGCTCGATTCAGGCGGCGCGAGCCACCGGAACGATGTCCGTGCAGGGCATGGAGGCCCCCTTCACGATTCAACTGCGTCGACCGAATCAGGTTCGGGTGGAGGGCGACTTCGGCGGCATGGCCCTGATCCAGGCCTTCGACGGCGAGCAGGCCTGGGGCCAGCAGCCCGGGCAGCCGAAGCCGGCCGCCTTCGCAGGAGACGTGGCGGCTGCCCAGGCCGCCGACGCCGTGCTGAGCGGCCCCTGGTTCGAGTACACGGAGCCCGGCTACGAGGTGGAACTTGCCGGCCGCGAGGAGATCGAGAACGGCGAGGCCTGGAAGCTCGTGGTCACCGCGCCTGGCGGTGTGACGCACCAGGTCTTCATCGGCACGGAAGACGGGTTGGAGAAGAAGAGGATTTCGAAGGCGGACTTCGGATTCGGCCTGGAGGACTCGGAGACCCGTTTCGAGGATTACCGGGAGGTCGACGGCCTGATGCTGGCGCACCGGCACATCCTGAGCAGTTCGATGGGCGAGATGCCGTTGACCCTGGATTCCTGGGAGATCAACCCCGAGATCGCTCCCGACATCTTCTTCATGCCGGGCCAGATGGCCAACTCCGCACTCGGTCTGGACGCGATCCTGGAGCGCCACGAGGCTGCCCGCGGAGACTCGGCCGCCGAGGTGCGGAGTGTGAGCGCCTCCGGCGCCGTTGTCATGCTCGGCTTCGAGGTGCCGATGACGGTGGCTTTCGCGCGCCCCGGTTTCTTCCGCATCGATATCGACATGCAGGGGCTGCCGATGGTCCTCGCGTACGACGGCGAGACCGCCTGGAACGTGTCGCCGATGCAGGGCGTCATCGAGCCGACACCCTTGCCTGAGGAGATGGTCGGGGCGGTGGGGATCCTCTCCGACTTCCTGTGGGGTGGGCTCGCGAGGACCGGGGAGGCGTCGCTGGCGGGCGTCGAGAAAGTCGGGCGCGACGAGACCTACCGGCTGGACATCGCGACCGCGGAGGGTGAAGCGCGCGCTCTTTACCTGGGCGGCGAGGACTTCCTGGAGCGCCGGATCGTCTTCGACGGGGCGTTCCTGGGGTCGACGGGAGAAATCGACGTGACGATCGGCGACTACATGGACGTGGGTGGACTCAAGGTGCCGGACACGATCCGGATCGCCGTCGAGGGCGTGGTCGCCGTCGAATTGAGGATCCAGGAGGCTGCAGCCGGCGCGGACGTCGATCCCGCATCGTTTACCATGCCCGCTCCCGCCGACCCGGAGACACCAGGTCCGGCCCTCTAGGAGCCTGCGCATGCCGACCCTGCCCGCCGCCTCGACAACGCGAACGCCCGCCGGTCACTTTCGCGATCGCTTTCTCCTCCTCGCCGCGGCGTTCACTCTGGCGCTTCTCGCCTCCGCGGCGCCGGCCGCGGCAGACGCTTCGAGCGACGATGACGCGGACCCGGTCGAGGACCCCGCCCTTGCCGAGACGATCGTCGTCACCGCGGCCCGGGCGGAACAGGAACTCGGGCAGGTGACGTCCAACGTCTCCGTAGTGACTGGCGACGAACTCCGCGCGAGCCCGGCCGTGACCCTGGACGACACGTTGCGCCGGGTGCCCGGCTTCAGCCTCTTCCGCCGCAACAGCTCGATGGTCGCCCATCCGACCAGCCAGGGCGTCTCTTTGCGCGGCATCGGCCCCAGCGGCGTCAGCAGGACCCTGGTGCTGCTCGACGGGCTGCCCCTGAACGACCCCTTCGGCGGCTGGATCTACTGGGGTCGCGTGGGCCGCGAGAGCCTGGACCGGATCGAGGTCGTGCGCGGCGGCGGTTCGAGCCTGTGGGGCAACTCGGCCATGGGGGGCGTCATCCACCTGGTCACGGCGACTCCGCCGGAGTCGGGTCCCGGGCTGCGGCTCTCGGCGCTGGGCGGCGACCACGGCGTGCTCGCCGGCGAGGCGTGGTTCGGCCAGGGGTTCGAGAGTGCGTCGTTGACCCTGTCGGCGAGGAGCTTCGACAGCGACGGCTACCCGGTGGTGCGCGACGACCAGCGCGGTCCGATAGACGTCGACGCGTTCTCGGAGCAGACCAGCGTCGGCGGACGCCTGGCGTTCTCGCCCAGCGAGTCGTTCTCGATCAGTATCGGCGGCGACACCCTGTCGGAGGACCGGGGCAACGGCACGCCGCTGACCGGCAACGACACGGAGTTGACGTCGTTTCGCCTGAGCGCGGACATCGTGAGCGGCCGGGGCGACACCTGGACGGTCCGGGGGTTCTCCCACGAGCAGGAGTTCGCGAGCCGGTTCAGCGCCCAGCAGGTCGACCGCTCCTCGGAGCGACCGGCGCTCGACCAGTTCCTGGTCGACTCGGAAGCGACCGGCGTCGGAGCACAGTGGCAGGGCGAGGTCGGTACCGGCCTGTGGGTCGCCGGAGCGGAGTGGCGGAGCGTCGACGGAGCGACCAACGAGGACTTTTTCTACACGACGCAGTTCAACCGCCGACGCATGGCCGGAGGGGACCAGGCGATCACCGGCGCCTACGTGCAGCGACGGGCGGACTTCGGCGACCGGCTGACGCTGGAACTCGGGGCCCGCATCGACCGCTGGGAGACCGGTTCGGGCAGCCGGTTCGAGTTCAACAAGGCGGACGGTTCCGTTCGTCGCGACGATGCCTTCGAGGACCGGGAGGAAACAGCCGCTTCACCGCGGGTCGGCTTCCTCTACGCCCTGGACTCGGGCTGGGGCCTGCGCGGCTCGGTGTACGGCGCCTTCCGGGCGCCCACCGTCAACGAGCTCTACCGGCCGTTCCGGGTCCGCAACGACATCACGGAAGCGAACGAGACCCTGGAACCCGAGCGCCTCAGCGGCATCGAGTTCGGCGCCGTCCGCTACCAGGGCGGCTCCAGGCTGTCGCTCAACGCCTTCATCAACCGGGTCGAGAACCCGATCGCCAACGTGACCCTGGCCTCGATCCCCAGCGGCCGGTTCTTTGTGCCCTGCGGCTTCGTGCCGGGCGGCGGGTCCTGTCGGCAGCGGCTCAACCTGGACCGCACCCGGATCCAGGGGCTCGAGGCGGAACTTCGTCAGCGTTTCGGCGACGACTGGCGGCTCGACCTGTCCTACCTCTACAGCAACGCCGAGGTCGACAGCGCGGCGGAGTTCCCGGAACTCGAAGGAAAGAGGCTGGCGCAGACGCCCGAGCAGTCCGCGAGCCTCGGCCTCGAGTACGCGAACGCCGCGCTTCTGCAGGCGCGGCTCGGCGTGCGCTTCGTCGGCGAGCAGTACGAGGACGACCTCAACGCGAGACCGCTTTCGAGCTTCGCGGTCGTCGACCTGAGCCTGGCCCGCGCTCTCGGCAGCCGCTGGCAGGCTTTTGCCGGATTCGAGAATCTGCTTGACGAGGAAGTCCAGGTCGGCATCTCAGGCGCCGGTCTGATCACCGTTGGCGCGCCGCGCATGGTGCACGTGGGGGTGCGTCACACCCTGGGGCCCTGGACCCGCCCGTGATCCGCTGAAACAACCCATGACCCGAGTCACCGCCGAAACGCTCTCCCGCCGCCAGCGGGAGATCTCGGTTTCGGAGTTCTTCGCCAAGAACCGCCACCTGCTCGGCTTCGATTCGCTCCGCAAGGCGCTGCTGACGACGGTCAAGGAGGCGGTCGACAACTCGCTCGACGCCTGCGAGGAGGCGGGTGTCCTGCCCGAGATTTGGGTCGAACTCGAGGCGGCGAAGGACACGAACCGCTATCTGGTCCGGATCACCGACAACGGCCCCGGCATCGTCCCCGAACAGGCGCCGAAGATCTTCGGTCAACTGCTCTACGGCTCGAAGTTCCACAGCCTGAAGCAGAGCCGGGGCCAGCAGGGCATCGGCATCTCCGCGGCGGCGATGTACGGCCAGTTGACGACTGGAAAGCCCGTGTCCGTGGAGTCGCGCACGGACCGGCGGTCACCGGCCTATGCGATGCAGGTCCTGATCGACACGAACACGAACAAGCCGAAGGCGATCGGACGCCGGGACCTGCCCGACTGGCACCTGGATCACGGCACGCTGGTCGAGCTGGAACTGGAGGCGAAGTACCTGAAGGGCCGTCAGTCGGTCGAGGAGTTCCTGCACCAGGTCGCGGTCGCGAACCCGCACGCGACCCTCCACTACCGGAGCCCGAACGGCGAGACCGAATCGTGGGCGCGTACCGTGGAGCAGAACCCGACGGCGCCGCAGGAGATCAAGCCGCACCCGCACGGCGTCGAGCTGGGCGTGCTGATGAAGATGCTCCAGTCGACCCGGCACAAGACGGTGACCCGGTTCCTGTCGCGGGATTTCAGCCGCATCTCGCCGCAGCTCGCGGGGGGGCTGGCGAAGCGGGCCGGCATCAACCCGAAGGCCCGCCCGAACACCGTCGCTCGGCAGACCGTCGACGCGCTGTACAAGGCGATCAACGACAAGAAGACCCGCATCCGGCCGCCGTCGACGGACTGCCTGTCGCCGATTGGCGTGCAGGAGCTCCTGGCGGGCTTGACGCGGGGCGTCCGTGCCGAGTTCTACGGCGTGGAGACGCGCCGGCCGGCGGTCTATCGCGGCAATCCCTTTCAGGTCGAGGTTGGTCTGGCCTGGGGCGGCGACCTCGCCGGCGACGAGCTGGCCAAGGTGCTGCGCTTCGCCAACCGGGTGCCGCTCCAGTACTACGCCGGCTCGTGCTGCATCACGAAGGCGGTGATGGATGTCTCCTGGCGCAACTACGGCCTGACCCAGTCGCGCGGCGCGCTGCCTTCGGGGCCGCTCATCGTGCTCGTTCATCTCGCCTCGGTCTGGGTGCCGTTCAGTTCGGAGAGCAAGGTCGCGGTCGCCGACTACGACGAAATCCGCAAGGAAATCAAGCTCGCGGTGCAGACCTGCGGCCGCCGGCTCGGGCAGTACGTCAGGCGCAAGGCGCGAGCCAGGAACGAAGCGCGGCGCCGCGAGGTGTTCAACCTCTACATCGAGGAGGTCGTCAGTTCGGTCGAGGCGATCACGGGCAAGGAACAGAAGCTGTTCCGCGACCGGTTGCTGGCGATCAGTCGCCGCAAGACGGAGCTGGCGGGCATGCTCGAAGAGGCGAAGGGGGCAGCGGCCGGCGACGACCTGGAGGCTTGCGAGAACGTGCTGGTCGTCGATCCGGACGCGGAACCGGACGCGGAACCGGACGCGGAACCGCCCGCGGCGCCGCCTGTTGCGGCCGAGGCGGCCGCGGATGGCGAGGACGCGCCGGGGGAAGGGGGCGCCCCCGCCGCCGAGGCAGTCGATTCGCCAGAGCATCTTCCGCCGCCGATTCCCGCCGAAGCCGAGCGCGATCCCGGATCGCAGTTGGAACTGATCTGACGGCCGGGGCGCCTGAACGTGGCGAGCAAGGAAGAACCTGCGACCCCGGAAGAGGAGCGGCTCCGGATCCCGGCCCGCCTCGACGCCAGGGCCAAGATTGAGCACTTGGCGAAGAAGACGATCACGATGGCCCGCCGCGAGGTCGACCCCTACGTCGACATTCCCTCGCGGACGCTCTCGAACGTCACCTTCTCCAAGCGCAAGAAGATCATCGAGATGGGCGACGCGACCCAGCGGCGCTCGCTCTTCAACCTGAACCAGGCGCGCAAGTACATGCAGACGCTCCTGGTCGCCCGCGGCTGCACCCAGCTCCTCGACGAGCAGAAGACGACCAGCATCCGCGACCTCTACTACATGACCAAGCACACCCTGGCCGACGGCAAGGAGAACACCTTCGACGGCCAGGAGGAATCGGACCCGATCATCGAGGACCTGGAAGTCACCCTGGGCGCCCTGCGCGAGGAGCTCCACCTGTTCGCCGCCAAGCGCGGGTCGGTCGTCGGCCCGCTCACCCTGGTCGACGCGGGCGACGTGATCGATCTCTCCCGGATGGGTTCAGGCGGCTGGTCGGTTCCCGGGATCGTCGAGCCCGAGACCATCCGCTTCGTCGGCCACGGGGCGAAGTTCATCCTGCTGGTGGAGAAGGAGGCGGTCTGGGCGCGGCTCAACGAGGACAAGTTCTGGCGGCGGCACGAGTGCATCCTCGTCACCGGCCAGGGCCAGCCGCCGCGCGGCGTCCGCCGGCTCCTGTTCCGCATGGTCCACGAGCTGAATCTGCCGCTCTACGTCTTCGTCGACAACGACCCGTGGGGCTACTACATCCACTCCGTGGTCAAGCAGGGGTCCATCGGCCTCGCCTTCGAGTCGAAGCGCATGGCCGTGCCCAGGGCCCGCTTCATCGGTCTCTCCAGCTTCGATCCCGCCGCCTACGACCTGTCCGAGGACGTCAGCATCCGGCTGAACGACCAGGACCGCGCCCGCGCCCGGGAGATCCTGAACTACGAGTGGTTCAGGGCCAGGCCCTGGCAGAAGGAGATCCGCAACATGCTCCGCACCGGCGTCAAGTGGGAACTTGAAGCCCTGTCCAGCAAGGGCCTCTCCTTCGTTACGGAAGAGTTCCTGCCGAAGAAGATCGCCGACCGCGACTGGATCTAGGGCCAGGGCCTGTTCGTGATCCGCGCCACCGGCAACAGCGCCAGCATCGTCAACGCCGAGGACTTCCTGCCGCGATCGTTCGGCTGAACCGTGGCGCCGGCAGGCGGGATGAACGCTACGGCGTGCCCAGGCTGAGGCCGCCGTCCACGCAGAGCAGCGCTCCGGTGATCCAGTCGTTGGCCGGGTCGCAGAGGAAGAGGACGGCTCGCGCGATGTCGTCGGCCTGGCCGATGCGGCCCAGCGGCACCTGTTTGCCGAAGTCGTCGAGGAAGCCGGCGGCCTCTTCGGGCGGCATGATGGTCTCGAAGATCGGCGTGCGGACGACGCCGGGAAGAACCGCGTTGACGCGGATCCGGTCGCGGGCAAGCTCGAGGGCGAGGCTGCGCGTCAGGGCGTCGACGCCGGCCTTGGCGGCGGAGTACACGGAGCAGTTCGCCGGCGGCGACAGCGTGACCGAGGACGAGACGTTGACGATCGAGGCGCCGCCGGGCCTGCCGCGGAGATGGGGGATGGCGGCGCGGGTGGCGAACAGCACGCCCTTCAGGTCGACGTCGACGACCAGGTCGACCGGGTCCGGTTCGGCCTCGTCGGCCTCGTCGGCGAGCGGTCCGGCGCGGTAGACGCCGGCGCAGTTGACCAGGACGTTGAGCCCGCCGAGTTGGCGCGCCGCTTCGTCCACCATCCGCCGCGCGCCGTCGGCGCTCGAGACGTCGCTGGCGACGGCGATGGCGCGAAGACCGAGGGCCCGCAGGTCGGCGGCGGCGGTCTCCACCGCCTCGCGGCGCCGGCCGCCGAGGGCGACGCCGCATCCGCCCCGGGCGAGGGCGCGGCCAATGGCCAGTCCGATGCCGCTGCCTCCGCCCGTCACCAGGGCTGCTCGCCCCTCGAACGGCGTCCCCGCAGCGGCCTCGCCCATCAGTTCGCGCACAGCCGCCGTTGCTGGAGCAACCAGCGGTAGCCGGGCGGTGCGGCGGCGCCGTCGCGAGCGCCCAGCCAGTAGAGGTTCTGCCGGCCCCCGAGTCCGTCCGAGCGGTAGCGGGCGACTTCGGCGAGCGGGAGGCCGGCGATCAGACGGTCGAGTTCCGCTTCGTCGGTGTGGTGGCAGAAGCGCCGGGCGCCCGAGCCGTCCGGTCCCCAGCGCAGCAGGTGATCGCCGGGTTCGAGTTCGGCCGGATCGACCGCGGGCTTCCCGGACCAGTCGAGTCTCCGTCTGTCGAACCCGGGGTCGTCGGCGAACTGCCAGCAGGTGAGGGCGAGGAGACCGCCGGGGGCGACCGTGCCGGCGGCGCGTTCGAGAGCGCGTCGCCGGGTTTCGAAGCCGGGAAGATGGTGCAGAACGCCGAACAGGGCGACGAGGTCGTGGCGCTGAGGGTCGAGTGGACGCGTTTCGAGGTCGTCGACCTCGAAACGGACATGGTCGATGCCGGCGGCCGCGGCTCGCGCCCGGTCGATCAACTCGTGGCTCAGGTCGATTCCGAGGTAGCGGAACGGCCGGCTTTGCCGAGGTTGCGGGTTGCGCTCCAGGAACAGGGCGAAGCGTCCGTTGCCGCAGCCGAGGTCGAGGACGCGCAGCGGGCGGGCGGCGGCGCTTGCCGCGGCGTCCACGACGCGTCGCCATCCCGACCAGCCGCCGGCGTGCCGGGTACGGCTGAAGTGGGCGGCGTGGCGGCTGTAGAAGTCGAGGTTGACCTGGCGGAGGGCGGCCTGGGTGGGAGGGTTCATGGGAGGAGTATGGCGGGGAAAGGAGCGGGAGAGAACAAAACGGAGGGGAGAGGGGAGCGGAGGCCGGAGTTGTTCAGAGGGCCTTCGGGAAGGCCGGCGCACCGACAGGTAGGGAGGGCGTCGTCGCCGACAAGGGGAGGAAAGGCCGGCGCACCTGCAAGTGGGGACGGCAGGCGTCGACGCCGGCCTTGGCGGCGGAGTGGACGGAACAGTTCGCTGGCGGCGCCAGGGCGACCGAGGAGGAGACGTTGACGATTGCGGCGCCGGCGGGCCGGCCGCGACGATTGCGGCGCCGGCGGGCCGGCCGCGGAGTCGAGGGATCGCGGCGCGGGTCGCGAACAGGACGCCCTTCAGGTCGACGTCGACGACCAAGTCGATCGGATATGGTTCACCCCCGTCACCCGTGGCGCCCCACCGGAATGCCCCGGCCACGTCGCGGACGATCAGCCGAGCAGGCGCAGGAGAACCAAAACGGTTGCCACCTGGCCGGTCAGCAGGGCCGCGCCGACGCCGTAGATCGTGCGGATCATCCGCATCTCCAGTTTCGCCATCTCTGCGCGCACATCGGAGATCTCTGCGCGCACATCGGAGAACTCCGATTTCATCTCTGCGCGCACATCGGAGAACTCCGATTTCATCTCTGCGCGCACATCGGAGAACTCCGATCTCATCTCTGCGCGCACATCGGAGAACTCCGATTTCATCTCTGCGCGCAGCTCGGAGATCTCCGGCGCTACCTCGGCCCGCAGTCCGGCAACGTCCGCCTTCGTCGCCACGCCCTCGATCACGGCGACACGGACGGTCTCGACAACCGCCGCCGCCTGCGAGCCGCTCAGCCCGGCGGCCTCCAGGGTCCGGGCCGCGGTCAGTGTGTCGAACGATGCAACGCTCATGCGCGGAATGTTAGCAGCCCGCGGCAGCCCGCAGCGCTGATGCCGACCCTGCAATCCGGAACTGCCGCCGCGTGCCGAGCAGGTCGCGTTGGAACGCGCCGACGTGAGATGGTCTCGTCGCCTTCCGGAGCGGCCGGCCGCCGTAGTAGGTTTCCCCCATGGCGGCGAGGACAGCCCCGACGCGCTACTCGTTCGAGCCCGAAGAGCACGCGGCGGAACTCGATGCGATCATCGGCGCCGTCGAGAGCGCGTCGCGCTTCGAGGCGCGCGACCTCGAGGATCTGCTGCGCCGCCATCCGAAGAACGGCAGGGGCTTCTTCTCGAAGAGCGAGTTGATCCGGGGCTACCGGGCGCTTCGTCCCGGTTCGGCGAGCGAGCGGAGTTTCCTCGACCGGGTGCGGATGAAGCCGGTCCGCACCCGGAGCGGCGTGGCGCCGGTGACCGTGCTGACCAAGCCCTTCCCGTGCCCGGGCCGGTGCATCTTCTGTCCCAGCGACGTGCGGATGCCGAAGAGTTACCTGTCGTCCGAGCCCGGCGCCCAGCGGGCCGCGGAACACCAGTTCGACCCCTACCGGCAGACCCTCTCCCGCCTCCGCTCGTTCCGCAACACCGGGCATCCGGTCGACAAGGTGGAACTCATCGTTTTGGGCGGCACCTGGTCGAGCTACGCCGAGGGCTACCAGGTGTGGTTCATCATGCGCTGTCTTCAGGCGATGAACGAGTTCTTCGAGGTGTCGTCCGAGTCGCTGGCGGATCCTCTCCGGCCGTTCGCTCCCGCCGTGGACTACCGCGAGCTCGAGGAGACGGTGCGGGGCGAGGAGATCGACTCGTCGGACGCCGCGGCAGCCGCCGTCTCCTACAACCGGGTCGTCTCCGACTGGACCGCCGCCCATCCGCGGGCGGCGGCCGAGGCGCGAGAGCAGAACGCCGCCTGGGCCGACCTGCGGGCGGCGCAGCGGGAGAACGAGACCTCGCCGGTCCGCTGCGTCGGTCTGTCGCTCGAGACCCGGCCCGACCGGCTGGACCGGGCGGAGGCGCTGCGGATGCGGCGGCTCGGCGCGACCAAGGTCCAGCTCGGCATTCAGAGCATGGCCGACGACGTGCTGGCCCTGAACGGCCGCGGCCACGACACGGCCCGGTCGCGGCGCGCCGTGCGCCTTCTGCGCGAGGCCGGATTCAAGATCCAGGCGCACTGGATGCCGAATCTCCACGGTTCCACGCCGGCGAAGGACCGGGAGGACTTCGACCGGCTGTTCGCGGACCCCGACATGCGTCCGGACGAGCTCAAGGTCTATCCGTGCTCCCTGATCGAGAGCGCCGAACTGATGGCGTACCACCGCCGCGGCGAGTGGCGTCCCTACGAGGCGGACGAGTTGCTCGACGTGCTGGTCCACAGCCTGGGCGCCGCGCCGCGCTACTGCCGCCTGAGCCGGGTGATCCGCGACATTCCCGGCACGGACATCGTGACCGGCAACCGCGCGACGAACCTGCGCCAGGCGGCCGAGGCGGAAGCGTCGGCGCGCGGCGCCCGCTGCCGGGACATCCGCGCCCGCGAGGTCGGCGGCCGCCCGGTCGATCCGGATGCTCTCCGGCTGCGACGCACGGACTACGAAGCGTCGGGCGGCCGGGAGGCCTTCCTCGAGTTCGTCACTGCGGCGGACCGGATCGCGGGGTTCCTGCGGCTGAGGCTGCCGGCGCCGGCCGGTACGGACGAACGCAGGCGGCTCGGATCGGCGCCGCGCGCGACCCGGTCCGCGCGCCCGTCATCGGCCGGTGCGGCGCTCTCGCTCCCGGAACGGGCGGGCGACCTGGTTGACCAGCCCACGCAGCAGGCGTCATCGGCCGGCGCGGCGCTCTCGCTCCCGGAACTGGCGAACAGGGCGATCATCCGCGAGGTTCACGTCTACGGAGCGGTTGTCGGCCTGGGCGAGCGGGACAAGGGGCGGTCGCAGCACATCGGCCTCGGCCGGCGCCTGATCGCCGAGGCCCTGGGCATCGCGGCCGGCGCAGGGTTCGATCGGGTGGCCGTCATCTCTTCGGTCGGCACCCGCGGGTACTACCGCCGGCTCGGCTTCGAGGACGGCGAGCTCTACCAGCACCGGTCGGCGCGAGAGCCGCTGGAAGCGCCGTCGTGAGCGCTCTCACGACCGACCTCTACCAGTTGACGATGGCCCAGGGATACTGGCGGCACGGCCGCCACCTGGACCGGGCCAGCTTCTATCTGTCGATTCGCCACACCCCGTTCGACGGCGGCTTCGCCGTCGCGGCGGGCCTGGAGCAGGTGGTGGAGTTCCTCCTCGACCTTCGCTTCGAACCCGAGGACGTCGAGTACCTGCGAAGCCTCGCCGGCAGCGACGGCCGGCCCCTGTTCGACCGCGGTTTTCTGGACGCGCTGCCGAGGCTCGACCTGTCCGTCTCGCTGGCGTCGGTCCCTGAAGGCACGGCCGTGTTCGCGCGGGAGCCGCTGCTGCGCGTCGAGGCGCCGCTGCTGGTCGGCCAGTTGATCGAGACGCCCGTGCTCAACATCTTCAACTTCCAGACGCTGGTTGCGACGAAGGCGGCCCGCCTGTGCCACATCGCCGCGCCCGGCCAGCCGGTGCTGGAGTTCGGACTGCGGCGGGCACAGGGCTTCGACGGAGGTCTGAGCGCCAGCCGGGCCGCCTATGTCGGCGGTTGCGTCGCGACCTCGAACGTCGAGGCGGGCCAGCGCTTCGGCATTCCCGTGCGCGGCACCCACGCCCACAGTTGGGTCCAGGCCTTCGACTCGGAACGCGAGGCGTTCGACGCCTTTGCCGAGACGATGCCGAACAACTGCGTCCTGCTGGTCGACACCTACGACGTGGAGCGCGGGATCGAGCACGCTATCGCCACCGCGCGGGTGCTGGAGGGGCGCGGCCAGCGGCTGCTCGGCATCCGCCTGGACTCGGGAGACCTGTTGCTGCAGAGCCGCGCGGCGCGGCGGCGGCTCGACGAGGCGGGGCTTCAGGACGTTGCCATCGTGGTCAGCGACAACCTGGACGAGAAGAAGATCCTGGCGCTGCGGCGGGCCGGCGCGGCAATCGACACCTGGGGCGTCGGCACCTGTCTGGTCACGGCCGCGGGCGCCGGCGCGCTGGGGGGCGTCTACAAGCTGTCGGCCATCAAGCGGGCCGGTGGAGCACGGTGGCGGCCGGTGTTCAAGTTCGGCGCCGGCGTCGGCAAGAGATCCCTGCCGGGGCGGCTGCAGGTGCGTCGCTACCGGGCCGCCGACGGCGCCCTGGAGCGGGACGTGATCCATGCGCTCGAGCAGAGGGGGGATGCCGCCGGCCTGGACGACCCCGGCGGCCGCGACCTGCTCTTGCCGGTGCTGGAGGAGGGCCGGCTGCTTGGGCCGCTGCCGTCGCTCGACGCCGCCCGCGAGGCGGCGGGGCGCGAGGTGGCTTCCCTGCCGCCGGCGCTGCTGGACCTCGAAGCTCGCGGGCCGGCGCCGGTCGAGGTCACGCCAGGCCTGCTGGAACAGTGCGACAGCCTGGCGGCGTCGCACGCGGCCGCCGCCCTGGCCTGATGCGGACCAGGAGGTCCGCGCACCTGGCCGTGTCCGCACACGCGGGGGCGCCCGGGCGTGCGCCACCTCCGTCGACAGCGGCAGGCTCGCCGGGTCCGCGCACGCGGGGGCGCCGGTGCTGCGTGCGACTCCGCGAGCACTGCATCGACCGGCTGTCCGCACACGCGGGGACGCCGTTCGTTCATAATCCGGCATGGCCGCAGGGTTGGACAGGTCCGCAGTTCGGCGGTTCAACGACCTCTACGAGCACGGTTTCGCCCGGGTCGCGGCGTGCCTGCCGCGCGTCGAGATCGCCGATCCGGCGAAGAACCTGGCGCGCACGATCGACCTGGCCCGGATGGCGGACCGGGACGGCGTCGCCGCGGCCGTCTTCCCGGAGCTCAACCTGAGCGGCTACTCGCTCGACGACCTGTTCCACCAGTCCGCGGTGCTCGAGGCTTCGCGGGCGGCGCTCGTGGAGCTTGCGGCCGCTTCGCGGGAACTGCGGCCGGTGCTGATCGTCGGCTTGCCGCTTGCGGTGGACGGCGCGGTGTTCAACGTCGCGGCGGTGGTGCATGGCGGCCGGGTCGCCGGCGTAGTGCCCAAGGTCTACCTGCCGAACTACCGCGAGTACTACGAGAAGCGCTACTTTGCGGCCGCCGAGTCGAGACGGTCGGAGACCGTGTCCCTGGGCGACGCGGAGGCGCCCTTCGGCGAGGATTTGTTGTTCGACGTAGGCCCCGTTCCGGGCTTCCGCTTCCACGTCGAGATCTGCGAGGACCTGTGGTCGCCGCTGCCGCCGAGCACCCGGGGCGCGCTGGCCGGGGCATCCGTGCTGGTCAACCTGTCGGCGAGCAACGCGACGATCGGCAAGGCGGACTACCGGCGGCTGCTGTGCGCGTCGCAGTCGGGTCGGTCGCTCGCGGCCTACGTCTACGCCGGGGCGGGCGCCGGGGAGTCGACGACCGACCTGGCCTGGGACAGCCACGGCCTGATCTTCGAGAACGGCGAGCGGCTGGCGGAGTCCGAACGCTTCAGTCAGGAGCCGCAGATGCTGACCGCGGACATCGACCTGGAGCGGCTGCGCCAGGAGCGGCGCCGCATGTCGACGTTCCGGGATGCGGTCCGTCGGGAGGTCAACGGCGGGCGAGTTCCGGACCGTGCCGGTGGCGGTGGAGCGGCCCGCCTTTCGCGGTGGCGCTCCGGCGCGAGATCCCGCGGTTCCCGTACGTTCCGGCGGACAGCGCGGAGCGGGACGAACGCTGCGCCGAGGCCTTCGACATCCAGGTGTCGGGGCTGGTGCAGCGGCTGCGCGCCACCGGGTTCGAGAAGGTCGTGATCGGCGTCTCCGGCGGGCTCGACTCGAGCCACGCGCTGATCGTCTGCGTACGAGCCTTCGCCCGGCTCGGGCTGCCGGCGTCGAACATCCTCGCCTACACCCTGCCGGGCTTCGGCACGTCGACGCGAACGTACGACAACGCGAACGGGTTGATGGAGGCGCTCGGCGTGACCGCGGCGGAGATCGACATCCGGCCGCCCAGCGAAGAGATGCTGAAGGCGATCGACCATCCGTACGGGCGCGGCGAGCGCGGCGCCAGGGTCTACGACTCCACCTTCGAGAACGTTCAGGCCGGCGAGCGCACGGCACACCTGTTCCGGCTCGCGAACCTCCACCGGGGCCTGGTCATCGGCACCGGCGACCTCTCGGAACTGGCGCTGGGCTGGTGCACCTACGGCGTCGGCGATCAGATGGCCCACTACAGCGTGAACTCCTCGGTGCCGAAGACCCTGATCCAGCACCTGATCCGCTGGGAGGTGGGGCGCGGCGAGTTCGGCGGCGCGGCCAGCGAGACTCTGCAGTCGATCGTGGACACGGAGATCTCGCCGGAGCTCGTACCCCCGGCGGAGGGCAAGGAGGGCCGGCGCCGGGGAGCCCGCACAGTCGACGGAGGAGGCGGTCGGCCCGTTCGAGCTGCAGGACTTCCACCTCTACTACCTGAGCAGGTACGGCTACCGGCCGAGCCGGGTCGCCTACCTGGCCCGCCAGGCTTGGGGAGACCGCAACCGCGGCGCCTGGCTCGACACGATTCCCGAAGCCGAGCGCGGCGAATACTCGCTGGCCGCGATCAGGCACTGGCTGGAGGTGTTCCTGGTCCGGTTCTTCGGCGGCAGCCAGTTCAAGCGTTCGGCGCTGCCGAACGGACCCAAGGTGGGGTCGGGCGGGTCGCTGTCGCCGCGCGCGGACTGGCGGGCGCCGTCCGACGGCGGACCGGCGGTCTGGGTGGAGGAACTGCGCCGCAACGTGCCGTGAGGGCGCCGGCCAGAAGGCCGGGGGCGCCTGTACCTTTCCGGGGTTGATTCCGGTCACCGTCTCGTATCGATCCGCCGTAGTGGCCGAGGCTGCGGCAGCTGTGGGAAACCGGTCTGCCGGGTTTCCAAGGCCCGGCGGGAAAAAGCTCTGCCGTTTTCCGCGGGACCGGCAGTTTCCCGGTCAGCCCCAGTTGGAGGCGTCGTCGTCCGAACTCGCGATGTGGACGCCGGCCGCCCGCCAGCGCTTCATCGCCGCCTCGACTTCGGGCGTGAAGTCCGCCACGAAGTCCCCGGCGTTCGCCGGGTCCGGCACCGCGACCGCCGACATGCAGTCGGCGAGGATGTGGAGCTTGCGGGCGGCAACGCCTCGGGCCTTCATCTCGGCCAGCAGGTCGTCGACCGTGCTCCGCACGCAGTGGCTGGCCGCCTGGCCGGCGACGATCAGGGCGTCGGCCTCGAGCAGCCAGTCGATCAGCGTCTCGTTGCGCTCGTCCAGCTTCTCGCCGTCGTGGCGGACGAGAACCTCGGGCGCGAGCACGGAGTAGTACTCGGTCAGAGCGTTCGTGCCCTTGATCAGAATCGGCGTCTCGGCGCTGCGCGCATAGCTGAAGAACAACCGGGCTTCCTGCACGGCGCCGACCAGGCCGTGTCCCTCGCTGCCCAGGAAGCAGTGCGGCGGCCACAGGGTCAGGCGGTACCGTCCGGTCGCCTCCAGCCGCCGGCAGTAGTCGAGGGCCTGGCGCCCGAGCCACTCCACGGTGCCGTCGCCGAACCAGCCGGCAAGGGCGGGGTTGGGCGCCGCCTCGCCGGCTTCGACCTCGGACGCGAGCACCTCACGGTAGCTGTCGAGCTGGTTGCCCGCGGCGTCCACCCAGAACGAAGAGAAGAAGATCTGCTGCGGCGTGTGGCTGTCGAGGCTGGAGGCGATCTCGCTCAGGTTGCCCAGGTTCCGGTAGATGAAGCGGACCACGCGGTCGGTGTCCCCGATCGCGCCGCGGCCCGAGCGCCCGCCCACGTAGAGCGAGCCCCGGGGCAGGCAGAAGTCCCTCTGCTCGTCGACCAGCAGGAGGATGCGGCGAGCCTCGTCGCCGGTCGCGGGGGCGAGGTCGTGGCGGCTGCGCCACGCGGCGGCCGCCGCCGCGACCCGGGTTCGGCTCGGGGTCGTACGACCAGTCGCCGCTCCGGTACGGGTCGGCATCCGTTCCGGCGCCCGGGGGTAGAGGCAGAAGCGCATGTCGGCCGCAACGCTAGCAGCCCGCGGCAAGAGTCGCGCTGCATTCGATCGGTCATGCATCCCGCCTGGCATCGCGCCATCCGGGTGCTCGATGACTCGCACCCGGAGGTGGGGCGCGTGTGGCGCGGAACGCGCCACACGGGCTCAGCTCCTCGGTCGCCCTTGTTCCCGGGATTGCGGGCGGCCCGCCAGGCTCCCTCGTCGCGACGACCGCGGCGCCGCAACCCCAGCGCGATGAAACCCACGAAGAGCGCAATCGACAGGGTGCCGTAGAGCCAGGCTTGCCGGACGGGCGCCTGATCGCTGCCGGGGCGCCGGGGCTGCTGCTAGTCTCGCGGCCTTCCATGAACGGCCAGGAACGGCCCCGCAAGCGAACAGGAGCAGACAAGTGAGCTACGAGTTTCTCCAGGTCGAGAAGAACGATCACGTCTGGGAGGTGACTCTCAACCGACCGGAACGAATGAACGCGATCCACCCGCCGACGAGCCAGGAGCTCGACTCGGTGTTCAACGACTTCGCGGCCGACGACGACGCCTGGGTGGCGATCCTCACCGGCGCCGGCGACCGCGCGTTCTCGGCCGGCAACGACCTGAAGTACCAGGCCGAGCACGGCAGCAAGACGGTGCGCGCCGGGATGAAGGGCGTACGGGGCGGTTTCGGCGGCATCACGGCGCGCTTTGATCTGCACAAGCCGATGATCGCGGCGGTCAACGGCTTCGCCCTGGGCGGCGGCTTCGAGCTGGTGCTCGCCTGCGACATCATCATCGCCTCCGAGAAGGCGACCTTCGGCCTTCCCGAACCCAGGGTCGGCCTGATCGCGGGAGCGCTGGGAGTGCACCGGCTGCCGCGGCAGATCCCCTACCACCAGGCGATGGGCATGCTGCTTACCGGTCGCCACGTGACGCCGCAGGAAGCGAAGGAACTCGGGATCGTCAACGAGATCTGCGCCCACGGGGAGCTGCTCGACCGCGCCCGGGCGTGGGCGGCGCAGATCCTCGAATGCGCGCCGCTGTCGGTGCGCGCCAGCAAGGAAGCCGCGAACAAGGGCCTCGGCATGGCGCTCGAGCAGGCGGCGGGATCGATCTTCCCCTGGACCGCGGCGATGAACACGTCAGAGGACCTGGTCGAGGGCCCGAAGGCATTCGCCGAAAAGCGGCCGCCCAACTGGAAGGGCCGGTAGGCAGCCGGGCAGCGCCCGGCCCGAAGGCCGGCCGGGCAGCACCCGGTCCGAAAGCCGGCGGCTCGCCGAGGCCTCACCTGCGACCGGCAGTTTCGTACGGGTAGCGTGTGGCCAGCGTTTCCTGGAATCTGGCGAACGCGGGCACATCCTCCAGCGGACCGTAGTCGGAGATGTAGCCAGCCACGCTCACCCGTCGCTCCACGATCGAACGTCGGAAGACCCTTCCTCGTCGGCCGGTCGGTCGTCCTGCCGCCCCGACGAGAAGGTCGTCCAAACGGGCTTTCGGGTCGCTGATTCGCTCCAACTCCGCAACGCTCGGCACCGGAACCTCGGCGGAAGCCGAACCAGCGGCCCTCGCAATAGCGGTTCCGTTGAAGAGAACCCAGGCTTCGGACATCCGAACGGGCACCACGGGCGCCACATCCTGATGGTGAGCTCGTCGAACTCCCTCAGCCGCGCCTCGAGCGTCAGGTTCTCCGAGTCCCGGTGCACGAAGACCAGCATCGAACCGATGCCGTACTCTTCAAGATCCTCGCTGATGCTCCGGCGTCGCTTCCTGAACTGCGGTTCGAGCACCTCCACAGTCGGGTCGAGCTGGTGTATGGCCCATTGGATGATGGGAACGAGCATTCGGTCCGTCCCTCCATCCGCAAGTACGGACCACGTCAACTGACGCCTCATCTCGCCGATCCGAACTCCAACGGCAACTGCTCGAACTCCTTGCTCAAGGGGGAGCCGCCGATGAAATCAACCACGGCCTGCCGGTCAATGGGCCGCGACGCGATGTCGCCGGGTTCCATCTCCGACCGCCATTCTCCGGCAACGGGCCTGAACACGCTGACGGGACCCTCGTTCCCGGTCACGGCCCGCTCCACGAGCACGATGTCGCCGAAGGAGAGCTGCCTCGCGATCTCCGGCGAGTGCGAGTTCAGCACGACCTGGCGCAGCGGATTGTCCGGGGCGACCGGACCATCGACATCGACGGCATAGTCCTTCAGGAGTTCTGCCAGATTCGGCACGCGCGAAGGGTGGATGCCGTTCTCCGGCTCCTCCATGCAGAGAACGGCGCGATCCCGCACATCGGCCAGCATCAGAACAAGGGCGACGTACCGCAACGTGCCGTCCGAAAGCGACCGGGCGTAGAGCCACCGATTGACTCCGGGCACGCGAGCCCGGAGGGCGAGCTGATCGCGCACCTCGTCCGAGTAGACATCGAGGTCGGCGATGTCGGAGTTCAGTTGTCGGAGACGAAAGAGGAGCTCGGCCTTGGCATCCGGCTCGCCGGCGACCAGCGCGCGGAGCGTTGCCGGCATGTGGCGGCCGGATGCGGCGACGTGACACGGCGCGCCGCGGGTATCCGGCGTCCTCATGGCGCTCGGCTCGAGGTGAAGAACCCGCCACGACGCCATCTCCCTCTTGGCCGCGAGAACCGTCGGATAGTCCGACGTGTTCGTTCCTCCAAGGACCGTGAGCGGCGATTTGCCCACCGGCGCCGGACGGCCGCGGCTTCCCCCGTCGCCGTGAAGCTGAATCCTGTCGCCCCTGGTGGAGATCAGGGGTCCGCCTCTCCGCCCGCCCAACGCCACGGACTTCCGGAACTCGCTGGCCGATCTGAAACCGGTGAAGCTCTTGAAGTCTCCAAGCTTCGCGTGGGTCAGGCTTTCCCTTTCCACGAGCAGCCGATCTGAGTCCTCGTGATAGCCGAGCCTGATCTCGTACGTGAGGAGCGTCGTGCTGGGCGTCGCCGTCTCTCCGAAGTCGTCTTCAATCCGGGGCGGCGCCACCATGTTTGCGCACAGCTCGATCGAGCGTTGCGGATTCCGGGCGAACACGAGGTCGAGCGGCGAATAGCCGCCGTCGCTCGCCGGCCTCACAGCTGTGGCAGCTTCCGGAATCTCCCGATCTGCCAGGGCGCTGAGAAACCGGATCGCGTCGAAGAGGTTGCTCTTCCCGACCCCGTTGTGGCCGATGAAGCACGTGAATGGTCCGAAGCGTACATGCGCTTCGCGAATGCTCTTGAAGTTCCGGATGGATAGCGAAACCAGCACAGCGGGGAGTCTAGGTCAGGCCCAGCGTTACCCGCTGGACGGTCAGCGCTTCGATCCGGTCGCGGTCGACCTTGACGCCCAAACCGGGGCGGTCCGGCACGTCGACCCGGCCGTCGGCGTCCATTGTCCACTCCGGCGACACGATGTCGCGCGCCCAGTAGCGGTTGCTGGGGCTCACGTCGCCGGGGATCGTGAAGTTCGGCAGGGAGGCGAGGGCTACGTTGCAGGCGCGGCCGATGCCGCTTTCCAGCATGCCGCCGCACCAGACCGGAATGTCGTTCGCCGCGCAGAGGTCGTGGATGGCGATGGACGCCGTGAACCCGGCGACCCGGCCCGGCTTGATGTTGATGATCTGCCCGCTTCGAAGCCGGATCATGTCCTCGGCCCGGGCGATGTTCGTGATCGATTCGTCGAGGCAGATTGGCGTTCGCATCCGCCGCTGGAGTTCGGCGTGTCGGGCGACGTCGTCCCAGGCCAGCGGCTGCTCGATCATCACCAGGTCGAGGTCGTCGAGCTGGACGAGGTGGTCCACGTCGTCCAGGGTGTAGGCGTTGTTCGCGTCGGCCATCAAGGGGGCATCGGGGCCGAGCCGATCGCGGACGGCGTGCAGGTACGCAAGGTCCTGGCCGGGCTTGATCTTCAGTTTGATCTTCCGGTAGCCCTCGTCCAGCGCCTTCTCGGCCTTGTCGGCCAGCTCCTCGGGCGAGTTCTGAATGCCGATCGAGATGCCCGTGCCGATCCGTTTCCGCGTGCCGCCGAGCAGCGACGAGAGACTCTGCCCGGCCTTCGTCGCGGCAAGCGCCCAGGCGCCCATCTCGATCGCTGCCTGCGCCATCTCGTGGCCTCTCAGGTCTTCCGACAGCGCGGCCGACACGTCCTGCGGCGTCTCGAAGAGCTGGCCGAGCACCCGCGGCGCCAACCACTCGCGGATCGCCAGCGTCGCCGTGTCGATGCTCTCGGGCGTGTAGTTCGGGAAGTCGCCGGCGACGCATTCGGACCACGCCCTTGCCCCGTCCGCGTCGATCAGCTCCAGCAGCAGGATGCGCCGCGTCGTCGTGACGCCGGAGGAGATGCGGAACGGCTCGACCAGGGGCAGCCGGATCTCCCGCAGGGTGATCGAGTCGATCTGCAGGCTCACTTCGAGTCCGTCCGTTCCAGCCGATAGTAGTAGCGCCGCTCCGGACTGCCGGGTGCGTCGGCGTGCCATCCGCGCTCCCGATGACGGGCGCCCGGACTGGTTCGCAACTGACGCGGGACCGCGCCACCCGGGTCCCGGCCGGCATCCGGTTCCGCTCCCTCGTTCCGCCAGGTGAACCCGGTCACTTCATGACCCGCCCCCAGGAGCTCCTGGAACTGCGCCCGGGTCCGCCGGCGCCAGTCGAACGCGGTCTCCGGCGAGGAGCGCAGGATGGCGCCGATGTTCGGCGGCGCTTCGACCCAGGCGGTCTCCGGCAACGTCTCGTCGACGGGAAAGGGCGGGACGGCCCGGGTCGGCGCGGCTGCCGGCGCGGCGTTGATCAGCCAGTCGACGCGGGAAGTCGCGATCGGCCAGGCGACGACGAAACGGTCCGTGCCCAGCCCGCTGTGCAGCACGCTGCCGGTGTCCTCGCCGTACATGTTGACGACGTACTCGACCGGCAGGGCGCCCAGCCGGTTCAGGTTCAGGTTCGCGTTGCGCGCGACCAGAGGGTCGTAGGTCCAGTAGACCGTCTCGACGCCGAGCGGCAGCAGGATCTCGCGCTGGAACGCCTTGAGCTCGCGCCCCAGACCGCGGCCCCGGGCCTCGCGCGTCACCGCCAGCATGTGGGACCAGTGCGCCCGCCGTCCGTGGCGGAAGCCGCTCAACCCGTAGATGAAGCCGAGCATCCGGTCGTCCTCGTCGAAGGCGCCGGCGACCACGCCGCCCATCTTGCGGGAGATCATGAGAATCGCCGGCGGCACGGCGTCGTCGAAGCGTTCGCCCCAGGTCAGCCGCTGGAGCTCGACGATCGCCGCGTAGTCCGCGTCGGAACTCGCGTTCCGGAGTTCGACGCCGGAGGCAAGCTGCTTGCGCATGGTGGAGGGATCGTACAGCGGTATGCGCGGAAACGATTTGCTCGGGGAAGCTCCACGGCCGGTAGCGCGGGTTGATCCTGGATCGGCGTCACTCAGCCAGTTCCCGGCTTCGGGAGACAGGTTCCGTCTTTGTCAGTGAGAAGCGCGGCAGGGCAGGGGAAGGCAGACGCCGTCTCGCGCGATCCCCACAAGCCACCGCATGTGCTTCGCTGTAGAGCCCACGGCCGGGCTGCGGCTGAGGGGACCGCGAACGCATGCTCCCCCCTCGCCGCGAGAGGGAGCGAGGAGGAGTCCTGGATGGAAGGAGGAGTTGACCCTCGACCATGGGTCGATCTAGTCTGAGACTAGTTGGATTCGTCACGTTTCGGGAAGGAGCCCCCCATGTCAGAGGTCGGTGTGTTCGAGGCCAAGACCCATCTGCCGCGCCTCCTGAAGCGCGTACAGGCCGGCGAGAGGTTCGTCATCACGCGGCACGATCACCCCGTCGCCGAGTTGATTCCCTACCGTGGCGCCGACAAGGACCAGGTGCGCGCCGCGATCGCGAATCTGCGGGACTTCCGCAAGTCCCACAGCCTGGGCGGACTGTCGATCCGCGAGCTGATCGAGGATGGGCGCCGGTACTGATGGCCTTCGTGCTGGACGCGTCGATGACGCTGGCGTGGGTCTTCCCGGACGAAGCGACGGAGAAGACCGACCGGTTGTTGGCGTCTCTGTTGGAAGGCCAGGCGTACGCGCCGGCACTGTGGCCCATCGAGGTGGCGAACGCCTTTTTGGCGGCGACCCGCCGGAGTCGGCTCGATGTGAGCGAATGGCCGAGGATTCGCCACTCTCTCGATGCTCTTCCGATAGCGGTCGACCCCGTGTCCCCTGCGAGCGTGTGGAGCGCGGTGCTCGAACTCGCGCATGATCGTGGGCTTTCCGTCCATCACGCGATGTACCTGGAACTGGCGCGACGCATGTCGCTGCCCCTGGCGACTCTCGACCGACGCCTTGCGGCCGAAGCGCGGACCTTGGGTGTAGAGGCGTTGGGTCGGTGATCGCGGTTCAGCCGACGACGATCCGTTTCGTCACGCCATTTCCGCTTCCTGGAAGGCTCGCGCCCGGAACAGGAAGTCGATGATGTTGCCCTCGTGGGGCTGCAGCCAGTTGAGCTGGATCGTCGGTACCGGGCCGAGGTTCAGGCGGTCGATGTGGGTGGCGTCGATCAGTTGCCGGCGCCAGCCTTCGTTGCCGGTGATCGCGCTGCACACGAGGGTGTCGCCGATTGCCCTCAGCATCCTGTCTTGGGGGCACTCGACGACGGAGACGAAGGGGAACATGTACTCGACGTTGGCGGCTTCGATGTCCGCGTCGGCGCAGTGGAGGACGGTCGGCAGCAGGTAGTCGCAGCGTTCGCGCTCGACGAGGCGGCCGTCGCCGCGGATCTCGGAGGTCAGGTCGCGGACGCCGGGGACGTCGACCTGGCGCTCGATCATGCCGTCGATTGCCTTCGCCATCCCGGGTACGGTGAAGGCGGCGAGCGGCGATTCCGGGTCGTCGGCCGGCTTCGGCAGGATGGGCGCCAGCCGCTCGGCGAGCGCCTGGGCGATCTCCTCCGTGTGGCGCGAGGCCCAGACGCCGGAGCAGGAGATGCAGCTCCGGCCGCTGTTGACGACGACGCTGTCGACCATCACGTCGAGGTACCGCTCCCAGTTGTCGACGACGTCGTCGCCGAGCAGGATCTTGCTGAAGCCCGGCCCGTGCGGCTGGACCCGGGGGTCGTTCCGGTAGCGGGACACGGTGTCGGCACCCCCGAAGATCATGCTCCGCGCGCACGAGGCGAGAACGGCGGCGCCGATGTCGCCTTCGCCGGGGTAGATCGAGATTGCCTCGCGGGGCACGCCGGCCTGGGCGAAGGCCTCGGTCATCCGGTAGGGGGTCCAGGGTTCCTGGGGGCCCGGCTTGAACACGAGGCCGATCTGCAAGGGGATGACCGGCATCCACAGCGTATGGACGCCGGGGGAGTTCGACGGCAGCACGAGACCGATCACCGGGGCCTGCGCCTGGTAGCTGACCGGCACGCCCCGCTCCTCGATGCCGTGTCCGCGGCCGAGAATGTCCAGGTCGAGACCTCGGGTCAGGGCTTCCAGCACCTCGCCCATGTTCGTCAGCACGAAATGGTTCTTGTCCATGTTCGCCCGGCACATGTGCTCGGGCAGGCCGGTGGTCGCGGACTGGTAGTGGACGAAGTCCTCCGGCGTCTGCGTGCCGCTGCCCAGGGGCAGGTCCGCGTTCAGGTAGAGGTCGGCGGCCTTGATCACCATCGAGATCAGCTCGCTGGACGGGATCTCGCGCAGGATGTCGCGGGCGCGCTGGGCGCGGCGCATGTCGCGCTGGACCAGGCCGGGGTTGGTCTGGTGGAGCGTCGCCAGCTCTTCGCCGGTCTCGAAGTGGACGATCGTCGCCTGTTCGAGCGACTCGTAGGGCTTGCCCCAACGGATGGCGGGGATGTCGATCATGCCGGGTACCTTTGCCGCGTCCGAACCGGGCCGGAGGCCGATCCCAAACGGTTGTGAAGAGGCGGAATCGTAGCACCGGGAGGCCGCGTCCGGACCGGCGCTTCGGGCCCCCGACAAGCCGTTCCACAGTCGGGTCCACCAGGCGCGGTGGTCGCGGTGGAACTCGTCCGAGGTCTTCGGTGACCGATGTGAAGAAACCACTCCGGAATCGACAACTCGGCGCCGGCACGGCTCTCGACCCTCAGGAATGAAGGCCTCCCGCCCACGCCCAGCGTGGAGCGCTGGACCTTGGAATGGTCCTGTCGGGCCCCCGGCGGCCCGTGGCTCGCCTCTGCCGACGGCCGGCCTGTTAGCCTTCGCCGGCCATGCGGAACAGGCGCGCGGTTCTCAAGTCGGCCCTCGGACTCGGCCTGGCCGTGCGAGGGCTGCATGTGCTCCACGCGCAGGAAGGCGATCCGCGCAAGGCGCGGCCGCGGGAGGGCGATCGGTTCGTGTTCGCCTTCGGGCCGCGTCAGGGAGAGACGATCCGGGTGGACGACGTGCCGATGGCCGGCGAACAGGTGATCTGCTACGCGGTGGACCCGGCGAGCGGCGCGGTCCGCGACGGTTCGCGGCTGAACCAGGTCCTGCTGTTGCGCTTCGACCCGCGGTCTCTCGCCCCCGGGACGAGCGAGGTTGCGGCCGACGGCGTCGTGGCGTACTCGGGCATCTGTCCCCACACCGGCTGCGATGTCGAGGACTGGTCCGAGGAGGCGGAGTACCTGGTGTGCTCCTGCCACGAGTCGGAGTTCGACCCGAGGGATGCGGCCGAGGTCATCTCGGGGCCGGCGCCCCGGCGGCTGCCGTCGCTGCCGCTGCGCTCCGAGGACGGCGTGCTCGTGGCCGCCGGCGGCTTCAGCGCCGCGATCCGGTTCCGGAAGGAGTTCTAGCAGCCCATGGCAGAAGTCGCGCTGCATTCGAGCGGCCATGCATCCCGCCCGGCATCGCGCCATCCGTGCGCCCGATTACGGGCGCACGGACTGGTTCGCGGGTGGCGCGGAGCGCGCCACCCGGGCAAGCTCCTCGGTCGCCCTTGTTCCCGGGATTGCGGGCGGCCCCGATATGTTCCCTCGTCGCGCCTTGCCGGGCGGGCGCCTGGCCACTCTCGGCGCCACACGGACTTCTGTTACGGGCTGCTGGCGATGACGGATCGGCGCGCTGTCCTTCGCCGGGTGGTCGGAAGCCTCGTCCTTGGCGCCTCGGTCGTCGCTGCGGCGGCCCAGGAACCCTCCTATCGCCCTGTGACCCAGGAGCGGCTGCTGTCGCCGGAGCCCGAGAACTGGCTGATGTACCGGCGCACCTACGACGGCTGGGGCTACAGCCCGCTCGACCAGGTCGATACCTCGAATGTCGGTTCGCTCGTCCCGGCCTGGACCTTCTCGACCGGCGTCAACGAGGGTCACCAGTCGCCGCCGATCGTCAACGACGGCGCCCTCTTCATCACCACGCCGGGCAGCCGCGTGCTGGCGCTCGATGCGCGCACCGGCGAACTGCTCTGGCGCTTCGTCCCGGAGCTCCCCGAAGACCTGCAACAGATGCACCCGACGAACCGCGGCGTGGCGCTGTGGGGCGACCGGGCGTTCGTCGCCACGGTCGACGCGCGCCTCTTCGCTCTCGACGCGGGGACGGGAGAGGTGGCCTGGGAAACGGCGGTGGAGAACTACGCCCGCGGCTACTACATGACGCTCGCGCCGCTGGCGGTCGAGGGCAAGGTGCTGGTCGGCGTGTCCGGCGGCGAGTGGGGGATTCGCGGGTTTATCGCCGCCTACGACGCGGACAGCGGGGACGAGCTCTGGAAAACGTACACGATCCCCGGTCCGGGCGAGCCGGGCCACGAAACCTGGCCGGGCGACACCTGGCGAACCGGCGGGGTGTCGGTGTGGGTCACCGGCGCCTACGATCCGGACCTGCGGCTGACCTACTGGGGCACCGGCAACGGCGGTCCGTGGATCGGCGACACGCGGTCCGGCGACAACCTCTACTCGACCTCGGTGCTGGCTCTCGACGTCGACACCGGGGACATTCGGGCGCACCACCAGTACCACTGGAACGACAGCTGGGACTGGGACGAGGTCGACCCGCCCCTGCTGATCGACGTGGAGCGCGGCGGCACGACGCGCAGGGCGCTGGTCCATCCGGGGCGCAACGCCTACCTGTGGGTGCTCGAGCGAGACGCCGATTCGATCGATTTCCTGGACGCCACGCAGTTCGTCCACCAGGATGTCTTCACCTCGGTCGACCCGGAGACCGGCCGGCCGGAGTACGACCCGGCGAGGACCCCGGGCACCGGCGAGCGGGCGGTGTTCTGCCCGTCCTGGTCCGGCGGCAAGAACTGGCCGCCCGCCGCCTGGAACCCGGACACGAGGCTGCTCTACATCCCGGCCAACGAGAACACCTGTTCGTACCTGGAGGGCGTCGAGGAGGAGTACCGCCCGGGCCGCACCTTCATGGGCATGGAGGGCGGCTTCGTGTCGCGGGAGGGCGCCGACCACTACGGCGAATTGCAGGCCTGGAACCTGGACACCCGGGAGAAGGCGTGGACGGTCGAGTTCGAGCGCAAGCTCTGGGGGCCCGTGCTGACCACGGCGGGGGGGCTCGTGTTCATGGGCGGCACCAGCGACCGCTACTTCCGCGCGTTCGACGCGGCGACGGGCGAGTTGCTGTGGCGCCAGCGGACGAACTCGGGGGTCACCGGCGTGCCGACGTCCTTCGCGGTCGACGGCGTGCAGTACATCGCGGTCCTGTCGGGCTGGGGAGTCGACGCGCAACGCGGCACGGCTCACCTGGACGGGGCGATCGGCACCCGGACCTACGTGCCCCAGGGCGGGGTGCTCTGGGTGTTCGCGCTGCCGAACGGCGGTCGGTGAGCGAGCCGGCGGCGGCGCCAGGGCCTTCCCGCAGCCGGGCGGCGTCGAGACCCTGCCGCTTCGTTCGCTGATGGACGAACTCGCCGCGGCGGCGAGCTGACCGACGAGAGTGAGGGGACCGGTGGCCGGTGCTGTAGGCTCCCGCCGCTTCAAGCCACCGACCACGGCAGGACCGACCCGATTGGAGTTTGCAGATGGAAGTCGCCAGCGCTGACGCTCAGGCACAGGCCCGGGAAAGGCTCGACGCCCATGTCCGCGACATGATGGAGTGGCACTTCAACCCGGAGACCGGCACGCCGTTCTGGCTGGACTTCGCCTCGAAGAAGCTCGACTTCGACCCGCGCAGCGACGTCGCCGGCTTCGAGGATCTGCGCAAGTTCCCGCCCTTCGAGGACGAGTGGCTGCGCGGCGGGCCGGTGCGGCGCTGGGTGCCGAAGGCGATGGCGGACGATCCGGTCTACGTGTTCGAGACCGGCGGCACGACGGGCATTCCGAAGAGCCGGGTGGCGCTGAACGACTTCCGGACGGACTACGAACTGTTCAGCGCCAGCCTGCCGGACGAGCACTTTCCGCCGGGCAGCAACTGGCTGATGCTGGGTCCCTCCGGCCCGCGCCGCCTGCGCCTGGCGGTGGAGCATCTCTGCCAGTACCGCGGCGGCATCTGCTTCTGCGTGGACCTCGATCCCCGATGGGTGATCAAGCTGATCAGGAAGGGGTGGATGGAGCACCTGGAGGCCTACAAGGACCATGTGATCGACCAGGCGCTGACGGTGCTCTCGGCCGGTCACGACATCCAGGCCATGTTCGCGACGCCGAAGCTGCTGGAGAGCCTGTGTCTGGCGCTGGAGGACCGCGGCCAGACCCTCGCCGACACCGGCATCAAGGGCATCTTCTCCGGCGGCACGGAGTTCACCCCGCAGTGGACCCGCTTCGCGGTCGAGGAACTCCTCGACGGCGTCTACATGACGCCCACCTACGGCAATACCCTGATGGGCTTGGCGGCTTCGCGGCCGGTGACCGCCGAGGATGGCTACACGATCGCCTACTACGCGCCGCAGCCGCGGGCCGTGCTCGAAGTCGTCGATCCCGACGACCCGGACCAGGTCGTCGACTACGGCGCGACCGGCCGCGTGCGCCTGACCACCCTGACCCGCGAGTTCTTCGTCCCCGGCTTCCTCGAGCGCGACGAGGGCGAGCGGGAACAGCCCTGGGTGGACTGTCCTTGGGACGGCGTCAGCGGCGTCCGCCCGTTCGCCCGGCTGGCGTCGGCGACGACGGTCGGGGTGTATTAGCAGCGTTCGCAGCGGCGCCGCTGCGCTGTCGCGCAGGGAACAGGCCCGACCGCCAGTATGCGCGCCACCCCACCGCCTGCCGGTGCGCCAGCCCTCCGGTGTCGGTGCGCCAGCCTTCCGGCCAGCCCTCCGCCTGGAGGAGATCGACGATGACCGACCGGCCCGCGAGTCGGAGGACTGCGACCGGAGCGGAGAGGCTACCGGGAGGCCCGGTTCCGGTACAGCGCCGGATCGACCACGCTGGCCATCGCCTCCTCGTCGAGCCCGTCGACGAGGCCGGCGATTCGCGCCGCGGCGGCTTTCGGATTCCGGAGCGCTTCCCGATAGTCCAGTTCCACCCACTCGAACCGAGGCGCATTCCGGAGCAGGTAGGTTGCCCGCCACATCTGGTCCTGCCACAGCTCCATCATCCGCTCGTCGGGCGCTTCGTCCGTCTCGCCGCGGCGGTCGAGCATCTTGCGCTGCGATGCGAGCACCTCGGTCAGGTCGCGCCGCATCAGGATGACCCTGTAGTTCAGGTTGGGCGGCAGGTCCTTCAGCAGGAAGGAGATGATCTTGACCGCGCGACCGCGTGATGCCCTGAGCCAGGACTTGTCCGGCGCGTTCGCCAGATCCTTGACCCGCTCGTCCTCGTAGTAGCCGCGCGGGTTGTCCTCGTCGGCCTCGCGCTCGCCGTCGGTCACGATTTCCATGCCTCCGGCCTCGAGCATCTTCATCGCCATCGACGTGCCCGACCGCGGCAGGCCGGAGACGACGACGATCGGTCGGCCGTAGCGGAGCCGCCGCCAGGAACGGAGCAGGAAAGACGTCACGCCGCGATCAACGGATCCCGGACTCGCAACTCGGGAAAGTGGAAGAAGTCGCGGTCTCTGGTCAAGAGTTCGCTGACCCCGTTCGCCATGCAGATGGCGGCGACGCGGGCGTCATGGACCCGGCCGCCGCTGATCCTCGGCTGGGCGGCAATCCGACCCAACACGGACAGGAAGTTCTCCGTTTCGGCCAACATCCGCACCCATGGCGACGAGGCCCAGACCTTCACTTGGCGCCAGGCCTCATCCATTGGAGTCGGGTTCCGGGGCCAGATCCGGCGGTTGGTGACGATGCTCAGAGAAATTTGAGAGGGTTGACGCTGGGACGAGCGCGGCCTATTTCAAGGTCGTTCTTAGTTTAGAGAAGAGCTCTTGTCATGCACTCGGTGAGCGGCATGCAGATGATCCCCAGGATGATCATCGCGATGGCTTGCGGGATGCAACCCGGGTCGTTCTTGTGGTGACTAGCTGCTGCTCGTACTACCGTCGCATTCAGAACCTTCATTCGACGCAGCAGTCCCACGGGATGGCCCACCGTTCGTCGCCTTCGACGTAGTGCGTGACTACCGCCATCGCTTCGTCGTTGACGTCGCTGTCGAAGCGGTGAGCGTAGACGAGGATGTTCGTGTCGATGGCGATCAAGCGGCCTTGCCTGCGCTCGTGGATGGTGTCGCGGATCTCCTCCCAGGTGTAGTTCCGCAACGGGTCGGGATCTTCGGGGTTCCCGTAGCGGCAGTCCTTCATCTTGTACCTGGTCTTCGGCAGCGGTTTGGCGAGCAGTTGCCGGAGACCGTCTTCGATGACCGATCGCAGCGGCTGGCCCGTTTCCATCGCGCGGCGCCTGGCGCGTTCGAGGAGCACATCGTGGATTTCGACCGTTGTCTTCATCCGACCCATACTAGCCGTACTCTGGAGTATGGCCAAGATGGGCCGACGTGACGGCCGGACGATCACAGCCCGCGGCGCGGATAGAATGCGCGGCCCGTGGCGAGCCACGCCGGGCCGACCGCGCGGGAGGCGTCGGCTCCCGCGCCGAACGCGACGACCAGGAATCCGGAAAGCATGAGACTCGTCCACCCAAGAGCCGCCGCCTTCGCGCTCCTCGCGGCGCTCTTCGCCGCGGCGCCGGCGGCGGCCTACATCGGCCCCGGGGCGGGGTTCGCCCTGATGTCGTCGTTCCTGGTCCTGCTGGCGACGGTGGCGCTTGCCTTCGTCTCGCTTCTCGCGTGGCCGGTACGGACGCTGTGGCGGGTGGTGCGGCGGAAGAAGCCGCCGAAGGCGCACGTCAAGCGGCTCGTCTTCGTCGGTCTCGACGGCCAGGATCCCCGGTTGACGGAGCGGATGATGAAGGAGGGCGAACTGCCCAACTTCGAACGCCTCGGCAGGCAGGGGAGCTACCGGCGGATCGCCAGCACCTACCCGGCGCTGTCGCCGGTCGCCTGGTCGACGTTCGCGACCGGGGCCAATCCGGGCAAGCACAACATCTTCGACTTCCTCGACCGCGACCTGCGGAGCTACCTGCCCAAGCTGTCTTCGGCCCACATCGGTCGGGTCGAGCGCTTCCTGAAGCTCGGCAAGTGGAAGATCCCGCTGCAGAAGCCGGAGATCCGGTTGCTCAGGCGGTCGAAGCCGTTCTGGACCGTGCTGGGCGAACGAAACGTCTGGAGCACGGTGCTCCGGGTTCCGATCACGTTCCCGCCGGACCGGTTCTACGGCGCCCAACTGGCGGCGATGTGCGTGCCGGATCTGGTGGGCAGCCAGGGCACGTTCCTCCACTACACGACGCGCCCGGCGACGGAGACGATCCGGGAGGGCGGCGCGCGGATACCGCTGGCCTCGAACGGCGCCGGCCCCGACCACTTCGACTGCGTGATCGAGGGGCCCGAGAACAGTTTCCTGGAGGGTGACCCGCCGCCCCCGCTCCGCGTGCCGATGACGGTAAGGGTCGACCGCGGCGCCGGGGCCGCGACGGTAACGGTGGCGGGCGAGACGGTCGAACTTGCGCGGGGAGAGCTCTCCGACTGGGTGCGCCTCGAGTTTCGCGCCGCGCCCGGAGTCAAGGTCCACGGCCTGACCCGGATGATGCTGACCGAGGCCGGCGAGCACACCTCGCTCTACCTGACGGCCATCCATATCGACCCCGAGAAGCCGGCGATGCCGATCTCGCATCCGTCGTACTACGCGCCCTACCTGGCGAAACGGGTCGGCGACTTCGCCACTCTGGGTCTCGCCGAGGACACGACGGCGCTCAACGAGGGCGTGACGGACGATGCGACCTTCCTCCAGCAGTCGTACGACATCGACCGCGAGCGGGAGGAGATGTTCTTCGCCGCCCTGGAGCGCCTGCGGCGGGGGAGTCTGACCTGCGTCTTCGACGCGACCGACCGCATCCAGCACATGTTCTGGCGCTACATGGAGAACGGCCACCCGGCCGCTGCTGGGAGGAAGACCGGCAAGCACCGCCGGACGATCGAGGATCACTACCGGCACAACGACGCCCTGGTCGGTCGGGTGATGGAGAAGCTGGGCGACGACGATCTGCTGATCGTCCTCTCGGACCACGGCTTCGCTTCCTTCCGGCGCGGCGTGAACCTGAACCGCTGGTTGCTCGACCACGGTTACCTCGTTCTCCGTGAGGATGCCGACGGCAGCGAGGAGTGGCTGGAGGGCGTGGACTGGTCGCGCACGCGGGCGTACGCGCTCGGTCTGGCCGGCGTGTTCCTCAACCTCGAGGGCCGCGAGGCCTCCGGCATCGTGGCGCCGGGCGACGAGGCGCGCTCCCTCAAGCGCGAACTCATCGCGGCCTGGCACGGGTTGCGCGACGAGGAGCGGGGCGGGGTCGGCATCAACGACGCCTTCGACGCCGAGGACCTGTACACCGGTCCCTACAAGGGCAACGCCCCCGACCTGATCGTGGGCTACAACGACGGCTACCGCGTGTCCTGGGACTGCGCGGTCGGCGTCGTCGCGGGGCCGTTGTTCGCCGACAACACGAAGGCCTGGAGCGGCGACCACTGTGTCGATCCCCGGCTCGTGCCCGGCGTGTTCTTCAGCAGCCGTCCGGTCGACCGGGACGACGACCTGTCGCTGCTCGACATGGCGCCCACCGCGCTGGCCCTGTTCGGGGTCGACAAGCCCGACTACATGGAGGGCGAGTCTGTCTTCGACCCGGCGAGTCTCGACCGCGGAGCGTCGGCGTGAACCGCAGGCGCCTGGCAACGGCGGCCATGCTCTCGGCCGCCCTCCTGGTCGGCTGCGGCGGCGGCGTCGGCCCGTCCGAGGGGCCGAAGGTCGTCGTGCTCGGCTTCGACGGTCTGGACTACGCGCTGACGCGGCAGTTGATCGACGAGGGCCGCCTGCCGAACTTCGCGCGGCTCGAGTCGATGGGGGGCTTCACGCGGCTGGAGACGACGATCCCGCCGCACAGCCCGGTCGCCTGGTCGAGCTTCGTCACCGGCATGGATCCGGGCGGACACGGCATCTTCGATTTCCTGCACCGGGACCCGGAGACGATGATCCCGTACTCGTCGACCGCCGCGGCGTCCACCGGCGGCCGCTTCCTGGAGGTGGGGCGCTGGCAGTTCCCGCTCACCGGCGGGGACTACGAGCAGTTCCGGCACGGCACGCCGTTCTGGGAAGTGCTGGAGGAGCACGGCGTGCGCACGACCGTCATCCGCATGCCGGCGAACTTTCCCGTCTCGGGCACGGCGAGCCGCGAACTTTCGGGGATGGGCACGAGCGACATTCAGGGTACGGACGGCACCTTCACGTTCTACACTTCGGAGCTGTTCGCGGACCGGGAGATCAGCGGCGGCGACATCGTTGAACTCGACATCTACGACAACGTGGTCGAGGCCGAGCTGCTCGGGCCCGACAACCCGCTGCTGCGGGCGCCTGAACAGTTGACCGCCCCCTTCACCGCCTGGCTCGATCCCGAGACGCAGAGCGCGAAGATCGAACTCGGGGACCAGCAGATCGTGCTCCGGGTGGGGGAATGGAGCGACTGGCTGGCGGTCGAGTTCGAGATGATGCCGACCCAGCATCTGCGCGGCATCTGCCGGATGTACCTGCGGGCACTCGAGCCGGAGTTCGAACTCTACGTCAGCCCGATCGACCACGATCCGATGGCGCCCGCGGCGCCCATCTCGACGCCGCCCGACTTCGCGGCCGAGCTGGCCGAGGCGGTGGACCGCTTCTACACGGAGGGGATGCCCGAGGACACCAAGACCCTGACGGAGGGCGTCTTCACCCCGGAGGAGTTCCTGGCCCAGGCGAAGATCGCCGGCGACGAAGTCGCCGAGCAGTACGGCTACGTGCTGGACCGCTACCTCGAACAGGAGGGCGGCTTCCTCTTCTACTACTTCGGCAACGTGGACCAGATCGGCCACGTCCGCTGGCGGTCGCGCGATCCCGAGCACCCCGCCTACGACCCGGCATCCGATGCCGTGCACGAGGACCTGATCCCGACCCTCTACGAGGGACTCGACACAATCGTCGGGCAGACACTGGATCGCCTCGAAGCGGAGGCCGGGCTCGGCGACGGCGGTGGCGAGGCGCCGATGGTCGTCGTCATGTCGGACCACGGATTCGCCTCATGGCGCCGCGCCTTTCACCTGAACGCCTGGCTGATGGAGAAGGGCTACCTGACGGCGAGGACCGCGGATCCCTTCGCGGACGAGGGTTTCCTCCTGAACGTCGACTGGGACAAGACCCGGGCCTACGGGATCGGCTTCTCGGGTCTCTACGTGAACCTGCGGGGGCGCGAGCGCGACGGCACGGTGACGGCCGCCGAGCGGCTCGCCCTGGTCCAGGAGTTGAGGGAGGAGCTGCTGGCGGTGGTCGACCCGGAGACCGGCGAGCAAGCGATCACACAAGTCCAGTTGCGCGAGGACTACGCTTTCCAGCAACGGACCGCGATCGGCCCCGACCTGGTCGTCGGCTACGCCAAGGGCTATCGCGGCGCGACGGAGTCGGCGTCGGGCGAGGTCGTGGGCGAGGTCTTCAGCGACAACGACAGCGCCTGGAGCGGGGACCACATGATGGACCACCGTACCGTGCCGGGAGTGCTGCTGGTGAGTCGGCCGCTCGGCCGGCCGGCGCGAGGCATTGCCGATCTGGCGGCGTCCATACTCGCCGAGTATGGCCTGGAGGAGTTCCCGACGCTGGCCGGCGGCGCCGCGACGGGCTCGCCCTGAACCGGTCGGCGTGAAGCGGGCGGGAACGAAGGAGGAGAAGCATGTTCGGCGGCGGCAAGGTCAAGCTCGACAAGGAACTCATCGCGCGGGTCAAGCGCTACAGCGACATCGCGGGTTACTCCTCGGTGGAGGAGTTCATCGCCCACGCGCTCGAGAAGGAGCTGGCCAAGCTCGAAGGCGCGGAGTCGCGGGAGGAGATCGAGAAACGGCTCCGCGGCCTGGGGTACATCTCCTAGCGGCCCCGCCGGACTTCTTGCAGGCTCCATGTTCGACCCCAGTCCCCATCCCGCCGGGCCCTCGCGCCGCGCCGCTGCCGTCCGGCCTTCAGCGGCGCAGTCTCCCGGCAGCGCCAGACCCTCTGCAGGCGGCATGTTCGACCCCGGTCCCCGCGTCGCCGTGCCCCTGCGCTGCGCCGCCTGCCGTGCGGCGTTCTACGGCGCAGTCTCCCGGCGCCCAGGCGGCTCGCCTCGCTGATGTCCCTGGTCAACGACTTGCTCCGCGTTGTCTTCGATGCGGCGCTCCGGCCCTTCGCGGCCCTGCCGCCGATCGTGCCGGTCACCCTCGCGGCGCTGGCGTCGGGCATCTTCGCGCTGCTCGTCTACCGCTGGACCTCGAACCAGGAGGCGCTTGCCGCGGTCAAGCGGCGGCTGTTCGCCCACCTGCTCGAGGTGCGGCTGTTCAACGACGACCTGCGGGCGGTGCTGGCGGCCCAACTGCGGCTGCTGAGGGAGAACCTGACCTACCTGCGGCTCAACCTGGCGCCGCTGCTGTGGATGATCGTGCCGTTCATCCTGGTGATCGCCCAGCTCCAGTTCCACTACGGCTACGACGGGCTTGAAGTCGGTGACCGGACGCTGCTCGTCGTCGACCTGGCGGCGACGGATCCGGAAGGCGCTGCGGCAGTCGAGCCCGTGCCGCGTCCGCCGGTCGAGCTCGATGCGCCGCCGGGCGTCGCGGTGGAGACCGACGGTGTGTGGATTCCGAGTCTTCGACAGATCGTCTGGCGGCTCCGGGCCGAAGAGCCCGGGGACCATGAACTCACGGTCAGCACGGGCGGCGTGGCGTTCACGAAGAGCCTGTTCGTCGCCGATCCGGAAGGCGGCGCCCGCCGGGTGCGTCGCTCGCCCACGCGCCGCCGGGCGGCGATCCTCGATCAGTTGCTCTATCCGGCGGAGCCCTCGCTTCCCCGCGACGGGCCGGTCGAGAGGATCGAGGTTCAGTACGCGGCAGCCTCGATCTCCTTCTTCGGCCTGTTCGACGTCCATTGGCTGATCGCGTTCCTGGTCCTGTCCATCGCGCTGGCGTTCGGGTTGCGGAAGCGCTTCGGCGTGACTCTGTAACCTGTGGGCGCGCCGGCCGATCGGGGGACCGCGGCGCCGGCGTTTGAGGCCGGCGCCCCCGTGATCGATGTCGTCATCCCGGCGTACAACGAGGAGGATTCGATCGGCTTGGTGCTCGCGGACATCCCTTCGGGTCTGGTGCGCCGGGTCGTCGTTGCCGACAACAACTCGCGGGACGCGACCGCGGTTCGGGCACGCGAAGCGGGAGCGGAGGTCGTGCCGGCGCCGGTCCAGGGCTACGGCAGCGCCTGTCTGGCCGCCCTCGGCCACCTGCGCCGCACGGGACCACCCGAGGTCGTCGTGTTTCTCGACGCGGACTACTCGGACCATCCCGAGGAGATGCCGGGCCTGGTCGAGCCGGTCGCCCGGGGCGAGGTCGACCTGGTCATCGGTTCGCGGGCGCTGGGAGACGCCGAACCGGGCGCTCTGCTGCCGCAGGCCCGCTGGGGCAACCGGTTCGCCTGCCTGCTCGTGCGCCTGCTCTACGGCCACCGATACACCGACCTTGGACCATTCCGCGCCATCTCCTGGCGAGCGCTGGAGTCGCTTCGGATGCGGGATCCGAACTTCGGCTGGACCGCCGAGATGCAGGTCAAGGCCCTGCGGCGGGGCCTGCGCGTGGCGGAGAAACCCGTGAGTTACCGGCGCCGAACGGGCGTCTCCAAGATCACCGGCACGGTCTCCGGCACGGTGCGGGCCGGCTGGAAGATCGTCACCACCGTTCTCCGCTACAGTCGCGGCCCGATATGAGTGGAATGACGGGTACGGAAAGGAACTCCGCCGGCCGCGAGGCGCCGGCGAGCGAAGTCGCCATCGAGGTCCGCTACAAGGAAACGGACCAGATGGGCGTGGTTCACCATTCGAACTACCTGGTCTGGTTCGAGCTCGCCCGGACTCACCACTGCCGCGTCGCCGGCATGGCCTACCGGAACATGGAGGACGAGGGCTACTGGCTGATGGTCACCGGCGTCAAGCTCACGTACCGCGGCGCCGCGCGCTACGGCGATCCGGTCCGTGTCCGCTGCTGGCTGGAGAGCCTGAAGAGTCGCGCGATGAGCTTCAGCTACCGGGTGGAGACAGACGGGCGAGTTCTCGTCGAGGGCCGCACCGACCACGTCTGGGTGGACCGGGAAACCGGCAGTCACTGCCGGATGCCCGAGATCGTCGTGCCGGTCTTCCGCTCGATGGAGGGTTAGCCCGGCTGGACGCCAAAGCGGATCCGGCCTGACGGCCCGGTGCGTCTTCTGGCCGCCATCAAGGGTCTGCGGCCAGACGACGCCCGGAATCGACCGTGAAGTTCCGCCTAGAAGCAGGCGTAGCCGCCATCGATCACGAACTCGTCGCCGGTGTGGTAGCTGGAGGCGTTGCTCGCCAGGTAGACGGCGATGCCGCTGAAGTCCGCTCCGACACCCCAGCGTCGCAGGGGAACGCGGCGGAGGACCTTGGTCTGGAAGGCTTCCGTGTTGATGGCCCGTTCGGTCATCGCGGTGTCGATCCAGCCGGGCAGGATCGAGTTGACGCGAATGCCGTGGCGGGCGTGCTCGACCGCGAGCCCGCGGACCATCGCGTTGAGGCCCGCCTTGGTCGACGCGTAGTGTTCGCTGCGTGGTGCGCCGAAGATCGCGGACAGGCTGCTCGTCGCGACCAGGGAGCCGCCTTCGCCGCGCTCGACCATGTGGCGGATGGCCTGCTGGAAGGTCTGGAAAACGCCCTCCATGTTGACCTGGAAGATCCGGCGCCACTCTGCCATCGACATGTCGACGAAGGGCGTGCCGCGACCGCCGATGCCGGCGTTGGCGAAGCAGGAATCGACCTTGCCGAGGAGTTCCACCGTGCGCTCGAACGATGCGGCCACGGCGTCGGCGTCGCCGACATCGCAGATGAGGGCCTCGACCTTTGTGCCGTGGCGCTCCAACTGCTCCCTGGCTGCCACGTTCTTCGTCTCGTTCGTTCCCCAGATGCAGACATCGGCGCCCGCCTGGGCAAGGCCTTCGGCGAAGCCCAGTCCGATGCCGGAGTTGCCGCCGGTCACCAGCGCCACGGCGCCGCTCAGGTCGAATGCGTTGTAAGCCACGGTTGATCTCCTCCTGTTCGAAAGTGCGACGCGGAGCATAGCCGCGCCCGCGCGGTACCGCTGCTAGCCGAACCACAGCCGGATCGCGAACACGATCACGGTCACCGTGACGACGCGGCCGATCCAGACGTGACCCTTGAGCACGGTCAGCCGGACGCCGAGCCAACCACCCGCCATGTTTGCCGACGCGCCAGCACCAGGCCGAGGGTCCAGTCGACCTTTCCCGAGAGCGCGAACAGGGCCAGGGAGAGGGTGCTGAAGCACAGGATGCTCAGCACCTTGACCGCGTTGCCCCGGACGAGGTCGAGACCGGCCAGCGAAGGTCGCGGCGAGGATGAAGAAGCCGACCCCCGCCTGGACGAACCCGCCGTACATGCCGACACCGAAGAAGCCGACCGCCAGCATGCCGACGCGCAGCACCGCCGGCTGCTCCTTCGGTTCCGAGCGGCGGGAAACCAGGGTCCACAAGGTGACGACGACCATCAGCGCCGCGAGCACGTGGCGAAACGCGTCGTCGCTGATCGACAGCGCGGCCCAGGCGCCGAGACCGGCGCCGGCGGTGGCCGGCAGGGCCGCCCACACGACCGCCCTGGGGTCGAGGACGCCGTGACGGTGGAAGCCCCACGAGGCGACCAGGTTCTGGAGCAGGATCGCCACCCGGTTCGTGCCGTTGGCGACTCCGGGCGGCAACCCGAAGAAGATGAGAATCGGCAGGGTGAGGAAGGAACCGCCGCCGGCGACGACGTTCAGGGGCCCCGGCAACGAAGCCGGCGAGCGCGAGGGCGGGGTAGACGATCGCTGGCTCGTTCACCGCCTCGGAGGTTAGCGCGGCCTTGGGTCCACCGCGCACGACGCCGGCTGTTCTGGCTGCGGAAGCTGCCGGTCCCGCGGAAGACGACACGGTGCGCCACCCGGGTTCTGGCCGGCATTCCGGCGGCGGGCCGCGGTTTCGGGTTAGCCGATCCGCCGTTCGGTTTCGCTCCGGCGATAGAGTCCTGGTTGATGTCCGGTCCGAATCCCGTGCGCGTCGGCGCGATTCTGCTCCCGTTCCTGGGCAGGTTGCGCTTCCCGCAGCTCTTCGTTCTGCTGGCGGTCATCTTCCTCGTCGACCTTTTCGTTCCTGATTTTCTGCCGCTCGTCGACGAGGCGGTCCTTGGCCTGCTCACGCTGATGACCGGCCTGTGGCGCGACCGGCGTACGCCGCCGGACAAACCTCCCGAGAAGAACGTGACGCCGCCAGAGGCGCGTGGATGAAGCTGCGCCGTCTCCTGCCCATGCTGGCAGTGGCGCTCGCGGCTCTGCCGTCGGTCGCGGCGGCCCAGGACTGGAGTGGCGCCAACGGCTTCCGCATTCTTGTAACCGACGATGCCGGGCAGCCCGTCCCGGAGGTGACGGTCATCGCGAGGCTGGCCGAGGCCGACCGGTCGGGAGGACCGCCCCCGATGCTGACGGACGAAGCGGGCACGCTGGACGTCACGGACCTTGCCGCCGGTGAATGGGAGATTCGACTGCGACGGCAGGGGTTCATGATCGTCAACTCCTACCTGAGGCTGGAGGACGGGCAGCGGCCCCAGGTCGGGTTTACCTCGCGCCAGCGAACGGGCCCGTTCTGGGCGCCGCTGAACGTGGGCTACTCGAGTCTTGGCGTCGCGACGGCGCCGGCCAGCGCGGGCTCGGCGCGAGCGACGACCCGGGCGCAACGCCGGGCGGAGCGCCGGGCCGAGCAGCGGGAACGACGGCTTCAGCGCGAGAATGTCGCTCGCGTCGTGGAGGCGCCAAGGGCCGAGACGCCGTCGCCGGAGACGCCGGCATCCCCGGTGGAGGCGCCGGCGGCCGCTGAAACCGTCGCCACCGCGGCGCAGCCAGGCGAAGAGCAGCCGCCTTCGCCCGAGCCGTCTTCGCCCGAGCCTGCCGTGGTCGCGGAGCAGACGGTCCCCGACCCGTTGCCGGCTGCCAGGGTGGCGCCGCCCGCGCCGGAACCCGAGGCCGCGCCGGAACCCGACGCCGCGCCGGACCCCGAAGCCGCGCCGGCCCCCCGAAGCCGCGCCGCTGCCCGACGCCGCGCCGGAACCGGAAGCCGCGCCGGACCCCGAAGCCGTGCCGCTACCCGACGCCGTGCCGCCACCCGAGGCCGCGCCGCCACCCGAGGCCGCGCCGGAACCCGAAGCCGTGCCGGTCGTGGTTCGCCTGCTTCCGACACCCCACCCTGCTTCGAGCCGGAGCGTGCCCCGAGTGCGCGCCCGGTGAGTGGTCCGTGTCGAGCAACTGGCCGGCGGAACCCCGAACCGCCGGGACGACGGCGTGCGCTGCCGATCTGGCCGGGCGTCTGGAGCGCGTGGCAGGGATGATCGAAGGGTCGCTGTCGGCGGAGTTCCGTGCCTACGTCGGAGCACTCGCGTCGCCCGAAGGCAACGATCTCCTGCGGCTGTTGCCGGAGGCGACGCGGACACAAGTCCGGGCATTGCTGATCCCCGTCCTCGATCCGGAGCGCTCCTGTCAGGTCATCGGCGTTCTGCTGCCGAAGGATGTGCGGTTCGTCGGTTTCCAGTACGAGGCCGCCGATCTCGGCGCTCGGGGCGGCTGCTTCCCCGACCAGCCGTGCGAGATTGGCGAGGCGCAGTGGCGGGGGAATCCCGTCATCCACCGTCACGATCACGGCACGCTCGTTTACGGAGTGTTCGAGAACCTGTCGCCCGACGCCCGGCGCGAGGGCCAACCTGAAGGTCTACTTCCGGCCCCCGCGCGGATGGCTGCCGCCGCGCTGAGGCGATCCGGCACCCTCGTTCCCGTTCGGACCCTGAGCATCCGAGTACCCGACCCACGCGACGGCCTGAAGGTGACCGAACGCTTCAGCCGTCACGGACCGAAGGACCTCCTCCGGTTTGCGGAGCACTTTGGCGCTCGAATCGTCACACAACTGAGTTTGGCTAACACTTGTGCGCGACAAGACGTCGTCGTCACTCCGCCGCGCTTCCTTCGGCGATGTCGAGAAGCTCGTCGAACATGAAGATGGCGGCGCGCCGGCCCCTTGAAGGCCGCAGAGTCCGCAGTACGCCGTCGTCGCGGAGGACGTTCAGGATGCGTCGGGCCGCGGGTGCTGGCACGTTGTCCTGGGCGATGAAGTCCGTGCTGCGGAATACCGGGAGTTCAAAGATGAAATCCAGTGCTGCGATGGCGTACCGCGAGTGCGTGAGATCGGCGACGTGGCGTTTCATCCGATCGTAGAGACTCAGAATCTGCCTTGCCTTGGCAATGTTGTCATCGGCCTGAGCGCGCACGGCCTCCAGGAAGAACCGGCACCAGCCCGGTCCAGTCGTCGTCGCGGGACACGGCCAGAAGCCGTTCGTAGTAGATGTCGCGGTTTCGCTCGAGAAAAGCGCTGATGTAGAACATGGGCTTCTTGATGAGACCTTTGTCCGAGAGGTAGAGGGGCACGAGCATGCGCCCGAGGCGTCCGTTGCCATCGAGAAACGGGTGGAGAGCCTCGAACTCGGCGTGTATTGCCGCGAGTTGCACCAGCGGGTCTCGGGTCTCTTCGTGCAGGTATCTCTCCCATCGGTTCAATCCGTCGGCCAGCTTGTCGGCATCGATGGGGGACGTAGCTGGCCTCGTCGATCGTGGCAGCCGGGCGGGGCCTATCCAGTTCGGGATGCGCCGAAACTCGCCCGGGGGCCCGGCCCCGGCCCCGGGCGGCCGCGGAGGAGGATTCGGTGCGCCCGACGGATGACCTTCAGGCAGATGGGCAGGTCCTTCAACAGGGCCTGCGCTTCGCGCATGGCGCCACGGTAGTTCATCACCTCGACGAAGTCGTCGCGGCCGTTCCGGGGACGGCGCCTCCTGACCTGCCTGGTACTCGAGGACTTCTCGCGTCGTGGCCTGCGTGCCCTCGATGCGGGGAGGAAAGCACGGCTTCCTGGGCGCCGAGCGGCGCCAGCAGAACGTCCGGATTCGGGACGGCTTCAAGCAAGCCGTCGTAGCGAGCGACGGCTGCCGTCGCCGAGCCGATGGCGGGCACGAGTGCGGCCCAGTCGAGTCTGTCGTCGGGAGGGAAGCTTCCAGGCTGGTAGTGGACGGCGGGCATGAGGGGAGTTGGAGGAGCCGATTCGCTCGTTGTGTGACACCTGTGTGCGACAAGCCGGTTTGTGTTGCGGAATCGAGGCCGAAGTGTTACACAAGACGGCTTGTCGCGCACAGGTGCAAGACAAACGCGAGCCGTCGCCGCCCCGACGCCGTCTACTGCGTACCAGGCTCCGGGGTAGGCGGCCTGTTCGTGGTTCGGCAAACGAGAGCGTCGCCGCCCCGGCGCCGTCTACTGCAGCGAGAAGTTGACGGTCAGGTTGATGTAGACGGGGACCGCTTCGCGCCGTTCAGGGTCGCGGGCTCGTAGCGCCACTGCTCGACGACCTGTACGGCGGACTCGGTGAGGCCCTGTGGCAGGCCCTTGAGGACCTTGACGTAGCCCACGTAGCCCATCGCGTCGACGACGGCCTGCAGGATCACGACACCCTGGACGCGCGCCCGGCGGGCGTCCTCCGTGTAGTTGGGGCGCGGTGCGTAGGTTCTCTTCGGAGGCAGGACGTCGCCTTCGACCCACATGGTTCCCGGCGGACCGGCAGGGGAGGGGGCTGGAGGGATTTCGAACAGCAGATCGCTGATGCCGTCGAAGTCGACCTCCGGCGCGTCGAACACCTCTTCTTCGATCAGCGGTTCGGGGTCGTCGGGGGTCGGATCCGGGACCGGGATCTTCCGTGCCTTGCGCTTCGGGATGGGCTTGGCCTTCGCCGGCGGTGGCGGCTTGAAGCGCACCGTGGTCACCATGAAGGTCTTCGGCGCCTGCGCCGCCTGCAGCGGGCGGGGCTTCATCCTGGGGAAGGAAACCAGGAAGAGAAGCGCGTGGAAAGCGATCGTCACGATGATGCCCACGCGGAGCGGGGTCCTGTTCTGCGGCGCGAGTTCGTAGGGCGCGCCGCCCAGATGAAGCGACGAGGTCGCGGACCTGGAACCCGGAGGGCTTGGCGTCTCTCGAGTTTGAAAGCCATGTCGTGCGGTGGGCTGGTCGTCCGTCGGCGAAAATCGGCGAAGAGGGTCTTGGGGGTTCCGCTCGCTGCCGGCCGTCTTCTGGCCGCCGGCGGGGTGGGCCGCCGGCGGGGTGGGCCGCCGGTAGCGCTCAAGGGTTCCAAACACGCCGGGGGCCGCTGGGCTTCCCGGATTCTACATGCGGGGTCCGGAGGGTCTTCGGCGGGTCCGGCGCCTTGATGCGCCGAACTTCGCCGGGACTGCGCGCGCCGGCCGTCTGGCCGGCATCGGCGGTTTGATGCGCCGAACTTCGCCGGGACCTGCGCGTGCCGGCCGTCTGGCCGGCATCGGCGGTTTGATGCGCCGAACTCCATCGGGACTGTGCGCGCCGGCCCTCTGGCCGGCCTCCGGCGAATGCAGCGCCGCTGAGCCGCCGACCGGATCTCTACCCGGGCCGCCGAGCCGCGGTGCTGCAGCTCGTGCGCGAGCGCCGCCTCGAGAGTCGGGTAGCGGTAGGTGAAGCCGCCGTCCAAAAGGCGCGCCGGGACTGCGCGGGCGCTGGCCAGCAGCGCCTCGCGCGCCATGTCGCCGAAGAGCGCGACGAGCGCCGGAGTCGGCGCCGGGAACAGTGCCGGCCGGCGCAGGAGGCGGGCCAGCGATCGGGTGAGGTCCGCGTTCGTCACCTGTTCCGGCGCGGTGAGATTGACGGGCCCCTCGCCGTGGTCGAGCAGATGCCGGATCGCGCCTGCCGCGTCGTCGAGGTGAATCCACGGGAAGTACTGACGGCCCGATCCGAGGCGACCGCCGGAGTCCGAAGCGGAAGGGCGTCAGCATCCGGGGCAGAGCGCCGCCGCCGGCGGAGAGCACGACGCCGAAGCGCAGCGTCACGACCCGTTCGCAGGTCGTTGCCGCGGTCGGCCGCCGCGGCCTCCCAATCGCGGCAGACAGAGGCCAGGAATCCGTCGCCGGCGGGGGAATCCTCATCGAGCAACTCATCGCCCCGGTCGCCGTAGTAGCCGACCGCGGAGGCGCAGGACGAACACGCGCGGGGGGCCGCTCGAGAGCGCTCAGGGACTCCACCAGCCGGAGGGTCGCCGGAACGCGGGAGGGACCGAATCCGATGGCGCCTGGCGGCCGTCCAGCGGCCGCCCGCGACGCTCTCGCCGGCCAGGTGGACGACGGTGTCGAGTCCCTGGGCGGCGGCAGGTGTCGGCCAGGCCGCGCTCGGGACGCCACTCCAGTTCGCCGGCGTTGCGGGGAGCGCGCCGCACGAGTTGGCGGCAGTCGTGGCCCGACCGCTCCAGAGTCCGGGTCAGGGCGCTGCCGATCAGCCCCGAGCCGCCGCTCACCGCGATCTTCATCGCTTCAACGGTGGCAACGGCAGGTGCGGGGAACGACATGGGCTCAGGTAGCTGCTGTTGGTCAAGGTTACCGCCGTTGACCGGCGGCGCCTATTCTCGCTTCGCCGTGCCCGCTCCGCCGACGCCGCCGTCGAACCGCCGACTCGCGGCGATGCTGCGCCGCATCCGGCGGCGCCTCGACGGCGCCCGGCTACCGATCGTGACCCTGATCGCGGAGACCGAACGGCGATCCGTTCAAGGTGCTCGTGTCGACGATCCTGAGCGCGGCGAACGAAGGACGAGGCGACCGCGGCCGCGACGCGGCGGTTGTTCGACGCGGCTTCGACCCCGGAGGAGATCGGGGCCCTGCCGGCCACCGAGATCGAACGGCTCATCTTCCCGGTCGGCTTCTACCGGCACGAAAGGCGAAGAACCTCCGGCTTGCGATGGGCGTGCTGCTCGACCGATTCGGCGGCGAGGTGCCGCGGACGGTGGAGGAGCTGGTCGAGCTGCCCGGCGTCGGGCGCAAGACGGCGAACCTCGTCGTCACGGAGGGCTTCCGGCGACCCGGCATCTGCGTCGACACCCACGTTCACCGGATCACGAACCTGTGGGGCTACGTGGACACCCGCAATCCGCTGGAGACCGAGATGGCCCTGCGCGCGAAGCTCCCGCGGACTCAGTGGATCGACCTGACAGGACGCTGGTCAGCTTCGGCCAGAAGCTCTGCGTGCCGGTCAGCCCGTGGTGCTCGCGCTGCCCGGTCGAGGAGTGGTGTCCGAAGTTGGGGATTGAAACGGAGCCGTTGAGGACGCCCGGCCCGTCGACCCCGTCGTGGCCGGCGGCCGTGGGCTGGCTGGCGTGTTGAACGGAGCCGTTGAGGACGCCCGGCCCGTCGACGGCCGCCTCGAGCGACCACAGCCGCTCCCATTCGTTCAGCAGACTGCTGTCGACCCGGTTGAGCAGGGAGTGGAAGTAGCCGAGCTGGTCGAACACGGCCTCCGTCTTGAACCGGTCCGGCACACCGCGACTCAGGACCTTGAACAGCCGGCTCAGGTAGCGGAGCACGATTCCCTCGGAGCGCCTGCAGCCGGTAGCGGCCGATGAACTCGCCGAAGCTCAGGAAGTCCTCGTAGACTTCCCGGATCGAGTCGCCGCGGACCCAGGGGTGGGAGCGGCGGAATTCCTCGAACGTCGGCTCGATCAGCTCGATGAGCGGTTTCGGGTGCGTGACCTCGCGGAGCCGGTCCATCCGTTCCTCGAACGGCGCCCTCCGGGCCTTGAGTCTGGCGGCCAGTTCGTCGCGCAACTTCCGAGCCTGCTGGCGGAGAACGATCTCGGGGTTCTCGAGGATCGCCTCGACCAGGCTGAGCAGGTCCAGGGCGTAGTCGGGATCTTCCGGGTCGAGCAATTCCAGGGTCGAGACCAGGTAGAGCGACAGGTTCTGGTGCATCGAGAACTCGAGCTGCAGGTCGCGGTCGGCCGCGATCCGGTAGCCGTCGCTTCTGGATCGCGCCATGCGCAGGATCCGGCCGCGGTGCAGCGACCGGACGAGTTCCGCCGACTGGCCGAGGAGGCGCTTTCTGTCGGGCGGGTTTCTCGTGGCAGGCGGCGATCAGCCGCCGGATCGAGGTGAAGTTCGGGCGGGACTCGCCGTTTTCCGCCGGTTCGTCGGCCTGGATCAGGTCGAAGACCATGCCGTGGCTGAGCCGGAAGCGCGATTCGAGCGTTTCCGGCGGACTGTGGATCAGGCGGCGGAACGTGGGTTCGTCCCAGGGTACGAACCCGCGCGGCGGCGGTCGCTTTCGGAACTGCCTGCGGTTCCGGCCGCGAGCCGCGGCCTGGGCTTTCGTCCGGCGGCGCCGGTTGTCGATCTCGTGCTCCGGCGCCTGGCACACGACCCCAGCCCTGCTCGTCGAATCCCTTGCGGCCGGCCCGCCCGGCGATCTGCTGGAAGTCCCGGACCTTGAGGATCGCCACGTCCTGGCCGTCGTACTTGCTGAGCTGGCTGAAGAGCACGGTGCGGATCGGCACGTTGACGCCGACGCCCAGAGTGTCCGTGCCGGCAATGACCTTGAGCAGCCCGAGCTGGGCGAGCTTCTCGACCAGCAGCCGGTACTTCGGCAGCAGCCCGGCGTGGTGAATGCCGATCCCGAAGCTCAGGAACCGCCGTACCTGCTTGCCATAGGCGGTGTCGAAGCGGAAGTCCCCGACGGCGTCGAAGATCGCCTTCTTCTCGTCCTTCGTGCAGAGCCTCAGACTGGTCAGGCTCTGGGCGAGCCGGGCGCAGTCGCGCTGGGTGAAGTTGACGACGTAGACCGGCGCCCTGCCGTCCGCGACGAGTTCGTCGATCGTCGTCGCCAGGGGTGTCTCGCGGTACTCGTAGTCGAGGGGCACGGGGCGGGTTCGGCTGCTGACCAGCGCAACCGGCCCGCTGCGTGGCCCGCTCCAGAGCCTCGCTGATCGGCGCCATGTTGCCCAGCGTCGCCGACATCAACAGGAAGGTCGTGGCGGGGGAGCGTGATCAGGGGCACCTGCCACGAGACGCCGGCGTTCCGGGTCCGAGTAGTAGTGGAATTCGTCCATCACCACGTAGTCGACCGGCAGCGTCGCGCCTCGGCGGAGGGCCATGTTGGCGAGCACCTCGGCGGTGCAGCAGACGATCGGCGCGTTCGGGTTGATGCTCGCGTCGCCGGTCAGCATGCCGACCCGCTCGCTCGCGCCGAAGTCGTCGCACATGCGAAAGAACTGCTCCGAAACGAGGGCCTTGACCGGCGCCGTGTAGAAGCCCGTTCGGCCCTCGCACAGCCCCTTGAACAGAAGGCCCATCGCGACGAGGGACTTGCCGGACCCGGTCGGCGTGTCGAGGACCACGTGGCGGCCGGCGATCAGTTCCAGCAGCGCCTCCTCCTGCGGTGGGAAGAGCTCGAAGTCGAGCCCGGCTACCCAGTCCAGGAACCGTTCCAGGATGTCGTCGGGAGAGATCGTCCCCGGGGTTTCGGGCAATCGGTCGGCCAGCGTCGCGACAGTCACCTGTGTAGCCTACGCGGTGAGGACGCGATGGCTGATCGAGAAACGGCGACGGAAGGTGTCGGGGCGGCTGCTGGCGAGCCGTTGGGAGGCGCCGCGCCTTCGGCGCAGCCGGTGATCGTCCCTCGTGGGCCCCCAGATGGGCGAGAACATCGGTGCGGCGGCACGGGGCGATGCTGAACTGCGGGCTCGTCGAGTTGCGCCTGGTGGCGCCGCGCGATGGTTGGCCGAACGAGCGCGCGCAGGCGATGGCGACCGGGGCCTCCCGGGAGATCGTCGACCGGGCAGCGGTATTCGGGACCACCGCCGAGGCCGTCGCCGACCTTCACCGCGTGTACGCCACGACCGCGCGCCGCCGTGACCTGCTCAAGCCGGCGATCGGACCGCGGGAGCTCGCGACCCGGATGCGAGGCCGCGCCTCCCAGGGGCTGCGTTGCGGCGTGCTGTTCGGCGCCGAGCGGGCCGGACTCGACAACGACGACGTCGCCCTGGCGTCGCAGATCGTTCACATTCCGCTCAACCCCGCCTGTTCGTCGCTCAACCTGGCGCAGGCGGTGTTGCTGGTCGCCCATGCCTGGTTCGAGGCCGCGGCGGGTGACGCGGCGCCGGCCGGCGGTCCGAAGTCGACGACGCCGCCCGCGACCGCGGCGCAACTCTTCAACCTCTTCGAGCACCTGGAGCAGGAACTCGACGCTTCCGGGTTTCTGCGGGTGACGGAGAAGCGGGGGATCATGGTCCGCAACCTGCGGAGTATCCTGCACCGTGCCCAACTCAGGGAGCACGAGGTGAGGGCCCTTCACGGCGTGGTCAGCTCGTTGGCAGGCCGCCGGAAGGATGGCGCGTTGGTGAGGCAGCCGACGATCAGGGTGGCGCCCGACCGGGAAGACGGCGGACCTGGATCCGGTTGAACGAACTGACGATGAAGCTGCGCAGCCAACTCATCCTCGCCTTCCTGGTGCTGGCGGTCCTGCCGCTGGCCGGCATCGTGGGCTACTCGTACGTCTCGTCGGCCAACGCGTTCCGCGTCGCGGTCCAGGCCGAGTCGGCGGAGGTCGCGACGCAGATTTCGGTCGGACTTCGCCGGACCCGCGAGGATCTGCGCAACTACGTGGGGAGACTCGGCACGACGCTGCCCTTCGACGATCCCCAGTACGCCGATCAGGATGCGCTCCGGGAGGTTCTCCTGGAGAACCTCGGCGATAGCGCGAACTTCGTCGAGGTGCTCGAGTTCGTGCCCGCCGGCGGGCCGGGGACCGATGGAACGGCGCCTCCGGGCGATGCGCCCGGCGCCGCCGCGCCCGGCGCCCCGGATCGGCCGAGGAGGCCGGAACGGCGCTTCCTGTGGTCGCGTCCGGGTCGCCCGGAGCGATTGGAAACGACGGAGGGAGACGGCGAACCGGCTATGCGGGAAGAGGCGCCGGAATGGGTCCGCCGGGCGGAGGATCGGATGGCCCGGATCTTCGGCGGTCCGGTCTCGACTCCCGTCCTCCGGGACGGGAGCCTGGTGGGCGAGTTGCACGCCCGGCATCCGGCCCGAGAGAGTGATGCGGAACGTGCTGAGCCGGATTCCCCGGACGGGCGGCGCGGTGCCGTTCGCGATCGACGCGGAAGGCGAGATCTACACCTCCGAGCCGGAGGACCTGGAGTTGCTCCAGGGGGTGCGAAGCCCGGATGGACAGCCGCTTACCGAAGCCCTCGTCGCCGGAGACGAGGACCTGTGGCGGGCGATGAGCGACTGGGTCGTGGTGACCCAGGCTGCGGCGGAGGGGCGACCTGCTCTACGGCATCGTGCGTCCGGTCGGCCCCTCCCTGGCGGAAATGCGCAACGTATCGCTGCGGAACTTCGGGGTCGGCGTCGGCTTGATGAGCCTGTCGCTTTTGGCCGCGGCTCCGCTGGCCAACCGCCTCACGCGGCGGCTCAGCCACCTGACCAGGCAGGTCGACCGGCTGGCCCGGGGCGACGCCGGCGCCCGGGCGCGGCTGGGCGGTCGCGACGAGGTGGGCAAGCTGGGCGAGGCGTTCAATCGCATGGCCCGTGACCAGGAGAAGAACCGGCGGCAGTTGCTGGAACAGGAACGCCTGCGCCGGCAGGAGGAGGTTGACCGCCGGCTGCTGGAAGCGGAGAACGAGCGGCAGACGGTCGAGTTGGAGGAGGCGCGGCGCTTTCAGCTCTCGTTGTTGCCCGGGATGCTGCCGGAGCATCCCGACCTCGAGATCGCGGTGTTTCTGCGCACGGCCTCGGAGGTCGGAGGCGACTACTACGACTTCAGGCCCCGGCGCGACGGCTCCCTGATCATCGCGGTGGGCGACGCCACCGGGCACGGCGCGCGTGCCGGCACGATGGTCACCGTAGTCAAGACGCTGCTTGCCTCCGCCGACCTGGGCCTCGATCTGGCGGCGTTCCTGTCCCATGCGACGGCGACGATCCGGTCGATGCACCTTGGCCGCCGGGCGATGGCGCTGGTCCTGGCGCGCTACCAGGAAGGAGTGCTCGACCTCGCCTCCGCCGGCATGCCGCCGGTGCTCGTCAGTCGCTGTCCGTCGGGTGAGGTCGAGGAGATCATGAGTTCCGGCGTGCCCCTCGGCACGATGGCCCGCGCTTCGTACCAGGGACATCGGGTCCGGCTTGATCCCGGCGACGCGGCGCTTCTGCTGAGCGACGGCCTGCCCGAGATGCTGGACGCCGGTGGCGAGCCGGTGAGCTATCCGGCCGTCGCCGCTCGCTGGCGCGAGGTTGGCCAGCGGCCCGCGGCGGAGGCGGTTGCCGAGTTCGAACGCTGGGTCGAGGAACTCTCGCCGGGGGGAGTTCCCGCCGACGACGTGACTTTCGTCGTGGTTCGACGGCGCGCCGAGTAGCGCGCCGCCTTCGGAGCACGGTTCGCGCGCAGGCCTGCGCGCAGGCCTGACGGCCGCTGCGGCGGCGCCGGAAGTTGTGTAAAATCAGCGGTTGCCATGGCGAATCCAGAGTTCTCAGCCGCTGCAGATCTGATCGAGCCGGCCCTGGCGGCGGTTCCAGCGCCTGCCGACGTGGAACCGGAACCGGCGCCGGAGACCGGAGACGAGCCGCCCGTCCTTGAACCGGGCTTGCCCGAGCACTACATCAACCGTGAACTGAGCTGGCTGCAGTTCAACAGCCGGGTTCAGGAAGAGGCTCGCGATCCCCGGCATCCCCTGCTTGAGCGGGTCAAGTTCCTTTCGATCTACGGCAGCAACCTGGACGAGTTCTTCATGGTCCGCGTCGCCGGCCTGGTGCGGCAGCTCGAACGGGGCGCGCTGGAGGCGCCGCCTGACGGGATGACGCCGTCCGAGCAGTTGGCCGGCATCCGTTCGCACCTGAAGGCCGAGCGGGAACTCGTCTATGGCTGCTGGCACGGCGATCTGCTGCCGAAGCTTCGCGACGCCGGGATCGAGATCGTCTCCCACGACGACCTTTCGGTGAAGAAGAAGCGCAAGCTGCGCACTTACTTCAAGCGCGAGATCTTCCCGGTCCTGACGCCGCTAGCCTTCGATCCCGGCCATCCCTTTCCCCACGTCTCCAACCTGAGCCTGAATCTGGCGGTGGTGATCGACGACGGGAACCAGGGGCAGCGCTTCGCCCGGGTCAAGGTGCCGACGCTCCTGCCGCGGCTGGTTCGCGCGCCTGGCGGCGGCACGGACGAACTCGGCCTGGACGATGCGGCGCGCGGCAAGTTCGTGTGGATCGAGGAGCTGATCGCGGCCAATCTCGACCTGCTGTTTCCGGGCT
>CATOTG010000013.1 GCA_951813015.1 uncultured Thermoanaerobaculia bacterium | reverse complement strand
CCGCACCGCCGGATCGACCGGCGCCATGAGGCCCAGATTCAGCACCCGGGCGATCTCCCTGCGCTGCGGATGCTCCACGATGTCGCTGACGATCACGGGTCCGCCAGCCGATCCGGTCCTCACACCCGCCACGAGCCAATACGTCAGCGCCGCGAAGTCGCCCCGCAGCAGGCTCGAGGCGTCGAGCAGCCGCGCCACGCGGTCGGGCAGGAGCTTCGTGCGCCAGGTGAAGCGCGCCGCCGTCAGCGCCGCCGCGATGTCCACGTTGTCCGGATCGCGTTCGGCGAGTTGCTCATAGAGGTCGAGACCGACGCGGGCGTCACCCATCTCGACTTCGAGCGCCGCCTGCCGCTGCAGCAACTCCAGCGACCTGTCGCCGGCGGCGATCAGCACCCGGGTCGCCTCGAGCTCTTCCTCCGCGTTGCCGCCTGCGCGCGCCAGACGTCGCCGCAGATCGACCGTCGCCGCCTCTTCCCCCGCCCAACTCCGCAGCGTTGCGAGCGCCGCTTCTGCCTCCGCCAACCGGCCTTCCTTGATGGCCCTCCCGACACGTTCGCCCAGCTCCACGACCGCTCGCGCGCGCAGACCCGGGGCCCGAGCCGCCGCTTCCCGGTCGAGCTCCGCGATGCCGACGTAGGCGCCGAAGCCGGCGACGGCGTCACCCGCCAGTTCGGCGGACCGGGCGAAGACGAGTTGGCCGGCGGTGTAGTCGGGTCGACCGGCCAGAGGCTTCCTCAGCAATTCGACCGCCCGCGCCGGCGCCCCTGCCGCGAAGAGCGTCTGCGCCAGCAGGACGGTGGCCGGCACGAGGGTCGGATCGATGGCGAGCAGGGCTTCGGCGCCGGCCCGTGCGACCTGGACCTCGCCGCGCCCGAGCGCCCTCGACGCGGACTGGAGTTCGTACCGGCTCTGCTCCGGGACGCTCGCTCCGTATCCGAGCAGCGGGTCGCGCAGGAAGGCTCGAACGGCCGGGTCGACTTCGGCCATGGGAGGCTCCGAAGGCGCTTCGAAGGTCGAACTCGTCGCGCAGGCGGCAACTCCCAGCAGCGCGACGACCGGAGCGGCCGACCAGCCCCGGCGGCGGTTCATGCCAGCGCCGCCTGGACAGCCGGCCGGCGCAGCAAGCCTGGCGTTCGCGCCGACCAGACCGGGCGACGGTTCATGCCGGCGCCGCCGATGCCCGCGCCGCGGTTCGGGCCTCGACCCGGGCCTCGACGATGCGCCGCAACGCCCGTTCTGTGCCTGCTTTGCCGGAGATGTCGATCCAGCATACGTCGGTCTCCCGGCGGAACCATGTCTCCTGTCGCTTGGCGTAACGGCGAGTGGCGCGGATCGTCCTCTTCCAAGGCCTGCTCCAGCGTCGACTTCCCATCCAGGTGATCGGCAAACTGCCGGTAGCCGATGGCCTGACACGCCGGCAACTCAGCCCAGGAAGCCCCGGCACGAAACCCGGCGCGTTCCCGCAGGCGCTTCACTTCGGCCAGCCATCCACGCTCCAGCATGCGTCCGGCCCGCACCTTGATCGCATCGTACAGAAGCGGTCTCGGCAGGGTCAATCCGATCTTGAGTACACGCCTGTCGAGCGCCGCTTCCGAGCCCGCGCGCTGCCAGCCCGGAAGCGTCCGGCCGGTGAAGCGAACCACCTCCAGAGCCCGCAGGATGCGCTGCGTGTCGCCGGCGGACAGCCCCGCCGCGCTCTCCGGGTCAACGACACGCAACTCCTCGAGCAACGGCTCGAGGCCGCCGGACCGCAACTCGCCGCGCAATGCCGCGCGCACCTCGCTGGGAACCGGCGGCACCGGAGCGAGACCCTCGAACAGCGCACGAAGGTAGAAGCCGCTGCCGCCCACCAGCAACGGGAGGCGATCGCGGCCCTCGATCTCCTCCACCGCGGCCCCTGCCCTGCGCGCGAACTCGCCGGCTGAAAACGCCTGGTGCGGTTCGAGCACATCGACCAGGTGGTGACGCACCCGGGATCGCGCTCGCGGCCCGGGCTTGGCGGTGCCGATGTCGAAGCCGCGGTACGCCTGCAGCGCGTCGGCGCTGATCAGTTCCGCTCCGCAACCCCTCCGGCCGAGCTTCTCCGCGAGCTTTATCGCGAACGCGCTCTTGCCGGTCGCCGTCGGGCCCAGAACCGCGATCACCTGCCACGGGAGTTTCCGCATCGGGGCAGGATAACCGGCCCATGCGTCATCACGACCTGCTGCGACTCCAGGGAAGATCTCCGGTCAGTCGATGCCCGCGCGCGGCCAGGACGCGGACCTGGTACGCCGGGCGTCGAACGCCGGAAGGATGGCGGCGGAAGCGGACTTCGATCCGTCCGTGACGATCCGTGCGCAGAACGCCCGCCCTGCGGCTTTCGATCCGTTCCACCACGTCCGGCGAGGGGTGACCGTACGAATTCCGTCGGCCGGCCGACACCAGCGCCAACCGGGGGGCGACGGCGTCGAGGAACCCGGCCCCGGTCGACGTCCGGCTGCCGTGGTGAGCGACCTTGAGCACCTCGCTGCGAAGCGATCCGCCCCTGCTCCGGGTCCAGGCCAGCAGTTCCCTTTCGCCGGCCAGGTCGATGTCGCCGGTAAGCAGGACGCAAGAGCCCTCTGAGCACGCGTGCACCACAAGCGACGCCGAGTTGCCGTGAACGCCCGGTTCCGGACCGGGATGGTGGACCTCGAGCCGCCAGGCGCCAACCGTCTCGGCGTAGCCGCGCTCGACCATCGTCACGCGCCCCTTCAGTCGCTCGGCCAACGCCTGCCCGCAGCCATCCCGGGTTTCCACCCGAGCCGCCCACAGGCGTTCGACCCGCAAGTACCGGGTGAGTTCAAGCAGGCCCTGGCAGTGGTCCGCGTCCCCGTGCGACAGGACGGCCAGGTCGATCCGGCGGACCCCTTCCGCAGCCAGGGTCTGAAGCAGGGCCGCCTCTGCGAAGTTGCCCTGACGGAAGCCGCCGCCGTCAATCAGGATCACCGGCCCGCGCTGGCCGCTCCGCAGCAACAGCGCCTCCGCCTGACCCACGTCCAGCATGACCAGCCTCGGCTCAGGGTCGGCCGGCGCCGGCGTGCACACGAGAACCAGCGACAGCGCGTAGGCGGCGCGCCGAGTTCCGGACAAGAGGATGCCAAGCCAGAGCGCCAGCGTCAGCGCGGCGCCCGATTCGACGCTGACGGGCGCCGCCAGCCAGGCGCCCGGAGGGAGTTCCGCGAGCCAGGCAAAGGGCTGGGCCAGCAGGTCGAGCACCCCGAGGAGAATGGCGGCGGCGGGCTCGGCCACCCGCCAGGCCAACGGGAGCGAGGCGCCCGCAACCGCAACCACCCAGAGCAGCGAAACTCCCAGCACCAATGCCGTCCAGGGCACGAACAGGAGGTTGAGGGCCGGCGCCAGCGGCGTCAGCAGACCCATCCGGACCGCGGTGACCGGCAGAGTCGCGAGTTGGGCGGCAACAGTCACCGCCAGACCGGCCGCCACATGGCCTCCCGGGCCCCGGACTCCCCCTCTGCGCCACGACCTGAGCAAGCGTGGCGCCAGCAGGAGAATCCCCGCAGTTGCCAGGAAACTGAGCTGGAAACCGAGATCGAAGGCGGCTCGCGGGTCGAGAAACAGAATGACGATCAGCGCCGCGCAGAGCGAGTTCAGGGCCTGCGGCGGCCGCTCCACCGCCAGCGCCAGAATGACGAGCAGGGCCATGAGCGCGGCTCGCAGCAGCGACGGCCGCGGACCGACCAGGCACCCGTAGAGCAGGAGAACGGACACGCCGCCCCAGGCGGTCAACCGATTCGAGATTCCGCCGAACAGCCACCAGAAACCTCCCAGGATCAGTCCCACGTGGAGGCCCGAAACCGCGAGCAGGTGGGAAAGGCCTGCACGCCGCAGTCCCGTCTTCCAGGTCGGAGGCACCCGGCGCCCATCGCCGAACACCAGGGCCTGGGCGAGAATCGCTCCCGGCCGGTCGGTCGAGGTCACGGCGGCGAAGAGACCGTGGCGCAGTCGAAGCGCAGCGCCCTGAAGCCGGCCGGGCGCTCCACCTGTACCGGTCAACAGCCGCCGGCTCTTCACGTTCAGCCCCCATTCTCCCGTTCGGAGACGTTCAGATTCCGGTAGGACTGACGCCGGCTGAAGTAGCCGCGCACGCGGAGCAGCCGCTCCGGTGGTGGACGTGCCGCGCCCCGCAGCCGGAGCCAGGCTCGATTTGGTCCCGAAACCGGCCGGCCGCCCTGCTCGACCGCCAGGACCCGCACCCTCGCGGCCCAACCCTCCTCGGCGGGCCGCCTTTGTGCCCCCGACGGGGGGCGCGCGGAGCGGTCCGCGCCTGGCGCGGGACCACGCCACACGGGCTGCCAGGACGCCGCGCCGAGCACCGGAACGGCGACGTCGGCGGTGACCGGCCGTTCGGGGTCGAGGACACCCGGCTGATCGGGGCCGCGCCCATCGGCGACAATCGCGGCGACAAGCACCGCGGCCAGGGGCAAGAGCGGCGCCTGGACCAACGCCCGGGGCCTCTGCGCTGACCTCGGGACCGCGGCCACACAGATCTAGACGGGAACGGCCCGCGGCAACCCGATTCAGGCGCCTGACTGCTCTTGCGCCGGCGCCGCCGCGGTGAGAAGCTAGGCGCCGTCACGAGCGCGCGGCGAAGGCCCTGAGCCCGATTGCCTGCGACGCCGACTCTTTCCCTCGAGCATGACAACGGACTTCGTCCACCTCCACCTCCACTCCGAGTACTCGCTGCTCGACGGGGGCAACCGGATCGGGCCTCTGGTTGACCGGATCGACGCGCTCGGCATGGACGCGGTCGCGCTGACGGATCACGGCAATCTGTACGGCGCGGTCGCCTTCTACGAAGCCTGTCGCAAGAAGGGCATCAAGCCGATCCTCGGCATCGAGGCGTACGTGGCGCCCGACATCAAGACGGAGACATCCGACCGGCGCTACAAGGAAACCCAGGGCGTAGCCGACGGCGGCTTTCACCTCGTTCTGCTGGCACGCAACGAGACCGGATGGCGGAACCTGGTCAAACTCTCTTCCGACAGCTTCATCGAGGGCTTCTACTACAAGCCCAGAATGGACAAGGAGACCCTCCGCCAGTGGAGCGAGGGGCTGATCGCGATCAACGGTCACCTCGGTTCGTCGCTTGCCTACCACCTGCGGCGCCACATCGAGACCGGCGCCGACAGCGACTACGAACGGGCCAGGCAAGAAGCGGAGTGGCACCGACGGACCTTCCCCGACGACGAACAGGGGGAGCCCTGCTTCTACCTGGAGTTGCAGCGCCACGACACCCCCGAGCAGGACCAGGTCAACGAGCAGATTCTGCGGCTCGCAGCGGAACTCGACCTGCCGCTGGTATGCGACAACGACTCCCACTTCCTGACCGCAGCGGACTGGGACAGCCACGACACCTTGATCTGCGTCTCGACCGGAAAGTCGAAGCAGGAGGAGAACCGGCTCCACTACCCGAAGGAGCTCTACGTCAAGAGCCCGGAGCAGATGGTCGGGCGGTTCAGCGATCCCGAGACGGCCGGGGCGATCCTGAACACGCGCCGGATCGCCGACCGCTGCAACGTCGAGCTGGATTTCTCAGCCAACCATGCCCCCCTGGTGCGAGTCGAGCGCATCCCTGCGGAGGCGCTTCCCGCGGGCACGGATGAACCGAAGCCCGGCAGCGCCGCGTGGTTCGATCGCTTCTGCGCCGGCTACCGGGTCGAGCCCCTCGCCGAGCTGCCCGGCGAGGAGGAGCTGGCGGCCCTCCACGCCGACTGCGACAAGGCCCTGCGCGAACTCAGCGAGGCCGGTCTCGCCTGGCGCTACGGCGACCGGATCGAGGAAGCGCACCGGCAACGCCTCGACCACGAACTCTCGGTGCTGGCCGGCAAGCGGATCAGCGCCTACTTCCTGATCGTCTGGGACTTCGTCAACGAGGCCCGCAAGCGAGGCATCCCGGCGACCGCCCGAGGATCGGGCGTCGGCACGATGGTCGGCTACACGCTCGGGTTCTCCCACGCCTGCCCCGTGCGCTACGGCCTCCTGTTCGAGCGCTTCACCGATCCCGACCGCAGCGAGTACCCCGACATCGACATCGACCTGTGCCAGGACGGCCGGGCCGAGATCCTCGAGTACGTCCGCGAGAAGTACGGCTACGTTGCCCAGATCATCACCTTCGGCACGATGAAGGCCCGCGCCGCGATTCGCGACGTCGGACGGGTCCACGAGCTGCCGCTGCCCAAGGTCGACCGGATCTGCAAGTTGATCGGCGGCGAGCTCGGGGTGACGATCGAGCAGGCTCTGGAGCGCGAGAAGGAACTCAAGGAGCTCCAGAGCGAAGACGAGCAGATACGGGAGGTGATCGCCACCGCGCAGAAGCTCGAGGGGATCACCCGGCACAGCGGCGTCCACGCCGCCGGCCTCGTCATCGCGACCCAACCGCTGGAGAACCTGGTTCCGCTCGCGACGAATCGCAGCCAGGGTTCCAGAGACATCCTGGTGACCCAGTGGGACGGCCCGACCGTCGAGAAGATGGGCCTGCTCAAGATGGATTTCCTGGGGTTGACCACCCTGTCCATCATCGAGCGCTGCCGCCAACTCGTGCGCGAGACGCTTCCGCCGGAAGCCATCGCGGCGGCCGTTCCCGATGCCCCCGAGGGTCGCGACCCGCTCGATCTCGACCACATCGATCTCGCCGACCGGCGGGTTCTCGACGTCTTCGCCCGCGCCGATACGGCGGGCACGTTCCAGTTCGAGTCCGAGGGCATGCGCAACCTGCTGCTGCAGATGAAGCCCGACCGGATCGAGGATCTCGTCGCCGCCAACGCCCTGTTCCGTCCGGGTCCGATGGCGCTCATCGGGACCTACTGCGACCGCAAGCACGGTCGCGAAGCGACGCCTCAGGTCCACGAGATCGTCGACCGGCACACCGCCGACACCCACGGCATCATGGTCTACCAGGAACAGGTCATGCAGATCGTCCACGAGTTGGGCGACGTGCCGCTGCGGGAGGCCTACACCCTGATCAAGGCGATCAGCAAGAAGAGCCGCAAGACGATCAACGCGGCGAAGCAGCGGTTCCTCGCCGGCGCCCAGGAGAAGGGCCTGAGCAAGGCACAGGCGACCGGTCTGTTCAGCCTGATCGAGGAGTTCGCCGGCTACGGCTTCAACAAGTCCCACTCGGTGGGCTACACCCTGCTCGCCTACCAGACGGCTTACCTGAAGACCTGCTTCCCGGTCCAGTACATGGCCGCGGTCCTCACCTACGCCGCCGACAACACGGACAAGCTGGTCCACTATGTCGACGAGTGCGGTCGGGTGAAGCTCCCGGGCGACCGAACCGGAATCAAGGTCGGCCCGCCCGACATCGACCGTTCCGGCGTCCGCTTCCACGTCGTCTTCGATCCCGACGAAGAGCACACGAGCGCCAACGGCCACATCCGCTTCGGCCTGTCCGCGGTCAAGGGCGTGGGCGAGAAGGCCGTGCGCGCGATCCTCGAGGCGCGCAGCGAGGGCGGGCCCTTCCGCAGTCTGTGGGACTTCTGCCGGCGAGTGCCGCTCCAAGTCGTCAACCGCACCGCGATCGAGGCGCTGATCAAGTCCGGCGCCTTCGACCGTGTCCACGGCCAGGACCAGCGGGCCGCCATGCTGCAGGCGCTCGAGCCGGCGATCAAGGCCGGCCAGCGTGCCGCAGCCGACCGGGAGAGCGGCCAGGCGAGCCTGCTCTTCGGCGCCGCGGACGAGTCCGGGACCGAGGAAGAAGCCGACCAGGACCTGCCTTCCGTGCCGCCCTGGACCCCGAGCGAACTCCTTGCCCACGAGAAGGAGGCACTCGGGTTCTTCGCCACCAGCCATCCCCTGGACGACCACCGCGAGCTGCTTCAGCGCTTCGGCAACGTGACGGTCGAGCAGTTGAAGAAGCTGCCCGCGGACACCGAAGTCGTTCTGGGCGCGTTGCTCGGCGGGCTCCGCACCACGCGCACGCGCAAGGGGCGGAACCCCGGCCAGAAGATGGCGATCGTTCAACTCGAAGACCGCACCGACCGGATCGAAGGCGTCCTGTTCGCGGACGCCTACGCCGAGTACGAGGCGGCGCTGGACCGCGGCGCCGTGCTCTTCTTCACCGGCCGGGTCGACCGGCGCCGCGAGGATCCGAACCTCGTCGTCGGCAAGGTGATCGGGGTCGCCGAAGCCGAAGCGAAGCTCTCGCGGCGCCTCCGCATCCATCTCGACGGCACGAGCGCCGCGACGGCCGCCGGCAGCGTCCTCGGCGAAGATCTCGAGCGGCTCCGCGATCTGCTCGACCAGCACCGTCATCGCGGCTCGAACGGCCGACCGAATGGCGGCGTCGAGGTGGAATTCAGGATCGAACTCGACGACATGACCGTCACCGCGGCCGCCAACGGCAGCCGCGCGCCGATCGATTGACGCGATCCGGCACGAGATCGACGAGCTGCTCGGCGCGCGGGGCCACTGCGAGTACGTCGGCCCGCCGCCCCCCGGTCCGCGGTGAGTTCCCGGCCCCGACTCCACCGGTTCCGATTCCACCGGTACCGGATCGCCCTCGTGATCGCCCTGCTGGCGGTCGGTCTCTGGGGCCACTGCCGCGGCAGTTCCTACCGGAACTTCTTCGGGCACGATCCGCGTCAGGCGCACGACTACGCGCTCGAGCGACGTGACGGCCAGACGTTCGAGGTGCGCCTGACCCGCAACGGTTTCGAGTGGCCGGAGGAAGCCCCCCAGGCCGGCGTCACGGCGTTTCTCGAACTCCACGTCAAGACGAGGGTCCTGCTGCCGTCACTCGACCCGTCCATCGAGTTCCGGTCCGGCGACCGGAGCTTCAGTCAGTCCTTCGCGCCCCGCTCGACCGGCCGTCGTTATCTGAACGTCTCGCCTGCCGCCGGCCCCGGGCTGGTCGACCTGGTCGGCCGGCAGATCGGCTGGCGTACGGGATCGACTCGTCTGGTCGTGTTCGCGAACCGTCCGATCGACGATTCGACCCGGGTGCTGGTCGTCGCTCCACATCCCGACGACGCGGAGATTGCCGCTTTCGGCCTGTACGCCACAACCCTCGCCGACGTCGTCACGGTCACCGCGGGCGACTACGGCGGCAAGAACTACGGCGGGCTGTTTCCGGACACCGGCGAGCACTACCGGATCAAGGGTCTGATCCGCACCTGGGACAGTCTGACGGTGCCCTTTATCGGTCGCGTGCCGATCAACCGGGCTCGCAACCTCGGCTACTTCGACGGCACGTTGCGCGCGCTCCACCAGCGACGGCCGCGGGAAGTGCCGGCTATCCTGACGGAGCTGCAGGAGCCGGGCCTCTTCCGGCGAGTCAACACCGAGCCGCAGTTGGCCACCAGGCCCTTCGAGTCCAGTTGGCCGGCACTCGTGGAGGACCTCCGCCGCGAGGTGGACTGGGTGGGGCCGGAACTGATCGCGGCGCCGAATCCGCTGCTCGACAACCACGGCGACCACCAGTACACGACGGTCGCCCTGATCGAAGCCCTGGAGGAACGGGGATGGGACGGCGACCTGCTGCTCTACACGAACCATCCGACCAACGCAGAGCCCTACCCGCTGGGGCCGAACACAGCCCTGGAATCCCTGCCGCCCTGGTTCGGAGACGAGCTTCCCTTCCACACCGTGCTCTCCTATCCCGTCGACGAGACGACGCGTCGTCTCAACTACCTCGCGCTCGAGGCGATGCACGACCTGCGCCCGTTCGAGCACCGCGTCACGACGCCGTTCCTCGAACGCGCGCGCGATCTCGCCGCAGAGGCGGTCTGGCGTGCACTGGGCCGTCACGACAAGCTCCCCGGCTACCTGTACGACTACCTGCGACGGGGGCCGCGGCCCAACGAGATCTACCTGATCCTCGATCTCGAGCAGGCGGTGCGCCTCAAGGAGCGCTTCCTGGAGATCGAAGCGGTTCGCCCGCAGTAGCTCCGTTCAGCGCCGCAGAAACGCCAGCAGATCAGCGATGTCCGCGGGCTCGAGGCCCGCCTCCAGTTCCTCGGGCATCATCGAAAGGCCGTCGCTGCGCACTTCCCGGATCCGCTCGGCAGCGACCTCGATCAGCGCGTCCTCGGCCGCGCGGAGAACCACGCCGCCGTTCTCCCTCTCCACCAGGAGCCCCGAGAAGACATCGCCCTCGACCGTCTCGACGATGTAGTTCACGTAGCTGGCGTCGACCGCCGCATTGGGATCCAGGATGTCGTGCATCAGCGTCTCGGCGCTCTTGCGGCCGATCCCGGAGAGGTCGGGGCCAGGCCCGCCGCCCATCTCCCCGCTGCGATGGCAACGGGCGCAGAGTTCGAGGAACAGGCCTCCACCCCGCTCCGGGTCGCCGTCGAGTTCCAACGCCGGCCGCAGCGCCGCGAGCGCCTCCGGACGCGAGACGACGCCGGCGTCGTCGAACAGGGCCGCGGCCCGCCGCCGCACGTCCGGGTCCGGCGAACGCAGGAGAAAACGGCGCCGCTCGAGCATGAAGTTCATCTCGCCGAGCCGGATGCGTCCACTCTCGAGCGCGTCGAGAAGCGCGCCGTGCCTGCCTCTTCCCCGGATCAGGTAGCTGCCCGCATCCCGCCTGGCCGCCGGTCCGAGGTAGGGCCAACGCTCGATCAAGTGGGCCGCGACCGCCCCCTCCTCCGCGGCGGCAAGTTCCGCCATCGCGCCTCGCTGCACCGCCTCCGGCTGACGAACCTCGAGCAGAGAGCCCATCCGCTCCAGCCACGTGCCGCCTGAGAGCGCCATCCGGTTCGCGGCACTCCGGCCTCCGGGGCAATCCGGAACAGCCTCCTCCCGGCCTGAGCCCCACGTTCGCCGAAGACCGAAGAGGGCCAGAGCTCCAAGCCGCTCGCGCATCTCCCGGGTCGGGTCCGCGGCCCGCCAACCGGCGCAGTCGAGGAGCGCGAGCTCCTCCGTCGCCACGTCGACGGCCAGCGCCGCGCTCAGGCGCCAGGCTGCCTCGGCAAGACGGTCGTCGTCCGATGCGCGCAGGCGGCGCAAGGGGCCGAGCAGCGTCGCACGTTCGACCTCGGCATTCGCCGCGCCAGAGGCCGCGGCGAGCCCGACAAGGAGGGCGCGAGCCGCACCGGAGCCATCGTTTCCGGGCTCGGAAAGGGCACGCAGTACCGCCGGGTCCCCGACCATCTCGCCTATCCGGTCCGCGGGGACGAGCTGCGCCACCCGCTCGATCACATCGGCGGCCACGCCGCCCTCTCCGCCAGATTCGAGCAGCCGTCCGAGCGACGCCACCGGGTCGTCGGCCAGCACCGAGACGGCGGCACGGAGCAGCCACGGTCCGTCGTCCGGCCGCGCCATCGTTCCCGCCGCCGACCCGGCGGGTTGCTCGCCCCCCGGACGCACGATGCCAGCCACGACTGCCGCCGCCACCGCCTCGCCGAACTCCGGACCCGCAAAGGCCTCCGACTCGAGCAGGAGGCCGGCGGTCAGGATCGCCTGCATGCGCACACCGGGTTCCCGGTCCCCGATCAGATCGACCACGGCGCCCGCCAGGCCCGGCGCCGGCGCTCCCGGCGTTTCCTCGACCGCCAGCAACGCGTTCCGGCGGAGCTCCGAATGGGAATCCTGGAGCAGAGCGAGAAGCCCTGCGGGATCGAGAGCGTCGAGACCGGCCAGCGTCCACATCGCGTGGAGGCGGCCCACCGGGGCGCCCGGTCCGGTCATGCGCTCCCGCAGGGCTCTGACCAGCGTCTCCGGCGGCCCGCCGCGGTGGTCTTCGACGAGGAGCCGCTGCGCGGTGAGACGGCGCCACCGATTTTCGTGGCCAAGCGCTTCGATCAGCTCAGCCGGCCGGGACCGGTCGAAACCGTCGAAGTTCTCGGCCCAGGCCGGCAGACCGCTCGCCGGAACCACCCGATAGATCCGTCCGCGCTCATCGCCCTCGTACAGGTCGAGCGCGGCCTCCATCGTGTCGGGAATCCACTCCGGGTGCTCGATCACGCCGCGGTGCATGTCGAGCACGTAGAGGGCGCCATCCGGACCAACGTGAAGATTGACGGGACGGAACAGCGGATCGGTCGAGGCCAGGAACTCGACGCCCGCCCGCCCGCGACTCGCCCGGGCGGCCGCGCCAGTCGTGTCGACAACCGCCCGGTGCACCACGTTCGCCGACGGATCGGCGACAAAGACCTCAAGGCCCCGGTCCGTCAGCCCGGCGACATGGAAAGCGCCGCCTCCGTACGCGGTGACCGCGCAGGCCGCGGAGAACCGGCTCGACTGCTCCGGGTGGTTGGGCCGGGTCTGCCGGTCCCCGATCGGGAACAGTTCGGCGGGACCGCCATCGGGGTGCGGGGCCAGGCGGAGGCGGGCGTTCTGCCGGGAGACCGGCAATCGACCGAGGTACCGGCGGGGTATGAGGAGTTGGCTCAGGTGATCCAGGTTGTGGGTGCCGAAGGTCCGGCCCCAGGGGCCGAAGGTCATCCCGAACCCGCCGGCGCCGCGGCCGGTCCGCTCGAAGCGGCGCGCCTCCCTCTCGGCCCGGAAGTCGACCCGGAAATCGTCCTGGCCGATGTCGATCGCCTCGTTTGGAGAGTCGGGCCAGAACGGGCGGGCGCCATTGCCGCCGTTGACACCGTGAATCCAGTTGTCCAGGCCGTAGCGGAGCGCGTTCACGTTGTGCTGCGGGTTGCCTTCGGCGAAGCCACTGAGCAGGACATCACGCCGGTCGGCCCGCCCGTCGCCGTTCGTATCCTCGAGATAGAGAATGTCCGGCGGCGCCGCGACCAGCAGTCCCCGACGCCAGGGCAGGATCGAGTCCGCCATGCCGAGGTCGTCCGCGAACAGACGCCGGACGTCCCAGCGCCCGTCGCCGTCTTGATCCGACAGGGCGGCGATGCGGGCCGGCCGCTCCATGTCCGGATAGCCGGGCAGCTCGAGCACGAAGGCCCGACCCCGCTCGTCGAAAGCGAGGTCGATCGGGTCGACGACGACCGGCTCGGCCGCCGCGAGTTCGATTTCGAAGGCCGGGTGGATTTCGAAGCCCGGCGGCGCCCCGTCGGGTGCGGGCGGAGCACAGGCGGTGAAAGCCACTGCCGCGGCCGCCGCCGCAGAGCTGCCGACGCCGCGGCCCAGGGTACGCCTACTCGCCGCCGGTGGAAGCGGCCGCTGCGTCGGCCTCCAGCAGCCGGGCGCCGCGCATGATGTTGCCCATCGCGTAATTGCCCTCGTGACAGGCGTACAAGCTCTTCATCGGAGTCTCCTGTGGTCGGCGCCGCGCAGTCTACAGGCGCCCCCGCACGGCACTGCTACACTCGTGTGCGTTCCCCGCTTCCCACGGCGCGAGTTCCGTCACCAGGGAGCATGGGGAGCACGAACCTGAGACCTGGAGATTCCAATGATCCGTTGCACACCTTCGGCGCTCCTTCTGGCCGCTGCCGCGTTGGCCTCCGCCCCCGCCAGTGGCGCCTCCCCCGACGTGGGTGATGCGGCGCCCGACTTCACCCTGCCCGGCACGGACGGCACCGAAGTGACCCTGTCCAGCTACGCCGGCGAGAAGAACGTCGTCCTGGCCTTCTTCCCCAAGGCCTTCACCGGCGGGTGAACGATGCAGATGAACGGGTACCAGGCTGGTATCTCGGACTTCGTGGACACGGACTCGATCGTCTTCGGCATCAGCGCCGACAAGCTGGAGGACAACAAGAAGTTCGCCGCGGACCTGGGGCTTGACTTCACGCTCCTGAGCGACGTCGACGCCGCCGTGATCAATCAGTACGGCGGGACGATGGAGCAGTACGCCGGAATCGCCAGGCGCGTGACCTACGTGGTCGGCAAGGACGGCAGGATCGCCTACATTGCCGAGGGTGCCGACGCCATGGACCCGACCGGCGCGCAGAGCGCCTGTCAAGGGCTTCAATAGGCCGCGATTCCGCTCGACGGGGGTCTGGAGCCTTCTTCCGGTCGGCGGCGTTCTTCTCCGCGGCTTGCGGCCGCCGCTTGTGGCCCGAGACGCCGGCCCCCGCGGTCGGGCCTCAGTCGCCAGCCCCGTCCGGACTCGGCTGAGGCTCCGGTCCGGGCTGATACAACTCGACCCGGTTTCCCTCCGCGTCCCGGATCCACGCGAACACGGCATAGCCCTCGTCGTCCCGGCGCAACGGCTCGACGCCCCGTTCTGCCAGGTGTTCCAGCACCGCATCCAGATCCCGAACCCGCAGGTTGACCATGAACGGCTGGTCGCCGTACATGTCTCCCGGCCCGGCGCCCCGGTTGGCGGCCATCCTGGGCACCGGCGCCTTCGCCTTCATGATCGCGAAGGTCGTGTCCACGACCCGGCCGGCGTCGTCCGGGTCCGACGCCACGTAGCGGACGTAGAAGGCGCCGAACTCCTCTCCTCCCTCGAACTCGATGCCCAGGTGCTTCGCGTACCAGCCGGCGAGGCTCCCAGGATCCTCACTGAAGATGAAGGCGCCGCCGACGCCGTCGATAAGGCTCACGGCAATCCGCCGGTCGTCGTCGGGTCCATTCTGAAACGGATCTGCGTCCGTGTACTGACGGTCCGTCGGCTCAACGGGTCATGGATCGACACGACGAGATCATGCGGCTTCCGCCGGAGCGTCAGGGTCGCGTCGTACGGCATGACCGCGTCCGGCGCCGGTCTGGCCCGCCCGCGCAGCTGGATGGGAATCAGTGGCAGTCCCGCCTGCTGGCCGTTCCGGTCGACGACCGCGAACCTCAGTTCCAGCCTGGCGAGGAACTGATCCTCCCATGGCACGAGGGGAAAGTGGCCGACCGGCACGAAGACCGTGATCGGCACGCGCATCTTGCGTAGTCCCGTCGGCTCGGGCCTGCCGATCTCGACCCGCAGGACGGGTTCCGCGGGCCTGCGGTTCGGCTCGGGGAACAGGAGTCGGCTCCGGGTCTCCATGTCGGCCTCGGCCCGCCGCGCAAGGTCGACATAACCCCGGCGGGAACGCACCCGCAGGCCGGGCCGCAGCACCTCGACCCGCAGGTCGTGCGCCCGATCGTCGCGCCGGTACTCGGGCACGAAGCCGAGCCAGTAGTAGTTCGCGACGTCCGAACTGACCCGCGCCATCGCCGCCAGGTTCGATCCCGCCAGGTACGCCCTGCCGCCGGTGGCGCGCGCGAGCTCCCTCAGGTTGTCCCACAGGCGGGGATTCGGCGCCGAGACCTGATCCACCGGGTACACGGTGTAGCCCAGCAGATTCGCCGCGTCGCTCAGGGCGGACAGCATCTCCCGGTCCGAGCGCAGGCCGATCCCCTGTCCGCCCGGCCGGAAGACTCCGACGGGCCACTGGCCGGCCAGGAGCAGCAGCACCTTGCGCCCCGCCGGCGCATCGAGTGCGCTCAGCGTAGCGGTGACGGCGGTGATCGAGAACTCCAGGTCGCGCGCGAGCGTTTCCATCCGCGCCTGGGTCAGCGATGAAGGCGCCGGCCTGATGATGGAAGGCAGGTCGCCTGCAACGGAGGTCAGGTCCGCCTCGATGCGGGCGCCGGGCGGCGGCGCCACCCGGGAATCGCTCAGCAACCGCTGCCGGGCCGCTTGAGGCGAACGGAGGCTGCCGTCGAAGCGACGGCTGCGTTCCAGCTCGCGGAGGGCGGTCCGAATCTTCCCGCGGTCGGTCGTGAACGGGCTGAGCAGTTCGAGCCGCCCGTGAGCCTGCGCGACGACCGCCACCCGATCGTCAAGGCCGAGATGAGCCAGTTGGTCCGCGAACCCCCTGAGCACCGGCCGCCGCGACGACGCCAGCGTGTGGTCGTCGTCGATGAACAGCAGGTAGTTCGTCGGAACGGACTCCCCGTCGCCGATCGCGGGAGGCGCCCGTCCCGCCCCCCTCTCGACCGCCCGGTTCTCGAGAATCTCGGTGAAGTAATCGATGTCGACCTCGAGCCCGTCCACGAAGATCAGGAAGTCGTCGGCGGTCAGCCCGTTGACGCGGTTGCCGTCCCCGTCCTCGACCACCGCCTCCACGTTGACCACGCGGACGTCGATCTCCTCGCCGAAGAAAAGATCGTCGGGCGGTTCCCGGCCCGTCGTCTGGGCGCTCGCCGAAAGCGGCAGACCAAGGCACAGCACGATGCCCAGGGCCGCCGGCGCCCTGCGTCCGTACGCAATCCCGGCTGGCAGCCCGCGGCAGAGGTCCGCGTCGCACCGGGAACGGCGGGGCGGCCGTCCAGCAAGGCACGATGAGGGAGCATGCCGGGCCGCCCTTGATCCAGGGAACCAGGGCGGCCTGGAAGCACGATGCGGGACGCGTGGCCGCGCGAATCCAGCGCGACTTCCGCCACCGGCCGGGTTAGGCTGCCTGCACTCTCTGGACGCCATGCAACAGCCATTGTCTCACGGCGCGACTTCCACTCGCGCGCTGACGGTCTGGCGGGAAACGGGATCGTGGACCGTGACGACGACGACGTGGGGCTCGCGGCGGAGAGTCACCTCGGTGTAGTAGTCGAACACGGCGCCCGGATCCGGGGCCGAATCGCTCCGCACGTCAAGCGGAATCGCCGCCTGCTCGGCCCGCCAGCCGGCGTCATCGATCGTAGCGAAACGGACCTCCAACCGCTGCACGTACTCCGCTCCGTATGGCAACGCGGCAAACATCCCGAGCGGCACCTCCAAGTCGATAGGGACCGCCATCATGCGCCGACCGAGCTTCCTCGGGGCGCCGACCCAAGCCTTGAGGACCGCGGCGGCGGGTTCCTTCTGCGGCGGGAAGAGCAACGTGCGTTGCACCTCGATGTCCGCCTGGGCACTTCGGGACAGGTCCACGTATCCGCGCCGCGCTCGAACCCTGAGTCCCGGCCGCAGGACGTCGACCTCGATGTCGTGGACCCGGTCGTCCCGCCGGTACTCGGGCACGAAGCCGAGCCAGTAGTAGCTCGACGTGTCTCTGCTCACCCGCTCCAGAGCGTCCAGGTTGCTTCCGGCCATGAAGGCCACCCCGCCGGTCTCACGGGCGATGTAGCGGAGATTGCCCCACCACCGCACCGACGGCAGGCCGCCCTGCTGATCCATCGGATACACGGTGTAGCCCAGCAGATTCGCCGTATCGATCAGACCGTCCAGCAAGTCCAACTCCGTACCCAGTTCGGCGCCCGAGCGCCCGACGCGGATCTCGCCGGTCGGCCAGCGGCCCGCCAGCAGGAGAAGTACGCTTCGCCCTTCCGGCTGTTCAAGCGCGCGCATGGCGGAGGTCACCGCGTTGACCGACAAGGTCAGGTCCCGCTCCAGGATCGAAGCCATCGCGTCGTCCACCAGGCACCGCGGCGTCATCTCGATGAGCGACATGCCGGCAGCGGACAGGCGGTCCGCGACCGTGTCGAAGCCAGCAGCGGAGAGGCGGTCCAAGGCTGCATCGATCTGCCTGTCGGCAGGGTCGAACGGTCTGTCGGCACGAATGTCCCGGCACTCACGAAGAGCATCCGGCTCGCCAGTCGCACCAGGCACAAGCTCCAGGGAGGCGCCCGTTGCCAGACTCGACGAACCGCCCGCTCCCGTGGCGCCGATGAAGGAGAGGTCGTCGATCTGAGCAACACCGCCGAAGCGTCCGCCGCGGTCCAGCTCCTCCAGCGCGGCGCGCGTCTCTTCCCGGTCCCGTGTGAACGGACCCAGGAGCTCCAGGCGATTCCGGCTCTGCACGACGACAGCGATCCGATCCTGCGTGGGAAGTCCATCCAGACTGTCCCTGAAGCCGTACAGCACCTGCCGCCTGAAGGCCTCCTGGGTGTGGTCGTCGTCGACGAACAGGACGTAGTTCGTTGCCACCGCGCCGCCTTCTGCCACCGCCGGCGGCGTCTCGCCGGCGTCGCCGGCGACCACCTCGCGGCTTCTGACCTCGCTGAAGTACTGCACGGCGACCTCCTCGCCGTCAACGAGGATCCGGAAGTCGTCCCGACTCAACCCCCGGACACGGTTCCCCTCGCGGTCCCCGACCACGACCTCGATTGACCACGCGGACGTTGATCTCCTCGCCGAACACGAGTTCGGACGGAGACAGGGGCTCCAGCACCTGCGCCGTGAGTTGCGGGCCGAACGCGCCGACCGCGAGCGCAAGCGCGAGCGCGAGCCGGAAGCGACAGAGAGACCGGGCGACAGGTGAACCGCGCCGCGCAGTTTCCTTCCCTGCGACTTCCCTGCGACCGCCTCCCTCACTGCGACCGACGGCGACCAACCTGTCTTCCTTCAGGGCATGCATCATTTCATTCTCCTTTGCAGCGCCGGCGAACCTGTCGCAGACTCCATCTGCGGCCCCAGCCCCGCCTGGTGGGGAGCGACCTTGATCGGGATTGACGCCACGTCAGAGTAGCAAGAACCGCGCCATGTCAATCCCGCCGAAGCTGCCAGCCGCAGGACCATTCCGGATTCCAGTGCTTCGCGCCGAGTGGGGGCTCACGTCCTGCGTTCCAAGGCGTCGAGAACCGCGCCACACCCGAACCACCTCCGGGTGCGAGTCATCGGGCACACGGATGGCGCAACGACGTGCGCGATGGATGGCCGCGCAGACGAAGAGCGACTCATGCCGCTCGCTGCTAGCCTGTGCCCGATGGACGACAATTCCAGTCGATCGGCCCAACCTCCCTCCTCCGCCGGCAACGCCTTCCGCTGGTCGGCAGAGCAGACCGCCAGGGCCATCCGCGGCAACGTCATCTCGTCGCGCGACTACCTGGAACTTCTGCTCGACCGGATGGAGCGGCTCAACCCGCCGCTCAACGCCGTCGTGACCGTCGACGCGGAACGGGCCCGGCGGGAGGCGGACGCCGCGGACCGCGCGCTGGCCGAGGGTCGTGCGCTCGGACCGCTTCACGGCGTCGCGATGACGATCAAGGACTCCTTCCAGACCGTCGGCATGCGCACGACGTCCGGCGCGCCCGAACTCGGCGGTCACGTTCCGGAGGTCGACGCGGCGCCCGTGGCCCGGCTGCGCGCGGCCGGCGCCGTCATCTTCGGCAAGACGAACCTGCCCATCTACGCCGGCGACACGCAGAGCTACAACGCCGTGTTCGGCCAGACGAACAACCCCTGGAACCTGGAACGGACGCCCGGCGGTTCCTCGGGCGGCGCGGCCGCGGCACTGGCGGCCGGACTGACGCCGCTTGAACTCGGCAGCGACATCGGCGGCTCGATCCGCGGTCCCGCCTCGACCTGCGGCGTCTTCGGGCACAAGCCGAGCTACGGCATCGTGCCGGCGCTCGGGCAGATCCCGGGGCCGCCCGGCACCTTGACGCAGGCCGACATCGCGGTCGCCGGGCCGATGGCGCGCAGCGTCGGGGATCTGGAGCTCGGCCTCGACATCCTCGCCGGGCCCGACGATTGGCACGCCCCCGGCTACCGTCTGGACCTGCCGCCGCCGCGCCACGGGAACATCGCCGACTACCGGGTCGCGGTGTGGCTGGAGGAGACCTCCTGCCCGATCGACGATGCGGTCCGGGAGCGACTCGAAGCGGCGGCCGACGAGCTGGAAGGCGCCGGCGCCACCGTCGACCGCGAGGCCCGGCCCGACTTCACCTTCGACTACGCAACCCGCGTCTTCGGACAACTGCTGGGCGCCGCGATGTGCGGCGGCTTCAGCCACCAGGAGATCGAGGACCTCGCCGAGCGCGGCATGCGGGAGGACGAGGAAGGCGCTCTGGCCGCGCGTTGGGCCTCCCAGCGGCACCGCGCCTGGCTGTCGGCGAACGAGCGCCGGCTCCAGATGCGCCGCAAGTGGCACGACTTCTTCAAGGAATGGGACGCCGTGCTCCTGCCCTGCCTGCCGACGACGGCGATTCCCCACGACCACAGCAAGCCGATGGGCGCACGGCGAATCACCGTCAACGGCGAGCAACGACCCTACGGTGAACAGACCCTCTGGGTCGGCCTGACCGGCGTCGCCTGCCTGCCTGCGACCGTGATCCCGGCCGGCGCCGCCCCGGACGGCCTGCCGGTCGGCCTCCAGATCGCCGGTCCGTTCCTGGAAGACCGGACGACCCTCGACCTGGCCCGCCGCCTGAGCGAGCGGCTGGACGGTTTCGTTCCGCCCCCGGGACACTGAGGCGCCGCGGTCCTCGCGCGCCGGTTGGTTGGGCTCCGCCGAAAACGAGGCGCCGGTCCTGGCGACCCGAGATGATCACCGTCCCCGGCGGCAACCCGCCCTCAGGCGCCCGCCTCCAGGAAGGACTGCAGATCCTCCCGGCTGACCTCCGGCTCGCCCGGCGCCACGTTGTCGAGACGCCCCCGGCCGAGCCAACGCTCCAGGCGCATCACCTCGCGCTCCAGGTGATCGAAACCGTCGACGACGAACAGCAGCGGTTGCAGCGAGTCGATCTCGAAGCTCTGGTTCACGACCCAGTCGAGCTGGAACGGAACTCGCTGCACGTCCGGGGATTCGAGGGAATGCCCGATCTCGCCCGCCGAGCTCAGCAGACCGCTGCCGTAGGCGCACAGACCGTTCCCGTCGGGACGCCGCATCAGTCCGAACTCGATCGTGAACCAGAAGAAGCGCGCCAGTCCCCGCAGCGCGCTCTCGACACGCCGGCAATCCCCATTGCGGGATCGCATGGCAGCGGTTCGGGCGGCTTCGCCGAAACGGACCAGGACATCGGCAAACGCCGGATCCGTGTGCATCGGGACGTGCCCGGCAAGGTCGTGGAAGATGTCGGGCTCAGGCAGGTAGTCCAGCCGGTCGCCGGCGCGGACGGTGATCGTGGTCGGGAACTCCCGGCGCCGCAGACAGTCGAAGAACAGGTACGCCGGTACGTAGCCGCTCACCGCCCGCGCTCTGAATCCGCTCAGGGGTTCCAGGAACCGGTTGATGTCGGAGAGCCTCGGGATACGGTCGGGGTCTAGCCCGAGCCGCGCCACGCCCTCGAGAAAGCGGGGATTGGCGTACTGCTCCCAGCGCCCGGCGAGCGCCCGGTAGAGCCGGCGCCACGTCTGCTGGTTCGCTTCGCTGTAGAGCCCGCAGGGCTGCTCGATGAACAGCTCGCCCCGGGTCTGTGCGCGCTCGATGAAGTCGGCCCGGCCGGTCGTCAGGTCCCGACCCGTGGCCGGCTCCATCACGTTGCCGGCCGGCTCCGGCACAAACACGTCACCTCGGGTCGTCAGGTCCCGACCCGTGGCCGGCTCCGTGACCCCCTGGTCAAACACGCCAACTCGTTGCATAGCTCTCGTCCTCCAGATCGGCAGCGGCAGCCGTCATCTGCAGCGGCCGGAAGGTGTCCACCATCACCGCGAGTTCGTCGGTGCGCTCCTTGCCGATCGATCCCTCGTAGGCGCCCGGATGGGGCCCGTGGGGAATCCCGTTCGGATGCACCGTCAGCGCACCGCGTTCGACTCCGCGTCGCGACATGAAGTCGCCCTCGACGTAGTAGATGACCTCGTCCGAATCGACGTTCGAGTGGTTGTAGGGCGCCGGGATCGCCTGCGGGTGGTAGTCGAACAGCCGCGGCACGAAGGAACAGACGACGAACCCGGGCCCGTCGAAGGTCTGATGAACCGGCGGCGGCTGATGGACACGGCCGGTGATCGGCTCGAAGTCCTCGATGTTGAAGGCGTAGGGCCACAGGTGGCCGTCCCAGCCGACGACGTCCATCGGATGGCGCCGGTAGAGGTAGCTCGTCGTCCCGCCGCGGGCCTTAACCCGGACCTCGAACTCGCCTTCCTCGTCACGCGGTTCGCGCCACTCCGGCGGCCGGATATCGCGTTCGCAGTAAGGCGAGTTCTCGAGAAACTGGCCATACCGGTTCACGTAGCGGCTCGGCGGCTCGATGTGGCCCGCCGCTTCCAGGGACAGCATGCGCTGCGGCTCGTCCTCCGGCAGCAGCCGCCAGATGACTCCGGTGGGCAGGACCAGGTAGTCCCCCGGGCGGTACTCGATGCGACCGAACTGGGTCTCCAGCACGCCGTGACCCTCGTGCACGAACAGCAGCTCGTCGCCGTGCGCGTAGCGGTACCAGTAGCCCATCGGCGCCCGGAAGCGGGCCACGGACAACACAAGATCGCGATTGGCGAGCAGGGGCACGCGGCCGCTCACCGCGTCACCCTGTTCCGGCGCGGCGCCGGCGAGGATCAGCCGGTGCCGCAGCGGTCCCGCGTACTCGAACTTCAGCCCGTTCCCCGACCGTTCACCGATCCGCTCGATGGCGGTCGGCGGGTGCAGGTGGTAGAGGATCGACTGGACACCCGAGAAGCCGTGGATCCCCATGACCTCCTCGTGGTGAAGCGATCCGTCGGGTTTGCGGAACACGGTGTGGCGCTTGTGCGGAACCTCGCCCGCGCGGAGGTAATGGCTCACAGGTTTCCCCTCAGCCCCTGCTCGCGTTCAAGGGCAACGAACAGGCTTTTGAAGTTGCCCTCGCCGAAGCCCCGCGCCCCGTGGCGTTCGATGATCTCGTAGAACAGCGTCGGCCGGTCCTCCACCGGCTTGGTGAAGATCTGCAGCAGGTAGCCGTCCTCGTCGCGGTCGGCCAGGATGCCGAGTTCGGCCAGGCGATCGATCGGCTCGTCGATCTTACCCACTCGCTGCTCGAGGTCGTCGTAGTACGTGTCCGGCACGTGAAGGAACTCGACCCCGTTCTCGCGCAGCCGGGACACCGTGTCCACGATGTCCTCGGTACGGCAGGCGATGTGCTGCACACCCGGCCCCTCGTGGAAGTCGAGGAACTCCTCGATCTGCGATTTCCTGCGACCCTCGGCGGGTTCGTTGATCGGGAACTTGATCACCCCGGAACCGTCCTGCATCACCTTGGACATGAGCGCCGAATACTCGGTCGAGATCGCCTCGTCATCGAAGTGGACGAGCTGGTTGAACCCAAGAACGCGCGAGAAGAACCGCGCCCACTCGTTCATCCGCCCGAGTTCGACGTTGGCCACGACGTGGTCGACCGCCAGCAGGCCGCAGCTTGCGGGCGCCGCGGCGCCTGGCGTCTCCGGCGCCGGCTCGAAGCCAGGACCGAACACGCCACCGTAGGCCCGGCGTTCCATGAACTGCAGCACGCAGTCGCCGTACAGGCAAATCGAAGCGTGGCGGAGTTCGCCGTGCTCGTCACGGGCGATTGCCGGCGGCGCCGCGGCTCTTGCACCCCGAGACACCGCGGCCGCGAATGCCTCCTCCGCGTTCGGCACACGAAGCGCGATGACTGCCACCGAGTCGCCGTGCCGCCGGACTGACCGGGCGGCATCGTGCGACGACGTAAGTGCGCTCGTCAGCACGAGCCGGATGTCCCCCTGCTCCACCAGGCAGGACGCTCGCGCCCGTTCCCCGGTTTCGAGCCCGCGTACCGCGGTGCACTCGAAACCGAAGGCATGGCAGTAGTACGCAGCCGACTGCTTCGCGTTGCCGACGTACAGTTCCAGGTGGTCGAAGCCCAGGATCGGGCAGAAGTCCTCCCCGGTCGCCGTGTCCCGCCCAACGAACCCGCGTTGTGTCTGTTCAGCGGCACTTGCACTCATTGCCTTCCCTCCTCACTCGTTCTTGTCGGGATGCGGGCCAGCGACGCCCGCGGCCCGCGTGCCGCCCGAAGCGACCTCTCAGATGCAGGTGGCGAAGTCCGCCACCGCCTCGCGCAGGGCCGCCGGCTCCAGCCGCGAGAAGCTCAAGCGGGCCGCGTTCCGGGGCGCTGCCCGGTCCGCGGGATCCGCGAACGCGGCCGCGGGAACGAAGGCGATCTTCCGCTCGGCCAAAGTCCGTTCCAGCAGGCGCTCGCCATCCATCCCCGCCGGCAGCTCCACCCACACGAACATGCCGCCGCCGGGCGCCGTGAAGGCGCAGCCCGCCGGTAGATGCTCCGCAAGCGCCTCGAGCATCGCGTTGCGTCGACGCCGGTAGGTTTGTCGCAGCAGGTCCAGGTGACGGTCCAGGTCGAGGTCTTCCAGGAGCCAAGACACGGCGAGCGCGCTCAGCCTGGAGCACTCGAGATCCCCCGCCTCCTTGACCGCCGCGCAGGTCTCGACCAGCGACGGCGGCAGCCGCAGCCAGCCGATGCGCAGAGCCGGCGCCAGGATCTTCGAGAAAGTGCCCGCGTAGACGACCCGCTCCGAGTCCAGCGCCGCCAACGGGGCCTCGAACTCGCCGTCGCAGCAGAGAAGGCCGTATGGATCGTCCTCCAGGATCACGAAGTCGTAGTCGTGGGCCAGGACGACCAGCCGTTCCCGGGTCTCACGGGTCAAGCTTACCCCGAGCGGGTTGTGGGCATCGGGAATCACATAGACGAGGCGCGGCCGGCCGCCGGCGAGCAGGAAGCGCTCCAGGGCCTCGATGTCGAGTCCATCGTCAAGACTGCTCGGCAGGGTCACGAGCCGCGCCTGGAGGGGCGCCAGGACCTCCCTGAATCCCGTGTACGCGAATCTCTCGACCGCGACACTCTCACCCGCGCTGACGAACGCCCGAACGGCAACGTCGAGCGCCTGTTGAGCGCCCGTCGTGATCAGGATCTCCTCCGGACCGCAATCGACGCCCCGGCGGCGCATGACCTCCACCACCCGTTCCTTCAGTTCGCCGAGCGGCGGGACGTACTGCATGGACTGAGGATCCGCCAGCAGGCGGCGTACCACGTCGCCGTAGGCCTGCGACGGAAACAGCTCCACGGCCGGCAACCCGCCGGCGAGCGACACCACGCCGGGGCGGGCGACCTGGTTGACCAGCCGACGCAGCAGGGAACGCTGGCGTCCTTGCAACCACGACGCGACGCGCGGCGGACCCAACCCCTGCGGCGCCTGCGTCCGGGGCGCCAACACGGGCGCGGTTGCGCCCGTGATGGTAGAGGAATGAGCTTGTATCGCCATTGCTGGAACGTTAACAGGGCCAGCACCGTGATACAAGGGCGGATTTCCTACCGGGTGATAAGTCCGTGTACACTCCGCCCCATGGACAAGACAGATGATCGGCGCGCAGCGGAGTCAAACCGCTCGGCGGGCCGGCCCCTCGACGCAACCGACTACGCCATCCTGGCACTCCTGCAACAGGATTCGAATCGAACAGACGTGGACCTCGCTCGCAAGGTGAGCCTGTCCGCGTCGGGCCTGAAGAAGCGCCTGCGCAAGCTGGAACGACGCGGCGTGATCCAGAAGCGGGTCACCCTGCTCGACCGCAACGCCGTGGATCTCGCTCTGCTGTGCTTCGTTCAGGTCTACCTGACCCACCACCAGGCGGATGCCAGACAGCAGTTCAGCGACGCGGTCCACGAGCTGCCGGAAGTGCTCGAATGCCACATGCTGACCGGTGAGCACGACTACATGGTGAAAATCGTGGCCAGGGATTATCGCCACCTGGAACACATCCTCGCGGACCACCTCGGGGGCATTCCGGGGGTCGACCGACTGCTGACGAGCATCGTGCTGAGCGAGATCAAGCGTACGACCGCCCTGCCGCTGAACGCTCCCCAGGGGGATGGCGAAAGTGCGCCCTGAGGCTCTCTGCGCCGCCACGCCGTTCTGCGTGTCGGACTTCGGCCCCAGGGTTGCTGCCCTCCCGCTCCGATGAACGGCGCCCAGGCCATGGTTCGGACCGCCGTCAACGCGGGGGTCGAGGTCTGCTTCGCCAATCCCGGTACGTCGGAGATCCATCTCGTCGCGGCTCTCGACGAGATCCCGGGGGTGCGGGGGGTGCTGGCGCAGTTCGAGGGCGTGGCCACCGGCGCCGCGGACGGCTACGGCCGGATGGCCGGCAAACCGGCGCTGACCCTGGTCCATCTCGGCCCGGGTTTCGCCAACGGCATTGCCAACCTGCACAACGCGCGGCGCGGCCGCACGCCGATCGTCAACCTGATCGGCCACCATCCCACCTGGCACCGCAACTACGACCCGCCGCTCAACACGAAGGTCGAGAGCCTGGTTGACGGAGTCTCCGACTGGCAGCGCACCGTCGCCTCGGCCGACCACATCTCGCGCGACATGGCCGCCGCGATCTCCGCTTCCCGGCGCCACCCGGGCCAGATCGCCACCCTGATCGTGCCCACGGACTGCCAGTGGAACGAGGCCTGCGGTCCGATCGTCGAGCCGGCGCCTCCACTCGGCGCCCGCGTCGCCCCGGAAGCCGTCGAGCGCGCCCGGGCCGCCGTGGCCCGCGGCGAACGCACGATGCTGATGCTGGGCAGTTCCGGCAGTACGGCCGCGGCCCAGCGCGAAGCCGCCAGAGTACAGCGAGCGACCGGCTGCAAGCTCGGCGCCGAGACGTTCTCGGGGCGGATGGAGCGCGGTCCCCATCTTCCCGTGCTCCCGCGGGTGCCCTACTTCCCCGAACAGGCCGTGGAGTTTTTGGGCGGAATCGACACGCTCGTTCTGGCCGGCGCGCTCGATCCCGTCGCTTTCTTCGGTTACGAGGGCGGTGTGAGCCGCCTGGCTCCGGAGTCGGTGGAAGTCGTCGTCCTGAGCCATCCGACGGAAGACAGCGGCCACGCCCTCGGCGAGCTGGCCCAGGCAACCGACGCGAAGGACGAGCCGCCGGCCCGCGCGGTCGAGAGGCCACCCGCGCCGACCGGTCCGATCGACCCGCGCGTCGCGGCCCAGGCGATCGCCGCCACGCTGCCCGAGCGCGCGATCGTGATGGACGAGGGAATCACCGCGGGTTTCGCCTTCTATCCCGCCACGATGAACGGGCCGGCGCACACCTACCTGCAGGAGAACGGCGGCGCGATCGGCCTTGGCCTGCCGGCGTCGCTCGGCGCCGCGATCGCGTGTCCCGACCGGAAGGTGCTGACGCTGGAGGGCGACGGCAGCGGCCTGTACACGGTCCAGGCTCTCTGGAGCCAGGTCCGCGAGGGGGTAGACGTCGTCAACCTCGTGTTCGCCAACGACATGTACCGCATTCTCCAGGTCGAGTTGCAAAGGGCCGGCGTAGAGGAGTTCGGCCCGCAGAGCCTGAACCTGACGGAGTTCGGCGCACCGCGGGTCGAATGGCTCGACCTGGCCCGGGGCTTCGGCATGCCCGCCACGCAGGTTCGCACGGGCGAAGAGTTGACGACCGCCCTCGAGCGCGGTTTTGCCGAGCCGGGGCCCTGCCTGATCGAAGCGTTGGTCAGCGACTCCGCTCTCCAGTAGCCCGGTTGAAGTACGCGGTCACACTCCTGCCCGGGGACGGCATCGGTCCCGAAGTCAGCAAGGCGATGGTGCGGGCCGTCGACTTCGTCACCGGCGGCAGGATCGAGTGGGAGCCGGTCGTTGCCGGCAGCACGGCCGTCGACCAGGGGCTCTCACCCCTCCCGGACGAGGCGATCGAGTCGATTCGCCGGAACCGGATCGCGATCAAGGGCCCTCTGCAGACGCCGGTAGCCGGCGGCTGGCGCAGCGTGAACGTCCTCCTGCGGCAGTCGCTGGAACTGTTCGCGTGCGTGCGGCCGGTCCGGTCGATGCCCGGGAACACGCGCGCCCGCTACGAGGGAGTCGACCTGATCATCGTGCGCGAGAACACCGAGGGCCTCTACAGCGGCCGCGAGCACGAGGTCGTCGACGGCGTGGTCGAGGCGCTCAAGATCGTCACCCGGGACGCTTCGCGCCGGATCATGCAGTTCGCGTTCGAGTACGCACGCAGCCACGGCCGCAAGAAGCTGACGATCGTTCACAAGGCATCGATCACGCCGCTGTCCGACAATCTGTTCCTCGCCTGCGCCCGCGAGTCCGAGCAGAACTACCCCTTCTTCCAGGTCGACTACCTGCCGCTCGACAATCTGGCGCTCGAGCTGGCAAAGGATCCGACCCGTTTCGACATGCTGGTCATGGGCAACCTGGACGGCGATCTGATGAGCGACCTCTGCGCCGGTCTGGTCGGCGGCCTGGGAGTCGTCCCCGGGGCCAACTACGGCAGCGGCTGCGCGGTGTTCGAGGCGGTCCACGGCACGGCCCCCGACATCGCCGGCCGCGACCTGGCCAATCCGATCGCATTGATCCTGTCCGCGGAGTTGATGCTGCGCTACGTCGGTGAGGCGGAGGCGGCCGCGCACCTGCGCGCCGGGGTCGAGAGGCTGCTGATTGGCGGCAGCGCTCTGACCCGGGACCTCGGCGGCAAGGCGAACACATCGGAGCTGACCGACGCGCTCCTGGCCGAGCTGGAAACCGTGGCGGAAGAACGGGAGGCCGCCCGATGAGCGACGGCGCCGAACAGGGCGTCCGTCCCCGGGTCGCGCTGATCGTCGGCAGCAGCGGAGTCGGCGCGGAAACCGCCCCGCCGGTGCTCGAAGTCCTCGAGGCGGCCGGCGCCAGCTTCGACTTCGTCCGCGTCGACGTGCCGACCGCGGTGCGCCGGAACACGGAGACGGTCCTCAGCGAGGCGGCGGAGACGATCCGCGATTGCCGGGTGGCGCTCAAGACCCGGCTCATCGGGCCCGGTCCGGATGCGGTCCGCGTCGGCCCGGGGCCCCAGAACCCCAATGTCGCCTTGCGGCAGATGCTCGGCCTCTGGGCGAGCGTGCGCCCGGTGCGGTCGATCCCGGGACTGCCGACGCGCTATCCCGACCTCGACGTGCTGCTGATCCGGGAGATCACGGAGGGCGTCTACCGCGGCATCGAGCACGAGATCGTGGACGGCGTGGTCGAGAGCATGAAGGTCGTCAGCCGCGCCGCCTCCGAGCGGATCGCGGACTACGCCTTCCGGATCGCCCGACGGCACGGCCGAAAGAGGATCACCGCGATCCACAAGGCGAACATCATGAAGCAGACCGACGGGCTCTTCCTGGACTCGGTTCGCTCCGTTGCCGCCGGCTATTCCGACATCCGGGTGGACGACTGCATCGTGGACGCGGCCTGCATGCGCCTGGTGCTCAACCCCTACGACTTCGACGTCATGCTGATGGACAACCTCTACGGCGACATCCTGAGCAACCTCGGGGCCGGGCTGGCGGGCGGCATCTCCACCGGCCACGCGATCAACGTCGGCGACGACTGCCACGTCTTCGAGGCCGTCCACGGCGACGCACCGCACCTGATCGGCACCGGCCAGGCGAACCCGTTGCCGCTGCTGACGCCGGCCACCGCCCTGCTCCGGCACTTCGACCTCGACGCCGAGGCGGACCGGATCGATCAGGCCGTGACCGCGGTGCTCAAGGCGGGCAGCAGCCTGACCCCCGACCTCGGAGGTCGCTCCTCCACGTGGCAGATGGCGCGGGCGATCATCGCCGCGCTGAAGTAGACGGGGCGGCGGCCTGACCGGCGGCCGCTTCCGCTCCCCTTCGTCACCCGCGCCTTCGGCTTGCGGTCCGGAAGCTCCCGCCGAAACGCAAGCACAGCCGCTTGCTGCTTGATCCTGTCCGTCCTCCAGCAGCCAACGGCCGGGAATCACCGCTGGCCACGCCGCTCAGCCCCGGCGACCACGACTGGCACGAGGCCCAGCAGCCAACGGCCGGAATCACCGCTGACCACGCCGCTCAGCCCCGGCGACCACGACTGGCACGAGGCCCAGCAGCCAACGGCCGGGAATCACCGCTGACCACGCCCTGGAAACCGATGCGTCAGTCTCCGGTCACTCCCGTCAGATCGGCAAGGACCCTGGTCACGCCGGCCCGCACACGGTCAACTTCCCCGCTGTCGAGATACGGCCCGAGAAGCTCGAATGCCGACGTTTCCGGCTCGCGCGCTCGCGTCGCGAGCACTCGCAGCGCGCGCACCTGGCGTTCTCCCAAACGGTTGAGCGCCGGACGAATCTCCTCCAGGCTCAACGTCGACTGCACCCCCGCGCTGCGGCGCTGCACGGCCTTCGCCAGATCGATCTGCAACGCGAACCAGTCCCTCACCGGCGCCGGATCGAGCCCGAACTCGACCGCGGTCCGCTCCGCCGCCTCAAGCACCACCCGCTCCCGCTCCAGGTCCTCGATCGCCAGACCACGCTCCTTTTTCCAGGCCGCGATGGGCGGCATGAAGGAGAGTCGACGGGCCGTCAGGTCGAGCAGATGGTCCAGCTCGTCCCGTTCCTGGCGGCTGCCAAACCACTCCTCGCGTCTCGCCTCCAGCCAGCCCTCATTCCGCTGAATCCAGCGGTCGACCGCCGGCCCGAGATCCTCGGCCCGTTTCGGGCTGATCCAGAACACCTTGCGGTCGAGCGGCGGTTCGCAGCGGCGCCGCCAGCCGTCGCGGCCGAAGTGCTCGACCTCGAACGAGTCGGTGACGAAGGCGTCCACTTCGGCCCGTTCGAGGCGGCCGGGAAGAGAGAGATTGTCGTCGACGGCGATGACTTCGGTCGCCGTGCCCTGATGGCGCTGCCGCGTCCAGCGCTCGAGGATTCCGCCGCGGTTCACCGCGATCCGGCGCGGAGTGTTCGGGCTGTCCGCATCGGTGACCACGCAAGGCCCGCCCGCGGCGACCGCCCGACTCATCCACCCCACCGCGGCACGCTCAGGCCTCCAGGTGACGCCGCTCATCCCGATGTCGAAGTCGCCGGACCGCACGGCGGCCGTCAAGTTGGGCCAATCGAAGGACCGGAACTCCACGTCGTAGCCCAGATCCGTTGCCAGCCGCCCGGCGACTTCGATCGCGAAGCCGCCGCGCGCTTCAGAATCTACCGGCGGATCGCCTCCGCCGTTCGCCGCGACGGTGGAGAACGGCGGATAGTCGCCGCTCGTCCCGACCCGGAGCACGGGTCTGGCCGGCGCTTCGGCGGACGCGGACGCCGCGGCCTGGTCCAGCTCGGCCGCGGTGAATCGCACCGATGCAACCCATGGCTCCTCGCCCGCCGTGAAGTGACCGTACGTCGTCGCGACGAAGGTCCCGTCGGGCAACAACTCCAGACCGGGATACGCGGTGTCCGCAGCGTACGTGTTATCCATGAGCCGCACCCGCGCCTCGCCGGCCGAGGGTTCCCGCCTGCCGCGGCGCAGGTCCTCGTAGCGGCCGAGCCAACCCACCCAGTCGCCCCGCCACGGGCTGGACGGCGCCTGGTCGCGGAAGGTCACGAACAGCCGACCGTCCGCCGTGTAGCGGCCGACGTGCCGGTCGCCCGCAAGCGACGAAGGCAGCTCCACCGGACGGCTCCAGGTGCGCCCCTCATCCCGCGAGAAGATGACGAAGGAGTTGAACTGGCGGCTGTTCTCCCGCAGCAACACGGCGATTTCGCGCCCGTCGGGCGACCGAATCAGCCCCGGTTCACAAAGGTGCGCCTCGGGGTGCGTCGCGATGACCTCCGGTTCCGACCACGTCAATCCGTCGTCGAGCGAGATCGTCTTGTAGACCTTGAACTCCGGCTCGACGCCGGGAATCCGCTCGTGGCGGGAGGTCCGGCGGCGCAGGAAGCGTCCGTCGTCGTGAAACAGGGCCATCAACTCGCCGTCGACGCTTCGCAGTCGCTCAACGGACGACATCGCGACAATGCCTCCGAAGTGACCGATCGGCTCGAGTTCCGTCCAGGTCTCGCCTTCGTCCTCGGACCGCGCCATCCGCACCGGGTAGAGCCCCGAGAACATGATGAGCCGCCGCCGCCCGTCCGCGAGATCGACCGGGAACACGGTCGGCGTCTCCATCGACGTCTCCCAGCTCGCCGGCGTCGGCATACGTTCGCTCCAGGTCAGGCCGCCGTCGTCGCTGCGCTTCATCGTGATCGCGCCGGCGCCGTGGCCCTTCGGGTAGACGGCCAGAATCGAGCGCTCGTCGGAAAGCAGCACGGTCGTCGGGTGGCCGAGGTACTGGCCCGGTTCGCGGTCGACGACGACCTGGCGATGGGTCTGCTTCGCCCAGTCGACCCAGCGCAGCGAAGAATCGCCGGCGCCGCAGGCGAACACCGCCGGCAGCAGGAGCATCGCGAACGGAACGGTCCGCCGCCGTCGATTTGGCGCCAGCCTCGTCACCCGCTCCCGGTGCGTCGTTTCCGCGCCGGATGACCGGCGCCGGGTGCGGGTTGCGCATTGCGCGCACGCGCGCCATCCAGGTGTCGTCCCCGAGCCGGAGGACCGGCGCGGGGACCGGGTCGTTCATGGCGCGCAAGCGCGCCATGAAGGTTCCTGAGCGCTTCGCGGCGGCTCAGCGGGCTCAGACGTTCCTCGTGCTCCCGGACGAACCGGCGCACTTCCTCCGGGTCGTGCCAGGCCAGGTCGCGCAGCGCCCAGCCGATCGCCTTGCGGATGAAGAACTCGTCACCGAAGCGCGACCCGAGGAGGTTCTCCTCGATCGTCGCGTGGAGAAGATCGAGGTCCGTGTTTCCCTTGCGGCCGAGCTGACAGATCATCGACGCGCGCCGCTTCCACATGTCCGGGCAGCGGCTCCAGATCCGCATTCGGCGCGCCATCGTCTTCGGGTAGCGCTCGACCAGCTCCCGCAGTCGATGGCTGGCAACGGCGTCGACATAGTCCCACCACGCGCCCGAGACGACGATCTCCTCGAACACGGGCAGCGCCTTCATCGTGCGCAACGGCTTGTAGGCGGGAAAGCCGCTGAGGTCGATTGCCGCGTGGCGCTCCTCGCGGCGGCCCGCCGTGCGCCACAGGGCGAGCACGGTCGACCGCCACTCCTCGAAGCCTTCCAGCGCGTAGCGCCGAAACACGGCCCGGCCGATCTTCCGCAGTTCCGGCGTCTTCACGCCCCAGAAGCGCATTTCCGACTTCATGTAGGCCTGCTGCCCCTGCGCCCGGACGGGGTCGGCGGCCGCCGCCAGCTCGCGCCGCAGCTCCAGAATCAGCTTCCGACCAGACGCCGGGGGCCGCAGTTCCTCCATCCCGGCGAATGTAGCAGCGCACACGGCCTGTGGGAGCTTGAGCCGAGGAACGCAACCCTCAGGCGGGCGCCTACAACCCGACGCGGCTGATCCAAACGCACACGGCCCAAGGAGCTTGAGCCGAGGCATGCAACCCGCAAGTCCGCGGCACAAGCTCCCAGGCGAGGACGGGATGAGCCGAAGAACGCCCACGACCCCGGCGCGGGCGAGGCCGCGGTGGACGTCGATGCCCCCGCCCGCGGCGCGCGCGGCGGTGCTCGAACTCGCGGGACAAGGCTAAAGCTCGCGAGAGGGTTCGGGGCGGGTATCCTCGGGAGCCGTGCCCAACGCCGCCTGGGTTGCAGGAGGCCTCGCCGTCGCGCTGATCACCATGGCAACGCCCTCCGCCTCCATCGCCCCTGCCCCGGGGGCCGCACCACGCCCGCCGGAGCTTCAGGCCCGGCTGGAAGCGGCGCGCGCCTCGATGCCGGCCGACTACGAGCCGCGCACCGAGCACCTGGACGCCAACGGCCGGCCGCTGTTCCTGAACCGCCTGATCCTCGAGACCTCGCCCTATCTGCGCCAGCACGCCCACAATCCGGTCGACTGGTTCCCCTGGGGCGAGGAGGCCTTCGAACGGGCGAAGGCAGAGGACAAGCCGGTCTTCCTGTCGATCGGTTACTCGACCTGCCACTGGTGCCATGTGATGGAGCGCGAGAGCTTCGACAACGTCGAAGTCGCCCGGCTGATGAACGAGAAGTTCATCTGCATCAAGGTCGACCGCGAGCAGCGTCCCGACATCGACGACATCTACATGACGGCGGTCCAGGTCACCCAACAGCGCGGCGGCTGGCCGATGTCGAGCTTTCTGCTGCCCGACCGCAGGCCGTTCTTCGGCGCGACCTACTTTCCGCCGCAGCAGTTCGTCCATCTCATGCAGCAAGTCGACGCCGCCTGGCGGGAGCGGCGCGCTGACCTGGAAACGACCGCTGCCCAAATCACCGACCTGGTCCAGCAGATCACCTCCGCGCGCGGAACGGCGAAGAACCTGGGCCGCACCGTGATCACTCAGGCTGCGGCAGGCCTGATTGCGAGCACGGACCGCGTCCACGGCGGCTTCGGCGGCGCGCCCAGGTTCCCGAACGAAACGAACCTCCTGCTCCTGCTCGAGGAGGCGCTGCGTACCGGCGACCGGGAACCGCTGGACGCGGCCCTGCTCACCCTCCGCGCGATGGCCCGGGGCGGCATCCACGACCAGGTCGGCGGCGGCTTCCACCGCTACTCCGTCGACGGACAGTGGCTCGTGCCCCACTTCGAGAAGATGCTCTACAACCAGGCCCACCTGCTCCGCGCCTACGCCCTGGCCTACCGGCTGACCGGCGATCCGCTGCTTGCGCGCGTGGCGCGCGAGACGGCCGACTACGTCCTGCGGGACATGACGTCGCCCGGCGGCGCCTTCTACTCCGCCACCGACGCGGACAGTGAAGCGGCCGGCGGCGAGTCGGTGGAGGGCGAGTTCTTCGTCTGGACGAAGGACCAGCTCCGCGCCGCACTCGCAGACAACCCGGATTCGGACGGGGACGACGCGGAGTTGGCGATCCGGGTGTTCGGCGTCACCGACCAGGGCAACTTCGAGCACCGGAACATCCTGTTCCTCGACCGACCGCTCGACGAGAGCGCCGGCGACCTTGGACTGCCGCTCGAGGATCTCCTTGGCCGGCTCGACCGGATCCGGAAGCGCCTTTACCACGTCCGCGAAGAGCGCCTGCACCCGCTGCGCGACGACAAGATCCTCACCTCCTGGAACGGCATGATGATCCGCGGGCTGGCAGAGGCCGCCGACGCGTTGGGCGAGCCGGCCTACGCGGAGGCCGCGGCTCGATCGGCGGAGTTCCTCTGGAAGGTCTGCCGGCGCGGGGACGGCGGTCTCTGGCGAGTCTGGCTCGACGGCGAAGCCTCGACGCCGGGCCTGGTTCAGGACTACGCCCACCTGGCGCACGCGTTCGTTGCCCTTTACGACGTGACGGGCGACAAGCACTGGCTCGAACGGTCTCAGGCCGCAGCCACCGAAATGATCGAGCGCTTCTGGGATCCCGGACCCGCCGACCCGGCCTCCCCGCAAAGCCTGGGACACGGTTTCTTCATCGCCGAGCGGGAGAAGGCCAACCTGCTGATCGCCCAGCCCAAGAGCCCGACCGACGGCGCCGTCCCCTCGGGCAACTCGGTCGCCGCCCGCGCCCTGGCCGAACTCGGCCGCCGCACCGGGGACCCGCAATCGCTCAACCGGGCTCTCGCCACGGTCGCCGCCTTCGCCGAAAGCATCGAACGGGCGCCCGCCGCCTTCACCTACATGCTCACCGCCCTGGCCGTCGCCCTCGACGGTGATGCCGGTCCGCGCGACACCGCAGGCAACGGCGCCGTCCTCGCCACCGCCACCCTGCGGCCCGGCCCCGCTTCAGGCGAGTACGAGGTCGACCTCGACCTCGTGATCAAGGATGGCTGGCGCCTGAACGGTCCCGAGCCGCTCCAGGAAGACTTGATCGGCACCCGGGTGGTCGGCGCCGGCAACGGCTTCCGGACAGCCGACCTTCGCTATCCCGAGCCCCGACGAACCCGGGTCGGCGCCCAGTCCGGCGACGTTCTGATCTACGAAGGCGCCCAGCGCATCAGGTTCCGTATTCGTCCGGACACCCGACCGGAACCGCTCCCCGTCTCCGTCCCCATCTCCGTCCGCCTCCAGGCCTGCGACGACCGGGTGTGCCTCCTGCCCGAAACGCTGGTGCTCGAGCTTCCCGTCGTTGCTTTCCACGACGCAAACCAGTTCTAGACTGACGCAATGAGCACCGCAACGTTCGACACTCTGGCCGCAGCCCGCAAGCTCGAGGCGGCAGGTCTGCCAGCAGCCCACGCCGAGGCGCTGGTCGAGACGGTACGCGCTGCCGTCTCGGAAGGAGTAGCTCCGAAGGCGGACCTGAAGGCCCTGGAACTCCGTCTGGTGCTGTGGGGAATCGGTCTTGCGTCGGTCGCGGTGGGCGTCCTGCGCTGGATGCTCGCCTGACCGCCGCCCATTGTCCGCCAGGCGACAAGCTGCGTCCGCCAGGCGACAAGCTGCCGACCCTGCGCCCCGGACAGGCGGGCGCCACCGACGCGCAGGCGTCTACGGCGCAGCGATGCAGTAAAGGTTGCGGCGGCCGCGCAGGTAGATGACGTCGCCGACGATGGCGGGCGAGGCGTCGAAGCGATCGTCGAGTTCGCTCTCGGCGAGGACCTCGAAGGTCGGGCCCGCTTTCGCGACGAGGAACTCGCCGTCCCGGCTGCTGAAGTAGACGCGGTCGCCGACTCCAACGGGCGACGCGTAGACGTTGCGTACCGCGCCCAGCCGCTGGTTCGCGTAGAGAGCCTCGCCCGTCGCCGCGTCGTAGGCGGAGAGGATGCCGCTGTTCGACTTGGTGAAGTAGATGACGCCGTCGTGCAGCAGCGGCGAGGGCACGTACGGCGTGTCCCGGTCGACCGACCAGATCACCTGCTTTGTCCCGGTGACATCGCCCTCGGCCCCGTCGAGCCGCACCGCGAGCAGCTTGCTGCCTCGAAAACCGCTCGTCAGGTAGACGACGCCATCGGAGTACACCGGCGACGGGATCGCGTTCAGGGTCATGCCCGTCGCCTGCCAGATCGGCTCGCCGGTGTCCGCGTCATAGGAGCGGACGCGGTTCGTCGCGCTGGTGACGACCTGGACGCGGCCGCCGTGCTCGACCACGAGGGGCGTCGTCCAGGCGGTCATCTCGTCGCGGTCGCGGCGCCAGATTTCCCGCCCCGTCGTCTTGTCGAGGGCGACCATGAAGGACTCGTCCTCGTGATCCCAGATGACGAACACGCGGTCTCCGTACAGCGCCGGCGAGCTGCCCTCGCCGAAGCCGAGCCGGGTCCTCATGTCGCCGAAGTCGCGGCGCCAGAGTTCGGTCCCATCCAGATCGAAGGCGTAGAGGCCCTGCGAACCGAAGAAGGCGATCAGCACTTCGCCGTCCGTGACCGGCGACCCGGTGGCCCAGGCGCCGTCGGGATGAGTGCCGCCGGACGGCGCCTCCGTACGCACGGTCCGCTTCCACGCCGTCGACCCGTTCGCTCGGTCCAGGGCGTGGACCTCGTAGCTCAGGACCTGGTCCGGCGGAATGCCGTCACGCCTGCCGGCCGGAGGCGCGTTCTCGGCCTTCTCCCCCGTCGGCACGGCGGTCGTCAGGTACAGCCGTTCGCCCCAGACGATCGGCGAGGACAGCCCGAGACCCGGCACCGCCTTCTTCCAGCGCACGTTCTTCGTTTCGGACCACTCGATCGGCGGGTTCCCGCCCGGCGCCGACCCGGTCCGGCTGGGGCCGCGCCAGGCCGGCCAGCCGCCTTCGATCTCCGAGGCGGGTTCCGAGGCTGGCGGCGCGGCGGCCAGACCCGGAGCGACCAGCAGACCGCAACAGATGTAACGCAGCAGACCGACCCGCGCACGGCCCGCGCGCACCGTTTTATCCGCAAGGCAGTCGGCCTGATTCCGGTAGGCCCGGCGTGTGTTGGCAGCCACGCCGACATCGGCGGCGGCGATGCGCTGCGCGGGCCGCGCCGTGAAGGAACCCCTCATCGAAGCGCTCCTACAGGCTCTCGAAGATGAACCCGATGAAGGCCGACTCGTTGATGAAGCCGGAGCCCCAGCCGTCCCACTCGTCCGGGAGTCCGGCGGCCTGGATCTCCTCGACCGACTTGCCGGCGTCCTTGCCCGCCTTGACCGTCGCCACGCACTCCGTGAGCATCCGGTGGTACAGCTTCAGATCGTCCACCGAAGACAGGGCGCCGTGCCCCGGAATCACCTTCGCGTCGGCCGGCAGGTGATCGAGCACTTCGCCGATGCTGTCCCTGAGCCCGACCGCGTTGCCGCCGTTGCCGATGTCGACGAACGGAAAACGTCCGGCGAAGAACTGGTCGCCGAGGTGGACCACGTTCGAGTCGGTGAAGTAGATGAAGCTGTCGCCGTCCGTGTGGCCGCCGGTCAGGTGGCCGATCATGATCTCTTCACCGTTGAAGTGGATCGACACGCCCTCGTCGTAGGTCACGACCGGCAGGGCCTCCTTCGGCGCAGGTTCGGCTGGCCGGCCGCGCACGCCGGCCCCTTCCGCCAGGCGCTTGCGCACGTTCGTGTGCGCCACGATCAGAGCCTCCCGGCCGAACACGACGTTGCCGCCCGTGTGGTCGAAGTGGAAGTGGGTGTTCAGGACGAACTCCAGGTCACCGGGGGAGATGGCCGCAAGCGCCGCGCGGATCTTGTCGGCCAGGGCCTCGAACTGATCGTCGACGATCAGGATGCCGTCTTCGCCGGCGGAAACGCCGATGTTGCCGCCGTCGCCGGTCAGCATGTGGACGGCGCCCGCGACGTGCTCGGCGGTCACCTCGACGGCCGAGAGATCCTGCTGTGCCGCAACGGGCGCGGCAAGCAGAGCGGCAACGGCGGCGAGGGTCGGGAAGCGGGAACGAAGCATCATGCTTGCCATGTGGTCTGTCCTCGTTGGTGGAATGGGAACGGGAACCCGGCAACAGCGCGGATCAACCAACAGACCCTAGCAGCGTTGGCGGCGGGCCCAACGTCAGTGCGAGTTCATCGACCGCGGCCCCGACGAGAAGCACGTAGAGGATCTGGCAGCGTTCGCAGCCGGCCCAACGTCAGTGCGGGTTCATCGACCGCGGCCCCGGCGAGAAGCACGTAGAGAATCTGGCAGCGTTCGCAGCCGGCCCAACGTCAGTGCGAGAGCGCGTACAGGACCAGGTTCACGCCGAACGGATACGACTTCGTCAGCGAGAAGCGCTCGAAGAACTCCCTCGACTCCCCTTCCCGCTCCCAGCCGTCGGCGATGTCCGTGTTGTGGGTCATCGCAACCAGGAGCCGTCCGTTCTCGTCGAAGATGCCGCGAAAGTGGGGCTCGGCCGAGCTCGAACCGCGTTCCGAGGTGTCGACCCCGCCCGTCATGTTCCAGTACTGGATCGAGGGGATCTGGGGTACCTCGTCGACCGTGAAGAAGGTCCTGAAGATCGGGTGCGTCACCGGGATGTCGACAATCGGGTAGTCGCCCGGCGGCAGCACGCGGCCGATCTGCCGCGACCAGTGATCCCACGCGTCGGGGCCCCAGAAGTCGTCCACGTAGAGGAAGCCACCCGCCAGCAGGTAGCGCCTCAGGTTCTCCGCCTCGACGTCGTTGAGGCCGATCGTGCCGACGTCGGACATGAAGAGGAACGGAAACTCGAACAGCCGCGGATCGTCCAGGGTCAGAACCAGGTGCTCGGGATCGCCGTACGCCGTGCGCTGGATCTCGACCGTCGTCAACTGGGACAGGCGGGTCATGAAGTTGTACTCGGAATCGGGATAGTCGGTGAACCAGCCCTGGCCAAGCCACTCGTTGATGACCTGCCGGTACTGGCCGCGGCAGAAGACGAAGCCCTCCAGGTACTGGCGTCCCTCCTCCGGGTAGCGTGCCGGCGCCCGGCGCCACCACTGGGCCGACAGCAGGGAAGCGAGGAGCAGCGTCGAGACGGCCAGAATCGCCGGCAACCGCCACCGCGACCTTCGCTCCACGTTCGACTCCACGGCCCGATCGTAGCGCGTACCGGCCCGGGCGCTAAGATGACCGCCTCCCATCCCAAGCCTGCTCACGCCCACCGGAGGACCCATCCGTGAACGCAGAACCTCTCTCCCGCCGAACCCTCATCGCCGGCGCCGCTTCGGTCGCCGCCGCGGCCGCAGCGCCTGGATCCCTCGCCGCCCAACAGGCCCCCACCACCCAACAGGAACGTGTCGTCAAGAACGGGAGGATCCGCCAGTCGGTGTGCCAGTGGTGCTTCGGCCGCATCCCGCTCGAGGAGCTCGCCGGCGCCGCCAAGGCAATGGGCCTCGAGTCCATCGAGATCCTGGGGCCCGAAGCCTTCCCGACCCTGCAGGAGCACGGCCTCTCCTGCGCGATGACGAACAGCCACGGCATCCCCAAGGGAATCAACGACCCCGCCAACCACGAGGCGTGCCTGGAGGCGATCACGGCCGCCATCGACGCGACGGCCGACGCCGGGTTCCCGAACGTGATCACGTTCTCGGGCAACCGCAACGGCATGGCCGACAGCGTGGGTCTCGACAACTGTGTCGCGGCCCTGAAGCAGGTCGTCGGCCATGCCGAGCAGAAGGGGGTAACGATCTGCATGGAGCTGCTGAACTCCAAGGTCAACCACGCTGACTACATGGCCGACAACATGCCCTGGCTGGTCGAACTCGTCGATCGGGTCGCTTCCGACCGCTTCAAGATCCTCTACGACATCTACCACGCACAGGTCATGGAGGGCGACGTGATCCGCACGATCCGGGACTACCACGAGCACATCGGCCACTACCACACCGCCGGCAACCCGGGCCGCAACGAACTCGACGACAACCAGGAGCTCTACTACCCGGCGATCATGCGCGCCATCCTCGAGACCGGCTACACGGGAATCGTGGGCCAGGAATTCATTCCCAAGAGCAGCGACAAACTCGCTGCTCTTGCGCATGGTGTGAGTGTCTGCGACGTCTGAACGATCGCAGACACCGCACGTCCGCGCCGAATCCGGCGCCTGCAGGCCAGTGTTCAGACGGAGTCAGCGCCGAGTCTGGCGGCTCCCTGCCCGGGTCTCGCCGGTCTCGTCCCGGAACAACGCCGCGAACCCCACCAGGGTCAACAGCGCCAGGGCCGAGAGCGAGTACCACAAGGCGGAGTAGTCCAGCACGCCGGCGGCGTCGGTGAAGACGCCCGACAGCACCTGCAGCACCGGCGCCGCCAGCACCGGTCCCAGCCCCAGAATGACGATCCCGAAGACGGTCTGCGCCGAGTGGCGGACATCCGCCTCCGCGATCCGGTCCACGTAGATGAACGCGGCGGCGAAGAAGCACGCATAGCAAATGCCGTGGAGCGCCTGGCTGGCGACGATCACGGGCGCCGGCAGGAACACGCTGCCGAAGATCGCGTAGCGGGCGACGTAGGCGAGGACGCCGATCGTGATCACGCCGCGGAAGCCGAACCGGGCGAGCAGCCAGCCGGTGGCCACCATGACCGCGATCTCGGCGAACTGGCCGATGCTCATCGCCGGACCGATCCGGCTGTCAGCCAGGCCGAGCACCTGACTCATGAACGGCGCGGTCTGCATGAAGTAGATCTGGTGGATGATCGCGATCGGCAGGCTTGCCGCCACCAGGACCGCGAAGGATCGCTGCCGGAAGAGCCCGAAGGCCTTGGCGAAGGCCAGTTTCTCCTTCGCGTCCTTCCGCGGCGGCGTCGGCGGCAGGAACAGGCAGAAAAGCGCGTAGCCAAAGGCGAGCACGCCGCTCCAGATCAGCGAATCGACGAGTCGCGCGGTCGCGTCCGCGGCCTCCACCCCGACATAGAACGGCGGCAGCCACGAGAGCCGGACGTCGGAGAGCAGCCAGAACAGCGGAAACGCCCAGCTCGCGGCGATCCAGCCGATCGTGCCCCAGACACGGACCTTCGGGAACTCACGGTCGCCGTCGTCCATGTGGGCGAAGGCGAGCGAGTTGGAGAGCGCCAGAGTCGGCGTGTACAGCACCGAGTAGAGCACCGACAGCCAGAGCCAGGCGCTGAAGCTCGTCTGGAAGGCGGTGATGATCTTGACCACGCCGCCCGCCACCAGCAGGACGGCGAGCACCCGCTGGGTCGAGAACGACCGGTCGGCGAGCTGACCGGCGACGAAGGGGGCGGTGACCGCGCCGATTGAACTCGCCAGCCCCAGGATCCACCCGATCTGGCCGGGGGTGTAGCCGAGTCCGCCCTCGGCAGGCGCCGCCTGGAGGTAGCGGGCCAGTAACGGCAGCCACACGCCCCACACTCCGTACTGCAGGAGCATCATGACGGAGAGCCGCACGTATGTTTGTCTGTTCACGGGGGCATCCTACGCCCGCGATCTACAATCCCGCGTCCCCGTCCGATGAACGATCAGGAACCAGGCCGCGGCCCGAGGCCCGCGAGTGCCGGCGCCCTCGCCGGCATCCACGTTGTCGACATCGCCGGCACCGTTGCGACCGCGTACTGCGGCAAGCTGTTCCGCGATCTCGGCGCTCGAGTGACGAACCTCGAGCCGCCCGGCGAGGGGCAACCGATTCGCCGGTTGCCCCCCCTCCATCCCCAGGCCCCGTTCCATCCTTCGAACGCCGGGCCTGAAGCGAGCGGGCTGGCCACCTGCCTGTCGCTCGGCAAGCGGAGCGTTGCCGCCGAGATCGCGAACCCGGCCGGGCAGGCCCTGCTTCAAGCCGCCGACGTGATTCTGGACGCCGAGCCTCGCCGCGGTCACGCCCTGCGCGACGGACAGATTCGCTTGTCCATTTCCTGGTTCGGCGCGACCGGTCCCTACGCCGGGCGCGCCGCCACGGACCAGGTGATCGGCGCTTACACCGGCGCCGCGCGGGCGGTCGGCCCGGCGGAGGGCCCACCCATCCTGACCACCGGTTACACCGCCCAGGTCGTCGCCGGCACGCTCGCCTACGTCGCCGGCGTCGGCCATCTCCTCGGCCACGAAACCGGCGCGCCCGATGCGCAGGCCCATCTCGACGTGTCCATCTTCGAAGCCGCGATGTGCATCACGGAACCCGGTCCGCCGGGCACCCTGGCGACCGGCGTGATCCGGCCCCGGATCGGGATCAACCGTTTCTGGCCCACGTACCCGGCCGGCATCTATCGCTGCCGCGACGGCTGGCTCGGCGTCACCACGGTCACGCCGAGCCAGTGGCAAAGCCTCTGCGCGTTGCTGGGGCTGCCCGAACTCGGTTCCGAACCCCGCTACCAGGTTTCGATCAACCGGCTCGAAGACGCGGATGCGCTCGATGCCGCCATCGAACCCCGCCTCCTCGAGAAGACGGCACTCCAGTGGGTGGAGGCCGGTCAGGCGGCCCGCATCCCGCTGGCCCTCGCTCCGACGCCGGCGGAACTGCTTGAACTGGACCAGTACCGCGACCGCGGCGCCTGGGTCGAAGCGGAGCACCCCGACCAGGGCTGCTTCCCGGCGCCCGGAACGCCCTTTCGGCTGCACCGCACTCCGGCCGCAGGCGGTGGCCGCGCGCCGCGTCTTGGTGAACACGGCGGCACTCTCGTGCCGGCCGGCGGCGCCTTGGCCGTTGACCGTGCGGGTGGCCGCGCGCGGCGTCTCGGTGAACACGGCGGCACAGCTTCCGGGTCAAGAGTGCCGGCCAGAACCCGGGTGGCGCGAACCGGCGCCACCCGCGAACCGGACCGTGCGCCCGCCATCGGGCGCGCGGACGGCGGGCCGGCGCCCCCAGTGGCGGCGTCCCCAGTGGCAGTGCAGTCAGTGCCGGCGCAGCCAGTGCCGGCGCAGCCAGTGCCGGCGCAGCCAGTGCCGGCGCAACCAGTGGCGGCGCACCCGGATGACGGCGCGAATCGCCGCCCCGAGCTGCTCCGGGACATCCGCATCGTCGACCTGACGATGGGCTGGGCCGGCCCTCTCGCCACCCGTCAACTCGCCGACATGGGCGCCGAGGTGATCAAGGTCGAGTCCTGCCAGTACTTCGACTGGTGGCGCGGCTGGGAGTCGACGCCGGAGTCCATCGCGCAGAGGCTCTACGAGCAGTCCACCGCCTTCAACACGACGGGGCGCAACAAGTTCGGGATCACCCTCGACCTGACCAGCCGTCGCGGCAAGGATCTCCTGCTCGAACTCGTCGCGAAGTCGGACGCCGTGATCGAAAACTACACGGCGAGCGTCCTGCCCAAGCTGGGTCTCGCCTACGAGCGGCTGCGAGAGGCGAATCCCGAAGTCGTGTTGGTGTCGATGCCGCCGTTCGGCGCCAGCGGGGACTGGATGGACCATCGCGCCTATGGCTCCACCGTCGAGCAGGCATCCGGCCTGCCCCACATCAACGGCCGCGCCGGCGATCCGCCGACAATGCAGCACGTCGCCCTCGGCGATCCGATCGCGGGCATCAACGCCGCCGCCGCTCTGTTGACCGCGCTGCGCCATCTCCGGAGGACCGGCGAAGGCCAGTACGTTGATCTCTCCCACGTCGAGTCGATGTTCCCGCTCGCCGCGCATGGACTCGTCGAGCAGGCGATCCGGGGAGCGCCGCCCGAACGCTGCGGCGGACGTCATCCGCTGTGCGCGCCGTGGGGCGTCTATCCCTGCATCGGCGCGGAGCCCTGGATCGTGATCACGGTCGAAACAGATGAGCAATGGCGGCGGCTCAGCGACGCGCTCGCGATCGACGGCGCCGCCCCCCGCTTCGCGGCCGCGCCGGACCGGAAGAAGCATGAAGACGAACTGGACGCGGCAATCGCGTCCCGAACCGGGCTTCACGACGGGTTGGCGCTTGAACGCCGCCTGGCCGCGGCGGGGGTGCCGGCGGCCGTCGTGCGCAACACGATGGACGTGCTCTACGACCCCCACCTTAACGCCCGCGGCTACTGGCAATGGCGCGAGCGCGCCTTCGTCGGCAACCAGCCGAATCCCTCCGCCCCCTACCGGCCGATGGGAGAAGGCGATGACAGCCGCCCCTACGCCGTGGAGTGGCCGGCGCCGACCCTGGGCCAGCACAACCGCGAGGTGCTCTCCCGGCTGCTCGGGCTGAGCGAAGCGGAACTCGACGCCCTGGAGGCCGACGACATCATCGGCGCCGAGCCGGTCGCCTAGCAACCACTCTCTGCGCCCGCTCCGGCACCGGGACTCCGGCCTGCGCCCGCCTGCACCACGCGCCCTCCGGCGGCACGACGGCCACGATCACCACCCGGCGCTGGGACTCCCGCCTGCGCCCGCCTGCACCACGGCGGCTGCCCTGGCCCGGCCTCCCATCCGTGCGCCCGTGACGGGCGCACGGACTGGTTCGCGGGTGGCGCGGATCCACGCCACCCGGGTTCTGGCCAGCTGCCGCCGAAGGCGGCCGGAAACGCGCGCCGGCTGCCGGACCCTCTGCCGGGCTACTCGACGACCGCCAGCTCCCCTGCACCCTCCACGACCCGATACAGCCGGTCCAGCTCCACGCTGGCGAACGTCTCCGTCAGATCGGTCGTCGGCCAGTAAACCTCGACCTTCTCCACCGCCTCCGGCCGTCCCAGGCCGATCGTCTGCCGCAGCGGATTGCCGCCGAAACTGCCGCCGCCGTTCACCCGCCGGTGAACGCTTCGACTGCCGCCGTCCGCATCGATCAGATCGATCCGAATGCGGGCGCCGATCGCCGAACGATTGCTCTCGGTCCCCACCAGCAGCAGCCCCAGCCAGCGATTGCCGAAGCCAGGGTTCTCGAACAGCGCGTCGCCGAAACCGTCGCCGGGGAAGGCGCCGCCCATCTGTTCGAAGACGTCCAGGTCGCCGTCCGAGTCGATGTCGGCGAACGTCACCGCGTGCCCCTTCTGCAGGTGGCCGAAGCCGGCGGCGAGACTCACGTCGACGAACCGCTCCCCTCCCAGGCTGCGGTAGAGCACGTTCGGCATGACGGCCTCGTAGTCCGGATATCCGGTGCCCAGGTAGAAGTCGAGGAAGCCGTCGCCGTCCAGGTCGCCGAAGTTCGAGCCCATCGGCAGATGGAGCCGGGTCAGGCCGGCCCGGGCCGCCACGTCCTCGAACCGGCCTCCGCCCGTGCCCCGGTAGAGGCGCGCCAGCTCCCACGGACCCGGGAAGCCCTGGTAGCTCGCCGCGACGAAGCCCAGGCCGCCCCGGTCCCCGGTGTAGCTGGAAACGAACAGGTCGAGGTTGCCGTCGTTGTCGAAATCCCAGAACCAGGCCGGGAAGCTCTGGCGGGGCCCGGTGACGCCGAGTTCCGCGGCCACGTCCTCGAAGCTGCCGTCGCCGCGGTTGCGGTACAGGTGGTTCGCCCCGCCCAGCACCGAGAGGTAGAGGTCGGGAAAGCGATCGTTGTCGAAATCCCCCCACACCGCCGCCTTGACGAAGGCGCGCTCCTCGACTCCCGCTGCCGCGGCAACGTCCCGGAACCGGACCACGCCGTTCGGGCCGGGTCCCTCGTTGCGAAAGAGCTGCGACGGCGCCGGCTGCCCCACGCTGTGCTCGTTGCCGACGAACAGATCCAGGTCGCCGTCGTTGTCGAAGTCGGCCCAGGCGGCGGTCTGCGTCGGATAGCGGGCATCCCCGAGGCCGCTCGGAAAGGTCACGTCGCGGAAGACCGGCGCGCCGCCATCCTCCCCCTCTCCGCGGACCGATTCATTGCGCAACAGCGAGTTCGGGTGCCGGCCGTGGGGCCCGAACCAGGCCCCGCGGAGCACGTACAGGTCGAGGTCCCCGTCGTTGTCGTAGTCCGCGTGGACCACGTTGAGGCCACCGTAGAGCCCGTCCAGCCCCGCGGCGGATGTCCGGTCCTCGAACCCGCCCTTCCCGTCGCCGACGAAGAACCGCGGCTCGCCGCCGGGATCGAAGGTCGTGGTGAAGATGTCCAGGTCGCCGTCGCCGTCGAAGTCGTCGACCACGGCGCCGCCGGAGAGGTTGAACGTGTCGATGCCCAGCGCGGGGGCGACATTCCGGAAGCGCGGAAACTCAGCATTGCTCCCGAACGTCTCAAGCGGCAGCCGGTACTCAGGCGCCACCCCGCCGGGATGATCACCCAAGGTCATGTGGACGAGGTTCAGCAACCACTTCCCCTGAACCTCCTGGACCGAGTTCTCCGGGACCGCCGCCAGGTACTCCCTCAGATACCGGGCCGCCTGCTCGGAGCCCTCCCGTTCCCGGTGAACCGCCCGGGCCCGGATCGGCAGGATGCAAGCCTCCGCGCCGTGCGTCGCGGCGCAGTTCCGGCTCTCGCCGTAGCGGAGCCAGGCCACGGCGACTCGGAACAGCGTCTCCGCCTTCTCCCGGCTGGCCAATCCCTCAACTTCCGCCAGCAGGCCGTACGCCTCGCCGAAGTGCCTGAGCGCCTCCGACTCGTTCCCGAGCCGCAGCTCTTCCTCCGCAACCTCGACCAACAAGCGGAAGCGTCGAGCCGGCGGTGCGCCTCCCGCGGCCGCCAGCGCTTTCCTCGCCGCTCCAGCCGCAGCCGCCCCCAACCAGGGATTCTCTCCGGCGCTCTCGACGCGAATCTGCTCCAGGAGTTCCAGCATTCGCCGGTGGCCAGCTTCTAGCTGCGTCTCCGCGGCGGGTGGCTGGCCCCAGGAGGTTCCCGGCCAAAGCCCCGCCAGCGCCGCGGCAAGCACCAAGATCAACCCAGCCGAAGGCACAAGCGCGAGCGTACCCCGGGAAGGCTCCCCCACGGCCCCGCCGACGCCGGCGGGTGTTCACCGACGACCCGCGCAGGCCGCCCGCAGGCGCGCCAGGGGGTCGCCCAGGCTACGGTCGCCCGGGCGGCGCCGCCGACCCTCCTCGAGCAGCTCGACCGCATCCGCGCATCGACCGCGCCGCTCCAGGACTTCCGCCAGTCCCAGTTGGGCGGGAACGAAGTCGGGCCGTACTCCCAGGACTTCGCCGTAGGCGTTGGAGGCGTACTCCAGGTTGCCCAGTTGGGCCGCCACCAGGCCGGCGAGAAACCCCGCCTCGAAGAGGTCCGGCGCCTGTCGTCGCGCCTGGGCAAGCTCGGAGAACGCCCGGGCCGGATCTCCCCGAAGAGCCAGGATGCGGCCCAGTTCCAGGCGCAGGGCCCCCTCCTCTGCCGAAGCGCCCCGATGATTCTCCAGCGAACGCTCCAGCACCGCCTGAGCCTCGGCCAGACGCTGCTGCTGGCGCAGAATCCGGCTCAGGAACCGTGCCGCTCCGGTGTCGGCCGGCGCCTGGTCCAATCGCTCTCGAAGCACCCGGACACCAACATCCGGCCGCCCCGCCGCGGCGAGGGCGGCCGCGTACTGATAGCGCGCCTCGGCCGAGTAGGGGTCGAGTTCAATCGCCGCCTCGAAATGCGGGAGCGCCGCCGCGGCCTCTCCCGTCTGCATGAGCGCGAGCCCGAGTTGAAGGCGGCCCTCCAGGTAGTCCGGCGCCAAGTCGACCGCCTGTTGCAGATGAGGAACGGCAAGGTCGACGCGCCCCTCCTCGACCAGCAGACGTCCGAGTTCCAATCGCGCCCAGGCGTCCGAAGCGTCGAGTTCAGCAAGCCCGGCCAACGTCACGGCGGCCTCTGCGGACCTGCCGGCCTGCATCTGCGCGAGCGCCAGGTTGCGGCGCGCGAGCAGATTCGCCGGATCCTGCTCCGTCGCCGAACGCAGGAGTCCCGCAGCCGCCTCGAGAGCGCCGGCCTGAACCGCGAGCAGGCCCCTGCGCATCAGCGCGCGGCTGCCCACCGGGAGAGCCGTCATTTCCTGGACCAACCGGTCGTCCAGGGGAATTCCCGCCTCGCTGGCCAAACCCAGATGGCGCTCGGCGGCCTCCACGCTCCCCAGGTTGCGGAGGGCGAGGCCCAGGGCGTGATGGGCCTGGCCTGCTTCCGGCGCCAGTTCGACCACCTGCTCGAGAAACGCCGACGCCGAGGCGAAGTCTCCGCGGTCGAGAGCGATCCGGCCGAGACCCAGAAGGGCGGACGCCTGTTCCGGTTCCCTCTCAAGAGCCTGGTTCCACAGGCTCTCGGCAGCCCCGAAGCGCCCGAGCCGGCGTTCCACCTCGGCCAACCTGAGGAGTGCCACGGTCATGCCGGAGCCACGATCGAGCGCTTCACGGTAGCGGGCCGCCGCCTCCGCCAGTTCACCCTGCGTCTCCAGGGCGAAGGCCTCGAGATACGGCCAGCGCCAGTCCAGGTCGTCGATCCGGCGCGCTTCCCTGTAGCAAGCGAGCGCGTTCTCGAGCATCGGCAGCGCTTCCGGCTCCAGGAGCTGCAAGCCGTGGTAAAGCCGGCCCAGTTCGCCCACCGCTTCCGCCAGTTCAGGCGCCAGCGCGCCCTCCGCTTCGAGACGCCGTACCCCGCCGCTCGAGACCGTCGAACTGGGTCTGCAACGCTCCGTCCGTGATCGTGTCCCCGAAGGCCGGGAGATTCACCGGCGACCCGGCGTCCCGCCCGCAGGAGGGAAGCAACCCGGCCATCGCCAGCAGCGGAATGAACCGAAACAGGCGCGCTCTCATCGGACCGGAACGCCTTCGCCGCGGCGCAGCGTGTGGTAGCGCCGGATCGCCAGGGGTCCGAAGCTCTCCTCGAGGCCGCCCAGCCACCGCACGCGCACCTCGGCCACTCCCTCCGCATCGCCCAGACCGAAGATGACCCGCGGATCGCTGGACGAGGCGTAGCTCCTCGCCGTCCTCACCCGGCGAACCAAGCGCCTGCCGCCGCTGAGCCGCACTTCCACCAGGCTGCCGAGAGCGTCGCGGTCAGGATCGGGCTCGACCGCCCGCAGACCGATCCAGGCCCGGTCCTGGCCGACGAGATTGATCAGCAGTTGGACCGGCCCCGCGTTGTTCGTCACCAGGACGTCGACGTCGCCGTCGTTGTCCACGTCGCCGAACGCAGCGCCGCGTGAAGTGAGCGGTTCGACAAGGGCCGGCCCGACCGCGGCCGAGACCTCCTCGAACCGACCTTCGCCCAGATTGCGGAACAGTTGGTTCGGCTGTCCGAAGCCCACGTCCGCCGCTTCTCGCTGACCCCGTACCGCTCCGTTGACGACCAGGAAATCGAGCAGGCCATCGTTGTCGTAGTCGATCCAGCCGGCGCCGAAGCCCGTCCGCGGCAAGCTGGGCGCCCCCAGGCGCGAAACGATACTGGCGTCCGTGAACATCCCGCCTCCGTCGTTGCGGTAGAGCGTGTTCGTTTCGCCCGTCAGGTGGGAGACGATCAGGTCTTCATCCCCGTCGCCGTCGAAGTCGGCCGCGTCGACCCCCATTCCGGCCTCGGCGACGCCGGCGGCGTTGACCGCCACACCCGCCAGCCGCGCCCCCTCGTCGAACCGGCCGCCACGGTTCAACCACAACTGGTTCGCAGACAAGTCGTTCGCCACGTACAGGTCGAGCAGACCGTCGGTGTCGGCGTCCAGCGCGATGGCGCCCAGGGCGTACCCGTAGGCACCGGTCACCCCCACCGCCGAACCGGCCTCCTCGAACCGGCCGCCGCCCCGGTTTCGGAAGTAGCGATCCGGCACGGCGGCGAAGCTCCTCGGGCCGCAGTAGTCCAGGCCCCCTCCCGCAGCCGTGCAGGCCGTATGCGCGCCCCGATTGAACTCGACGTAGTTGCCCACGAACAGGTCGAAGTCGCCGTCGCGGTCGGCGTCCAGGAACACGGCCGGCACGCTCCACGCCGCATCCCCCACGCCGGCGGCATCGGTCACATCTTCGAAGCGGACGCCGCCGAGGTTCCGCCACATCCGGTTCGGTCCGACATTCGTCACGTAGAGGTCCACCCGTCCGTCCGCGTCCATGTCCGCGACCGCCGCTCCCATGCCGTAGCCCCCGGGCGCGAATCCGGCCGCCGCCGAAACGTCGGTGAATCGGAGGTCGCCGGTTTCCGACAACTCGTTGCGGAACAGCCGGTCACCCGGATGATCCCTGTCGCCGCCGGCGGCGCCGGCCAGCTCAAGGTTCTCCCCCTGAACCAGGAACACGTCGAGATCGCCATCCGCGTCGATATCGACAAAGGCCGCTCCCGCGCCCATGATCTCGGGCAGGAAGAACCGGCCCGCCGCGCCATTCCAGTGGACGAAGTCGACCCCCGAGTCCGCGGCGCGATCCTCGAACAGAATCGCCGCCGGATCGCCTGAAGCGAGCGAGTCCGCAGCACCGGTCGAGGAGACCGTCTCGGCGCCGTCGCCAGCGCATGCCGCGGCCAGAGCCGCCGCGAACAACGGACGGATCGTCGCCGAAGCAATGGGGTGGTCTCGCTGCAAGGGGTATGTCCTGATCGCCCGGTCCAGGCTACGGTCTCGCCGGCGCCCGCAGAGGCTGCCGGGCCAGGTAGAGGTCCAGGCGGTGTCGTCGTTCGCCCGAGTTGAGGCCGGTCGACCTGCGCTCCAGTTCCAAGGCCTCCTGTTGTCGAGCGACCGCCTCGTCGAAACGGCCTGCCGCCGCCAGGGCCATTGCCAGCGTCTCCAGGTGGTCCAGGACCGGCTGCTCGGCCACCACGGCCTCCGCCAGTTCCACTGCACGGACACCGTCGAGCGCCCCCGGAACCGGACTGGTGGCCAGGAGCCGCGCCAGCAAGTGCCGCACGGCGACATCGCCGGGAACGCGCTCCAGCGCCGCTTCGAGCGTCGCCCGGCAGTCGACGTAGAGGCCAGCCTGGAACTGCATCAGACCGAGGTTGAAGCGAGCGGCAAAATCGTCGGGGGTCAGCGCCACCAGAGCCTCGAGCTGGACGGCGGCCCGCTCGGGCTCGCCCGTCCCGACCAGCAGCGCCGCCAGCGTCCGCCGCGCTTCGACAAGGCCCGGGTCGAACTCGACGACCTCTTCGAGTTCGGCAATCGCGCCGGCGGCATTGCCGGCGTCCGCCCGAGCCCGCGCTCGGGCCAATCGCCAGGGCAGGTTCTCTGGATCGAGGTCCGCGGCCCGCTCCAGGTGAGCCGCGGCCTCGACCGCGCGGCCGGCGCGGCCCAGAAGCAGCGCGAGGTTGAAGTGCGCGGCGCCGTAGTCCGGCCGCACCTCGATTGCGCGGCGCAGGTGCCTCTCCGCTCCGCCAGAATCGCCCGTCTCGATCAGGGACCGGGCCAGGTTGAAGTGGACCTCCACATCCCGATCGTCTGTCGCGAGCAGTTGCTCGTAGAGGCTGATCGCCTCGGCATGGTCGCCCGATCGCGCGGAACGCACGGCGCGGTCGAACACCGCCTCCTGCTTGACGCCGAGAAGATCGAGGCGTTCGCGCAGCGGATCGAGGACCGCGATCGGCGCCTGCCGGTTCCGGGCCAGTTCAGCCCGCGCCCGATCCGGATCGCCCGCCGCGCGCAGAGCCATGCCGAGGTGATGATGGACGATGCTGCCCTCGGGCTGCGTGGCCGCCACGGCTTCGAGGATCTGGACGGCCCGCGTGGCATCGCCCCGCTCCAGAGCCACCCGCCCGAGGCCGAAGCGGGCCGCCGCGCTCTCCGGCCGTCCCGAGGCGGCCCTGCCGTAGGCAGCTTCCGCCGCGTCGAGCTCGCCTTCGGCCAGCAGCAGATCGCCGGCGCGAATCAGGGTAGGAACATCGCCCGGCCGCAGATCGAGTGCGGCGCCGGCGCTCGCGCGCGCCTGCTCCAGGTCGCCGGTCGCATCGTGCAGCAACAGCTCGTAGTACGCCCACTGGAAGTCGCCGGGGGCGAGGGCCCGGAGCTGCTCCAGGCAGACCGAGGCGGCGCCGTAGAACTCGTAGTGCAGGTAGCGCAGGCAGAGATCGGCAAAGGCGTTTGCGGCTGCCTGGGCCTGCGCCTCCTCGGCGGCGCCCGCCAGAGCGGCCGCGACCGCGACGCGGTCCTCCTCGAACTGCCGGCCGACATCCGGTTCCAGGTGATCGAGGCGCGGCGCCGGTACGGCGTCGATGGCGAGCGATGACTGGACGCGGGCGATGCCGGCCTCCGGGGCAAGCTCCTGGCCGAGAGCCGGGACGGCGCCGAAGGCGGCAGCGGCGAGACCGAGAGCCCGAACGACAGCCGGGAACTCCGGCCCCCCAAACTTGCGGCGCAATGCGATCCTCACCTGCTGCAGCTCCGGATGCGCAGGCTCTCCAGTTCTCGGCTCGCAGGCCTTTGCGGCGGGTCGGACGCTTGAACCGGGAAGGCGCCTGAGGACAACACGGGAGCAGGAGGGAAAGTGCATCCACGGCCCCTGCCGGACATTCGTGCCCGCCAGATCACCGCGTCTCCACGGCCGTCCCGGCGCCCCGGCGCAACAGGTGGTAGCGGTTCGGCGTCAATCGGACGAACACCTCAAGGGCGCTGTCCGGCCAGACGACTTCGACCGTCGCGGGAGCCGCGCCGGCAGTCAGCGAGAACAGCAGGCGGGGATCGCTGGCCGCGGCGTAGCTGCCGTCCGTGTGTGCCCACTGCCAGCCGCTGCGCCCCGCAATCCGGGCGCGCGCACCGTAGACGTCGAGGAACCGCCGCCCGGAAGACTGTTCCCGACTCCGACTGCCGGCCGCAACGCGGGCGCATCCGGTGTCGGCGGCGCAGTGCTCCACGTCGGCCACCAGCCGCACCCCGAGCCAGGCCCCGCCGGCAGGCCGGCGATTCAGCAGCACCCTTGCCCGGCCGCCGTTGTTCGTCATCACGAGGTCCGGATCGCCGTCGTTGTCCAGGTCGCCGACCGCAAGGCCGCGACTGACTTCGCTCAGAACCGGATGCTCGCGCTCCGCGGCCGGAACGGTCTCGAAACGGCCGCCGCCGAGACCCCGGAAGAGCTGGTTCTCCATGCGCAGGGGATGCGGGTCGCCGGCTTCGACCTGGCTCTCGATCCGCCGCACCGCGCCGTTGACGACGAACAGGTCGAGCACGCCGTCCCCGTCGTAGTCGAGCGGCGCCGTCCCGAACCCCGTCATCGGCCAGCTCGGATCCACGAGGCCTCCCTCGCGCGAACGGTCCGCGAACAGTCCTTCCCCGTCGTTCAGGTACAGCGTGTTGTGTTCCCGGACCAGGTGGGAGAGGAAGATGTCCGGCGCACCGTTGCCGTCGAAGTCCGCTACCGCGACGCCCATGCTCGCTTGTGCCCGCCCCTCCCGGTCGAAGGCGGCGCCGGCAAACACCGCGTCCTCGACGAAGGCGCCGTCGCCCTGGTTGAGCCAGAGCTGGTTCGCCATCTGGTCGTTGGCGACGTAGAGGTCGACCAGGCCGTCGCCGTTGAAGTCGACCGCCGCGGCGCCCAGGGCGGTGTGCGGCGGCCCCGCCAGCCCCGACCTCTGCGTCACGTCGAGGAAGGCGCCGTCGCCGAGGTTGCGCAGCAGGCGGTCGCCCTCCGCCGGCTGGCTGAGCGGCCCGCAGTAGTCCGGCTGACCGCCGGTCAGGAAGCACCGCTTCCGGTTCGCGCGGTGAAACCGGTGGTAGTTGCCAACGTAGAGGTCGAGCCAGCCGTCGGCGTCGTAGTCGAAGAAGGTCGCGGGGACGCTGAAGCGCCGGTCGTCCGCCCCGGCGCTCTCGGTCACGTCTTCGAAACCGGCGCCGCCGACGTTGCGGAGCAGGTGATTCGACCCCAGGTTGGTCACGTACAGGTCGACGTACCCGTCCCGGTCGTAGTCCCCGGCCGCAACGCCGATGTTGTAGCCGGGAGCCTCAAGACCCAGCTCGGCCGTGACGTCGACGAACCGCAGTTCGGTCTCGCCGGCAACCTCCAGTTCGTTGCGGAAGATGCGGTCGCCCGCCGGCGCCCCGGCCTGGCGCGCGAACACCGGCGCGCGGCTCTCGTCACCCTCGAACCCTCGGCCCTGGCCCAGGTAGATGTCCAGGTCGCCGTCGTTGTCGTAGTCGATCAGGGCGACGCCAGGACCGACTACCTCCGCGGTGTAGAGCTGCCCCGTCATCCCGTTGAAGTGGACGAAGTCGACTCCCAGTTCCTCACCGACTTCCTCGAACGCGGCCGACTCCCCTCCCGCCGTGACGACCAGCCATGAAAAGAACAGGAGTAGCAGCTCGTGCATGGGCATGGAGATTATCGAGACGGAGTCCAGAACGCTGAATCACGAACCAGTATGTTGGATTCCGGAGGCCGTCAGGACTCTGCTCGCGCCCTGATTTGACACGAGCCTCAAGAGTCGGTGAGGATGCGTGACCAATTTCAATCGTTGGCTCATCCAACCACAAGGAGAAGGACTGAGATGAAGCGACTGTTCCTGGCCGCGCTGCTGGTTCTGCTGCCCGTCTGCCTGTTCGCAGACGCGCCGGAAACCGCGACGATCAGCGGCCAAGTAGTAGACCCCGGCGGCTCTCCGCTGCCCGGCGTGAGCGTCACCCTGAGTGGCGAGCGCGGCGACAAGTTCGGCATCACCGACGAGAACGGTTCCTACCGCTTCCTCGGCGTGGTTCCGGGCGATTACACGTTGACTGCCACGCTCGAAGGCCTGGGCGAAGCCCGCGCCGAGGTGCATGCCGTCGCCGGCGACCGGAAAGACCTCAACGTCACCCTTCAGGCCGCGATCGAGGGCGAGGTCACCGTCACCGGCGAGACGCCCATGGTCGACAAGTTCAACGTCTCGGCCGGCGCCACCGTCTCCGGCGAAATCGGCGAGCAGATCGGCGGCACGACCCGGACCTACTACGGCATCATCAACGCTCTTCCCGGCGTCACCGCCGACGCGGAGAACGACGACATCCAGCAGACCCGTCCGTCAGTCAACGGCGCCCACTTCGCCGACCAGGGCGTGTTCATCGACGGCGTCGACACGACCTTCGCCAAGTTCGGCGGCAGCCGCGTCCGCGTGCCGACCACGGCCCTGACCGAGGTTTCGATGGAAGCCGGCGGCTCCTCCGCCGAGTACGGCCGCTACGTCGGTTCCGCGACCAACGTGATCGTCAAGTCCGGCACCAACCGCTGGCACGCCGACACGCTCTGGAACCACCAGAGGATCGACTGGGGCGCGGACTACAAGGACCAGCCCTCGCTCACCGAGCGGACGAACAAGCCCTACCCTGCGGACTGGTTCAAGCGCTGCCACGGCGACGAGCGCGATGAAGGCCGCGGGCTGATCCCCGGCGGCACCGACGGTTCCCGCGAACTCGAACCCTGCCGCCCCGGCGGCTCCGAGTGGGCCGGCGCCAGCGACGGCTTCGAGGTCTCGCTCGGCGGCCCCATCATGCGCGACAAGTTCTGGTTCTACACCGGCTACAGCGAGTTCGACGACGCCTACGCGGAGCGGCTGATCGGTGGCGACCCGTACGACATCAGCCTGTTCGACGACACGCGGATTCTCAAGCTGAACCTCCAGTCGAGCGCTGCGCACTCGTTCAACGGTTCGACGATCGAGACGCCGACGTTCCGGAACTACTTCAACCCGCAGTCGTTCGACTACTGGACCCCGACGCCGCACGAGAACGACAGCACCCTGGCGACCCTGAACTGGAACTGGGCGATCTCGTCCAACTGGTTCCTCGAGATGAAGGTTGCCCAGCAGGAGACCCAGGAGAACAAGTTCCTGGGCTGCCACAACACGCTGGCGCAGGAGAACCCTGACATCCTGAACGTCGACGGCATGCCGATTCTCGACTGGCTCGGCCTCAACCACCTTCCGAGTGTTCCGGCCGAGATGGTGATGACCTGCCTGCAGGCCAAGGCGCTCGACCGCGGTCCCGAAGCGGGCCACACGGAGTTGGACACCTCCGGCGGCGACGCGAACTTCGGTCTCCGCTTCCCGTTCGACCCCGAGCAGGGCTTCTTCTGGCCGGGCAACAACTACAACGTGTACGTCGACGGTGAGAACCTCGGCGCCTGGCACAACGGCTGGATCCTCTCGGACGGTTTCGGCTTCAACGCCTTCCCCCGCGAACAGGCGAACGTCGGCCTGACCCAGTTCGTCGGCGCGAACCACGAGCTGAAGTACGGCATCGACTACCAGGACACGAAGTGGGAGGGTGAGAACGCCCGCACGTCGTTCATGAACGGCTGGGGCTACGACTCCTACAACCCGTTCGGCTATGGCGGCGCCGGAACGGAAGGCATCGACACCTGCTCGCTGACCCGAGGCGCGGGCACTTCTCCAGATAGCCCAAGCGTTCTGGGACGCACAGAACGCGGTCGGGGTTGCACTTACGTCGACTACAACTCGCCCAAGCTGAGTTGCCAGGGTACAATCGGTGCCGAACTCACACCGGTCGAGATCACTACGGTAAACGGCCAGATCCACCGCACGGACTTTGACGAGGGCAGTTGCATCGGCCGCGGCACCGGTGACGCAGAGATCAAGGACACCGCCTTTTACCTGAGGGACCGGTTCACCGTCGGTGACCACTGGACCTTCAACGTTGGCGTGCGCGCCGAAATCCAGGAGGGCTGGAACGATGTGCGCCGCAAGGTCGTGGACTCCACGTATGCAGATCCGCGCTTCAACGCGACCTACGACGTGAAGGGCGACGGAAGACTCCTGTTGACCGCGAACTGGGGCCAGTACCACGCCATGCTGAACCAGGCCTGGATCTCCGGCGGCGGCGACACCGCCGGCGGCATGCACGACCAGTGGAACGGTTACGAGGGCTACGAGGTCTGGCTGTTTTGCGATCCGTACGAGGCGTTCGTGTCGCAGTTCATCCCGAGTGGTTTCTGCCTGACGCCCGATCGCGAAGACACACGGCGCGCCGGCACAGTTGGAACTGGCTTGCCCGGCTACAACTTCGCTTGGAGCACCTTGGTCCCAGGACTCATGTGGGATGCGGTCCGTCCTTGCCGGGACGGCGAGATGACGGGCGTGGACTGCGAGATCTGGAGCCACAACATCGATCCCTACTATCGGGACGATCTGATCCTCGGTCTCGAATGGCAATTCGCTCCGAACTGGGCGCTTGACGTGAAGTACATCGACTGGCAGATGCAGGACATGATGTTCTCCAACACCCAGCTCGATCACAAGGGCCGGAACATCTTCATTACCGGCAACTACCACGACCTGGCGGAGATCGTCACCAACTCGGCGGATGCCCGCGAGGCAAAGGGCCTCGACCGAAACCTCAACGATGAGGCGCTGGCGCTTGCCGACCCGGCCCAGAACGGCTATCGGGGTCTGCAGATACAGCTCAACCGGCGGTTCGCCAACGGCTGGGCGCTCTACAACAACGTCTCGTGGTCGGAGACCGACACCACCGGCGCAGGCGCCTGGTGGAACAACACGAACAGCAGCTACCTGGAGAACCTGAGCGCGGTGATGGACCAGGAGATCATCGATCTCTGCGATGTCGGCCAGACGATTCCGGACCGGCGCACTGGTCGGACGGAACTCTTCCCGGTTGACTGCAACCAGGCGCTGTCGGACTGGATCGGTTACCCCGTGTCGATGATCAATCGGCGCGGCCTGAACCAGACCTACGACCGGACCTGGATCTACAACTCCTTCGGCTTCAAGACCTGGCGCCTCGGCAACCAGGACCTGACGTTGTCGGGCCACCTGAGCTTCCAGACCGGAACGCCCTGGGTGCGGAGCGAGGGTGTGTCGATCGTCAAGATCGACCCCAACGATCCGAAGCCCGGGACGCCGAACGACGGCGTCGGCTTCAACCTGCATGCTCCGGGCACGCAGGGGCGGTTCACTTCGGACGAGTACACCCTGAATCTGAACGGCGCCTGGGGCTTCCCCATGGGCTACCGGGACGTGCGGGGTGAAGTCCGGGTCGACGTGCTGAACGTCACCAACCAGCAGCGGCGACGCTCCTGGGGCGGCGACGGTCAGGTCTACCCGGTGCGGCGCTTCTTCCAGCGCCCGCGCCAGGTCCGCGCCTCGCTGAGGTTCCGCTTCTAGGAGCCGGATCACACAGATCGCCGGGCCCTGAGCCTTGGCGATCGCAGAATCACAAGGGGGGAGAGGGCTACGGCTCTCTCCCCCCTTTTCTGTCTGTCCGCTTGCGCCGGCTCCGGAAACCCGCCGCCTCCGGTCGGTCCGCCGTGCCGTCTCAGGCGAACGATCGCGGCTCGAAGTCCTCGGCGTTGACGATGCTGGCGCTGTTGCCGGTGGCGCGGATGACGAACAGACCCTGGCGCTCGGCGTACGTCGTGACGGCCGCGCCGGCGTCGAGGTAGGCCACCGCGCCGTGGACGGTGCGGTCACGGTACTCGGGGTACCACTCGAGGAACCGCGAGAGTTTCTCCACGAACCGGGCGACGCCCTCCGGACGCAACGTCGTCTTGACCTCCACCGCCACGATCTCCGCACCGTTGGTAGCGAGAATGTCGATCTCAAAGTGCTCCCCGTTCCGCCGCTTGCGGGACCGCTGGAGGGTTCCCTCGACGGCGACGCCCCGCGCCTGAAGCATACGGACGAGGTCTCCCTCGACCAGGCTCTCCATCAACTTGCCCCACTGGGTCGTGAACAGGTGCTCCGCCCGCTTCAGACGCCGGTCGGTCTCCTGCATCCGCCGGTCGGTCTCCTGCATCTGCACCGCGGTCTCTCGCTGGCTCTCGCGGATCTCGTCCCGAATCTCGCGGATGCTCCTCGTCAGCTCGACGAGCTGCTCCATCGTGACCGGAGCCTCCAGGCTCGCTTCAGGTGAGTTCGTTGCCATCGGTGGTTCTCTCGGGTCAGCGGCATCCTTGATGCCGATGGGCCTTCTGGTGTCGGGGGAGAGGCGGTCCTGAACGCTTCACCTGCGGTGAACCGCTCGCGCAGGCTACCAGCACCGGTGCTTCCGCAGCTGGCCGCCGGTGCGGTCCGGCGAGCGGCGGCCCCGCAACCGGCGGGGCTCGCCGCCCCCCTCGACACGTCGGAAGCTACGCCTGCCCGTGCCCCGGCACAGGCTCCGTCGACGCTGGAGCGGGCGCACGGCCGCGCCGGCCCCCGCGAGACCGGAACCCGTCTTCCATTCGCTGAGGTCCCTCAGAACGCCGACAACCCACGCCCGGATCCAGAATCCAGGATCCCCCATACACCGTATGACGGAATCGCACCCCTCTTGACATCAGGACGGTCCATCATGTAAATCTGCTTCTACTTTCGTACAACTTGAACCGAGGAGGAGCTAGGATGAAGCGACTCGCAGTGGCTCTGATGTTGCTGGTTCCGGTCGGCCTTTTGGCCGATGCGCCGGAAACCGCGACGATCAGCGGCCAAGTAGTAGACCCCGGCGGCTCTCCGCTGCCCGGCGTGAGCGTCACCCTGAGTGGCGAGCGCGGCGACAAGTTCGGCATCACCGACGAGAACGGAAACTACCGTTTCGTCGGCGTGGTTCCGGGCGACTACACGTTGACCGCCTCGCTGGAAGGCCTGGGCGAAGCCCGCGCCGAGGTACATGCCGTCGCCGGCGACCGGAAAGACCTCAACGTCACCCTTCAGGCCGCCATCGAGGGCGAGGTCACCGTCACCGGTGAGACGCCCATGGTCGACAAGTTCAACGTCTCGGCCGGCGCCACCGTCTCCGGCGAAATCGGCGAGCAGATCGGCGGCACGACCCGGACCTACTACGGCATCATCAACGCTCTTCCCGGCGTCACCGCCGACGCGGAGAACGACGACATCCAGCAGACCCGTCCGTCAGTCAACGGCGCCCACTTCGCCGACCAGGGCGTGTTCATCGACGGCGTCGACACGACCTTCGCCAAGTTCGGCGGCAGCCGCGTCCGCGTGCCGACCACGGCCCTGACCGAGGTTTCGATGGAAGCCGGCGGCTCCTCCGCCGAGTACGGCCGCTACGTCGGTTCCGCGACCAACGTGATCGTCAAGTCCGGCACCAACCGCTGGCACGCCGACACGCTCTGGAACCACCAGAGGATCGACTGGGGCGCGGACTACAAGGACCAGCCCTCGCTCACCGAGCGGACGAACAAGCCCTACCCTGCGGACTGGTTCAAGCGCTGCCACGGCGACGAGCGCGATGAAGGCCGCGGGCTGATCCCCGGCGGCACCGACGGTTCCCGCGAACTTGAACCCTGCCGGCCCGGCGGCTCCGAGTGGGCCGGCGCCAGCGACGGCTTCGAGGTCTCGCTCGGCGGCCCCATCATGCGCGACAAGTTCTGGTTCTACACCGGCTACAGCGAGTTCGACGACGCCTACGCGGAGCGGCTGATCGGTGGCGACCCGTACGACATCAGCCTGTTCGACGACACGCGGATTCTCAAGCTGAACCTCCAGTCGAGCGCTGCGCATTCGTTCAACGGCTCGACGATCGAGACGCCGACGTTCCGGAACTACTTCAACCAGCAGTCGTTCGACTACTGGACGCCGACGCCGCACGAGAACGACAGCACTCTGGCGACGATGAACTGGAACTGGGCGATCTCGTCCAACTGGTTCCTCGAGATGAAGGTTGCCCAGCAGGAAACGCAGGAGAACAAGTTCCTCGGCTGCCACAACACGCTGGCGCAGGAGAACCCTGACATCCTGAACGTCGACGGCATGCCGCTTCTCGACTGGCTCGGCCTCAGCCACCTTCCGAGTGTTCCAGCCGAGATGGTCACGACCTGCCTGCAGGCCAAGGCGCTCGACCGCGGTCCGGAAGCTGGCCACACGGAGTTGGACACCTCCGGCGGCGACGCGAACTTCGGTCTCCGCTTCCCGTTCGACCCCGAGCAGGGCTTCTTCTGGCCGGGCAACAACTACAACGTGTACGTCGACGGTGAGAACCTCGGCGCCTGGCACAACGGCTGGATCCTCTCGGACGGTTTCGGCTTCAACGGCTTCCCCCGCGACCAGGCGAACGTCGGCCTGACCCAGTTCGTCGGCGCGAACCACGAGCTGAAGTACGGCATCGACTACCAGGACACGAAGTGGGAGGGCGAGAACGCCCGTACGTCGTTCATGAACGGCTGGGGTTACGACTCCTACAACCCGTTCGGGTACGGCGGCGCCGGCGGCCTGGACGACGACAGTTGCTCCCTGACCCGCAATGCCGGCACGGCTCCGGACAACCCGCACTGGTCAGGTCTCACGACCCGCGGTCGCGGTTGCGTCTACGTCGACTACAACTCGCCCAAGCTGAGCTGCCTGGGTCCGATCGGCCAGGAACTCACGCCGATCGAGATCACCAGGGTCAACGGCGAAATCCACCGCACGGACTTCGACGAGGGCAATTGCCTCGGCCGCGGCACCGGCGATGCCGAGATGAAGGACACCGCCTTCTACCTCAGGGACCGGTTCACCGTCGGCGACCACTGGACCTTCAACGTCGGCGTGCGCGCCGAAATCCAGGAGGGCTGGAACGATGTCCGCCGCCAGGTGGTGGACGCCACCTACGCCGATCCCCGATTCAACGCGACCTACGACGTGAAGGGCGACGGGCGGCTCCTGTTCACCGCGAACTGGGGCCAGTACCACGCGATGCTGAACCAGGCGTGGATTGCCGGTGGCGGCGATGTGTCGGGCGGCATGCACGACCTGTGGAACGGCTACGAGGGCTATGAGGTCTGGTTGTTCTGCGACCCGGTCGAGGCGATCGTCTTCTGCCCCTCTCCGGACCGGTTGGACACCCGGCGCGAAGGCACGGTAGGCGCCGCGATTCCGGGTTACAACTTCGCCTGGAGCACCCTGATACCGGGCCTGATGTGGGACGCGGTTCGTCCCTGCCGGGACGGTGAGACATCCGGTGTGGACTGCGAGATCTGGAGTCACAGCGTCGATCCCTACTATCGGGACGACCTGATCCTGGGAATCGAATGGCAGTTCGCCCCGAACTGGGCGCTCGACGTGAAGTACATCGACTGGCAGATGCAGGACATGATGTTCTCCAACACCCAGCTCGACCACAAGGGCCGAAACACGTTCATCACCGGCAACTACCACGACCTGGCGGAGATCGTCACGAACGCGGCCGATGCCCGTGAAGCCAGGGGCATCGAGCGGCAACTCAACGACGAGGCCCTGGCGCTCGCCGACCCGGCAAAAAACGGCTATCGGGGTCTGCAGATCCAGATCAACCGGCGGTTCGCCAACGGCTGGGCGTTGTACAACAACGTTTCGTGGTCGGAAACCGACACCACCGGCGCCGGCGCCTGGTGGAACAACACGAACGCCACCTACCTCGAGAACCTGAGTTCCGTTCTGACGCAGGACATCATCGACCTGTGCGACGCCGGCCAGAGGGTCCCCGACCGCCGGACCGGTCGTACGGAGCTCTACCCGGTGGACTGCAACCAGGCACTTACTCCGTGGCTGGGATATCCGGTGTCGATGATCAACCGGCGCGGCCTGAACCAGGCCTTCGACCGGACCTGGATCTACAACTCCTTCGGTTTCAAGACCTGGCGCATCGGGAGCCAGGACCTGACCCTGTCAGGCCACCTGAGCTTCCAGACGGGAACGCCGTGGGTGCGGAGCGAGGGTGTGTCGATCGTGAACGTCGACCCCAACGATCCGAAGCCGGGAACGCCGAACGACGGCGTCGGCTTCAACCTGCATGCCCCGGGCACGCAGGGGCGCTTCACCTCGGACGAGTACACCCTGAATCTGAACGGCGCCTGGGGCTTCCCCATGGGCTACCGGGACGTGCGGGGTGAGCTCCGGATCGACGTGCTGAACTTGACGAACCAGCAGCGGCGACGCTCCTGGGGCGGCGACGGTCAGGTCTACCCGGTGCGGCGCTTCTTCCAGCGTCCGCGCCAGGTCCGCGCCTCGCTGAGGTTCCGCTTCTAAAGGAGTCGGACCGCAAAGATCGACGGGCCCTGAGCCTGGCGATCGCAGGATCAAACGGGGGGGAGAGGGCTACGGCTCTCTCCCCCCTTTTCTGTCTGTCCGCTTGCGCCGGCCCCGGAGACCCGCCGCCTCCGGTCGGTCCGACGTGCTCAGGCGAACGACCGCGGCTCGAAGTCCTCGGCGTTGACGATGCTGGCGCTGTTGCCGGTGGCGCGGATCACGAACAGGCCCTGGCGCTCGGCGTACGTCGTGACGGCCGCGCCGGCGTCGAGGTAGGCCACCGCGCCGTGGACGGTGCGGCCGCGGTACTCGGGGTACCACTCGAGGAACCGCGAGAGTTTCTCCACGAACCGGGCGACGCCCTCCGGGCGCAACGTCGTCTTGACCTCCACCGCCACGACCTCCGCACCGTTGGTAGCGAGAATGTCGATCTCGAAGTGTTCCCCGTTCCGCCGCTTGCGGGACCGCTGCAGGGTTCCCTCGACGGCGACGCCCCGCGCCTGGAGCATACGGACGAGGTCTCCCTCGACCAGGCTCTCCATCAACTTGCCCCACTGGGTCGTGAACAGGTGCTCGGCCCGCTTCAGACGCCGGTCCGTCTCTTTCATCTGCCGGTCCGTATCCTGCATCCGCCGGTCGGTATCCTGCATCCGCCGGTCGGTCTCCTGCATTCGCCGGTCGGTCTCCTGCATCTGAACCGCGGTCTCTCGCTGGCTCTCGCGGATCTCGTCACGAATCTCGCGAATGCTCCTCGTCAGCTCGACGAGCTGCTCCATCGTGACCGGAGCCTCCAGGCTCGCTTCGGGTGAGTTCGTTGCCATCAGTGGTTCTCTCGGGGCAGCGGCATCCTTGATGCCGATGGGCCTTCGGGTGTCAGGGGAGAGGCGGTCCTGAACGCTTCACCTGCGGTGAACCGCTCGCGAAGGCTACCAGCATCGGTCGTCGCCGCCGTCGCGGTTGGCGACCGCTCCGTACACGGTTCGGCCCCGATCGCGTGTCGCGGCGTGCAGGACGAGGTACTTATTCCGCTTTGATGAGGAGCGCATTTCCGTGTGGGATACTGACCAGCGTGGCACGAAAGTTCAATACTGCCGGCCCCGTGCGTCCGGCAAAGGACTACTGCATACCGCCGCTTGAACGCCTCGATCTCGCCGAAGTGCTCACGCTGATCCGGGATGAGCGCTACTTCGTGCTCCACGCCCCGCGGCAAACGGGAAAGACCTCGGCGCTGCTGGCGCTGCGTGACCTGCTCAACAGTGGCGCAGAGGGTGACTACCGCGCCGTCTACGTGAACGTCGAGGTCGGCCAGGCCGCCCGCGAGGACACTGGAAGGGCGTTGCTGGCAATCCTCGGGAAGCTGGGTTCCCTGGCTCAGGTCACGCCGGGAGGCGATCGTCTGTCCGGGCAAGGTCCCGCGCTGCTGGCCGAACACGGGCCCGACGGCGCATTGGCGGCAGCGCTCTCGCGCTGGGCCCAAGCCGAATCCCGGCCCCTGGTCCTGCTGGTCGACGAGATCGACGCGCTGGTCGGGGACACGCTGATCTCGGTCTTGCGACAGTTGCGAGCGGGATACACGGACCGGCCGGATGGTTTCCCGCACAGCGTCCTTCTGTGCGGGGTGCGCGATGTACGGGACTATCGCATCCACTCGAGCCGTCACAAGGAGATCATCACTGGCGGCAGCGCCTTCAACATCAAGGCGGAATCCCTGCGGATGGGCGACTTCTCGGTAACCGAGACGCGCCGCCTGCTGCTCCAGCACACGGAAGAATCAGGGCAGGAGTTCAGACCCGAGGCGCTGGACACCATCTGGCAGCAGTCCCAGGGGCAGCCGTGGTTGGTCAACGCGATGGCCCACGGGGTCTGCTACCGGAACAAGGCGAACCGCGACCGGACCCGACCAATCACTGCCGAGGATGTCTTCGTGGCCCGGGAACAGCTCATCCGCGACCGCGTGACACACCTGGATCAACTCGCCGACAAGCTGCAGGAGGACCGCGTTCGGCGGGTAGTCGAGCCCCTGCTCGCCGGCGCCGAGACGCGCCGCCTGGAGACTCGGGATCTGGACTATGTGCGCGACCTGGGCCTCGTTGCCCGCGACGATCCCCTCCGCATCGCGAACCCCATCTACGCCGAGGTCGTGCCACGGGAGCTGACCTACGGAACGCAGGCCGGAATGAACCAGGACACGGCGTGGTACGTCGACGCCAGAGGCGGGCTCGACGCCGACAAGCTGCTTGCCGCCTTCCAGCGTTTCTTCCGGGAACACTCCGAGCACTGGGTGGAGCGTTTCGAGTACCGGGAAGCCGGACCGCAACTGCTGCTGCAGGCGTTCCTGCAGCGGCTTGTCAACAGCGGCGGACGCATCGAGCGCGAGTACGGCCTGGGGAGGGGCCGAACGGACCTGCTGATCCTCTGGCCGCGCGCCGGTGGGCTGCAGAAGTTCGTGGTCGAATGCAAGCTGCTCCATCACGGCCTGGAGCGGACCATCCGGGACGGTATCCGGCAGACGCTCGCCTACATGGACCGGTGCGCCGCCGTGTCCGGGCACCTGGTCGTTTTCGACCGTAACGAGGGGCGATCCTGGAAGGAGCGGATCTTTCGCCGTGAGGAGCAAGCGGACGGCCGATCGATCACGGTGTGGGGCATGTAGCGCGTTGGCGTACTCGCGCGCAAGTGTCATCTGTCCGCTTGCGCCGGCTTCGGGGACCCGCCGCCTCCGGTCGGTCCGACGTGCTCAGGCGAACGATCGCGGCTCGAAGTCCTCGGCGTTGACGATGCTGGCGCTGTTGCCGGTGGCGCGGATGACGAACAGACCCTGGCGCTCGGCGTACGTCGTGACGGCCGCGCCGGCGTCGAGATAAGCCACCGCGCCGTGGACGGTGCGGCCGCGGTACTCGGGGTACCACTCGAGGAACCGCGAGAGTTTCTCCACGAAGCGGGCGACGGCCTCCGGGCGCAACGTCGTCTTGACCTCCACCGCCACGACCTCCGCACCGTTGGTAGCGAGAATGTCGATCTCGAAGTGTTCCCCGTTCCGCCGCTTGCGGGAACGCTGGAGGGTTCCCTCGACGGCGACGCCCCGCGCCTGAAGCAGACGGACGAGGTCTCCCTCGACCAGGCTCTCCATCAACTTGCCCCACTGGGTCGTGAACAGGTGCTCCGCCCGCTTCAGACGCCGGTCGGTTTCCTGCATCCGCCGGTCCGTCTCCTGCATCTGAACCGCGGTCTCTCGCTGGCTCTCGCGGATCTCGTCCCGGATCTCGCGAATGCTCCTCGTCAGCTCGACGAGCTGCTCCATCGTGACCGGAGCCTCCAGCCTCGCTTCGGGTGAGTTCGTTGCCATCAGTGGTTTCTCTCGGGGCAGCGGCATCCTTGATGCCGATGGGCCTTCTGGTGTGGGGGGGAGAGGCAGTCCAGAACGCTTCACCTGCGGTGAACCGCTCGCGAAGGCTACCAGCATCGGTCACTCACTGGGCCACTCCGCTCCGGCGCACGACCGCCTGCCAGCTCGACTTCCGCGGCGACCCGGCCGACGAGCTGATCGCAGCAACCAGCATCGTCGAGGGAGTGCCTCTGCTTACGCGAGACCGAACGATTCGCGCCTCGCGACTTGTGCCGCTCGCGGATGAGCCTCAACCCCGAGGTGGCTCACCTTCTGATCGCTGATCGGCTCACTCTCCAGGCGTCGTTAACAGCTTGGGGCTCGCAGCACTGCGGCGGCCCGCCGCTCACATTCCCCAGACGGTGACCGGCACGCCGGCAGCGGACTCTTCGCGCCGGTAGAGCTTCTCTTCCCACGACCTTTCGGCGTCGCGGTCGAAGATCACGAGATGGCCCTCCGCGGATCCGCAGCGGTCCATGTAGGCGCGGGTCTGCCGCAGGCCTTGTTCTACCGTGCGCTCGACGCTCCCGCGGAGCAGCTTGCACTCCACCACCGCCTTCTGCGCCGGTCGAGGCGCGGCGTCTGCCACGCCTGCTTCGTCGCCGCCACCCGCCAGCGGCCACACAATCAGCAGATCCGTGCGCCCACGGCCCAGGCCGTACTCCCGCTCAATGCGGCCACCGCCGTTGACCACCCGCTGAAGGAATGCCTGAAGCAGAAGCTGCGGCCCGGCCTCCTTGTACTGAAACCGTTCCACCCAGTGTTCCGAATGCTCCCTGAAGAACTCCTGGAACGCCGCCAGGAGCTTCGGCGCCTGCAGACGTCCGTCCGCGGCGACATACCACGCAGGATCATCGGTGATCGCCATCTCCTGGGTGATCCAGGTCAGGTCGCGTGGAATCACCTCGCGGTAGATGGGATTGGCGATCGCGACCGGGCCGTCACGTCGGACCAGCCCCAGGTCCCGTGCGTACTGCAGATCGTCCGGGCGGACGCCTGCGCCCCGGCCGCCCGCGAGCAGTGGTTCGACCACTCGGCGCACGCGCTCCTCCTGGAGCTTGTCCGCGAGCTGATCCAGGTGCGTCTCGCGGCGCAGGATCAACTCTTCACGCGCTGCCTGAATCGCCTCCTCGCAGACGGCACGCGAGCGATCGCGACCGGTGCGGCTGCGGAAGCACGCCTCGTATGCCAGCGCGTTGACCAGCCACGGCTGCCCCCTCGTCAGATCCCACACCGCGGCACGCGCCTCGCCGGTGAACTCCTGTCCTGTCGCCTCCACATGCTGGTCGAGCAGCACCGAAACTTCCTCCGGCGTGAAATCGCCGAGACGCAGCGACTCAGCCCTGATGTTGAAAGCGCTGCCGCCGGCCACCACTTCCCTGCCGGCCCCGGAATGGATGCGGTAGTCCCTCACGTCCCGAACCCCGCACAGAATCACGCTCTGTGGAAAGCCGTCCGGCCGATCCGGGTAGCCGGCGCGGAGCTGCCTGAGCACCGACAGCAGCGAGTCGCCGACCAGCGCGTCGACCTCGTCGATCATCACCACCAGAGGCGCCTTGCCGGCGCCGGCCCACCGGGCCAACGACTCGCGGAGAGCGGCGCCCGGCCCCGACCGTTCGAGGATGTCGGGCCAAACGCCGTCCAGGAACTCGTCGCCTGGCGACCTCCGCGCTTCGGAGCCCATCTCGCTCAGGATGGTTCGCATCGCCAAGCCGACATCCTCGCGCATCGCCTGGGCGCCCTCGACATTGACGTACACCGCCCGGCAGGGCCCCGCCTCGCCGCCGTTCAGCAGATCCCGAAGCGCGAGCAGCGAGGAGGTCTTGCCCGTCTGCCGCGGGGCGTGAAGGACGAAGTACTTCTTCCGCTCGATAAGGAGCAGGATCTCGTCCAGGTCGAGACGCGCCAGCGGCGACACGAGGTAGTGGTCCTCGGGACGGACCGGACCCTCGGTGTTGAAGAACCGCACGGCCGCAGTATGGCATCCACGGGCCGCGCACGGGATGGCGTCCGCACGTCGTGGTCGTGCGGAGCAGGCTTGGCGGCCCGCCTGCCTGTGCCCCGGCACAGGCTCCGTCGACGCTGGAGCGGGCGCACGGCCGCGCCGGCCCCGGCGAGACCGGAACCCGTCTTCCACTCGCCGAAGTCCCTCAGACGCCGACAACCCACTCCCGGATCCAGAATCCCGGATCCCCCATACACGGTATGACGGAATCGCACCTCTCTTGACATCAGGACGGTTAATCATGTAACAGTGTTTGTCTTCGTACAACTTGATCCGAGGAGGAGCTAGATGAAGCGACTCGCAGTGGCTCTGATGCTGCTGGTTCCGGTCGGCCTTTTCGCCGACGCGCCGGAGACCGCAACCATCAGCGGCACGATCGTTGATCCCGGCGGCTCGCCGTTGCCCGGCGTCAGCATCACCCTGTCCAGTGAGCGTGGCGACAAGTTCACGATCACGGACGAAAACGGCAACTACCGATTCGTGGGCGTCGTCCCCGATGCCTACACGCTCCAGGCGGAACTTCAAGGGCTGGGCAAAGCCAATGCCGAGTTCCGGGCCGCGGCCGGCGACCGGAAGTCGGTCGACCTGACGCTGCAGGCGGCGGTCGAAGGCGGTGAGATCCAGGTCACGGGCGAGACGCCCATGGTCGACAAGTTCAACGTCACCGCGGGCAGCACCGTGACCTCCGAGATCGGCCAGCAGACGGCCGGCACGACGCGCACCTACTACGGCGTGATCAACGCCCTGCCTGGCGTCACCTCCGACGCGCGGAACGACGACATCCAGCAGACGCGCCCCACGGTCAACGGCACGCACTTTGCCGACCAGGGCGTCTACATCGACGGTGTCGACGCGACGTTCGCCAAGTTCGGCGGCAGTCGCGTGTTCCTGCCCACCACGGCGGTGACCGAGGTATCGATGGAAGCTGGCGGGTCCTCCGCGGAGTACGGCCGCTACATCGGCTCCTCGACCAACGTGATCGTCAAGTCGGGCACGAACCGCTGGCACACCGACGCCCTGTGGCAGCGCCAGGCGGTCGACTGGGGGCGCCGACTACAACGACCAGCCATCACTGGCTGAACGTCGGACGCAGCCCCTATCCCGCGGACTGGTTCCGGCGTTGCCACGGCGACGAGCGGGACGCCGGACGCGGCCAGATCGCACCCAGCCTCGTCGACGAGGCGATCACGACGAACCGCGAGGCCTGCCTGCCCGGCTCGGACGAGTGGGCCGGCGAATCGAATGGCTACGAGTTCTCGGCTGGCGGTCCGATCCGGCGCGACAAGTTCTGGTTCTTCCTCCGCGTGAGCGAGTTCGACGACGCCTTCAACGAGTCCGAGGCAGATCAAGGCCAACATCAAGTTCCGGTTCTGAGTGGTAGAAGTCAGGTGCCTCCGCCTCGCCTTCTCAGAACGTTGTTCCTTTCTCTTAGGATCCACTTTCTCCAACAGGCTGTGGCTCACTCTTCTTTTTGTTGCCACATCAAACAAACGAAAGGACTAGCATGAACAAGCAGAGCAATCCCCGAGTCGCCGTACTTCTGAGCGCATTTCTATTGCCTGGCGCTTCTGTTGGTCTTTGCCCCGCCAGCGTCTGCTGGAAGGTGGCAAAGAACACGATCCAAAGCGGAGCCCGGTGAAGGGGCTGCAACCCCGGGTCAGCCATAATTTGTCAAGGCTCACCTGACCAAGGGCTACTTATTGGCGTGACCTATCCTTCGCCAATGCCTATCGGCCCTATCGGTCCGCAGATTCCGCCTGAACCGGTGCTGGATCATGAGTACATCAACTGTGTAGGGTCCCTTCTACTGGACGGGTTTTCTATTGAGGAAGCCGAGGAGATCTGCGACGATTAGCGACGAGGCTTTTCCGGGTTGATGGTGGAAATGCCGTAGTCTCGCGCGATGCGAGACACAGACTTGTACGGTCGGATTCCGGGTGTTGAGAGTCCTTGGGAGGTGACGCGCGTCAAGCTTCGGCTTGAGGCAGGGGAGGTGGAGGTGTTCGTGGCTCGTGGCAGGGACGAGTCGTACCGTTGCCCCGAGTGGGGCGGCTGCGGCGTGATCAACCAATGGAGCACACCTTAGCTCTGCCTTGAAACTGTCCAAAGAACCGGGACCACCTCAACTTCCGGGTCGGGAAACGCCCCCGATCGGGCGGCACCGCTGTGTCACGTACGTTGGCAGAGAGGGATGCAGGACATGATGTTCTCGAATTTCCAGCTCGACCATCGGGGGCGCGCCATCGGCATCACGGAGAACTACCACGACCTGGAGAAGATCGTGCTCGCGTTCGACGACGCCCGCGCACAGCGGTGGGCGGACGCCGGCTTCGATGAGGCGGACCGGCCGAGCGCGGTGAATCGTGAGGCTCTTGCCAACGCGGATCCGGCGAAGAACTCGTACCGCGGTCTTCAGATCCAGTTGAACCGTCGATTCGCCGACGGCTGGGCGCTCTACAACAACGTGGCCTGGTCCGAGACGGACACCACCGGCGGTGGCGTCTGGTGGAACAACACGGACAGCGGCTACCTGGAACTCGCCCACGTCAACCTCACGGAAGACGCCGTCGAGCAGTGCCAGACGCAGCAGACCATCCCGGATCGCCGGACCGGTCGAACACGCACCTATCCGGAAGACTGCCACGCGCGGCTGGACCAGTTTGTGGGCCTGCCCGCCAGCATGATCAACCAGCGCGGCGTGAACGGTGTCTCCGACCGCACCTGGATCTACAACTCCTTCGGGTTCAAGACCTGGCGCATCGGCAACCAGGACCTGACGATCGGCGGTCACCTGACCTTCCAGACCGGTACCCCCTGGGCCCGTTCCGAGGGTGCGGGCATCAGTGCCCAGAAGACGTGCGCCCCGGGCGCACGGCCGACCGGACTGCGGACCTGCCCGCCGATCACGCCCTCCGACCCGACCAGCGACGCACGGCCGGGCACGGCGAATGGCGGAGTCGGCGTGCGCCTGCACCCCTTCGGGGCGGAAGGCCGGCGGACCTCGGACGAGTACACGATCAACCTGACTGGCGCCTGGGGCTTCCCCATGGGCTACCGGGACGTTCGTGGCGAACTCCGGCTCGAGGGTGCTCAACGCGACGAACCAGCAGCGTCGCCGCAACTGGGACGGTCAGGGCGAGGTCTACCCCGTGCGCCGGTACTACCAGCGCCCGAGGCAGATGCGAGCCTCGATCAAGTTCCGGTTCTAGGGCCGGATCGACAGAACCGGGGGCTTCGGCCTCCGGTTCAGAGGAAACAAGGGGGGAGAGGGCTTCGGCTCTCTCCCCTGTTCCTTTCTGGCGGCGCCGCCTACCCGCAGACAGGCCGCCCCGGGCTCCAGAATTCCGGACAGGCAGCCCACGTATGGAGGAACGCGAGCCTTCCTTGACATGCGGAAGTCTCCTCCTATAGTCGCCCGTACACGCCTTGCTACTGATCCGAGGAGGATCCATGAAGCGACTCGCCTTGGTTCTGATGTTGTTCGTCCCGCTCGGCGCAGTCGCCGATGCCCCGGAAACCGCCACCGTCAGCGGCACGATCGTTGACCCGGGAGGCTCCGCCCTTCCTGGCGTGAGCGTCACCCTGTCGAGTCCCCGCGGCGACAAGTTCTCGATCAGCGACGAGAACGGGCAGTTCCGGTTTGTCGGCGTCGTGCCGGACAACTACCAGCTGAGCGCGGCACTCGAAGGCCTCGGCACGGCTCAGGCGTCCTTCCATGCCGCCGCAGGCGACCGCAAGGCCATCGACCTCACACTGCAGGCGGCGGTCGAAGGCGGCGTCGTCGACGTCACGGCGCAGACGCCCATGGTCGACAAGTTCAATGTCACCGCGGGCAGCACCGTGACGTCCGAGATCGGCGAACAGACCGCCGGCACGACGCGCACGTACTACGGCGTGATCAACGCGTTGCCGGGCGTCACTGCCGACGCGGAGAACGACGACATCCAGCAGACGCGGCCGTCCGTCAACGGCACCCACTTCGCCGACCAGGGCGTCTACGTCGACGGCGTCGACACGACGTTCGCCAAGTTCGGCGGCAGCCGGGTCTTCCTGCCGACCACGGCGGTCACCGAGGTCTCGATGGAGGCCGGCGGCTCTTCCGCCGAGTACGGCCGCTACGTCGGCTCCTCGACCAACGTGATCGTCAAGTCGGGCACGAACCGGTGGCACAGCGACGTCCTCTGGAACCACCAGCGAGTGGACTGGGGCGCGGACTACAGGGACCAGCCCGCGCTGGGGGAACGCAGGACCCGGCCGTACCCGGTCGACTGGTTCAAGCGCTGCCACGGCGACGAGCGGGACCAGGGCCGCGGCCAGATTCCCCCGAGCGTGATCGAAGAAGTCTCGACGATCAACCGGGACGCCTGCCTGCCCGGCACCGACGAGTGGGCCGGTTCCAGCGACGGCTACGAGTTCTCGGCCGGCGGCCCGATCCGGAGGGACAAGGCCTGGTTCTTCATCGGGCTCAGCGAGTTCGACGACGCCTACTCCGAGCGCCTGCTCGGCGGCGACCCGTACGACGTCAGCCTCTACAGCGACGCACGCATCTTCAAGCTGAACATGCAGCCCTCCGCGGAGCACTCCTTCGCCGCTTCGGCAATCGACACGCCGGCGTTCCGGAACTACTTCAACTGGCAGTCCTACGACTACTGGACGCCGACGCCGCACGAGAACGACAGCGTCCTCTCGACCGTCAGTTGGAACTACGCGATCTCGAGCGACTGGTTCCTCGAGGCGAAGATCGCCCAGCAGGAGACCCAGGAGAACAAGTTCCTCGCCTGCCACGACCTCCTGGAGCAGGAGAACCCCGCCGCCCAGGCGGTGGACGGCATCCCCATTCTCGAGTGGCTGTCCCAGGACAACTACCCGGGAACGCCCGCACGCATGGTGGAGACCTGCCTGCAGGCGAAGTCGCTTGACCGCGGACCGGTCGCCGGTCACACGGCGACGAACACCTCGGGCGGCGACACGAGCTACCCGCTGCGGTTCCCGTTCGACCCGAGCAAGGGGATCTTCTACCCCGGCAACAACTACAACGTGTACCGGGACGCCGAGAATCTCTCCTCCTGGCACAACGGCTGGATCCTCTCGGACGGCTTCGGCTTCAACGCGTTCCCGCGCGAGCAGGCGAATGCCGGTCTGACCCAGTTCGTCGGCGCCAACCACGAACTGAAGTACGGCATCGACTACCAGGACACGAAGTGGGAGGGCGAGAATGCCCGCGTGCCCCTGATCCAGGGGTGGGGCTTCGACCCGACGAACCCGTTCGGCTTCCTCGGCGCCGGAACGATTGCCGACGACACCTGCGCCACTCCGTTCACGCGGACCGAAACCTCGGACATCCGCGGGCGGACGTGCTACTTCCTGGACCACAACTCGACCTTCCTCACCTGTGAAGGCAACGCCCCGGACGGCTCGCCCCACCGGCCGACGACGGTCGAGCGCGTGAACGGCGAGATCGTCCGTACGCCAGGCACCTGCGTGGGCCGCGGCAGCGGCGACACCGAGGTGAGCGACATCGGCTTCTACATCCGCGACCGCTTCACGATCGGCGATCACTGGGTGGTCAACGTCGGCCTCAGGGCCGAGAACCAGGAAGCCTGGAACGACGTTCGGCGCAAGGTGATCGATGACACCTACGTCGACCCGCGGATCAACCTCTCCTACGACGTGAAGGGCGACGGCGCCCTGCTGCTCAACGCGAGCTGGGGCCAGTACCACGCGATGCTGAACCAGGCGTGGATCTCCGGCGGAGACTCCGACGTTCCCAGCATGCACGATCTGTGGAACGGCTACGAGGGGCACGAGGTCTTCCTCTTCTGCGACCCGGCAGACATCGGGACGTTCGACTACTTGATGTCGGTCGGCCTGACGAACTACGGCTGCCGGGTTCCGCAGCGGCGAGACTCGATCAACTCGGGGACGGTCGGCGCGCCTCTGCCGGGCTACAACCTGTCCTGGGAGTTGACGACGCCGGGTCTCATGTGGGACGCGGTCCAGGACGGCGTCCTGGACTACGACGTGCAGACGTACTACAAGCAGGAGGGCATCCTCGGCCTCGAGTGGCAGTTCCGTCCGAACTGGGCCCTGGACGTCAAGTACATCGAGTGGCAGATGCAGGACATGATGTTCTCCAACAACCAGCTCGACCACAAGGGCCGGAACATCGGCGTCACGGAGAACTACCACGACCTGTTCGACATCCTGGTCGCGTTCGATGACGCGCGGGCCGCGACCTGGGCCGCGCAGGGCTACGATCCCGCCGACCGTCCGGCCCAGTTGAACCGCGAGGCCCTGGAGATGGCGGATCCCGCCAAGAACGCGTTCAAGGGGGTTCAGGTTCAGTTGAACCGGCGCTTCGCGGACGGCTGGGCGCTCTACAACAACCTGGCCTGGGCCAACACGGACACGACCGGCGCCGGGGCCTGGTGGAACAACACGAACAGCAGCTACCTCGAGGCGGCTCACGTCGTGCTGAACCAGCAGAACATCGACAGTTGTGAGGCAGCACAGACGAGACCTGACCGCAGAACCGGCCGGACGCCGCTCTATCCGGAAGACTGCGTCGCCCGGTTGACGGACTGGCTGGGCTTCCCGGCCAGCATGATCAACAAGCGCGGCGCCAACGGCACCTACGACCGCGAGTGGATCTACAACTCGTTCGGATTCAAGTCCTGGCGCGTGGGCAACCAGGACCTGACGCTGGGCGGCCACCTGACCTTCCAGACCGGAACGCCCTGGAACACGTCAGGGGGCGCCGGCTACGAACGGCCCTGCGGTCCGAGGCCGCCAGGCATCCCGGACTCGATTCCGATCTGCCTGCCGGTCGACGTGACGGACGCGAATGCGGACCAGCGGCCCGGCACGTCGAACACGGGCGTCGGTTTCCCGCTCCACCCGTCGGGCACGGAAGGCCGGCGAACCGCGGACGAGTACACGGTCAACCTGAGCGGCGCCTGGGGCTTCCCTCTCGGATTGCGGGACACCCGCGGCGAACTCCGGGTCGAGGTGCTGAACGCGACGAACCAGCAGCGCCGCCGTTCCTGGAACAGCGCGGGCGAGGTCCTGCCGGTCCGCCGGTTCTTCCAGCGCCCGCGGCAGATCCGGGCGAACTTCAAGATCCAGTTCTAGCGAGGCTTCGCCTCAGGGCGACGAGCCTGCGGCCGGACCGGATGCCGACGAGGACGCCGGCGCACCCCGGCCTCCCCTGACTCGTGGTTCTCGTCCTGGAATCCGTCCTGGTCTGTGACGACCTTCTCGCGCCCTGCTTGAAGTCGGCGGGGTGCACAGAGACGGTTCACGACGGCAGACCAACGACAGGAGGACCGAGAGATGCAGGGGTATGCGGTAGAGTCAGGCGTCCAAGAGACGACGAGGCGCAAGCTCAAGAAGGCAGGCTTCAGGGCGGACAACCTGGAGGCAATGACGGACGTGATCGCCGGAATGGAAGAGAGGCTCGCGACGAAGGAGGATCTGGCCAAAGCGGAAGGCGTCCTGAAACAGGACATTGCCGATGTTCGAACCGAACTCAAGCAGGACATTGCCGAGCTCCGCACCGCCGTGGCCGGGAACACCGCCCGCATCGAAGGCCTGGAGCGGGCGATGGAGGCCCTCCGTCAGGAGGTCAGGGATCGCTTCGAGAGCTTCCGGCAGGAGATCGCCGCCCAGATGGCCGGCATGCAGGGCCAGATCGACGGCCTCCGGGGCGAGCTCCGGATGGTCAAGTGGATTCTCGGCGGCATGTTTGCCCTGATGGTGCCGATGCTGGGCGGCATCATCGGCATTGCCCTGCAGCTTGGCCAGCAATAGGGACCGATACAGGGACCGATACGGTCTTCAATGGATGAAGACCACTCTGAACGAGGAGCGCTGATTGCAGGTCTTCCCGGGCCTCTCACGCTCGCGGCTCACAGCGCGCGCGGTGCTACTCCTCACCGCGGCCGGAGTCGCAGCCTGTTCAGGCGAACCTCGGTCCGCCGAAGGGCACGAAGCAGCGGACCGGACAGCGTTGCCAGAACCGATCGAGGCGCTCGCGTTCGAGGAGCGCGCGGCAGAAGTCGGCCTGGTCTTCCAACACCGCAACGCCGGAACCGGTCGCTACCTGCTGCCCGAGATCATGGGCGCCGGCGCCGCTCTCTTCGACTTCGACGGCGACGGGGACCTCGACGCGTACCTGGTCCAGGGGGCGACCCTGGCGCCGGGCGCGGGCAACAGCGCCTCGCCCGGCCCCCCCCAACGACCGCCTCTTCCGCAACGAACTCACCGAAACCGGCGACCTCCGATTCGTCGATGTCACCGCCGACGCGGGCGTCGAGTCCACCGGCTACGGCATGGGCGTCGCCGCGGCGGACTACGACGGCGACGGCAGGACTGACCTCTACGTGACGAACTTCGGATCGAACCGCCTCTGGCGCAACCTGGGCGGCGGCCGGTTCGAGGACGCAACGGAATCCGCCGCGGCGGACGATCCCAGGTGGAGCGTGCCGGCGACTTTCTTCGACTACGACGGCGATGGCGCGCTCGACCTGTTCGTCGCCAACTACGTCGATTTCAACCTCGGCAGCCACACCATCTGCACGTTCGGCAGCGGCGAACCGGACTACTGCAGCCCGAAGACGTACCGCGCCGAGCCCGACCGCCTGTTTCGCAACCTCGGCAACGGCCGCTTCGACCAGACGACGGATCGCGCCGAACTCGCGGCCGAGTTCGGCAACGGCCTCGGCGCCGTACCCGCCGACTTCGACCTCGACGGACGGCTCGATCTCTACGTTGCCAACGACGGCACGCCGAACCAACTGTGGATGAACCTCGGCGAAGGTCGGTTCGAGAACCGTGCCCTGTTCGCGGGAGCGGCAGTCAATGGACGGGGCGAGGCCGAGGCCGGCATGGGGGTCGACGCCGGCGACTTTGACGGCGACGGCGACTTCGACCTCTACGTGACCCACATCACCGGGGAGACCAGCACCCTCTACCTGAACAACGGCGACGGTCTGTTCACCGACGCCGGCACGGTCGCCGGACTCGACGCGCCCAGCCTGGCGATGACCGGCTTCGGCGCCGGCTGGTTCGACTTCGACAACGACGGCGACCTCGACGTGCTGGCGGTCAACGGCGCGGTGCGACGCCTCAACCGCGCCCGCAGCGGCGCCGAAGCCGCTGCGCGGGCGGCCGCGGTCAGCGACCACGAACGCCGCTTCGGACAGCCGAACCAGCTCTTCCGCAATCTCGGAGGCGGCCGCTTCGAAGACGTGTCGGCACTTGGGGGCGCCTCCTTCACGGCTTTCGAGGTCTCCCGCGGCGCGGCCTTCGGCGACGTGGACAACGACGGCGACACGGACGTCCTGATCACGAACAACAACGGACCGGCCCGGCTGATGGTGAACGTCGTCGGCCAGGACAACGGCTGGGTCGGGCTCCGGCTACTGGGCGGCAACGGCAAGAGGGACGCCCTCGGCAGCCTCGTCCACGTGTTCCTCGACGATGGCCGAACGCTCACCCGCCGGGTTCGAACGGCCAACAGCTACGCCTCGTCCAGCGACCCGAGGGTGCTGGTCGGCATCGGCGCCGCCGGCGTCGAGGACATTCGCGTGACATGGCTCGGCGGCGCCGAGGAGTCCTTCGGACCGCTCTCGACCGGGACCTACCACGAACTTCGACAGGGACAGGCCAGTCAATGACTACCGCCCCGGGAGCGCGCGCAGCGGGAACCCGGTGCGCCGGGCTTGCCGTCGCGCTGGCTCTCGGCTGCACGGGCGGCGCCGGCCTTCCCCTCCCCTCCACCTACGAAGCTCACGACCCGGCGGTCCGCTCACAGATCGCAGGCCTCGAGCGGCGCGCCCGCACCCTGGAAGCCGAATCGGCAACAAACGCCGAACTGGCAGCCGCGATAGGCGAACTCGGCAGGCTCTACCACGGCGTGCAACTGCTCGACACCCATGCATTCAACGCGCTCGAGGCGGCCGAGCACTGCTACCGCGAAGCGCACCGACTCGATCCCTCCGACCACCGCTGGCCCTACCTGAGTGGCTTCGCGGCCCAGTCCCAAGGCAATCTCGATGCCGCCGCCGCCGCCTACCGGAGCGTGCTGGCCATTGAACCCGATCTGATCCCCGCCCTTCACCGTCTTGCCGAAACCGAGGCGGCGCGAGGCCGACCGGACGAGGCGGCCGCCCAGTGGAACCGCGCCCTGGAACTCGAACCCGGATTCGCTCCAGCCCTCTACGGTCTCGGCGCCCTGGCGCTCGACCGCGGCGACGCCCGGACTGCCGCCGAGCATCTGGAAGGGGCGTTGGCAACCCAACCCGGCGCCGGCCGCGGCCACTATTCGCTGGGCATGGCCTACCGCCTCCTCGGCGACGAGGAGCGGGCCGCCGAGCACCTCGCGCGCGCCAGCCACGCGGACTTCTCGCTCGACGACCCCCTCGTCCGTGAACTCGCCTACCTGCCCGCTGGCAGCGCCGCCCTCGTCCAGCAAGGGCTGATCGCCGTTCAGGCAGGCGAGTTCGTCGCCGCGGCTACGCTGTTCGGCCGAGCCGTAGAGGCCGATCCCACGAATGTGGAGGCCCGAAGACAGCTCGCGTTGGCCCAGGTCGACGCCGGCCAACCCGAACTGGCTCAGGCCACCTACGAAGAACTCCTTTCACTCGATCCGACCCGGACCTCGGCGCACCTCGAGCTGGCGCAGCTTCTCGCCAGCCGGGGGCGTCCGGACGAGGCGATCAGGCGCCTGCTTCGGGCGACGGAGCTGGCGCCGGACTACAAGCAGGCCCACTACCAACTTGCCCTTCTCTTCGACCGAACTGGCCGGCCCGGCGAAGCGCTCACTCGCTACGACCGGGTCCTCGCCCTGGACCCCGACTTCGGCGAGGCAGCCACAAGGCGCGCCGCCACCCTTGCCGCTCTTGGGCGCCCCGCCGAGGCGATCCGGATCCTCAAAGCCAGGACCGCTGCCGCTCCAACCGACGGCGCCGCTCTTGTGGCCTTAAGCGTCGTCCTGCGACAGCAGAACCGGCTGGCGGAAGCGCGAACGATCCTCGAAAGCGCCCTCGCGTCCGGCGGATTCTCGCCCGCCGGCGAGGCGCGACTACGAACGGAACTCGGGGGCATCTTCGCGATTCAGGGTCGACTCCGCGACGCGGCGAAGGAGCTGCAGACGGCCCGGCAACTCAACCCGACGGAGGCTCAGACGAGCTTCATGCTGGGCATGGTCCAGGCCGACCTGGGCCGCACGGAAGAGGCCGTTCGGGCCCTGGCCGCCGCCCTGGCCGTCCGCCCGGATCTCACCCCCGGCCCGTCTCCGCCTCGCCTCTCTTTTGGTCCGGATGGAGCGTTGCACCGAAGCCCTGCAACTCCTCGAAGACGGCCGCCGGCTGACTCCCGACGAACCCGCGCTTGCCCAGGTCGCAAGCCAACTTCAGACCATCTGCGCCCGTCGCTAGCGCCAAGGCCGACCGGGTCGCGGGTGGCGCGGGTCGCGCCACCCGGGTCCTGGCTGCCGCCGGAGGCGGCCAGAAAACGGTCCGGCCGAAGGCCGGCGCCGATCCGCGGTGCTGCCGTGACACGACTCGCGCACGCCGCTGTGCGACGGCGCCCGGATGCCGGCCAGAACCCGGGTGGCGCGGACCCGTGCGTGCGCCCGTCATCGGGCGCACGGATGCCAGGCCGGCGCACCCGGTCAGCCGAAGACGATGGCCCGGTTCTCCACGACGAGGACGCGATGTTCGAGATGGGCCTGCACGGCACGCGCGAGCACCACCCGCTCCAGGTCCCTGCCGCGACGCACGAGAGTCGTCACCGAATCGCGGTGACTGACCCTCGTTACGTCCTGCTCGATGATCGGTCCCTGATCGAGTTCCGCCGTCGCATAGTGCGCCGTCGCGCCGACGACCTTGACTCCGCGCAGATACGCCTGCCGGTACGGGCTGCCGCCCGGGAACGCCGGCAGAAAGGAGTGGTGGATGTTGATCACCCCGGTTCGGAAAGCACTCGAGGAAGCGTGGCGTGAGGATCTGCATGTACCGGGCCAGCACGACCAGGTCGACGCGCTCCTCCTCCAGGACCCCGATCATCTGCTCTTCCTGCTCGCTGCGTGTCTCGCGCGTTAACGGGCAGGTGGTGGTACGGCAGGCCGTTGTACTCCGCCTCCCGGGCGTGATCCGGGTGATTGCTGATCATGCAGACCGGCTGCCCCGGCAGCTCGCCGAGGCGCCATCGTGACAGCAGATCGTGCAGGCAGTGGGCCGGCTTCGACGCCAGCACCCCGACTCGCTGCTCCTGGTCCGAGAACGCGATGCGGCTCCGGACCGAGAAGTGATCTCCGATCTCCCACTCCACCAGCGGCTGGATCATCTCCCGGTCAAGATCGAAGTGATCTACCTCGAACTCGATGCGCTGGAAGAACTTGCCCTGCTCCTCGTCCCGGTGCGTCTCGGACGAACGGATGATGCCCCCGTGATCGTTCACGAACCCGGTCACGGTCGCGATGATGCCGATTGCGTCGTCGCAGCTGAGCAGGAGGGTCGCGGTCGCGTCGCGCTGCGCTGGCTGGGAACCGTGCTTGTTCTGGACCACGACGCGACCAAGTGTACATGCGGCCCGGCCGCCCCGGACGGCGAACCAGGACAATTCCAAAGTCCAGCGCTCCACGCTGGGCGCGGGCGGGAGGCCTTCATTCCCGAGAATCGAGAGCCGTGCCGGCGCCGAGTTGGCGATTCCGGAGTGGTTTCCTCACATCGGCCATCGAAGTTCCCGACTCTGGAACGGCCCTGCGGCGAGCCCCGGAGCAGGCGGACGCAGTGCGGGCCGCGATATGATCGGACGCACGATGCGTCGAGAGCAGCGGTGGGTATCGCCTTGGCCTGCCAGAAGATCCGGGGCGCCGCGCCCCGGGTCCGGGCAACAGCTGCGGCCCCTCGCCCGCACGGGTGCGGCGGCCGCGCTGGCGCTGCTGACTGCGACGTCGGCAGGCGCGCAGACCGCCCAGACGCCGGCCGACGGCATCAAGCTGTTCGAGGAGAACGTCCGGCCGGTCCTTGAGCAGAACTGCTTCATGTGCCATTCGGATCCGGACCGGGCCGAGAACGGCTTCCTGCTCACCACCAGGGCGGGACTGTTGCGCGGCGGCGAACGGGGTCCGGCGATCTCCACCTCCGAGCCCCCTCTGAGCCTGCTGCTCCACGCGGTCGAGTACGGCGACGACCAGCTGCAGATGCCGCCCTCAGGTCGGCTGGCCGACACCGAGATCGAATCGATCCGGCAGTGGGTGCTGCTCGGCGCGCCCTTCGGCGGCGACGAGGACAAGCTCACGGAGGTCGCGCCGGCCGAGGACGCGTTCGAGATCACCGAAGCCGACCGCGCCTGGTGGTCCGTGCGACCGCTCGCGCGCCCCGACGCGCCCGCGGTGGCGGACGCGGACTGGCCGCTCAACCCGATCGACAATTTCCTGCTCGCCAGAATCGAGGCTGCCGGCCTGAAGCCGCCAGAGACCGCCGACCGCCGGACGCTGATCCGGCGCGCAACCTACGACCTGACCGGGCTGCCGCCGACCCTCGAGGAGGTCGAGGCCTTCGAGCGGGATCAACGCCCCGACGCCTGGGAGCGCCTCATCGACCGCCTGCTCGCGTCGCCGCACTACGGCGAGCGCTGGGGCCGGCACTGGCTTGACCTCGTCCGCTACGCGGAGACGGACGGCTACGAGCGGGACCGCAAGAAGCCCTCCGCCTGGCGCTACCGCGACTGGGTGATCGACGCGTTCAACGCGGACATGCCGTACAACGAGTTCCTGACCCACCAGCTCGCCGGCGACGAAATCGACAACCCGACGGCCGCCTCGATCGTCGCCACCGCCTATCTGCGACTCGGGATCTGGGACGACGAACCGACGGACACCGCGCTCGCCCAGTACGACGATCTCGACTCGGTCCTCGACACGACCTCGCGGGTGATGCTCGGCATGTCGATCGGCTGTGCCCGCTGCCACAACCACCGTGGCGACCCGATTCCGCAGACCGACTACTACCGGATGCTGTCGTTCTTCCGCGGCATCGCGCCCTACAAGGTCGGCGGCGGCAACCAGCCGACGCCCGAGAACTACACGGACTGGATTCCGGCCGACCTGGGGACGGCGGACGACGGCGACCCGGTCGTCGAGGGTCCGCCCGCGAATCTGATCGAGGTCCTGCGGGTGAAGGAAATCGGCCCCGAGGCGCCGCCGACCCACGTGCTGATCCGGGGCAACCCGCACGCGCCGGCGGAACGGGTGGCGCCCGGGTTCCCGCTCATCCTCGGCAACGCCGACCCGGGGCTGGCGAAGCGAGCCGCCGACTCCCCGTCCACCGGCCGCCGCCTTGCACTGGCCCGCTGGATCGCGGACGACGGCAACCTGCGCACCTCCCGGGTGATGGCGAACCGCCTGTGGCAGTACCACTTCGGGCGCGGTCTGTCGCCGACGCCGAACGACTTCGGCCGTTTCGGGCAGGAGGCGACCCACCCCGAGTTGCTCGACTGGCTGGCAACCGAGTTTACTGCACGCAACTGGCGCCTCAAGGCGATGCACCGGCTGATCATGACGAGCCGCGCCTACCGGATGTCCTCGCGCCCACCCGACGGAGCACTCGAAACCGACCCCGGCAACGACCTGTTCAGCCGCTTCAACATGAGACGGCTGACCGCCGAAGAAATCCGGGACTCCGTTCTGGCCGCGACCGGCCGGCTCAACCTGGAACTCGGCGGCCCCAGCGTGTACCCGCCGATGCCCGCTGAAGTGCTCGCCACAGCCTCGCGGCCCGACGAAGCCTGGGGTGAGGCGACGGCCGAGCAGGCATCCCGCCGCAGCGTCTACATCCACGTCAAGCGCTCACTCCTGCATCCGCTGCTCGAGAGTCTCGACATGGCCGACACGGACTCGACCTGCCCTGTCCGCTTCACGACGACCCAGCCGACCCAGGCCCTGATCATGCTGAACGGCGAGTTCATGAGCGAACAGGCGGCGGCGCTTGCGGATCGCGTCGACAGCTCCGGCGGAGCACTGGAGGACCGCGTCGCCGAAGCGCTTCAGGCCGTGCTCGCGCGCCAGCCGGAGATCCCGGAGATCGCACGCGGTGTCGATCTGATCGAGGAACTTCGCCGCGAAGAAGGCTTCGACGCCGAGTCCGCGTTTGCGGCCTACTCCCTTTTGTTGTTGAATCTGAACGAGTTCGTCTACGTCGACTGAGAAAGCGCCTCGACTGAGTTCGGCTTGACCGAGCTTCGAGGAAGGAGCAGAACGATGACCCACGACCCGGACCGCCCCCGCAACACCTTCTGCGGTCAGACCCGGCGCGAGTTCCTCTGGGAGGCCGGAGGCGCATTCACCTCCGTGGCTCTGGCGAGCATGCTGTCGACGGACAACTTCCTCGCCGCCCAGACCGTCGGCGCCGACGGAGTGAGCGAGTGGCGGAACCCCCTGGCCGCCAAGCCGCCCCACTTCGACGGACCGGCCAAGGCCGTCATCTTCCTGTTCATGTACGGCGGCCCCAGCCAGGTCGACACCTTCGACTACAAGCCGGACCTCTACCCGCTGGACGGCAAGACGATCGAGATCAACACGAAGGGGCGCGGCGGCTCGAGGAACCAGGGCCGGGTGGTGGGCCCGAAGTGGCAGTTCAAGCAGTACGGCGAGTGCGGCAAGTGGGTGTCCGACCTGTTCCCGAACCTCGGCGGCTGCGTCGACGACATCGCCTTCATCCACTCGATGACCGCGGATGCGCCGCTTCACGGCTCCGCCATGCTGCAGATGAACAGCGGCCGCATCCTC
>CATOTG010000012.1 GCA_951813015.1 uncultured Thermoanaerobaculia bacterium | reverse complement strand
ATGGGAGACGGCTTCCACCACCGGAATCGTGCCTCCCGCCTACAGCCTGTGGCAGGATCCGCACCGTGGACGTGGACGCGACACAGGGTAACGGCGTGGCCGAAGCACTCTTGCAGCGGCCCACCTACGGCGCTTCAGAGGTCGGGCAGTTCGTAGGCGTAGCGCCGGCGCGCGTCCGACGCTGGCTCCGCGGCTATCGGTACGTCCGACCCGAGGGAGTCCGCCATCAGGCGGCCCTGGTTTCCCGGGACAGCGCGCCCAAGTCGCCCTGTGCGTCCTTCCTGGAGCTCGTGGACCTTCTCTTCGTGAAGCGATTCCTGGACACCGGCATGCCCTTGTCCAGTTGTCGTGAAGCGCCTCCCGGTGCATCTCCAGCCACTCGGAAACCAGACCCTGCACTCTTGGAGGCAAACGCCCTGCCAGCCTTTCACCGGTGGCGATGTTGAACTGAGCCTCCCCTCCACCGTACCTCGCGTGAAAGTGAGGAGGCGCGTGATCCTTGTAGTCGCCCTCCCACTCGCTGTCGAGCACCGCGTGGTCGACGTGCCAACGGCGGGGACCGGTGCGCCAGCACCTCTTGGACGTGACGAAGTGCACGTCCGCCGTCGTCCCGGTCGGCTGGTACGCGGTGCGGTCCATCTCCTCACCGCGAAAACGCTCGATCTCGTCCGCCGCGGCGTCCCGGAAGTCTTGATCCAGGCCCTCGCCCGACTCGAGTTGGACGCTATCGAAACGGACCTGCCGGCGCGTCTCGATCAACCGCTGGCCGTTGCCGTCGAGTTCCCAGAGGCGCGACGGCGCCTCGTACGGAGCGTTGAGGATCGGCTGTTCGAAGAACTTCGGGTTCATGGTCGGGCTCGACTCATCGACGGCAGCAAGAGGCGTGCCGCACGCCCACGATTCCCGGCTCTCCGGGCCGCCTCACTACGGCGCCAACTCCCGGATCGTCTGCCGCAGGTCGTCGCCCGGGTGCATGATCTGGAGCGCCGGCGTATGCACTCCCGCCTCGATGTACTCCTGGATGCGCTCTCGGCACTTGCCGGGCGAGCCGATGATCAGGATGTCGCGGAGCGCCTCCTCGGGGATGACTTCAAGGGCCTTCTTGCGGTCGCCGGCGGCCCAGGCGTCCCACATCGGGCCGAGAACGTCGCGGCGGCCCAGCCATTCGTGGAAGGCGGCGTAGACGGGGACGTTCAGGTAGGCGGCCATGGAACGCCTGCCGACGAAGTCGAGCACGCTCCGGTCTTCGGTCGGCAGCACGAAGATGCGCGCGGCGATCTCCTTTCCGGGGCCGGCCTCGTGGACGTAGGGGACGACCGTCTTCACGTCGTCGGGCGAGAGCCAGTTCAGGATCGCGCCGTCGCCTTCGCGGCCGGCCATCCGCAGCATGCCCTGCCGCAGCGCCGCGACCAGGATCGGCGGGCATTCCTTCAGCGGCCGGCCCATGCGGAAGCCGCGCACCTTGAAGGTCTCGAACTCCTCGTCGATCCGGTCGCCGGTGAGGGCCTTCTTGAGAAAGCGCACCATGTCCCGCGTCTTGTAGTACGGCCGTTCGAACGGGATGTCGTTCCACTGTTCGACGATCACGTTGGACGAGGTGCCGATGCCCATGACGAACCGCCCCGGCGCCGCCTCCGCCATCGCGCCGACGGTCTGGGCCATCAGCGCCGGGCCGCGCGTGTAGGCGGGGATGATCGCGATGCCCAGGCGCGCCGTCGGCGCCCAGATGGAGGCCTGGACGAGCGGCGTGAAGCCGTCGGCGCCGTTCGACTCGGAGGACCAGAAGTCGGTGTAGCCCAAGTCCACCATCTCCTTGATCAGGTCTTCCTGCTCGGCCAGGGGCAGGCCGAATGGGATCGTCATTCCGTATCGCTGCATGGTCTCGGGCTCTCCCCTGCCGTAACGCGCGAGTCGCGGTCCGGCTGAATCTGCGGGTGCGAAGGCGACCGGGATTGTACGGCAGACGGGCGGACGAGGGGTCGCTGCCCGTGTTCATCGCCAAGATGGCGCCGCCGTAGGCGGCGTGGGTGCCCCACATCGAGCGGATGAAGCAGAGGTCGTCGACGACCGAGGCGATGTCGGGCATCAGCTCGCTCACCCAGGCGCCGGACATCTCATGTACCCGCGCGTCCTATACTGGCGGGCCTGCACTCCGCAGCAACGTTCACCCGGAGACCCTCAACCCATGGGACCACTCGACGGCTACCGCATTCTCGAGATCGCCGGCATCGGGCCCGGCCCGTTCTGCGCCATGGTGCTGTCCGACCTCGGCGCCGAGGTCGTCCGCATCGACCGCAAGGCGTACGCCGGCCGGGGCTCGAAGTTCGACGTCCTGAACCGCGGCCGACGCTCCCTCGCGCTGGATCTCAAGCGCCCGGAGGCGGTGGATGCCGTGCTCGACATGGTTGAGCGAGCCGACGGCCTGATCGAGGGTTTCCGCCCGGGCGTCATGGAGCGGCTCGGACTCGGCCCCGACGTGTGCCTGGAACGAAACCCCAAGCTCGTCTTCGGCCGCATGACCGGCTGGGGCCAGAACGGCACGATCGCCCACGCCGCCGGCCACGACATCAACTACATCGCGCTCTCCGGCGTGCTCCACTCGATCGGCAACCACGGCGGCAGGCCGGTGCCGCCGCTCAACCTGGTCGGCGACTTCGGCGGAGGCGGCATGCTGCTCGCTCTGGGTGTCGTGGCGGGCCTGCTCGAAGCCAAGAAGTCAGGCAGGGGACAGGTCGTCGACGCGGCGATGACGGACGGTTCCGCGCTGCTGCTGGCCGCGGTCGTCGGCATGCATTCGGCGGGCGTCTGGAAGGACGACCGCGGCTCGAACATGCTCGACAGCGGCGCCCACTTCTACGACACCTACGAGTGCGCGGACGGCGAGTACGTCTCCATCGGCTCGATCGAACCGCAGTTCCACGCCCTTCTGCTGGAGAAGACGGGCCTCGACGGCGCCGAGTGGGAAGGCCACCTGCAGAACCGCGACCGCTGGCCCGAACTCAAGGCGCAGCTCGCCGCTGTGTTCCGCACGAAGACGCGCGACGAGTGGTGCGAGATCATGGAAGGCAGCGACGTCTGCTTCGCTCCGGTGCTCCGCATCGGCGAGGCGATCGATCACCCGCACAACCGGTCCCGGCAGACCTTCGTCGAGGTCGACGGCGTCCCCCAGCCGGCGCCGGCGCCCCGCTTCAGCCGCACGCCGGTTGCGGTCCAGGGACCTCCGCCGAAGGCTGGGGAACACAGCGAGGCGGTGCTTGCGGACTGGGGCTTCGACGGCGCGCGGATTGACGAGATGCGGGCCGCGGGAGCGATCTGAAACCACTCACTTCCGTGAGGAGACCAATGCCGAGACCGCTCTTCTCTTCTGCAACGGATGCGGGCCGCCGCCGAACCCTTCGCAAGCTCGGTGTTGGGCCTCTGTCCCAACCTCCCCGCAAGTCACCGCGTCTCGGTGAACCGGCGGACGACGTTGCCAGCCGGATCAAGGACCTGTCCCCACCGCCCCGCAAGTCGCCGCGTCTCGGTGGCATTTCGTCGTGCTCTTGCCGCGTGGACTCCCGGAACGCCCGGGTACCCGGAGCGCTCCGCGCCCTGCGGCCGGTTCCTCCACCGTCAGGGTGTCGCCGGTCGCCTCGTCGCGCTGCGGCGTGGTCCCGGGCGCGGCTCTCCACCGGTTTCGTCGGCCTTCTCGTTGCTGCGCTGCTGCCATTCGGTTGCGGCAGCGGCCCGGAGTCCAGCGGAGTTGATCCCGGCGCCGATCCCGGCCCGGCCGAGATCCTCAAGCAGTACGTCGACACGCCCGATCCGGCCTACGACTGGTCCCTGGTGAGCAGCCAACCCGGCGACGGCTACACGGTCCACACGATCGAGATGACGAGCCAGACCTGGCTCACCGAGGCGGAGGTAGACCGTCCGCTCTGGACCCACTGGCTGCTCGTGGTCGAGCCCGACGAGGTCAGGAGCGACCACGGGTTCCTCTACATCTCGGGCGGCCGCAACGGCGGCGACCCGCCGGCAGAGGCCAACCCGCTGACGCTTCAGCCGGCCCTGGCGACCGGTTCGTTCACGGCCGAGCTGCGGATGGCGCCGAACCAGCCGCTGACCTTCGTCGGCGACGACTACGGCGAGCGGGTCGAGGACGAGCTGATCGCCTACGGCTGGGACAAGTTCCTGCGGGGCGAGGACGAGATCTGGCTTGCCCGACTGCCGATGACCAAGGCCGCGGTGCGGGCGATGGACACGATGACGGCCTTCGCCGCCTCGGAGGACGGCGCCCGCGCCGAGGTGAACCGGTTCGTCGTCGCCGGCGGCTCGAAGCGCGGCTGGACCACCTGGACCACGGCGATGGTCGACGAGCGGGTCGTCGCGATCGTGCCGATCGTCATCGACATGCTGAACCTCGAGCCCTCCTTCATTCATCACTGGCAGGCCTACGGTTTCTGGGCGCCGGCCGTCGGCGACTACGAGCGGGAGGGAATCATGGACTGGTTCGGCGATCCTCGCTACCACGAACTGCAGCAGATCGTGGAGCCGTACCAGCACCGCGAAAAGCTGGACATGCCGAAGTACCTGATCAACGCGACCGGCGATCAGTTCTTCCTGCCCGATTCCTCCCAGTTCTACTTCGACGACCTGATCGGCGAGAAGCACCTGCGCTACGTGCCGAACACCGAGCACTCCCTCGGCGGCAGCGACGCGGCGGTCGGCTTTCTCGCCTTCTACCAGGCCGTGCTCGAGGACGTGGAGCGCCCGGACGTCGATTGGTCTCTCTCCCCCACCGAAGGCGGCGCCGCGATCACCGCGTGGGTCGCCAACGGCATCCGACCGAGCGAGGTTCTCCTCTGGCAGGCCGAGAACCCGGAAACCCGCGACTTCCGCATCGACACGATCGGCACGGCCTGGACGAGCACTCCGGTCGGGGTCTCGGACGACGGCCGGTGGGTCGGCGCCGTTGACGCCCCGCCGACCGGCTGGAGCGCCTTCTTCCTCGAGTTCACGTTCCCGGGGCCCGGGAGAAGCGCCGTTCAAGTTCTCGACCGAAATCGAGGTCGTGCCGGAGGATCTGCCCTTCGGCTGGCCGCCGGAACCGGCGCCGAGCGAGTAGCGATCGTGGCGGTCGGGGGCGCCCGGAAGTGACTCAGGCCCTTCGCGGCCCGCGCCGGACCGTGGGCAGGATCAGCGACGAGCTGCTCCACTGCATGGTTCGCGCGATCGTTGACGATGCGGCGCCCGAGCAGGTCATTCTGTTCGGCTTCCGCGCTCGCGGCGAGGCGGGGACCGCGTCGGACATCGACCTGCTCGTGATCGAGAGCGAACCGTTCGGGCCGAACCGGAAGGCGCCAGGAGATGAGCCGGCTCTGCCGGGCGCTCAGGAGCTTCCGCGTGCCCACGGACGTTCTCGTGTTCTCTCGACAGGACGTCGAGTACTGGCGGGACTCCCTCAACCACGTTCTGGCTCGGGCTCTGCGGGAAAGGAAGGTGCTCCATGAGCGACCCCAGGTGCGCGCGGATGATGCTCGATTCGGCCGAGAACGACCTCCGGGCTCTGCGGCTCCTGGAAGACGAGGGCCCGGAGGAGTCGTTCGGCTTCCACTTTCAGCAGGCCGGGGAGAAAGCGCTCAAGGCATGGATCGCGATTCTGGGCGGACTGTACGAGTTGACCCACAGCATCGAGACGCTGCTCGACCAGCTCGAGAGTTGCGGTGCAAGCGCGGCTGATGTCGCCCGCTTCCGCGGCTTCGCCGGTTCCACGCCCTATGCGGTCGCGTTCCGCTACCAAGGGGTCGATGAGGACACGGAACCGATCGACCGGGCCGGGGCCATCGCTCTGGCAACCGAACTGCTCGATCAGGTGCGGGCGGAACTCGCGACGGTGGACGAGAAGCGTTCGGACGACGGCTGAGCGAAGCCGGCGTCTCAGCCGGCAGCCCCGCCCGCGGCCACTGCCTGCCTGAGCCGTTCCACGCGGCGCTCGATCTCGTCGGGCGCGGCCCCTGCGGGCCCGTCCGGAGCGCACTCCAGCAGAGACTCCATGCGCTGCACATCCTCCGCGTACTCGCGGAACCGCCGGCGTTGGCCATCGCGGTTCTTCGTGCAGACCAGGGTGTAGGGCCTGCCGCGCCGTTCCGTTTCGTGGTCGACGTCCAGTTCGTAGGCGTCGATCGCTCGGTGAAGGTGCTTGCGCCGGTCCTTCCGCACGCTGAAACGCTCGACCTGCTTTCCGGGATCCTTGCAGAAGGCGCGCAGCCGGGAGCAGTCCTCGCAATCGCAGGGAATCTCCACGGTCATCGCCCAGTCGCCGGGCTCCTCGGGAACGTCTGAACTGCGTTCGAGGAGGAAGTCGGAGGCCTGCTTCCACAACGCGGCGTACGGGCGCGAACGCGCGAGATCATCGTCCCGGTGCATTTTTCGGAGCGCCGCCGGGAGCATTCGATCCGGCGTCACGATCTCCGGGTACTTCCCGATCGCGCCAACGGCTGCCGCCGCCGCCTCTTCGAGATCGAACCGCCGCGCCAGCACGAACAGGTCACGCACGGCTTCGCCGCCCATCCGCTCCCGCGGCGGGTTCAGCCGATCCTCGCGGCCTCCCCAGGCCAGAATCCCCTCCACTCGTCTGGCGGCACGCGCAGCACGCTTCTTGCGCAGCCGTCCGAGGGCCGCTTCCAGACGAGTCAGGGCGATCTCGGTGGATTCGCGCAGCGCGACACGCCAGACGCCGTCTTGTCTCAAGCCCGGCTTCCGGCTCGTCAATGCGAGGAGCCCGACGACGTCGCCGGGCCTGCGGGTGACGTGTTCCACCGCCAGACCGACGAGGAACTCCCAACCATCGTCGGCAGGAATCAGAGGCATGACCGCCGCGAGCTCTTCGTTCTCGCTGCCGTCGTACTTCGCCATCACGGCGCGGTGGAGAAAATCCACCGCAACATCCGCCGCGCCGACGTCAGCCAGCAGGCGGAGCATTGCGCCGCGGTCCTGCTCGCCGGCGTCCTTCTTCTCCACCGGCCAGAGATCGACCAACCGGTCGAGGATGCGAAGGCTCGACTCGGAATCGCCGCTGCCCGAACATCGGGCGGCCGCCCAGGCCACGGCGCCGTCGATGCCGGCGCCCGCCACGACGTCCACGGCCTTCTCGGCGGGCCAGATCACCAGAGCTCCCAACCTGTAGATGAACTCCAGCGTGGGCCCCTCGTTGCCGGTCGAACCCTCCAGCCAGCGGTCGTCCGGCTCGGCCTCGGCAAGGGCGCCCGAAGGAAGAAGCTCCGCGTCGTTCAGCTGGACTTCGCCCAGGGCCGGCCTGCTGCCGTCGCGGGCGGCCCAGCCGTCCAGAGCCTCCCAGCGGTCGTGCACTTCTTCCATCTCGGCGTCCGCGCCGTCATCATCGTCGTAGTGGCCCCAGCGGCTGTAGACGGCGTCGATCTCCGGCGTGCCGTACTCCTCGATCTTGAGCACGGCGGCGTGCAGCTCGCAGGCCGCCCGGTCTGCGGCCTCCGCCAGCACCTTGGCGACCGCCGCATCGGTGTTCTTGAGCGTGTCGAAGGACAGGCCCCCCTCGCTGTACCCGTGTTCGAGCAGCCACACGATCTTGTCGGTCGAGCCTTCGTCCCGCCACTTCGCCAGACACTCCGCCACCGGCGCCGCCAGGTCCGCGTAGTCGGGCGCGCCGAGCCCGGGCCTGCCGGAATCCAGGGACAGGTTGTAGACGAGCGATACGCGGTGGCCTTCGGTCACCGGCCGCACCTCGTGCGGGCAATCGGAGTAGAAGGCCGCGAACGACAACTCCGAAGGCTCCTCGGCGGCCAGGTCGAACGTGGTCTCCCGGTCCCCGTGCCGAACCACGAGCTCGCCGCCGGTTCCGGCCGTCGGCAGGGACAACGTCAGCGTCGCCACCATGCCCGGGGCCTTCTCGGTGTCCCGATGCTCGCTGAAGAAGCCTCCCTGCCGGTAGACGAGCAGCTTGTACGGCTCAGCCCTCAGGCTCTCCACGGGCAGGCCGAGACCGTCCGCCACCAGCCCCAGGACCTTGCCGAGCGAATCCGGCCAGGCTTTCCCGAGCAGGCGCACCCTTCGGGCATCGATCTGCCAGCAGTCGCGGACCGAGGTGTCCACCAGCGTCCGGGTGCCCTTGCCGAACGGTGCGCGCTCGGCGGCATCGATCAACGCCTCGATCTGGGTCGGCAAGACCGGGAAGGACAGCTCCCCCACGCCCTGCACCGCAACCCGCGGCATCGGCACGTAGAGCCGTCCGCCGGCGCAGTAGTTCCCCGGACGATCGACGGACCGCAGCAGCTCCTCGAGCCGCTCGTGCCCGCTCCCGTACTTGATGCCCTGAATGCCCATCCGCCTAACCTCCCCCGACGACAGCGTGGACGCCTTCTTCGGCTCTCCGGCGCATCAATGGCCCGAGAGATCGATCCGGATTGCTTCGAGCAGTCGGGGCGCGTAGCTGCGAAAGCGGCGGTCGAGACCTTCGAGTTCATTCGGCAGGGCGCTGAGACGTTGGCGCCATGCCTGTGCCCGTGCGCCTTGTGAGCCAAGAACTTCCGGTTCGAGGTAGTCCAGCGCGTTGAGCGCCAGCAGCGCGTCGAAGAACTCGTTCTCGTGGACCGAAGCCGCGCCGAGGAGCACTTCGACCGCCGCCGCGCGGTCCGCCTCCCGGCCGAAGCGCCCCAGGGCTTCCGCGGCGTGAATGCGGACCGGCGGCGAAGCGTCGGCGAGCGCCGCGTTCAGCTCGGCGCGGGCCGCCCGTACGGCCGTTCCGCCCCGCGCCCGGAGCCCGACCGCCCCCCAGGCGCGGACTGCGGAGTCCGGGTCGCCCAGCATCCTTCTGAGCCTGTCGGACGCGGCGGCGTCCCACTTCGAACGGTCGGAAGCCAGCTCCGCGGCGGCCAGCACACGCTCGACCTGGTAGCCGCCCTGACCGTACGTCCAGGGAACGGCGCCCATCGCCGCCGCGCGGCGGTGCATCTCGGCCTCGGGCAGGAAGCCGAGGTCGCGGATGCTCAGCAGCTGGTTGCGGAGCGCCAGGGCCAGGCGCTCCCGCTCAGCCGCATGCGCGGGCGAGGAGGCCAGGTTGTTCACCAGGTCCGGGTCGTTCTCGAGGTCGTAGAGCTCCTCGCTCGGCTTCTCCCGCCAGAACGCCGCCTGGACCTCGTTCAGCTTGCCCTCCTGGAACAGCCGCAGCCAGACCTGGGTGGTCGGCGTCTCCATCTGATACGCGAGCCGCTGGCCGTAGGGCCGGTCGATCAGGAAGTTCCGGGCGTACACGTACCGCCGGTCGCGGACGCTCCGGACCAGGTCGTAGCGCTCGTCCATCCGGTCGGAGAAACCGAAGACGACCTCGTTGGGTTCCGCCTCGTGGACGCCCAGGAAAGCCCGCCCCTGGAAGTGCGGCGGCGGCTCGATGCCGGCGAGGCTGAGCATCGTCGGAGCGAAGTCGATGAACCCGACCAGCCGGTTCGTGTGGCCGCCTGCCTCGTAGTCCGCCGGCGCCAGGTGACGGTACTTCTCCGGGACCGAGACGATCAGCGGTACGCCGAGGCCGGTTTGAAGCGCCGTGCGCTTGCCGCGCGGCAGGCCGGGACCGTGGTCGGCCCAGTAGAAGACGATCGTGTCGTCGGCGAAGCCGGCCGCTTCCAGCTCGGCCAGGCGCTCGCCGACCAGGGCGTCCATCTCGGTCAGCTTGTCGTAGTACTGCGCCCAATCCTGCCGTACCTCGGGCGTATCCGGGTGGTATGCCGGCACGCGAACGCCGGCCGGGTCGTGGACCGGCGTGTGCGGCCGGCGCCGAATCTGGCTCTCGTGGCTGACCGTGAAGTTGAAGACGGCGAAGAACGGCGCGCCCTCCGGACGGTTCCGCCAGTGCGCCTCGCGGGACGACTCGTGCCACACGGACCCCTGACCGCCGGGCTTCTCGAGGTTGTAGTCCTCCTTCGCGTTGTTCGTCACGTAGTAGCCGGCTTCGCGCAGGACCTGCGGGAAGAAGCGGAAGCCGTCCGGCAGCCGGGACCGGCTGCGCATGTGGTGGGCCCCCGTGGATGCCGGGTAGAGACCGCTGACGATCGTCGTGCGGGCCGGCGCGCACACCGGGACGGTGGACCAGGCGTTGCGGTAGATCAGGCCGCGGGCCGCGAGCGCGTCCAGGTTCGGCGTGGTGGCGTAGTCGTCGCCGTAGGCGCCGAGGTGCGGGCCGTTGTCCTCGCTCGAGACCCAGAGGATGTTGGGGAGCGGGAGTTCGTCGGGCTGCCGGGCGGCTACGGGAGGCGCCGCCAAAAGGAGCGCGAAGACGGGCGCCAGAAGGCCGACGCCGCGCGCCGAATGCCGGCGAAACGGCCGGCGCACCTGTACCTTTGCTGGGTGGATTCTGGTCCCTGCGCGAAGCCGTCCCAGAGGCGAGTAGTCGTCGAGGCTGCGGTAGCTGTGGGAAACCGGCCTGCCGGTTTTCCAAGGTCCGGCGGGAAACGGCTTGCCGTTTTCCGCGGGACCGGCAGCTTCCCGGTCGTGCGCCGTGCGGTGTTCACCAACGCCCGTCACGCTACACGACCCGTTCCGCTCGGAACGCCGCGATTTCGTCGGCCGTGTAGCCGAGGTTGCCGAGAATCTCGTCGGTGTGCTCGCCCAGGGTCGGCGCCCGGTGGCGGATGGTCGCCGGCGTCTCCGTGAGCCGTGCCGAGGGCCGCGCCACCGGGGCCGGCCGCGCCATGCCCGGGTACTCCAGGTCGACGAACGACTCGACCTCGGCGATGTGGGGGTCATCGAGCGTCTGCTGCATCGAGTAGGCGGGGGCCGAGGGGATCATCGCCCCGTTCAGCGCATCGACGGCTTCGACCGTCGACCGCGAGGCGCACCAGGCGTTCATTCGTTCGCCAACCGGCCCGGCGTTGTCGCCGCGCGCAAGGTCGTCGGCGAAGCGCGGGTCGTTCAACCAGTCGATCTCTTCGCGGGCGCCGCTCGCGCCGTTGTCCGAGGCCATCAGGTCGACCCAGCGCCTGAACAGCGGCTCGCCGATCACGGAGCACAGAATCCAACCGTCGGCGGTCTCGTAGAGGTCGGACGGCGCCGAGGTCTGGCCACGGTTGCCCGTCGGCTGGCGGTCCCGACGGATCACCGCCTGCTCGATCAGGTTGCTGTTCCCCATCATCAGCGCCGTCTTGAGCAGCGCCCCTTCCACCATCTGGCCCTTGCCGGTCTGCTGCCGGGCCATCAGCGCCGCGAGCGTGCCGTAGGCGCAGGAGAGCGCGGTCCCGAAGTCGACGAAGGGCGCCGCCGCGCGCCGGGGACGGTCCGGGTCGCCCGTCATGTAGGCAATGCCCGACATGACCTGGCCGATCCCGTCGAACCCCACGCGATCGCTGTAGGGCCCGCCTCGACCGTAGGCGGACACTGTCGTGAGAATGACGTCCTCCTTCACCTCGCGCAGACTCTCGAGGTCGAGCCCCATCGCCTCGAGCGTCGCCGGCGGCAGGTTCGCGACCACGACATCGGCGGTGGCAACCAGCCTGCGGACGATCCCGCGGCCGGCCGGCTTCATCGGGTTCAACGTCAGCGATCGCTTGTTCCGGTTCATCTGCAGGAACATGCCGCCCTCGCCGGTCGGCGTCACCGGCGCGATGAAGCGGTCCTCGCTGCCCCGCACCTTCTCGATGCGGATCACGTCGGCGCCGAGATCCCCGAGCAGGGCGGCGCAGAAGGGTCCGGCGATGTAGCGGCCGAAGTCCAGAACGCGAACGCCGGCGAGCACCTGATGCATGCGGTCTCCCCTCACAGGGGTCGGGAACACGGGAACGTGAAGCGGCTCTCTGCGAGTAACGGCGGGATCGTAGCAAGGGCTCAGGGCCCGGGACTCCTCTATACTCGCGCGCCACCCTTGAACGCACCACCCCTCAACAACGGGCTCCGGGGAGACGAGAGATGAAGGTAGACGGCGGACTGCCCAGCGACCTGCACGAAGTTCCGGGTCGGATCAGGGACCTGGAAGATGCCGGCTTCGCGGCCGCGATGACCGCGGAGACCTCCCACGATCCGTTCTTCCCGCTGCTGCTCGCCGCCGAGCACAGCGAACGGATCGAGCTGATGACCTCGATAGCCGTCGCCTTCGCGCGCAGCCCGATGACCCTCGCGAACGTCGGCCACGACCTGAACGCCTACTCGAAGGGCCGTCTCATCCTCGGCCTGGGATCGCAGATCCGTCCCCACATCACGAAGCGATTCAGCATGCCCTGGTCGAGCCCCGCGGCGCGCATGAGGGAGATGATCCTGGCGATGCGCGCGATCTGGAGGAACTGGTACGAGGGCGAGCGGCTCCGTTTCCAGGGCGACTTCTACTCCCACACCCTGATGACGCCCATGTTCACGCCGACGGACACCGAGTACGGCCCGCCCAGGGTGTTCCTGGCCGCGGTCGGCCCCCTGATGACCGAGGTCGCAGGCGAGGTCGCGGACGGCCTGATCGTCCATCCGTTCACGACCCGGTCCTACATGCGCGACACCACGCTGCCCGCCATCGAGCGCGGTCTGGCGACCTCCGGCCGCGACCGTTCCGACTTCCAGATCTCGTACCCCGGATTCATCGTCTCCGGCCACGACGAGAAGACCTTCGAGGAAACGAAGCAGGCGGTCAAGAAGCAGATTTCCTTCTACGGTTCGACACCCGCCTACCGCCCGGTGCTCGAGTCCGAGGGTTGGGGCGACCTCCAACTCGAGCTGAACCGGATGTCCAAGCAGGGCCAGTGGGACGAAATGGGCCTTCTCATCACGGACAAGATGCTCGACGCCTTCGCCGTCGTCGGCGAGCCGGACGGCATCGCGGCGGGTGTTCTCTCGCGCTACGGCGACGTGGTGGACCGCATCAGTCCCAGCCTGCGCTTTCTCGACACCCGGACCCAACGCAACGTGATCGCCGCTCTGTCGGCGAACTGAGGAACGCTTCCCAGGAAAGGGGCCCGCATGAAGGAACTCATCTTCCACCGGCTCTTCGTTCCCGCGATGAACTACCTGGCCGACCAGGAATCGCTCATCGACGGGGCCTACAAGGCGACCTTCGGCGAACACGCGGACCGTACGATGCGCCTCTGCTCGGCACTCACGGGCGAACTGGGCGTCGGGCGCACCGACCGCTTCGCGGTCATGGCGCTGAACTGCCACGAGTACGTCGAGCTGTACCACGCCGCCTTCCTGGGAGCGGGCGTGATCAACCCCTTGAACCTCCGCCTGGCGGGCAAGGAACTGGACTACATCGTGCGCGACTCGGGCACCGAAGTCGCGTTCGTCGACAAGACCTTCGCGCCCCTGTTCGCCCAGGCGATGGCCCTGGCCGGCGACGAGTGCACGGTCCGGCGCACCGTCCTGATCGGCGGCCCCGACGACGACACGGACGCCCCCTGCGACGTCCGCTACGAGGACCTGATCGCGGGAAGCGAGCCGGTGCTCCCGAACGAGCCCGAGGAGACGGACCCGGTCGTCCTCATGTACACCGGCGGCACGACCGGGCTGCCCAAGGGCGTCCTCTGCAACCAGCGCGCCGAGATCCTGAACACCTACCACGCGGTGATGCGGTTCCCCCAGCTTTCCGAAGGCGTCGCCCTCCTCCAGACGCCAATCTTCCACGCCGCCTCGATGGTCGGCGTCGTCGCGACCCAGACCTTCGGCGGCAAGTTCGTCCTCATGCCGATGTTCGATCCCGGCGCCGCACTCGCTCTGATCGAGAAGTACAACGTGACGACGACCACGATGGTCCCGACGATGATCCACATGATGATGAGCCACCCGGACTTCGCGCCGGAGAAGCTCGCGTCGGTGCGCAACCTGGCCTACGGCGCCTCGCCGATGCCGGCCGCCCTGCTCGACCGCCTGCTGACCCTGTTCCCGGAGATGGAGATCGGCCAGGGCTACGGCATGACGGAAAGTTCGTCGCTCCTCACCGTGCTTGACGCCGAGGACCACAGGGTCGGCGGGGACCGCCTCCGCTCCGTCGGGCGCGCGGTCCCCGGCGTCGTGCTCTCGATCCAGGACGAGGACGGCAACGAACTGCCCGGCGGCGAGGTCGGCGAAGTCTGCGCGCGCGGCGGCAACTACATGACGGAGTACTGGAACAAGCCCGAAGCGACCGAGGAGGCGTTCCAGGGCGGCTGGTACCACACCGGCGACGCCGGCTACCTCGACGAAGGCGGCTACCTCTTCCTGGTCGACCGGGTCAAGGACATGATCGTCTCCGGCGGCGAGAACGTCTACTCCGCCGAGGTCGAAAGCGCGATTTCAACTCACCCGGTCGTCGGCCAGGTCGCCGTGATCGGCATCCCCCACGACGTCTGGGGCGAACAGGTCCACGCGATCGTCGTGCCGAAGGAAGGCGCCGAAGTCGACGAAGGCACGCCCGCCTCGATCATCAGCCACGCCCGCGAGTCGATCGCCGGCTACAAGGCGCCGAAGTCGGTCGAGTTCCGGGCCGAGCCCCTGCCCCTCTCCGGTGCAATGAAAGTGCTCAAGCGCGAGCTCCGCGCCCCCTACTGGGAAGGCAGGGAGCGCGGCATCAACTGAGCCGAACGCTGTTCAGGCGTTGGCGCAGCCGTTGGCGGTGGCCGTGGTAGTGCGGTCCGTCCATCGTCGGGTGGAGCGTCGGCCGGCCTTCCGGCGCCCCGGTACTGGCAGCAGTGGCTACTTCACCCCGGCGCACAGCCACTTGATCGGCTTGAACAGAAGCAGGAAGACGACTCCGGCGACAGCCGCGATCAGCGCCACGGTGCGGAACAGCTCCGCCGGCGGCAGCGACTCGATGTAGCCGGCGACCCTGCCGGCGATCAGGTTGCCGAGGGCGGCGCCCATGAACCAGGTGCCCATCATCTGGGACACGAGGCGGTCCGGCGCCAGCTTCGTCATGCTCGAGAGGCCCACCGGGCTCAGGCAGAGCTCGCCTACGGTGTGGAAGAAGTAGGTCACGACCAGCCAGCCCATTGCCGCCTGGGCGCCTCCCTCCTGCGTGAGGGATGCGCCCCAGGACAGGACCAGGAAGCCGACGCCGAGCAGCACGAGTCCGAGACCGAACTTGACCGGAATCGACGGGTTGCGGTCGCCGAGCCACACCCAGAGCCCTCCCATCACCGGCGCGAGGACGATGATGAAGAAGGGATTGATCGCCTGCAGCGAGCCGATCGTCACCTCGAGGCCGAACAGATCGCGGTTCACGTAGTCGCGCGTGAACAGGTTGAGCGACGACGACGCCTGCTCGAAGCCCGACCAGAACAGCGCCGCGCCCACGAAGAGCGCCGCGCAGGCGCCGATCCTCCGCCTCTCGACCTGGTTCTTGCAGACGAAGCCGATCACGTAGGCGAAGTAGACGACCGCGAGCACGACGACGATCACGCCGGTCGCGTCGGCGAAACCGACCAGCGTGATCGGCGCGATGCCGCTCGCGCCCAGCCACCACAGCGCGCAGGCCAGCACGACGATGCAGGCGCTCCCCGCGATCAGGTTCCGCTTGGCGCTCGCCAACTGCCCGGGATCGGCCGCCGGCCCGCGCGGATCGCCGGCGCCCTCGAGGTGCTTCTGGCCCTTGATGTACGCGATGATGGCCCCGGTCATGCCGACTCCGGCGGCGCCGAAACCCAAGTGCCAGTCGACCTTCTCGCCGAGCCAGGAGCAGACGAGGGGCCCCAGCATCGCGCCGATGTTGATCCCCGAGTAGAAGATCGAGAATCCGGCATCGCGCCGGGCGGCCGCATCGCCCCGGTACAGATCGCCGACCACCGCGGAGACGTTCGGCTTCAGCAGTCCCGTGCCGACCACGACCAGGAACAGCCCGGGGAAGAAGGCGAACAGGGAGGGCACGGCGAGGGCGTAGTGGCCGAGCGCGATGATGATCCCGCCCCAGAGCACCGCCTTCTTCTGGCCCAGGATGCGGTCGGCGATCCAGCCTCCCGGCAGGGCCAGCGCGTAGACGCCGAAGGTGTAGAGCCCCAGCACGATCGTCGCGGTCTCGGTCTCGAAGCCGAGACCACCGGTCGCGATGTCGGTCATGTAGAGCACCAGCAGCGCCCGCATGCCGTAGTAGCTGAATCGTTCCCACAGCTCGGTGAAGAAGAGGGTCGAGAGCCCTCGGGGGTGGCCGAACCACTGTGCCGTCGATGTCGTCATGAATCGCTGACTCCTCCCGATCGGTCCGGCAAGCCGCGCGCCGCCGGTTCGTCAGCACGCGATTGTGTCACCTGCACGTTCTCGCCGGTTGTCGTGACGGCTTGCTCGGGATCCCGCGTTGCGGACTCTTCCGCCGCCGCCACGATCCGCAGCAGCGCGCCGCCGTAGCGCTTCACCGTCTTCGGGCCGATGCCGGGAATCGCGAGCAGTCCCTCCCCGCTTCGAGGTTTCGCTGCAGCGACGGCAATCAAGGCCCGGTTCGAGAGCACGGTGTACGCAGGCCACCGCTTCTTCCGGGCCGCCTCCAGCCGCCACGTTCGCAGCGCGTCGACCAGTTCGGGGTCGGCGTCGGCCTCCGCGATTTCCGCGGCGTTGGCTGCCTTCCGTTTCCGCCGCGCCTTCGGCTCGTCGGGAGGATCGTCCGGCAACACCACCTGCCCCTCCAGGTCGATCCCGCGGCATCGGCCAGTCGGCGTCAACCCGGCCCGCTGGTAGCGGATCGTCTCCCCATCCTTCTGGAACGAGTCGTCCTCCACGAAGACCAAGCGAGCCTGGCCGAGCGCGCCGAGAAGATCCTCGAACTCGTTGCGGTCGAAAGAGTCATGGCTATCCTGGAACTTCTGGAACAGCCGGCCCGTCCCCTGCCCCTCGCGGCGCCGCAGCAACGACACGACGGTCTCCATCGCCTGCACCTCTTCAGGCAACGGCGCCCGGAACCGTCGCACCAGGCAGTCGTCCGGTCGGCAGACATCACAGACGCCGCAGCGTGCATCGCTGTCCGCCAGGTCGCCGAAGTGCCCCACCAGACGCAGCATCCGCAGCCCCGGTGGTCGGCGAAGCGGGTCATTTCGTCGATCTGGTCCAGCCGGTGCTGGCGCTGGACCCGGTACGACCGAACCCACGAGTCGTCGCCCCGGCGCACGCGGTAGCCGCCGCCGAACACGGCGCCGCCATGGATGCGAAGCTGATCCAGAGCGGCCTCGAACACGTCATCGCCGAGGCAAAGCCGGCGCTGCAGGTCGGTCCGTTCCTGCGGCTCCTCCGTCAGCGCCTTGTGAAGCTGCTTGAGGTAGGCGATCTCGGGATAGGAGCGCTTGTGCAGGAACTCCTGCGTGCGGCGGTCGGCCCAGGAGTACAGGAGCAGCGCCCGGGCTGGCTGCCCGTCCCGTCCGGCGCGGCCGATCTCCTGGTAGTAGCCCTCGACGGTTGCCGGCATCGCCGTGTGGATCACGGTGCGGATGTCCGGTTTGTCGATCCCCATGCCGAAGGCCGTCGTGGCGACGACGACCTCGATCCCGCCGCCGAGGAACCCGGTCTGCACGTCGTCCCTCTCGGCCGTCGGCAGCCCGGCGTGGTACGCGGCAGCGGGAAATTCGTCGGCCAGCCGACCGGCGAGCTTCTCCGTCTCCTTGCGGGTCGGCGCGTAGACGATCGCGGGCCGCCGCCCCGGTTCCCCCAGCACCTCGCAAACGATCGCCGCTCGAGCCCCGGGCCGCTTCTGCACCGCCTCGACGGCCAGGTTCTCGCGCCGGAAACCGTAGATGTAGCGCTGGTCCCCGTGAAGATCGAGCTGGTCCGCGATGTCGTCCTGGATGCGCGGCGTCGCGGTCGCGGTCAACGCCAGCACCGGCGCCGGGCGCAACCGCGGCAGGCGTTGCCCAAGCAGCCGGTAGTCGGGTCGGAAGTCATGGCCCCACTGGGAGATGCAGTGCGCCTCGTCAACCGCGATCAGCGCCGGCCGGCAACGCTCCAGGAACTCGATGAAGCCCGGCACGCCGAGACGCTCCGGAGCGATGAAGAGGAAGTCGAGTTCGCCGTCGCGGTAGAGCCGGCAGGCCTGCCTCGATTCGTGCCGCGGGCGTCCGGAATGGATGCGTTCGGCGCGCAGTCCGAGCTCCCGCAGCTTGGCCGTCTGGTCCTCCATCAGGGCTTTCAGCGGAGAGAAGACGAGGGTGGGGCCGCCGCGCAGCAGGCCCGGCAGTTGGTAGCAGAGAGACTTGCCGGCGCCGGTCGGCATGACGACCAGGCCGTCGTCCCCCGCCGCGGTGCGAAGGCAGACTTCCTCCTGGTGAGGTCGGAAGTCGGAGTGGCCGAAGACCTGCCGCAGCCTCTGGTGCAAAGGGGGAGTCGCTGTCACGCCGTCGTCGGTCCTTCCTGGGTCGCTACCCCGCCAGCAGGCTGGGCCGACAACTCGTTGCGTTCTGCGGCACAGCCTCCTAGCATGAGCCTCCGTCTGACAACGACTCCCCTCCAGGAGGCTCCTGCCAATGGCCCGACCCTACCGAATCTTCGGCGCCGAACTCTCTCCCTACTCGATCAAGGTGCGCTCGTACTTCCGCTACAAGGGCATCCGCCACGAGTGGCTCCGTCGCAGCGGCGCCAACCAGGACGAGTTCAAGCGCCACGCGAAGCTGCCCCTCGTGCCGCTGGTCGTCACGCCGGACGACCGGGGCATGCAGGACTCGACACCGATCCTCGAGGCGATGGAGGCCGAGCATCCGGAGCCGTCGATCCATCCGCCGGACCCGACCGCGGCCTTCGTCTCCGTGCTGCTCGAGGAGTTCGGCGACGAATGGGGCAACAAGTGGATGTTCCACTACCGCTGGGCCCGGCCCGCGGACCAGGAATCCGGCGCCCGGCGCATCGCCCAGGGAATGAATCCGGAAGCCGACGAGGACACCCTCAAGGCGATGACCGCGCAGGTCCGCGAGCGGATGGTCCCCCGGGTCTGGTTCGTCGGCTCGAACGAGCAGACGGCCCCCCAGATCGAGCAGTCGTTCCTCGACGCCGTCGACCTGATCGAGGCTCACCTCGACGGTCGGGACTACCTGTTCGGCGGCCGTCCGGCGTTCGGCGACTTCGGCGTCGGATTCCAGATTCACCAGGCGTGGACCGATCCGACCCCCGGCTCGCTGCTCGAGAAGCGGGCGCCCCGTACCGTCGCCTGGGTGAAGCGCCTCGTGGACCCGACGGCGAACGGCGAGTTCGAGGACTGGGCGTCCCTGGCGCCGACCCTGACGCCCCTGCTCGCGCAGCAGGTCGGCGGCCTGTTCCTGCCCTGGAGCGCCGCCAACGCCGCCGCCATCGCCGGCGGCCAGGACGAGTTTTCGGTCACTCTCGCCAGCGGCGAGTGGACTCAGAAACCGCAGAAGTACCACGCCCGGTCGCTGGCGGCACTGCGAACCAGGTACGGAGGACTCTCCGAGCGCGGCGAGATCGACGCGCTGCTTGAAGCGTCCGGCTGCCTGCGGTGGCTGGCCGCCTGAGCAGGCCCTTCGTTTCGGCACGTTTCGGCAATGTCGTTCGGCGTCGCTCGCTTCGAGTCCGCAGGGAGCCTCCCGGCCCTGCGTTTCGGCACGTTTCGGCGGTGTCGCTCGCGCTTGTTGCGCAGGGAACTGGCGGCAGGCGCCAGCTGCGTCACGGCGGCGCCCTCGTTCCAGGCCGTGCCGAGGCCACGTCGCGCAGGGAACTGGCCGCAGGCGCCAGCTGCGTCCCCGCTGCTACGAAGCGCCTGAAGGGGTGCTGCGGCGCCGCCAGAACTTCTCCATCTCACGCTGGGGCGCGCCGGTTCGATAGGCGGCTCTGAAGGCGGAGACACCCGCCTCCACGGCCTGGTCCAGGGGCAGGTTGAGCCAGCGGCCAATCAGGCGCTTCTGTAGCGACAGAGCCTCGGGGCTGAGTCGCAGCAGGCGCTCGACCTTGGCGTTCACCGCCGCTTCCAGGTCGGCGGCCGGAACGACCTCGCCGACAAGACCGATCCGCGCGGCTTCGGCGGCGTCGATCGGATCTCCCAGGAAGAGCAGCTCGCGGGCTCGAACGAGGCCGACGACGCCGGGCAGCAGCGCCGCCTCGATGACCGACGGCAGGCCGACGTGCGGCTCCGGCATGCCGAAGATCGCGTCCTCGGCGGCGACCGACAGGTCGCAGGAGACGAGAAGCTCCAGGCCCGCTCCCAGAGCCGCGCCGCGAACCTCGGCGACGACCGGCGCCGGGTGCTCGCGAATCAGGAGAAAGGTCTCGTGCAGCCCGCGGATGAAGCGCTCCGCGCTGACGGCGTCGAGATTCTCCATTTCGCGGATGTCTGCGCCGCCGCAGAAGACGCCTTCACCGGAGATGACCAGCACGCGCGCGGACGCCGCGGCCGGCTGGCGCAGCGCGTCGCGCAACCCGGCTGTGGTCGCCGAGTCCAGTGCGTTCGCCTTCTCCCGCCGCGTCAGCGTGATGCTGGCAACCTGGCCGTCGGATTCGAGCCGGACGTTGGACATGCCGTCCGTCATCGTACCCCCACCGCGTCAGCGTGACGCTGGCGACCTGGCCGTCGGATTCGAGCCGGACGCTGGACATCCTGTCCGTCATCGTACGTGCGCCGGCCGGATAGGCTCCTCCGCCATGTCGATGGCCTCCCGCCCGTTGCGTCTGGCAGCGGCCCCCATCCTCTCGTGGCCGCCGCTGTCCGTGATCCCGCCTGCGAAACTCTCGGAGGCGGCCCCGGGCGACGCGTCGAACAGGCCTGTGAGCAGAGGGGCCTCTCGGAGGTCAAGGGCGTAGCGATGGACGAGAGCGCCCGCGCCAAGGGGTTCCGGTCTCTGAAGTCCATGGAGATCATGAGGGCAGCGACGACGGGCGGAACATCCTGGATGGCGCGGCTGGCGGCTGCCCGCGCCGGCGCCGTCCTGGTCGGTCTGTCGGTGTTCGGCGGAGCCGCCGCATCGGCAGCCCAGACAGGAAAAGACCAGCCTTTGCTTCCCGAGCACTTCCGGCCCGCCGCAGATGATGTCGCGACCCTCATCTACGACGCCGGGCCCGGTCGCCCGGTGCGCCTGACGGTCGTTTCGGGGTCGGCAGGCAACGCATCCACCACGCTGACCCTGAACGCAACTGCCGAGGACCTGCAGCCTCTCGTCACCGAGATCCGTCAACTCGCGCTCCACCGCCCACCAGCTTCGCCTGGTCGGATCGTCCGCCTCGGGGACGAACTGGGCGAAATCCTGCTTGGCCCGATTGCCGAACAGCTCCGGCAGGTCTCACGCCTCGTCCTGGCCGCCGACGGGCCGCTCAGCGACCTGCCCTTCGGTGCCATCCGGGCGCCTCGCCTGATCGACGCCCGGGGCCGCTACCTGATCGAAACGCGGACTCTGTGCTGGGTCGACCCGGCCCTGGGCGCCGGCAACGCCAGCAACGCGCCAGCGGGCGAAAGACCGATCGCCCTGGCGTTTGCCGACGCCGTCTACCGTCCACCGGCACGCCCGCTCGGCGCCTCGATGAGCGACGGCGGCATCTCCTGGCGCCGGCACGCCGCGCGCCGCAATCAGGCCAGCACGCTCGGCGCTCTCGACCTGCCCGTGGTTTCCCGCTTCGGTCCGGCCGCCTCGCCGACGCTCTTCTGGGAATCGACCGAGAGCTACGCCGTCCGTTTTCTGCACCTGGCCGTCGAGGCGCGGATCGACTCGGGCAACCCGCACAGCTCCGCTCTGCTGCTCTCCCCCGAGAGGTACGACGAGCAGGCCATTCCCGTAGCGGCAAGCCAACTGGCGTCGAGACTCGCACTGGAACGCGAGTCGCTCGTCATCCTCTCCGGTCTGGACACGGGCGGCCACGGCATCGGTCCCGGGCCGTTCGTCGAAGCCTTCGGCGCCGCCGGCGCGAGTTCCCTCGTCGCGTCGCTCTGGCCCGTCATCGACGAATCCGCCACCCACCTGTTCGGCGCGTTCTACCGCCTCGTAGCCGAGGGAATGCCCACCGCCGCCGCGCTTCGAAGGGCCCAGCTCGGGCTCCTGGCGCAGCCGCTCCGGTTCGACCAGGGCGAAGGCCGGGCGCCCGTGGGGTTCGACGCCGCGCATCCGTACTACTGGGCCGGCTACCGGGTCTACCGAGGTTCGGCGGGAAGCTGCAGCTGAGCGGCGCCGCCACGGCCCCGGGCGCCGGCAGCGTTCGCGGACAGCGCTCGGACTTGACAGGATGACATGATGAATACATAGTCGCGCTGTCATGCCTTCAACTCAACTGACGATCAGGAACGTGGACCCTGATCTCGCTTCCCGTCTGCGTGCGATCAGCGCCGAGCGGGGCGAGAGCCTGAACGCCACCGTACTCCGAGTGCTCCGCGAAGCGGTGGGACCGGACGCCCGTCGAGCCCAGCTCCTCCGGTACGCCACCTGGACCGAGGACGACGCCAAGGAATTCAACGCAGCACTGGCCGAACAGCGGGTGGTCGACCGGCGGTTGTGGGAATGAAGACGATCGAGCGACTCGTCCTCGACACCAGCGCCTACTCTCACTTCCGCAAGGGACACCCTCAGGTGCTCGCCAGCCTCACGGCCGCCGTTCAGGTCTTCGTCCCGGTGATCGTCCTCGGAGAGATCGAAGCGGCATTCGAACTCGGCAGCCGCGTCGCGGAGAACCGTCGCGTGCTCGCCGAGTTTCTGGCCCTGCCCTACGTCAACGTGCCGAACGTGACGCCAGCAACCGTTCGCCACTACGCCAGCGTCTTCGTGTCGCTCCGAGCCGCCGGCACGCCCATCCCCTTGAATGACGTCTGGATCGCTGCCTGCACGCTGGAACGTCACGGCCGCATCCTGACCTTCGACCGGGACTATCTGCGCGTACCTGCGCTCGACTGCACGGTGCTCGAAACACCGTGAAGACCCTCCGGCGCCGAAGAAATCCCTGTAGCTGGTCGCAGAAACCCGCCTGCGCCTCGTCCAGAGACGCCTAACCGAACCGACCCGGATAGCATCCCCGCCATGACTCGCCGTACCCGCCACCGTGTTCGCACCACCACCATCGTCCCCCTTCTCGCCGCCTTGGCGCTCTGGGGCTGCGGCGACTCGTTGCCAACGGCCGCGGCAGCGACCGACGACGACCTGATCGCCACGCTCCTGGCACTGCCGATAGAGCGGCTCATCGCGTACGACGCGGAGATTGAACTGACCCCCGAACAGGAGGAGATCAAGCGCGCCGCCCTGACCCCGATTCCCGCGCCCTGCTGCAGCGACCGCTCGGCCTACACCTGCTGCTGCCAGTGCAACCTGGGGCGGGCCTGGTGGGGCCTGTCGAAGGTCCTGATCACCGAACACGGCCAGGGCCCCGCCGAGGTCCAGGCGAACGTCGAGCGCTGGATAGGCGACCTGCGCCCGCAGGGCTTCGCCGGCAACTCCTGCTACACCGGTCGCTGCTCGACGGCAGCGAAGCAGGACGGCTGTTCGGGCATGGACCCGAACCACATCATCAGCTGACCGCGCTGCGCCTGGCAGGCAGTGGGCCGAGACCGCCCGAAGACTCGTTTCGGCCCCATGTCCCGCCCGGCAGCAGACCACGGGGTTGATGCCCGCGTCGGCCAACAACCCGCTGGCCGGCGGATAGAGGACTTGTCAAAGGCAGGGGCATCTGCAGTCGCAACGATGTCCGGCGCCGGGCTTCGGCGGCATAGGCCCTGCCCTACACGGGCTGTGCAGCCGATACGACGTCGCGGCCGGCGAGGCTCATCGCGTTCTGGCCGTCGCGTTCTGAACGCAGAGCGGCGAGGTCCTGGCGAGCGGCCGCGGCTCAGAAGCCTCGTAGAGCGGCGAAGCGCTGGCGGTGGAAGGCGGCGTCGCCGAAGGCGAACTCGAGCGCCCGGGCGCGCTTCATGAACAGGCCGATGTCGTGCTCGTCCGTCATGCCGATGCCGCCGTGCATCTGCAGGGCCTCGTTGGTGACCAGGATCAGGGCGTCGGAGCAGCGAGCCTTGGCGTTGGAGACCTGGAGTTGCGCGTCGTCGCTGCCCTCGTCGAGGGCGCGGGCCGCCGCCATGACGGTCGACCGGGACAGTTCGATCTCGATGAACATCTTCGCGGCCCGGTGCTTGAGCGCCTGGAAGGTCCCGATGAGCACGCCGAACTGGCTGCGGGACTTGAGGTACTCGATCGTGCGCTCGAAGGCCTCCGTCATCACGCCGAGCATCTCGCCGCAGACGGCGACCGTGGCCCGATCAACCGCGCGCCCGAGCGGTTCCAGACCGCCGCAGACGTCGCCCACGACGCTGCCGGCGCCCACCTGGACATCGTTCAGTCTGACGATCGCCGAGTTGCGGGAGTCGACTCGCTTCTGAGCCACGACCTCGAGACCGTCCGCCGCCGCCGGCACGAGGAAGAGCGTCAGACCGTCGTCACCGCCTTCCGTTCGAGCCGCGATCAGGAAGCCGTCCGCGCCGACGCCGCCGACCACCTGGACCTTCTCGCCCGACAGCGACCAGCCAGCGCCGTTCGGCTGCGCTCGGGTCTCGACCCGGTCGAGCCCGTACCTGCTTCCCGCCTCGAGTAGAGCCGGCGCCAGGCGCTTCTCGCCGTCGATCAGTTGCGGCAGCCATGCGGTTCGCTGTTCCGCGGCGCCGGCGTCGGCGATCAGCCCGCCGGCGAAGACGACCGCCGACACGAACGGCTCGGGCGCCAGGCCACGGCCCATCGCTTCCGTGATGAGCACCGTTTCGGCCATGCCCATCCCCAGGCCGCCGTAATCCTCGGCGAAGGGAATGCCGAGCCAGCCGAGGTCGGCCATCTCGGCCCACACCTCGGGGCTGTAGGCGAGTTCATCGCCGGCGTCGCGGAGCTGCCGTTGGCGGTCCACGCCGCCGTGCTTCGAAATGAGCTCGGCCGCGGTGCGGGCGAGCATGTCCTGGGGAGCGGTGAGAACGAGAGCCGCCATCAGTCCGGCAATCCCAGCACGCGCTTGGCGATGATGTTCAACTGGATCTCCGACGTTCCGCCCTCGATGCTGTTCGCCCGGGAACGAAGCCAGGTGCGGGTCTGGTTCAGTTCCGCCGGCTCGAACCCTTCTCCCTCCCAGCCCAGGGCCTGCGGGCCCCGGATGGAGAGCATGAGTTCCTCGCGGCGCATGTTCAGTTCCGTGCCGTAGTACTTGAACATCGAGCTTTCGGGACCGGGCTTGTGTCCGGCTTCCAGCCCGTCGCCGTGGCGCTTGACGGTCAGACCGTAGGACATCGCGTCCATCTCGCACTGGATGATCCGTTCGCGCAGCGCCGGGTCGTCGATCCGGCCCTCCTCGTCCACGCTCACGTAGTCGCGCGCGAGATCAGGCAGGGAAGTTCGGGCCCCGCCGCGCCCCATGCCGCCAATCGACGTGCGTTCGTGGCCGAGCAGCGCCTTGGCCACGGTCCAACCGCTGTTCACATCGCCGATGACCTGGTGCACCGGCGCCCGCACGTTGTGAAAGAACGTCTCGCAGAAGGGGGAAGCGCCGCTGATCAGCCGGATCGGCCGCACCTCGACTCCCGGCGATTCCATGTCGACCAGGATGAAGGTGATGCCGCGCTGCTTCTTCACGTCCGGATCGGTGCGCACGAGCATGAAGATCCAGTCCGCCTCGTCCGCGCCGGAAGTCCAGACCTTCTGGCCGTTGATCACGTAGAAGTCGCCGTCGCGTACCGCCGACGTGGCGAGGGAGGCAAGATCGGAACCCGCGTTCGGTTCCGAGTAGCCTTGGCACCAGCGGATCTCGCCGCGCGCGATCTTCGGCAGGTGCTCGGCCCTCTGACCTTCGGTGCCGTGATCCAGCAGGGTCGGACCGATCATGCTGTAGCCGAAGCCGGTCAGCGGCATGGGCAGCGCAAGGCGGGCGATCTCCTCTTGCAGCACCAGGGCCTCGTCCCGGGAGAGACCGGCGCCGCCGTACTGCTCCGGCCAGGTCGGCACGGAGAAACCCCTGTCGGCGGCAGCCAGAAGCCAGTCCCGACTCTCCGGGTAGGTGAAGGAGGCCTTGCGGCCGCCGGCCGCCCAGGCTTTCGGATCGGACGCCTTGCCCCGCAGGAACTCGGGGGAGTTCGCCTCCACCCAGGCGCGGGCCTTCTCTCGAAACGCGGTCAGATCACTCATGCATGTACCTCGGCGGGTTGAACGGCGCGCATTCTGCCACGAATCCAGCCGCCGGCTGCCCCAAGCGCGGCTCGACGATAGACTCCCGTGCCGCTGCGTCCCGACCCCGCGCTGCCCAGGAACCGCACCCATGACGACCCTCCCCGACGCGGTCGCCCGCCGCCGCACGTTTGCCATCATCTCCCACCCGGACGCAGGCAAGACGACCCTGACCGAAAAGCTCCTGCTCTTCGCCGGGGCGATCCAGCTTGCAGGGGCGGTCAAGGCCCGCGGCGAGGCGCGGCGGGCCCACTCGGACTGGATGAAGGTGGAGCGTGAGCGCGGCATCTCCGTCAGCGCCTCCGTGATGACCTTCGAGCATGAAGGCAACCGCTTCAACCTGCTCGACACACCAGGTCACGAGGACTTCAGTGAAGACACCTACCGCACGCTGACCGCCGTGGACTCGGCGGTCATGGTGCTCGACGCCGCGAAGGGGATCGAGTCGCAGACCCGGAAACTGTTCGAGGTCTGCCGCGTGCGCGACGTGCCGATCACGACCTTCATCAACAAGCTCGACCGCGACGTCCGCGACCCCCTCGACCTCCTCGACGAAATCGCCGACACGCTGCAACTGGAGGTCTCGCCGGTGAGCTGGCCGGTTGGCATGGGGCGCGACTTCCAGGGCTGCTACGACCTGGTCCGCGATCAGCTCGTACTGCTCGAGAGCGGGACCAGGGAGCGGCGGAGCACGGAACGGATCGTGCCGGATCTGAAGAGCCCCGAGATCGAACGGGCGATCGGACCCGGACCCGCGGCCAAGCTGCGTGAAGAGGTCGAGATGGTGCGCGAGCTGTGCCCCCCGTTCGCCGCCGCGCCCTACCTCGAGGGCAACCGGACGCCGGTCTACTTCGGCAGCGCTCTGCGCAGCTTCGGCGTGCGGGCGCTGCTCGACGGGCTGGGCCGGCACGCGCCCTCGCCGAGGCCGCAGCAGACCGCGGAACGGACCGTGTCTCCCGGCGAGGATCAGGTATCCGGCTTCGTGTTCAAGATCCAGGCGAACATGGACCCGAAACACCGGGACCGGATTGCCTTCGTGCGCGTCTGCTCCGGCCGCTTCTTCCGCGGCATCCGGTTGCTCCACCCGCGTACGGGACGGACGCTGAACGTGCACAATCCGGTTCTCTTCCTGGCTCGCGAACGGGAGCTCGCCGAAGAGGCCTGGCCCGGCGACATCATCGGCATTCCCAATCACGGGAACCTGCGAATCGGCGACGCGCTGACCGGCGGCGAGCCGTTGCGCTTCGTCGGCGTTCCCAGTTTCGCGCCCGACCTTCTCCGCCGGGTCCGGCCGGAGGATCCTCTGCGCGCCAAGCACCTGGGCCGCGCCCTGCTGCAACTGGCTGAAGAGGGCGTAGCGCAGGTCTTCCGGGCCCGGGCCGGCAACGAGTGGATCGTCGGCGTCGCCGGCGCCCTGCAGTTCGACGTCCTGGCGGATCGCATTCGCACGGAGTACGAGGTGCCCGTGCGTTTCGAATCGACGACCAACTCCCTGGCCCGCTGGATCGAGTCGGACGACGAGCGGACCGTGCGCGACTTCGTGCGCCGCAACGAGACGAAGATCGCGCACGACCACAACGGCGCGCCGCTGTTCCTGGCCGCGAACCGCTACTGGCTCGACCGCGCGGCCGAGAACGCGCCGGACGTGCGCTTCCTGGCGAGCCGGGAGCAGGCGGTATAGGAGCTTGCGCCGCCGCAGGCCTCGCTCATCCTGCTGATTCTCGGCTGGCTGTTCGTCCGTTCTACGTCAAAGAGCGGCATCTTCACGATGCCCGAGTTCCTGAAGCGGCGCTACTCGCCGGCGGCCCGCTGGTACCTCTCGGTGATCTCGGTCATCGGCTACGTCCTGACCAACCGGGTGCGCCGGCATCCGGCGCAAAGCGCCGGCTTCTGTCTGGTCTGCGGCGCAAGCTGCTAGAACAGTTCGCGCACCCGGTCTTTCAGGTCCGCCAACCGCTCCGCGGCGTCGCCGACGGGCACCGGCCAGAACACGCGCCGGCCTTCCAGTTGCCGATCGAGCCGATGCCAGAGCTCCGCGTTCTTGACCTGTCCGCCGGCTTTCGTGCGCCACCGGTTGCGCTTCCAGGAGTGGATCCACAAGGAGGCGCCGCGCCGGAGATAGTCGTTGCCCGTGTACACGGCCGCCGGCTGTCCCTCCGGCAGAGTGGCGAGGAGGTCAAGAACGCAGGCCAGCTCGAGGCGGTTCGGAGTCGTCCCGGAGGCCCTCCCCGTTCGCCGGGCCGAACCCTCGGGCGTCTCCAGTTCGGCCGCCCATGCGCCGCGGCCGCGGACGCAACGGACCTTCAGGAAGATGCGCGCGCTTCCGGGCGGGATCTCCACTTCCGATTCGGGTTCGGCCACGGCGCCGCCTCCACGCGCCGCGATCTCCGCGCTGGCCAGGGCATCGACCCGCTCGTTCCACTCGTTCCCCGCATGACCCTTGACCCAATGCCAGTGGACGCGGTGGCGTTTGTTCAAACCCTCCAGACGCCGCCACAGATCGACGTTCTTGACCGCCCCGCCGTCGCGCCGGCGCCAGTTGTGGGTCCGCCACCGCGCCAGCCACGACGTGATCCCCTGCCGGACGTACTGCGAGTCGGTGTACAGGTCCACCCTGGAAGGCTCGGAAAGATCGGCGAGCGCCGAGATCGCCGCCTGGAGCTCCATGCGGTTGTTCGTCGTGCTTGGCGCACCGCCCGAAAGTTCCCGCGTCCTGCCGCCGGGCTCGAGGATGACGGCCCCCCAGCCGCCCGGGCCGGGGTTCGGGCTGGCGCCGCCATCGGTATAGATCACGAGCGTCGGCCGGCCGACGGGCTGGGCTTTCACAAACGGAATCTACCAGCCGGTCAGACGGCAGCGGGCAACAATAGACTAGGCCGCCGATGAAGACGTTCCCGTACCCAACGGCCTCGATCGTCGCGTTCCTCGCCGGTACCGCGGCCATGTCCGGCCAGGAGCCCCTGGCCCAGCCGGAAGTGGACGCCTTCGAGGGCCTCGAGTTTCGCCTTGTCGGCCCCAGCCGAGGCGGCCGCGTCACCGCGGTCGCGGGCCACGCAGCCCACCCGTACACGTTCTACATGGGCTCGACCGGCGGCGGCGTATGGCGCACGACGAACGCGGGCGCCTCCTGGGAGAACCTGACCGACGAGGACTTCCGGGCCGGCTCTGTCGGCGCCGTTGCCGTGGCGCCGAGCGATCCCAACGTGATCTACGTCGGCATGGGCTCGGCCTGCCCCCGCGGCAACGTTTCGATCGGCGACGGCATGTACCGCTCGACCGACGCCGGCGCCTCCTGGCAGCACATCGGCCTGGAGCGCTCGGGCGCGATCAGCCGCGTCCGCGTCCATCCGGACGACCCGAACGTGCTCTGGGTCGGTGTGCTGGGCCAGATCTTCGGCAGCAATCCGGAACGCGGCGTCTACCGCTCCACCGACGGCGGCGAGACCTGGCAGCAGGCGCTCTACATCTCCGAGGACGCAGGGATCGCCGACCTGGAGCTCGACCCGTTCAATCCCCGCGTCCTCTACGCGGCCGCCTGGCGGGTCGAGCGCAAGCCCTGGACCCTGATCGACGGCAGCGACGAAGGCGGCCTGTTCCGCTCGACGGACGGCGGCGACACCTGGGACCGCCTCGAAGGCGGCTTGCCCGCCGGCGTGCTCGGCCGCATCGGCGTGTCCGCGTCGCCGGCGCGCCGCGGCCGACTGTGGACGATCATCACCGCCGCGGAGGGCCGCGGCGGCATCTTCCGCTCCGAGGACCACGGCGACACCTGGCAGAAGGTGAGCGACGAGCCCGAGCTGCTCACCCGCGGCTGGTACTACAGCCACATCCAGGCCGATCCCGCCGATCCGAACACCGTGTGGGGCTCGAACGTCCGCTTCTTCCGCTCGGTCGACGGCGGCGCCAACTGGGAGCGCGTACCCACTCCCCACGGCGACAACCACGACCTCTGGATCAACCCGGAACGTCCCCACATCATCGTCCAGGCGAACGACGGCGGCGCCAACGTGAGCGTGGACGGCGGCCGTTCCTGGTCGACCCAGAACAACCAGCCGACCGCCGAGTTCTACCGCGTTACCGTCGACAACCAGTTCCCCTACCGGATCTACGGTGCCCAGCAGGACAACAGCACGATCTCGGTGCCCTCGCGCCCGTTGCCCGAACTGACGCCGACGCAACACTGGCACTCGGTTGCCGGCGCCGAGAGCGGCCACATCGCGGTTCACCCGGAGCAGCCGCATCTGGTCTATTCCGGCAACTACCTCGGCCGCATCGACCGCTACGACCACCGCAGCGGCGCCGCGCGCAACATGATCCTCTACCCCCAGATGCAGGACGGCACGGCCCCGCGCGACCTGCTCTACCGCTTCCAGTGGAACGCGCCGATCCTCATCTCCCGGCACGATCCCGACGTCGTGTACCACACCTCGAACTACGTCCACCGCACGCGCGACGGCGGCTGGACCTGGGAGACGATTTCACCCGACCTGACGACGGATGACGACGAGAAGCAGGGCGTGCCCGGCGGACCGGTGCAGCACGACCACACCGGCGTCGAGGTCTACAACACGATCTTCGCGCTCGCCGAATCGCCGCATCTGGCCGGTGAGATCTGGGCCGGCAGCGACGATGGCCGCATCCACGTCAGCCGCAACAACGGTTCCACCTGGACCGACGTCACACCCGACGGCATGCCGGCCGACGGCACGGTCAACTCAATCGACGTGTCGCACCACGACCCGCTGCGCGTCTACGTCGGCGTCTACCGCTACCGGATGAACGACTACACGCCGTACATCTTCCGCACGGACGACGGCGGAGAGAGCTGGAGGACGGTGACCGAGGGGCTGCCCGCCCACCACTTCGTGCGCGTCGTCCGCGAGGATCCGGCTGCCCCCGGCCTGCTCTTCGCCGGCGCCGAGTTCGGCCTCTACGCCTCCTTCGACGGCGGGGACTCCTGGCAGTCCTTCCAGTTGAATCTCCCGCGCACACCGATCACCGACCTGCTGATTCACGAGAACGCCGGCAACCCGGACCTGGTCCTGGCAACCCAGGGCCGGAGTTTCTGGGTGCTCGACGACCTCGGCGTCGTACGCGAACTCGCCAGGGAAGTCGCCGCCGGCGCCACGCGGGACGCGCCTCGCCTGTTCTCCCCCGAACCGACCGTCCGCATCGACCGGCCCGGCGGAGGCGGCGGCTTCGTCAACGGCGCCTCGATCTGGTTCGACCTCCCCGTGGAGCCGACCGGCCGGGTCGAACTGGTGATCTCCCCTGACGGCAGCGAGCGGGTTCTGCGGCGCTTCGTGTCGTTGCCGGAGGGCGAGGAGACCGAAGGGACAGAGGAAGAACGCCCGCGGATCGAGGCCTTCCAGGCGAAGGCGGGTCTGAACCGGGTCGTCTGGAACCTGCGCGGGCAGGCGCCCCACCTGGTCGAGGGCGCGATCATGTCCCTCTCCTACACCGGCGGCCCCTACCTGCCGCCGGGGACCTACCGGGCCACCCTGTCGGTCGCCGCCGGCGAGGACACGGATCAAGCGGCGGACGACGAAGCTGGCGACTGGGTCGAAAGCCGGATCTTCGAGGTGGTGGCCGACCCGCGGCTCGACGACATCACGCAGGCCGACCTGGAAGAGCAGTACGCAATGCTCGACCAGTTGTCGGCCCGGTTGACGGCGATTCACGACGCGATCGCAGGCCTGCGCAGGGTTCGGGAACAGGCTGGCGCGCTCCAGGAACGTCTCGACGAGGCGGGCGCCTCGGAACTCGGGCCGGTCCTCGAGGGCATCCTCGAGCGCGCCGGGGAACTCGACGAGCGGTTGATCCAGTCGCGCAGCCGCGTCTCGCAGGACGCGCTGAACTTCCAGCCCCGGATCGACAACCAGTACGCCTACCTCTACACTCACGTCTTCGGCAACACCGCGCGGCCGACCGCCGGCGCGCGAAGCCGCTTCGAGGACCTTGAAGCGGAGTTGGTTCCGATCCTCGACGCGGTGAACGAGTTGACCGGACCCCGCCTCGACGATTTGAATCGGCGGGCAAGGGAACTGGAAATCCCCGCCGTCCAGCCCCCGACCAGCCGCGAAGCAAATCGAATTCCCGCTCAGCCCTAGAACCGTCATGCAGCGACTCCTCCTCCGGCGCGGCGCCGTCGCGCTGGCAGCCTTTCTTGCGACCCAGGGCATCGCCGGGGCGGCACAGCAGGACACGAGTCGCGACCGGCCGCAGCTCAGGGCGCATCGGCTTCAGCAGCAGCCGGTCATCGACGGGGATGTTCTCGGCGAGGCCCTCTGGCAGCAGGTCGACACGGCCACGGGCTTTCAGCAAACGGAACCCTTCGAAGGCCAGCCTGCCTCCGAGCGCACGGAAGTCCGGGTCGCCTTCGACGACCGCAACCTCTACATCGCCGCCGTCCTGTTCGACAGCGAGGCCTCGACGCTGGTCATCTCCGACAGCCGCCGCGACGCCTCGCTCGGCGAGGAGGACAGCTTCCGCTTCATCCTCGACACCTACCTCGACCGGCAGAACGCGTTCATGTTCGGCACGAACGTCGGCGGCATCCAGTACGACGGCCAGGTGACGAACGAAGGTTCCGCAAGCAGCGGCTCCTTCTCCAGCGGCTCCTTCTCCGGCGCCAACCTGGACTGGGACACGACCTGGACCGTCAGGACCCGGGTCGGCGACTTCGGATGGAGCGCCGAGATGGCGATTCCCTTCCGCAACCTCCGCTTCGACTCGGGGAGCGGCGCCTGGGGAGTCAACTTCGAGCGCAACATCCGGCGCAAGAGCGAGACTGCCTACTGGGCGCACCTCGGCCGGCAACACCGTCTGCACCGGGTTTCCAGGGCCGGCACGCTCGTCGGCCTGGAGACGCCCCGCCAGCGCAACCTGCAACTGAACCCCTACGTGGTGAGTTCCGCCCGGGACGACGGCGTCTCGGATCAGACGAGTGAATGGGACGGCGGACTGGACCTGAAGTTCGGCGTCACCCCGAGCCTGACCCTGGACGTAACGCTCAACACGGACTTCGCTCAGGTCGAAGCCGACGATCAGCAGGTCAACCTCGACCGCTTCAGCCTCTTCTTTCCCGAGAAGAGGCCCTTCTTTCTCGAGAACGCGGGGCTGTTCCGGGTCGGCGGCCGGAGCTCCAGCCGCGGCGGGGTGGAACTCTTCTTCAGCCGACGGATCGGCCTGGCCGCCGGCCAGCCGGTACCCATCCTCGGCGGTGTCCGGTTATCCGGCAAGGCCGGAGGGTTGAACGTCGGCTTTCTGAACATGCAGACCGACGAGTCGGGAGACCTGCACGGCAACAACTTCACCGTCGCGCGGGTGAACCGCGAATACCGCAATCGGAGCCGGGCAGGCGTACTCGTCGTCAACCGCCAGGGCACGGGCGCCCTGGCGCCCGACGGCGACTTCAACCGCACCTACGCGGTCGACGGGCAGGTCGGCGTCGGCGAGCACACGGAACTCACCGCCTGGGCCGCCCGGACCGAGACCCCGGGACTTGCCGGCCGCGACCACGGTTTCGGACTCGGCAGCTCCTTCAGTTCTCCGTTCTGGCGCTGGCGCGCCGGCTACACGGAAGTCGGCGAGGACTTCAATCCGGAAGTCGGCTTCCTCAGCCGTTCCGGCTACCGGCAGGTGAACGGTTACGTCCGTCGTCAGTTCCGGCCTGCCGGCGAGGGGCGGGTCAAGGAGTTCGGCCCCCGGGTGTACTACGACAGCTTCTGGGACTTCGACGGGTTCCACCAGACCCAGCGCTACTCCATCGGCGGCGAGGTCGAGTTCCGCAACGGCGCCCAGATCAGCTTCTCCGGAGGCGGGCGCTACGAGGGTCTCGTCGAGCCGTTCCTGATCCGGGAGGACGTGGAGATTACGGCCGGAAAGTACGACGACACGGGCATCTTCATCTTCATGAACACGAACCGCGGGCGCGCCGTGAGTCTCTTCGCACGGGTCCAGGCCGGCGGCTTCTTCGGCGGAGATCAGTTGGCCGTCGATCCCTCGGTCAGCATCCGGCTCGGCGACTACCTGACCTCCGAGGTCAGTTGGTCCTACAACGACATCGACCTGCCGGTGGGCGCGTTCAAGGTCAATCTCGGCCGCCTCCGCGTGACCTACGCCTTCAGCACCCGTCTCCTGCTCCAGGCGCTGGTGCAGTACAACGACGCGACGGACGACGTATCGACGAATCTGCGGTTCAGTTGGCTGAACGAGGCGAACAGGGGCCTCTTCCTGGTCTACAACGAGGTCTCCGAGTTCGGTCTGCTGGCCCGGCAGAAGCCGGATCGCAGCGTCATCGTGAAGTACAACCGCGCCTTCGATGTGTTCCGCTAGCGGCACGCGGCTCGCCAGTCCCCACCGGCCCGGCCGCAGCCTGGTCATGGCCCGCCGGGGGATGGCGGCGACGTCTCACCCCCAGGCGACCCTGGCCGGCCTCGACATGCTGCGCGCCGGCGGTTCGGCGATCGACGGCGCGGTTGCGGCGGCCGCCATGCTGGCCGTCGTCGAGCCGATGATGACCGGCATCGGGGGCGATGCCTTCCTGCTCTACTGCCGGGCCGATCCCGAGGGAGGCCCCGGCGAACTCGTTGGCCTCAACGGCAGCGGACGTGCGCCCTTGGGGTTGACCCGCGAAGCGATCCTTGCGGAGGCAATCGAACCGGACTCGTGGCCGGCGGTCACCGTTCCCGGCGCCGTCGATCTCTGGCAGACCGCGCACGAGCGGTTCGGCCGCCTCCGGTTTGCCGATCTGCTCGGCCCCGCGATCGAGACGGCCGAGCAGGGGTTCCCGGTAAGCGAGCGGGTCCAGGGCATGTGGCGCGTCTGCGTCAATCGGCTTCGCCGCGATCGTGCCGCGGCGACCCACTGCCTAGTGAACGGCGACGCACCGGACCTCGGCGCACTCTTTCGGTCACCCGCACTCGCGCGCTCCCTGCGTCGCATCGCCCGCGACGGCCGCGACGCCTTCTACCGCGGGCCGATCGCCGAGGAGATCGTCCGCTACTCCCGCGGCACGGGAGGCTTCCTCGCGCTCGAGGACTTCAAGCGCCACACGTCGACCTGGGTCGAGCCGATCAGCACCCGGTACCGCGGTCACGAGGTGGCGCAACTGCCGCCGAACGGCCAGGGCCTGGGCGTCCTGCTCCTGCTCAACCTGCTCGAGAACTTCGATCTCGGTTCGATGGATCTGGCCGGCACGGAGCACACCCACCTCCTGGTGGAGGCCAAGAAGCTGGCCTACGCCGACCTGCATGCCCAGGTCGGCGATCCGGACGGCTTTCCCCTGAGCACCGGCAACGGCGTGCCGCTGCGCGAGCTGCTGGACAAGGGCTACGCGCGGGAACGGAGTCGACGGATCGATCCCCGGCGAGCGGCATCGCTGGTCGAGCCCGGTGAGTTCCCCGCCGGCGTGGGCCGGGCGGGATCGGACACCGTGTATCTGGCGGTGGTGGACGGCGACGGCAATGCCGCTTCCTTGATCAACTCCCTGTTTGCGCCCTTCGGCGCGGCGATCGTGGGCGGCGACACGGGCATCCCGCTTCACAACCGCGGCGCCGGATTCACGCTGGAGCCCGGCCACCCCAACGAGTACCGGCCCGGCAAGCGCCCCTTCCACACGATCATTCCCGGCATGGTCCTGAACGCCGGCAAGCTGGAGCTCTGCTACGGCGTGATGGGCGGCCCCTTCCAGCCCCAGGGACACGTCCAGTTGCTGACCAACCACTACGACCACGGCCTGTCGCTGCAGGCAGCGATCGACCGCCCCCGGTGGCGCCACACGGCCGGCCTCGAACTCCTGTGCGAACGCGGCATGGAACCGCGGACCGTCGCCGGCCTGGAGGCGCTCGGCCACCGCGTGCGGGTCGCCGCCGGCGCCGAGTTCGGCGGCGCCCAGGCAATTCACGTCGACCGCCACGGCACCCTGGTCGGCGCCTCGGATCCCCGCAAGGACGGGGCGGCTCTGGGCTATTGAGGCCAAGGCCGGCGGGACCCGGTCCCGAACGCCGGGACTCCGCGCGAACGACGGCGAACACGTTGCGGAATTGAGGCCAAGGGCCGGCGGGACCGGTCCCGAACGTGCCGCGCCGGCCCCGGTCCCCGCTCTCCCGGCAGCAGGCCCGAGGCCTTGATGTGCGGCTCGAAGACGGTCTCGAGCGGGTTGCCGTGCAAGACTCGCGCGGATGGACGACGCGGCGGCCGCAGCGGGGACGAAGCCGGATCAGCGGCAGATCGAGCTGCGGATCGTCCAGTCGATCGCGGACATCCCCCGGCGCAGCTGGGACGGCCTGCTCGAGCCCGGTGACCGCCCCTTCCTCTCCTGGCACTTCCTCGAGGCGCTCGAGCGCACCGGTTGCGTGACCGGCGAACGGGGCTGGCTTCCCTTTCATCTGACCGCCTGGACCGCGGAGAACACGCTTCTCGCGGCCGCGCCCGCCTACATCAAGAACGACGGGATGGGCGACTTCTCCCGCGACTGGGCCTTCGGCGACGCGGTGCGCGCCGCGGGCGGCCGCTTCTACCCGAAGCTGGTCGTCGGCGTACCGTTCTCGCCCGTGACCGGGCGCCGCGTCCTGGCCGCCGCCGACGTGGAGCCGGAAGTCGCCGCCAGTCTCCTGGTCCAGCTTGCCGTCCACACGGCGCGGGATGTCGGCGTCGCCTCGATTCATGTCCTGTACCACCGCCGCCGAGAGTCCTCGCCGCTCTCCGCCGCCGGGCTCGCCCAGCGTGTGATGGTCCAGTACCACTGGAACAACTACGACTACCGGACACCTGAAGACTGGCTGGCGAAGCTCCGTTCCAAGCGCCGCACCCAGTGCCGCCGCGAACGACGCGAGCCGGAGCGCCAGGGAATCACGATTCGGACCGTCCGCGGCGACGAGATCGCCGCCGATCCCGAACGGTGGGCCGAGACCGCGTTCGAGCTCTACTGCACGACCTGCGACCGGTACATGTGGGGCGGCCGCTATCTGAACCGCGAATTCTTCCACGCTCTCTTCGCTCGCCTGGACGGCGAAGTCGAACTGGTCGTCGCCGAGCGTGCAGGCAGCGTCGTCGCCGGCGCGATCAACCTGCGCTCGGACACGCACCTCTACGGCCGCTACTGGGGCTGCCACGAGCAACATCGCTTCCTGCACTTCAATGTCTGCCTCTACCACTCGATCGACGAGTGCATCGAACGCGGCGTCCAGGTCTTCGAGGGCGGCGCCGGCGGCGAGCACAAGATCAGCCGGGGCTTCGAGCCCGCGCCGGTCTACAGCTCCCACCTGTTCCTGGACGAGAAGCTCAACTCCCTGCTCGGCGCCGCACTGGAACGGGACGCGGCCCGCCACCTGGAGGGGATCGAGGCCTGGCGCCGCAAACGTCCCCGGCTCGGCTGACCGCACCCCGGCCCCTCCCCACCCGCCCGGATCTCTGCTGCCCCTATAATCGGCCCGTCATGCCGCACTTCGAGGACGACCAGGGGGGCGACGGCAAGGTCCTCACGAAGACGAAGACCACGACCCGTCTGGCCCGGCCGCGTCTCTACAAGGTACTCCTCCACAACGACGACTTCACGCCGCGCGAGTTCGTCGTCATGGTCCTGCAGCACGTCTTCCACATGACCGAGTCCGACGCCTCGCGCCTGATGCTGCATGTCCACCAGAACGGCGTCGGCGTGGCCGGGCTGTATCCGTTCTCGGTGGCCGAGACCAAGGCCGCCGAGGTGGGCAGCCTCGCCCAGCAGGCGGAGGTCCCGCTGCTGTGCACGATCGAGCCCGACGACGGCGACGGCAAGGGCGCTGACGACGGCGACGTCAACTAGCGCCCGGGAGAAACGACCATCGCTTCCGTACGCATGACCGAGGAGTTGCGGCAGTCGCTGCGCCGCGCGATGGTGGAGGCCTCGTCGCGCCAGCACGAGTACGTGACGCTGGAGCACCTCCTGCTCGCCCTCTGCGGCGATCCGGTGGGCGCCCGCGTGCTGCAGGCCATCGGCGTCCGTCTTCCGCGCCTCCTGCGGGACATCGAGGAGTTTCTCGACCAGCAACTCGAGACCCTGCCTCCCGCGCTGTCGGCGGAGGCCGGGGAGGACCTTGCGGAACCCGCCAGCGGCGCCCAGGCAAAAGAGGACGATCCGGATCGGACGAACGGCAGCCAGCAGGACCACACCCGAACGGAAGCGCCCGGAGACAAGCAAGCCGGGGAGCAACCTCCCAAACAGACGATCGCCTTCTGGCGGGTGATCGAGCGGGCGGCGATGCACGCTCACGGCGCCGGCAAGACCGAGCTTGATGCCGGCGGCGTCATCGCCTCCCTGATGCGCGAGCAGGAGTGCCATGCGGTCTACGTCCTCCAAGCCCAGGACGTGACACGCCTCGACGTGATCCGTTACCTCTCCCACGGCACGGTCAAGTCGGCGCCGGGCCTCCCCGCACCGGATTCCGGCGAGGGGGATGCGGAGGAAGGCGAGGAGGAAATCGAGGATCCCCTCGAGCGGTTCACCTCGAATCTGAACGAGCGCGCGGCCGAAGGCGCCATCGACCCGCTCGTGGGACGGCTGGACGAAGTACGCGTGGTATGCGAGACACTGGCCCGCCGGCGCAAGAACAATCCCGTCCTGGTGGGCGACCCGGGCGTCGGCAAGACCGCGATCGTCGAAGGGCTCGCTCTCGCCGTCCACGAGGGGAACGTCCCCGAACTCCTGTCCAAGGTCACCATCTACGCCTTGGACATGGGCGCGCTGCTGGCGGGGACGCGCTATCGCGGCGACTTCGAGGAGCGGCTCAAGGCGGTGATCGACCGGATCGTCGCCGAGCCCGAGCACATCCTGTTCATCGACGAGATCCACACGATCGTCGGCGCCGGCGCGGTCTCGTCGGGCTCGCTCGACGCGTCGAACATCCTGAAGCCCGGCCTCGCCTCGGGCAAGCTGCGCTGCATCGGCTCCACCACCCATGCCGAGTACAAGGGTTCGTTCGACCGCGACCGCGCGCTCGCGCGGCGCTTCCAGATGATCGAGATCGACGAACCCACGGTCGAGGAATCGGCGGAGATCCTGCGCGGCCTGCGCGACCGCTACGAGGAACACCACGCCGTCAAGTACGCGGACGAGGCACTGGACGCCGCCGCCGACCTCTCCGCCCGCTACCTGCTCGACCGCCGGCTGCCGGACAAGGCAATCGACCTCGTGGATCAGGCCGGCGCCTCGAACCGCCTGATGACCGCGAAGCAGCGCAAGGGCGTTCTCGACCCCGTCGACATGGAGCGGGTCGTTGCCTCGATGGCGAAGATCCCCGAGAAGTCCGTCTCGAGCGACGACCGGGACGCACTGGCGCACCTCGAGGAGGAGCTCAAGGCGGTCATCTTCGGTCAAGACGAGGCGATCCGGTCGATTGCCGCGGCGGTCAAGCTGGGCCGCGCCGGTCTCGGCAGCCTGGAGCGGCCGATCGGCAGCTTCCTGTTCTCGGGTCCCACCGGAGTGGGCAAGACGGAACTCGCCCGCCAGCTCGCCGAAGTGCTCGGCATCGCCTTCACCCGTTTCGACATGAGCGAGTACATGGAGAAGCACACCGTGTCCCGGCTGATCGGCGCGCCGCCGGGCTACGTCGGCTTCGACCAGGGCGGTCTGTTGACCGATGCGATCCGCCGCACGCCGCATGCCGTCCTTCTGCTCGACGAGATCGAGAAAGCTCACCCGGACGTCTACAACATCCTGCTCCAGGTGATGGATCACGCCACCCTGACGGACAACAACGGCCGCAAGGCGGACTTCCGGCACGTCATCCTGATCATGACGACGAACGCCGGCGGCCGGGAGCTGACGACGAAGCCGCTGGGCTTCGGCGATCGCTCGAAGCTGTCGGCCGAAGCCGCGTCGAAGCCGGCCGTGGAACGCCTGTTCACACCCGAGTTCCGCAACCGGATGGACGCCTGGGTCGTCTTCAAAGCGCTGGAGATGGACTCGGTGCGGCTGATCGTCGACAAGCTGGTGGGCGAACTCGGGGCCCAGCTGGACGACCGGGGCATCGCCGTCGAACTGACCGACGACGCCCGCGACTGGCTGGCCGAGCACGGCTACGAGCCGGATTTCGGCGCCCGCCCGATGCGGCGCCTGATCGACGAGAGGATCAAGCGCAAGCTCGCCGACGAGATCCTCTTCGGCAAGCTGGCCGACGGCGGCAAGATCATCGTCGACGCGAAGGAAGGCGCCTCGCTGGAGGACGGCCTGCTTCTGCGAACCCGGCGCAAGCGGAGGGCGAGGCGCAAGAAGCCCAACTGACCGGGCCTGGTCGCTCCGCGGGATAGATCGCATCGCGAATGCGGCCCCAATCGGCGCCCTGGAACTCCGGCGCCAGACCGTGGCCGCCAACGCTCGCATCCCTCAGCGTGAAGCCGGCGGCTTCCCGGTCCACCTGGATCGCCATCCGCAACCCCCGCTCGAACAGCTCCCGCAGCGTGATGCTCGACGCCGCGCAGGTCTCGAATGCATCGGGGAGATCCCCTTCGGTGGGTGGAGGTTGGGTGAAGCTAGCACGGGCATCTGGTTCCCACTTGCCCGTCACCAGTCGATAGACAAACAGGGCCAGCTTGGAACTGGAACGCGAAAACCGCCGCCTCCATCCGGAGGCGGCGGCGAGATGGCATCCACGCTGGCTATGGCTCTTGCTTCACCGCAGCTTCTTGCCGCTAGCACAGATTGCGTACCATGCCAGCACGGGGCTCGATGTCCGGGACCGTGCCTGTCAGAGGTCGAGGTCGGGCAACCCGTCCACGATCCGCACCGTCTCCACGCTCACGTGGACGATCCGGCGGATGGCCGCGATCAGGTCGCGGGAGTCGCTCCACCAGCCGTTCGGGTCGTTCACGATGCCGCTCCGCTTGTCCTTCGTCACCTTGTAGCGGTCGATGAACCAGCCGAGCGGCGTGCGGCCGTTCACCATGTACTCGTGGGCCTCCGGCGGAATGCCGGCGAGCCGGACGTGGTCGTTCACCCGCAGCACCGACCGCGCCAAGTC
>CATOTG010000011.1 GCA_951813015.1 uncultured Thermoanaerobaculia bacterium | reverse complement strand
TCATGCCGCCGTTGACCGACAGGACTTGTCGGGTCAGATAGGCGGCATGGTCGGAGAACAGATACCGGACCAGGCTGGCGACCTCCTCGGGCGTTCCCTTCCGCCGCAGCGGCACGAGCCGCTCGACGATCTCGTCGGAGGCGCCTTGGGTCATGTCGGTCCCGACGATACCGGGAGCAACGCAGTTCACGGTGATCCTCCGCTTGCCGAGTTCGACGGCCAGCGCCTTCACGGCGCCAATCAACCCCGCCTTGGCGGCGCTGTAGTTGACCTGCCCGCGATTGCCCGCGATGCCGGAGACGGACGACATGGCCACGATGCGGCCACCGTCGCGCCGGCGAATCATCGGCATCACGCACGGCTGGACGACGTTGAAGAAGGAGTCCAGGTTGGTGCGCAGAACGTCGTCCCAGTCCGTCTCCGTCAGCGCGGGAAACGCGGCGTCGGAGTGGCTGCCGGCGTTGCAGACGATGCCGTAAAACGCGCCCCGGCCCTTCATGTCGTGGTCGAGGGCGGCGCGAATGGCGGCGCGGTCCGAGACGTCGCCGCTGAGCGCGCTGGCGGCGCCGCCGCGCGCGCGAATCTCGCCCACGACGTCCTCCACATCGCCTCGCGCGTTGCAGGCCACGTCGAACCCGTCCTCGGCCAGGACCAGGGCGACTGCGCGGCCGATGCCGCGCGACGCCCCTGTCACGAGCACTCGACGCGGGCCGGTCAACGAGTTCGCTCGCTTCCGAAGCGTAGGTAGACGGTCACTGCGCAGTCCGCCAGTTCACCCCTGAGCTGATCGGCGATGACGCCTCGAAACTTGGAAACGTCGGTCGTTTCGAGGACGGGAGACACGTCGATCGTCAGCTGGGCGCCAAGACGGAACCAACTCTCGGCGCACTTGTACTCCCGCGTGCCGAGCAGAAAACCGACCCGCACCGGTTCCCCTCGCCGAAGGGCCCGGAGTCCGGCGTGAGCAGCTACGGTCTGGGCGATGTACTCGATGCCGAAGTAGGAGGGCACCCCGTGCGGCGCCTCGTAGAACATCGAGTCTTCACCAATGCGGACGGTGCTTCGGGTCGACGCGGGCCCCTGCGCCGCGACGCTGTCAATCAGAATCATCGGCGCGGCGTGTGGCACCAGCGTCTCGAGGTTGGGCGGCCGGGCCGCTGCGGCTGGACTTGGCACGTACGGGGAGCGACGCTACGCACCGATGAGCACGCCGCTGCTGTGCGTGCCCGCGTCCGAGGTGAACCTGAATACGGCCCGGGACCGCGCCCGGAACTCGTGGACGAGTGCGATCCGAAGCCTGACGCCCGGCACGACCACTTGCGCGAACTTCAGGTTGCGAATCTCGGCGGTCGTGGTGTAACCGGCAAAGAACCGGCGTGAGAGAGTGTCCGCCCACAGCAACTGGGCGAGGCCGGGAACGATCGGCTCGCTCGGAAAATGTCCCTCCAGGACCGCCAGGTCGCCGGTTACCGCGGCCTCGCCCAGCCACGTCGCGGCAGTGCGGTCGAGTTCCTCCCATCGCGGGTGGAGAGGACGGTCGCGACCGGCCTTCCCGGCGGGGGGAAGCCGCCGCACGAAGCGCCAGCGCGCCCCTGCGTCCACTGCGGAAGAAAGAAGGTCGCTCAGTTCCCGGATCAGGCCGGTCTTGCCCTGGTGCGCCAAGGTCTCCCAACCAGCCTCCGTCGGCACGACGAGGATTTGTCCGGCGTGGACCCGGGCGCTTTCGACGAACTCCAGACCCTCGACTGCGTTGGCCAGAACACTCACTTACGAGGTCCGCAACATCTCGGCCACGAGGTCGACCACGTCCCCGACCGTACGCATCTCCTTGACCCGCTCCGGAGTGATGTCGGCCTGGGTGAACTCCTTGAGTCGGACGATCAGGTCCACCGCGTCGATGCTGTCGAGGGCCAAGTCCTCGTAGAGGCGGGCGTCCAAGACGATCCGGTCTGGCTCGAGCTCGTACATCTCGACCAGAATCGCCGTCAGCTGCGCCTCGATCTCGTCGCGCGTCATCTTCCCCTGCGCCTCCTTAGGGGGCTCGCTCCAGCAACGCTGAACTCTAACAACTGGCCGTCCTTGCTTCAAGGCGGTCCGCAGACGGCAATCCCAGCGTCCGCTCAAGAATCCTGCAGCCCGACCGGGACCTCTCGCGCTCGCTGCCGTGGGTTCCGAACGCGGACGGATGGATCTCCTCGCCGACGCTCATTGTGAAGCCCACGGCCTGCGGAGGAAGGCGTGCGAGGGAGTCCGTCTTGCCGAGGGCAGGCGGGCGAACCCGCAGGCGGATCGGAACCGCCGGCCGATCGGACCGCACGAGGATCAACGCCGCTCCGCGCCGAATGGCGACGGGACGGTCCTTCCTCGTGCGCGTCCCTTCCGGAAACAGGACAACCGTCTCGCCGGCCCGCAGGAGACGTACCGTCCGGTCGACGACGTCATGCGGGTCCACGCTCGGCACGTAGCCGGCGAGACGGACGACCGTGCCCAGAAACGGACTGTTCCACACCTCCCGCTTGACGACGCAGCGCGCGTCGGGAAGGCGGGAGACCAGAACCACGACATCCATCAGCGATGGGTGATTGGCGATCACCAGACGACCGCGAAGATCAAGCAGGCGCTCTTCTCCGCGAAACTCTAACCGCATGAGACGCAGCATGGACAGGAACGCCAGGAACAGGCGAAAGGACAGCTGAATTGCTCTGCGGCAGCGTCGCCCGGTGGCTTCTCGCGGGCTCAGCAGACGGATGGCGGGGAAGACGACGGCGCCCAGAACGAGGCCACCCAAGCCGAAAAGAAGAAACGACATGGCCGTTAGCGGAATCCTCCAGCAGCGCTGAAGGAGAGTCCTCGCGCCGGCCATCCGGCTACCTGCCGTCCAGTCTCGGTGCTTCTGCTCCGCTCGCCGCTCGCCGTTCGCCGCTTCCGGATGAAGTGGCCGGGCCTTCGCTCGGGGCGACGTCGCGAAGGGCCCGTCGGGCCGCGCTGAACTCCGCGGCCTTCTTCGAGCGACCCGACGCCGCGGCCACGGCGCGGCCCCCGACCCAGCACTCGACGTGAAAGGTGGGGTCGTGGTCGGGCCCCTCGCGGCCGACATGGCGGTAGGACGGGAGCTCGAGTCCCCGACCCTGGAGCGACTCCTGCAGGACCGACTTCGCGTCCACGGCGTCCATCGTTTCGGCGACCTCTGCCTCGGTCCATGGTTCGAGCAGGCTGCGGGCGGCCTGGAGGCCGCCGTCGACGAACACCGCCCCGATCACGGCTTCGAGCGCGTTCGCCAGCAGAGACTGCTTCTCGCGGCCGCCCGACCGGTCTTCGCCGTGGCCGAGCCGAAGCGCCGGGCCGAGCTCGAGCTTCCGGGCGCGCCGGGCCAGAGCCTCGGCGCTGACGACATGGGACCTGATCCGCGACAGGACGCCTTCGGGCGCCGCCGGCCGAGACCGGAAGAGCCAGTCCGCCACGACCAGCTCGAGCACCGAATCTCCCAGGAACTCCAGCCGCTCGTTGTGCTTCTCCAATCCCTGTTCGTTGGCGAAGGAGGTGTGGGTCACGGCCTGCTCGAGCAGGTCGCGGTTCCTGAAGCGGTAGCCGATCCGCTCTTCGAGTTCGTCGGTGCGAAGCGTCAGGGGTAGATCCGGTCCATCGTTCGGGGATAGGGGATCGTCTCCCGCAGATGGGGGACGCCGGCCATCCAGGCGACGAAGCGTTCGACGCCCATGCCGAAGCCGCTGTGCTCGAACGTGCCGTAACGGCGGATGTCGAGGTACCACTGAAAGGCCTCGATCGGCAGATCATGCTCCTTGAGTCGGGACAGGAGCAGGTCGTGGTCGTGGATGCGCTGGCTGCCGCCGATGATCTCGCCGCAGCCCTCGGGGGCGATCACGTCGAGGGCCAGAGCGAGGGTCGGATCGTCCGGGTCGGGCTGCATGTAGAAGGCCTTGAGCGAGGTTGGGTAGTGGGTGACCATGACCGGCCGATCGAACGCCTCGGCGATCGAGGTCTCTTCGGGAGCGCCGAAGTCGTCGCCGAACTCGATGGCGGAGCCCTGGCCGCGAAGAAGATCGATCGCTTCCGCGTAGCGGAGCCGGGGGAACGGCTTGCGGATCGCCTCGAGCCTGGAGGTGTCGCGCTCAAGGAGCTTGAGCGGCTCGGCGCAGTGCTCCAGGACCCGCCCCGCGAGATAGACGACGAAGTCCTCGGCAAGCTCGGTCAGGCCCTTGAAGTCGAGGAAGGCGGCCTCCGGCTCGACCATCCAGAACTCCATCAGGTGGCGCCGGGTCTTCGACTTCTCGGCCCGGAACGTGGGACCGAAGCAGTAGACCTTGCCGAGTGCGGCGGCCGCGGGCTCGAGGTAGAGCTGGCCGGACTGGCTGAGGTAGGCGTTGCCGTGGTCGAAGTACGGGGTCTCGAACAGGGTCGACGTTCCCTCGCAGGCCGCAGGCGTCAGGATCGGCGAGTCGACCAGGTAGTAGCCCCGCTCGCGGTGGAAGTCGTGAATCGCCTGGCAGACCTCGCTGCGGATCCGCAGCACGGCCCGCTGCCGGCTCGAGCGCAGCCAGAGGTGGCGGTGGTCCATCAGGAAGGCGGCGCCGTGCTCTTTCGGCGTGATCGGATAGCCGTCGGCGCCGTGGACCAGTGCCAGCGACGACACGTGGATCTCGACTCCGCCCGGCGATCGCGGATCGGCGACGGCGGTGCCGGTCACCGCGACGGTCGATTCCTGGGTGGCGCTCTGGAGCGCCTCCCACGACGCCTCGTCGACCTCCTTGCGACTGATGACGAGCTGCACCGTGGCGCCCGATTCCCGGAGCTGGATGAAGCCGATCCGGCCGCTCGAGCGCCGCCTGTCGACCCAGCCGCGCAGGCGAATTTCCTCACCGACGAGCGCGCCCAGCTCGGGGATCGAATTCCAGCCGCTCACGGGTCGCTCCTCACGACGCGATCATACCGGCGGCGAATGGTCAGGGGCGCCGTCTTCCGGCTCGACCTTGCTGCGGTAGTTGGCGGCGCGATGGACCAGACGACGGACGACCTGCTGGCGCTGTCAAACTCCGGGAGTGGCGGACATTGGCGGACCGTTCCGAAACGGCCAGACAGTGGCCGCGAGGCAACCGCGGTTGTCAGCCGCTACACTAGATCGCCATGCGTGGTCAGCGGTTTGGGGCTCCGGCCCCTCCGGTAGCTGCCGGGCCTCCCGGGGGCCTCGGCGCCCGAGCTGCGACAACGGAACCGGCCGTTCCGTTCACGCGCGGTCCGGCGATATCGGCGGCTGTTGCGGCGCTCGCGATCCTCTGCTGTCTGGCGATCGGCCTGGTCGTTGCCGCGCCGCTCCTGGCCGCTGCCGGCGGTCTTTCCGCGTCGCTGCTCTATGAGTTCTTCGCTCGGGTCTGCCATCAGATCGCCGAACGCAGCTTCCATGTGGCGGGCCACCCCCTGGCCGTCTGCCACCGCTGCTTCGGTTTCTACGTCGGCTTCACCCTGGGACTGATCGTGCTGCCGCTTCTTCGTCCGGCACGTGACTGGCTGCTCGAGAAGCCCAGGCGCGTACTGCTGTTCCTGGCGCCCGCCGCGATCGACTGGCTACTGCCGATCAACACGCCGGCGAGCCGTTTCCTGACCGGCGTGCTGGCGGCGGCGGCCATCGCCGTCCTGGTCTGGGCCGCAGTCGGCCAGATCGTCCAACAAATGCCCCGAAACTTGCCACGTGAGAACCCGTAGAGCGTCTTGACCGGCGCTTGCTCGGGTTCGACCCGTCTGAGGAGATTCCATGACACCGAAGAAACTGAAAGCGGCGGCCATTGGCGGTGGAGCGGCGGGGATCGCCTCGCAGATTCCGCTCCTGAACTTCGTCAACTGCCTTTGCTGCGCGCTGGTGGTCGGCGGCGGCATGCTGGCGGTCTACCTGGCGATGAGGGATGAACCCCCTGCGCCCGCGACCCCCTACGGCGACGGTGCGATGATCGGCGTTCTGGCCGGTGTTGTCGCGGCGGTCGTCGGCACGATTGTCGCGATACCGATGACGATGATCGTCGGCGATCCGATGGAGATGATCCGGGGGGTCATGGAGGGCATCGAGGGGCTGCCGCCGGAAGTGCTCGATGCGATGTCAGGCGAGGAGGCCGGCGCGGTGGCCGCTTTCGGTGCGGTAACGTTCCTGGTGAGCCTCGTGGTCGACGTGATCTTTTCCGCTATCGGCGGCGTGATCGGCGCCGCGGTGTTCCACAAGAAGCCCTCGGCCTAGCAGGCCGGCTTCACCCGAACCTGAGGAGACGCCATGACAGGAAAGAAGATCGGCGCCGCAGCGATCGGTGGCGGCGCGGGAGCGATCGCCTCGCAGATTCCCGGCTTCCAACTGCTGAACCTCGCCTGCTGCGCCCTGGTCGTGGGCGGCGGCATCCTGGCCGTCTACCTCGCGCTGAAGGACGACCCGCCCGCCGCGAAGACGCCGTACGGCGAGGGCGCGAAGATCGGAGCGCTGGCCGGCGTCTTCGGCTCCGTGCTGAGCATTCTGCTGGGGCTCCTGATCCTTGGGGGCCTTACGGGTGCGATGGGGATCGGCGCTCTCGCCGCGGAATCCACCGAGGACTTCGAGGCCCTGAGCCTCTTCAGCACGATTGCCGGGCTTGGCATCATCGCGATCGTCGCTTTCTCGCTGGTGATCAACGTCGTCTTCTCGACGATCGGCGGCGTAATCGGAGCGACCGTGGTGCACAGGAAGGCGCCCGCGGCGGAGTAGCCCCTCCGGTAGGGGTCAGCGGCTGAGGATGGCGCCCGGCCGGTAGAGCGGTGCCGCCGGCGCCTCCGTCGTCCTCCGGCGCGCCGATGCGTCCTCGCTGGGCGTCCGTCCAGGGATTGATGATCAGGTGGCGCCGGCGCCTCAGTCGTCTTCCGGCGCGCCGAGAGTCCGCGCCGCCGCGATGTCGGCGGAGTAGTCGCGGAGCCTTGTCGGCATCAGGGTCATTTCCTCGATCACGGTGCGTTCGGGGAGGGCGGCGGCGGTCAGGATCGCCTCGGCGATGTCCTCGGCGGCCATCATGTTCGCCCGCTCCTCGGTTGACGGCGGCCGCGGCCGGTTGTCGAGAATCGGCGTGTCGACCTCGCCGGGCAGGACGCTGGTGGCGCGGATGCCGAGCTGGCGGAGTTCCGCGCCGAGGCCGAAGATGTAGTTGCGGGAGGCGGCCTTCGCGGCGCCGTAGGCGGTGCCGGCCATCACGCCCGGGCGGATTGCCGCCATCGACGAGACCATGATCACGGTGGCGCCGCCGTGAGCGAGCATCGCCGGCAGCAGGGCCTTCGTCAGCATCGCCGGCCCGGTCGCGTTGACCGCGATCACGCTGTCCCATTCTTCCTGGGAGATGTAGCGCGTGCTGCGGACCTTGGAGCTGTGACCCGCGTTGTGGACCAGGACGTCGACCGTGGGGTGGCGGTCGAGCACCGCCTCCGCGAGGCCGCGGACGGCGCCGGGGTCCTCCATGTCGGCGGAATGGGCCCAGGCGTCGCCGCCCGCCTCCTCGATCTCGCCGGCGACGGCTTCAAGTGGTTCGAGCCGCCGGCCCGACACGATGACGGTCGCGCCTTCACGGGCGAAGAGCAGCGCGGTCGCTCGGCCGATGCCGGTGCCGCCCCCGGTGACGAGGGTGATCTTTCCTTCGAGCTTTCCCATTCCGCAATCGCCTCCCTGGCTGGTCCCAATTCCGGTCGCGGCCCGAAGTCTAGCCGCCGCTCACATCCCGGGGCTCGTGGCCGGGCCTGCGAACTCCTGTCGGGTGAGCCCGGGGAGAGTTGGCGCGCGGCGCCAGTTGACTCGCGCATCCTCAGAATCTGCATCGTCGCCGGCCTCTCTGTCGGCCTGGGAACAGTTGGAGCGCGGCTTCGGCGCGCTGCGTAGCCCGGTGGCCGCGGTCCGTCTGGAGAACACCATTCCCGCGCTCACCGCTTCGGCAGCAGGTAACTCCGGGCGGCGAAGCCCAGGGTGGCCGCCCGGCCGGCCATCATGCCGACCATGCTGAGCCAGAGCAGGTTGCTGTCGCGGAAGTGGACCGCGGCCCAGGCGAGCGGCGCGAAACCGAGCCCCAGGCTGATCACCATCGCCCGGCTGAGCAGCTTGCCCTGGGTGAGACCGACGAAGAAGCCGTCGAACGCGTAGGCGAGGGCGGCGAAGAGGAGCACGGGCAGCAGCCAGACGTTGCTGTCGGCGGCGAGTGCGACGACATCGTCGTAACCGACCAGAAGGCCGTACGTGCCGCGGGGAAAGATCAACACCGGCAACAGGAAGGCGACGGCGCAGACTTCGGCTGCCGTCACCGTCAGGATCAGAACGCGCCGCAGTTCTCTGCGGTCGCCGGCGCCGAAGGCCATGCCGGCGAGAGTCTCGCCGGCGAAGGCCGCGCCGTCGACGAGGTAGGAAGCCAGACTCAACATGCGGAGGATCAGGCCGTTCGCCGCCAGGCGGGCGGTGCCGAAGAGCGCGCTGGCGTTCGTGAACAGGGCGAAGGCCGTGACCAGGAGCAGGGTCCGGACGACCAGGTGGCCGCTCAGGGCAACGAGCCGGCGCAACGCGGCACGGTCGAGCACGGTCCGCCAGGAGCACGACGCGGCGCCCGCGCCGAGGGTCAGCGCCAGACCGATGCCGGCTGCCAGCCACTGTGCGGCGGCGGTGGCGACTCCGGCGCCGAACGCGGCCCAACCCAGTTGAAGGATGAACCACCAGTTCAGCACGATGTTGCCGACGTTCGCTGCCGCGACGACGAGCAGAGCTCGTCCCGCTTCGCCTCTGCCCAGGAACCAGCCGACGAACGCCAGATTCGCGAAGGTCGCGGGCGCACCCCAGATGCGGGCGTCGTAGTAGCGGCGGCCGGCGTCTTCTACCTCCGCGGCGCCGGAAAGAAGTCGGAAGCCGAGGTCGCCGAGCGGGCCGCGAAGCGCGACCGTCACGAGGCCGAAAAGGGCTGCCAGCAGGAGCGCGCGATAGAGGTGTGCGGCGACCTCCACGGTGTCGCCGCGGCCCCAGGACTGGGCGGTGACTCCGGTGGTCCCCATGCGCAGAAAGGCGAACCCGAAGTACAGGTAGTCGAAGATCAGGGCGCCCAGGACCACGCCGGCCAGAAAGCGCACGTCGTCGAGTCGGCCGAGCATCACCATGTCGGCCAGACCGGCCACCGGCACGGTCAGGTTGGAAGCCGCGTTGAGCGCCGTCAGCCGCGCGAATCGGCGGGTCAGGCCGGGTGTCGCCGCCTCAGTCACGGCCGGCTGCGGGCCATGTTCGACCGAGGAGCTTGCCCGTGTGGCGCGTCACGCGCCACACGCGCCCCACCTCCGGGTGCGAGTCATCGAGCACCCGGATGGCACGATGCCGGGCTGAGATGCATGGCCGCTCGAATGCAGCGCGACTTCTGCCACGGGCTGCTAACCTGCGCCCGCTCATGGCGTCAGAACGTGCTTCGGGCGTCTTCCTGGACCGGTTCGTCGGCCGGGTCGATCGCTTCAACTCGCGACTCGGGGTCGCTGTCTCCTGGCTGACCCTGGCCATGGTCGTCGTCGGAGCGTACAACGCGGTGGTCCGCTACCTGGGTCGTTTCACGGGCTGGAACCTGAGCTCGAACGCGTACCTCGAGTTGCAGTGGTACATGTTCAGCCTGGTCTTCCTGCTCGGCGCCGCCTACGCGCTGCAGACCAACGCCCACGTCCGGGTCGACGTGGTCTACAGCCGATTGCCGGAGCGGTGGCGGCGGCACATCGACCTGTGGGGCTCGCTGCTGTTTCTGATCCCGTTCGCGGTCTTCGGGCTCATCATGTCGTGGCCGGCGGTACGGAATTCCTGGGCGGTGCTCGAGGTGTCGTCGGATCCCGGCGGCTTGCCGCGCTACCCGATCAAGAGCGTGCTGCTCGTCGCGTTCACGCTCCTGGCACTGCAGGGGCTTGCCGAGGCGGTGCGGAACTGGCAGCGCCTGCGCGCGCTCAAGGCCGGGGCCGAAGAGGAAGAGATGGAGCAGGAGGGGCTGTTGTGAGCGGCGACTTCCTCGGCCCGCTGATGTTCGTCGTCGTCTTTCTGTTCATCTTCGCGGGCTATCCGGTCGCCTTCTCGCTCGGCGGCACGGCCCTGATCTTCGCCTTCATCGGCATCGAGCTCGGGCTCTTCTCCTGGAACCTCCTCTACGCATTCCCTGAGCGGGTCTTCGGCGTCATGTCGAACGGCGTCCTGCTCGCTGTGCCCTTCTTCATCTTCATGGGCACGATGCTCGAGAAGTCGAAGCTGGCGGAGGATCTCCTGCGCACGATCGGGATGCTGTTCGGGCGCTTGCGCGGAGGCCTGGCGCTGGCGGTGGTCGTGGTCGGTGCGATGCTCGCCGCGGCAACCGGCGTCGTCGGCGCGTCGGTCGTCGCGATGGGGCTGATCTCGCTGCCGGTCATGCTGCGCTACGACTACTCGCCGATGCTCGCCACGGGCGTGATCAGCGCCGCGGGCACGCTGGGCCAGATCATTCCGCCCAGCGTCGTGCTCGTCGTGCTTGCCGACCAGCTCGGCATCTCGGTTGGCGACCTGTTCATCGGCTCCTTGATTCCGGGCCTGATGCTGGCGGGCTTCTACGCTGTGTATGTCGTTGGTGTCGCGATCGCCAAACCGGCCGCCGCCCCGGCGCTGCCCGCCGAGGAGCGGACGCTCGGCGGCGCCGCGCTGGCTCGGCAGGTGGCCGTCGTCATGCTGCCGCCGATGGTGCTGATCCTGGTCGTCTTGGGCAGCATCTTCGCCGGCATCGCGACGCCGACGGAGGCAGGGGCCCTGGGCGCCGTCGGCGCGATAGCGCTGGCCCTGTCGCGCGGGCGACTGACGATGAAGGCCGTCAAGGAGACGATGGACGCGACGGCGAAACTGACCACGATGGTCATCTTCCTGCTCATCGGCTCGACCGCCTTCGCGCTCGTCTTCCGGGGCCTCTACGGGGACATCTGGATCGAGGATCTGCTGACCGGCCTGCCGGGCGGCAAGATCGGCCTGCTGATCGTCGCGAATCTCGCGATCTTCATTCTCGGGTTCTTCATCGACTTCTTCGAGATCGCCTTCATCGTCATCCCGTTGATCGCGCCGGCGGCGCGCATCCTCGATGTCGACATGGTGTGGTTCGGCGTGATGATCGGCATGAACCTGCAGACGTCCTTCCTGACGCCGCCATTCGGCTTCGCGATCTTCTACCTGCGGGGGGTGGCGCCACGCCGGATCACGACGGTTCAGATGTACCGGGGCGTGATCCCCTTCATCGTCATTCAGCTGATCGGGCTGGCGCTGATCTGCCTGTATCCGGAGCTGGTCACGGCGTTGCTCTAGCACGGCAAAGGTCCGGAAGCCGGCGCTTTCGCGCCGGTTGCCGGCGGACTGAATCGGCTGCCTCAACCGCCTCCAAACGAGAACCGCGCATAGGCCTGCTCGGCGGTGCTGAACCAGCGGAAGGACGACTTGCGCACCTCATCCCAGGAGTCGAAGATCCTGCGGTAGGCGGGATCGGCGGCCGCGTTCTCGTTCATCAGATCGAACGCGGCGGTCCGGGCCGCGTTCAGAATCTCGTCGGAGAACGGCCGCAGCGAGACGCCGCCGTCGACCAGCCGCTGGAGCGCTTCCGGGTTGAGTGCGTCGTAGCGGGCGATCATGTCGATGTTCGCCTCGGCGGCGGCGGACTGGAAGATCTCCTGGTACGCGGCGGGCAGGGAGTCCCAGGCGGTCCGGTTGACGTACGCGGAGAGGGTCGGGCCGGGCTCCCACCAGCCGGGGTAGTAGTAGTTCTTCGCGACGCGCTGGAAGCCGAGCTTCTCGTCGTCGTAGGGACCGACCCACTCGGCGGCGTCGACCACGCCGCGCTCGAGGGCGGGGTAGATCTCGCCGCCCGGAATCGTCTGGACCGTGACGCCCAGCCGACTCAGGACCTCGGCGCCGAGGCCGGGAATGCGCATCTTCAGACCGCGCAACTCATCCAGCGTGCTGACCTCGCGCCGGAACCATCCACCCATCTGGCTGCCCGTGTTGCCGGCCGGGAAGTTCACGATGCTGAAGTCGGCGAACACCTCGCGCATCAACTCCAGGCCGCCGCCGTGGTAGAGCCAGGCGTTCTGCTGGCGGGTGTTCAGGCCGAAGGGCATCGCCGTGTCGAAGGCGACGGCCGGGTTCTTGCCAGTGTAGTAGTAGCTTGCCGTGTGGCCGAGTTCGACCGTGCCCTGCTGGACCGCGTCCAGCACGCCGAGCCCGGGAACCAGTTCGCCGGCGGGGTAGGCGCGGATCCGGAACCGGCCCTCGGACAGGCTCTCGACCCGCTCCGCGAGGACTTCCGCGCCGCCGAAGATCGTGTCGAGTCCGCGCGGGAAGCTCGAGGCCAGGCGCCAGTTCAGGCGCGGTTTCGTCACGACGGCGGGGGCGCCGTCCGGTCCCGCTTCGGGTCCGCCGCAGGCGGTGGCGACGCCCGCTCCGGCGGTGGCCAGGGCGGCTTTGCCCAGGAAGTCCCTGCGTCTCAGCTTGGTCATGCGTGCCGTCCTCGTCAGGTGGTGCGGTTGTGGGCGGTCAGTCTACTGCGCCCGGCTGGACCTGCGATTACCCGTTGGGCGGCAGACTGCCGGTCTCCGCCATCAGCGCCTCGACCGCAGCGGAGTCGGTGGCCCGCGCCCGGACGCAGATCATCGCCTCAAACCTTGATGTGGGTGAAGGGCTGGCCCTTGCCCGTCGAGCGGGACCTCGTCCATCACTCGCTCAGCCAGCGTTCGGCGTCGATTGCGGCCTGGCAGCCGGTGCCGGCGGCGGTGACCGCCTGGCGGTAGGTCGGATCCATCACGTCGCCGCAGGCGAATACGCCCTCGATGTCCGTCGCGGTGCCCGGATGGTGCACCTTGAGGTAGCCCACCTCGTCCATCGCCAGCTTGTCCCGGAACAGCTCGGTGTTCGGGGTATGGCCGATGGCCATGAAGACGCCCTGGCAGGCGAAGTCCGATTCGTCGCCCGAGCGGGGGTCGCGCAGGCGCACGCCTCGCACGCCCTCCGCCCGGGAACCGTGGATTTCCTCTACCGTGGCGTGGAATCGCCAGTCGATCTTCTCGTTGGCGGCAGCGCGGTCGCGCATGATCGCCGAGGCCCGCAGTTCGCCGCGACGGTGAACGATCGTCACCTTGCTGGCGAACCTGGTCAGGAAGGTGGCCTCTTCCATCGCCGTGTCGCCGCCGCCCACCACGACGAGCTCCTTGTCGCGGAAGAAGAAGCCGTCGCAGGTGGCGCAGGCCGAGACGCCGTACCCCATGAGCTCCGCCTCCGAGGAAAGGCCCAACTGGCGGGCCGAGGCGCCGGTGGCGATGATCAGGGCGTCGGTCGAGTACTCGCCGCCGTCCGTCTCGATCCGGAACGGCCGCTCGTTCAGAGCGACGAAGGCGCCGGTCTCGAATCGGGTGTCGGCGCCGAAGCGCCGGGCCTGGGCCCGCATCTGGTCGATCAGCTCGGGTCCCATGATCCCCTCGGGGAATCCCGGGTAGTTCTCGACATCGGTGGTGATCGTCAGCTGGCCGCCGGGCTGGCTGCCCTCGAGGACGAGGGGCGCCAGGTCGGCCCGGGCGGCGTAGAGGGCCGCGGTGAGACCGGCCGGCCCCGAGCCGAGAATCGTGAGGCGGTGATGGTTGCTGGGCGAGGCAGTCGTCATGGGCCGCGGAGAGTAGCAGCGGGCGGCTGAACCGGGACTCCCCACCATTCTGCAAGTCGGTGTATCGGCCGCGAATCGGCCGCGTCAGGCGCCGGGGTCGGCTGCCGCCTCGGCCTCGGTGCGACCGGTCCGGCCTCGTCGGCGCAGCCTTCTTCCCAGCCAGGCCGTCGGTCCCGAAAGTGCGTAGCTCCAGGCGCCCACGAGGAAGAAGAGACCGATGTGGATCAGGGCGAGGACCGTGATCGCGGCGATGACCACGACGACGCGGAAGCCCCTGCGGCGCCGGAAGTCGATTTCCTTGAAGCTCAGGTAGCGGAAGGTGGACACCGAGAGCAGGCCGACGAGGACCAGGGCGCCGAGGACCGCGAGCTGGAGCACGAAGGAGTCGCCCCTGGTGTCGACGAAGAAGAGGATCGAGCCGATGGCGCCGGCTGCCGCGGGCGCGGGCAAGCCGATGAAGTACCTGGGATCGGTCGTGCTCCGGCTGACGTTGAAGCGGGCGAGCCTTGCCGCGCTGCAGAGGAGGTAGACGGCGGGGGCCGCGAAGCCGACCCGGCCGAGTTCGTCCAGGCCCCACAGGTAGCAGAGCAGGGCGGGCGCGAGGCCGAAGGAAACCAGGTCGGCGAGCGAGTCGTACTCCCGTCCGAAAGGGCTTGCGGTACTGGTCAGACGCGCGATCCGGCCGTCCAGCGTGTCGAGCACGGCGGCCGCGAAGAGCATCAGAACTGCGGCCCGAAACTGTCCTTCCAGGCCTGCCAGCAGAGCGTAGAAACCGAGCAGCATGTTCGCCGTCGTGAACAGGCTGGGGATGAGGTAGGCCCCCGCTCGCAAAGGTCTGCGCGGTGGGGCCGACGACCCCGTATCGAACCTGGAGTTGGCCCCTGCTCGCAAGGGCCTGCCGCGTCTTCCGGGCCGCTTCCAGGTCATTGGGCGCCTGAAGGGCGGGTCGAGGGCCTGCTGACGGGGAAGTCGCCGGGCGGCGGGGTCGACGGATCGGTGGGCATGGCAATCGGCGTCTCCCCGGAGATCACGCGCTGTCCCTTCTCAACCAGCGGGTCGTAGGACATCGGTACGAACACATCGACTCTGGAACCGAACTTGATCAGGCCGAGGGGCTCTCCCTGGATCACCCGTTGACCTGCCTGCAGGCGGGAGACGACGCGACGCGCGACCAGGCCGGCAATCTGGCGCACCGCGATCAGGTCGCCCTGGGTGCGGCGGAGCAGGGTCAGGTGGTTCTCGTTCACGTCGCCCGCCTCCTTGCGGTACGCCGGCAGCTTCTTGCCCGGTGTCGCGATGCTGCCGATCACGACCCCCTCCACGGGCGTCTTCTGGGTATGCACGTTGAACACCGACAGAAAGATCGAGATGCGGCGCCACGTTTCGTCACCGAGAGCGCTGTCGGTGATGACCTCGACCGCGGTGACCGTGCCCTCGGCGGGCGCGAGAACGACGTCGGGGGGGCCGTCATAGTTCCGCGTCGGATCGCGGAAGAAGAGAAGCACCAGAAGACCGAGCGCTGTCATCGCGACAGCAGCCGGAAGAACGCCGACCAGCCAGAACACGCCGGCAAGAGCCAGGAACGGCAGCACGAAGGGCCAGGCTTCCCGTGTGAATCTCATCCGTTCAGGTCCGCCCCGACGCGTCCGTATCGCCGGGCGTGAAACGGCGGGGGGTGGGGCCTTGCCGCGCTACCTGGCGGCTTGAAGAGCGTGTGACCGGAGGATCGACTCCATGCGGTCCTTGAGGGCGAGTTTGTGAAGCTTGATGCGCTTGGCCTCGGAGTGGTCGATCGGCGACAGGACGGGACGACCGACCAGTTCTTCGAGTTGGCTCTCACAGGCCTGATGCTCGTCGTAGAGCTTGCGGAACTCACCCTCCTGGGCCAGAAGCTCTTCCTTGACTGCGTCATCGCTCATTCGGTACGCGCCTCCCTTCGTGGTTGTCCCGGCTCCGAACAGTCTCTGCAAGGAGACTAGCAGCTAGCAGGTTTGAACCCGCTTCCGTCAGGTCGGTCTGCGGGCGCGGAGACGCTGTCGATTCGGGCGCGGGCTGCCGGGTGGGCGAGTCGACGGGCTGGTGGCCGGCGAGCGCAGGTAGAGCGGCTCGGTCAGCGTTCGGCCATCCCGGCTCACGTCGCCGTCCGCCATGAGCTGGAGCAGGGTCGGCGCGAGCTCGGACGCTTCGATCGCACCACCGGCCGGGCCGGGAAGCCGGAACACGCCCTGCCCGACGAGCGGCAGCCGGCCGCGGATGAGGTCGGCCTGATCTCTGATCTCCGGCGGACCGACGACTTCGATCCTGCCGTTCTCCCGCCGTCGCATGGGCTGGGCGTACCAGCGCTCACGCAGGGCGTCGATGACGGCCACCACCTCGGACGCGCCGTTGCCCGTGCGCTCGAAGTAGTGGGCGGCCAGGATCTCGAACGTCGATGCGGCGCCCGCCAGAACGCCGGAGGCCTGGTGAAGTCCCAGCGCCGTGGCCAATCCAACCCGCAGACCGGTGAAGCTCCCCGGTCCGCGAGCGGCCCCGATGCCCGCGAGGTCCCGCGGCGTCATGCCGCCGCGGCCCAGCAGCTCGTCGATCATCGCGATCAACTCGCGCGACGAACGCCCCTGGGGCGCGGACAGGACCTCGAAGTTGCCCGGTTCGCCGACCGCCACGCTGACGACCGCCGAGCCGGTGTCGAGTGCGAGCAGCGGCGCCATGCCGGTCAATATACTGCCGGTCGCCCGTGGTTACATCGAGCACCGCCGAAGACGCGGAGGATTCGCGGGCGTCGGCCGCCGGATCGCGGGCGCCGGCGCGGGAGCTCTCGGCGATGACGCCGATGCTCCGGCACTACCTGACGGTGAAGGCGGAGCATCCCGATGCCATCCTCCTCTACCGGATGGGCGACTTCTTCGAGATGTTCTTCGAGGACGCGGTGACCGCGGCGCAGGTGCTCGACCTGGCCCTGACCGCGCGCCAGAAGGGGACGGCCAGCGAGGCGCCGATGTGCGGCGTCCCCCATCATGCGGCCGACGCCTACATCGGACGGTTGCTGGAGGCCGGCTTCAAGGTCGCGGTCTGCGATCAGGTGGAGGATCCGGCGCAGGCGCGTGGTTTGGTCCGTCGCGAGGTGACGCGGATTGTGACGCCGGGCACGATCAACGACCTCGAAATGCTGGACCAGGCCCGTCCGAACTACCTGGCCGGAATCCGGTTTGACGGGGAGTCCGGGGCGGGCGCCTTTCTCGACGTCTCGACCGGCGAGTTCTTCGTGCGACGTTGGCCGGACGCCGCGGAGGCGGTCGAGGACCTGGAACGGCTGGCGCCGCGCGAAGTCCTCACCCGCGCCGCCGACTTCGAGGTCGGCGGGGGCGACCCGGACGGCCATCTGGCGGCGTGGATAGCGCGCGCCGGCACACCGCACACGGAACTCGACGAGCCCGAGGCGCCCCGGCCCACGTCCGCCGAACGTGCGCTGCGGCGGCAGTTCGGCGTTGAGAATCTGCGCGGCTTCGGGCTGGTGGAGGGCGAGGCCGCGGTGACCGCGGCGGCCCTGGTCCTGGACTATGCCCGCCGCGCCGCCCGGTCCGACGTCGACCACGTTGCCGCCCTCGAGGTCCAGCATGACGACCGGTGTGTCGTTCTGGACGAGACGACGCTGCGCAACCTGGAGGTCTTCCGCCACCTCCGGCATCAGGCGGGCCGGACCCTGGTCGAGGTGCTCGACCTGACCCTCACCGGGCCGGGGGCGCGCATGCTGCGGCGCTGGCTGGGCCGGCCGCTGCGGGATCTGGCCGCGCTTGGCGACCGTCATGACGCAGTGGCCGCCCTGCTCTCGGGCATTGCCCGGAGGGAGGCGCTCCGGTCGCGCTTGAAGCGGATTGGCGATCTGGAGCGTCTCACTTCGCGTGCGGTCCTGGGGCGAATCACGCCGCGGGAGGCGGGCGCGCTGCGGGACACCCTGCGCGAGGCGCCGTGCGTGCTGGGGGCCCTCGAGGGGCTTCAGGCGGACCGGCTGGAACGTCTGCGGGCAGTGAATCCGCTGGCCAGGCTCCGCGCGAGGCTGGACGCGGTGCTGGCGGAGACGCCCGGGTCCCTGACGGAAGGCGGCGTGATCGCCGCTGGCGTCGACGACGAGCTGGACCGTCTCCGGTCGCTGGCGCGGGACGGCAAGGGCCACATTGCGGCGCTTGAAGCCGGCGAGCGCGAGGCGACCGGCATCGCGACGCTCAAGGTTGGCTACAACCGGGTCTTCGGCTACTACTTCGAGGTCCGCAAGACCCAGCAGGATCGCGTTCCCGACCACTATGTCCGCCGGCAGACGCTGACCAACGCCGAGCGTTACGTGACGGACGAGCTGAAGACGCTGGAGGAACAGATCCTCGGCGCGGAGAGCGGGCAACTGGCGCTGGAACAGGAGTTGTTCGAGAACTTGCGCAGGGAGGCTGCGGGCCAGGCGCCGGGGCTCCTGGAACTCGCCGCCGCGCTGGCTGAGGTCGACTGCCTGGTGGCTCTGGCCGAGGCTGCCGGCCGCTACGCCTATGTGCGGCCGCGGATGCTGCCGGCCGGCGGCCGGGTCGACATTCGCGAAGGGCGCCATCCGGTGGTCGAACGGTCCTCGGCGGCGGTGCGCGGCGCCTCGGGCTTCGTTCCGAACGATGCCGCACTCGACCGCGAGAAGGAGCAGATCGTGCTGCTCACGGGTCCCAACATGGGCGGCAAGTCGACCTACCTGAGACAGGTCGCGCTGATCGTGCTGATGGCCCACGCCGGCAGCTTCGTGCCCGCCGAGAGCGCTGAGATCGGTCTGGTCGACCGCATCTTCACCCGCGTCGGCGCGAGCGACGATCTGGCGCGCGGGGAGTCCACGTTCATGGTGGAAATGGTCGAAACCGCGAACATCCTGCGCCACGCGACACGCGACAGCCTGGTCGTGCTCGACGAAGTGGGGCGCGGCACCTCGACCTACGACGGGCTGTCGCTGGCCTGGGCGATCGTCGAGCGCCTCCACGAGCACAACGGGTGCCTGGCGCTCTTTGCCACCCACTACCACGAGTTGACCGGTCTGCCGGCCACGCTCGTTCGGGTTGCGAATCGCCGGATGGCGGTCAAGGAATGGCAGGACCGGATCCTGTTCCTTCACCGGGTCGCGGCCGGCCGCGCGGACAAGTCCTACGGACTGCACGTCGCGCGCCTGGCCGGAGTCCCCGTGGAGGTGGTCGAGCGAGCGGCGGCGGTACTGGCCAACATCGAATCCCAGCAGTTCAGCTTCTCCGGCAAGCCGCGGGTCGCACTCGGCGCGGCCGGCGCGCCGCTTGACCAGCTTCCCGACCAGCTCGCGCTATGGGATGGCCAGGACGAGGCGGTGATCGAGGCGCTGCGGGCGGTCGACGTGAACAAGTTGACGCCGGTGGCCGCTTTGAACCTCCTGCAGACCCTTCAGGATCGGCTCAGGTCCGGCGTGAAGCCGCCGGAGACTTCAGGGTCCGGCGGCGGGTAGACGGGCTCGACGCCTCGAACTCGCCGCTTCGCGGCGCCGGCCGCTGTCTGCCGCGGGCCAGAAGACCCGCGGCAAACAGGTCGGAGAGCGCGCTTGCAAGTGGTCTCGATTCTGCGCCACGACCGGCACGCGGGCGGGGGCGACCCGGCGCACCGCAGTTGTTCAGAAGGGGATGTCGTCGTCGGCGCCGGCGGGATCGAAGCCGGGGTCCTGGGGCGCTGACTGGGCGGCTGCGCTCTGGTTTCGCCCATGGCCGGGCTGACCGTCCTGCTGTCCGCCGGTGTCGCCGCGGCCGCCGAGCATCTGGAAGTTTCGGCAGACGATTTCGGTCGCGTAGCGCTTCTGGCCGGTCTGCTTGTCCTCCCACGAACGGGTTTGCAGACGGCCTTCGACCGACACCAGCTTGCCTCTGGTCAGGTACTGGCCGGCGACTTCCGCCTGACGGCCCCAGCAGACGATCGTGTGCCATTCCGTCTGTTCCTGGCGGTTGCCGTCGCGGTCGGTCCAGCGCCGGCTCGTGGCGAGCCTCAGGTTGGCGACGGTCTGGCCGGATTGGGTCGTGCGGAGTTCCGGGTCGCGGCCGAGGTGGCCGATCAGGATCACGTGGTTCAACATGGCGGGAGAGGCGTCCTTTCTGGTGTTTCGGGAGGGAGGGCGGTTGGTGTTCGGCAGGCGAGTGTCCCCGGGACGACCGGCATCGTGTCTCTCGCCTTGTTGTACGGAAGCCGGGTCCGGAGCGTCGCCCGGCCCGGGGCCTGGATCGTAACCGCTGGACGAGCGGGCCGGGGAGCGGCTTGGCGCGGCAAGTCACTGCCTGGAGAGCGAAGGCATCGCGGCGACGGGCGTCAGTTCGGCTGTATCGTTCCGGCGTGCGCCTGGTCGTGCAGCGGGTCAGTTCAGCGTCGGTGACGGTCGACGGCCGGACCGTCGGCCGGATCGACGGCGGTCTGCTTGTGCTGGCGGGAGTGGAGGTCGGCGACGGCGAGGACCAGGCGGCTGCCGCGGCGGCCAGACTGGCCCGTCTGCGCATCTTCGACGACGGGCAGGGGAGGATGAACCTCGACGTGAGGCAGGCAGGCGGCGCGATCCTGCTCGTTTCGCAGTTCACGCTCGCGGCCTCGACACGGAAGGGAAGACGTCCTTCCTTCGACCGGGCGGCACGTCCGGAGGTGGCAGAGCCGCTGCTGGCCAGGCTGCGCGGGCGGCTGGAGGAGGCGGGACTGGTCGTCGAAGGCGGCCGTTTCGGCGCCCGGATGGAGGTGCGCCTGGTGAACGACGGACCGGTGACGTTCGTGCTGGAGTTTCGACGGAAGAACTAGCGAGGCTTCGCCTCAGACCGCCGAGCGTGCAGGCCGGCGCACCCACTCGGCGGAACTTGCGTCAACTGTACAGGTCAGGCCTCTAGAGGTTCTTGAGTTCCTTGCCCGGCTTGAACCGGACCGTCTTGCCGGGCGCGATCGTCACCTCGACGCCGGTCTTCGGGTTGCGCCCCACGCCGCGCTTGCGGTTGCGAACCTGGAAGACGCCGAAGCCGCGGAGCTCGATTCGCTTGCCGTCGCCGAGGGCGGTCTTCATCGCGCCGAGGATCGTGTCGACGGCTCGGGCGGCCTTGACGCGGGGAAGATCCGAGTTCTCGGCGACCCGGTTCACGATGTCCGCCTTGATCATCTGGAGCGCCTCCTGAAAGCCGTTGGCCAGGCTGCGGGCGGTATGTCGAAGACCGCCGGGCGACTGGCCGTGAATCGGTCATTCTAGCGCCTGGGGGCGGTTTCGGTAAAGGCATCACGGGGCCGCGAATCCGCCGAAGACCGGTCGCCGGGACTGCGATGGATCCGTCTTGATCGTCTTCCGCGAGCGGCTGCACCGAGGTTGCGAATCCGCCGAGGACCGGTCGCCGGGACTGCTAACCTTGGCGGCCGCATGGACTCCCCGATACTCAACCAGGCGTCTTCGACCCCAGGGACGCGGCGTCGAAAGACAGTCGCGGCATGGCTTGTTCTGCTGTGCCTTGGCGCCTTGGGCGCCGCTGGCCAGGAGGGCGATGAGCCGACCGCCGAAAGTGGTCCGTTCCTGTTCGCGGCAGCCCGCATGCTGGCCGGCGAGCAAGGCCGAACCGACGAGGCGCTGGAGCTCTTCGAGCGGGCGGTCGTCATGGATCCGGACGCGCCCTTTCTCAGGGTTGGACTCGCCGACTTCCTGATTCAGCTTCAGCGGCTCGAGGAGGCGGCGGAACACCTGGACGTTGCGTACCGGAACGCGCCCGATGACGTCGACGTGTTGCGCAGATACGGGCGGATTCAGATGGGCCTCTCCGACCGGGCCCGGGACCGGGAAGCGGTGGACCGCGCCCTGGAAGCGCTCGAAGCGCTGCGCGAGCTGGCGCCGAACGATATCGAGGGCATGCTGCTTCTGTCCCAGATCCGTGTGGCTCTGGGGCAGCAGGGGGAGGCGGCGGCCGTGCTCGAGGAGCTGGTCAGCTACCACAACGGCAACCGTCAACTCCAGCGCATGCTGGCCGGCGCCCTGAGGGAGGCCGGCGAGGACGAACGGGCGCGGCAGGTCGAGGCCGACATCCGCCGGTTCGATGAACGTTCGGCCGAGGAGCGCTCGGTCGAGGAGCGGCTGGAGCTCGCGGGGCGGGAGAGTCGCCAGGGCAACCACACCAGGGCGATAGAGATGCTGGAGGGCCTGGCCGCGGAGTTGGCCGACAGCATCCCCGTTCAGGGGGCTCTGGCGGAGGAGTACTACCGGCGCGCCACGTCTCCCGGGCGCACGCCGGATCAGCGCGCAGCGGACCTTGCCGAGGCTCTCCGCCTTCTGCGGGGACTGCCGCGGGTCGCGCGTCGGAACCCGGGAGCTCGGGTACTCGAAGCTCGCATCCTGGGCGCCTCGGGCCGTGGACCGGAGGCAATCGACCTTCTCGAGGGACTGCGAAGAGAGCAGCCGGACGACCCCCAGCTTCTCCGGGAGCTCGTTGGACGGCTGATGGAGGCGGGTGAGTGGGAGCGGATCCGCCAGATCGGCAGGGGCATGGTCGACCGCGCCGACCGGGGAACGCAGCAGGGCCGGGACAGCGCGGATTTCGGTCTCGGTCTTCTGGTCGAGGCGCTTCGGCGGTTGGGCAAGACCGATCAGGCCCTGGCCGAACTGGAGTCCGAAACCGAGCGGCGCGGTGAATCGGTGGAACTCCTGCTGAGTCAGGCGGAGTTGCTTGCAGAGGCGGGCCGAAAGCGGCGTGCGATGGCCATCCTCCGTCGCGACACGATGGCCACCAAGCGGTTGCTCCGTGGCGGCGAGGCCGGTGACCCCGACGTGCAGGCCATCCTCAGGAAGGCCGGGATCTACGTCGACCTCGACGAGGCGCGTCACGCCGTCCGGGTGCTGGATCGGTTCGCGGCGGCTGGAGACGTCCGGCAGTTGGTCGGGATCGCCGATTTCTGGCGCGCACGCGGCCGGTTCGAGGAGTCCGCGCCCCTGATCGAGCTGGCGTTGGTGCGGATGGGCAGCGGCGCGGAGACCGGCTTCGATCTGGACCCGGAGACGCTCAGGGCGGGTCTGTTCTTCCAGCTCGGCGAGGCGTACGAGCGCACGCGCCGGTTCGAGGAGGCGGCCGAGCAGTTCCAGGCGGTGCTCGAGATCCAGCCCGAGAACAGCACGGCGATGAACTACCTGGGCTACATGTGGGCCGACAACGGGGAGAACCTGGAGCAGGCGCTTGAACTCGTGCGTCGGGCCGTGGCGCTCGAACCGAACAACGGCGCCTACGTCGACTCGCTGGGCTGGGCGCTGTTCCGGTTGGGTCAGTTCGAGGAGGCCAGCCGTCACCTGGAGCGGGCGAACGAGTTGGCGCCGGAGGATTCCACCATCCTGGAGCATCTCGGCGATGTCTATGTCGCGCTCGGCGATATCCGGCGAGCTCGGGAGGCTTACGAGCACGCACTGGCGATCGATGACGAGGAGAACGTCGAATCCGTGCGTCGCAAGCTGGGCGAACTGGCCCGGCGTTAGCCGGGCGGCTGCTGGAGGTCCGCTGACACCCGCGAACCGGCCGGCGGCGGCGCTGCTGCTGCCGGGACTGCTCGTCTGGCTTGCGGCTTGTGCCACTGGCGGCTCGGGTCTGAGCTTGTCCGCGCGCGGCGACGGCGCTGCTGCCGCTGTGTTGCCGTGGGAGATTCCGGCGGGGGAGTGGCGCAGCCAACGCATCTTTCGGATGCGGTACGCCGGTCCGCAGGGGAGAGGCACGTTACGCCTGGTGTTGCGTTTCGAGTCGCCGGAGCGCTTTCAGGTGGAGGCCTCGGATCGGTTGGGGCGCCGATGGTGGGATCTGAACGTCCAGGAAAGCGATGCCCTGGTGTTGTGGGTGCGCGAGCGAACCTTCTGCCGTTATCGCGGCGAGTTGGAAGTTCCCGCCCTGTCCCTGGGCCCGGCGCCCGCCGGCGCCGTTGCCGCGCTGCTGCTGGGGCGACTGCCGGCGCCGCCGCTCGACACGAAAACGGTGGCGGCGGCAGCCAGGTCCGGCGCCGCCATCGTCGAACTCGACTTCGAGGACCGTTGGGGTCGGCGCTGGACGGCTGCGACGGCCGCGAACGGCCCGCGCCGCTGGACTCTTCACCGGGGAACGGAGACGAGAGCCTCGTGGGATCTCGACGCGGACGGTCTCTCCCGGCTGGTCGAGCCCGAGACCGGTCTCGAACTGCTCTGGGAACAGAGAGGGCCGGCACGGGACCTGGCGGGCGCGCTGCCGCCACCGGAGGCGCCGAACGGTTTCTTGCCGGGCGCCTGCCAGGCGGGCGATCCGTGACGTCGCGACTGGCGAAGTCGCGACCGGCCGGGCGGCGACCGTCGAAGACCAGTGTCTGTCTGGAGTGTCCCGCCAAGGTGAACCTGAGCCTGCGGGTTCACGGTCGCCGCCCGGACGGCTTCCACGCGATCACGACCGTGCTGCAGACGATCGATCTCTGCGATCGGCTGAAGGTGAGCCGGACCGACTCGGCCGCGCCCCTGGCTCTCGAGTTGCCGGACGGCGGTGCGCCAGAGGATGACTCGAACCTCGTCCTGGTGGCCGCGCGAGCCTTCTTCGAAGCGATCGGCGAGCCGGCGCGGGGCGTCCGGTTCGAACTGAGGAAGAGCATTCCGGCCGGCAGCGGCCTGGGCGGCGGGAGCAGCGACGCGGCGGAGACTCTGGCTGCTCTGCAGGAACTCCGGGGCGAACCCCTGAGCTCGGACGATCTGCGCGCGGTTGCCGCCGCGGTCGGCTCGGATGTTCCGTTCTTCCTCGTCGGCGGGACGGTGCTGGCGACCGGCCGCGGCGAGAAACTGAGGCCCCTGCCGGACATCGGGGCCGCTTCGGTCGTCGTCGCGGCGCCTGCGGTGGAGGTTTCCACCGAGGAGGTCTACCGGTGCTGGAGCGGTGTCCGGGCGCCGGTCGGGGAGCACCGGGGAGTGGACGTGCTGCCCGCGGAGGCAGCGCGTGCGGAAGCCGCTTCGTGGCTTCGGGGAAACGATCTGGAGCCCGTCGCGCGAAGGCTGCATCCGGAGGTGGACCGGCTCCTCCTCGCGTTGCGGGGCGCCGCAACCGGCCCGTCGGACCGGGGCCCCCAGCTCTCCGGCAGCGGCGGGGCGGTATTCGGGATCGGTAGCTGGAAGGGCGCGGAGCGCGCGGTCGAAGGCCTCGGCGTGCGAGTGATTCGAACCTCGACCCGACGCCGGCGGCGCTGCGCGAATTCGGACTCGTGAGGCTCGCGTGCTTCATGTACAATCCGCCGGCCCGTCTGGGGCGTCGCCAAGTGGTAAGGCACGAGACTTTGGATCTCGCTATCGGGGGTTCGAATCCTCCCGCCCCAACCACGGGGATGCGCCGGCCTCCTCCCCCTTGCAACAGATTCAGAGCCCGAGGTTGTTCGTGTCGAGAGTCTCCGTACGCGTCGATTGTCGCGGCTGGCGCGAAGGTCCCTGCAATGGTGCGCGGCTCCGCGACGGGGCGGCTTGATGACGGTTCACGCCAGCAAGGTTGAGCAGGCCATGTACACGGAGCTGAAGATCTTCGGTGGCCGGGCGCACCCGGCACTGACGAACGAGATCTGCAGCTATCTGGGCATGGCGCCGGGGCAGGTCACGGCCTACAACTTTGCCGACGGCGAAATCTTCTGTCAGATCCAGGAGAACGTTCGCGGCACCGACGTGTTCATCGTCCAGCCGACCTGTACTCCGGTCAACGACAACCTCGTTGAGCTGCTCATCATGCTGGACGCGGTCAAGCGAGCCTCGGCGGCGCGGGTGACCGCCGTGATTCCGTACTACGGGTACGCCCGCCAGGACAAGAAGGACAAGCCGCGGGTGCCGATCACGGCCAAGCTGGTCGCGGACGTCATCACCGCTGCGGGAGCGGACCGGCTGCTGACGATGGACGTTCACGCCGGGCAGATCTCGGGCTACTTCGACATTCCGGTCGATCACCTCTTCGCGGCGCCGGTGCTCCTCGACGCGATCAGGGCGCTGGGCATCGACGACCTGATGATCGTGGCGCCGGACGCCGGCGGCGTGGCGAGGGCGCGGGCCATCGCCAAGCGCCTGGACACGGAACTCGCGATCATCGACAAGCGGCGGGTGGCCGCGAACAAGGCCGAGGTGATGAACGTGATCGGCGACGTGAGGGGCCGGGACGTCCTGATCCTCGACGACATCGTCGATACCGGCGGCACGTTGCTCAACTCGGTCGAGTCGCTGGCCGTGCAGGGAGCTCGGAGGATCTTCGCCGCCGGAGTACACGGTGTCCTCTCGGCTTCCGCGATCGAACGAATCGAAGACTCGAAGCTCGAGGGCGTGCTGGTGACGAACACGACGCCGCTCGAGGACAAGCTCGCCCGGAGCACGCGGCTGCGTCCCCATAGCGTCGCGGCCCTGCTGGGCGAGGCAATCCGCAGAATCCACGACAACAGCTCGGTGACGTCCCTTTTCGTCTGAGCTGTTCGTTTTCCCCTCAAGGAGCTCGAAGTGAGCGAACCGACAGTCAGTGTGCGGCTGCGCGAGCAGACCGGCAAGAACGCCAACCGCCGCCTGCGCGCGGCGGGTGAAATCCCGGCCGTGGTCTACGGCGGCGACGCGGACTCGGCTGCGATACGCATCGACGGCAAGAGCGTGCAGACCCTGATCCGGGAGGGCGGCGAGAACGCCGTCTTCCAGCTTCAGTTGGAGGGAACGGATCGCACGCGCCACACGATGATCCGCGACCTGCAGTGGAATCCTCTGACCGGCGCGCTGGTCCACATCGACTTTCAACGAGTCAAGATGGATCAGGAAGTCCAGGTCTCGGTCCCGATCGCGCTGATCGGAACTCCCGAAGGAGTCAGGAACGAGGGCGGCATCGTGGAGTTCGTCACCCGCGAGATCGCCGTCGTCTGCCTGCCCGGCGACATTCCGTCTTCGATCGAACTCGACGTGGCGCCGCTGCACATCGGCCAGCATGTGGAAACCGGCGAGCTCACGCTTCCGGATGCGGTGCGGCTCGAAGACGACGAAAGCCGCGTTGTCGTGTCGGTCGCCGCCCCGAGACTCGTGGAAGAGGAGGAAGAGACGACCGGGGAGGACGATCTGCTCGAGGCGTTCGGCGAGGAGCCCGCCATGGTCGGCGCCAGCGACGAGGCGGAGGGCGAAGACGACTAGCACGTCGCGGCTGGTCCTCGGTCTTGGCAATCCGGGAGAGGAGTATGCCGGCACCCGTCACAATCTCGGCTTCCGCGTTGTCGAGGAACTGGCGCGGCGACTCGACGTCCGCCTCGGCGTGGAGGTCTGCGGCGCACTCTGGGCCGCCGGCGGGCGGGTCGACCTGGCAACTCCCCGGACCTACATGAACCGCAGCGGCTACAGCGCGCGATGCCTCAGTGAACGGAATGGCTATGCTCCCGAGAACATCCTGGTCGTCTACGACGAAGTCCATCTGCCTCTGGGAAGGTTGCGCCTTCGCGGCAGGGGCAGTCCGGGCGGCCATCGCGGAATGGAGTCGATCATCGAGAATCTGCGCACCACGGCGGTGCCCCGGCTGAGGCTGGGCATCGCGGCGGACGAGGCGGGACAGGCGGACGGGCGTGCCGGCGGCAGGGAGGCGGTGCTCTCGGATTTCGTGCTCGCCCCGTTCGCTGCCGGGGAAGTCGAAGCCGCGGAACGCATGGTGGCCCGCGCCGCCGACTGCGTCCTGAGCTGGGTCGACCGGGGCGTCGACATCACGATGAACGAGTACAACGGATGAGTTGCAGGAACGGATGGACTCTTACCAGGGGCAGGAACGGATGAACTCTTACCAGGGATTGAGGGGAAACGGATAGTGGACACGATTTACTACCTGCTGCCGGTGTGCGGCGTGGCTGCTCTGTTCTACGCCTGGCTGCGGAGCCGGTGGATCAACAAACAGGATGCCGGCGACGGCGTGATGGCCGAGATTGCCGGCCACATTCGCGACGGCGCGATGGCCTTTCTGGGACGGGAGTACAGGATCCTCGCGATCTTCGTCCTTCTGGCGGCGGGCCTGCTGGCGCTTGCCAATTCCGACCGCGCGGGCAGTTCCGCCTGGATCGGGGTCTCGGTTCTCGGCGGCGCGCTCTGTTCCGGTCTGGCCGGCTTCTTCGGCATGCGCGTGGCCACTTCGGCCAACGTGCGCACGGCCGCCGCCGCCCGGACGAGCCTGAACCGGGCCCTGGCCGTGGCCTTCTCGGGCGGCGCCGTGATGGGCTTCGCGGTCGTCGGGCTGGGCATTCTCGGCTTGTCGCTGCTCTACCTGCTCTACGCCTCGCTGTTCGGCAGCGCCGACAACGACACGCTCGGGCAGGTCGTCACGGTGTTGACCGGCTTCTCCTTCGGCGCCTCCTCGATCGCTCTGTTCGCACGCGTGGGCGGCGGCATCTACACCAAGGCAGCCGATGTCGGCGCCGACCTGGTCGGCAAGGTCGAGGCGGGCATTCCGGAGGACGACCCGCGCAACCCGGCGGTCATCGCGGACAACGTCGGCGACAACGTCGGCGACGTCGCCGGGATGGGCGCCGACCTGTTCGAGTCCTACGTCGGCGCGATCGTCGGCACGCTGGTTCTCGGCGTCAGCACGACGACCCTGGCGGGCGAGGACTTCACGCCGAACCTGATTCTCCTGCCGATGCTCCTGGCCGGTCTCGGCATTCTCGTCTCGCTGGCGTCGACCTTCCTGGTGCGCACCAGGGAGGGGGGCAATCCCCAGCACGCCCTGGATCTCGGCACCTTCGCCGCCGCGGGCATCATGCTGGTCGTGACCTTCTTCGTGGCCCGCGGGCTGCTCGGGGACACCCGGTACGTCGTCGAGGGCCAGGAATTCGGCTACATGGGCGTCTTCCTGGCCACGGTCGCCGGCCTGCTGGCCGGCCTCCTGATCGGTCTGATCACCCAGTACTACACCGCGGAGTCCAGGGCGCCGGCCCAGAGCATCGCGAAGGACAGCCAGACCGGCAGCGCGACGAACATCATCGGCGGTCTGGCCGTCGGCATGCAGTCGACGGCGCTGCCGATCGTCGTGCTGACCGCGGCCGTTTTGGTGGCCCACTCTCAGGCCGGCCTGTACGGCATTGCGATCGCCGCCCTGGGCATGCTGTCGACGACCGGAATCCAACTCGCCGTCGACGCCTACGGCCCGGTCGCCGACAACGCCGGCGGCATTGCCGAGATGAGCCACCTGGGCGAGGACGTGCGGGCGAGGACGGACAAGCTGGACGCGGTCGGCAACACGACCGCGGCAATCGGCAAGGGCTTCGCGATCGGGTCGGCGGCGTTGACCGCCCTGGTCCTGTTCGCGGCGTTCCGCACCACGGTCGGTCTTGAGAGCATGGACCTGGTCAACCCCCGCGTGATGTGCGGCCTGTTCATCGGCGCCATGCTGCCGTTCCTGTTCTCGTCGATGGCGATGAAGGCCGTAGGCAAGGCGGCCTTCGAGATGATCGAGGAGGTGCGGCGGCAGTTCCGCACGATTCCCGGACTGATGGAGGGGAAGGCGAAGGCGGAGTACGCCCGCTGCGTGGACATTTCGACGGCGGCGGCGCTCCGACAGATGGTCGCTCCGGGTCTGCTCGCCGTTCTGGTGCCGGTCGCGGTCGGTTTCTACGATGTCGAGGCGCTGGCCGGCGTGCTTGCCGGAGTTACGGCGGGCGGCGTGCTGCTGGCGATCTTCATGTCGAATGCCGGCGGCGCCTGGGACAACGCGAAGAAGTACATCGAAGCCGGCGCCCACGGCGGCAAGGGTTCGGACGCGCACAAGGCAGCGGTGGTCGGCGATACGGTGGGCGATCCGTTCAAGGACACCGCCGGTCCGAGTCTGAACATCCTGATCAAGTTGATGTCCGTCGTGTCCCTGGTCATCGCGCCCCTGCTCGTCCTGTGACCGACAACCGTGATAAATTCCGCCGCCGATTCGCTGCGGCCTCAGGCGCCTGCCGGCGTGGAACGGAGAAACAGCCAACCGAACTCGCGACGATGCGCGGCTTCGTGGAGAACCTGACGAGGATGAACGATTGACACGGACATACGAACTGGTCTTCATTGCGGACCCACGTCTCTCGGATGAGGAGGCGGTGCAGTTGAGCGACGGTTTTGGCGAGATGCTGGTGGCGGACGGCAAGACCCGGATCAGCCAGGAAGAGTCCTGGGGCAAGCGGCGGCTTGCCTATCCGATCAAGAAGTTCACCGAGGGTCGGTACCACATCTACTACCTGGAGTCGGACGGAGGCGACAACAGCCTCGCCGAGGTCGGGCAGCGGATGCTCCAGAACGAGCGCGTGCTCCGCCATCTTGTCGTGCGGACGGACCGCGACCTGAAGCGCGCGGCAAGCAAGGGCAAGGCGCCGGTCCAGACGACGGTCCTCGCCGAGGCCACAGGCCAATAGGGGAACAGAGACAATGCCGAAACGAAAGACCTTCTTCCGCCGCCGCAAGGTGTGCAAGTTCACCGTGGACGGGATCGAGTACATCGACTACAAGGACGTAGCGACCCTGCGGCCCTTCGTGCCTGAGAGGGCGAAGGTCCTCCCCCGCAGAATTTCGGGCAATTCAGCCCGCCACCAGAGAATGCTGGCCCGCGCCATTCGGCGTGCGCGCTTCCTGGCCCTGATTCCGTACACCACGGACTGAACGGCCGCAGGACAGGGAAGGGAAGAGGAACGCAACATGGAAGTCATCCTGCTCCAGGACATGAGGGGGCTCGGCGGGCGTGGCGAGGTCGTCGACGTGAAGCCCGGCTACGCGCGGAACTACCTGTATCCGAGGGAACTTGCGGCGCCGTCGACGGTGGCGAACCGGCACTGGTTCGAGTCGCAACGATCGAAGTTCGATGTCCGGCACGCGGCCGAACGCTCGGCTGCCGCCGAGGTCGCTGCCGAACTGGCGGCGCTGAAGATCAAGATCGCCAAGCGGGCCAGCGAGACGGGAACTCTCTACGGCTCCGTGACGCCGACGGAGATCGTCGAGGCGCTCGCCTCCAAAGGTGTCCAGCTCCATCGCCGGATGGTGGACCTGACGGGCGGAATCAAGGCCTTGGGCAAGCATGTCGTTCGGGTCGACCTCCACACGGAGGTCATCGCCGAAGTCGCAGTCGAGGTTGTGCCTGAGACCTGAGGATTCCAGCGAAGGGAAGGTCACGGCCGGGACACCCGGGCAAACCGCCCCCTCCGGCGGAGAAGCGGCCGGCGGCGAAACGGCCGGCGGAGAAGCGGCCGGCGGCGAAACGGCCGGCGGCGAAACGGCCGGCGGCGAAGCGGTTGGCCGCGATGGCGGACCGCCGGAAGTCGAGGCCTTTCTCGGCGACCGGCCCACCCGTCGGCTCGAGGACTGGCGCCAGCTCTGGGAACGGGATCTCCCGTTCCCCATTCGTAGCCACCGCGGCCTTGCCGGGCGGGTCCTGGTGGCCTTCAAGCGGCTGCTGCGTCCGCTGGTCCACCTGCCGCAGAAGGACCTGTGGGAGCGCCAGCGGATCTTCAACCTGATCCTGCTGGGGCACGTCCAGGACCTCGGCCGACGTCTCGAGCACCAGGAACGGGTCGACCGGGACCTTGAGCGGCGCATCGAAGAACTGGATGGGCGGACGAGCCATCTGGAGAACTTCCTGCGCCAGGGCCTGGACGAGGTCATGCGTCACGATGACGCGCTCTTCGGGCGCGTCGACCGCAAGCTGGACCGGTACCGGCGCGAGGCGGATGAGCTCGCCGGCCTCCTGCGCTCGGCCCTGGCCAGGGACGGTGACGAGGAGGCGGCCATGCTTCGCTCGAGCGTCGACGACGCCTCCTACCTGGACTTCGAGAACCGGTTTCGCGGCGGCGAACGGGAGATCCGGCAGCGCGTCCGTTCCTGGCTGCCACGGCTTCGCCAGGCGGCGCCGGTCCTGGACCTCGGCTGCGGCCGTGGCGAGGCGCTGGCGCTGCTTCAGGAGGAGGGCATCCGCTGTCGCGGCATCGATTCCTCCGGCGCCATGGTGCGGCGCTGCTCCCGGCAGGGCCTCCAGGTCGAGCAGGGGGAACTGCCGGGCGCCCTCGCCGGCGTCGAGCCTGGATCGCTGGGCGGCATCGTGTCCTTCCACGTGATCGAACACCTGCCGCCGAAAGCGGTTGACCGGCTGGTGCGCCTCGCCTGGACGGCCCTGCGCCCGGGGGGGATTCTCCTGCTCGAGACGCCGAATCCACTCTCGGTGGCCGTGACCGCGGGCAGCTTCTGGCTCGACCCGACGCATGTGCGGCCGGTTCACCCGGAAACGCTGCGCGCCAGCTACGAGAGCGCCGGGTTTGCACGCGTCGAACAATTCGACCTGCGTCCCTACCCCGAAGAGGAGCGCCTGCCGGAGATCCCGCTCGATGGGCTGGACGGGCAATCCCGGGAACTGGCGGACCGGCTCAACCGTCTCCGCGACGAGCTCGACGACCTGCTTTACGGTTGTCGCGACTACGCGCTGATCGGCACGCGCCCCGGATAGAGCCGCCCGTGCCTCGCTCAGTCGGACGGCGGTTCGAGCGGCAGTTCCAAGGCAACGCCGCGGGTCATCAGCGCGAAGACGCGATGGCGCCTGGCGAAGGCTGAAGGCAGCGGGCTGCCCGGCACCGGACCGCCGAAGCCGGTCCGCAGAAGGCGCGGATCGGCGAATCGCTCGGCGATGTCGGAGCGTTCAAGCTCGCCGGGCCCCAGATTGGTGAGCGAGCTGCCGTCCCGGTAGACGACGATCTCCCGTGCCGCCTCTCGTTGAGAACGGTCTGCCGCCCAACCGCGGATCTGCGTCGTCTCGCCTGCGGCCTCGACCAGTTCGACCGCGCCTTCGAGACCGTCGCCCGGCGACCGCACCGGGAGCCGGCGGCCATCGGAGACGGTCAGGAACTCCCCGCCGCCGCGCACTCCCTGGAGCGGTCGATAGAAGAACTGAAGCGGCGCCGCGACCTCCCGATGACCAACCAGGAAGGCGAGAATGCCCTGCTTCTCCACGAGTTCCGGGTCGGCCGGCAGTTGCAGCCGGAATCCGTTGTCCTTCAGTGCGCGACCGGTGTAGGCGGTCACGGTCCCATCGCCCGAAACGAAGACGAGCGTGCTGGTTTCTCCTGGATTCGCTGCGTCGAATGCCCTCCCGTGAATCCTCAGGAGGCCGGCATCCGTGGCGCGTCCCGCAAGGGGCACGACCGCATCGACGTGCCCGCGCAGCTCGGGCGAACCCGGTACCACTCGAACATGCCGTGGCGAGCGGGTGGTTTCGCCGGCATCGCTGCGTCGCAGGCCCGTGACCTCGCCCCGCGCGCCACGGAGCAGCTCGTACCGGTTTCCGGCGTCCCGTTCGAAGGAGAAGACGCGCGGGGAGCGAAGGCGTTCAAGAGTCAAGCCGTCGCCCCGACCGGAAGTGAGGAAGAGCTCGACCCGGTTGCGGCCAGGTCGGAACAGGGCCTCGGGCAGGAAGGCGCGGATCCGGTTCCGGCCGCCGGGGTAGCGGTAGGGACGCACGGAGTCGGCGACCACTCCATTGAGCGCCACGACCACGGAACGGTCGCCGGCCGCGTCGGGCGGCACGATGTCGGCGTCGACCATCGCGGGCAGTCTCGCGGCTTCCGGGTCGACATCTTCCCAGAGGTCGGCGTAGCCCATCCGGGCGGCCACCTCACTGTCGCGCTGCGGCAGGTCGGCAACCGCGCGACCGTGCAGTTCGGGCGCCACGCCGATGGCCCACGGCGTATTCTCCTCGCCGAGCAACTTGCGCTGCCGCGCCAGTCGCCCGCGCCGCCAGGAGTCCTGGTCGACGGATATCCGAACCTCGGAAGCGCGCTCGCCGAACAGCAACGGTCTGTCGGCGGCGGCCGGGAGACCAGGCGGGTCCCCGGACTCGCCCCTCGCCAGCGAGAGCAGCCGCGGCATCAGCTCGACCAGCGACAACGGGCGCCGGTCGATCCGGGCGCGGTCCTGGAACGGCGCCTTGACGATCAGCGGCACCGCCAGGAGGTCCAGAACGTGATCTTCGGAGGCTTCCGGGTCAGGGTGTCGGAGTGACGCCCCGGGCTCGAACGAGATGCCGTGGTCGGCGGTGATGGCCACGACGCTCCGGTCGAACAGGTCGAGCGACTCCAGTCTCGCGATCAACTCGCCGATCAGCCGGTCGACGAATTCCACCTGCAGGAGGTAGCGCTTGTGGTGGTGTCCGACGGTCGATGGATCGCGCGTCCAGGCGCCGTCGACGAGGCCGTAGACCCTGGTGCGGCCGTACCTGCGGCCGGACGGAAGGTACTCCCAGGGCTCGTGGGGCAGCAGCGTATGGGCGAAGTACAGGGCGGGCCGAGCGCCGAACGGCCCGATTGCGTCGACGAACCGGCGGAAATCGGCCACCCTCTCGTCGTTGCGTCGATGAGGCTGGGATCGGACGAGTTCCCGTTCGGCGAAAGTCGCTCGTCCGGCATCGGAGCTGCCATCGCGGAAGCCGCTCCAGGCGCGAGTGATTGGCGGCAGCCGGGCCGCCCACGACTCCGGCGCGGTCAGACGGAGCCAGACGAAGCCGAGATCGGAGATCAGCAGACCTGCGCGCGCAGCGAAGGACGGCCGCGCGCTCTCCAGCAGGTTCAGGTTCGGCGGGCACAGGGACGTGATCGGCTCGATGGCGACGACATCGTGAGTCGGAGCAAGCGAGGTGAACAGATTGACGGGGTGATCGGAGGCGGTCGGAAGTCGGTCTCGTTCCGGTGACACCCCGGTGAGCAGCGCCGGCACCGCGTGGGTCGTCATGTTGGACGCCGTGGTGGCGTTCGGGTACCAGGTGGCTCGATCGGCGAGCCGGGCCAGGTTGGGGAACCGCTCGCGGTCGATTTCGCCTTCGGCGTCGAGAATGGAGATGACGGACCACTCGTCGAAGACCACGAGGACGACAGGGGCCGTCGCTCCGGTACCGGTACCCGGTACGGCGCCGTCCGGCACCCGGACACTGCGTCGGACATCTTCGTCGAGCAGCAGGATTCCCGGGGCGACGACGACCGCCGCCGAAAGGAGTGACGCGAAGGTGCGGGCGGCCGGAAGACGGAGGAAGCTCCAGAGAGCGGCCGAACCGACGCCGGCGGCGAGAGCGGCCGCCGCGGTCGCCGGGAGGGCGCGGCCGGCCTGCAGCACGATCGTGCCGGCAAGCAGGCCCACGGGTGCGGCGAGCGCGAATCCTCTCCACGCCGGACGCAGGGACCAGGCGACCGCGGCCGGAGCGGACAGGGCCACGGCCGGAGCGAGCGTGAACGCCGCGGCCAGGAACAGCAGGTCTCCCATCGCGAGCTGCCTGATCGCGAAGAACTCGGGTGTGCGCCTCAGCAGGTCGAAGATCGGCTGGCCGAACGCGAGACTGCTCAGCCCGGCGATCGCAAGAAAGCCGCGGCCGAGAGAGGCGGGTGAGCCGAAGCTCCCAGGCTCATGAGAGACGGCATTCCGGGGCCTGGAAGCGGCGCCTCCCCGGTTCAGGAGCCCCCCTCCTCGTCTTCCCTCCAGGCATGGCGGATGAGAGTCCAGTCGGTGACGTCCTCGGGCATGTTCTCGCCGGCCTTCGGTTCGCCGTAGAGGGCGCGCTGCTGGTACCACGGGAGGTCGTAGACGGGGCGCGTGTCGGGGTCGAAGGAGAGCACCGGTTCGGTACCGGCGATGAACGCTTCGTCGATCAGGTGCTGCCCTCCGACCGGACGGCGCGCGGGCCGCAGGCCGGAGTTGTACTCGATCCGTTCCAGACGGACCCGGTTCGGTCGGGTGAAGGTGGCGCGACGATCGATCCAGCCGTCCTCGACCCCCTGGCGCAGAACCTCGTTCCAGATCGGCAGGGCGGCCGCGGCGCCGGTCATGTTGCGGCCGATGCGCCGCTGCTGGTCGTGGCCGACCCAGACCACGAGGGTATAGCGGGGCGTGTAGCCGGCGAACCAGGCGTCGGTGAAACCGTCGGTCGTGCCGGTCTTGCCGGCAACGGCCGCGAGTCCCAGGCTCCTGGCCGACTGGGCCGTCCCGCGCTGGACCACGCCGGAGAGCACGTGGGTCAGCAGGTACGCGACCTCCGGCGTCAGCACGGTCGACGCCTGGGGCACGTGGGCCTCGAGTTCGCGGCCGTCCCGGGTCGCCACGCTTTCGATCAGGTACGGCTCGACGTGGACGCCCAGGTTGGCGATCGTGGCGTAGGCGGTGGCCACCTCGAGCACGGTCAGGTCGGCGGCGCCGAGGGCAAGACTGGGATACGGCGGCAGCGGCGAACGGATGCCCGTCCGGTAGGCGAAATCGACGACCCTGTCGGCGCCGACGACATCCTGGAGCTTGACCGCGGTGACGTTGATCGACTTCTCGAGCGCCTTGCGCAACGTCAGGATGCCGAGGTACTTGCGGTAGTAGTTGCGCGGACTGTAGCTGGGCAGGTTGTCGACGCCCGCGAACGCCGCCGGCGCATCGAAGAGGGTGTCGGCGGGGGTGAAGCCGTGTTCGAAGGCGGCGCCGAAGACGAACGGCTTGAACAGCGAGCCGACCTGGCGCCGGGCCTGGATCGCGCGGTTGAACTCGCTTCGCTCGTAGTCCCAGCCGCCCACCAACGCCCGGATGGCGCCCGTCGACGATTCGAGCAGCAGCACGGCGCCCTCGAGGGTCGGCGCCTGGACGAGCTCGAGCGCGAAGGAAATCTCCGGATCCGCTTCGCCGTCCTGGTCGCCCTCGGCGGCGGGACGGAGTTCGAACCAGGCGATGTCGCCCCTCTTGAGAGGCGGCGCGTCCCGCCGGGTCCATTCGTAACCCTCGGGCTGGAGGACGAAGCGGTGGTCGCCGATCCGAATCTCCGCGTCGCGCCGCCCGCGCCGGAGGACGACACCGGGCGCCCAGGCGCCGACCTCCGGTTCGAAACCGACCCAGGCGGCGAGCAGACCCCCGACCGACTCGGCGAGATCCTCCGCCTCGAGATCGTCCTGGTCGACGTGGGACGCTGGCCCACGGTAGCCCCGGAACCGGTCGATCCGGACCAGGCCCTGGCGCAGCGCCTTCTCGGCGGCGTTCTGCATCCGCGGATCCAGGGTCGTCCTGACCTTGAGCCCCCGCTCGTAGAGGCCCTTTCGGCCGTAGGTGGAGTACAGGTCGACCCGGACCCGCTCGGCGAAGTGCGGCGCCAACGGCTTCGTCTCGCGCTGCTTGACCACGTTGAGCGGCAGCGTCGCCGCCTCCTCGGCCTGCTCTCTCGTGATCACGCCGCGTTGGGCCACGACGCCCAGGATCGTGTTGCGGCGGTTGCGTACCACCTCGGGTCGCAGATACGGCGTCCACACGCTCGGCCCCGGCAAGATGGCCACGAGAGTGGCGGATTCGACGTGATCCAGCTCGGCCGCCGGTTTGCCGAAGTAGTAGCGGGAGGCTGCCTCGAGGCCGTAGTTGCCGTGGCCGAAGTAGGTCAGGTTGCAGTAGAGCGTGAGGATCTGCTGCTTGCTCAGGCGCTTTTCGAGCTCGATGGCGAGAAGCGTCTCGCGGATCTTCCGGCTCCAGACCTTCTCGCGGCCGAGATACAGCGTTCGCGCGACCTGCATCGTGATCGTCGAAGCGCCGGAGAACCGCTCGCCCCGCTGCCAGTTCTGCACCGTTGCGCGTACCACGCCGACGATGTCGAAGCCGACGTGGTCGTAGAAGTTCCGGTCCTCCGCGCTGAGCAGGACGCGCTCGAAGACCTCCGGCACCTCGCCTTCGGCGAGCATGATCCGCTTCTCGACGGAGTAGCTCCGGAAGACCTCGCCCTCGCTGTCCAGGAGCCGGGTGATCTGGCTGGGCGTCAACTCGGCGACCGTTTCGACCTGCGGCAGATCGATTGCCGCCGCGACGCCGATCCCCAGCAGGACGCCTGCGACCGGCGTACCGACGATCGGCGTCAGCCACCGCCAGTGCCGCAAGCCCCAGTCGCGCAGGGGTTGCAGGGCTTTGCGCGGCGCCTCCATCACGCGCGTATCATACGACCCGACTCATGACTCCCGAACCCGAGCAGCCGCGCGGCCTGCCGCCCCTGCCGGAACCCTTTCCCGAGCCGTCGCCGGCGGGGCCGCGGGATCCGGACCGAAAGCGGCGTGGCTGTCTGATTGCGGGTCTGGCCGGATGCGGGCTGCTCGCGCTCCTGCTCGTGGTCGGCCTCGCGGTGGCTCTGACGCAGGCCGACGAACTGCTCGAGTTCGTCCTGGACCTGAGTCGGGAACGGATCATGGAGGCACTGCCTGAGGACATCACGTCGGAAGAACGCAACCGTCTCGAGCGGGCCTTTGATTCCGTGCGCGAGCGCTACCGGACCCGACCGGCTACGCCGGCCGACAATCGTCGGCTGCAGATGGCGCTCACCGACGCGCTGCGGCGGGCGGAGCGGGGACTGCTTGACCGCGACGATTTGCGCCGCCTGACCGAGCGTCTCGAGCGGACCGCGGCCTCCAGCCCGGAGGTCTGACCTTGCGTCGGGATGTCGGGCAGACGAACGGGCCCCTGGCCGGGGGGGCGGGTGGCGAGCCCGGATCGGCGGATCGCTGGCGCCGGGCGCGGCCGGGACGTTTCGAGCTGATCTCCCCGTTCAGGCCGCAGGGCGATCAGCCGGCGGCGATCGCCGAACTCGTCGCGGGTCTCGAGGACGACGTCCCCGAGCAGGTGCTGCTCGGGGTGACGGGTTCGGGCAAGACCTACACGGTCGCCAAGGTGATCGAGGCGGTGAACCGTCCCACCCTGGTCCTGTCGCACAACAAGACGCTGGCGGCGCAGCTCTACCAGGAGTTCAGGAGCTTCTTTCCGAACAACGCGATCGAGTACTTCGTTTCCTACTACGACTACTACCAGCCGGAGGCCTACGTCCCGCAGTCGGACACCTATATCGAGAAGGAGACGAGCATCAACGACGAGATCGACCGACTGCGTCTGCGGGCGACGATCTCGCTGTTCGAGCGCCGCGACGTGCTGGTCGTCGCGTCCGTGTCGTGCATCTACGGTCTGGGGGCCCCGGACGTCTTCTTCTCGATGCTTCAGTTCTTCGAGCGCGGAACACAACTGCCGCTCGAGCGGGCGCAGCGGCGCCTGGCCGAGATGCAGTACGAGCGCACCCGGCTCGACCTCTTCCACGGCAGTTTCCGCGTACGGGGCGACGTGCTCGAGATTCTGCCGGCCTACGACGACCGGGGAATCCGGGTCGAGTACTTCGGCGACGAGATCGACCGGGTCTGCCGCTTCGACGTGATCACCGGCCGGGTGCTGGAGGAGGTCGACCGGGCGCCGGTCTTCCCGCGCAACCACTACGTGACGCCGGAGGAGCGGATGCGCCGGGCGATTGCGTCGATCGAGGAGGAACTGGGCGAGCACCTGGTCGTCCTCGAACGCGAAAACCGCCTGCTCGAGATGCAGCGTCTGGAGCAGCGGACCCGCTACGACCTGGAGATGCTGCGCGAACTGGGTTCCTGCGCCGGCATCGAGAACTACTCGCGCCATCTGTCCGGCCAGGCGCCGGGCGAAGCGCCGCCGACGTTCCTGGACTACCTGCCCGACGACTTCCTGCTCGTGGTCGACGAGAGCCACCAGTCGATTCCGCAGGTCAACGGGATGTACCACGGCGACCGGGCGCGCAAGGAAAACCTGGTCGAGTTCGGCTTCCGCCTGCCCAGCGCCCTGGACAACCGGCCGCTCCGCTTCGACGAGTTCGAGAAGCGCTGCGGCCAGCGCATCTACGTGTCGGCCACGCCGAGTGCGTTCGAACTGGAGCGCACCGGAGGCGTCGTCGTGGAGCAGATCATCAGGCCCACCGGCCTGCTCGATCCGCGGATCGAGTTGCGGCCGTCCGCCAATCAGATCGACGACCTGGTAGAGGAAGCGCGGGCCGCGATGGAGCGCGGCGAGCGGGTTCTGGTGACCACCCTGACCAAGCGGATGGCGGAGGAACTGACTCAGTACCTGACCGAGCTCGGCCTGCGGGTTCGCTACCTCCACAGCGACATCGACACCCTGGAGCGCGTCGAGATCACGACTGCGCTGCGGCGCGGCGAGTTCGACATCCTGGTCGGCATCAACCTGCTGCGGGAGGGGCTCGACCTCCCCGAGGTCTCCGTCGTCGCGATCCTGGACGCGGACAAGGAAGGCTTCCTGCGCAGCGAGGTGTCGCTGATCCAGACCTCCGGCCGGGCGGCTCGCAACCTGAATGGTCGGGTCATCTTCTACGCCGACCGGCGCACCGACTCGATCGACCGGTCGCTGGAGGAGACGGCCCGGCGCCGGCGGATTCAGGACCGCTACAACCGGAAACACGGGATCGAGCCGGCGTCCATCCTGAAGGAGGTCCACAGCCCCCTGGTCCAGATGAGCAACCTGGACTACCTGCACAAGGCGGGCGCGGCGGCCGAGAAGGCGGTGGAGGACCTGCTTCGCGAGGACGCTCCCGAGATGCCCCTGGAACGCCGCATTGCACGCCTGGAGAAGGCGATGAAGCAGGCCTCCCGGCGGTTGGAATTCGAGCAGGCGGCGGTGCTGCGCGACCGGCTGAAGGAGCTCCGCGAGCTGAAGGTGATGGGCTGATGCGCCGGGAGCTGCGGCAGCGGCTGGGAGAGCTTCCGGATCAGCCGGGGATCTACATCTTCAAGGGGGAGGTCGGCGAGGCGCTGTACGTCGGCAAGGCGAAGTCCCTCAGGCGGCGTGCGGCGTCCTACCGAGTGCGGGCGGAGGATCCACGCATCGCCCTGATGCTCCAGGACGCGGCCGATATCGAGTTCGTCGTCACCGACTCGGAGGCCGAGGCGCTGCTGCTCGAGAACAACTGGATCAAGCGCCGGCAGCCGCGGTTCAACATCCGGCTGCGAGACGACAAGACGTATCCCTATCTCAAGCTCACCCTCGCCGACGGGCATCCGCGCCTTGCCTTCACCCGGCGCATTCGCCGCGACGGCGCGGAGTACTACGGCCCGTACCTTCCCGCCGGTCTGGCGCGGAAGGCGATCAAGCTGACGCAGAAGCTGTTCGGCATCCGGGTGTGCCGGATCGAGATAGACGGCAGCCTGCCGCGACCCTGCCTCTACCACGACATGAAGCGCTGCCTGGGGCCCTGCGTCGACGGCCTGACGACCGACGAGGCCTATGCCGAGGCGGTCGAGAAGGCGCGCCTGTTTCTCGCAGGCAGGAACGACGAGTTGCTGCGGGACCTGCGCGGCCGGATGCGGACAGAGGCGACCCGCCTGGAGTTCGAGACGGCGGCCCGTCTTCGCGACACGATGCAGGAGATCGCATCGATCAGCCAGCGACGGAAGCTGAGTTCGGACCGGGGCGAGGACGTCGACATCTTCGGCGTCCACGTTCGCGGCGACAACGCGGCGGTCGTCGTCCTGGTCATGCGCGGCGGCCAGGTGCTCGATCGCCGCGAGTTGTTCTGGGAGGGCGTTTCGAAGATCACCGCCGAGCGCCTGCTGTCGGAGCTGCTGCCGCAACTCTACGATCGGACCACGCTCATTCCCAGGGAGATCCACCTGCCGGCGCCGATCGAGGGTGAGCAGGCTCTGGTGGAGTGGCTGAGCGAACGCCGCGAGTCGAAGGTCTACCTCCGGATGCCATCGCGCGGACCGAAGGCGGAGCGGGTGGCGCTGGCGAACCGCAACGCCCGGATGGCCTTTCGCCGGCGGTTCCGCGGCGCCGCCGCCGCCGGCGAGGCCAGCGAGGCGTTGCGGACGGCACTCGACCTCGAAGAGCCGCCGCGGCGGATCGAGGGCTTCGACATCTCGACCTTCGGCGGCAGCGAGACGGTCGCCTCCCTGGTGGTCTGGAGCGACGGCCGGATGGTCAAGAAGGAGTACCGCAGCTTCAACATCCGCGGCCTGGCGCAGGCGGACGACTTCGCCTCGATCCGGCAGGCGGTGGAGCGCCGCTACCGACGCCGCCTGAAGGAAGTCGGCGAGATGCCGGACCTGATCCTGATCGACGGCGGGCGCGGCCAGTTGAACGCGGCCCTCGAGGCACTGGCCGAACTGGGCGTCGACGAGACGCCGGTCGTGGGACTGGCCAAGCGGGAGGAGGAGATCTACATTCCGGTGCGACCCGCGCCGCTGCGGCTGAAGCGGAACCATGCCGGCCTGCGCGTCCTCCAGCAGGTGCGTGACGAGGCGCACCGGTTCGCCGTGTCGCGCCACCGCCGTCGGCGCTCCCGGCGAACCCTCCAAAGCCGCTTCGACGACCTGCGGGGCATCGGCCCGCAGCGGCGCAAGCTGCTCGTGCGCCGGTTCGGCAGCTACACCGGCGTGACCCGGGCGTCGGAGGAGGAACTCCGGGAGGTTCTCGGCGCGAAGCTCGGCCGTTCGGTCTACTCTTCGGTCCGTGGCCGGGACGGCGCCTCGTAGTGTCTGCGGATCCAGCATCTGCAACGCGTGGCCTCGGCCATCGCCGTTTCGGTTCCACGTCCACCGTCACCGCAATCCGGCCGTTCCGCGCACGGATCGCGTACGAGCTACGCCGCTGGCGGACATCGTCATCCGTCTCCCGTGCCGGGAGTTGATCCGCTCGCCTTCGATGACTCGAAGACGGGCGGATGAAGGTTGTACCCAAGGAGACGGGCAGGGCGGTCGGGCCGCTGCTCGAGCGGCCGCCCCTATTCGCGTGACGGCGGTTCCGAGTCGGGTAACTCCCGGAGTCCGCCAGCGATGCGCCGCCGTCGGAGCCATGCCTCGATGGCTGCAACGATCAAACCCCAACTCAGCACCCCGCCCACGGAGATCATCGAGGAGTCCCGAACGTTCCCGTAGACGACTATTGCAGCGAACAGGGCGCAGGCAATCAACCGGAAGGCGAAGCCGGGCGCCGGACGGCGCGGCCGAATGAAGTCTCGAATGCGAGTCCGAAGAGGATCCATGTCTACCACCCCAACTGGCCACAGGCAGCAATGACCGAGTCCATCGTGACAATGATGCCGACGGGCACGGAACCTGTGTCACGTACGTTGGCAGAGAGGGTGGCGGGAAACCGTGGACACCGGCCATGAGAGGGGCTAATGCGACGGACCCTATTTCAACGCGCTCAGAGCCGCAACAAGAAACCGCGGCCTCAGCGCGGCTTCGGACGCGCGGCGCGCCGAGGCGAAAGCGTTGGACCTGGCGCGGCAGGCCTTTCCGATGCTGAGGGCAGGTTTGTGTTCCGGCATGTTCCCTTTGGAGACTGGTCAAACCAGGCGGACGGTGTGATAAGGGGAGCGGAGCGCCTCGACGCGGTGCCCGGTTCGACTGATCGCCTCGCTCCGCTTGCCGTCGAGGAGGTCTTTCTGCGCGGGTCATGACCGGAGAGGAAGCGGCGAAGAAGGCCGCGGCAGCGGTCTCCAGAGTCCATCCCGGAGTTCGATCCTGAAGGACGGCAGCGGGCAGTGACTGATCGACGTCGCTGCGAAACGCTGCTGGGTCTTGGCGGAGCGCACGATGAACTGCTTTCGCCGCCGCGGAGCTTCGGCCCCGCGCTCTGCGCTGCGCCGGGATCAGGACGAGGCCTACCGGGACGAATTTCGCTTCCTCCCCGCACGCTGCGCTACGCTACGATCCTGCGACGGTGAGCGACAGCGAGCAGGGCGTTGGGCCGGATTGGGTGCTTCACACGCCCTACGCGGCGCCGGACAGGCACTGGGAGCTGGACGGGCACGGACGCGCGAAGGCCGCCACGGCGAGCGGGCGGCGGCCCAGTTCAACCCAGCTGCCGGTGCCCAATCCTCGTGGCGACGAGTCGGACTGGACGCCGCCTGACCCGAGCGTCGAGCCGCACCGGACGATCAACGAGCTTCGCGAGCTGGTTGACGACTGGCGGGCGGCCAGCTGGAAGGGTGTTGCCCCCCGCGTGCGGCGCCTGCTCGAGGACTGGGCCGGCGAGCGCGCCGAGATGCGTCCGTTCTGGTGCCAGCGCGAGGCGGTCGAGACGCTGATCTGGCTGTTCGACGCGGGTCGGGCACACGCTCCCGACGCCCGCGCGAGGATCGCTGCGCGGCTTGAGCAGGCCAACGGCCGCTGGAACGACTGCATTCCCCGCGTGGCCGCGAAGATGGCGACCGGCACCGGGAAAACGCACCTGATGGCGATGATCGCCCTGTGGTGGGCCGTGCGCCAGCCGGACGGTCCGATCGACCTGCTGGCGCTCGCGCCCGGTCTTGTGATCCGTGATCGGTTGCAGGTGCTGCGGAACCCGAAGGACGAGCTCTGGCGGTCCGTGGCGCCACCCGGGTTTCAGGGCGACGTGAAGCGCATGCGCTGGACGATCCTCAACTTCCAGGCCTTCCAGCGGAAGTCCAGCCTGCACGTCGGTGGAAAGGCGGCGACGGGGAAGGAGAAGGACCTGCTCTACGGTCCGATGCGAGGCCGCAGGGACCTCCACTCATGGATCGAGAGCGAGCGGCAGATGCTCGACCGCCTGCTCAAGGCCCACCGTGGCGGCGGGCCAATCGCCGTTTTGAACGACGAGGCCCATCACTGCTACACGCTGAGGGACGTCAGGCTGGCAAAGGGAGCAGCCGACGCGGAGGAGAAGGAGGACAGGAAACGGGCCGAGCTCTGGTTTGGCGCGCTGCGGGCGCTCCGCGCGCACCGGCGGCTGGGCCAGGTCTTCGACCTGTCGGCCACGCCGATGTGGCTGCGGCGACCGGCGATGGTCGAAGCGGAGACCTTTCCGTGGACGGTTTCCGACTTCTCGCTGCTCGATGCCGTGGAGTCGGGCCTGGTCAAGGTGCCGCGCGTGCCGGTCGACGACCGGGCGTTGGGCGCCGACGGCCAGCCGATCCACCTCGCGCCACGCTATCGCAACGTGTATCTGCACAACGACAGGCGCGCGCTGGGCGAGCCGCTGGCGCCGGCGGTCGCGGAACCGCTGCACGAACTCTACAAGCACCATGCCGAAGAGACCGTGCCGGCCTACGAGGCGAGGGGCCGGATTCCGGTTCTGATCGTGGTCGCCAACACGATCGGGAACGCGACGGCGCTTCACCGCTACATCGCCGGCTACCGCGAGGCGCTCGGCGGGGATGACGACGAAGCCGAGGTCTGGAAGGCGGGGAACCTGGAGCTGTTCTCGAACGCCGACCGCTCAACCGGCCAACCGGTCGAACGGCCACCCACCATCCTGGTCCACTCGCGCCTTGACGACCCGGCGTCCGGCGGCAACGACGCGATCAGCAGGGCGATCGAGGACCAGGCCGCGTTGTTCGCCCCCTCTGCCGAAGCTGACGCGCCCCTCACGCGGGCCGAGAAGCAGCAGGCGATCCGCGATGTCTTCATGTCCGTCGGTCGCCGGGGCGAACCCGGAGAGCACATTCGCTGCGTCATCTCGGTGGGCATGCTGACCGAGGGCTGGGACGCCCGAAACGTGACGCACATATTCGGCTATCGCGCCTTCGGCAGCCAGCTGCTGTGCGAGCAGGTCACCGGCCGCGCGCTGCGCAAGACGGCGTTCAGCGGCCGGGACGAGAAGCAGCCCATCGAGTACGCGAATCTGTTCGGCGTCCCCTTTGCCTGGCCGGGAGGCAGGACGCCGGGGACGCCGCCGGTTCCGGTGGAGCCTCAGGACGTCCATACGCTGCCGGGGCGCGAGCACCTTCGACTCCGCTTCCCGCACCTGGCCGGCTACGCTCACGGCGGCGGCGCCCCGCGCTGGAGCATCGAGCCGCGTGACGCGCCGCGTCGCCGCGTGACGCCGAGGGGGCCGCTGGTCGGCACCTCGGTCGAGGGGCCGCTGGGAGAGTCCATCCTCGTCCGGCAGCAGTCCGAGGACGAACGAACGGCGCTGTGGAAGGCCGCCGCTCAGCTGGTGCCGAAGCTGGAGCGCGGCGTGGATGACCGGCGCCAGGCCTTCCTCGATGCTCTCGCGATCCTCGACGTCTGCCGGCCGAACCTCGACTGCGAGGACTGGACCGACCTGCAGTTCGACGAGGACACGCTGCACGCGATCGCCTCCCGCGTGCGTTGTCTCGATGGGGAACCCTGTGTTGGCGCCGTGTTCGAGGATCAGCGCGCGCCGGGCGCCGGGCGGACCAGCGACACCGGCAGTGTCCGTTTTCGCACCACGCTGCGGTACTGGTACGACGACACGGCGAAGTCGGAACTGAACGCCGCCGCCTGCCACTCGAGCGACGAGGCCAGACTTGCGGAGATTCTCGACCGCCACCCCGATGTCGAAGCCTGGGTGCGTAACTTCCGCCTGGGCTGGACGGTGCCCTGGTACGACAGCGGGAACGCCTGCTGGGCACGCACGGAACCGGACTTCGTGGCCCGCGCGAAGGCGCAGGCGCCCGGCGGGCGCAGCCGTTGCCTGGTCATCGAGTTCAAGGGTCTGCGGGCCGGTGAGGTGAGCGAGGAGCAGAAGCGCCGCTACCTGGAGCAGCGCTGGGTCCCGGCCGTTTCCCGGCGACCCGCGGGCGGCCCGGGAGGGGTGGACGACCACGGCGCCTGGCGCGCCGTGTGGATCGAGAACATCGGGGACGCGCGCGAGCAGATCGCCCGGGCGTGCCGAGGTTGAACGGGCTGCGAACAGGAGTTCGCGAACCGCTGGCCCACGGCGCCGGTCGCGCCGAGGACGGCGTCGCGGAACGCACCCTGGAACGCAGCGAAGCGGGGATGGTCCGGGCGTACCGGGGCTTCCGGGTCTGCCGGGGTTGAACGGGCTGCGAAGACTCAAGGGACCGGCGGAGAAAAAGGGGGGGGGTAGATGGCTCCGAAGACACGGCCTTACGAGCACAGCGGCGCCAAGCGAAGGAACATTCCGACGGACCGGGACGAGGTCTACGTCGACGAGGTGCGTGAGCGGGTCCCGTTCTCGCCCCAGCCGGCCGGCACGGAGGGACCGCGCCTCAGCTGGCGGCGGGGAACGGATGCGCAGCGCATCGAAACGGACGCGATGCCCCTGTACATCCACGAGAAGGTCAGCCCCGCCGCCTTCGTCGAGCAGATCTCCAGGGATGGCGCCGAAGACGAGCAGCGCAGCTTCTTCGCCGACTTCAATGGCCTGCCGCAGGAGGCCCGCTACGACTGGTACCGGTACGAGGGGAACTGGCAGAACCGGATCATCCGCGGCAATTCGGTCGAGGTGATGGCGTCACTGGCGGAGAAGGAGGGCATGGCGGGCCAGGTCCAACTCATCTACTTCGACCCGCCCTACGGCATCGGGTTCAACAGCAACTACCAGGGCAGCACGCGGAAGCGGACCGAGAACAGCCCGCCCGTCGAGGCGGCTTCGCGCCGGGCGTTCCGGGATACCTATGTCGACGGCCTGCACTCGTACATGGACACCGTCTTCCGCACCGCCGTTCACGCCCGGGCGCTGCTCCGGGACCGGGGTTCGTTCTTCCTGCAGATTGGCACCGAGAACGTGCATCGCCTGTCCGTCGTGCTCGACGAGGTGTTCGGCGCGGAGAACCGCGTGGCGACGATCGCGTTTGCGAAGTCGGGGGCGACATCGGCCAGGAACCTGCCCCAGGTCGCCGACTGGCTGCTCTGGTACGCGAAGGACAAGGGCCGGGTGACGTACCACCAGCTCTACGACCCCCTGAACCGGAAAGAGAAGCTGGAGCACATGTCGTGGCACGCGATGGTCGAGCTGGCGGACGGCGCCTGCCGTGACCTCCAGCCCGCCGAGCGGCTCGATCCCGACGGCGAACTGCCGGAAGGCGCCAGGCTCTTCCGGCGGATGCGCCTGGCTTCCGCCAAGGTGTCCACGACCGGCCGGTCGGATCCCTACGCATGGGAGGGGACGGTGTTCTCGTGCCCGCCCGGCGAGCAATGGCGGGTCGATGCCGCGGGGATGGACCACCTTGCCCGGACGAACCGGCTGGTGGCAAAGGGAACGCTGGCGTGGAAACGCTACGAGGACGAAGTGCCGGGAAAGCAGATCAACAACCTCTGGCGCCAACAGCAATCCGCGAGCGACATGCACTATGTCGTCGAGACGGCGGAGAAGACGATCGAGCGCTGCCTGCTGATGGCGACCGACCCGGGCGATCTGGTCCTCGACCCGACCTGCGGCTCCGGCACCACCGCCGCGGTCGCCGAGCGCTGGGGGCGACGGTGGATCACGATCGATGCTTCGGCCGTTCCGGTCGCCCTGTGCCGGCAACGCGTCCTTTCCTCGGTTCACCAGTGGTTCCTGACCCGGGACGACGCGGAGGGTGGGAAGGAAGAGGCGAAGCTTGCGGACCGGCTCGACGATTATGTGAGCGAGAGAGACTCAGGGGGGGGGGGGGGGGGGGCGATCCTTCGTCGGGGTTCGTCTACGAGCGCGTGCCCTACGTGTCGGCCGCCCATCTCGCCTACGACCGACCGCGAAGAGCGACACTGCTCGTCAACAAGCCGGTGGCGAAACGAGGCGTCAAGCGGATCGCCTCGCCGTTCACCGTCGAGTCCCATTCGCCGTGGCTGTACGTGTCGCCCAGCGGAGAAGCAGAGGGCGGTGACGAGCGTCCGGAGCGTGAGGCTCGACACGATGAGCGGGAGACAGCGATACGGGAGAACGTCGTCCACGCCCTGGAGGTTGCCGGCATCGCAGCGCCCGATTGGCCTAAGGGCGCAGCGGGCGCGCGGTGGCGTTTCGACGGCATCGAACTTTCGGAGGACGCGGCCCCTCCCGTCTTCCTGACCCACGAGGCAACGCTGCGAGTCGTCGTGGCGGAGGAGCCCGGGTCGACCCCTGACGGGCCGCCCGCAGCGCCGGGGAGGCGGGAAGGGAAAGCCGCCAGGCAAGTCGCACGCGGCGGCGGTGCAGACGAACGCGGCGGAGAGTTTGCCGGGCTGTCAAGAGGAGCTCCTGAACCAGCGGGCGAGCGCGTGGCGATCGCCACGGTCCCCGATGACCGTACCGCCACCCGGCAGCTGATCGACGATGCAGCCCTTGTGGCGGCGCGCCGCGGCTTTGCCAAACTGCTGATCGTTGCCTTCCACTTCGATGCCCAGGCGACGAACGAGGAGCGGGGCAGGCTGCAGATCGTGCTGGTTCGCGCAAACCGTGACCTGACGATCCGGGCACTGAAGTCCGGACGGGAGGACACGGCCTTCGTCCTGGTTGGCGAGCCGGATCTCGAGCCGATTCGAAGAGAGGACGGCGCCTGGCAGGTCCGGGTGCGCGGCTACCAGGTCTACGATCCGGGCACAGGCAATGTCCGGCCTGCGGGCAAGACAAGCGACATCGACTGCTGGATGCTGGACACGGACTACGACGGGCGCTCCTTCTTCGCCCGCCGGATTCACTTCCCGGGCAAGTCGAACGACAGGCAGATCAAGGCGTTCAAGCAGCGGCTCGGTGCGCGGGTGGACCCGAAACAGTGGGAGTTCATGGAGTCCCTCACCTCGGCGCCGTTCCGCCGCCCGGAGCGCGGCCGGATTGCCGTGCGGATCGTGACCACCTTCGGCGACGAGATGTTGGCCGTCGTCGAACTTCCTTCCGCTGACCGGTGACCTCCCGCCGCCCGTCGATTCCGGCGCCACATGAGTGGTTGGCGGGCTTGTCTGTTCAGCTTGGCCTTCCGGCGCCTGAGGGAGAACCCGGCCCATCGGCGCCCTCGCGGGGGCGCCGATGGGGAGTGGTGGTCGGACCGTTTCGGGCTGTGGCCAACAGGGCCGTTGAGCAGTTTGGCCGCCACCGCCATTCCCAACGTCCTGAATGGATACTGCTAACCTCCTGCCTGCCGGAGGACCGGATGCGGTCGCTCCCGGCGGCTTGCCCGCCGGGGGAGGAAAGTCCGGACTCCAACGGACGGCATGCTTGCTAACGGCAAGGCGTGGTGACGCGACGGAAAGTGCAACAGAGAGCAGACCGCCGGCGCAGTGGTTCCGGCGCCCACCCAGGGCTTCAGGGCCGCAGCGCCGGCAAGGGTGAAACGGTGCGGTAAGAGCGCACCGCTCGGCCGGCGACGGTGCGAGGCGATGGCAAACCCCATGTGGAGCAAGACCAAATAGGGAGTGCGGTTCGGGCTGTCCGTCCCGATGCCGGGTTGTTCGCAGTCCGGGACGCTCTCCGGGTAGGTCGCAAAGATGAATGGCCGCCTCCTTTCGCCTGACGGTGACGGGACGAACAGAATCCGGCTTACGAGGTCCTCCGGCACTTGACCCTTCGTAGCAAAGGAACGCGGCGTGGCGCGGCGCGTCCGCCTGCCGTGCGGCCCGGCGACCGGATCGGCATTGCGGCGCTCTCCGGACCGATCGACCCGGAGCGCCTTTCCGGCGGGGTGCAGGCGCTCGAAGACCTCGGCTTCGAGGTGGTGCTCGCGTCCAACCTGCGGTCCGGGGCGATTCGCGAAGGAAGGTCGCTGTTCGCGGGCTCGGACCGTCAGCGCCTGGCTGCGTTCCACGAACTGGCTGCGGACCACAGGGTCGCGGCCATCGTCTTCGCCCGGGGCGGATACGGCGTGACCAGGCTGCTGGGGGGGATCGACTGGTCGTTGCTTGCCTCCCGTCCGCGGCCCTGCGTGGGCTACTCCGACCTGACGCCCTTGCTCCTGGGCCTCGTGTCTCGCGCCGGTACGGTGGCCTACCACGGCCCGATGGTGGTTGACTTCGCCCGCGGGCTGCGTTCGGAGGAGCGGACGTCCTTTCTTGAGGCGCTGGCCGGGAAACCGGGCCCGGCCTGGCAGTTGGCGCCGGTCGTCGGGGTGTCGGCCGGCCGACCGGAGGTGATCGAGGGGCGTCTGCTCGGTGGCTGTCTGACGATGCTGGCAGCGACGACCGGAACGGGTTTCCTTCCCGATCTTCGGGACTGCGTCCTCTTGCTGGAGGACATCGACGAGCCCGAGTACCGGATCGACCGCCTGTTGACCCAGCTCCGGACTTCCCGTCACATCGCGGGTGTGCGGGCCGTGGTCGCCGGCCACTTCACCAACTGCGACGCGCGCGACAGCTTGATCGACTTTGCCGAGGCGCTGGATGTGCCGCTTCTGGTCGGGTTGCCGGCGGGCCACCAGGCGCCCAATCACACGTTGCCCCTGGGAGCGCCGGTCCGGCTCGACCCGAAGTCGGGGATGCTCGAAGTGATCGGCTGAGGACGGCGCACCTGTTTCCGCCCGACGCATAGCATCCGGCGCAGCAATGGAAGCGGGCGACCCGATCACCAGTGCGCGCGGTGTTGGCCCCGTGCTGGGCGGCAAACTGGCGGACGCGGGTTGCCGGCGGATAAGGGACCTCCTGGCCCACCTGCCGATCCGCTACGAGGACCGGCGCACGCTCGGGCGGTTGCCGGGGCCGGAGGAGGAGGCGTCGCCCGAAACCGCGCCTGGCGCGTTGACCGTCGTCGTGCGCCTTGAGAAGCCGCGGCGGGTGTTCGGCCGCGGCCGGTTCTCGCGCGTGCAGGCGATCGCGGACGACGGCGAGAACCGGGCCGGCGTGGTCTGGTTCAACCGGCCCTATCTGCTGAATCAACTGGAGGAGGGCGCCTCCTACCTGCTCCACGGCGTGCCCCGGCGCCGGGGCGGCGACGGCGCCTGGGAACTGGCGAACCCGACCGTCGAGCGGGTGGGCGAGGAAACGCCCAGGGGCGGCGTACGGCCGGTCTACGGGCGCATCGGAGACGTGCCGCCGTCGCGGGTGGAGCGGCTGGCGGGCGGGGTCGTGCGGGATCTGGCGGCGTCCCGCGGAGCCGAGTGGATCGACGAGTGGTTGCCCGAGGAAGAACGGGCCCGGCACGGCCTGCCGAGCCTGGCGGAAGCCCTGACCGAGGTCCATCGACCTTCACCGGAGGCATCGGTTGGCGAACTGAACGAGCGGCGGAGTCCGGCCCACGCGCGCCTCGCTTACGGGGAGTTCCTGCTCCAGCAGTTGCAGCTTGCCGCCGTTCGCAGGCGCCGCCGGCGGCAGGGGAAGCCGCACGGCTACCGGATCTGCGATTCGGCGTGGCGCGAGGCGCGGGGTCTGCTGCCGTTCCAGTTGACCGGTGCCCAGGAACGCGTGCTCCAGGAGATCGTCGGGGACCTGTCCGGCCCGCGGCCGATGCTGCGCCTGGTGCAGGGGGATGTCGGCAGCGGCAAGACGGTGATTGCCGCCCTGGCCTGCCTGGTCGCGGCGCAAAGCGGCCTGCAGTCGGCCCTGATGGCGCCGACGGAGCTGCTCGCGGAACAGCACTTCACTTCCCTGGCGCGGCTGCTGGAGTCGCATCTCACCCTGGCCCTGGTGACCTCCAGCCAGCACGTCGCCAGTGACGGGGGCGCGGCGGTGAGGGAGCGCATCGCCGCCGGCCGGGTCGACCTGACGGTCGGCACGCACGCGTTGATCCAGGAACGAACCCGCTTTGCGCGCCTGGGACTGGCCGTGATCGACGAGCAGCATCGCTTCGGTGTCGCCCAGCGGCAGTCCCTGGCGGAGAAGGGGCAGCGACCGGACCTCCTGGTGATGACCGCGACGCCGATTCCCAGGTCGTTGGCGCTGACCGTGTACGGTGACCTCGACGTGTCGATTCTGGACGAGATGCCGCCTGGCCGCAGTCCGGTCGAGACCCGGGTGATCAGCGCGGACCAGCGGGATCAGGCTGTGGAGCTCGTGCGCGAGCGGCTTCGTCGCGGTGGCCGGGCATACGTCGTGTTTCCCCTGATCGACGCCGGGGAGGGGAGCGCAGCCGCGTTGCCGTCGCTCGAGGAGTCGGCTTCCTGGTGGGCCGATGCGCTTGGAGCGCCGTGCGGCGTCGTCCACGGTCGTGTGGGGCGCGACGAGCGCGACGGGACGATGAGTCGCTTCCTAGACGGTTCGATCGAGGTGCTGCTGGCGACGACCGTGATCGAGGTCGGCGTCGATGTACCCGAGGCGACCGCGATGGTGATCCTCGGCGCCGAGCGCTTCGGGCTGGCCCAGCTTCATCAACTTCGGGGGCGCATCGGCCGCGGAACAAATCGAGCCCTCGGGGAGTCCATCTGCATCGCGGTCTCGGGCGGGTCTTCGGCCGAGGCCGAGCGACGGCTGGCCGTTTTCGAGGAATCGAACGACGGCTTCCGCATCGCCGAGGAGGACCTGCGGCAGCGGGGGCCGGGCGAGGTGCTCGGCACGCGCCAGGCCGGTCTGCCGCAGTTCCGCTTCGGCGACCCGGCCCGGGACTGGAAGTGGCTCGTGGCGGCTCGTACCGACGCCTCGGTGCTTCTGGACCGGCTCGCGGCGCCGGAGAACGAGGCGCTGCGGCGCCGTTTGGAGCGCCGGATTCCCGGGATCGCCCTCTCGTCCCGGGAGCCTCTCCCGTCCCGGGAGCCTCTCCCGTCCCAGAGGACGGCGGAGCCGTGAAGGGCTTCGACATGTACGGCGCCCGTGCGCGGAACGCGCCCCGAACGCGTCCTCGGCCTCCCCGGCGAGATTCGCGCTTCGACATCTACGGCGCCCGTGCGCGGATCGCGCATCTCTCGCCCCGGGCGCCTCTCTCGTCCCAGGGGACCGTGGAGCCGTGAAGGTTCTCCTGGTTGCCAACGTCCTGCCCCCCCGCGATCTCTCGGGCGCCGGCGAACAGGTGCTGCAGCTCGCCTGGGGCCTGCGTGATGCCGGCTGCGAGGTCGAGGTCCTGGGCCGCGACCGGTGTGGCCCGAGGGTCTCGAAGACCGCGTTTCCCTGGTACGCGAGGCGGGCCGTTGCCCGCCGGGTCGCCGAATGGGCGCCGGATGTCGTGCAGGTCCACGAGAGCGACGGCGGTCTGGTGATCCGGGACCTTGCCCGGTTGCGCGCGGCCGACCGGCCGCTGCTTGCCGCTCTGCAGCAGGTGAGCTACGTCCGCGAGCGCCGGGCGGTCCGGCCGCTGGTCGACGCCGACCGCCGCTTTGCAGTGGTTGCGCGGCCTCGGGGGAGCGAGCGTGTCTTTCGTGCCCTGCGTACGCCGGTGCACATCGCCCTGGGCCGGATGTCGGCCAGGTGCGCGGACGTCTGCCTGGCGCCGAGCCGGGCCACGGCGAGGGAAATCGAAAGCGACTACGGCGTCAACGGGGTTCGAGTGGTACCCAACGCGACAGGAGCATCCCTGGACCGCCCGGACGATCGGGAGAGAGCCGAGCCGTTCGTTGATCGCCAGCAGGTGGTGGTCGGAGCATCCCTGTACCACTCGGACGATCGGCAGAGAGGGGAGAGTCCGGGCGAGGTTGTCTTCGGCCCGGAGCCGTTCCTGCTTGCGGTCGGCCGGATGCGGATCCGCAAGGGATTCGAGATCCTGCTCCACGCGCTGGCGGCGGTCCGTGAACGGGGACACGCGCCGCGGCTGGTCATCGCGGGCGACGGGGAGCGGCGCGAGTCCCTGGCGGCCCTGGCGCGCGGTCTTCGGCTGGGAACCGCGGTGCACTTTGCCGGCCGCTGCTCACGCTCGGAAGTCGCCCGGTTGCGGCAGCGCGCAGCGGCCCTCGTCGTTCCCTCCACCTACGAGGGGATGCCGCTGGTCGTCCTCGAGGCGATGGACGACGGGATCCCCGTCATCGCTTCGGCCGTCAGCGGCATTCCGGAGGTCGTGGTCGACGGGGAGACCGGCTGGCTGGCGCCGCCGGAGCGTTCCGGCGCTCTCGCCGACGCATTGATCGCGGCGACCTCCGATCCCGCGGAAGCGCGCCGGCGCGGCGCGGCGGGACGCCGCCGGCTGGACCGCCGCTACCGGCCGGAGCACGCCGCGCAACAGTGGCTGGAGGCGCTGGCAGAGCCGTTCCAAAGTCGGGAACTTCGGTGACCGATGTGAGGAAACCACTCCGGTATCGGCACTCGGCGCCGGCACGGCTCTCGATTCTCGGGAATGAATGCCTCCCGCCCGCGCCCGGAGTGGAGCGCAGGACTAAAGGAATGGTCCTGGGGGGCGCTGGAGGGAATCGCCGGATCGGTGTCGCCGGTGTGGAAGAATCCGCGCAGATGAGTACAGGACCGGCCAGCGCCCGGGCGGCAACCAGTCTGCTGCCGGCCTCCTGGCGGGTCGAGTTGCCGCAGTTCGAGGGTCCACTCGATCTGTTGCTTCACCTGGTCCGAATCAACGAGATCGAGATCACGGATATCCCGGTCGCCACAATCTGCGATCAGTTCCATGAGTACCTCGGCCTGATGGACGGTCTCGACCTCGACATCGCCGCCGAGTACATCTACGAGGCGGCCCTCCTGATTCAACTCAAGGCCAGGGTGTTGCTGCCGCAGCCCGAGCCCGCGCCCGGCGAGGAGCCGGAAGATCCGCGCCGTGAACTGATCGAACGGCTGCTGGAGTTCCAGCGGCTCAAGGAGGCCGCCCAGACGCTGGCCGAGGTCGACGACCTGCGCCACGGGCTGTGGATCCGCGGCGCCACGGAAACGTTGGGAGATGACGGGGACGAGGAGTTCGACCTGGGCGATCTTTCGCTGTTCGACCTGCTCCAGGTGTTGCGGGGAGTGCTCACCCGCTACGACGAGGAGCACCCCGGTCCGTTGATCTACCAGGGCGAGACGTTCGGCGTCCGGGACCAGGTCGAGCGCCTCCTCGGCCGCTTCGAGGGTGGCCGGTCGCTCGACCTGAAGGACGATCTGTTCGCCCTGTCGAGCCGGGCGGAAGCGATCGCGTGTTTCCTGGCCGTGCTGGAGATGGCCCGTCTCAATCTGGTTCGCCTCCACGCATCGGACGGCGGCTCGGTGTTCCTGTTCCGCACGACGCGCGCGCTGGATCCGATCTTGCTTGAGGATCTGGCCGGATGACCGACGCGGCCGAGATGGAGGCGGTGTTCGAGGCGCTGCTCTTTGCCAGCCCCGACCCTCAGCCGGAGGAGAAGCTCCTGGAGGTGTTCCCCGAACAGGATCGGGAACGCGCGATGGAGGCGCTTCAGGCGGTTCTCGACCGCTACCGGCCAGACGATACGGGCGGATCGCCGGACCGCGGCATCGTCCTGGACCGGGCCGGCGGCGGTTACCGCCTGGTGACCCGGTCCGACCTTCATCCCTACCTTCGCCGGTTCTTCGAGGTGGCGGGCCGCAGCAGGTTGTCGACCGCGGCGGTCGAAACCCTGGCGATCGTGGCGTACCGACAGCCGGTCACGAGTCCGGAGATCCAGGAGCTGCGGGGCAGGAATTCCTCGGGCGTGTTGAAGACCCTCCTCGAGCGCCGGTTGATCCGCATCTCCGGCCGCAAGGAGGTGGTCGGGAGTCCGTTTCTGTACGCCACGACGCGCGACTTTCTGTTGCACTTCGGTCTGCGTTCGCTGTCGGAGCTGCCGCCGCTCGAGGAGTTCGAGGAGACGTTCCTGGCCGCGGCCGAGGAGGAACCGACCCAGGCCGCGATCGCCCTGGCGCCGGTGGAACCGGACGATGGCTGAGGAGCCCCGAGGAGAGCGGCTGCAGAAGATCCTCTCCCGGGCCGGCATCGCCTCGCGGCGCGGGTCCGAGGAGTTGATCCGGGCCGGACGGGTCACGATCGGCGATCGGACCGCGGTGCTGGGCGACCGCGTCGAGCAGCGGGGAAGGGCAACGGCGACGGTGTGCGTCGACGGCGAGCCGATCGTGCAGACTGCCGCGGCGCTCTACCTTCTGCTCAACAAGCCGGCCGGCCACGTGACGACCCGCAGTGACCCGGAAGGGCGGCCCACGGTGATGGACCTTCTCCCCGAGAGATGGCGCGGACGGCTCAAGCCCGTGGGGCGACTGGACTACCGCACCGAGGGCCTGCTGCTCTTCACCGACGACGGCGATCTCGCGAACCGGCTGACCCATCCCCGCTTCGGCTGCTCCAAGCGTTATCTCGTCAAGGTGCGGGGCTTCCCCGGCAAGGCGGCGCTCGAGCGACTCGGACGGGGCATGTTCATCGGCGGTCGGCGAACCAGGCCGGTGACGCCGCGTCCGGTGCGAACCCGCAGGGGCGGCAGGACCGCGCGGTCGTCGAGCTGGTGGTCGATGGAGCTGCGCGAAGGCAAGACCAGACAGATCAGGGAGATGTTCTTCCGGGTCGGGCACCCGGTGCAGCGACTGCGACGAGTCGCGATCGGCCGTCTCGAGGATGGCGGGTTGCGGCCCGGGAGCTGGCGCGAACTCTCGTCGGGCGAGGTGGCGACCCTGCGGGCCGGTTCGGGGCCGGGCTCGCGACCGCGTTCCAGTGGCCGGCGGCGGGGACCGCGGCGCCGGTGACGGTCATCGCCATCGACGGCCCGGCCGGTGTCGGAAAGAGCACCGTGGCCCGCAGGGTTGCGGCGGAACTTGGCGTTCCCTATCTCGACACGGGCGCCATGTACCGGGCCGTCGCGTGGAAGGCGTTGGAGGACGGTCTGGATCCGGCCGACGAGTCGGCCATGGAGGAGTTGATCGGCAGGATCAGGTTCGAGTTGCGCATTCGGGAGGCTGAAGCGGACGTGGTTGTCGACGGCTTCGCTCCCGGAGCGTCGCTTCGCACCCCCCAAGTCGACGCGGCGACCTCCCGGGTCGCGGTTCACCCCCGGGTGCGTTCCTGGCTGGTGGCGAGGCAGCGGGAGTTCGCGGCCAGAAAGGGCGCGGTGGTCGAGGGTCGCGATATCGGCACGGTCGTGTTTCCTCGCACGAGGTACAAGTTCTATCTTGACGCGCCGCTTGAAGTCCGGACCGAACGGCGCCTGCGGCAGCTGGGCGGCCCGGATGCCGACGACCGCGAGCGCCTGAGGCGGCAGATTCAGGCCCGGGACGAGCGCGACCGCCAGCGCAGCGCCTCGCCGTTGCGGCACGATGCGAGCTACGAGACGATCGACACCTCGACCGGAGCGGCCGATCAGATCGCGGCCCGGATTCTCGCGTCGGTCCGCGCGGCGGTTGCAGCGGCTGAACGATGACGACCGCCGGGGCGGAGCGCGGCCGGGGGACGGTCGAGCTTCGCGTGATCGTCGGCCTGTTCGTTCTGGCCGCGATTCTGCTGGCGGTCGAGCGTTGGCCGCGGGCCGACGGATCACCGCTTCCGAGTCAACGGCAGATGGCCGCGATGGAGGCTGGGTACCAGGATCTGCTCCTGGATCTGCTCGCGGGCGCTGAACGGGCGGCCGACGGCGTCCGCCGGACCGGGACGCTCCCGCTCGAATCGGCATTGTCCAGGCAAAGGGTCTTCGAGGAGCTGGATCGGGCAAGTCACGAGGGCGACCGCACTCTCGTGCTGGTTGATCCTGACGGCCTGGCGCAGGCCTGGGGCGGCTCAGGGCTGAGGCACGATCTGCCTCTCGATCGCCTGCTTCCCGGCGGCGTCAACCAGACGGCCGGCTTCACCGCAGTCTCGCTCTACGCGGCCGTCGACATGAGCACGGGCGAGGGCGGATGGAGACTGGTCGTCGGCAACAGCTTTCCGACCGACGCGTTGCCGATCCCGACGCCGTTCGGACTGCGGCGTTACGGTGTCCGGTGGTCCGTTCGGGACTACTCGGCGGAGCCCATGGCGCCGGCCCTGGAGGCAATCGGGATTCGGGAACTCGCTCCCCCGGAGGGCGTTCCGGCGCCGTGGCTGAGGCTCCGATTCGAACCGGCGTCGCAGCGGCAACGAGGACTAGCGGGCTGGCTCGCGCTGGCGGCCGTCAGCCTGGGGGCTGGTCTGTCGCTGGCCTGGGTCTTTCGCCGTTGGAGCGGTGGTACCCGGAAGCGGCCCGGGCGCGCCGCGGCGGCCGTCGGCCTGGCGGGAGTCGCGTCGGCAGTGGGCTACGGCCTCTATCGCTGGCAGATCGGGGCTGCGGACGCGGCGGGGGCGCCGGTCGATCCCGGAGGTTCGTTCGGAGGGCCGATCGGTCACTGGGCGGTCCTGCTGGCGGCCTGGGTCCTGCTCGCCGGAACCGCGCTGTGGGTCACCGGTTGGCGGGATGGCCGGGACTGGATGCATCTTCTGCTGATCGCCACCGCGGCGGCCCTGGGCGTGGGCCTGCTTGCCGAGATCACTCATCGGCCCGCGGTCCGTGCGCTGCTCCTGGAGAGCGCTCGAGGCGGTCTCGACGCTCCCGCGCCCGAGGACGTCGCATCGCTGGCCGAGGCGACGCGTTCCTTCCTCGCATCGAGCGACCTGAGGGAACTGGCTCTCGGCGACCCGAACGAACTCGACGATCACCAGGACCTGGCGCTGGAGCTCTGGCGCCGGTCGCCTCTCGCCGTTTCCGAGCTGTTCTCGGCCCTCGTCGTGATTCGGGAGGACGGGGTTTCGTCGACCTTCTCGTACGGCCTGCCGGTCGAGACCGCGACCGGGGACCTGGCGGTCGACAGCGCCCGTTGGCCGCGAAGCGAGCTGCCAGTCTGGCAGCAGCGGCGCAGCGCGTCGGATGAGGTCACGGTTACTTCCGCGGGACAGGGCTGGGGCTCGGTTCGCTTCTGGACGGAAGCGTTCCCGCGCCTCGACGTCTGGGGCGGCGTCGGCTCGGGAGCTGGCGCCGAACTCGAGTTGCGTCTGCTCCGGGGTGGCCCGGGCCGGAGCGGCGCCAGTCCGCCGGCGCAGGCGCTCCTCGCCTGGGTCGACGGTGCAGGCCGACCGCTCGTATCGCGGTGGCAGGAGGACTGGCTGTTGCCGGCGCCCTCCGAAGCCGTGGATCCGAGTCGGACCCGCCGGGTGGAGACACCGGCGGGACCCGCCCTGGCCTGGTTCAGGCCCACCGGCCTCGAAGGGCTATGGGTTGTCGCGCTGCTGCCCGAGCAGTCCGTGGCGGAGAGCCTGTGGCGGATCGCCACGGTCGCTGCGCGGCTCGTGCTGGCTGGTTCCGCGGCGGCCCTCGCGGTTCTCGTGATCAGCCTGCCGGCGGCGACGTTGCGGGAGACCCTTCTGCCCGACGTCCGTCGCTACTCGGTTCGGCTCACGGCCGTGCTGGCCCTGATTGCGATCGTGCCGCTGACGCTGCTCAACGTGTTGCTCTTCCGCAACCTGGGGGCCCGGATCCAGGCGGAGCAGGAAGTGGCCGGTCGCACTGCCCTGGTGTCGCTCGAGTACGTCCTGACGGACTTTCTCCTCGGCCTGGAGTCGGGGTTCTCGATGGACGCCCAACTGGACGACGAACTCCTGGCCTGGCTCGCCGAGGTCGTGGGGCACGAAGTGAACCTGTACTGGCGAGGCAGCGTCTACGCGTCGAGCAAGCCGGACCTCTTTACCGCCGGGCTGATGCCCAAGCGCATTCCCGGCAACGTCTACAGCAGACTGGCCCTGTTGGGGCACCCGACAGCCGCCCGCGTCCAGACCGCCGGTCGGGGCGCCTCCTACCTGGAGTTGTACACGCCCGTCTCCCTGGGAGAAGAGCGCCCGGGGGAATCGGGACTCTTCGTGTCGGTACCGCTGCTGGCGCAGCAGGAAGCGGCCACCCGGGAACTCGCCGCCCTGAGGCGGCAGGCCTTGGTCATCACGATGGCCCTGGTCCTGTTGCTCGTCACCGTCGGCGCCCGTCTCGCCCGGGGCTTCACCAGGCCGCTGATGCAAATGATCGATGGCGCAGGCCGAATTGCCGGCGGCGCATCCTCGCTCGGCTTCGAGCCGCAGGAGACGGAACTCAAGACGCTGGGCGCCGCGATTGACGGCATGGCGGCCCGCATCGCTTCGAACCGGGCCCGGGAAGAGGAGGCGCAACGACTCGAGGCCTGGGCCGAGATGGCGCGGCTGATCGCCCACGAAGTGAAGAACCCTCTGACCCCGATTCGCCTCTCGACCGAGCATCTGCGGCAGGTGTGGCGGGATGCCCCGGAGCGGCTGGAGGAAGTCTTCGAGCGCTGCACGGACAACATCCTCGTGCAGGTCGACGAACTGGCCCGCACGGCGAGTGAGTTTTCGACCTACAGCAGGATTCCGCTGGCCCAGCCGGCGCCGGGGAACCTGGCGGCCGCGGTCCTGGAAGTCGTCGACGGCTACCGGCGTCCGCCCCCGGACGGTGTCGACGTCGTGTTCCAGTCGGAATCGGACGAGGGGGCGGCGCCGACAGCCTTCGACCGGCGCCTGGTGCAGCGAGCCGTCCGCAACCTGCTGGAGAACGCCCTCGGCGCGAGCGAGGGGGGCGGCGAGGTCCGTGTCGCCGTGGCGCCGGTCGGCGACGACGGCGCCCTGGCCGTGACCGTCGACGACAGGGGGCCGGGCGTCCCGGATCCCGACCTGGAACGCATTTTCGAGCCCTACTTTTCGACTTCGAGTGGCGGCACGGGTTTGGGCCTCCCGATCGCGCGGCGCATCGTGGAGGAACACGGCGGCACGATTGCAGCCTCCAGGAGGCCGGGTGGGGGACTGTCCGTACGGATCGTCCTGCCGGCCGGTCAGGCTTCCGGCGTCTCGCCGGACGATGGTTCCAACTGAATCGTCTGCGTGGGGAAGGCGATCCGGACACCCAGACGGTCGGCGAGGCGCAGAATGTCCAGCGCCAGGCTGTGGCGGAGGCGCAACTCGGTGCTCCAGTCCGGCGCGAGAAAGAAGACGTAGACCATGATCTCGAGCGCGTGGGGACCGAACTCGTTCAGGTGGATCTCGAACGCGTCCTTCCGCATCGACTCGTTGTCGCGCACGAGCTGCCGGATGCCTTCGCAGAACGCATCGACGCTGGCCGGCGGCGTGTCGTACGTGACCTCGATGCGGGTGCTCCAGCGGCGGAACTGTCGGGCGCCGTAGTTGTCGACCGAGGCGTCGATCAGGCGGGCGTTGGGCAGGGTGATCAGGGAGGCGTAGAAGGTGCGGACCCTGGTACTCCGGAAGCCGACCTCTTCGACCACACCCTCCACGTCGCCGATCTTGATCCAGTCGCCGACCCGGAAGGGGCGGTCCAGCAGCACCGTGATCGAACCGAAGAGGTTCTTCAGCAGGTCCTGTGCCGCGAGCGCCACCGCCAATCCGCTCAGGCCCAGGCCGGCGAGCAGCGCGGTGACATCCCCGCCCAGGCGGGCGATCAGAAAGACGGCGCCGAAGACGCCGACAGCCAGCTTCAGGGTCTTCGTGACGAACGGAACCAACTGGTCCTGGAACCGGTTCTCACTCCTGGCGGCGCGGGCTCGCAGCGCCGTCCCCAGGAGGTCGATCTGGGCGAAGGCGGCCCGGCCCAGCGCCAGCAGCAGGAGAACGAGGAGGGTCGTATCGAGCCAGACGTCGACCTGCGGGGGCAGGCCGAGCCACTGGATTCCGAGCCACCACGCGGCCGCCATGCCCAGCAGTCCGGTGGGGCGAAGAATGCGGCGGGCGCCCGGCAGGTCAAGGTTGTCGTAGCGTCCGCTCAGGGGCTTCGCGAGCAATCCGTAAGAGATCCAGACGACGATCCGGTCGATGAGGAGGCCGAGCAGGAGGAGGATCGGCAGCGCCAGCCACTGCCAGGGGTAGAGAAGGAAGCCGCCGCTGCGCAACGACTCGGGCACTCGGTCCCGGAGCCAGAGCGCCGCGGTGACCGGTGCTTCCTCGACGCCTTCGACCACCGTACGCTCGCTTGTTTCCTGGTAAAGGGCGGTGATCGCGGCGACGGTCGACCGATCGAACAGCCAGCGGCCGTCGCTGTCGGGGGCCAGGACGATGGGCGCCGAGAGTTCGTCGCTGAACACCCACTGTTCCAGCTCGCTGTCGTCCGGAATGGCGTCGAACTCCACGAGCTCCAGTCGGTCGATCACGTGCTTCAGTTCGTTCGCCAGGTTCCGGCCCTGGCGCGCGCGGACGGGGAAGGGAAGGTCGCCGAGGTCGAGGCAGGACGCGGCGGCATCCAGATCCGGCCGGCCGCCTTCCGTCGCGAACGCTTCAAGGAAGACGCGCATCGTCTCCCGAGGACTTGTCAGCGAGGTGTCGGCGGCCGGCTGCGCGAAGGCGAACCAGGCGGCCGCGAGCAGAGCGCCGACGGCGAGCAGGGAGATCCTGCGAAGGAAGGACGCGTGCACGGGGCGCCACTCTTCCAACCCGTGGCGGAACGGTCAAGGGCGGGGCGCAGGAGGCGGTCGCGACGTGGCATCCGCGCACAGCACGTTTGCCGGCACGAGGAACGGTCAAGGGCTAAGGGCCAAGGAGGCAGCCGCGACTGCTAGCGTGGCCCGGATGCGGGATGGCTGTCTGGCTCTGGCCCTGAGCTTCTCCTGGGCGGTTGGGTGTTCGCCTGCCGGGTCCGGCAGTTCGATGCCGGAGGGGACCGGCGCGCAGCCTTCGCGGCCGCCCGAGCTGTGGCGCGTCGAAGTCCTGGACCGGCGTCCGCACGATCTCGAGGCCTACACGCAGGGTCTGCTCTGGCGTGAGGGAGTGGTCTATGAGAGCACCGGGTCGTACGGCTCTTCCAGCATGCGGGCGTGGCGCTGGAGCGACGGCGAGCAACTGGCGCGGGTGGACCTGGACCGGCGACTGTTCGGAGAGGGCATCGCCATCCTGCCGGGTGTCGAGGAGCGGTTGGTTCAACTCACCTGGCGGCGGGGCGAGGCTCTGGTCTGGTCGCTCGACCCGCTGCGGCAGCGGCGGCGTGTTCGGTACGAGGGGGAGGGCTGGGGCCTGGCGTACGACGGTTCCGACCTGATCATGAGTGACGGCACGCCGGTCCTGACTTTCCGTGATCCGCTTACGCTTGACGTTCACCGGCGGCTGCGGGTGACGAACCAGGGCATGCCGCTCCCCGATCTGAACGAGCTGGAGCTGGTCGGTGACCTCCTCTTCGCGAACCTCTATGGCAGCGACGAGATCGCCGTGATCGAACTGACCACTGGCACGGTGACCGCCATCGTCGACGCCTCGGGTCTGTTGACGGAGGAAGAGGCGGCTGCGGCCGATGTCCTGAACGGCATCGCCTACCGGCCCGGCCCGGGAACGTTCCTGCTGACCGGGAAGTACTGGCCGTGGGTGTTCGAGGTACGGATCGTGGGCTACGATCCCGACGCCCCACGATAGGCGGTCATCCGCGAACCCGGGCGCCGCCCACCACGGAGTTGAAACGAATGAGCGACCGTATCTGGTACCTGGCCACCTCCGGCAAGCAGGAGGGGCCGTTTCTGGCCGACGAGATCGCGGAGAAGATCCGTGCCGGCGCCGTATCCCGCAGCGCGCACGTGTATCGGGAAGGCCTGGGCAACTGGGCCCCCGTGGTCAGCGAGCCCCGGTTCGCTTCCGCCTTCGGGAGTTCGATCCCGCGGCCGCCCGGGGGCGTGGCGGACGAGATCGACTACGTGATCGTGGGCGAGGAGATGCAGTTCGTCGAGATCACCCTCGATCCCGGCGAGGCCTGCGTCGCGGAGGCCGGCTCGTTCATGTACATGGATCCCGGCATCGAGATGAACACGATCTTCGGCGACGGCTCCGAACGTGGGGGTGGCGGCTTCATGGACAAGCTGCTCTCCGCCGGCAAGCGGGTGCTGACGGGCGAGTCGCTGTTCATGACCGTGTTCGGAAACAGCGGCGGGGGTCGCCGCAACGTGGCCTTTGCGTCTCCCTACCCGGGCCGCATCATCCCGCTCGATCTCTCTTCTCACCACAACCGGATCCTCTGCCAGAAGGACGCGTTCCTGTGCGCCGCCAAGGGCGTGTCGGTCGGTATCGCGTTCCAGCGCAAGCTGGGCGCCGGGCTGTTCGGCGGCGAGGGGTTCATCCTGCAGAAGCTGGAGGGAGATGGGCTCGCCTTCGTCCATGCCGGCGGCACGGTCGTCGAACGGGATCTGGCGGCCGGCGAGACGCTGCGGCTGGATACCGGCTGTCTGGTGGCTTTCGAGAACCAGATCGACTACGACATTCAGATGGTCAGCGGGGTCAAGACTGCGCTGTTCGGCGGCGAGGGGCTGTTCTTCGCCAGCCTGACCGGACCAGGCAAGGTGTGGATCCAGTCGCTCCCGTTCAGCCGCCTGGCGAGTCGGGTGTTCGCGGCCGCGGCCCAGGGCGGCGGCAAGAGCAAGGGCGAGGGCTCGGTGCTCGGAGGTCTGGGCGGCCTCGTGATGGGCGACCGCCGGTAGCGGCCGACCACCCCTCAGGTGGCGACGGTTTCGATCTTCAGCATGCGCGCCCAGGCGGCGCGGAGGCTGTCCGAGAGGTCGAGATCGTCGAACAGGTCACGCACTTCGTCCCGCGAAACATAGTCCCATATGTCCTCCCACTGGGCATACCGGAGCATGCAGGAGACGGCGTAGCACCGTTCGCTTCGACTCTCGCCATGGAGCATCAGATCCAGCTCCTCGGCGGTCACGCGCCGCTCCGGGAAGAAGTAGAGGGGCTGATTCCGGTGCGAGGAGCTTGTAGCCATCGAGGGAGCCGGCCGGGGGCGCGGAAGGGCTTGGCGGAACATCATAGCGCGGCGCGCTCGTCCAGGCCTCGGAGGGCGCTTGACCGCTTGCGAGTGGCTGGGTTACCTTGACGGTCCGCGCAGCTCTTGGCGGGCATAACTCAGTTGGTAGAGTGCCAGCTTCCCAAGCTGGATGTCGCGGGTTCGAGTCCCGTTGCCCGCTCCAGCCGCACGTTTGGGCGGCTATCGTCCCTGCTGCGTCGGGTACCGGGAGAAAACACAGATGGCGTTGTTCAAGAAGGATTCCGACGAGTCGGCGGTGCAGGTCGCGTCGACGCCCTCAGGTGATGTGAGGTCGACTTCGGCGGCGCCGGCCCGTACCTACATCGCGGCGGGCTCCCATATCGAGGGCAGCATCTCCGGAGAAACGGAGGTTCTGGTCGACGGCACTCTGGAGGGGAGCGTCGAGCTCAAGGGGCGGTTCGTTCTCGGTCGCCGAGGGCGGATCCATGGCGACGTCACAGCGCAATCGGTCAAGATTTCCGGCAAGGTGGAAGGCAACGTGCGGGCGACGGAGAAGATCGAGGTAGTCCCTCCCGGATCGATCGAGGGAAATCTGGCAGCGCCCCTCGTATCGATCGCCGAGGGCGGAGTCTGCAACGGCAGAATCGAGATGAGCGGGACACTTGCGATCGAATCGCCGGCGGCCCGGGACTTCGCGGGAGGAGTCGTGGAGTCCGGCGGTTCCTAGCAGCTAGTGTCAGAGGCTCGGTTCCTCGGCCTCGTCCGCGGGCAGGCCGGGCGCCAGACCGCAGGCGCCGCAGAGTTCCCTCAGATCCGGCGGGACGGGTGCCGTGTAGCTTGCTGCAGGTGAGCCGGCGACAGCGGGAAGCGTCAGCGTCCGGGCGTGCAGCGCGGGTCGTGGAAACTCCCGAAGGCGACGCCGCAGCGCCGGCGCCAGGCCACGCCAGCGCTGCTCGCCGTAGGCGGGGTCGCCAATCAGAGGATGGCCGATCGCCTTGCAATGGACCCGGATCTGGTGCGTTCTCCCGGTAAGGAGTTCAACCGCCAGAAGCGAAACGCCCGATCCTGAGGCGAGTGCGCGATAACGGGTTTTCGCGGGACGGCCCCCGCGGGATTCCGGGACGATGGCCATGCGGGTGCGGGCGGTGGGGTGGCGGCCGATCGGTCGGTCGATCGTTCCGGTTATGGGATCCGGCCGGCCGTAGACGACCGCGACGTACAACTTGCCGACTTCTCGTTCGGCGAAGGCGCGGCTCAGCGCGCGGTACGCCGTGTCCGTGCGGGCGATGGCCAGAGCGCCACTGGTGCCCCTGTCCAGGCGGTGGACGATTCCCGGGCGCTCCGCCGATCCGACGGCGCCGATCTCGGGATAGTGATGCAGAAGCCGGTTCACGAGGGTGCCGCTGCGAACGCCCGAGCCCGGATGGACGATCAGGCCGGCCGGTTTGTCGAGCACCAGCACATGCTCATCCTCGTGCAGCAGTCGAATCGGCTCGGCTTCGGGCGTCAGGGCCGTGGGCCGGGGCGGCGGAATCCGGCAGTCGATTCGTTCGTTGCCCCGCAGCAGGTAGGAAGACTTGAGCGGCGCTCCGTTCACGGTCACGCGGCCGTCGCGGAGCAGGTTCTGGACCTGGCTGCGAGACAGGTCGAGAACTCGCGCCAGGTAGCGGTCGATCCGTTCACCGGCGGCGTCCGCCGGCGCGTTCAGGTGTTGCCGCGGCGTGGGGCGTTCGGGAGCGTCCCGGGCTGGCGACGGGCCCCGGCCGGACGGGTTCACTTCGATGTTCGGGCCTGGACCAACCCGTGGCGGCTCGTTTCCGCCGCGTTCGGATGCCGCCGAAACCGGGGTCCGAAACTGTGCGCCAGCATCAGGACGATCCCGACCGTCACTCCGCTGTCAGCCACGTTGAACGCCGGCCAATGGTAGCTGCCGACGTAGACGTCGAGGAAGTCCGTCACGGCTCGCATGAGTAACCGGTCGACCAGGTTGCCGACGGCGCCTCCGAGCACGAGGGAAAGGGAGAGCAGCAGAAGCGGCTCCCGCTCGGATGTCGCGCGGAAGTAGAGCGAGACAACGACCAGCGCGGCGAAGCCGAGGGCCGTCAGCAGAAGGGTGCCCGCCAGCTCGCCGCCGGCAGGGAACAGCCCGAAGGCGATGCCGGTGTTCCGGACGTAAACCAGATCGAAGAAGCCCGGAAGGACCGTCAGGCGTCCGTGGAGCTCGAAGCTGGTCTCGACCCACAACTTGGTCCACTGATCGAGCGCCAGGACGCACGCGGAGAGGACGAGGAATCTGGACTTCACGAGGTCGGGATCGTACCAGTCGCGACTGCCCACGCACTGGTGAGAGCCTTGGCCGTGTCGGGCTCGGCGAAGGCCCGGATGGCGGCGACGCCGTGGGCGCCCGCGCGGGCCAGCAGCGCCGCGTTGCAGGCAGCGACGCCGCCTACCGCGAGGACGGGGAGGTCGCCCTGGGTTGCCCGCTCGAGTCGTTCGAGACCCTGGGGCGCGCCGTATCGAACCTTCTCGGGCGTGGCGAACACGGGGCCGAAGAGGGCGTAGTCGGCGCCGGCGGCGACCGCGGCCCCGACCTCCCGGTGGCTGTGGGTCGACACGCCGAGAAGAAGACCCTGTCGGCGGACGGCCGGGGCGGCCTCGTCCCATGGTTGGTCGGATCGCAGGTGGACCCCGTCGGCGCCGCAGGAGACGGCCACTTCCACGCTGCCGTTGACGATCAGGAGACCGGCCGCGACCGCTCGCAGCGTCCGACCGATCTCGACGAGCGCTTCGGGTTCCAGGTCCTTCTCGCGAAGCTGAATCGAGGTCCCGGCCGGCAACGAAAGGGCCCAGCGCCTCAGACCGGATGCCCCGCCGCACAGGCGACGATCGGTGATGGCCATCAGGTCCGGAATCCCGGCGGTCTGTTTCATCCGGCCCGGTCCGGCTCCGGGACCGACGCTTCCCGGTTGTGCCCGCACGCCGTGACGGTCACCGTGCCGTCCTCGTGCTCGATCGGGGCTCCGGGACCGACGCTTTCCGGTTGCCCGCACGCCTGCCAAGCAGGATGCGTTCCAGGTCGTGGATACCCCAGATGAGGTGAATCAGCCCGAATCCGCTGACTGCGCCGCGGACCCACGGCAGCATGAGGACGCTTCCCAGGTGCGCCTGGGAAAGCGCCGATCTGCTGACCAGCAGGCTCCAGAACTCCCGCCAGGGCGCGATGACCAGGAACAGGCCCGCCTCGACGCAGTAGATGACGAACAGAACGCGGAGCAGAGTGGACCAGGCGAACGCCCGGCGCATGATCAGGAACGAGCCTTCATGGGAGACGCATCTTACGGGCTGCCAGGTCCCGCGAACGCTGTCGCTGTTGCACTCGGGTGGCGCCGGCCAGGGTGCCCCTTCAGTCAGTCCGTGCGGCCGTCATCGGGCGCACCGGGGGTTCAGGGAAGACGGGGAGGCGTGCGGCCGCTGCCGCTGGGCGGCGACGACGATGAGGACGCCGTGGGTGGCGGCGACGAAGCCCTCGGCGCGGAGGAGCTGGACGGTGGCGAGTAGCTGCGCGCCGGCGGCGAGGACGACCGCGGCGAGGCGGTTCGAGGTGTCGACCGTGTCCGTGGGGCCGGCGTGGACCGCGGCCTGGACGTCCGCGTCGGCGTGGACCGGGTGCGCGTCGGTGGGGTCGCCGGCCTGGAGGTCCTCGGCGGTGCGGACTTGGTGCGGGTCGGTGGGGTCGATGGCCTGGAGGTCCTCGGGGGTGCGGACTTGGTGCGGGTCGGCGGGGTCGCCGGCCTGGAGGTCCTCGGCGGTGCGGACTTGGTGCGGGTCGGCGGGGTCGCCGGCCTGGAGGTCCGCGGCGGTGCGGACTTGGTGCGGGTCGGCGGGGTCGATGGCCTGGAGGTCCTCGGCGGTGCGGACTTGGTGCGGGTCGGCGGGGTCGATGGCCTGGAGGTCCTCGGCGGTGCGGACTTGGTGCGGGTCGGCGGGGTCGCCGGCCTGGAGGTCCGTGGCGGCGCAGACCGTGTGCGGGTCGGCGGGGTCGCCGGCCTGGAGGTCCGTGGCGGCGCAGACCGTGTGCGGGTCGGCGGGGTCGCCGGCCTGGAGGTCCTCGGCGTTGTGGCCCTGGTGCGGGGCGGTGTTGCCGACCGGGGTGTGTTGACCCGTTCCGGCCGTCCGGAAGCAGGAGCCGCCGTTCGGGGTTGAACCGGCGCCGCGTCGCGTCCGCGAATCGCGTCGAGCACGCGCCGTCCCGGCGTCGGCCTCCTACTGCGGTCGAGCGTTCCTCCGCTGGAACGTGGCGTGGCCACGCGGGTCGGCGCCACGGCGCCGGCCTGTCCCGGTTCGTCGGCTTTGACCGCCGCTCTCGGCGCGGGCGCCGCCTTGACGCCTCCGCTGCTGACGCTCGCGGGTCCGGGGGTGTCCGCTCGTCGGACACGGGTTACGGCGTCGGAGGGCTCCGCCGCGTCGGTGGGAACCGAACCGGCGCGCCGCAGTTGGGGCGTGCTTTCGGCCGTACCACTGCCCGCGGGCCGAAGCTGGCCGGCGCCGGTTCGCCGAACCGCGACACCTGAACCGGAGCTTCCCCCGGCGCCCGTCACTCGTGCGACGGGAGCTGCCCTGACGCCTCCGGCGGTGACGCCGACGAGACCCTGGCTACCGCTGCCGGAGGGGCCGCCGGTGACGGTTACGGACCGCGATTGGGTGTCGTCCCGTACGAGCCTCCTCTGGAGAGACTCGGTCAGGTCTGCCCTGCGGGCAACGAAGTCGGTCACGTCGGGGAGTTGGCTTTCGGACAGGGGAGGGCGCTTCGAGAGCAGCACCTGCCGGGCGGCATCGGGGTTCCGCCAGTTTCGGTAGTCGATTCCGTTCGTGTCCGTCGTGATGATGCCGCGGGAGAGCTTCGGATGCCGGCGGCGCAGGGAGCGGCCGTAGGTGTAGCCGCGGCCGTAGCCCAGGTATCCGGAGGGACAGAAGATCCAGGTGTTGAAGGGATCCCAGAAGCCCCCGGCCCATCCGTACAGACCGCGGCGCAGACCAAAGCCCAGCCCGCCGTAGTAGCGCTGGTAGTAGCCCCGGGGGATCCATCCGACATAGGACGGCCCCCAGTACCAGTACACGTGGCTGGGGGAGTAGATGGAGCTCGGGAACCAGAGCCAGCCATGGCCGGGGTACAGGTTCCAGCTGCCGTAGTGGTAGGTGAGCGGGCCCCAGGGATCCCGGGCGACCCAGTACAGTCCGGCCGGCGTGTCCGTCCAGCGGCCCCGGCTGTAGGGCTGCCAGTCGTCTTCGACCTCGGGCTTCCAGGCCTGGCGATCCTCGATTTCGACCCAGTTGCCGTGGCTGGCCAGCGCGGAGCCGTAGCCGTTGGCATCGACCGCCGCATAGGCCGCGAGGCGGGCTCGGCGCCCATCCGTCCACTCATCCAGCGCCGCGGCGGCGGCGCCGACGCCGTTCTGGAGCTCGATCCAGGGGTCGTCGAGTCCCTGCACCCGGAGCGCTTCGCCACCGCGGACGATCACCGAACCCCGCTGCGTGACGATCTCGGCGAACCCTTCCAGGACCGCGACTTCGGTCCAGGCGTCGCCGTCGCTCTCGACCTGGTAGCGGCCCTGCTGCCTGGCGTAGATCCTGGCATTCGTCGTGTCGACGGCGGGCAACTCGGAATCCACGAGGTGGTCCGCGACGTCCAGGCTCAGGCGGCCGCGGTGCAGAACGTAGAGGGAGTCCACGTCGTCGGCATCCGGAGAGCCGGCGATCTGGGTGAAGGTGACATCGCTGTCATGGTCGAGGGCCAGGATCGAGCGGTCGGACATCAGCACGGCCAGGCGGCCGTAGGGTCGCGTCCAGATCCGGTCCCCGCGCAGGATCGGCAGATGGATCTCCAACTCGCTCTGCGCACCCGAGCGGGCAGCGAACAGGGTCGCCTCGCCGTCCAGAGCGCCGACGAAGCTGTAGACGCCCTTGAGTTCTGCCTGTTCCTGTTGCACCGGCTGCTGGGCCTGCGCCGCAACTGCGGCGCCGGCCGCGACAACGACCAGAAGGATTTGCGGGAAGGTGAATCTCATCTTGTTTCCTCCAACCGGGTCGGAGTCTGCACGCTACCACCGGGGAGGCGGCTGCCGGGCCCGGCATGGCCCGACCTGGGTGCGGGTGTTGTACTGCAGAACTGACTCAGCAATCCCCATGCCAGAAGGCGGACTCCGTTCGTGGCTGGACTCTTGAGGGCAACTGCCGGGAATCGACCGTAGCGGGAACGGCACACAGGCGTCTACGCACGGGGACGGTGGCCGGTTGGGCGGCAGACCTTCCCGTATGATCGTCGTCCGGCTTTCGTGCCGCGTAGGGATTGCATGTCCGTTCTTCCGATCCGTCTCTACCCGGACCCCGTGCTACGGGTGCAGTGTGCACCGGTAGAGGAGTTCGGAGCGGATCTGACGCGCCTGGTTGCGGACATGATCGAGACGATGCACGAAGCTCCCGGGGTCGGCTTGGCCGCTCCCCAGGTTGGCGTCGAGCTGCGGGTCGCGGTGGTCGACGCGACGGCCGGAATGGATCGTGAAGCGGTGCGGGTCCTGGTGAACCCTCGCGTCGTCGATTCGGCCGGCGTGGACACGGATACGGAAGGCTGCCTCTCGATTCCCGACTTTACCGAGAAGGTCACGCGCCCGGCGACCGTTCGCATTGCGGCCACCGACCTGGAGGGCTCGGCCTTCGAAATCGACGCGGAGGAACTCGAGGCGCGCGCGATCCAGCATGAGCTCGATCATCTGGACGGCGTCCTGTTTGTCGATCGGCTGCGTGGACTGCGCCGACAGCGGGCCAGGAGTTTTCTTCGCCGGCTTCGCGCGAACGGGCCGGTCAACGCCGGCGAAGAGCGCTGAGCGCGTCAGGCACAGGCAGCGCCCTGAGCCTTCCGGCACTGCGGGCGGCTGTCATCCTGGCGGTGGGACTTGTGGCCTGCGACAGCGGTGGACGCAGTCCGACCGCGCTCCCTGAGCCGGCGCCGCGTGGCGTCAACTTCCTGGCGGCGCAGGTCGGGGACGGGTCGGTCGGGATGCGCGGCAGCGCGTTGGGGACGACGCTCGAGGTCGAGATCGTTGCCGTCGGCGTGGAGGGTCTTTACGGTCTCAACTTCGAACTCCTGTTTCCCGCGAATCTGCTGCGCTACGAGGACACGGGCGCCGGCGTGTTTCCCGCGCTGCAGGTCAATCAGGCCGGGGCGGGCCGTGTTCTCGTCGGCGCCACCCATTTCGGGGCGGTGGCCGGTCTGACCGGCGACGGCACGGTCGCCGTCGTCCGTTTCACCGCGGTGGCAGACGGCAGCGGGACCTTCGACTTCAGCGGCCAGGAGGCCTTCGACGGCTTCGGCGATCGGATCTCGCTGAACTGGGCGGGCGGAACGGTCAGCGTCGATCTCTGAGCCGTTCCGCTCGGTCGTGGCGGCCGCGACGGGTGGACCCGCCCCGGTCGCCGTTGCTACTGTCGCCGGCGCCACTCACGCGCCCGCCAGCGGGCGCGCCGGGTGGGGCGCGTGTGGCGCGACTCGCGCCATCCGGGTTCAACGCGGCATGGAGTCGCCTGATGGAAGCGGTGAAGTTCTACAACTCTCTCGGGCGACGGCTGGAGACACTCGAGCCGCTCGAGCCTGGTCACGTCCGGCTCTATACCTGCGGCCCGACCGTCTACGACCGGGTTCACATCGGGAACCTGCGCACGTTCGTGTTCGAGGATGTGCTGCGCAGGACGCTCGGATTCTTCGGCTACCGGGTCACGCAGGCGATGAACCTCACCGATGTCGAGGACAAGATCATCGCCGCGGCGCTCGAGGCGGGCGTCGACATCGGCGCGTTTACCGCGCCCCATGTCAGTTCCTTCTTCGAGGACCTGGCCGCCCTCCGGATCGAGAGGGTGGAACACTACCCTCGAGCCACGGGTCACATCGACGAGATGATCGCGATGGTCGAACAGTTGCTGGAGGAAGGCTACGCCTACCGGGCCGGCGACTCCGTCTTCTTCCGCATCGCCGCCGACGAGGACTACGGCAAGTTGTCGGGAATCGACCTCGATCAGGTGCGCCGCGGTGAGCGCGTGCAGAGCGACGAGTACGGCAAGGAGGATGCGCGCGACTTCGTCCTCTGGAAGGGGGCCAAGGAGGGCGAGCCGCAATGGGCGTCACCCTGGGGACCCGGTCGTCCGGGGTGGCACATCGAGTGCTCGGCGATGAGCCAGAGGTACCTGGGGAAGACCTTCGACATTCACTGCGGCGGTGTCGACAATCTGTTTCCGCATCACGAGAACGAGATTGCCCAGAGCGAGTCCGCGAACGGCAGCCCGTTGGCTCGGTACTGGCTCCACTCGGAGCACCTGACCGTCGAAGGCGACAAGATGTCCAAGTCCCTGGGCAACTGCTACACACTTGCCGACCTCGAGACGAGAGGACTGGCGGCCCGTTCGGTCCGCTATCTGCTGATATCGGTTCACTACCGGCAGCAACTCGACTTCACCTTCGCCAAGGTGGCGGAGGCGGACAGGGCTCTCAAGCGGGTCGACGACATGCGCTTTCGACTCGCCCATCAGACGGAGCAGGCTGGCGACAAGGCGCCTCTCGAAGAGGCCGCGACGGGCTTCGAGGGCGCCTTCGTCGCCGCTCTGGCCGACGACCTGAACACTTCCGCCGCCCTCGGCGCGGTGTTCCGATTCGTCCATGACGTGAACGGTGTGATCGACCGGGGTCTGCCGTTCGGCGCCCGGGAGCGGGTGGAGGGCTTGCTGCAGCGCGCCGATCAGGTGCTGGCGGTGCTGGACGCGAGCGCCTGGAACGGAGATTCCGGGGCCGCGCCGGACGAGGAACCCGGCGGCCTGAGCGACGCGGAGATAGAGAGGCTGGTCCAGTCGAGAAGCGCGGCGAGAGCGGCGAGGGACTTCGCCGCCGCGGACCGCATCCGCGACCAGCTGGCGGCTGCCGGCGTGGTGGTCGAGGACGCCCCGGGCGGCAGTCGCTGGAAGCGGTCCTGACCCGAGTCGGCATGACCGGAGGGGGAGCGGAAGGCGAGCCGCGCCTGAGCGGCGCCGAGGCGGAGCAGGCCGCCGCCGATTTGCTCAGGAAGAGCGGACACCGGATCGTGGGCCGGAACGTCGACACCGTTGGCGGCGAACTGGACCTGATCACGATGGATGGAGACACGCTCTGCTTCGTCGAGGTCAAGGCCCGCTTCGACCCGCGTTTCGGCGGCGCGGCCGCGGCGGTCGACCGTCGCAAGCGGGGCCGTCTGGTCCGGGCGGCCGAGGCCTACCTCAGCGACCCCGACCGTACGCCGCTGCGGCTCGGTCCGTGCCGTTTCGATGTCGTCGCGGCGACCTGGCAGCCCGAGCCGGGGGAGTGGCGATTCGTTCACTATCCCGACGCCTTCACCGTCGACGACGCGGGCAGGCGAAGCTGGCTCTAGCGGCCCGTGGCAGAAGTCGCGCTGCATTCGAGCGGCCATGCATCCGGCCCGGCATCGTTGCTCCTCGGTCTAGCAGCCCCGCGCCGCTCGCGAGTTGACAGTGCCGGAGAGAGGGCCGTATTCTCCGCGACTCAGGGCCTGCCGGTTGTCCGGCGGGTTTGCTCCGGCGCGGGAATAGCTCAGTGGTAGAGCACAACCTTGCCAAGGTTGGGGTCGCGGGTTCGAATCCCGTTTCCCGCTCCATGCGAGCCGTGCCGACTGAGAACCGGCACCGAAGTCCGCAACGGCGACGTGGCCAAGTGGTAAGGCGAGGGTCTGCAAAACCCTTATTCGCCGGTTCGAATCCGGCCGTCGCCTCCAGACTTCCTGTCTTGCATTCGCGGAAGCTGATCGCCGCGGTTGAGTCGGTGTGAACCAGGAGAGACGAAGCGGTAGACGCCGGAGTGGCGGAACGGCAGACGCAGGGGACTTAAAATCCCCCGCCCTTGTCTGGGCGTGTGGGTTCGACTCCCACCTCCGGCACGTCGCTGCTGCTCCTCAGGCAGGGCCATTCCAAAGTCCAGCGCTCCACGCTGGATGCGGGCGGGAGGCCTTCATTCCCTGAGCCGTGCCGGCGCCGAGTTGCCGATTCCGGAGTGGTTTCCTCACATCGGTCACCGAAGTTCCCGACTTTGGACCGGACCTGCGCTCCGGAGGAGTCGCCCGTGCGGGTAGTGCGGGAAAAACTGGTACTCTCCCGGTCCGAAATGGATCGGACACTGGCCGAGTTGGCGGATTCGGGCGACGACCGGCTGGTCGAGATCGCGGAAGTGACCGGGGACGGCCCTTTCAGTTGGCGTCTGCGGGAAATCGGTTTCTGCCGGGGAGCGGCGGTGCGGTTCGTTCGCCGCGCGCCGCTGGGCGACCCGGCGATGTACGAACTCCACGGCGCCACCCTCAGCCTGCGCCGCAGCGAGGCGAGTCGGATCCGCGTCCGGTCGCGCGCCTCATGACGGAACTTGTCCGTTTGGGCACGGGCGCCCCATCCGGGAGGCCAGCGCGTATCGCGTTTCTCGGGGCGCCCAACTCGGGCAAGACCACCCTGTTCAATGCCTTGACCGGCCACCGCGCGAAGGCGGGAAACTACCCGGGGGTGACGGTCGACCGCCGCGAGGGCGACCTCCGCGCCCGGTTCACGGATCTGTCCGTCCGGCTCATCGATCTTCCGGGCGTGTACAGCCTGGAACCGCAGTCGGAGGACGAAGCGGTCGCGGTGCGCGTTCTGCGCGGCGAGTTCGAAGAGCCGTCGCCGGATGGCGTGGTGGTTGTCCTGGATGCCACGACGATCGAGCGGGCCCTGCCCCTGGTGGCGGAAGCCGCGGAACTGGGGCTGCCCCTCTGCATTGCCCTCACGATGATCGACGAGTTGAAGGCACGGCATGGCGAGATCGATCTCGAGGTTCTGGGCGCCGAACTCGGTGTGCCGGTGCTGGGCGTGGTCGGCAACCGGGGCCTCGGCATCGACGATCTGGGGGCCCTGGTGGCCGAATCCGGACACTGGACCCGGTCGGAGGCCTTGGGGGAAGCCGCCCGGGCCGATACGCCGGAGCAGAGGTTCGAATGGGCGTACGGTGTCCTCGGGCGATGCCGGCGCAAGGTCCCGCAAGCGGACCACTGGAGCCGGCGGCTCGACCGCTTCCTGCTCCATCCGGTGCTCGGGCCAGCAGTGTTTCTCACCTTCGTCGCTCTCTTCTTCCAGGCCATCTTCACCTGGGCCACTCCCGCGATGGACCTGATGTCGGGGATGACGGACGGCCTCGCCGACTGGTTGCTCACCGTTGTGCCGGACTCGTTGCTGACCCGGCTGCTCGCCGACGGCGTGATTCGGGGCGTCGGCGCGGTGATCGTCTTCCTGCCCCAGATCGTCCTCCTGTTCACCGTCATCCTGTTTCTCGAGGGATGCGGCTACATGGCCCGGGCCGCCTTCGTCGTGGACCGGGTGATGGGCTGGGCAGGCCTGGAGGGGCGGTGTTTCCTCGCCCTGCTTTCCTCGTACGCATGCGCGGTTCCCGGCATCATGGCGACCCGGACCATCCCCTCTGAAAGGGATCGGCTGACGACGATTCTGGTCGCGCCGTTCGCCACCTGCTCGGCCCGGCTGCCCGTGTACACCTTGCTGATCGCGGCCTTCATTCCCGCCGACCCGGTGTTCGGCCCCTTCACCTGGCAGGGCTTGACCCTGGGAGGTCTTTACCTCCTGGGTACGGCGGCGGCCCTGGTTTCGGCCGCGGTGCTCCAGCGCGGCTTGAGGCGCGGCGCGTCGCTGCCGTTCTACCTGGAGCTTCCTCCCTTTCGCCTGCCGCGGCCGAGCGACATCCTTCTCGGAGTCTGGGACCGCGCGAAGATGTTCCTGCGACGCGCCGGCACGATCATCCTCTGCGTCAGCATCGTTCTCTGGTTCCTGCTCAACCTGCCGCGGCGCGCCGCCGACCCGGAACTCGGCGCCGCGGCCAACCAGCAGGCGATCCTCGAGGGCAGCTACGCCGCCTCGGTGGGCAGATTCATCGAGCCGGTGTTCGCGCCGATGGACTTCGACTGGCGGATCAACGTCGGCCTGGTCGCGTCTCAGGCGGCGCGCGAGGTCATGGTCGCCACCCTGGCCCAGATCTACGCCCACGAAGACGAGGAAGGCGAGGGGCTTGGCCGCGTTCTGGCCGGTGTCGGCGACGGCGCCGGCGAACCGTTGCTGTCCCGTCCGTCCGCGCTTGCCCTGCTCGTCTACTTCGCTTTCGCCATGCAGTGCATGTCGACCCTGGCCGTGATCCGTCGCGAGACGGGGAAGTGGCGTTGGCCGGCCTTCACCTTCGTCTACATGACCGGACTGGGCTGGCTCGGCGCCTGGGTCACGTTCCTGGCCGCCACGGCGGCTGGCGCCTGACGAGCCGGCACGGGGCAGAGCGTCCGCCCCGGCGCAGTTCAGGGCCTGCGCGAGGATGCGCCGGCGCCTGACGAAGCGGGCACGGGGCGCAGCGTCCGCCCCGACGCAGTTCGGGGCCTTCGCGAGGGAGGATGCGCGGAAGCCTGACGGGCGGGCACGCGGCACAGCGTCCGCCTGCCGGCGGACCGCCCGCAACGGGTCCACCATCCCGGGTGGATCAGGCGCCGGTGAAGCGCGGCAGGCGGCGCTCCGTCATCGCCCGCACACCCTCGGTGAAGTCCGCCGTTTGCCGCAGCCGGTCCTGCTCGACTTTCTCGTGGTCGGTGGCTGCGCGGATCTCGGCGGCGAGCCCGCCGCGAAGGGTCTCCCGGATCGACCGCACCGCGAGAGGCGCCGACGCCGCGATCTCCCGCGCAAGCGCGCGCGCCCGGGTGCGCACGTCGTCGCGAGGAACGAGGTCGTCGCAGAGACCGATCCGGAACGCCTCTTCGCCCTTCACCCGGCGACCCGTGTAGAGCATCTCCATTCCGCGCTGGCGGCCGACCAGGCGGGGGAGGGTCACGGTCAGACCGAAGCCCTGGATGAAGCCCAGGCGAGCGAAGTTCGCGGCAAACCGGGCTTCGGGGCAGGCGATGCGGAAGTCGGGCATGAGAGCGAGCCCGAGGCCGCCGCCGACCGCCGCGCCCTGGACCGCGGCGACGACCGGAGTCCGGGTCTCGAACAGGCGCACCGCCTCGTCGTAGAGATGGCGCTCGGGGCCGCCGGTCGCCGGGCGAGGCGAGTTCAGATTCGCGCCCGCGCAGAAGTGCTTGCCCTCGGAGCAGAGGACGACAGCGCGGCAGTCGCTGCGTTCGTCGAGGTCCTCGATTGCCGCCGCCAGATCCGCAATCAGATCCTGGTCGAAGAAGTTGTTCGGCGGCCGGTGGATCTCCACTTCGGCGACCAGGTCGTCGCCGACCGCAACCGTGATCTCGCCGTTCCCGGCGCCATGTTCGCTCATCGTCTCCTGGCTCCTGGAGTCGTGTCTCAAGGTCCGAGACTCTAGCCCGCCTGCACGACCCTCTCTATGGACGGGGAACCGGCGCCGCGGTGCCCTCGCCGCGGTAGTCGCCGAAGAGCATCTCGAAACCGAACCGCAGGATAGGAACCGAGTCCCTGGGTTCCCCCGGTTCATCCCGTCGCCAGGCCATGCCCGGACCGATCTCGAGGAACAGCCACTCGCGGAGGATCTGCTGGCGGTAGATCACGCGCACGAAGTAGTTCTCGACCAGAATCGGAGCATCGGTCTCTCCATTGGCGCCGACCTGGTGGGCGAGAGCGCGGCGGCGGCCCAGGCGGTGGTAGTAGCTCAACTCGGTGAACCACTCGCCGCCGAGCGTGATGTCGGAGATCTTTCCAGCGCCGCGCCAACGCATCATCGAGCCGTTGGTGAAGGCGTGTTCGTAGTCGATCCGGGTCGACAGGCCCCAGCCGTCCTCCCGCTCCCAGAACAGTGCGTGGCGAAAACGCACGAGGTCCGTGTCAGAGAGGAAGGTCCGGTGCTTGTAACGGGCGCGGACGAAGGGCTCGACGGGAAAATCGAAGTTCATGCCGAGATCGAAGTCGAGGTCTCCGTTGCCGCCGCCGGAGATCGGGCGATAGCCGAGCCCCACCAGCCACTCGTCGTCCGTCGGATCGAACATGCTCGGCAGGGAGGTGGCGCCCCGGCGCTGCGCGTCCTCCAGCACGTCTTCCCGGTCGTCGCGGCCGATGAAGGCGTTGAGGCGCCGCTCCATGATCGGGAAGTGGAGACGGGCGCGAAAGCGCAGGTCGTCCTCGAAGCCGTACTGCTCGTCCCAGATCACGCCGACGAGAGCCCGCCCGTGAGTTGCCTCGACTTCCTCGTCCAGCCGGTAGTCGCCGAACAGGTGATCGAACCACAGGGCGGTCTCGCAGGCTGTGCGGTGGAGGCCCAGGTTGAGCCAGTCGAGCCAGGAGCGCCCTTCCAGGTACTCGGACGCACAGGGGTCGACTTCCTCCTCGGCGCCCTCGGCCTCCTCCGTGGCCTCGTTGCTGCTTGCGTCGATCCTTGTTGGGGTCTGGTCCGCAGCGCGTGGATTCCGCGCTGGTTCAAGAGACGTTTCCTGGCTTGCGACCGAACTGGCCGCGAGGACCCAGGCGCACAGGATCGTGCAGACCGGCTTCAGCTTCAGCCCACCCCGCGAGGGGTGCGGCCTGGGTCTCGCCAACATGGATTCAGGCTCTGTGCGACGGGCATTCTGTCCCAGCCGTCGGCGCCCGCTCATCTTCGCATGCCGCCCGGAATTCCGCAGACGCCTCGATGACCCCGGAGCGTCGTTGCGTTCTGCGGCGCAAGCTCCTAGTCTGAACCACCGTGCGCGCCCCGGTAGAAGAAACACACAGCCTGCCGCACAGCGAGGAGTCGGAGCGCGCGGTCCTGGCCGCGATTCTGCTCGACGCTGATCGACACCTGGCGGCCACCGCGGTCCGCCTGAAGCCGGAGGACTACTACTCCGAGCGGCATCGAGTGCTGTACGAGGCGATGCTCGCCCTCCAGCAGGCGGACAGCCCGATCGACCTTCGCACGGTGCAGGCTCGGCTGGAGCAACGAGATCAGTTCGAAGCCGTGGGCGGGGTGGCGTATCTCGCCACGCTGGAGGTCGATCTGCCCGACCTCGGCCGCGTGGACTCCTACGTCGAGATCATCAAGGAGCGGGCCCTCCGCCGGCGCCTGATCGACGCCTGCACGACGATCTACAAGTCGGCATTCGACGGTGGTCTGGAGGCCAAGGAAGCGCTGGACCACGCGGAACAGGCCGTCATGGCGTTGAGCGAGGAGGCGGTGTCGCGAACGTTCGTGCCCCTCGGCCAGGTCTACGAAGAGACGGTCGTGGAACTCGAACAGCAGTCCGGGAACGACTTCCCTGGCCTGCGCACCGGCTTCCTGGAGTTCGACCGCATGACCCACGGTCTCCAGCCCGGGAACCTGGTCATCGTTGCCGGCCGGCCGGGGATGGGCAAGACGAGCCTGGCCCTGAACATCGCCACCCACGTTGCCCACGAGGAAGAGAAGGCGGCGGGCTTCTTTTCGCTCGAAATGAGCGAACGCGAGATCGCGATGCGGGTGCTGTGCTCGACGACCGACATCCCGTTCGGCCGGCTCCGCGGCGGTCGGCTCGGGGCTCGGGACTGGAGCCGCGTGCACCAGGCGGTCGAAAACGCCCGCGACTCGAATCTCTTCATCGACGATTCGGCCAACCCGTCGCTGCTCGAGGTGGCGTCGAAGGCGCGCCGGCTGAAGGCCCAGCACGGTCTCGGGCTGCTGGTGGTGGACTACCTCCAGTTGATGAACGCGGGCGGCCGCTACGAGAACCGGAACCTGGAGATCGGAGCGATAACCCGTGGCCTGAAGCAACTGGCCAAGGAACTCGAGGCGCCGGTGGTGGCACTCTCCCAGCTCTCGCGGTTGCCGGAGCGCAGGACGAAGGACCATCGACCCCAACTCGCGGATCTCCGGGAGTCGGGCAACATCGAACAGGACGCCGACATCGTCGTCTTCGTCTACCGGGAGGAGCTGTACGAACCGGACGACCCGGACGTGGAGGGCCTGGCCGAGCTGATCATCGCCAAGCACCGGAACGGCGAGACGGGGGCGGTGCGTCTCGTCTTTCTTGGAGATACGACCACGTTCCGCAACTACGACAGCCATCACGCGCCGCCGGAGGGGCCGATCTGATCTCGAGTGCCGGGGTTCGGGCGCGGGTCGAGGTCGACCTTGGCGCGCTGGCCGCCAACCTGAGTGTGGTGCGACAGGCGATCGGCGGGCGGGAAGCGTTCGGAGTCGTCAAGGCCGACGCCTACGGTCACGGGGCGGTGTCGGTGGGCCTCGAACTGGAGCGGCTGGGAATCGACGGACTGGCCGTCGCCCGGTCAGGCGAGGTGGAGGAGCTGCGGAATGCCGGTGTCCGCGGCGCGTTGCTGTTGCTGGGCGGACCGGCTTCGACCGAGGAACTCGAACGCGCCGTCCGTTGGCGCGCGACGCCCGTGCTCACGCGGCGAGAGCAGGTCGCCGACTGGTCGGCCTGGCGCCGGCGGGAGGCGGCCGGCGGGAACGCTCTCGGGGTCGTGGTCGAAGTGGACACCGGGATGAGCCGTCACGGTGTGCCGCTCGACGACTGGCGGTCGGTTCTCGACCAGCTCCGCGCGACGCGAGAGCTGGAAGTTGTCGGCCTGATGTCCCATTTCGCGGAATCCGAGCTGCCGGAAAGCTGCTTCAGCGGCCTGCAGGAAAGGCGCTTCGCCGGCGCCGTCGCGGCGTTCGACGCGGGAGAACGCCGCAGCGTCGGCCTGCATCTCGCGAACTCGTCTGCCGCTCTGAGGCGGCCACGGGCCCGCTGGAGCGCGGTGCGTGTGGGCGGTGCGCTCTACGGTCTTGACCTGGCGGCGCTCGCCGATCCCGGCACGGCGACCGGGTTGCGCCCGGTGATGAGCGTGAAGGCGCCGGTCCTCGATCTGCGGAAAGTAGCGGCCGGCGCCGGCGTCGGCTATCGCCGTACCTGGAGGGCGCCGCGCGAGGCCGTGATCGCCCTGGTCCCGGTCGGCTACGGAGACGGCTTCAGCAGCGGCTTCGGCCCCGGCGATGTCCTGGTGCGAGGCGCTCGGTGTCCGATTGCGGGGCAGATCAGCATGGACTCGCTGGCCGTGGATGTCACCGCGGTTCCCGACGTGGCGGTGGGGGACGAGTGCGTCCTGCTGGGCGAGCAGGAGGGCGAGCGCATCGGCGTTGCCGATCTTGCCGCTCGGGCCGGTGTCGCGGCCTACGAAGTCTGGTGCGGCTTCAGGCGCCGGCTGCCCCGCTTGCCGGTGGGCGGAGTCGGACCTGCAGAACCGGATCGCTGCCGGTGATCCGGCGGAAGGCGTCGAGATAGCGCTCCCGGGTCTCGTTCACGACCTCGGGCGTGAGTTCCGGGGGCGGCGAGACCTTGTCCCAGCCGGCGCCGGCGACCCAGTCGCGGACCGGCTGCTTGTCGAAGGAAACCGGCTCGGCGCCCGGACTCCAGGCCGCGGCGTCCCAGTAGCGCGAGGAGTCCGGGGTGAGGACCTCGTCGATCAGCAGCAGTTGGCCGTCGACCAGTCCGAACTCGAACTTCGTGTCCGCGAGGATCAGGCCCCGCTGCGCCGCCAGTTCCTGGCCGGTCACGAAGAGCTCGAGAGTGATTCGGCGCAGCGTCGACGCCATCTCGGGGCCGACGCCCTGGACGAGGGTGTCGTAGTCGATGTTCTCGTCGTGGCCTTCTTCGGCCTTTGTCGCCGGCGTGAAGATCGGCTGGTCCAGTTTCTCCGCCCGGCGCATGCCCGCGGGCAGGTCGTGGCCGCAGGCCCGGCCGGTCTCCTGGTACTCCCTGAACGCGCTGCCGGCGAGATAGCCGCGGGCCACGCACTCGTAGGGGACCACTTCCGCCTTGCGGACCAGCACCGAGCGTCCTTGCAGGTAGTCGGCGTGGCGCCCAAGCTCGGCGGGGAAGTTGCCTGCGTCGGTTTCGACCAGGTGATTCGGGATCGCGTCTCCAAGCCGGCGGAACCAGAAGTTGGTCAACTGGTTGAGGACCTTGCCCTTGTCCGGAATCTCCGGCGACAGGACGAAGTCGTAGGCGGACACGCGGTCGCTGGCCACCAGGAGCAGGAGGTCGCCGAGGTCGTAGATGTCGCGGACCTTGCCGCGACGGGGAGTCGGAAGGCCTTCCAGAGCGTTCATCGGCGCGGGAATGTAGCATGCCGGCGCCATGCCTGCGCCCGGATGACCGGCGGCTCGGCGCTGGCCCTTCCGGGCAGTGAACCGCACCGTGCGTCGTGGCGGACTGGCGTAGGGTTGGTGAAACAACCTCGCGTCTGCCGCGTCAAAGAGGAAGACACGATGCGTGGCGGCCGTTCCGGCCGGAGCGCGGTCGAAGGAAGGAAGAACGTACCCCGATGAACCTGTTCCCAGTACGGCGAGTCCGAGAATCCGCGGTGGTCATCGCCGCGCTCTGCACTGTCTTCATTCTGCCCGCGGTGTCGGCGCCGCCGGCGGAGGCGCAGGTGCAGGTGGGCTCGACCTGGATCACCGAGCCGGTCGAACCCGAACTGGAGATCGCGGACGGGGAGCTTCTCCTCGATCTGGACGAAGCGATCGCGATCGCCCTGAAGAACAACCTGGGTCTGCTGGTGCAGCGCTACCAGCGGGCGCAGTCGCTGTTCCGGATCGACCAGGAGTACGGCATCTACGACACGGTGCTCGGAGTCACTGCCAACGTGAACAACGACAGTCGCCCGTCGGCCTCGCAACTGGATGGCGCTCTGGTGACGGAGAACGAGACGATCACGGGGAACGTCGAGTTGCGGAAGCCGGTCGCGTCGGGCGGCGAGTTTTCGATCGACTGGCAGAACAGCCGCTCGCAGTCGAACTCCCGCTTCTCGGACATCAATCCGAGCCTGCGCTCCAGCCTGACCTTCGCCTTCAACCAGCCCCTGCTCAGGAACCGGGGCAGGAGGATCACCGAGCGCAATCTCGCCGTGGCGAGGCTGAACAGCGACATGAGTCTGGATGACCTGGAGGTCCAGGTCGTCGACACGGTGCAGACCGTGGCGAACGGCTACTGGGCCCTGGTCGAAGCGCTGGAACAGCTCAAGGTCGCCGAGGAGAGCCTGGCCCTGGCCGAGGAACTGCACGAGATGAACCGGATTCAGATCGAGGTCGGCACCCTGGCGCCGCTCGAACTCGTCCAGAGCGAGGCCGGCATCGCCACCCGGGAGGAGGAGATCATCCGCGTCCAGGCGCAGATCCAGGACGCGGCGGACGAGCTCAGGCGGCTGCTGAATCTTGACGAGAGGTCGTTCTGGGATCTGGAGATCGTGCCGACCACGTCGCCCGAGATCTCCCGGGTCGTCATCGACCTGGACGCCTCGCTCGGCTGGGCGCTCGACCGGCGAGCCGAGATCGACCGGCAGGAGCTTCAGATCGAAACGCTCCTGATCGACTCGAAGTTCCAGCGGAACCAGGCGCGGCCCGACCTCAGTCTGAACGTGAACTACAGCCGCAACGCTCTTGGCGGCGACCGGCTGACTTGTGACCGCCCCGGCGAGCCGAGCTTCACGGACCTGTTCGAGCCGTGTCCCCCCGAGTACGAGCGAACCGACTCGCTCGACTACTTCTCGACCCTGGGCCAGTTCTACCAGGGGATTCTGGGCCAGGTCTTCGAGGGCTGGAACGTCGGCCTGAGTCTGTCGAAGCCTCTTCAGAACCGGGCGGCCAAGGCCCGGAATCGGATCGCCGCACTGGCGTTGGACCAGGGCCGACTGGAGCTCCGGGACCTGACGCTGTCGATCCGCACGGAGGTGCGTACCGCGACCCGTGGCGTCGAAACCGCCGGCAAGCAGATCGACTCCGCCCGGGTGTCGAGAGAGTTGGCGGAAAAGAACCTGGACGCCGCGCAGAAGCGCTACGAGAACGGACTCTGGACGAGCTTCCAGGTCCTCGAGATCCAGGAGGATCTCACCGCGGCGCGAACCCGCGAGGTCGAGGCGATCACCAACTACCGGCGGGCCCTGCTCGCCTACTTCAAGGCGATCGGCATGCTGCTGGATCAGAAGGGCATCGAACTCGTCGACGACGCCGACCCGGACAGCTGACTAACGGGGCTGGTGGTGCCGGAGGTGGGAGTCGAACCCACACGCCCTTTTGGGGCGGGGGATTTTGAGTCCCCTGCGTCTGCCATTCCGCCACTCCGGCCCTTGGTGGAAACCGCATCTCTGCGGGTGCTGCGGCGGCGGGGGCGCAGAGTAGCACCGCCACCGTGCAACTTCCAGGCCTGGAACTGCAAAGTCAGCGCCTGCAAGGACTTCTGCCACGGGCTGTCAAGGCAGGCAGTTGCGACCAGGCGCAAATGGGGCGGGAACAATTTGACGTCCTGAAGCCCTCTCCGCTACAATCCGCGACCGTTAACTGTGTGGCTGTCCGTAACTTAGGGATCGCCAGAACAGCAACTGGCGGCCGATCTCGGAAGGTTTCGGCGACGTCTGCCGAGGCAGGCGACTGTCGCGTGTCAGAGGGGGTTTTCGAAATGGGGGTGCAGAGTGTTCCGAGTCGGTGAGAAAGTCGTTTACCCCAACCACGGCGTAGGCGTGGTGGAGAAGATTGCTCTGAGCGCCCCGGACGGTGGAGAGAAACAGACCTACTACCACCTGAGGGTCCTGGGGAACGACTCCAAGGTCATGGTGCCCGAGGAGAACCTTGACCGCGTGGGCCTCCGACGGCTGGCCAAGGCGCGGGAGATCCGGGATCTGCTGCGGTTGATCGAGGACGGCAACATCGACGTCTACAAGGACTGGAAGGGGCGCTACAAGCAGAACCTCGACAAGATGCGGACCGGTTCCCTCACCGACGCCGCCCAGGTGCTGAAGAACCTGCGTCTGGTAAGCCAGAAGAAGAGCCTCTCGTTCCGGGAGAAGAAGATGTACGAGAAGGCGAGGTACTTCATCGTCAGCGAGGTGCTGCACGTCCGGGAGATCAGCGAAGAGGACGCGGAAGTGCTGGTCGAGAAGGCTCTGACGGGCAGCCTCGAGAAAATCTCCAAGGCCAAGGCCAGTTGAGGCTTCGCGGCCGCGGCGGTCCCCGCCTCTGAGGCCACGAGAGGAATCGGCGGGGAAGTCCGGGCTGCTTGGGCTGATGTAGATCGTGACCAAACTGCTCGTCATCCTGATTGCCCTCCTGGTGGCATGGATGTGGGTATCGCGGATGGTGCGCGGGCTCTTGCAGTCGCCGCGCGCCGCGGAGGCGCGCTCGTTCCTGCGCCTGCTCCAGGTGTTGCAACGATCCGCCGCTGGCTCTTCCGGTACGGGAAGGCCTCGAGACACGGGGGGCGCGCGAGGCGCGGCCGGCGGTTTCTCGCCCGGGAACTCCCGGGGCGGCCAAGAACCGAATCGGCCAACCGCTTCGGTGAGCCCGCTGCTCCGATGTGCCGGATGCGGTGTCCACGTACCTGAAGCCCAGCTGACCGGCGGCGTGTGCGGCGACTGCGCCGGGGAGGATGGGGCTGGATAGCGCCGGCGCGGCCGGCGGCGGCTTTGCCGAAGTCGCGGTGCCGCTGCCTCTGCCCGATCCTCTGACCTACAGCGTACCCGCCCGCTGGATCGGCCTGGCCCGAATCGGTGTCCGAGCGCGTGTGCCCGTCGGGAAACGACGGGTCACCGGCTGGATTGTCGGCCTTCCCGGTCGGCCACCGGCTGAGGTCGAAACCCAACTGCGGGCGATTGAATCGGTTGTCGACCTGGAACCCGTTCTGCCCGACGACCTGATGGAGCTCGCCCGTTTCGCCTCTTCCTACTACGCGGCGCCGATCGGCGAGGTACTCCGGAACATGATCCCCGGTCGGCTCCCGGGCCGGGGCGACGCGCGTGCGGAACTGACGAACCGCGGCGCACTCCACGACTGCCGGGATCCGAAGAGTCAGGCTCTGCAACGTCTGCTCCTGGATCGAGGCCGCCTTGCCCTGGCGACGATCTGGGAGGAACTGGGCGACGCGACCCTCTTCGATCGGATCGAGAGCTGGCGCGAGAGTGGCCGAATCCGGCTTTACGAGCCCGGCAGCCGGAGTTCCCGGTACCGGGCGGCCGTCGAACTGCCGGCCGGGGACCTCGACGCCCGGCTTCAGGCTTGCGGGCGGTCTCCAAAGGGCCGTCTGGCGGTCGAGTACCTGGCCGAACTGAACCGGCCGGCGACACTCGATGAGCTGCGTACCCGAACCGGTGCTTCGGCGGCGGTTGTCAGGCGCCTGGTCCGTCTCGGCGTTCTCCGCTCCTTCACTCAGATCGAGACGATGGATCTGGCCCGTCACCGCCTGGCCGGTGACGGCCAGGCGAAGCCGATCAAGCTGCGTCCGGACCAGGTCGTGGCCGCTGACGACCTGGTGGCCGCGGTCCGGAGCGGCCAGTTCCGATCCTGCTTCCTGGGCGGCATGACCGGCTCCGGAAAGACCGAGATCTACCTGCAGGCGGCTGGCGCCGCGCTTGAAGAGGACCGGTCCGTCATCGTTCTGGTGCCGGAGATTGCGCTGGTGCCGGCGCTCGCGCGGACGCTGAAGCAGCGCTTCGGCGACCGGGTCGCCCTGTTGCATTCGAACCTCGGCAACGCGGAACGCCATCAGGAGTGGGAGCGTGTCCGCGGTGGGGAGTGCCGGGTCGTCGTGGGGCCCCGGTCGGCCGTCTTTGCACCCGTGCGAAACCTCGGCCTGATCGTCGTCGACGAGGAGCAGGACGCGGCCTACAAACAGGCCACGCGTCCGCAGTACAGCGGCCGGGACCTGGCCCTGGTACGGGCACGCTCCTGCGCCGCGACCGCCGCACTCGTCTCTGCCACCCCGAGTCTCGAGACCCGGTTGAACGTCGAACGCAGTCGCTATCGCCACCTCCGGCTCACTGCCAGGGTGGGTTCGGGTTCACTTCCGGAACCGATCCTGGTCGATCTCCGCAAGGAAGCCGGGGGACCCCTCCGTCCGGGGGACGTGAGGTTCTCGGCTCTCCTCGTGGACCAGATCACCCACAGCCTGGAGCGGGGAGAGCAGGTGATCCTGCTGCGGAACCGCCGCGGCTACTCGCCGCAGCTCCTGTGTCGTGCCTGTGGCGAAAACATGCCCTGCAGGGACTGCGGCCTGCCCAAGAGCTTCCACCGCCGTGAGCGAAGACTGATCTGCCACTACTGCGGCGTCCGCGAGGACGCGCCCCGTCTTTGTCCGGACTGCGGAGAGGACGCTCTTCAGCCGATCGGCGCCGGTACGGAGAGGGTGGAGGAGGAAGTCCAGGAGCGATTCCCGGGAGCGGTCGTCGATGTGCTGGACCGCGACGCGACGCGCCGGGTCGGAGGTCCCGCGGCCGTTCTGGAGCGTTTTCGCGGCGGGCGAACGCAGATCCTGATCGGCACGCAGATGGTGTCGAAGGGCCATCACTTCCCCGACGTCGCGCTGGCCGCGGTGCTTACCGCGGATTCGTATTTCGGGTTCCCGGACTTTCGCGCCGCGGAACGCAGCTACGCTCTGCTCACGCAGCTTGCCGGGCGGGCCGGTCGCGGTGAACGGCCGGGCCGCTTCGTGGTCCAGACGTACCATCCGGACCACTATGCGATTCAGGCGGTGCTCAACGGCGATGACGAGGCCTTCGCGAGTCAGGAGATGCGGTTTCGCCGGGTGTTTCACTACCCTCCGTTCACCCGCATGGTCCAGCTCGTGATCCGCGACCGTGATCGGGAACGCGGTTGGCGGCGGATCAGGGAGCTCGCGGCGGCTGCCCGCGCCCATGTGCTGGCGCCCGGGGTGCGCTTTTCCGGGCCGGCGCCTGCACCCTTCGAGCGCCTCAAGGGACATTGGCGGTTTCAGTTCCTGATGCGCTCCGCCAGCGGCGCCGACGTCCGGCGGTTGGCTCGGGCGATTGCGCCGGCGCCGGCCGCCGATTTCACGATCGATGTGGATCCCCAGGACCTGATGTGACTGTTCCCGAGCAGGGCGTTTGCCGCGAAGACGCGGTGGAGTGGCTGGAGAAGCCCGTCCCCGAGGCCGCCGGGCGGCTTCTGGCGGCAGGATACGGGCTGCTTGCGGCGCCCCTTGCCCGCAGGGGCGTGAAGACGGAGGCCGAGGCGGAGACGTTCCTCAGGCCGCATCGCAGTGGCCTGCACGACCCCTTCCTGCTGAGCGGAATGGAAGAGGCGACCGAGCGTGTGCTGGCCGTATGCCGGGACCGCGGCACGGTAGCCGTCGTGGGGGACTATGACGTCGATGGGGTCAGCGCCTGCGCGCTGCTCACGGCCGTACTGCGCGCCCTGGCTGTCGAGGTAGTTCCGATCATCCCGAACCGGTTGACTGACGGCTACGGCTTTCGGGTTGCGCAGGTCGAGAAGGCGCGACGGGCCGGCGCCTCGCTGATCGTCACTGTGGACTGCGGGACGACCTCGAACGAGGCGGTGGAGGAGGCGATCAGGCAGGGAATGGAAGTGGTCGTGACGGATCATCACGTTGCCGGAAGCGACTTTCCGTCCCAGGCGATCCAGGTCAATCCTCAGCAGGTTGGCTGCACCTACCCTTTCCGCCATCTGTGCGGCGCCGGGCTTGCGTTCAAGCTGGCGCAGGCCGTACTGCGCCGAAGCGGCCGCGAGGAGCCGCTGGCCGCGCTGTTGCGCGTGGCATGCCTCGGGACGATCGCGGATGTCGTTCCGCTGGTGGGGGAGAACCGGGTCATCGCCGCCCTGGGTCTGCAGGCGTTGGCAAAGGCACGGTCCCCGGGGCTCCGGGCCCTGATGCGGGTCTCTCGCGTCGAGGGTGGCGTCTCGTCGACGGAGGTCGCCTTTCGGCTGGGACCGAGGCTCAATGCCGCCGGCCGACTGGCAAGCGCCGAGCTGGCGCTCCGCCTGTTGCTCACCCGGGACCGGGCCCAGGCCGACCGCCTCGCGGGCGAGCTCGACTCACTCAACCGGAAACGGCAGGCCGAAGAACGGCAGGTGGTGAGGGAGGCCACGGAACTGTTCTCGGCCGACGAAAGACGGCCCGGGATCCTCATGGGCTGGAGCCCCGGATGGCATCGGGGCGTCGTGGGGATTGCCGCAGGCCGCCTCGCCCGCGAGTTCCATCGGCCGGTGATCCTGCTGGGAGTCGAGGGCGAGACGGGCGCCGGCTCAGGTCGCAGTATTCCGGGCCTTGATCTCCACTCGTTCATGACCGGCTTCAAGGAGCGGATGGCGCGATTCGGAGGCCATCCCCAGGCCATTGGCCTGTCGGTGGACGTGTCCGCATTGCCGGCGCTGAAGGCGGAGATGGAAGAGGCCGCGGATTGGCCGCCGGAAGTGCTCGTGCGCCGCCGGGAGTATGAACTGGCGCTCTCTCCGGAACAGGTCGAGCCGGGCCTGTTCCATGAACTCGCGCAGTTGGAGCCGCATGGCGAGGCGAATCGCCGGCCGTTGATCCGGCTGGGCCCGCTGGAGCGTAGCGGGCCGGTGCGCGAGTTCGGAAAGGACCACGTCAAGGTGCGCGTCAGGCGAGCCGGGGGCCCCGACTCGGGTCGATTCGTCCAACTGCTCGGCTGGGGCTGGCGGAAGCGACTGGCCGAGCTCGATGGCCGCTTCGAAGTGCTCGGGGCCCTGGAATGGGACAACTGGGTCGGCGGTCCCGTGGTCAGGATCGAGGACGCCAGGCAGATCGCCAACGGCTCGAAGACGGCCGCCAGGGCCAAGTAGACTCCGGCACATGGCCACCGAGACACCCTCCGGGGCCGACGAAACCCGCCCTTCGCCGGCAGCGGACCGCGGAGACTCCGTCTACCGGCCCGGTGGCCGGAGAGACCTGCGCTATGGACATCGGCGGCAACTTCGCACCAGATTGCTGAGGGCGTTCCTGCTCGTCGTGCTGATTGCCGGCGTCGGCGGGCTTGCCTGGGTCTTTGTCAGTGGACGACCCGACGCGACCGCGGTGATCGCCGACGAGACTCTCGAAGAGCCGGCTGCTGCGGGGGAGGCCGCGTTGGCGGGCGAGGAGACGGTCCAGCTCAGCGCTGAGCAGTTCGAATCGACACTTGAGCGTGAAGGCACGGAGGTGTTCCGCATCCGGGGCGCGCGGACGAGTTCCGATGACCAGGGCAACGTGCTGCTGAAGGAGGTCGAGATCGACTACCCGCGCGGCGACGACGAGTTTCGCCTGCGTGCGGATCGTGCGACGTACAACGAGGCGACGAACGCGACCCACCTTGAGGGAGCGGTCTCTCTCGAGGGAACGAACGGCCTGGTTGTCGACACGGACTGGATGGACCTGGCCGAGGGCGGCATGGTCCTGACGGCGGCGCCCGGCAGCCGCTTCACCTTCGAGGGCATCACTGCGGTTGGGGACGCACTGCGGGTCGACTTCCGTCGAGAGGCAGCGAACCTGAGCGGCGGCGTCAGGACGACGGGCAGCGCCGCAGCGAGCGAAACGGACTCGTCCCCCCAGCCGCTGGTCCTGACTTCCGAGACGCTGGAGTATCGATGGCGCGAGGGGCGGATGAGGGCTGCCGGCGGCGCCGCGATGGAGTTCGGGCAGTCGCCCGAGCCACTCTTCCTGGCCGCCGAAACGCTGGAGTACTTCTGGAACGAGGGCACTCTGACCGGCCGGGGCGGTACCACGACGCGGTTCGGCGAGCTGAACCTTACCGCCCGTTCACTGACGCTCGCACTGGCAGGAGACGCCGGCGATGCACTGAAGACACTCGAGGCCCGCGGGGAGATCGTGCTGCTGGCGCCTCTCGCGAGTGGCGGGTCTTTGGCGGGGGATGCGGACGGGGATGCCGAGAGCTCGACGTTGGTCCTGCTCGGCGGTGCGCTGGATGTCGGATTCGACGCCAACCAGCTCCCGAGTCGGTTGCTGCTGAGCGGCCCGAACCGGGGCGGTCCGGGCGTGCTGCGCATCGACCATGCAGATGGAGGCCGGCGGCGGGTTCGGGCGGAGGTACTCGCCTTCGGCTTTGTCGACGGAGTGCCGTCCGAGTTCGAGGCGCGAGGAAGGGTCGTGCTCGACGAGCAGGTTCCCCAGCGAAAGCAGCCCCTGCGAATCGCTTCGAGCAGGGTCGCCAACGGCCGCTTCGACGGCGACGGCGTCCTGGCGGAACTGGTCCTGGCAGGCAACGTGGACCTGACGGATCGGCGCCGTGATCCGGTCCGTGCGCTTGCGGACCGCGCAACGATCGATCCCGTGACCGGACGGGTCGAGTTTCTCGGAGAGCCGGCGAAGCTCACCGTCGCAGAAGGCGAACTCGAAGCTCCGCGCACAGTGTTCGATCAGACTGCTGCCTGCTCGGAAGCGAGCGGTGGCGTACGGATCACGTTTCAGGGCGCCGCCGATGGCGAAAGGAGCTCTCTGCCGCTCGCCGGCGCTGACTCGACCAGTGGCCCATCGACGATCCGATCGGAGGAGGCCGTACTCTGCCAACGGGAGGGCAGCCGTTTCCGGGGGAGTGTCGAGGCGGTCCTCGGGGAGTACCATCTCGCGGCCGCGCAACTGCAGGTCAGCGGAGACCGCAAGCGCCTCCTGGCGACTGGCGATGTGCGCACGACCTGGCGCGCGGCGCCGGGGCTCGCGCCGGCGGCCGCCGGAAAGTCGGAGGTCGAAACAGCTGACGAGGAATGGCTTGTGGTCTCCGAGCGAATGAGCTTCTCCGAGGACGAGGGCGAGTTGCGCTACAGCGGCGGGACCTCGGCCTCCCTTGGGGACCAGCGGCTGAACTGCGACGAACTGACCGTCGAAGCTGCGGCTGCGAGCGACGACGCGGAGAACGTCCGGACGCGGGCGCTGTACTGCCTGGGGAACGCGCGGCTCGAGGATCCCGCACAGTCGGTTTCGGCCCAGGCCTATCGAGTCGTCTATCTTGTGGCGGAACGCGTGATGCGGCTCTCCGGCGGCGTCGTCATCGACAAGGGAGGCGATCTCTTGAGCGGGTCGCGCCTGATCTACTGGCTCGACGAGGGCCGTTACGCGATGGGGCCGTCCGGCGGCACGGCTGCCGGAGTCGGCTACCCGTGACCGACCGTCCGGCTTCAGGCCACCGCATCCGCACCCGGGATGTGCGCAAGGTCTATCGGGGCCGACCAGTCGTCCAGGACGTGTCGATTGAGGTCGGCCAGGGGGAAGTCGTCGGTTTGCTCGGACCGAATGGCGCCGGCAAGACGACCACGTTCTACATGGTCGTGGGCCTGACCCGGCCCGACGGCGGCCGCGTCTTCCTCGACGACGTCGACATCACCGACCTTCCCATGTACCTTCGTGCGCAACAGGGCATCAGCTATCTGCCACAGGAGCCATCGGTGTTCAGGCGGCTTTCCGTCGAGGGCAACCTCCGTGCGGTGTTTGAGACGCTCGGCCTGGGCCGTGCCGAGCAGCGCCGCCGGATCAACCAGTTGATCGGAGATTTCGACCTCGTCGCGGTCCGGCGCTCGAGGGGGAACCAGCTTTCGGGCGGCGAGCGCCGGCGGCTCGAGATTGCCCGGGCGCTTGCGATCAGCCCCAGCTTCATCCTTCTCGACGAACCGTTCGCCGGCATCGATCCGATCGCCGTGCTCGACATCCAGGCGATCATTCGACAGCTCCGGGACATGGGTATCGGCGTCCTGATCACGGATCACAACGTGCGGGAAACGCTGAAGATCACAGACCGGGCCTACATCATCAACGACGGCAGGATTCTTCGTACGGGCACACCGACGGAACTGTCGTCCGATCCGACCGTGAGAAAGATCTACCTCGGCGCCGAGTTCACGCTCTAGCAGCCCGTGGCCGCAGCGACGGCGCAAGGTGATACCGTCATCTTGGCATTGGTCTTGCTGGAACGCGTTGAGGCGGCGCCGGACGGTGCGGGCTGCCGACGTTTCGAGCTGGACCGCCTCCGGGAACCGCTGCCGTTCGAACGCGATCATGGTGCTCCAACAGAGGCTCTCCCTCAAACTGGCCCAGCGGCTGGTCATGACGCCGGCCCTGCAGCAGGCGATCAAGCTGCTGCAGATGACCCGCCTCGAGCTGGAAGGCGTGCTCAACCAGGAGATGGTCGAGAACCCGGTACTCGAGGATGGCAGCGAGGAAGAGGATCCGGAAGAGGCAGCTCCCTTGGACGCGGGCGACGAGACGAAGGCCGAGGTTGCGGACGCTGCGGGGGAGGAGGCTGCGAGCGCAAACGGCGCCGAGGACGGGGAGGGGAGCGACGCTCCCGAGCCTGGCGATGAGAACGACCCCTCGATGGGAGACATCGACCTCGACGCGTACTTCAACGACTACCTCGGGCCGGACTCGACGGTCGCGAACACCTTCGAGAGCAGGGAAACCTCGCCGCTCGAGAACAACGTCAGCCGTGAGCCGGATCTCTACGACCACCTGCTCTGGCAGTTGCGCATGTCCGACGCGTCGCCACTGCTCAGGAAGGTCTCGGAACTGATCATCGGCAACGTCGATGCGGATGGCTTTCTGCAGGCGTCGGTCGAAGAGATTCGACTTCTCGGCGCCGGGGAAGCGGAGGCCGAGCGGTACCGCTCGGAAGTCGCCTGGGCCCGGGAAATGAACGAGGCGCTGGCCACCGGCGAGGAGCACAATGGCGGCGCCTTGTCAGTCCGGGAACACCAGGCAGCGGAGTTGGCGCCCGATCCGGTCGCGGTACCGGGATACCCCCTTGAGCTGGTGGAGCGGGCGCTGGAGCTGGTGCGGAGCTTCGATCCGTCCGGCGTGGCCTGGCACTCGCTCCGGGAATGCCTGCTGGCGCAACTCGAGGCAAAGGGCGAAACGAACTCGCTGGCGTACCGCATCGTCAGCGAATGTTGGGGGACGTTCACTCGACGGCAGTTCCGGCTCATCGCGCGACGGCTGCGCACGCCGTTGGCTCGGCTCGAGGCGCCGGTCGAAGAGATCAAGGCGTTGGAAACGAGACCTGGTCGGCAGTTCTCGAACGAGCGCGTCGAGTACGTCGAGCCCGACGTGGTCGCGGTCAAGACCGGCGGCGAGTGGGCGATTCAGCTGAACGACGACGGCCTGCCCAGGTTGCGGATCAGCCGGGCCTACCGGTCGATGCTTCGGACAATGCAGCGCGACGGCAACCAGACGGAGGCGCGGGATTTTCTCAAGGACAAGATGCGCTCCGCGATGTGGCTCATCAAGAGCCTGGACCAGCGCCAGCGAACGATCTACAAGGTTGCGGAGTCCATTCTGCGGCAGCAGCGGAGGTTCTTCGACCATGGTCTCGACGAGCTGCGCCCCATGGTGCTGCGGGACGTGGCCGACGACATCGGCATGCATGAGTCAACCGTAAGCCGCGTGGTGTCCAACAAGTACATCCACACGCCGCGCGGCCTGTTGCCGATGAAATTCTTCTTCCACAGCGGCATCGACCGCTACCAGGGAGGAGAGATTTCCTCGTTGACGGTGAAACGGATGCTGAGAGACCTGATCGGCGAGGAGGACAGCCGCCGGCCGCTGTCGGATTCGGCATTGACGCGTGAGTTGCAACAGGAGGGCATTAACATCGCCAGGCGAACTGTGGCCAAGTACCGGGATGAGCTCGGTGTTCCGTCCTCAACCGATCGCAGACGGATCTTCTGAGACAAGAGCTACAACGGGGGCACCGCCGAACCAAGATGGATCTGGCAAGTCTGGCGAAACCGCAACTGATCTTCTCCGACGTCGAGGCGAAGAGCCGCGACGGCGCACTGCGAACACTGACCGAGCGGATCTGCCGCGTCCTCGGCCTCTCGGATCCCGAGGCGGTCCTGTCCGCCCTGCAGGAGCGGGAGGAGTTGGGCTCGACCGCCGTGGGCGGAGGCATGGCCATTCCGCACGGCCGGATCCGCGGTCTGCGGGACATCGTGCTCGCCGTGGCGGTGTCGAAGCGCGGCGTCGACTACGGCGCCGATGACGGCGTGCCGGTCCGCTTCTTCTTCGTCCTGCTTTCGCCCCGGGAAAGCGCCGGCCGACACCTCAAGGCCTTGGCCGCGATCTCCGAGTGGGTCAGCAGTGGCGGCCGTGAGCGCCTTCGCCGCGTCTCCAAGGCGCAGGAGATCTACGAGCTGCTGTGCGCCAACGGGCGTGTCTGAATCGCCGGTCCGCCTGTTCGTGATCACGGGCCTGTCGGGCTCGGGGAAGAGCACGGTTGCCCGGTGCTTCGAGGATCTCGGCCACCACTGCATCGACAACCTGCCGCTGCCTCTCCTGAGGCACCTCGTCCGTGAGCCGGCCGCGGCCGCGCCGGGGCTTGAGGCAATCGTCCTGGTCACGGACCTGCGCACTCCCGGACTGGCGGAAGAACTGCCGCGCCTTTTCGATGAAGCGGATCCCGGGCTGGTCGAGCCGGTGCTGATCTTTCTCGACAGCTCCGACGACGTGCTGGTCCGACGGTACTCCGAGACCCGGCGCCGACATCCCCTGACGGGCGAGGGGGAGCGCGTGATCGACGGCATCCGGCGGGAGCGGAAGATGCTCCTCGAGCTTCGGGGACGCGCCGCGCGAGTGTTCGACACGACGGACTCGACGATTCATGAGCTTCGCGCAGCGATCTACGACGAGTTCGGATCGAGCGACGCCGGCGGCCTGACCGTCAACATCGTCAGCTTCGGCTTCAAGTTCGGTGTCCCGGCGGGGGCCGACCTGATGTTCGATGTCCGGTTCCTGCCGAACCCGTACTTCGTCGCCGAACTGCGGGAGAAGCCGGGCACGGACCCGGCGGTCCAGGGTTTCCTGCATGGCCACGAAGCGTTCGCCGAACTGGTCGGTCGGCTGGAGAGTCTTCTGGCCTACCTTCTGCCGAGATTCAGGGACGAGAACCGCAGCTATCTGACCGTCGGGATCGGCTGCACGGGAGGGAGGCATCGGTCGGTCGCGGTCTCGGAAGCACTGGCGGACCGGCTGGTGGCCGGCGCCTGGCAGATCCGGTTGCAGCACCGGGATGTGGAGCGTCACCGGTCAAGGGCGGCGAGCAACTGATGACGATTCCCGTGCTCATCGTTTCGCATGGCGAACTCGCCCAGTGCCTGCTCAAGGCCGCGCACGCCATTTCCGGCCAGGACCACGACCCCGGTCCCGTGCCGATTCACGCGCTCTGCGTCGACTGGCGGGCCGACGCCGGCGAGGCGGCGGACCTCATCGAGGCCAGAGTCCGGCGGCTTGAGGAGGAGCATGGAGAAGGGGTGCTGATCCTGACCGAAATGTTCGGTGACACGCCCTGCAACAGTGCGCTGCGGGCCTCCGGAGCGGCCAACGCCGCGGTCGTGACGGGGGTCAACCTGCCGATGGTGCTGAGTCTCTGCTGTGGAGCGCCGGAGCTCGATCTGCCGGATCTGGCGCACTGGATCTGGAGCAACGGGCGCAGGAGCATTCGGCTCGCCGCGAGTGGCAGTTCGCCGGACCCCGAGTGATGGAACGGGTGGTCGAGGTGGTCAACGAACTGGGCCTGCACGCGCGTGCCGCGGCCAGGCTGGTGCAGACAGCGAAACAGTTCCGGTCCGACGTCGTGTTGCGCGTTGGCGCCCGTGAAGCCAGGGCGCGGAGCATCCTCGGCGTCCTGCTCCTGGGAGCGGGACAAGGCGCCAGGCTGACCGTCCGCTGCTTCGGCGAGGACGAACATGCCGCGATCACCGCGATATGCGAGCTGGTCGAGACCCGCTTCGGGGAGGACGCGTGAACCGGGTGAAGGAGCTGAAACCGCAGGAGGACCTTCAGGGGGCTGCCGCGGCGCCGGGAGTCGCGATCGGTCCCGCGGTCTGCCTCCGCGGACACGGCGTCGAAGTGCTGCGGGTGCCGATCCGGAGCAGCGGCCTGGACCGGGAAGCCGCACGCTTCGGCGCTGCCGTCCGTTCCGTGGAGGCGGAACTCGAGGCCACCGAAAGCCGTATCGCCGAGACCTTTGGCAGCGACCTGGCGTCCATCTTCCATGCCCACTCGGTCATTCTGCGGGACTCGTCGTTCGCCCTCCGGATCGATCGGATGATCCGCAACGATCGGGTCAATGCGGAATGGGCGGTCCAGGCGGTGGCCGACGACCTTGGCGAGAAGTTCGCCCAGGTGAAGAGTCAGCACCTGCGGGAGCGGGGCGAGGACCTTCGCGACGTGACCCGCTATCTCCTCCGGGCCCTGGCGGGGAAGAGGTCTTCGCCGGGCGTAGGCGAGGACTTCGACCGCAAGGTGGTCGTCGTCAGTCATGAGCTGACGCCGGACGAAGTCTTGCGCCTGGGACGCCGCGGGGCGGTTGGCTTCGCGATCGAGGTCGGTGGCGCCAACTCGCACACGGCCATCGTCGCCCGCGCGCTGGACGTCCCGCTGGTCACCGGCATCGTGGAGATCACGAACCAGGTCGCCGACGACGACCCCGTGATCGTGGACGGGGAGGAGGGGCGCCTCACTCTCCATCCGACACCGGAAACGCTGGACGAGTACCGCAGGCTTCGGCGCCGGCGGCGGCGCAACGAGGAGGCGTTGTCGACCGCTGCCAGGGATCTGCCGGCTCGAACCGTCGACGGGGCGGAGGTCGAACTGCTGGCCAACGTCGAACTGCCTGACGAACTCGACGACGTACAGCGATTCGGCGCCGCCGGCATCGGGCTCTACCGAAGCGAGTTTCTGTACCTGGAGAAGAGCCCCGAGCTGCCTTCCGAAGAAGAGCACGTGGCCGTGCTCCGGGAGCTCCTGGAGACCCTCTCGCCGCAGCCCGTCGTCGTGCGGACCCTGGACCTGGGCGGCGGCAAGGTGGCAAGTGGCCTCGTGCCGCAGGACGAGGAGAATCCGGTGCTCGGTCAGCGCGGCATTCGGCTCACGATGGCCCGGGAAGACGTGTTCCGCGTCCAGTTGCGCGCGCTTTTCCGCGCCGCGCCCTTCGGCAGCCTCCGCATCATGGCGCCGATGGTCACGGCGGTCGAGGAGATCCGGGCACTGCGAGTGCTTTGCGACGACGTGTGCGCCGAACTCGAGGCCGAAGGATCCGAGCACCGGCGGGACGTTGAGCTGGGCGCCGATGGTGGAAGTGCCGGCGGCGGTGATGATCGCCCGCCAGCTCGCGGCCGAAGTCGACTTCCTCTCCATCGGCACGAACGACCTGATCCAGTACACACTGGCGGTCGACCGAACGAACGAGTACGTCGTCGACCTTTATCAGCCACTGCATCCGGCCGTGCTGACCATGATTCAGCTCGTGGTCGAGGCGGGACGGAGGCAGCGGGTTCCGGTCGCCCTGTGTGGCGAGATGGCGGCAAGCCCCGAGTGCGTTCCGCTCATGCTGGGGCTTGGTCTGCGTCAGCTCTCGATGAGTCCCCGGGGCATTCCAGGGGTCAAGGATGTCGTGCGTTCGCTCGATGTCTCCGACGCCGAGGAGCTTGCGCGCAGGTGCGTCGCGGCGTCGACGGCGGAGGAGGTCGGGGCGCTGCTCGCGGCGTTCGGGGCAACGGCCGCGCACGCGCGGACGCGGGTCCATGCGGGGTAGTAGTCTCCGCGCCGTGGAGCGGTTCTACATCGAGACTTGGGGCTGCCAGATGAACGAGCTGGACAGCCAGCGCATGGCGGGCCAGTTGATGCAACAGGGCCTCGTGCCGACCCGTGAGTTGCAGCAGGCCGATCTGATCCTCCTGAACTCGTGCTCGGTGCGGGAGAAGGCGGCCCACAAGTCCTATTCCCGGCTGGGCGAGTACCGGCTGCTGAAGCGCCAGCGGGCGAACCTCCGGATCGGTTTCTGCGGCTGCGTCGCGCAGCAGGAGGGCGAAGAGGCCCTGCGCCGCAACCCGGACATCGATTTCGTGGTCGGCACGGGCCGGGTCGGCGAACTCGAGTCGGTTCTCAGGCGCAGCCGGCGTGGCGAGCGGGTCCTGGCAGTCGGGTTTCCCGAGGAGCGGCCCTACGACTTCGAGGCGATCAGTCGGGACAGCGCTCACAAGGGGATGGTGACGATCATCGAGGGTTGCAACAAGCGCTGCACCTTCTGCGTCGTGCCGAACACCCGGGGGCCGGAGCGGTGCCGGCCGATGGCGCAGATCATGAGCGAGATCGAGCACCTGGTCGAGTACGGCTTCCTCGAGGTGGAACTGCTTGGACAGACCGTGAACCACTGGTGCGAGCCGCCGCCGCCGCTCGGAAGCGGCCAGGACCTGGACTTCGCCGATCTCCTGAACGCCGCGGCCGTCGTGCCAGGGGTGAAGCGGCTGCGTTTCGTGACCTCCTATCCGCGCGACTTCACCGACGCGATGATCGCGGCCGTTGCTCGTCACGACAACATCTCGCCCTATCTCCACCTGCCGGTTCAGTCGGGCTCGAATCGGGGTGCTGCGGCGCATGGGACGTGGCTACACGGTGGAGGATTACCGGAGGCTGGTGGGCCGCTTGCTTGCCGCTCGCGAAGGCCTCGCCCTGTCGACCGATCTGATCGTCGGTTTTCCGGGCGAAACCGACGAGGACTTTCAGGCCACCCTGGACCTGGTCGAGGAGGTCCGTTTCGCATCCGTTTTCGCGTTCAAGTACAGCCCCAGACCGAATACGGCCGCGATCCGGCTGCCCGGCGCGGACGAGGTCCCCAGGGAAGTCGCCGACGAGCGGCTCCAGCGCGTCTTCGCGGCCCAGTCGGTCATCCAGCGCGAACTGAACGAGGAGCTGGTGGGGAGGAAATTCGACCTCCTGGTGACCGGCTGGAGCAGGCGGCCGGGCCATCAGGCCGGGCGAACGGACTGTCATCGGATCGTCCACTTTCCGGTGGGCGACGAGCCGGTGAGGGCCGGGACGCTGACCCGCATCCGGACTCTGGAGGCCTACGACCATTCTCTGCTGGGCGAGATGATCGCTGGTCGCTGCCAGGCCGCTGGCGTAGGATGATCGGGGATGGCGATTCAAGGAGGAGGCAGCGGCGCGGCGGCCCGGGAGGACGCGGTCGATCGAAAGATCCCGGCTGAGGTCCACGGCCTCATGATGGAGCCGAACTCCAACCAGCCGATCGTCATCCTGCGCCTGCACGAGAAGAACTCCAGCGAGAGTTCCGTCGTGCCGATCTGGATTGGCATCTTCGAGGCGGGAGCGATCCAGCTCGCGATCGAGGGCAAGGATCCGGGCCGGCCGATGACCCATGATCTGCTGAAGAACGCGCTCGACCTCGTCGGGGCCGAGGTGATCGAGGTCGTCGTTCGGGCGATCGAGGGCAACACCTTCCTGGCGGTGGTCGAACTCGTCGAGCGAAGCGGCGAGCACCGCCTTCTCGACGCTCGACCGAGCGACGCGATCGCGCTTGCGCTGCGTGCCGGAGCGCCCCTTTTCGTGCGCCAGTCCGTGGCGGATCTCGCCCGCGTCCGGCAGCAGACGGAGGAGGAGGAGGGCGCCGGGACGCCGACAGCCGGCATGGACGAAGAGAAGATGAAGGAGTGGCTCGAGGAGCTCGATCCGAAGGCACTCGGCAAGTACGAGATGTAACCGGGCGCGTTTGATGGACATCCGAATGGTCCCTCTTTCCCGGATCGAGCCGGACCCCGATCAGCCCAGGCAGCAACTCGAAGGCCTGGAAGAGCTGACTGCCTCCATCCGCACGAAGGGCGTTCTGGAGCCGATCCTGGCCCGACCGCTTCCTTTCGCGGACCCCCGCGACGCGCGCAAGAGGCGCTACCGGATCATCTCCGGCGAGCGCCGGTTTCGCGCCGCCCTGCGGGCCGGGGTCAGCGAGATTCCGGTGGTCGAGATGGATGTCTCCCGCAGCGAGGCGCTCGAGATCGCGCTGGTCGAGAACCTCCAGCGGGTCGACCTGACTCCGTTCGAGGAAGCTGACGGCCTGAGCGCGCTGGTTGAGCAGCACGGCTACACGCACGAGCAGGTGGCTGCCGCGCTTGGCCGCTCCCGCGTCAGTGTGACGGAGTCGCTCGCGTTGCTCCGACTGCCCCGGGGCGTTCGCGACCGGGCGATAGCGCTCGGCATCTCGGCGAGGAAGTCGATTCTCCTCGAAGTGCTGAAGCTGGCCTCCGAGCGCGAGATGATCGAGATGCTGGAGCGCATCGCCGAGCACGATCTCAAGCGTGCCGATGTGCGCGACGAGGTGCGAGCCCGCCGGTCGGACGCGAAGCAGGACGAAGGACCCGGGAAGGCCGAAGAGCCGGTCGAAAAAGGCGAGGCCGGACCGAAGCCGCACGTGTTCCGTTTCCAGGCGCCGGATGAGCGCTACAGCGTCTCGTTGAGCTTCCGCCAGAGTGTCGTCGAGGAAGAGGATCTGATCCGGGCCCTCGAGGAGTTCCTCACGGCGCTGCGGCGGGAACGGGAAACGACCGCGTCGTTCTAGCGGCGGCCGGCCGGCCTCGGCGCAGGGTCTGGTCGCCAAAGGCCTCTCGCGTGAAGAGGATCTGATCCGGGCCCTCGAGGAGCTCCTCGCGGCGCTGCGGCAGGAAACGGGAGACGACCGCGTGTCGCCAGAGGCCTCTCACGTAGCGACCGCGCCGTTCTGGCGTCGGCCGGCCTCGGCGCAGGACGCGACTGTTCGGAAGGGGTCTGGTCGCCGGAGGTCTGGTCCCAGGGGGTCTTGGTCCCCGGAGGCTCTGGTCCCCAGCGGCTTTGGCGTGGCGAGTTTGCCGTATCGAAGGTCTGATAATGTCCATTATGTAAACTCCACCAGGACAGCAAACGAGCGCGGTCCATGGCAAAGTTGGAGTTCGGGCCCAATCCCCCTTTAGCGGCCCGGAATCCCGATGTTCCGCCTCCTCGATCGCTACATCCTTCGCGAAACGATCGGCCCTCTCGGGCTGGGCCTGCTCGTCTTCACCTTCCTGGCCCTCCTGCAGGAGCTGTTTCAGCTCGCCGAGCTGATCATCGAGCGGGACGTCGAGGTTCAGATCGTCCTTCGGCTTCTCGCCTTCAGCTTGCCGCAGATCATCGTCCTGACGATCCCGATGGCGTTCCTGTTCGCCATTCTGCTGGCGATCGGTCGAATGGCCGCCGACAGCGAACTCGTCGCGATGCGGGCCTCGGGCATCAGCCTGTTCTCGATCTACCGGCCGATCCTGATCATGAGCCTGCTGCTGGCGGCCGTGACGACCTACCTGATGACAGTCACGCTGCCGGCGGGCAACAAGGCGACCTCCGAACTCCAGTTGGCGATCCTGCAACGGAGCGTGAATCAGCAGGTCAAGCCGAGGGTGTTCTACGACGGCCTCCAGGGACGCGTCCTCTACGTCTTCGAGTCACCCGAGAACCAGGACGGCTGGCGCGGCGTATTCCTGGCCGACGCGGTTCCAGGTCCCGAGCAGCAGGTCATCGTCGGCGAGACCGGCGGGATCAACGTGACGCCGGGAGACGGTCGGTCCCCCGTTTTGACCTTCGGTCTTGCGGACGTGCATCAGGTCGACACGAACGATCCGAGTACCTACCGGCTGCAGCGACTCCGAGACGCGAACATCGTGATCGAGGACAGCCGGTTCCGGCACAGCGAGGGGTTGGTCCTTGCCAAGGACGTGCGCTCGATGACGCTTTCGGAGCTGGTCCGGACCACGGAGGCGCCCGGCGTGCTTGCCGAAAAACGGACCAAGGCCCAAGTCGAGATCCACAAGAAGTTCGCGATCCCCGGGGCCTGTCTCGTGTTCGGCCTCTACGGGATTCCTCTCGGCTTCCGGAACCGCCGAACCGGGCGGTCCTCGGGATTCCTCATCTCGGTGACGATGTTCCTGTTCTACTACGTCATGCTGGGCAACGGCGAGGAAGCGGCAGTCAACGGGCAGGTGCCGCCCTGGGTGGCGATGTGGGCGCCGAACATGCTCCTCGTGATCCTTGGCACGCTCCTTCTCTGGCGCCGAAACCGCGACAAGACGCTGATGATCAGCGCGGTCGACCGCTACCTGAGGGTGCACCTCTGGCGGCGAATCCTCCGTCTCGGCAGACGCAGGCAGGTCAGGGGTCGCCGCAAGCGGGCGCTCGAGGATCGCCTGGCGCGCGCCCGGCCCCAGTCGCTGTCGCCGGGCGGCTCCCCCACCCGGCCTCGCCTGAGGTTGCGGGTCGAACCGTTCGGCCTCCGGTTTCCCGGAGTGATGGACCGCTACGTCTTCGGCGTTTTCGCTCGTGTCTTCGCGGTCACGGTCGCGGCGGCTCTGGCCATCTACATCGTTACCGACTTCACCCAGTTCGTCGACGAGATGTTCGACAACGATGTCCCGTCGAGCGTGTTCGCGGCCTACTACCCCTATCTTTCGCTCCAGATCTTCTATGACGTTGCGCCGGTCCTCGTCCTGGTGACGACGCTGGTCACGTTCGGGTTGCTCTCGCAGCGCAACGAGGTCGTCGCCGCGAAGGCCCTGGGCTTCAGTCTGTTCCGGCTGGCGATACCGGCCCTCGTTGCGGCGGCCGCGATCGCCCTGCTCAGCGCTGCCCTCGAGAGCTCGGTGCTGCCGGCTTCCAACGCGAAGGTAGCCGAGTTGAAGGACCGGATCCGAGGCAATTCGGGACCGGTCAGGAGCTACCAGGGCATGGATCGTCAGTGGCGCTATGCCCAGGACGGCGCCGGCGCCGGCTACATCTACAACTATCGCCACTACGATGCCGACCGCCAGACCCTGCAGCGCCTGCAAGTGTTCCGGTTCGACCGCGAACACCGATTGATCGGGCGCCTGTACGCTGCCGCCGCGCGGTTCGTGCCGGGCAGCGAAGCGGAAACCGGCGGTTGGCGCCTGGTGGACGCCTGGGTGCGCGAGTTCGACGGCCTGACGATCACCAGCAGCAACCGATTCGCCGGACCCCAACCGGTCGATCTGCCGGAGGGGCCGGAGTTCTTCGACACGGAGGTCAAGTACGCCGATCAGATGAACCGTGGCGAACTCAGGCGGTATGTCAGGGATCTGACAGCCGCCGGCAACGCGGTACCCGAACTCCAGATGCAGCTCCACAACAAGACCGCATTGCCGGTCGTGTGCTTCGTCATGGGCCTGGTCGCTCTGCCCTTCGCGTTCCGCCTCGGCCGCCAGGGGGCGCTCTACGGCATCGGCATCTCGATCATGCTCGGGATCGTCTACTACACCGTGATCAGCGTCTTCGTGACGCTCGGCCAGTCGGAGGCCCTGCCGCCCCTGATTGCCGCCTGGAGCCCGAACGCGCTGTTCGGCACCCTCGCGCTCTACCTGTTCCTGGGAGTGCGGACTTGATCGGCGTCGGCACAGGGGAACTCGCGTGAACGAGTGACGCCGGCTTCGGCGCCGGCAGGTAGCGGGCTCAGGCCACGGCCCGGCGCAGGGTCGCCGCGCGGTCGGTGTCTTCCCAGGGGAACCGGGCCCGACCGAAGTGGCCATAGGCGGCCGTCTTGAGGTAACGCGGCTTGCGCAGGTCAAGCGCTTCGATGATGGCCTGAGGCTCAAGCGGGAACTCGCCGCGCACGAGTTCCTCGAGGAAGCGGTCTGAAATGCCGTCCTTGGCGGTACCGAACGAATCGACGTGGACCGAAACGGGTTCCGCGACACCGATCGCGTAAGCCAACTGAACCTCGAGGCGCTCCGCCATGCCGGCGGCTACCAGGTTCTTCGCCACGTAGCGCGCCATGTAGCTCGCGGAGCGGTCCACCTTGGTCGGGTCCTTGCCCGAGAAGGCACCGCCGCCGTGGTGTCCGACGCCACCGTAGGTGTCGACGATGATCTTGCGCCCCGTGAGGCCGCAGTCGCCCTGGGGACCGCCGACCTCGAATCGGCCGGTTGGATTGACCAGGAGTTTCGTCCGCTGCGGTCCGTCCTCGCGATACAGGTTTGCGAGCATCACGGGCCGGACGACGCGGTTCCGCACGAACCTCTTGATCTCGTCCAGACCGACTCCCGGCGCGTGTTGCGTCGAAACGACGATCGTGTGCGCTCGCACCGGTTCCCCGTGCTGGTCGTACTCCACCGTGACCTGGGACTTGCCGTCCGGTCGCAGCCAGTCGACCTCGGCTGCGCGCCGCACCTCGGCAAGGCGTCGCGTCAGGCGATGCGCAAGGACGATGGGCAGTGGCATCAGCTCGTCGGTTTCGCGGCATGCATAGCCGAACATCAGGCCTTGATCGCCGGCGCCGCCGGTGTCGACGCCGAGGGCGATATCCGGAGACTGCGGATCGAGCCGGACCTGCACCTCGCAGTCGTCGGCGGCGAAGCCGGTCCCGGTGTCCACGTAGCCAATGTCGCGGATGGTCTTCCGCGCCACCGACTCGTAGTCGATCTCGTGGTCGGTGGAACGAACCGTGAGCTCGCCGGCGAGGAGCACCAGATCGGTACTGACCAGCGTCTCGCACGCCACCCGAGCCCTCGGGTCGCGCCGCAGGGCCGCATCGAGAACGGCGTCGGAAATCTGATCGGCGACCTTGTCGGGATGACCCTCGGTCACCGATTCGGACGTGAACAGACGCCGTATTCCTGTCCCGTTCGTTCGCATCGGCAGCGAACCATACCAACACGCCGGCATGTCTTCTGCCGCGCGGCCTTCTTCGACGACTTCGTAACATCGCGGCGCGATGATTCGCAGCCGCAACAACCCCCAGGTGCGTGCGCTTCGCCGCCTCCGCAACGCCCACACGCGGAGGCAGACGGACCTGCTCCTGCTTGAGGGCCCGCATCTCGTCGACGCCGCCGCCGAGGCAGGGCTCGCGTTCCGTCACCTGTTGGCGACCCCCGGTTTCCGAGCGGCCCGCATCGAGATGATCCGGCGGCTCGAACACCGTTCAGGAATCGCGGCCGCCCTGATCGACGCCGACCGGCTCCGCGAACAGGCCGACGCCGACGCCCCGCAGGGTCTCGCCGCCCTGGTCGAACCACCCGCCGGCTGGCACTCTGCGGAAGGCGAGACCCTCGTTCTGCCTTCGGGCCTCCACCTCTACGTCGACGGCGTCCAGGATCCAGGCAACCTGGGCGCCATGGCTCGCTCCGCCGAAGCCGCGGGGGCCGCATCCCTGCTCCTGGCGCCCGGTACCGCCCGCCCGAGCCAGCCACGCGCCCTCCGGGCCTCTGCCGGCAGTCTGCTTCGCATCCCCGTCCGGACCGATGTCCAGCTCGATCAGGCAGCGAGCGGCGTCTCGACGCTCGCCCTGACGTCCGGCAAGAGCCCCGGAACCGACGTTCCGCTGCCTGCCTCTTCGCCCCCGGCAGTCCCGTTCCGGCGCTCCTGGAACTGGCCTCGGCGAAGACCGCAGTTGTCGCTGTGGGCAACGAGAGCAGAGGTCTTTCGACGGCAGTTCTCGAACGGTCCGACCTCTTGCTTCAAGTCGCGATGGCCCCGACGGTCGAATCCCTCAACGCGACGGTTGCAGCCTCCCTGGCCCTGTTCGAACTTCAAAGGTTGCGCAGGCAGCAGAGTCACGCCTCGACCTGACCCTCCCCGGACCGGCGCCGCCCTTGAGGTCCGCAGCGTTGTGGCCGTGGCCCTGGTGCGGGAGTCACGCCTCGACTCGACTCTCCCCGGACCGGCGCCGCCCTTGAGGTCCGCGGCGTTGTGGCCGTGGCCCTGGTGCGGGAGTCACGCCTCGACTTGACTCTCCCCGGACCGGCGCCGGCGGGTGAGCCCACCACCCCCGCTCCGCCGCCGGCGGTTACCGGCCGGCGCGCTCGTTCAACAGGCGGGTCAGCGCCGGCGCGACTTCGTGCAGGTCGCCGACGACGCCGTACTGGGCGACGCTGAAGATCGGGGCCTCCGGGTCGTTGTTCACGGCGACGATGATCCGCGATCCGCTCATGCCCATCAGGTGCTGGATCGAGCCCGACACTCCGAGCGCCACATAGAGGTCCGGGGCCACCGTATGTCCGCTCGATCCGACCTGATGCTCGCGCGGCAGCCAGCCGTTGTCCACGACCGGCCTGCTCGCGCCGAGCTCGGCGCCGAGAGCCGCGGCCAGGTCGGCGGCGACCGAGACCTCGTCCGCTCCGCCCACTCCCCTCCCCGCGGTCACGATCCGCTCGGCGCCCGGGAGGTCGACGCCGCCGGCGCCAGCCGCCATGCGTCCCAGGGTCTCCCGTTCCGGTTGTCCTTCCATGTCGGCCGGCAGACAGACTTCCACGACTCGCTCCGGCGGCGCCGGCGCCTCGTCGCTGCTGAAGGCGCCACTCTGCACGGTAGCGACGACGGCGCGGGTTCTCGGACGGACTTCGGCCTGGAGCCTGGCCTGCAGGATGGAACGCCGAAAGCACAGACCGCCTCGACCGTCCGCCGCCGCCCCGCTGATCGACGGGACATAGGCGGCGCCGAGCCGCAGCGCGAGTTGGGGAGCGAACTCGGCCGCCTGGTAGGTGTGCGGCAGGAGGACCACCGTCGATGGAGGCTCCCCGTCGCCGTTCTCGCGCACGATCAGGGCGCCAAGCGCCTCGGCATAGACGCCCGGCGAATAGGGCCCCAGCCGTTCCTCGTCGAGTAGCGCGAGCCGCAGGTCGGGGCCGAGAATCCGCCCGCAGGCGAGTGTCTCTCGCGATCCGGGCCCCGAGCCGGCGTTCTCGACGATCCATACGACGGGTTCCGTACGGCTCACAGCAGAGCCTCCCGCTCCAGGTGCGCGAGGAGTTCGGTCGCCGCTGTCTCCGGCGCGTCCCCTTCGATCAGCAGACCGCCCCCGCCGGTCGGCGGGACCCGGAGGGCCGTCGTCTCGGTCCCGGCGCCGGCCTCGCCCACCTGACCGGCTTCGACGCCGAGGGTCGTGCAATCCACAGTTTCCAGCGGCTTTCTCCGGGCCTGAAGGGCGCCGCGCAGCGAAGCGAAACGCGGCTTGTTGATTCCGGCCTGCACCGCGAGCACGGCAGGCAGTCCAAGACGGAGAACCTCGTTCGAACCGCCCTCCAGTTCGCGGACGATACGTACCGAATCGGCCCGCTCCAGTTCGACGGCCATCACCAGCCAGGCGTAGGGACGGCCGAGCAGCCCGGCGATCACGGCTGGTGTCGCGGCCTGGCCCAGGTCGTCGGACTGGGCGCCGGCAAGCACGAGATCACACGCCGCCCGGTCGATGGCCGCGGCCAGAGCGCGTCCGTCCGCCAGCGCGTCGCCGCCCTGAAAGTCTGCGTCCGCAAGGTGCACGGCGCGGTCGGCCCCCAGGGCCAGGGCCTTGCGCAAGGCCTCCTCGACCCGTGCGGGTCCGAGGCTGAAGGCGATGAGTTCAGGGCGCCCGACTCCGGCCTTTTCGGCCGCCTCGACAAGCAGCAGCGCCTCTTCGAGCGCGCACAGATCGCAGCTCGAGATGACCCAGTTCACCTCGCGGTCGTCGATGTGGCGGCCGGTGTCAGCGATCCGCGGGTGCGCATCGCTGTCCGGTACCTGTTTGATGCACACGCCGATCTTCAAGCCGGGATTCTCCCATGGTTGCTGGCGCGGCAGCATAGCGCCACGCCAGGGGTCGGCCACGGAGCCGGAGGCATAGACCTTTGGCTATCTGTCTGATAGTTTCTCTCGGCGGTGCCTGCGTTCTCCATCCCCGTCGCGACGTTGATGGCCACCGGCGACTCGGCGGTGATCCACTTCTTTCTGCGTTCGGGCCCGGTGGCGAAGATCGTGCTCGGGATTCTCGTCCTGATGTCACTGTCTTCCTGGTACGTGCTGCTGCAACGTTTGCTGCTCTTCCGTCGCACGGCGCGACAGAACCTGGGCTTTCTCGACGTGTTCCGGAAGGCCGCCCGCTTCAGCGACATCGGCAAGGCGGCGCCCGACCACCGCGCCTCGTCGCTGGTCGGGCTGTTTCAGGCTGGCTATCTGGAGATCGACACCCAGATCAAGGCCCTCCAGGAACCGCGGGGGGATGACGACAGCTTCCGGCTTCAGTCGCTGATGGGGCTCGAGCGGACGCTTCGGCGGGCCGCGAACGTCGAGCTTCGCGTCCTCGCCCGCAACACGTCCTGGTTGGCGACCACCGCCGCGGCGGCGCCCTTCATCGGCCTGTTCGGGACCGTCTGGGGCATCATGATCGCATTCAACGACATCGGAACCTCGGGAACGGCGACGATCACCGCGGTGGCGCCGGGCATCGCCGAAGCGCTGGTCAACACGGCGGCCGGCCTGGTCGCGGCGATTCCCGCTCTGGTCGGGTACAACTACCTCGCCACCAGACTCCGGCAGCTCCGCGCGGAAATGGACGACTTCACGCTGGAGTTCCTGAATCTGGCCGAGCGCAACTTCGGTTGAGTTCGGACAAGGGAGCCGGAGTTGGCCTTCTTCCAGGACACCGACAGCGACGACGCCGTCCTGGCGGACATCAATGTGACGCCCCTGGTCGACGTGATGCTCGTGCTGCTGATCATCTTCATGATCGCGACGCCGATGCTTCACCAGGGCGTGGAGGTAACCCTGCCGGAAATGGAATCGCCGTCGACGCTGGCGGTCCGGGATGAGGACCCGATGATCCTGACCGTGGCGCAGAACGACCTCGTTTACATCAAGGACGAGCCGGTCGCCATGTCGCTGCTCGTCGACCGCCTCCTCCCCCTGCTGGACCTGCGTGACTACGAAGCCGTCTTCGTGAAGGGCGATGCGGAAGTGCCGTACGGAAGAATCATCCATGTCCTCGACGTTCTCGAACGTGCGGACATCCATCGCGTTTCGCTCGTCGTGCAGCCCGAGGATCAAGGGCCCTAGCGGTCGCTGCCACGGACCCCCAGCCAGGTGCCAAGCCAGGACACTTCCAAGCCATCCGTCGAACTGGCTCTCCAGAGCCGGGAGCGCCGGGCGGCCCGTCTGAACCGACCCTGCCTTGCGGCCTCCCTGACCCTTCACCTCGCGGTCCTTGGCGGGATTCTCTTCGGGCCCGGCCTGTTCGCCGAACGGACCTACCTGGAGCGCCAGACCGTCGAGCTCGTTCGCATGCCGACGATCCGGCCGAAACCGATTCCGGTGACTCCGCCCCCGGAAGAAGAACCGCCGCCTCCCGCCCCGGCGCCGGAACCGGAACCCGAGCCCGAACCGGCGCCGGAAGATGTGCCGGTTCTGGTCGAAGAAGAGGCCCCGGCGCCGGAACCCGAGCCGGCGCATTCTCCTCCCCCGCCGGAACCCGAGCCGGAACCGCGGCCGCAGTTGGAGCGGCCCTTCCAGCGCGCCCGGACCGTCGACGATTCGCTGGCCGGCAGCGACGACGCGGAGGCGCCGGTGGTCGGCTACGACAGCGAGGACTTCACCTACACGTACTACACTCGGCGCCTGGTCGCATTGATCAAGTCCCGCTGGACCAGGCCTCCGGTCGAGGGCGTGGAGGCGCTCGTCCGCTTCCGGATCGCGAGGGACGGTACGGTGAGCGAACTTGAACTGATCGCGTCCTCCGGCGTGACGCGGTTCGACAATGCCGGTTTGCGCGCGATCGAGCTCGCGTCGCCGGTGCTGCCGCTGCCGCGCAGCTTCCAGAAGCCAAGCCTCGGCGTGACGATGAGGATCAGATGACGCTGCACTGCTTTTCGCCCGCCGCTTCCCGCGGAAGCGCTTTACCCGCCTGCCGCTTCCTGCGGAAGCGCTTTTTTCGCCCGCCGCTTCCTGCGGAAGCGCTTTTCTCGCCTGCCGCTTCCCGCGGAAGCGCCTCTTTCTCGCCTGCCGCTTCCTGCGGAAGCGCTTTACATCCATCGACTTGGCCGGGCCGGATCGTCCGCGCCGCGGCAGTGGTCCTTCTCCTCTGCGGGGCGCCGCTTCCGGGTGCGCAGGAAGACCCTGATGAACCGCTTCCCGCCGAGCAACTGCCTTCCGACGTCGAAGTCGTGCTCGACCGGGACGCGGCCACTCGGCTCAATCTCGCCGTACCGCGCTCCGGTCGGCCGCCGGAAGCCGGACCGGAGTTCCTCGATGCGATGAACGAGGTGGAACAGACTCTCCGGGAAGATCTGGCGTTCACGCAGCTCTTCGACGTCCAGGGTCCGGAGGTGTTGTCGGGGGTGCGTCTGAGCGGCGAGCGAGCAGAGGACCTCGAGCAGTACCGCGCCTACGGCAACGAGGTGGCGCTCCTCACCGAGTTCAAGCTCAACGGCGATGAGTTGATTCTCGAGGGACGGGTGTACGACCTGGCCAGCGGCCAGTTCATTCTGGGGAAGCGGTTCAACGGGGGAATCGATCTTGCACGCCGCTTCGCCCACGCGATGTCCGACGAGGTCGTTCTCTACTTCACCGGCCGTCGCGGCATCGCGATGACTGCGATCGCGTTCGTTTCGGACCGGGAGTCCCAGGGGAGCAAGGAGATCTTCCTGATGGACTACGATGGCCACGCGCAGCGACGGATCACCGGGCACATCTCGACCAGCCTGTCGCCGGTCTGGGCGCGGGACGGCAGCGGACTCGTGTACCTCTCCTTCTTCGAGGGACGGCCGGGCGTGTACTGGGCCGACCTGGTCACCGGCAGGAAGACGGCCATCGTCGCCGAGGAAGAGCCCGCGTACTCCCCCAGCCTCTGCCCGGACGGGGAGACACTTCTTTTTGCGCGCCCAACGTCCAACATGGAGGTCTTCGCCGTGTCACGCAGCGGCGGCGCCCCCCGGCAGCTCACCCGGTCGAGTCGCATCGACACGAACCCGAATGCTCCCCGGACGGCACTCGCATCGCGTTCACCTCGAGCCGTTCCGGCTCGCCACAGATCTACTTGATGGGCATCGATGGCGCCGACCTGCAACGGGTGACGTTCGAGGGCCGCTACAACGAAGGCGCCTCCTGGCACCCGGACGGCAGTCGCCTCGTCTACTCCCGCCGTGCCGACCGCGGCGACCGTCACGACATCGCGGTCGTCGACCTGGTGACCGGCCAGGATCAACTTCTGACGACGGGACCGGGGACTCACGAGAACCCGTCCTTTTCGCCGAACGGCGAGTGGATCGCCTTCGATACGCGGCGGCCGGAGGTCGCCGGGACATCTACATCATGAGCCAGGACGGCAGGTACACGCGTCAGGTCACCTCGCGGGGAAAAAACTCGCACCCGTCCTGGTCGGGCTACTTCGACTGATTTCAAGTTCCCCGAAGCCGAAGCGACAGGTTGCCGCAAACGCGCCGCTTTGGTACTGTTCACCCGCTCTGAACAAACCAAGTTTTAGGTTCGAGGAGAAGTCCCGGTATGTTGGCCAGAAGGTTCCCCGCATTCATCCTCTCGGCTCTTGTGCTGCTGGCCGTTGGCGCCTGCAAGAAGGCAGAGCCCGAGCCCCCGGCGCCACCGCCTCCTCCACCCCCGGTCGAGGAGCCCCCACCGCCGGAACCGGTCCCTCCGCCGCCGGCGCCGCCGGTCGTGCCGGAATACAAGTCCCCGTGGTCCGAGGACATCGTGGAGGCCAACAGGCAGGTCCATGAGAAGGGCCTTCTCGGCGACGTCTACTTCGAGTTCGACCAGGCGACTCTCACCGACATGACGCGTTCCCAGCTCAGCAAGAACGCGGACTTCCTCAAGACCAGGGACGGCGAGAACCTCGTGATCACGATCGAGGGCCACTGCGACGAGCGGGGCACGAACGACTACAACCTCGCACTTGGCGACCGCCGGTCCAACGCGGCGCGGGACTATCTTCTGTCCTTGGGTGTTTCCGGGGATCGTCTCAAGACGATCAGCTACGGCGAGGAGCGTCCGCAGTGCGAGGAGGCGAACGACGACTGTTGGCAACTGAACCGTCGCGCCTACTTCCGGGTCACCGACTTCAGCTGATTCGGCGCGGCGTGCTCCAGGCGCTGGCTTGCCCTCTCGCACACGCCGCAACCACCGATTGCCGATAGCCGCAGGTTCTGAGCATGCGGCTGCCGGAACCCAGGACTTCCCCAGATCCCACCGGGTTGCTGCGGGTTGCCGGGTCGGTGGCCGTCTTGCTCGTGGCGGCCTGCGCCTCCTCGTCCACGCAACTGGCCGACCTGGAGACCGGTCTCTCCGCAGTGGAACGGCGGCTGGTCGAACTTCAATCCCGGACGCCCACGCAACAGGACCTGGCTGAGGTGGTTCAGGCGCTCGAGAATCAAGCCGACAGCGAAGTCGCCGCGAACGCCGATCTGAAAGAGGACCTGCGCCAGATCCTCTCTGACCTCGAGGCGCTGCGAAACCTGGTCCAGGAGCAGCGTCAGATTCTCAACGCGACGGTGGACCGCCTTGAGCAGACCGGAACGGACGTGGCCCTGATCCAGGGTCGCCTCGAACGGCAGGAAGCGTACCTTTCGGCTCTCGATCAGTTGCAGGAAGCCAGCCGCGCGACAGCCGCGGCCGAGGCCGTCGACCCGAAGGTTCTCTACGACGCCCCTACCGGGACTACTCCGAGGGGAGGTACGAGCGCGCGATCACCGGCTTTCGTCGCTATCTGGATACGTTTCCAGACGGCGCCGACGCGGACAGCGCGCAGTACTGGCTCGGAGAGTCCCACCTCGGCCGTGGGCAGTAACCGCGCGGCGATCGAGGAACTCGGTCTGGTTCGACAGGACTACCCGGAGAGCGACAAGGTTCCGAGCGCCATGCTCAAGGTCGGGGTCGCTCTGAACGAGTTGGGCGACCGGGAACTCGCGATTGAGATGTTCCTCCGCGTTCGAAGCAGCTACCCCGATACCGATGAGGCGATCCTGGCGCTCCAGCAACTCGACAACCTGGGCGCCGGGCAGTAAACTGCGCCGCCGGTGGCTCGGACGCCCGGACCGAATGAGACGTACACCCGGAAGGTGAGAGAAGGCGATATGGCGAACAGCAAGCAGGCAGAGAAGCGCATCCGGCAGTCACGAGTCCGAAGAGACCGCAACCGTGCCGCGCTCTCGAAGCTCCGCACTTCGGTCAAGGCCCTGCGCACAGCCGCTGACACCGATGTCGAGCGTGCCCGGGAGTTGCTTCCCGGGACATTGAGCCTGATCGACATCACGGCCCGCAAGGGCGCTATCCATGCAAACGCGGCGGCCCGCCGGAAGTCGAGACTTGCCCGGCTCGTGAATCATCGCGCCGAGGCCGCATCCGCGTCGGGCGCCGCGGCCGAGTGATCCGCAGGACGTGATCTTTCGGCTGGAGCGGCGTCAGAAGCCTTCCAGCAGATCGGTCACCATCGTGTCGGCGAACCGTTCCGCGCTGTCTTCGATCGCGATGTTCTCGCGGTCGAAGAAGTCAGCGTCGGCGCTCTCGACCGGGTAGCTCTCCTTGAACTGGTAGCGGTCGTTCGCCCAGATCACCTCACCTTCTTCCTCGCCGGGTGACTTGACCGTGCGGCGGAAGGACACGTCGGCCACGATCGTCAGTTCGTACTCCTGGGCGCGACCGTCGTTGGTGAAGGTGATCGGCGCGACCCGGAAGGCCGTGACGGCGCCGCGAATCGCTGCATCCGACTCCGCTTCCGTGGAAACGAGCTCGAACCGCCGCCGGGTCAGGAGTTCGTCCGCGATTGCCTGAGTCAGGAACTGCTCGACCTCCAGTCGGGAGGTCCGATTCTCGAATGGCGCCAGGAACACCTGCTGCACGTCGTCAGGAATGTTGGACGCCTTGCCGACGAGCGCGTAGCCGCAGCTCACCAGCACCAGGATGGGCAGCAGAGTCGCTGCCTCGACAAGCCGCTTGAAACGGGCGCCCTGCATGCCTGTCAGCGTAACAGTCCGAGGCGGGAGTCCCGGGGCCTGGCAGCCCTCGACAGAGAAAGTCAGCGACTCGGATCCAGGTTCAGCGTGGCGCGCAGGGCGTCGAGGATCCCGTTGACGAAACGGCCGGACTGTTCGGAGCCGAACTTCTTGGCGAGTTCGATCGCTTCATCGATCACGACGACCGCAGGAACGTCGGACTGGAAGCGCATCTCGTAGACCGCCAGTCGCAGGACGTTGCGATCGACCACCGGCATCCGCTCCAGCCGCCAGTTGTCCGCCTGATCGGCGACCATGCGATCGATCGACTCCCTGTGAGCGAGACTGCCCTCAACCAGGGTGCGGGCGTAGTCCAGCGCCAACTCGGAGATCTGTTGGCTGGCGCCGGCGTCGGCGGTCTCGGCACGGAATCCGTGAATGTCGAAGGCCCTGAGCAGCAGAGCCGGCTCCGCGTCGCCCAGTTCCCGCTGATAGAGCATCTGCAGCGCCATCTCTCTCGCCTGCCGACGCTTGCCGCCCGCTCGCCGCAGTCGATCGGGAGTCGTCGGCGGCGTGGCCTCCCCGGGCGGCGCCTCACCGGGCCTGGTCACGACCGGAGCGATCCCAGCAGATTCGCCATCTCGAGGGCTGCTTCGGCGGCTTCCTCGCCCTTGTTCCCCGCCTTGCCTCCGGCACGCGCAGCGGCCTGCTCGGCGTCGTTGCAGGTGAGAACCCCGAAGCCCACGGGGATCGCGGTCTGCGCGGTGACCCGGGCGCATCCTGCCGCGCACTCGTTGCAGATGTAGTCGAAGTGCGGGGTCTCGCCCCGAATCACGACGCCGAGCGCTATCAGTGCATCAACCCTCCCGGTGGCGGCCAGGGCGTCAAGTGCCGCGGGTATCTCCCAGGCGCCGGGAACCCGGACAACCAGGAGATCCTCTTCCCTGACCCCGTGTTCCAGCAACAACCCACGGGCGCCTTCGAGCAGGCGCTCCACGATGCTGCCGTTGAAGCGCGCCGCTACCAGGCCGACCCTGACACCGGGCGCATCGGAGGCCGTCTTCATTTCGGGGCAGGCGGCGGACCGGTTGCTACAGGGTCAGAGGAATCGTCAAATGGTCGGGACGGCGAGATTCGAACTCGCGACCCCCTGAACCCCATTCAGGTACGCTACCAGACTGCGCCACGTCCCGACCGAACGGCATTCTCTACGCAATCGTCGCGCTTGGCAACAAGGCGCCGCAGCGGCGACCGGTCAGTCGTCCTCGACGCCTGCCTCCGGCTTGAGTTCCGCCGCAAGCTGGCGCGCCTGCGAGACGAGCGCCGCCACCCCGCCCTCGAGCCTCTCGACCCGTCGAGTCAAGGCGCCGAGTTCGCCTGCACCGGAGGCGTCCGCGCCATCGGCCGGACGATCGAGCGCGTCCACCGTCGCCGCCGCCTCCATACCCACCGCTTCCGTCTCCGAATCGTCGCCCTGCCCTTCTTCCGGCGGCAACCCGTTCTCCGGAGACAGCTCGTTCTCGCTCTCGACCTCACTGGCGGGCTCCTCGGTCACGACCAGGGGCTGCCCGCGGACGCCGCCTTCCTCGAGTTCGGCGACGAGCTTCTTCTTCGCGCTGGCAATGGTGAAACCCTCGTCGTACAGGAGTTCCTTGATCCGGCGAATGGTCTCCAGATCCTCGGCGTCGTAGTTCCGACGGCCGCCCGCTCCCTTCTTCGATGCCAGGGCCGGAAACTCCGTTTGCCAATACCGCAGGACGTAGGGCTGGAGGTCCAGCACCCTGCATACGTCGGCGATCTTGTACTGCTGCTTGGAGGGAATGACCTGATCTCCCGCCTGGTCCGCAGGCAGCTTCCGGGCCCAACCAGGTACGTTGGCCACCCGGTCTGCTGAAGTCGGGGAAACGAAATGAAGACTATACGAAACCCTGAACCACCGGCTTTTCTGCTTCCGCCAGCACCCAGGACCATTCCAAAGTCCAGCGCTATACGCCGGGCGCGGGCGGGAGGCCTTCATTCCCGAGGGTCGAGAGCCGTGTCGCCGCCGAGTTGCCGATTCCGGAGTTGTTTCCTCGCATCGGTCACCGAAGTTCCCGACTTTGGAACGGCCCTGCCGCCAGCAGCTCAGGCGGTCGTCGGCTCGGTTTCTCCGCGTCGTTCCCTGACGACGAGGCGCAGCGGAACTCCCGGGAGATCGAACGCTCTTCGAAGCTGGTTCTCGAGGTACTTGCGGTATGTGTGTCCTCGCTTCAAGCGCCGGTTCGCGAACAGAAGAAACGTCGGCGGCGTTCCCCGTACCTGGGCTGCGTAGAAAAACCTCCACGGTCGGCCCCGCTCCGCGGGCGGCTGGTGGCGGGCCACGATCCGGTGAATCACGCGGTTGAGTTCGGACGTACTCACCCGCAGCCGGTGCTGCTCCCGGACCCGGTCGAGAGCAGGGAGAATGCCGCCCATGCCGCGTCCCGTCAGGGCGGAGACGTTGACCCGAGAGGGCTTGGCGAAGACCTCGGCCAGGCGTTCCCAACCCGCTTCGAGCCGCTCCCGACCGTCCGCATCCAGGAGATCCCACTTGTTGCAAGCGATGAGGGCCGGGCGTCCCGCCTGCCAGGCGGCATCGGCAATGGCCAGATCACCGGCCGTGATCCCCTGGCTCGCGTCGACCACGAGGACGACCAGTTCCGCCCGCTCGATCTGTCTCCGGGCGAGCATTACCGCGAGTTCTTCCGGGGCGTCCTGGACTTGAGAACGGCGCCGGATGCCGGCCGTGTCGACGAGCAGATAGTCCGGTCCGTCCGCGCGCTGCAGGAGGCTGTCGATCGGATCCCTTGTCGTGCCGGCGGTGGGCGACACGAGCGTCCGCTCGCTTCCCAGCAGCCGGTTGATCACCGAGGACTTGCCGACGTTCGGCCGACCGACAACCGCGACACCGGATGCCTCGGGCTCGAATGCAGGCCCCGCGGCGGGGAGATGGGCGGCCAGCTCTTCGTGCAGGTCTTGGAGACCGGCCCCGTGTTCCGCGGACACGAGGACGAGTCCCTCGGCGCCCAGAGCGTAGAACTCCTGGTAACCCTCCCGGGCGGCCTTGGTGTCCGCCTTGTTGACCGCGACGACGATCGGCAGGCCATGGCTGCGCAGGCGGTCCATGACCTGCTCGTCGCCCGCGGCCAATCCCTCCCTTCCGTCGACGACGAACAACAACGCGTCACTCTCTTCGATCGCGAACTCGACCTGGGCGTTCAATCCCAGAGGGTCGTCACCCGGCACGAGTCCCCCGGTGTCGATCAACTCGACGACGCCACGCCCCTCCAGTTCGAAGCGGCCGACCAGCCGGTCCCGGGTCACGCCTGGCGTTCCGTGGACGATCGCCTGCCGGCGACCGATCAACCGGTTGAAGAGGGTCGACTTGCCGACGTTGGGGCGACCGACGATAGCGACCGCGGCTGGCACGAAATCAGGACTCGAACTGATACTCGATCCGGCGGTCGATCACCTTCCAGCCCTCGTCGCGCCGCTTGAACTGGTAACGCACCCGGTAACGATCGGTAGCCGATGAGAGGACTTGCTCGGTGCCGCTGGCCAGGGACTGGATGTCCCACACCTCGAGAGTGGTGACTGCCGCGTTGGAGTAGCGCCAGACGTCGACCCGCTCGATCTCGAAACTCTGGAGGGTTGGGCGCAGGGTGCGGCTCTCTCCCGTCTCCAACTCGTTGACGCGCCTTCGGACCGTCTCGACCTCCTTCGGAACGGCCCCGGAGGCCAGGGCCTCGAACTCTCCCTTCGCGTAGGCGGCGCCCAGCTTCGGCAGGTAGTCCGTGAGAACCGCCTCGATTGCCAGCCGATCCTCTTCGCTCGCTCCGTCCGGCCCGGTCTCGCCGCAGGCGGCCAGGCCTGCGACACAGGAGATGGCGAGCAGCGATCGGAGCGCCGCGCCCGCAGTGCCGCCAGCCAGAGCACGGCGGTGAGGTGATCTGCTCATGCCAGCGAGCCTAGCAGCTAGCAGGCCCTCCGCCGGCAGGACGAATTTGCGGATACAATCCCGTCTCGGCCTGTTTGGCGGTCGCGAGAGCGACGGCGCCCGGGCCGTTGCGAAAGTGGCGGAATTGGTAGACGCGCAAGATTCAGGTTCTTGTGGTAGCAATACCGTGGGGGTTCGAGTCCCCCCTTTCGCACCATCCGGGTACTGATCGATGCGTCCGATGACCCGCGCCCGGAGTCGTTCCCGGTCGGCGCGGATCGCACCGCCTGGGCGTCACTCGTAGAAGGCGAGCGCAGTGTCGCCGTAGCGCCGCGTTCCGTTCAGCGACAGCCGACCCGCACCCTCGGGTGGTCGCCGCCGGCTCGAATGCTCCAGGACGATCTGTCCGCCGGCCGTCATCAACGCGGCGACCGCGGCCAGGAGTTGCTCGAGTCCGTCCGCGGCGTAAGGTGGATCGACAAAGGCGAGGTCGAAGGCGGCTTCGCCGGCCGCAGCCCGGGCCAGGCGCTCCGGAAGTTCGGCCGCGGCAAGGCGCAGGCCGCCGGCGCCCAGGCGATCCCGGTTCACCTCGATGCAGTCCAGGGCCCGGCGATCCCGGTCGACGGCCAGGGAGGAGCAGGCGCCGCGAGACAGCGCCTCCAGCGAGACGGCGCCGGAACCCGCGTAGAGCTCCAGGAAACGGCAGCGCTCGATCCGATCGCCCCAGTGCGAGAACAGCGCTTCACGAACGCGCGCCTGGGTGGGGCGAATGCCCGCCGGCGTCTCCAGACGGCGGCCCCGCCACTGGCCGCCCAACAACTTCACTCCACCCGAGCCAGCCCTCCGGGGCCTCACCCGTCGCCTGGACCGGATGCCGAGGGATGGCGATAGGCAACTCGGCCGCCCACGATCGTATAGACGACCTCGGTACCGGGAATCTCCTCCTCGCGCACCGTCATGATGTCGCGGGAGAGGACGGTTACGTCGGCGAACTTGCCGACTTCCAGACTGCCCTTCTGATTCTCCTCGAAGGCCGAGTAGGCGGCGTCGATCGTGTAGGAACGCAGCGCTTCCTCTCGAGTCATTCGCTGATCCGCCCCGAACACTTCGCCGTCCTTGAGGCGCCGGCTGACCGCGGCATGAAAGGACGCGATCGGATCGACGTCCTCGACCGGAGCATCCGTGCCGTTCGTCACGACGGCACCCGAGTCGATGAGTTTCCGCCAGACGTAGGCGCCCTCCGCCGTTCGTCCTTCTCCGAGCCGATCCGGTACCCAGGGTCCATCCGATGTGCAATGGACCGCCTGCATCGAGGCGATCACGCCCAGGCCGGCAAAGCGCGGAATGTCGTCCGGGTGCAGGTGCTGGGCGTGTTCGACGCGCCAGCGGCGGTCCCGGTCGCCGGCAAGAGCCTGCTCGAAGAGGTCGAGCGTTTCGCGATTCGCCCGGTCGCCGATCGCGTGAACGCACAGTTGGAAGTCGTGCTCCAGCGCCAGCCGGGCCGTCTCCTTCATCACCTCGAGACTTGTCGTGTTCAAGCCGCTGGACTCCGGCATGTCCTCATAGGGCTCCAGCAGCCAGGCGCCGTGGGATCCCAGGGCGCCGTCGATCGAACGTTTGATCGCGCGAACGGTGAGGAAGCCGTCTCCGCGGTCGATCATCCGGTAGCGGCTCAGGGACTCCGCCAGGGATTCGTTTCCCTCGCCCACCATGACCCACAGACGCAGCGGAAGGGACCCTTCGTCCGCCATCTGTCGATAGGCGTCGATCAGTTCGAAGCTCGAACCGGCATCCTGAAAGCTCGTGATGCCCTTGGCGAAAGACTCTTCGGCCGCGATGCCGACGACGCGCCGAACGTGGTTCCACTCCAGGGTCTCGCTGCGGAGCCCCGCGACGAGGTTCTCCGCCGTTTCCCTGAGCGCCCCGGTCGGTTGCCCGTTCGCGTCGCGCACGATCTCGCCCCCCTCCGGGTCGGGAGTCGCCCCGTCTATGCCGGCGAGCGCCATCGCGCGGGCATTGGCGAAGGCCATGTGACCGCTCGCGTGCGTCAGGAGTACGGGATGTCGAGGCGACGCCGCGCTCAGGTCAGCATGAACCGGGAGTCCCTGCACGCCCGGAACGGGCGGCGCCGACCACTTCGACTGATGCCAACCCCGGCCCAGGATCCAGGTTCCCGGTTCGGTCTCCTCGACCGCCGCGGCAACCTGCGCGACGATCTCGTCCCAGGATGACGCGGACTCGAGGCTCAACTGGAGCTTCGATTCGCCGAGGCCCCAGAAGTGGCCGTGCCCTTCGATGAAACCCGGAACGGCCAGACGCCCCTCCAGGTCGAGCACTTCCGTGTCAGGGCCGATCCAGCGGCTGACCTCTTCGTCGGAACCGACGAACACGACGCGGCCGTTAACCGCGGCCAGCGCTTCCGCTTCGGCGGGCGCCCGTTCCTCGTCTTCGCTCAGGGTGACCAGCCGACCTCCCGCCAGAACGAGATCCGCGGTCGGCTGCATTTCGTCGCCGCAGCCGACCAAAACGAATGCGGCGACCGCCGCCAGTGACGCGGCACGTTTCGAGCGCTCCGGCGGCAAGGTCATCCCGCTGGAATGCGGAGCGTCTGTCCGACGACGATCAGATTGCCGCGCAGTCCGTTCACCTGGCGGATCCGGGATGCCGAGGTCCGGAAGGTGCGCGCCAACTGACTCAGCGTGTCGCCCTGCCGCACGCGGTACAGGACTTCCTTGCCGTCCGCCGGAATCACCAGGCGCTGTCCGGCATGGATCAGATCGGGCCGTCGCAGGTTGTTCGCCGTCGTCAGCCCCTGGACCGAAGTGCCGTACTTTTCGGCGATGCGGTGCAGGGATTCACCCTTCCTGACCACGTGAACCGTCTCCTTGTTCGTCTGCCCGACGCTGCTCGCCACCTCGGGGCCGGAGGATGCCGGTCCCGTCGCCCCGGGCGCCTCGAGTGCGGCTCTCTGCACCGGCGCCGGCGCGGAGCGGCCCGCTCCGCGTTGCGGGATACGAAGCCGCTGGCCGATGTAGATGCGGTCCGCCCTCGGCAGTCGGTTCGCGCGCTGGATCTCGGCAACGCTGGAGCCGAAGCGGCGCGCGATGCCGCCCAGGGTGTCGCCCCGCCGCACCCGGTAACCGAATGCGGCCTGGCGGTCCGGTTTGCGATCCGGCGGCAGGGCGGCGTACGCCCGCTCGAACTGCGCGCCCAACCCATGCGGCACGCGGAGCGGGTAGCGCGGCGGCACGAGGAGTGAGCCCGCGAGGACGGTCCGGTCCAGTGCGGGATTGAGTTCCGCGAGCCGGTCCATCTCCACGCCGGTCGCCGTTGCCAGATCGGTCAGGGCCACGTAGCGATCCCGAAGGGCGACATCGAAGCGGAGCTCGGGGAACGGTTCGACGTTCGGAAAGTGACTCTCGCGCTCGACGTACGCGATGACCGCGGCGATGAACTCGGCGTAGAAGTTGCGCGACGCGAAACCGAACGTGCGCGACTTGTACTTCTCCACCACGACGGCGATATCCCTGGTGCCCAAGCGGCGCACGGCCCGCGCCATGCCGCCGGCGCCGTGGTTGTACGCGGTCAGGGCCAGCGGCCAGGCTTCGAGAGATTCGTAGTCCCGTCGCAGCTTGCGGGCCGCGCCGGCAGCAGCCAGCAGCACGTCCGAGCGTGCGTCGACCGCCTCGTCCATCTGCAGAAAGGCGCGGCCGGTCGAGGCGGTGAACTGCCATGCGCCTGAAGCTCCGACCTTCGAGCGTGCCCGGTAGTTGAACATGGATTCCACGAACGGCAGGCAGCGGATCTCCAGCGGCAGACCGTACTCCGAGAGCGTTCTTTCGATACCGGGCATGAACATCCCGGAAATCTCGATCGCCTCCTCGAAACGGTTTCGCAGTCCCCGCTGGGACCGAATCATCCCCGCGGCGCGCCGGTACCGGGACCTGCCACCCGCCACGTGCTCCATCCGGGTGGGTATGGCCCGGAGGTCCGCAGGCAGGTTCGTCACCGGCCGGCCCGCCGCAAGATCCCGCAGAGCCTTGGAGACGCGGCTCATCTCGGCGCGGACCCGTTTGATCCGGGCCCGGTCGATCTGCAACTCCGAGTTGCCCAGCGTGCGCAGGTCGCTCATGTCGACCACGCTGTAGATGACGTCCAGGTGTCTCTCGTCGTGGAGGACGACCTGGTCGCTGGTGTAGGTGACGAAGACCTTCTTCCAGAACTCCACCGCCGGCTCCAGGCTTTCCGGCACGGGGAACACGTCCGGATCGATCGCCGGGTGGTAGCGCTCCTGGGCCTGGGCCCCGAACGCCGCGAGTGTCAGGAGGGCGCTGCAAGCAAGCGCAGGAATCCAGGGAGAGCTACTGCGAGTTTTCATCATGAGGCCCGTATCTTACTGAGAAACAACGACTTGTGCAGCACTCCGCGACGCCCCCGCTCGCTCTTCGGTGTGGTGGGCGCAGGCCGGGAAGCCGGGCCGGACCCGGCAAGCACTGGAAACGGTCAATAGCGATAGTCGTGCCGCTTGTAGGGGCCGCCCTTCTCTACCCCGATGTACTCGGCCTGCTCCTCGGTCAACTCGGTCAGGCCAACGTCGAGGTGGTCGAGATGAAGACGGGCCACCTCCTCGTCGAGACGCCGCGGCAGCAGCGACACGACCCGCTCCCTGTCCTCGTCGCCCCGGTGCAGATCGATCTGGGCGAGTACCTGATTGGCGAACGAGGTCGACATGACGAAACTCGGGTGTCCGGTGGCGCAACCGAGGTTCAGCAGGCGCCCCTCGGCGAGCATCAACAGGCTGCGGCCGTCCGGGAAGATCCACTCATCGACCTGGTCCTTGATCTTGCGGGTGCGGATTCCAGGGATTCGCTTCAGTCCGGCAATGTCGATTTCGTTGTCGAAATGGCCGATGTTGCCGACCACGGCCTTGTCCTTCATCCGGCTCATGAGTTCCGCCGTGATCACCGATTTGTTGCCGGTGCAGGTGACGAAGATGTCGGCGGTCTCCACGACGTCTTCGAGGCGCGCCACCTGGTAGCCCTCCATCGCGGCCTGCAGCGCGCAGATCGGATCGATTTCGGTGACGATCACGCGGCAGCCCTGACCGCGAAGAGACTGTGTGCATCCCTTGCCGACTTCGCCGTAGCCGCAGACGACCGCCGACTTGCCGCCGATCATCAGGTCCGTCGCCCGGTTGAGGCCGTCGATCAGGGAGTGCCGGCAGCCGTACACGTTGTCGAACTTGGACTTGGTCACCGAGTCGTTGACGTTGATCGCCGGGCAGAGCAGCGCGCCGTCGTCCTGCAGTTCGTACAGGCGGAGGACTCCGGTCGTCGTCTCTTCGCTGATCCCCCGGAGACCCTCGGCCAGCCGCGTGAAGTACTGCTCGTCCCAGGTTCGGACGCGACGGATCAGCTCCAGGATGACGCCCCATTCCTCCGGTTCAGTGTCGGCATCGAAGTCCGGCACGACCCCGCTTCGCTCGTACTCGACGCCCCGGTGGATGAGTAGCGTGGCGTCGCCGCCATCGTCGACGATCAAGGTCGGGCCACCCTCGTTCGGCCAGTCCAGTGCACGCAGCGTGCACCACCAGTACTCCGGCAGCGTCTCGCCCTTCCAGGCGAAGACGGATACGCCCTTGGGGTCCGCCGCGGTACCGCCCCGCTCGGGCCTGCCGACCACGACCGCCGCGGCCGCCTCGTCCTGGGTCGAAAAGATGTTGCAGGAAGCCCAGCGCACCTCGGCGCCGAGGTCGACCAGAGTCTCGATCAGCACGGCCGTCTGCACCGTCATGTGCAGGCTGCCGGTAATCCGCGCTCCGGCGAGCGGCTGTTCCGGTCGATAGCGGCGGCGAAGCTCCATCAGCCCCGGCATCTCGTGTTGGGCAAGTTCGATCTGCCGCCGACCGGCGTCGGCGAGGGACAGGTCGGCGACCCGGTGGTCCAGGCCGCTCGCCGCCCGAAACAGGTCCGAAGCCGGGCTGTGCGCCAACTCCTCTGCCGCCGGGGCGGCCTCGATCCGTCTGTCTGCGAGAGTCATGTCCTTGTCTCCGGAGTCGGGACCGCGCGGGTCCGTTCATGCGCGATGCTGATCAGCGCGAGATGCAACGGCGTCGTCATCTCCTGGCTCGATCCATCCTCAGGCTTGAGGGGCCGCGATGTCAACCGGGAGGCCGGTCATGCCAACCGCCTCCGCCAGCAGTTCGTACGAGCGCACCCGGGCCTCGAAACCGGGACAGATCGTCAGCACGACGAGCTCGTCCACACCCAGTCGCCCGGCCAATTCCTCAGCCCGCTCCCGGACGGCGCCCGGCGATCCGATCAGACTTCGGGCCCGCATCTTCTCCATCACGCGCCGGTCGCTCTTCGTGAACTCACAGGCTTCAGCCTCCTCCAGGCTCGGGAAGGGCCCCGGACGCCCCTGGGTCAACCGGATCCACCAGAGGAACCGGCTGAGCGACTGCCGGTGCGCCTCGTCCTCCGTCTCGGCCACCATCGCGCTCACGCCGACGCTTGCCTGAGGTTCCGGATGACGCTCGGACGGCCGGTACTCACTCCGGTAAAGATCGAGCGCGGCTTCCGCGTCGCGTGGCTGAATGAAGTGGGCGAAGCTGTAGGGGCAGCCGAACCAGGCAGCGAAACGCGCCGACCCGAGACTGGAGCCGAGCAGCCACACGTCTGGCTGCGTGTTGCCCTCGGGCATGGCGCGGACGCCGTTCAGTCGCTCGTCCTCGTGGCCGCGGCCCAGGTACCCGAGCAGATCGGCGACCTGCTCCGGGTAGTGCTGAACACCCAGTCGGCCAGGGCCGTGCGCGAGAATCCGGGCGGTCAGGCGGTCCGAGCCCGGCGCCCGACCGATGCCGAGATCGATTCGTCCGGGGTACAGGGTCTCCAGCATCCTGAAGACCTCCGCTACCTTGAGCGCGCTGTAGTGACTCAGCATCACACCGCCCGAACCGACCCGAATCCGCTTCGTCGCGGCGGCGACCTGTCCGATCAGGGCCTCGGGAGCGGCACAGGCGAGCGATTCCGAGTTGTGGTGTTCGGCCAGCCAGTAACGGCGGTAGCCGAGTCGGTCGACCTCCCGAGCCAACTTGACCGCCTCCCGGATCGCATCCGCCGCGGTCATCCCGGCCCGTATCGGACACTGGTCCAGAACACTCAGCGCGTGGGCCGGCGAGGGCGATGCCACCGGAAGGCTTCGGCTCGAAGCCGGTTCCGCGGCCGCCACTCAGTCCTCTTCGGCCCGGCGGATCGCCTTCAGGCGGTCCTTTGTCATCTCCGGATCGCGGGAACCGGCGTTGTCCGTCGTGTCGACGACGACCTGAACGCCTCCACATCCTCGGCGCCGGTGAGCACGTCCAGGCCGGTGTAGATCGGGTCCTCGACGCTCTGGCCGGCGACCAGCTGGAGCAGCACCTCCATCGACCGGTAGCCCATCGCGTACGGCCGCTGCCCGACCTGGCCGTGGCTCAGGCCCTCGGCGAGGAGGTCCAACTGCATCGGCAGGACGTCGGCGCCGATGATCACGAGGTCCTTCGATTCGATTCGTTCCCGATACGGCTCAACTGCCTGCCGGTAGGCCTGGTCGACGAACTGGGGGAATCCTCCGGTGATCGAGAACACGTCGAGGTCCGGCGCCGAGGCCAGGATGTCCGCCATCTGCTGTACGGCCAAAGGGAAATCGTCGTTCGTGTAGAGCGGGCAGGCCGCGACTTCCGTCCATCCGTTCGCGCCTTCGAGCCGCTCGCCGGGAGGCTCCCCGGAGTCGGCGCCGGCGAGCGTGTCCCGAAAGCCCTGCATCCGCTCGTTGTGGTTCATCGCCGCGGCGCCGCCCGACTGAATGCAGATCGTGCCCCCGTCCGGTTTCAGCTTCTGCAGCAGCTTCGCCTGCTCCACCCCCATCGCCCGGTTCTCCGTGCCGATGTAGGTCGTCCGCAACCCGGCGTCCTCGGCGAGCAGGTCGGAATCCCACGTGATCACGGGAATGCCGACTTCGTTTGCCCGCGCGAGCGCTCGCGCCATCGCGGTCGCGTTCGATGGCGACACGGCAATCCCGTCCACGCGGCGGGTGATCAGGTCCTCGACCACCTGAATCTGGTCCGCCTCCGTGTGTTCGCTGGGCCCGATGTACAGGCACTCGACATCCTCGAGGTCCGCGGCCGCCTGCATGCAGCCCTCGCGGGCGAAGTCGAAGAAGGGGTTGTTCATCGCCTTTGGCACCAGGGCGAAGGTGTAGCCGGTTCCTTCCCGGGCGCAGCCGCCTACGGCCAGAACGGAGAGGACGACGGCCAGAACGGACGCCGAATACGCTCTGCAGGGGCCTGCTCCGAGGCACCGCGTTTCTCTCTCAAGACTCACTTGCAACTCCGTTCAGGCGCCGGGATTCCCGAGCGAACCCACGCCCCGGCCCCCGGCCTTAGCCAGCGGTTCGGCTTCCGCGTCGAACTCGCTCGACAAGCATAGCGACGATGATCGAGCCGCCGACGAAGGCGCCCTGCCAGTAAGGGTCGACGCCGAGCAGCAGAAGACTGTTCCGGATCAGCTCGATCAGAGCCGCACCCGCGACCGCCCCGAAGGCGCCGCCTTCGCCGCCCATCAGGTTGGCGCCGCCGATCACGGCCGAGGCGATGACGCGCAGTTCGTAGCCCTGGCCCAGCGCGTTCGTGACCGCTCCCAGCCACCCGATCATCAGGATCGCGGAAACACCGGCCAGAAGAGAGCTCAGAACATAGACCGTGAGCTTGACCCGGGCCACGGGAACCCCGGCCAGCCGGGTCGAGTTCTCGTTCCCGCCGACCGCCAGCACGTGACGGGCCAGGCGGCTGTACCGGAACCACGCCGCAGCGCAGAGCGCGGCAACGAGGAGCAACCAGACCGGGTTGGCGAGTCCCAGGAAGCGTCCGCCGCCGAGGGCGAGCACGACACGCTCGTCGGGCCCGAAGTCGTGGATCATCTTGTTGTTGGAAACCACCAGGGCCAGGGAGCGCGCGACGCTCAGCATGCCGAGAGTGACGACGAAGGGCGACAATCGGAGATACCCCACGAGCGCGCCGTTGGTCAGTCCGCACAGGAACGCGCAACCGAGTCCAGCCGCCGCGGCAAGCACCAGAGGCTGGCCCGAACCCAGAACGAGTCCCGTCACGATCCCGGAAAGGCCCATCACGGAGCCGACGGAGAGATCGATCCCGCCCGTGGCGATGACCGCCGTCTGGCCGAGCGCGACCAGACCGATGAAGGCGAAGTTTCGGCTGATGTTGAAGATGTTGTCGGCGCTCGCGAACGGCGCCGAGACGAGGCTCATCACGCCGGCCAGAGCGGCGACCGTCAACATCACCCAAAGCGACTGGGGCGTTCGGCGCAGGCTCTTCACGCCGCTTCGATCGCACCCGTGATCAGCGCGGTCACCTCCTCCGGCGAGGAATCCGTCGTTGCCTTGTCGGCCACCTTTCGTCCGCGTCGCAGCACGACGACGCGGTCCGCGACCGCGAACACGTCGGACATCCGGTGGGAGATCAGCAGCACACAGACGCCCCGCTCGCGCAGGCCGCGGATGAGTTCCAGAACCTCGGCGATCTGGCGCACGCTGATCGCCGCGGTCGGCTCGTCGAGCAGCATGAGTCGAGGCGAACTGAGACGCGCGCGGGCGATGGCGACCGCCTGCCGCTGCCCTCCCGACATCCTTCGCACGAGGTCGTCCGGGCGTGTGTCGGAACCGAGTTCATCAAACAGCTCCGCCGATCTTCGGCGCATCGCGGCGTGATCCAGCACTGGCAGGACCCCGAGCAGTCTGCGGCTCAGCTCGCGGCCCAGGAACACGTTCGCGGCCGCGGAGAGGTTGTCGCACAGGGCGAGGTCCTGGTAGACGGCCTCGATCCCGTGCTCCCGCGCCGACAGCGGCGTGAGTTCCACCGCGCGCTGGTCCAGGCGAACCTCGCCCGACGTCGGCGCGAAGTTCCCCGCGACGATCTTGAGCAGCGTCGACTTCCCGGCCCCGTTGTCGCCCATCAGCCCGACGACTTCGCCGGGCGCAAGATCCAGGTCGACGGAGTGAAGCGCCTCGACCGCCCCGAACTGCATGCCGACCGATCGAAGCTGGAGCATGGAACCGGAACGCAGCCTTCAGCCGGTCAGGCGTCCGAAGTAGCCCGGTCCCTGGGTGAAGACGTACCAGGCCATGAAAGCGGTCAGGAAGACGGTCACACCGACCATCAGTCCCCACCACAACCAGCCGCGGGTCCCGTCCGGCCGGTCGTCTCCCAGGTAACCCCGCTTGCGTTGCAGGATGACGAAGCCTATGTACGCAGCGGGCAGAAACAGGCCGCAGACGATGTTTGTGGGCACCGCCAGCCACACCGCGATGTCGCCCCAGAACACAGGTCCGAGCACGCCCGGAGCGGGCAGCAGCATGGCGAGGCGGTGTTTGCGGCCGCCGAACCGCCAACCGAAGAGCTCGCAGGCGACGAAGCCGGTGGCCAGCATGTGCAGGGTGATCGTGGACAGCGCCATTCCGAGCACGCCGAGGTCGAAGACCACCCGGCCCACCGCCGGACCGGCGACCGCGGCCAGCGACTTCGCGGCTTCGACCGGGCCCAGCCGCGTGCCGTCGTAGGCGGGGTCGAGGTGGATCGTGTTTGCCGCCGCGATGACCATCAGGCTGGCTGCGAGAACGTAGGGCACGAAGGTGCCGGTCCAGAGATCGAATCGCGCCAGCGAACGGTGTTCCCGCGACCAGCCGCGCGCCAGCAGCGAGTACGGGTACAGGAACACCATGTTGATGCCGACCGCCGCCGACAGGCCGCTCAGGATCACCGTCACGCCGAGCACGCCGTTGCGTTCTCCCGGCACCGCGAAGCCGACGAAGCCCCGCAAGAGCGCTCCCCAGTCCGATACTCCCGTGCGCAGCACGACCCAGGCGAAACAGAAGACGATTCCCCACACCATGTACCGCAACAGGCGCTCGTAGACGCGGATGAGTTCCGGCCGGCGTCCGTAGAGCGACGAGATGAGAATCGCCCAGAACAGAACGACGAAGCCGAGCCCGGACGCCGGCAGGCCCTCGACGCCGGCGGCCTCGCCGAGATCGACCAGCACGGCGGACGCCAGCGCGTACTGCGGGAAGTGCCAGACGATCGAGGCGATCAGCGCCCCCAGTGCCCAGCTCCAGGCCAGCGGAGCGCCGGCGAAGCGCCGCATCGCGTCGAATGGCCGGACGCCCGTCGAAAGCGTCTGGTGGGCAACGGCCGACAGCATGACCAGGCCCAGAAGCATCGCCAGCGGCGCCACCCACAGGAGCTGGTAACCGAACACCGCTCCCGCGAACAGAGCGGACGCCGCGGTGCCGCTGCCGAGCGTCATCGCGCTCTGCATGTACCCGGGTCCGATCAGCCCGGCGAAGGCGCGCCAGCGAGTCTTTCGAGGCGCCGAATCGAGCTCCGCCAGGCGCTGCCGCTCCTCGGCAAGAGCGCCCGGATCAGGCGGGTGAGCCATGCGAAGCCCGACCTGCAGGTCGGTCCGCTCGGCGGCAGACAGGGTCTCCGGCATCTCGGCTAGGCTACTCCACCGCGATGGGCGGGAGATCACTGATGGCCGCGGCGGCCCTGATTGGCGTGGCTTCGGCCTCGGTTCCGGTCGCCGCCCAGCGCGGCGACCGCGAAGGTCATGTGATGGACCAGGTGTGGCGCCGGTTCGAGGCGCCCGACGCCCCTCCCCTGTCTCCGGCGGAGGCGATGGCGAGCTTCCGCGTGGCCCCGGGTTTCCGCCTCGAACTCGTCGCCGCGGAACCCCTCGTCGAGGATCCCGTGGCAATCGCCTGGGACGAGCGCGGCCTCCTCTACGTCGTCGAGATGCGCGGCTTCATGCCGACAGTCGACGGCGAGGGTGAGCAGGCGCCCGTCGGCCGCGTCGTCGTGCTCGAGGACACGGACCACGACGGCATGATGGATCGCCACGGGGTCTACCTGGACGGACTCATCAGTCCCCGGGCCATCGCCGCCGTCTCCGGCGGGATCCTGATCGGCGAACCGCCGAACCTGTGGCTGTGCCGGAGCGAGGCGGACGATGGGGCTCTGCCCCGTTGCGCGAGCCGCGAGCGGCTGCTCGACTACGGCGATCCCGACCCCGACCTGCTCGAGCACACGGAGAACGGGCTGCTCCGGGCACTCGACAACTGGATCTACAACGCGAAGTCGGATCGCCGCTTCCGGTTGCGGCGCGCTGCCGGCGGATTCTCGGTTGAGGTCGATTCGACCCTGTTTCGCGGTCAGTGGGGCATCGCCCAGGACGACGTCGGCCGCCTCTACTACAACACGAACTCGCGCTACCTCTTCGCCGATCTGATCCCGGCCGACTACGCCCTGGCCAACCCGGAGCACCAGCCGCGGGGCGGCGGCATCGGCGCCAGCGAGCGCCTTGTCCACGACGAGTCCGTCTACTCGATCCGGGTCAATCCCGGCATCAACCGCGGCTACGTGAACGGCATGCTGCGCGACGACGGCAGGCTCGCCGTGACCACTTCGGTCAGCGGGCTGACGGTCTATCGCGGCGACCAGTTCCCCGCCACCTTCCGGGGTGACGTGTTCGTGCCGGAGCCGGCCGGCAATGTCGTTGCGCACTTCGATCTTGCCCCTGGCGCGGTGGAGAGCGGGATCCCGACCCTGGTCGCCGAGCACCGTCGCTACGGGGATCCGGACTGGGTGGAACGCGAGTTCCTGGCCTCGACCGACGAGCGCTTTCGGCCCGTCGACGCGAAAGTCGGACCGGACGGGACGCTGTACGTGATCGACATGTATCGCGGCATCCTGCAGCACGTGCGGTACGTGACGACCTACCTGCGCGAGTACATCCTCGAGCACGGGCTGGACCGGCCTCTGGGCATGGGCCGCATCTACCGCGTGGTCTGGGAGGGGACGTCCGCCGACCCGGCGCCGGTACGCCGCGAGGCGCCGGAACTGGCCGCCACGGCGGCCCGCATCGCCGCGCTGTCCCATCCGAACGGCTGGCGCCGCGACACCGCCCAGCGCCTCCTGGTCGAGGGCGAACTGACCGGGGCGGAACACGATGCGCTGCGGGAACTCGCACGGACGAGCCGGAGCTCATTGGCGCGCATCCACGCCCTCTGGACGCTCAGCGGACGCGGCGAACTCGACGCGGCGACCGTGCAGGCGGCCATCCGGGAGCGCGACCCCTGGCTCGTCGTCCACGGCCTGCGGGCGGGCGCGGCGGCTCTGGCCACAAGCCCGAACGGTCGTACCGCCATCGCCGAACTGCTGGACTCCTCGTCGGTCCAGGTCCGCACCCAGGCGCTGCTCACCCTGGGCGCCGCCGCTCGCGAAGCGTCTTGGGCCCGAGATGCCCTTGGGGAACGTCTGGCCGCCCACCCCGAAGATCCCCTCCACCGTCAGGTCGCGCTCGCCGCCAATTTGGACGACACCGGCGGCGGCGAAGCCCGGGAGGCGCCTGCCGCCGGCGCGCTCACCGCCCGCCAGGATGGTCCGCTCCGCCATCAGGCCGCTCTCGCCGCCAACCTGGACGGCGCGGGGGCGGGCGAAGCCCGGGAGCGGCCCGCCGCCCGCACGCTGACCGCCGACGAAGCAGCCCGGTTCAACAGCGGCCGCCGACACTACCGGGCCTGCAGTTCATGCCACAACGAAGACGGCCGGGGTCAGGACGGCCTGGGCCCGAGTCTGGTCGACTCGCCATGGGTCCTCGGCCCGCCGGAACGCCTTGCCGCACTCGTCCTCCACGGGATCGAAGGCCCGATCGAGGTCCACGGCGAAATCTGGGACGATTTCATGCCCGGCTTCGCTCCCGATCCGCGACTGCCGGACCCGGCGCTCGCCGCGCTGCTGACCTACATCCGGAGGAAGCTGGGGCAACACGGCGGATCCGGTTTCGCCGGAGACGGTCACCGGGGTGCGTGAACGAACGAGCGACCGCGCGGACCCCTGGACCGCCGAAGAACTCGTGGAGAGCTTCCCTCGCGACTAGCGATCCTCCTTGCCAACGTGTGCCGTCCACCATTGGCCGGCATCACCGCTGTGTCACGTACGTTGGCAGAGAGGGAGTATAGATGTGATGGCTTCCGCGGATTCGTTCGTCAAACCCGAGACGCAGCAACAGCCCGCGTAGCTCAGCAAACCGAATTCCCGCGTCTGACCGCCCCAGCAAGATGGTCCGTAGCAGTCGTTCGTATCGTGCCATGCGGTGGACCGTCCTCCATGCCCCTCAGAGACTCCGTACATGGGAAAACCGCACTGCTCGAGGATAGCCGCGACGTTCGCCTTCGTGACATCGTCGGCGAAAGCGCTGTCCCGGAACACGACCGTGGTCCGGCGAAGCACCTTGAAGTCTACCTTGCCCTCGGCAAACGCTTCCGGGTCGAGGGCTCAGCAGTTCGCTGGTCGATGCCCATTCCGGTCCCAGCGAAGTGACGCCGTACACGGTTTCGGCGGAGGTCTTGTCCGAGCGGAGCACATGACGCTCGCGCTTGATCCGCGCTGCTGACCTACATCCGGAGAAGCTGGGGCAACACCGCGGGTCCGGTTTCACCGGAGACGGTCACCGGGGTGCGGGAGGCCACGGCCGAGCGGAGGGAACCCTGGACCGCCGCGGAACTCGAGGAGAGCTTCCCTCGCGACTAGCACCGGCACCTGGACACCTCTGGCCAAGGCTGGTTGACCGTTGTGCTGGCCTGTCAGCCCGTAGCAAGGTCGCGCTGCATTCAAGCGGCAAGCATCCCGCCCAACCAGCGGGACGTGATCGCGAACGGGAGGCGGCGCCGGGGAAACCCCGGCGCCGGTTCACGCTGTGCAGCCGAAGGCCGAGGTGTCGCTCGCCGCGTCGGCGGTCTGTCCCAGGCGGTTCGTGTGGGTCCAGACCTCGCCGTCCGGGCTTTCGACGCGCAGGTTGAAGGCGAGGTCGGTGACCGGCGCGACGAAGACCCAGCGGTGGCCGTTCACGCCGCAGCCGTCGAGCACCTTGATCAGGACTTCCGCGTTGTTCCGCTCAAAGAAGTACAAGAGCGCGGACTGCGAGGAATCGAGGCCCCAGTCGAGGGCGTCGCCGGTGTCGCCGGCGTAGGTCTCGTAGCACATGGAGACCCGGTAGCCGCCGGCCAGGGTGAGTGCGGTTCCGCCCGGCTCGCAGTCCGTGGACGCGCCCGCGCTGCGGCGCTCCAGCGAGGCCAGGCCGGCGCCGGTCAGGCCGCGGGAACGCAGGAACGCCGCGTGTCCGCCCTCCGCGACCGCCGCTTTCGCCCTTGCAGCGGCGATCTCGGCCGGCGTGCAGGGGAAGGCCATCGTGTCGCTCACCGTGCGGGCGGTACTGCCCTGCGGGTTGCCGTCGTCGATGTTCCGCCCGATACGCTCCTGAGGCCGGCGCTTTGAATCGTAGTACCAGCTCTGGCGCCTGTCCGCGACGTAGGGACCCCATTCCTGAATGGCCAGCCGAAATCCCAGGGTCGTCACGGGCGCGACGAAGACCCAGCGGTGGCCGTTCACGGCGCAGCCATCCAGGACCTTCACGAGCAGCTCGACGTTGTCGCGATCGAAGAAGTACAAGAGCCCGGACTGGTCCGCCGACAGGCCGTAATCCCAAGCCCGCCGACGCTCGCCGCCGGGAGTCTCCAAGCAAACGTAAACGTCGTAGCCGTCCAACTCCAGGCCGGAGGACCGTGTCCAAGTCGAGCAATCTGGCAGCTCTCCCGCGGGCGTGGCCTCCGGGAACGGCCCCGGCATGAACTCGAAGTCCAGGGTCTCGCTGGCGGCGAAGCCCGCGGCGTTGTACGCGACGACGACGAGAGAGTACCGGCCGCGCAGCGCGTGCGCTCGGTCGATCCAGACTTGCCTCTCCGAATCCCAAAAGGGATCCGTTATCGGTACCTCCTCCTCCGCCGCGAGTCCCCGGACGTCTGCCGAGCGGGCGTCCGCCGGCAGCGGTCCTTCGTAGCGCCGCCAGACTTCATCCGGCTCGTCGCCGGACCACTTGCGGTACCAGACCTCGAAGCCGTCTGGCGGCGCCGAGCCGTCGGCGCGCCAGGTCAGACGGACGGCGTCGTCTCCCGTTGTCGGGGCGCTCAGATGCTCCGGCGCCGCCGGAGCGCCCTGCGCGGCTTCCGGCGGCCGCAGATCGAACACATCGCTGCTGAGGGCACCCGACCTGTCCGCCGAGACCTTGTAGCGGCCACCCGGCCGCAGCCCGGTGATGTCCACGCCCGTCACCTCCGGGGTCGCGAATTCATCCGGCGGATCGAAGAGCGGCGTCACGTTGCTGTCGGTCCACTCCTCGTCAACAACGTACTTCCACCCACCACCCTCAGTGTCAAGATGCTTGAACGCCCACTGGTAAAATTCGCTTCCGCCTCCCGTCAGGCCGACGTTCACATACCCAGCGGTGCTCCGCTGGTCAAGAGCAAAGGACACACGCACCGTGTTCCGGTCTGTCCACCGGGCCGTGATCCGTCGCGGGTCCTGCGCCCTGGGTTCCTCAGCCTCCCCGCTGCGGACCGCCACGGGAACGGTCTCATGGAACAGGCGTTCCACCTCGCTCGTCCCGGCGACGCCGATCGTCCAGCCGTTCGGCTGGTGCCGAACGGACGAGTAGAACGGTTCCCTCACGGCGTAACGGTCGGGGTCGTCCCAGAGGTCCTGGCCGTAGCTCATGACCGTACTTGGGCAGTACAGTGCGTCGCCCCTTCCCTCACGCGTGGCGCACGAGGTCAGGTCGGTGTGGCCGAAGACGTACGGGCGAAAGTGCTCTGCGTACCACGCTTGGGCCTCGGCGAAGTCCTTGAAGGTCGCCGGCTCATGGACACCTCCGAGGTTGTGCCCGATCTCATGGGCGAAGATGTCCGGCGGCCAGGGCACGGACCAGCCGGTGTAAACGCCCGGCTCGAAACTGAATCTCAAGGAAGCAACGCCGGCTGCGTATGAGGTACCCCTGTCGGGCACGAAGTGGACGAGGTCGGCTTGATGGCGCTCTTGCAGCCGCCATACGTCGTGGCTGGATCCGAACTCCCAATGCCAGAACGAATTGTTGCGGTGACCGCCGCCCACACCGGGATGACTCGCCCAGACCGGGTCCCATCGCTCGGGGATCAGATTCGCCGTCGCCGGGATCTGTCCGTTGCGGAACACCATGTTCAGGTAGTCCTCGAGTTGCTGGATGCCGACGGAGGGCCCTCCGATGACCCGCCACCAGAGTTCCGTGCGGCGGGGATAGAGGGCGAGGATGTCCAGAACGCTGCCGGTCGATCTTCCCGCAACAGAATCCGGGAGGTCCCGGGCGGGCGTCGCCGCGGCGGCCGGGCCGGCCAGCGGCCTTCCATCCATCACGCCGCACCAGTTTCCGGTTGGTCCCTGTTCAACGGCAAGCGTTCCCCGGCCGTCGGGTCCGGCGTGGACGGTGTACTTCGGTCCTCCCGGTTCTCCGAACCAGCCGACGAGGTGCTCGTCGTGGACCGTGAACAGGACGCTTTCGTATCCGGCGCCGGGCACTTCGCCGGTCCACAGGAAGTTGCCGTTTCCGCGGTCCTCGAACACCGCGTTTTCGGCTTCGATTACCGTGCCGTCCGCAAGCGGCAGTTCGAGGCGTCCGAAGCCGAGCCGCAGGTAGTCGAACGTGACCTGGATCCGCGCAGCCTCGGCGGTCAGGGGTCCGGCGCCGGCCGTTGCGGCAGAGGGCAGGGCGCCGGCGGCCTCGACCGGCGGACGCGGCCGGACCGTCACCTCATCGACGCTCCAGAGCCGCTGGCCTTCGGCCACGCCTGCGAAACAGGCGGCGCCGAGCAGGAATGCGGCCACACGGGCGCCGCGGGGCGCGGACGATCTCGAGCAGCTTGCGCGCCTGAACCGCAGCAGCTCCCGGTTCGGAGGGCCGACTGTTGCGGGTTCGGCCGGCTCAGCAGAAGTGCCCGGCGGTCGTCCAGTGGATCGCTTTGTGGCGAACTCCCGCTGTGCCCGGCAGGCAGCGGTGTGTTTTGTGGTTCCAGGCTGTCGTTTCGGGCTTCCCTGGGATGTCATGTCGTGGATCCTCCTGTGATTCTCCGGCGCACACTGCAGGCGCCGTCGCTGTCGAGACCGCCCGCCCGGCGTTTCCCCGCACGCTCGATCTTCGCGCCGCCGACGCGCCAACGGCCGTTCTCCGGGTGCGCGGAGAACGCAACGATGAGGCTGGACGGATGAGCGGGCCGTCTCCGCGCGCCGCCGTCCGAGCCATTCCTCCAGATCCTCATGCCGACGGAGAGTGGGCTCACGGAGTCCGTCGGGGCCAACCCGATCCCCGCCACGACTCGGGTCACGTGGTGCAGCTGAAGGCCGAGGTGTCGCTGGCCGCGTCGGCGGTCTGTCCCAGGCGGTTCGTGTGGGTCCAGACCTCGCCGTTCGGACTTTCGACGCGCAGGTTGAAGGCGAGGTCGGTGACCGGCGCGACGAAGACCCAGCGGTGGCCGTTCACGCCGCAACCGTCGAGCACCTTGATCAGGACTTCCGCGTTGTTCCGCTCAAAGAAGTAGAGCAGCGCGGACTGCGAGGAATCGAGGCCCCAGTCGAGGGCATCGCCGGTGTCGCCGGCGTAGGTCTCGTAGCACATGGAGACCTGGTAGCCGCCGGCCAGGGTGAGCGCGGTTCCGCCCGGCTCGCAGTCCGTGGACGCGCCCGCACTCCGGCGCTCCAGCGAGGCGAGGCCGGCGCCGGTCAGGCCGCGGGAACGCAGGAACGCCGCGTACCCGCCCTCCGCGACCGCCGCCTGCGCCTTTGCTGCGGCGATCTCGGCCGGCGTGCAGGAGAAAGCCGTCGTGTCGCTCACCGTGCGGGCGGTGCTGCCCTGCGGGTTGCCGTCGTCGTTATACCACCACGCGAGACGCTCCTGAGGCCGTCGCTTCGAATCGTAGTACCACAGGCCTCCGTCCGGGAAAAAGGAACTGTATTCCCGGATGTTCAGCCGAAATCCCAGGGTCGTCACCGGCGCCACGAAGACCCAGCGGTGGCCGTTGACGGCGCAGCCATCCAGGACTTTCACGAGCAGCTCGACGTTGTCGCGATCGAAGAAGTACAGGAGCCCGGACTGGTCCGCCTCCAGGCGATAGTCCCAGGCCCGCCGGCGCTCGCCCTCGGGAGTCTCCACGCAAACATCGACTTCGTAGCCGTCCAACTCCAAGCCGGAGGACCGGCGCCAGCAATCTGGCGGCTCTCCCGCGGGCGTGGCCTCCGGGAACGGCCCCGGCATGAACTCGAAGTCCAGCGTCTCGCTGGCGGCGAAGCCCGCGGCGTTGTATGCGACGACGACAAAGGAGTACCGACCGCGGGCCATGTAATGGAGCGCCCAAGAGTCAGGCGTAAACCGGGCAGCAACCTCCTCCCCCGCCGCCAGTCCCCGGACGTCCGCCGACCGGGCGCTCGCCGGCAGCGCGGCCCCGTAGCGGCTCCAGACCTCGTCCGCCTCCTCGCCGGACCACTTGCGATACCAGACCTCGAAGTCGCCTGCCGGCGACGAGTCGTCGACGCTCCAGGTCAGGTGGGCGCCATCGTCTCCCGTTGTCTGGGCGCTCAGATGCGCCGGCGCCGCCGGCGCGCCCTGCGCGGCTTCCGGCGGCCGCAGATCGAACACATCGCTGCTGAGGGCACCCGACCTGTCCGCCGAGACCTTGTAGCGGCCACCCGGCCGCAGCCCGGTGATGTCCACGCCCGTCACCTCCGGGGTCGCGAATTCATCCGGCGGATCGAAGAGCGGCGTCACGTTGCTGTCGGTCCGCTCCTCGTCAAGAACGTACTTCCGCCCACCACCCTCAGTGTCAAGATGCTTGAACGCCCACTGGTAAAATTCGCTTCCGCCTCCCGTCAGGCCGACGTTGACATACCCAACGTTCCTCCACCGGTCAAGAGCAAAGGACACACGCACCGTGTTCCGGTCTGTCCACCGGGCCGTGATCCGTCGCGGGTCCTGCGCCCTGGGCTCCTGCGCCTCCCCGCTGCGGACCGCCACGGGAACGGTTTCATGGAACAGGCGTTCCACCTCGCTCGTGCCGGCGACGCCGATCGTCCAGCCGTTCGGCTGGTGCCGGACAGACGAGTAGAACGGTTCCCTCACGCTGGAGCGCTTGGGGACGTTCCAAGTGTCCCAGCCATAGCTCATGATCGTTTTCGGGCACAGCAAGAGGTCGCCCGATCCCTCACGCTTGGCGCACGAGGTCATGTCGGTATGGCCGAAGACATACGGACGCCACCAATCGGACTGCAGCTCCGCAAAGTCTCTGAAGGTCACCGGCTCGTGCATGCCGCCGAGGTTGTGCCCGATCTCATGGGCGAAGACGCTCGGCCAGGGCACGGACCAGCCAGTTAAGACGCGCGGCTCGAGGTCCGATCTCAGACGGGCCGTGCCGGCTGCGGTACCCCAGTCGGGCAGGAAGTGGACGAGGTCGGCTTGATGGCGCTTTTGCAGCCGCCATACGTCGTGGTCTCGCACGAACTCCCAGAGCCATTGCTCGTGCCCGCTGTAGCGGTGACCGCCACCCACACCGGGATGACTCGCCAGGACCGGGTCCCATCGCTCGGGGATCAGATTTGCCGTTGCCGGGATCTGTCCGTTGCGGAACACCATGTTCAGGTAGTCCTCGAGTTGCTGGATGCCGACGGAGGGTCCCCCGATGACCCGCCAATACCGTTCCGTGCGGCCGGGATAGAGAGCAAGGATGTCCAGACTGCTGCCGGTCGATCTTCCCGCAACGGAATCCGGGCGGTCCCGGGCGGGCGCCGCCGAGACGGCCGGGCCGGCCGGCGGTCTTCCCTCCACCACGCCGCACCAGTTTCCGGTTGGTCCCTGTTCCACGGCAAGTGTTCCCCGGCCGTCGGGTCCGGCGTAAACGGTGTACTTCGGTCCTCCCGGTTCTCCGAACCAGCCGACGAGGTGCTCGTCCTGGACCGTGAACAGGACGCTTTCGTATCCGGCGCCGGGCACTTCGCCGGTCCACAGGAAGTTGCCGTTTCCGCGGTCCTCGAACACCGCGTTCTCGGCTTCGATTGCCGTGCCGTCCGGGAGCGGCAGTTCGAGGTGTCCGAAGCCGAGCCGCAGGTAGTCGAACGTGACCTGGATCCGCGCAGCCTCGGCGGTCAGGGGTCCGGCGCCGCCTGTTGGGGCGTCTGGCGACGTCCGATACATCCGTCTGAAGGTCGGCGATGCCGGCACGAGGGGTTCGGCGCCGTCTGTTGCGGCAAAGGGCAGGACGCCATCCGGGCCGAGCGGCGGTCGCGTTCGGTCGGCAACGTCCTCGACACTCCAGAGCCGCTGGCCTTCGGCAACGCCTGTGCCGCACGCGGCGGCCAGCAGGAGTGCGGCGAGGCGCCGGGCCGGCGGTCGGAGTTTCGGCCGGCTCCGTTGCTCCCGCCGTCCTGCGGGCGGGGGCGGCAGCACCCGGTCGCGGTTGTCGCCCGCTCGCTCGCGGCTCAGTTGCATCCTCGGCCCTGCTGGCGGCGGAGTGTTCGGTCGTTGCAGGCTGTCGTGCCGGGCCGCGTTGGGTGTCATGTGGTGGCTTCTCCCGTGATTGTCCTGCGAGTGCGGAGGCAGTCCATCGGTGCGGCTGGCGAGCCCGGGAACGGACCGTGATCTCCCTGCGCGGATCTCTCTGCGCGCATGAGCAGTTCCTTTCGGAGGTGCGATCGTGTGTACGTGACGATCTTGAGGTCCTGGTTGGAGGCATCGCTCGGAGAGTGAGCTACTCCACGTTCTGGAAGTGATCCACTCTTGGCCCTGAGGCCGGCAGCCTGGTCGAGCCGGCGAAGATGAAGCGGCCGACCGGCGCCCTCTTTGGGGTTCTGGCGGCTCCTGCGTGGCGCACCGCGGTCGGCGGCGCCAGCTTCGACCCGATTCCCGCGGTGAGGAGGTGGGTCGAAGATGTGATCAGCGGGCGCTCAGATTTTCCGGGGGGGGGGGGGGGGGGGGGGTAGCTGCCCCGGCAGCGAGGCCGAAACAACCCTGCCGTGTGACCGCGAGTCAGCATTCGAGATCAACGAGGGTGGCGACGAACTGCTGAGGCCCGGTTCAAACGGGAGGCCCGCACGTGGCGAGACGCTGTACCTCTTGCGACGCGCCCTGAAGCTCTGGTTTCCCATGCTGCGAAGGTCCTCTGCCGAAGTCCTTTGCCCGATCCCGCTCGTGAAGCGGCTCTTCTGCTACTTGAGAGTTTGGACTCTACACCTCTGCGCCCGGCGCGGCAACCGGGATCAGCCCGCGCTCGGGGCAACGGCTTCCGGATCGGCCTCGTGCTTGTGGCGGTCAAGAAGCATGTACAGCGCCGGGATCACGATCAGGGTCAAAAGCGTCGATGTCAGCAGTCCGCCGACCACGGTCAGCGCCATCGGCGTTCTGAGTTCCGCTCCCTCGCCCAGGCCCAGGGCCATCGGCAGCAGGCCGAGCACGGTGGTCGAGGTCGTCATGAGGATCGGCCGCAGCCGGACCATGCAGGCCTCGCGCAGGGCGTCGATCTTCGCCTTGCCGGCGCGGCGCAGGCGGTTCGTGTAGTCGATCAGGATGATCGCGTTGTTGACCACGATCCCCGCCAGCAGGATGCCGCCGATCAAAACGACGATGCTGACCGGGGTGCGCGTGAGGTAGAGGATGCCAATCGCCCCGATGACCGAGAAGGGCACGGCGAACAGGATGACGAAGGGGTGCAGCAGGGACTCGAACTGGGACGCCATGACGAGGTAGACCATGAACACCGCCAGCAGGATCGCGAGCCGCATGCTGTCGAACGAGCGCTCCATTTCCTGGCGCTGGCCGCCTACGAGAACGTCGAAGCCGACCGGGAACCGGGTCGAATCGAGGATGGACTGGATGTCGTCGGAGACGCTTCCCAGGTCGCGGCCGACGATGTTCGCTTCGATCAGCGCGACCCGACCGCCGTCGCTGCGGCGAATCTCGGCCGGCCCTTCCGTCTCGATCACCTCCGCGACCGCCGACAGCGGCAGCGGGGTCGCGCCGCTCTGGCGGATGTTCAGGTTGCGCAGGTCGCGCACCGAGTCGCGGTAGCCCTCGTCGGTCCGCATCCGGACTTCGATGTTGCGGTCCTCGCGGACGATGTCGGTCACGATATCGCCCTGCACCTTGGAGCGGATGACGGCGCCGAGCTGGGCGACGGTGTAGTTCAATGCCGACAGCCGTTCCCGGTCGAAGACGATCTGCAACTCCGGGTTGCCGCCCTCGGTGGACGACTTCACGTCGACGAGACCCTCGACCTGGCGCATTCGCGATGCGACCTGGTCGGCCAGCAACTCCAGCAGGGCGAGATTGTGCCCACGGATCTGCACTTCGACCGGGCTCCTGAAGCTGAAGTACGTGGGACGGCCGAAGCGGTACTTCAGCGAGTCGTCCGTCAGCGCCGGCCGGGCGCCGCCGGCAGCGGGCGCCGGACCGGCGGCAGAACTCGCCTGGCCTCCCCCGGCGGCCGGCCGGCCGGCGACGGAAAGCGCCTGTCCTCCACCGACGGGGGCCACCCCGTCGGCCGGGGTCGCCGGGCCGGTGAAGGACGCATTCTCCGTATCGATCAGATCCCGGATCCGGCTCATCACCAGCTCTTCCCGCTCGGCATCGATCGGAGGTTCCATCCGCACGTTGACCTGCCCGATGTTCTCCCGTCTCTCGCCGGCCGCGCCTCCCTGTTCGTTCGAGGTGCCGACCACAATGTAGACGGACTGGACGCCGAACTCATCGGCAAACTCGCGCACGCGCTTGTCGATGACCGCCAGACGCCGGTCCGTTACTTCGAGCCGGCTGCCCGGCGCCAGTTCAGCGTCGACGTAGAACTCGCCCTGGATCAGCTCCGGCACGAGTTCGCTGCCCAATGAGCCGATGAGCTGCACGCTGCCGGCCAGGAGCACGAGGGCCACCAGGACGACCAGAGCGGGATGACGCAGCGCGCCGCGGAGGATCCGGGCGTAGACCGCGGTAATCCCCCGCAGCAAGGCGTCGAAACCGGCAAGCACGGGCCGCAGGAGCCACGACATGACGGTCGAAACGCCACCGAACACGATCCTGACCGTCAGCGCGACGACAAACCCAATCGCGTTGAAGAAATCCGCCAGACCGCGGGTAACCGGGTTGGACCGCCCGGCGAAATCGACCTTCTCGACCCTGTCCCCGGTCGCGAAGAACTTCCGGGAGGCGAGCATCGGGATCACGGTCAGCGCGACCCCCAGCGACACGAGCAGGGAGAAGGTCACGGTCAGCGCCTGATCGCCGAACATCTGGCCGGCGACGCCCTCGACGAACACGATCGGCACGAACACGCAGACGGTAGTGATCGTGCTCGCGATCACTGCACGGCCTACCTCGGAGGCGCCGCCACGGGCAGCCTCGACGATGCCCACGCCCTGGTCCCGGCGCCGCTGGATCGCCTCCAGGACGACGATCGAGTTGTCCAGCAGCAGTCCGATGCCGAGCGTGATCCCGCCCAGCGACATGATGTTCAGCGACACGCCGGCGACGTACATCAAGAAGAAGGTCGCGACGACGGAGACCGGGATCGAGATGCCGATGATCAGCGTCTTGGGCGCACTCCGCAGAAACAGGAACAGGACGACGATCGCAAGCGAGCCGCCGATCAGGGCGGTCTCGATCACGGCCGACACGGAGTCCCGGATGTAGCGCGACTGGTCGGTGAGCACGGTCAGCTCGAGCTGCGGGTCGACCTGCCTGAGATCCTCCTCGAGCTCCTCCACCCGATCGAGGACGGCGGACGCGACGGTCACCGTGTTCGTGCCGCCCTCCTTGTAGACCGCGATCTCCACGGCCTCCCGGCCGTCGATGCGGGTGATCACCTCCCGTTCCCTGGCGCCCTGGTAGACGCGGGCGATGTCCTCCAGGCGCACGATCGCGCCCCGGGATCGATCGATCACGATTTCCCGCATCTCCTCCGGACGCAGCAGCTCGTTGATCGTTCGCACCAGGTAGTCCGTCTGACCGTCGCGCAGCCGGCCGCCGGTCAGGTTCACGTTCTCCTGCGCCAGGCGGTTCATCACCTGGTTCATCGTCAACCCGAGACTGGTCAGGCGGCGTTCGTCGATCTCGACCTGGATCTCCTCCTCCAGGCCGCCGCTGACGACGACCGCGGCGACCCCTTCCAGGCGCTCGAGCTTCCGTTTCAGGTCCTCCTCGGCCAGCAGGCGCAGCGCGATCAGGTCGCTCCCGCCGGCGGCCAGGCCCATTCGCAGGATCGGATCGAGCGAGGGGTCGTAGCGCAGCAGCACCGGCCGTTCGGCCTCGATCGGCAACCGCACCTGATCCAGCCGCTCGCGCACGTCGAGCGACGCGAAGTCCATGTTCGTGCCCCAGGAAAACTCCAGGGTGACCTCGCTGATATCGGCCCGCGAACTGGAGACGACCCGGTTGACGCCGTTGACCACGCCGACCGCGTCCTCGACCGGCCGCGTGATCAGGTTCTCCATCTCGACCGGCGCCGCGCCCTCGTACTCCGTCTGGACGGTCAGCGACGGATAGGTGATGTCCGGCAGCAGGTCGACCGCGAGATCGCGGAAGGCGACGCCGCCGAAGACCACCGCCGCCAGGGCGAAGATGAACACGGTGACCGGTCGCCGGGTGGCGAAGGAAACAACCTTCATGTCGTGTTACCCGGTCAGGAACCCCGGAGGCCCGATCAATCCCGCGGCCCGCCCGGCGGTCCACCCTGCTGCCCGCCCGGCGGTCTTCCCGGCGGCCCCTGGCCGCTCCGGATCCGCTCGATCATCTGGTCGATCTGTTCCTCGCTCATGCCCCGTTCCTTCATCCGGGCCTTCATCGTTTCGATTCGTTCCGGCGTCATCTGGCTCGGATCGAATCCGCCCGGAGGGCCGCCGGGGAAGCCTCCGGGGCCGCCTGGCGGGCGGGCCTGCGGCGCGGCCTGCTCGGCGGTCGGCGCGCTCCCGGCAGCCGGCGCCCCCTGAGCGTTGGCGACCGGGGCGGGGTTCCCGGCGCCCGAGGCCGGCAACGAGGTGAACGTCGCGGGCGCTGCCGCCGGTCCTTCCCGTTCGTCGATCCTCACCGGCGTCTGGTCGGACAGGTTGTCCTGACCGCGGATCACGACGTCCTCCCCCTCGCTCAGGCCGGAGAGCACCTCCAGGCTGTCGCTCTCCTCGTAGCCGAGTTCGAGTGAACGACGCCGGGCGACGGCGCCGCCCTCGCCGTCGTCCATCGCCACGTACACGGTGTCGGACGTGCTCTCCAGGACCAGAGCCTGCTTCGGCACGACGAGCGCGTTCTCGTGGATGTCCGTCTCGACGAACACGCTGGCGAACATTCCGGGACGCAGGCGGCCCTGGGCCTGCACTTCGAGCGTGACCTTGACCGTACCGGTCGCCGGATCGACGACCGGGCTGATCCGCAGCACGCGGGCCGGAAAGCGCTCGCCGGGATACGCCTCGACCGTGAGGTAGGCGGTTTGATCCAGCTTGAGCCGCGGCAGGTCCTTCTCGGGAAGCTGAATCGGACAGAGCAGCGGATCGAAATCGGAGATCCGGAACAGCCTCGCGTTGTTCGAGACGTGCTCGGCATTCCTGATCACCCTCTCGATGATCAGACCGTCGAAGGGCGCCCGAATCACGGTGTAGTCGAGGAGGATCCCGGTGCCCACGATCTGGGCGGCGGCGGCGTCGAAGTTCGACTTCGCGAGGTCGTACGCCTCCTGGCTGATCACCTCCTCGCGGTAGGACGACTGGGCCCGGTTCCACGCCAGTTCCGCCTCGGCCAAGTTGACGCGGGCGATCCCGAGCTGGGCCTCGATCTCCGCCGCGTCGATGCGCGCCAGCACCTGGCCGGCGCGGACGAAGTCACCCTCCTCCACGTTCAGTTCGACGATCGGGCCGTCCGTACGCGCCACGATGTCGACCTCGTTCTCGGCTTCGAGCGATCCGTTCGTTTCCAGGTAGTCCGCGATGTCGCGGCGAATGACGCTCGTCACCCTGACCGGAATCGCGGAAGGGGCCGCGGCGCCGCCGAAGCCCGGCATGCCACCCGGAAAGCCCCCTGGAGGACCGCCGCCGCGTCCCCCGGGCCTTGCCCCGCCCGGTCCGCCTTGCCCGGCGCGGGGGTTCTCGCCGCCGGGTTCGGCGTTCGACTGCCCGCAGCCGATGCCGGCGACACCCAGTGCCGCGATCAACAGGACGGCGCCGGCCTGGCGGCCCGCGCCCACGAGTCGTTGTCGTTTCATGCCATCTTTCTCCGCGGAACGGCGACTGCCGCCCGCACAACCCGCTGGACGAAGAGCTTCACGTCGTCGACCAGGGAATAGACCGTCGGAATCACAAGCAGGGTCAGGAAGGTCGAGGTGGTCAGACCGCCCAGAATGACGAGACCCACCGGCGCCCAGAAGGCCGCCCGACCCTCGGGCTGCCCGAACACTTGGGGCAGGAAGAACGGCGCGACCATGGGCGACAGGCCCAGGATCGTCGTGACCGCCGTCATCAGGATGGGCCGCAACCGGTGCTTGCCGCCCAGAACGATCGCGTCATAGCGGCCCAGGCCCTCGCGGCGCAGCCGGTTGATGTGGTCGATCAGGACGATCGCGTTGTTCACCACGATTCCGGCCAGGATGAGAAGCCCCATGTTCGACGAGTCGGACCTCGGCTGGCCGGCGAGGTACATGATCAGGCCGACGCCGATGAAGGCGAAGGGAATCGACAGCATGATCGTGAAGGGCTGGAGGAAGTCCTCGAACAGGGCCGCCATGATCATGTAGATCAGTATCGCGGCGAGGATGAACGCCAGAACGGCGCGCGACGCGTCCTCCTCGGCCTCCATGAACCTCCTGCCCAGCGACCACTCGTAGCCCGGCGGCAGCGGCACGTCCGCGAGCGCCATCTGCACCGGCCTCCGCAGCATGAAGCCCGGGACGCCGCCCGCGGCCGTCGCGTCAATCTCCACCTTGGCGCGGCGATTCTCGCGCTCGACCTCGGACGGGCCGCTCCGGATGTCGAACGAGGCAAGGCTCGAGATCGGCAGGGTGACCCCTCCCGACTCGCCGTTCGGGTCCGACACGAGGACCGGCATCTTTCGCAACTGATCGAGCGTCTCGCGGTCTTCCTCGCGGTACTGCATGACCATGCCGATCTCGCGCTCCGCGGTCTTGAAGTACGCCAGCGAACGGCTTGACAGCGCGCCGTTGACCGTCATTGCCACCGCCTGACTCGAGAGGCCGCCCTGGAGCGCTCGCTCGCGGTTCACCGTCACCCGGATCTCGTCGTCGCCGCTCTCGAACGAGTTGTCGATGTCGCCGACGATGGGAATCTGGCGCAGCCGTTGGGTGATTCGCGGCACCAGAAGCTCGAGTGTGCCCATGTCGTCGCCGATCAGTTCCACCTCGACTCCGGATCTCCCGGAACCCGGCGGCCCGAACTCGGTGCGGGCGAGTTTGAACAGCACGCCCACCCGCTGCGGCATCGCCTCCCGGATGAGCTCGGTGACCTCGTCCGTGGAAAGCTCCGAGACCTCCTCCGGCTTGAGATAGACCTCGAAGCGGTTGCCGCCGCCGTATCCCCGGCTGCGGCCGCCGCCGCGGCGTACCTGATGGGCGATGTCGGCGATCTCCCACTCGTCGCGCCTGGAATCGAGCAGCGTGTAGACCTCGTCGTAGAGAGCCAGGCGCTCGTCCATTCCCATCTGTCGCGGCGTGTCGACGAAGACGGTCAGCGCCCTGCCCTGGGACTGCTGGTTGAAACTCCGCTCGATGCTGTTGTACAGCTGCCAGGAACCGTAGAGCAGCGCTCCGATCACCACGGTGAACACGAAGCGGTGGCGGAGGGTGAAGCCGAGCGTCGCCCCGTACCACTCGCTGATCCGGTCGAGCAGCTTGAACCGGCGCTTGCTCTCCGACTTGAGCAGGATCGCCGCGATCATCGGCACCACGGTCAGGGAGATGACCAGGGACCCGAGCATGACGACGCACACCGTTGTGCCGATGTCGCCCATGAAGCGCGAGAAGCTGCCCGGCCCGCCGCCGCCGCTGCCGAAGAAGATGAACGGCACGAACACGCACATCGTGGTCATCGTCGAGCAGATGATCGGCATCGCGACGTCGCTGGCGCCGCACAGGGCGGCTTCCTTCGCACTCGCGCCGAGCTCCTGCCGGTGACGGAAGATCGACTCGATCACCACGATCGAGTTGTCGAGGAGCATCCCGATCGCGAGCATCAGCCCCATCAGGCTCATCACGTTCAGCGTGATCTCGGTGACTCCGGCCTGCCGGCCGAGGTACATCATGACGAAGGTCATGACCAGGGACAGCGGAACCGCAAGGGCCACCAGCAGCGTGGTCCGGAACTTCCTCAGGAAGAGGAACATGAAGACGATCGCCAGACCGCCGCCGATGAGGCCGCTGCGGCCCAGCTCGGTCAGCCCCTGGCGCACCTCGACCGAGGTGTCGTGGAAGTGGCGGAACTCGAGGCCCTCGCCCTCGGGCGTCTGCCGGATCGCTTCCAGCTCCTCCTTGACCCGGCTCACGACCTCCAGCAGATTGGCGTCTGAGGCCTTGTTCACGCTCAGGCTGATCGCCTCCGACCCGTTCAGGAAGCTGTACTCGTACTTGTCCGGATAGCCGAACTTCACGTCGGCGATATCGGCCACCCGCAGGCCGTCGCCGCGGATCGGCAGACGCCGGATCTCGTCGGGCGTCCGGAACTCGCCGATCGTGCGGACCAGCAGCCGGCGGCTCCCCTCGCGCAGGGTCCCGCCCGACACGTTGACGTGGTTGCTCTGCAGGACCTGGCGGAGCTCGCGAATGTCCACGCCGTGCGCCGCCATGCGGTCGGGCAGCAATTCGATGCGCAGTTCCCGGCTCAGCATGCCCCACACTTCCGCCTGCGCCACGCCCTCCAGCCGCTCGATCCGCGGCAGGAGTACGTCCTCCACGAAGTCGTTCAGTTCGTCCTGGGTCCACGAAGCACTGAGACTGCTGCGGAGAACCGGAATGTCCGTGCTCTCGAAGCGGCGGACGTAGACCTGCTCCACGTCACTGGGCAGTTCATTGCGCACCCGGTCGATCCGGTCGCGGACGTCGACGGCCGCCAACTCCATATCGGTTCCGTCCCGGAACTCGATATCGACCGAGGCCGAGTTGCCGCTGGCCCGCGAACGAAGCAGCCGGACGCCGTTGATCGTCCCCAGGCTGTCTTCGAGGGGCCAGACGATCGACCGTGCGACCTCCTCCGGAGAGGACGACTGGTAGGGCACCCGGACCGAGATGTTGGATGACTGGAACAGGGGCAGGAACTCCAGCGGCAGCCGGGTAAGGGAAAGCCAGCCGAGCACCAGCAGGCCCAGGGTCGCCATGAACATCGTCACCCGGCGCTCGACCGCGAAGCGGATGAGCGGGTGGACGTGGCGGTGCGCCTCGGCCTCCGGCGGAGACGACTCCGGCCGCTCCGGATCCCTGGACGAACCGGTCCGCGCGCTTACGTGTTCTTCCGCAGTCATCAGCGGCACCCTCCCGAGTCACGGTGGTCGTCGTCGTTCCGACCTCGGTGGCGCCGGCCCCGTTCCGTCAACTCCAGCCGCATCTCGTCGAAGCGAACGGCCTGCTCGGGGCTGAGCAACTCGCTCACCTGCCGGTGAAACTCGCGCTGCATGGAGCAGAACTCGTCGCGCGCGCCGCTCCAGTACCGGCGCCCCCTCAACATCGCCTGTTCGACGATCGGTTCGAGCGCCTCGACCTGCTCGGCTTCGAGATCAAGATGCCGCGCCATGCGACGGGTCGTCCTCGATCGGTGCTTCAGGAATTCCTCGGAATGCGCCGCGTCCGGACGCTCCTGCGAACCGGCGTTCCCGGTCGCAGCGGCGGGAGTCGCTTCCGGGTCGGGACAATCGAAGTGGAACGTCGGCGGGTGGGCGCCTCGGGTCTTCTCCGGCGCCGCCTTCTCGACCTCGACGACCTGGCGCTCAGCCAGGAGCCGGTCCGCCAGCAGGCCGGCGCTCAGTCCCACGATCAGCACCGAGCCCAGAGCCAGCACCATCCACAGTCGCGTGGGTCCGTTCGCCATCACCGTGTCCCCAGCGGGTCGTAGAGCACGGCGACGAGTTCATAGCCGGCCTCGTCGTCGCTCATTCCCACACTTGCCACGCCGGCCTCTTCCATCCCGGCCGCGAAGGGATCCGGATAGTCCACGATCTCAGGCGCCTCAACCGCGCCTTCCGGCTCGGTTGACGAAAGCGCCGGCTCGGTTGACGAAAGCCCGGCGCCCAGCGTGATGGCTATCGCGACAGTGGCCGCCAGCGCTCCGGCCGGCGCCAGGCGCAGGGCCAGCAACCGCCATCGCTCGGCCTGATCGTTCCGCTCGAGCCCTTCTCTGCCGCTTCCTGCGGAAGCGCTCTCGGTGTCGCGGCGAACGCGAAAACCGGCCAGAAAGCCCGGCGCCGCCGGCGGTTTCGCGCACTCTTGCCGCAGTCCTTCGAACCAGGAGTCCAGGTCCGTACCGGACTCAACCGGTCGTGCTGCTCGCTCAACATCCGTCATCGTCCACGTCCTCCCGCCCTGGAGCCCGCCTCGCCGATCAAACGCCGCAAACTGCGCCGGCCCCGATGGACCCTGATCTGCACGGTTCCGATCGGACAGTCCAGCAGCTCCGCGATCTCCACGTACTTCATCCCCACCACATCCTTCAACACGACCGCCGAACGCTGCGCCTTCGGCAACCTTGCCAGCCCGCCAACGACGCTGCGCCGCAGCAGCCGTGCCTCGACAGCCGATTCGGCGCCCACCGCCGGCAGTTCGGCGAGAGCTTCGTCCCCCACGTTGCTGTCCAGCCGCCGTCTCCAGCGCGACTTGCGCCGCAGCTCGTCGTGTGCCCGGTTGATCGCAATCCGGTAGAGCCAGCTCTTGAAGGCCGCGTGCTCGTCGAGACGGTCGAGTTTCCGGAAGGCCAGCAGAAAGGCGTCCTGGGCCACGTCCTCCGCGGTCTCCCAGTCCAGCACGTAGCCGTAGACCAGCTTGCGCAGCGGTACCTCGTAACGCACGACGAGGTTCTCGAACGCCTCCTGATCGCCGGCCGCGGTGCGCCGAACGAGTTCACCGTCCTCGGGGCCATCGGCTTTTCCACCGGCCCGCTCCCGGACCCGCGGTTTCTGTGCTGGCAAGTCATCGTCCTCTGGTTGCAGGGACGACCCGCCTCCGGTCCTTGTTTCGCCCATCGGGTTACCGGCGGTTCGCCTCGGGCGCCGTCGGCTCGTTCCCCGTCTCCGCCGGTTCCCCGGCGGACTCCCGCCGCAGCATCCGGTCGAGGTAGCGCAGGGCGTCGCCCCTGGACCCGATGTCGCCGTTCAACTGGGCCTGGTAGCAGCGATCGACCATGTCGCCGACCGCCGGTCCCCGGCGCCATGCCGCGATCGATGAGGTCCCGACCGCGGACCATCGGCGCCGGCGCCTGGTCCCGGATCCGCAGCGCCTTCGCGCGCGCCAGCAGCCAGTCGCAGTCGCGGCACTCGTCAGGCTGGAGCGGGGGGCCGTCCGAGAGCGTCCGCCCGGGCCACCCGCACGAGGCGGTCAATCCGCCTGACGCGGTGGGCAAGACGGCGGACGGCGGCATCGCCGGCGCCGCCCTGGTAGAGCTGGCGCGGTTTCAGGTGGTCGACGACCAGGCGCACCACGTCGTTGACCAGTCGGGGGCGGTTCGTCAGCCGCGCGAGGAACGTGCGGGTCGGCCCCTCGCCCGCGGCCTCGTGTCCGCGCGAGCGCACCCGACCGTCGACGAACCGGGTGGTCGCCGGCTTTCCCAGATCGTGGCACAGGCAGGCAAGTCCCACGACGAAATCCTCCTCTTCGTCATCGAGCCGGTCCCGGGCGAAGGCGTCGAGGACGTGCCCGGTGTGGGTCCAGACGTCGCCTTCGGGGTGCCACTCCGGATCCTGCTCGCAACCGACCAGGGCTTGAAGCTCCGGGTAGGCCGGCAACCACCCGACCGCCTGCAGAAAACGGAGCCCGCGTCCGATCTCGACGCCGTCGACGAGCATCTTGCGCCACTCCTCGAACACGCGCTCGATGCTCAGGTCCAACCAGTCGATGCGGGAGCAGAGAGTCTCGGTTTCCGGATCGGACTCGAACCCCAGCCGGGCAATGAACTGCATCCCGCGCAACACTCGCAGCGGGTCCTCCGCAAAGCGGTGCGACGCGTGACGAAGCCGCCGTCTCTCCAGGTCCTCCCGGCCGTTCAGGGGGTCGTCGACCCGTCCGTTCAAAGGGTCGTACGAGATCGCGTTGATCGTGAAGTCCCTGCGCTCGGCCGCCTCCTCCACTCCCATGTTCGGATCCGCGTCGACGACGAAGTCCCGGTGACGCCTCCCCACCCGCCGCTCTCGCCGCGGCAGGGCGACATCGATCGGAAGGCCGCGCAACTTGGCAACGGAGAACGCGCGCCCCACCTGGTCCACCTGGTAGCCCAGACCTCTCAGCAGGTCCTGCAACGCCTCCGGCGTGAGCCGAAACGCCTCCAGGTCGAACTCGTGGAACCCGCGGCCGAGGAGAGCATCCCGAACGCAGCCGCCGACGATGCGCATGGATCCACCTCCCGCCGCCGCGGCCCGGCAGATCTCCAGTACCCTCGGCCAGGCCGGATTGCGCTCGAAGCCTGAGCCAGGATCCCGAAGCACGGCTCTGTTATTCTATGGGCGATCCTGGCTGCGGGAGATTCTGGCTGCGGGAGATTCTGGCTGCGGGAGATTCTGCGGGAGATTGTCGAGCAGCGTAAGCGGGCGAAGGAGGAAGCCATGAAGTCGATTAGCGAATCGTGGACCATCGAACCGACGGCGCGGGCCGCCATCGTGCTCGCGGCGGTTGTTGCCGGTCTTTCCCTGGTTCTGGCCGGACCGGTGGCGGCACAACTGCCGGGCACCGTGTACGGACAGATCTTCGACGCCAACACGGGCGAAACGCTCGAAGGCGTCCAGATCATCTTCACCGACCCGGAGGCTCCGAGCTTCCGCGAGGAACACATGTCGGGGAAGAACGGCCGCTTCCGGATCATGCTGAAGAACGTGGTCAAGCACGAACGCTCGGGCTTCAGCGTCGAACTGAAGAAGGAAGGCTACGTGCCCCGGCGGGTCGGCAACGTGCGAATTCCCGCGCGTCAGGAGACGAGGCTCAGCCAGCTCTCGGGAGGCGGCGACTGGAACCTCACTTCGATCGAGAACGCCCAGCAGGCTCAGGCCGCCTTGGGCGGCGACCTGGGCGCGGCGCCGGAAATCGACCTCGAAGCGCAGGCGCGCGGCAACGCGATCAAGCTCTACAACCAGGGCAGCAACGCCCTGAACTCCGGTGACTACGACACGGCGGAACTCATGTTCGTGAGCGCTCTCGAGAAGAAGGCGGACCACGTTTCCGCGATGGGCGGCCTGGCGCGCGTCTACTCCCACCGCGGCGATCACGTCAGAGCGGTGGAGTACGCGGAGAAGGTCGCGGCGGAAGGCGAAGACCTGGAGAACATGAACCAGATTCTCTATGCGGGCTACGACGCCCTCGGCATGGACGACAAGGCCGAAGCCGCCCTCAAGGCGCTCCAGGCGTCGGACATGGGCAAGGCCGGCAAGAACATGTTCAACAAGGCGGCCGACCTGCTCAACTCCGGCCAGATTCCGGAAGCGCAGGTCGAGCTTGAGAAACTCCTCGCCGCGGATCCGAACCACCCCGAAGCGAACTACATGCTGGGCATCTGCTACGCCGGCAGCGATCCCGCCAAGGCGAAGGTCCAGTTCGAGAAGTTCCTCAGCCTGGCGCCGGATCACGCGGACGCTCCCACCGCCCGGGAGATGCTGACATACCTCGAGTAGCCCTTTCGGCGGCCGCCAGCGCGATCCTGGCGGCGGGGTTCCTGCTCGCGCTTCCCGTCGAGGCTCAGGATGACCTGAGTCTCGAGCGGATCATGGCCGACCCGGACTGGCTGGGGCGTCAGCCGGAAGGACCGTACTGGAGTAGCGACAGCCGCAGCGTCTACTTCCTGCGCAAGCGGGCCGGCGAAGAGACCCGCGACCTCTACCGTGTCGACTTGGAGGACCGTCAGGCCAGCCCCGTGGCGGACGTTGACCGCGGAGCGGTCGACGCCCCCGGCGGCAACTGGGACCTTGAGCGGCGACGTCGCGCCTTCGTCAAGGCGGGCGACATCTTCGTCCGCGATCTGGAGACGGATGGCGGCCTGATCCAGATCACCCGCACCGCGGCCAGCGAGGGCGCCCCGTTCTTTACCGCCGCGGGAGATGTCGCCTTTCAGCGCGACGGCGTCTGGCTCGTGCGCGAGCGGGCCACCGGCCTGATCTGGCAGCCGTTCGATGTCCGCGCGGCGAGGGCGCCCGAAACCGCCCGTGCCGACGAGGATCTTGAGGCTGGCTATCTGGAGCGCCAGCAGCCGCGCCTGATCGAAATCGTCCGGCTGCGGCGGGAGCGCGACGAGCGCCGGGAGGAAGTGTCCCGTGAACGCCGGGCCGCGGACCCCAGCCGCCTGGCATTGCCCCACTACCTCGGCAAGGACGTAGAGGTCGCGGGTTCCTGGCTGTCGCCGGCGCTGGATCACCTGGTCGTCCGCCAGCGACCCGGCCAGCGCGACGAGGGGCTCAGGGACAGGATGCCGAACTACGTGACGCGCACCGGCCTGGTCGAACTCGAAGAGGTCCGGATGAAGGTCGGCACGGTGGAACCGACCGGCGAGACCCTGGTGCTCCTTCGGCGCGGCGATACCGAGCCGACCGCCCTCGACGTCTCGGTCCTTCCGGGCATCGCCGACGATCCCCTGGCGGAGCTGCGCGAGGCGGCCCGGGAGCGCAAGCAGCAGCGCCAGGCTGCCGCGCGGCAGGATCAGGCGGACGACGCCGCGGACCCGGGCGAGGATGGCGCCGACGAGGAAGCTCCGGAGGGTGAAGCGAAGCGGGACGAACCGCCGCCCCGCAGCGTCCGTTTCGGCCCCGTCTCGTTCAACCGGGACGGTACCCGTGCCGTCGTCCAGGCCTACTCCACCGACAACAAGGACCGGTGGATCGCGGCAATCGACTTCGAGGAAGGCGCGTTGCGTCCCCTGCACCGGATGTCCGATCCGGCGTGGATCAACTACGCCTTCCGGGATCTCGGCTGGTTGCCGGACGGGGAGACGGTCTTCTTTCTGTCCGAGGAGACCGGCTACTCCCACCTGACGCTGATGGACACGGTGACCGGCGAGCGCGTCCAGGTCACCGAAGGTCCGTTCGTCGTCCGGTCGCCGCAGGTCTCGGCTGACGGCAGTTACGTCTACTTCGAGGCGAACCGGCGCCACCCCGGTGTCTTCGAGGTCTATCGCACCGGAACTTCCGAAGCCGGCGCCGGGGAGTTGGAGCAGATCACCAGCCTCGGCGGCCTGAACTCCTTCCGGCTCTCACCGGACGACGGCAAGCTCCTGATCGTTCATTCGACTGCTGCGCGGCCCGCTGAACTGTGGTTGCAGGAGATCGGGCCGGGGAACGAGCCGGTCCGCCTGACCGACACCGTTTCGCAGGAGTTCCTGGAGATCGACTGGGCCGCGCCCCGGTTCGTCGAAGTTCCGTCGACCCACGTGGATCGCCCGATTCACGCTCGGCTCTATTTGCCGCAGGAACCGGGCGGAGGCCCCCGTCCCGCCGTCGTCTTCGTCCACGGCGCCGGCTACCTGCAGAACGCGCACCAGGGCTGGTCCTCCTACTTCCGGGAGTTCATGTTCCACACCCTGCTCACCCGCCGCGGCTACGTCGTGCTGGACATGGACTACCGGGCCTCCGCCGGCTACGGGCGCGACTGGCGCACCGCCATCTACCGCCAGATGGGAACGCCCGAACTCGAGGATCTGGCGGACGGCGTCGACTACCTGGTTGCCGAACACGGTGTCGACCGTGAGCGGGTCGGCGTCTACGGAGGCTCCTACGGCGGGTTCGTCACCTTCATGGCCATGTTCCGCCGCCCCGAACTGTTCGCCGCCGGCGCGGCGCTGCGCCCGGTCACCGACTGGGCCCACTACAACCACGGCTACACCTCGAACATCCTGAACACCCCGGAACTCGACCCCGAGGCCTACGAGCGCAGTTCGCCGATCGAGTTCGCCGAGGGCCTCCGGAAGCCGCTCCTGATCTGCACCGGCATGCTGGACGACAACGTCCTCTTCCAGGATTCCGTTCGTCTCGTCCAGCGCCTGATCGAGCTCGGCAAGGAGGACTGGGAACTGGCCGTCTACCCGGCCGAAGCCCACGGCTTCGTCGAACCGTCGAGCTGGCTCGACGAGTACCGCCGCGTGCTCAAGCTGTTCGAAACCCACCTGAAGCCCTGAGCAGCCCGTTGTTGCCAGGAGCCCCCCGTTGTTGCCAGGGGGCCCCGAAGCGCGGCGAGGGCCGCTGCGACGAGGCCGTCGCGGATCGGAGATCGACCTGAGCAGCCCGTTGTTGCTAGGAGCCCCGAAGCGCCGGCAGGAGTTCCTCGCGCGTGACCCGACGAACCGCGGCCAGGCTGGCCAGGGTTCCGGCCGCCATGACCAGGAGCAGTGTGAGGGCCAGGGAGAGCCACGGCACCAGTGCGTGGCCTCCGAGCAGGTGCGGGCTCACCGCGACCAGCGCCGAAGCGGCGCCGACGGCAACTCCCGCTGTCAGGACCAGGCCGTTCTCGGCCACCACGAGCCAGGCGAGCGCTCGTCGCCAGAATCCGATCGCCTGCATCGTGGCCAGCTCGCCACGGCGTTCGAGCAGGTTCCGCAGCAGGACGACCGCCAGTCCCAACGTGCCGAGGAGAAGGCCGAGTCCGCCCAGGGTCTGGAAGGTGCCGAGGTAGGTGTTCTCGACTGCCTGGAAAGCCTGCAGGCGCTCGGCGGTGGGAACTGCGTCGAAGCCGAAGCCGCCGAGCGTGCGTTCCAGTTCCTGCATCGTGCGGTCCTGCTCGCCCGGCGGTGTTCGCAGCAGGAAGTAGGAGGCGCCGGTGCGGCTCGGGAAGTGCTTCGCCAGGTTCGCTTCGGAGATCACGAGCTCGCTCTGGAAGACGCTCTTGCGAAGCAGCCCGACCAGCCTGAGTTCCAGGGTGTCGCCGCGTTCGGTTTCGATCTCGATTCCCTGCCCCAGTCCCGAGTGAAGGATCCAGATGACCGAGTTGAAGTCGCCGATCGCGGGGACGATTCCCGGCCCGAGATCCTCCTCCAGCAGCTTCCACGGCTCTTCGCCCGCGTGCTCCGCGAGCGCCTGGAACCGAAAACCGCCCCGCTCGATCAACTCCGGCGGCGCACCCAGCAACCGCGGTCGTTCCGGCTGAAACAGGTTCAGGCAACTGATGTCGTCGCCGGGCACGGTCCGAAAGGCGAGAACCTGACTCTGTCCAATGAGCGCGGACGCCTCTTCCCCGAAACCGAGATCGTACCGACCATCCACCGTGGTGAGATCGGCCAGAATCGAAACGTCGGCCTCCGCCACCAGGTCGAAGCCGCCGGCGCCCGAGTCCAGCGCGCGTGTTTCCTCGCCGAAGCGCAAACCGTAGGCGCCAACGGCCACGATGACGAACGATGCGCTGGCTACCAGGGCCGCACAGAGCAGGCTCCGGCCCGGATTGAGAGACGCGTTGGCCGCGGCCATCCTTGAACCGACCCGCAAGGACCAGCTCTCGAGCGGCGCCGCCGGACGCTTCCGGAGCCACAGCGTGAAGCCCGCCAGGCCGGCGATCAGGAGGCAGGCGCCGCCGCCGAAGAACAGGTAGGCAGCGATGGACGCCGGCGCCGCCGCCGAGGCGCCGAGAAGCACCGCGGCGATCCCGCCGCCGGCGCTCGCGGTCCATCGGGCCCGTCGCCCCTGTACGCGGGCCGCAGGCGGCGGGTCCGACGTCTCTCCCCGCAGAAGCCGGATCGGCGACACCGCGGCAAGGCGACCGACGGCGCCCCGGATCGCGAACAGGACGACCAGAATGGACGCCGCGCCGCCCAACGCCAGCGTGACGGGTTCGACGTGCAGGTAGAGGTGACTCGAGCCGACCGCGGATCGCCACAGGGTTCGCAGTGCGGCCATCATCGCGCCGGCGTAGAGCACCGCGCCGCCGAGGCCGAAGAGCACCCCCACACCGCCCAGCAGGGCCCCCTCCGCCAGGAAGCGGCGGCGGACCCGCGCGACACCGTAGCCAAGCGCCAGCAGAAGTCCCATCTCGTTTGCGCGGCCCTCTGTTCCCAGGCGGAAAAAGAGCCCCACCAGCAACGCCGCCGAGACGATGAGAAAGAGGCTGAAGCCCACGAAGAGGCCGCCGAAGTCCGTAGCCCCCGAGGCGCCGCGCAGCCCCCTGGCCTTGACCGGCTCCACCGCGAGGCCAGCCGCGTGAAGCGCGACCCGGTCCGGCAACCCTTCTTCGAGCGTCTCCCGGAGCTCCGCCGGTGTCGTGCCGTCCGGCGGCAGAAGTCGAAGGGAGGTCAGGTGGCCGAACCGGCTCGACCAGAGCTCGGCGCCGTAGTCCAGGCCTGCAAAGAGCTTGGGGGTGGCGCGGAACTCGTCCCAGTAGGCCTCGTCCTGATCCCGTATCCGGCTCAGATCGACCGGAAAGGTCGGATCCCAGTCGCTCATGTTGTCCGCGTCGGCGACCCCGGGAAAGTCCGGCGTCAGCGTTCGGTCGACGCCCCAACCCGTCATCTCGACCACTCCGGCCACCGTGGTCTCGACGGTCTGTTCGATCAACTGCTCCCGGTCGCCAAGCTGGAAGTAGTCGATTGCCAGCCGGTCGCCCGCTCCCACCGCGAGATCTTCGGCCAAGAGCGAGTTGACCAGCACTTCACCACGTCCGAGCCCGGGCGCCGGTCGGCCGTCCGTCAGACGCAGGACGCCAAGTTCACCGGCGCGAGCCGTGTCCAGCGCCGCGATCGTCGAGTACGGCGCGGCTGCGCCGCTGTCGGCCGCGGCCCGATTGGCCAGATAGGTCGAGACTTCGATCGTTTCGGCGCCAGCCTCCGAGGCCGCAGCCTGAACTTCCCGGGCCAACTCGGCGCCGAGAATGACCCGGGATGTCGTCACCAGCAGGTGATCGTCCTTCGCCTCGAGGGTGAGCCCGAAATCGACCACTTCGGCCTGGGAACGGATGCGGCGCTCGACCTCGGCTGCCGAGGCCTCCGGGTCAGCCACCGGGCCGGAACCGGTCTTCGCTCGCTCCCCCACCAACAGCGTGTTGGCGAGGTTGCGGCGACCGAGTTCCCGCTGGAGGTCGCGCAGGCGGAGATAGGCAACCAGCGGCTGGCTCTGGTGCGGGGCGAGCTGGAAGCGGCCCGCGCCGACGTCTTCCAGCACCGACACGACGCTGAGGCGCACGCTCTCCAACTGGTCTGCAGGGTCCTTCTCCCCCATCAGGCTGGCGCGCGGGGCTTCACTCGGCCGTTCCAGGTAGAGGAGTACGGAGTCGCCCTCCGCGACCGCAAGAGACGAAGCGAGGGATCGGTTGACCGCAATCGACGCGAACAGTTGACCGTCGCGCCGGGACAGGTCGAGTGCCTCCTCCGTGCCCGGAAAGGACGCGGCAAAGGCGTCGTCGATCCCCTGGACGTTGATCCGCGCGGCGCGCCGGCCGCTCTCGGGCGCCACGACGCTCCCCTGCATCAGAATTGCCGCCGACACCAACCCGTAGCGGGACGCGAACTCGGGATCCTCGCCCAGCTCGTCCCGCAAGCCCTCGCGAAAGAAGCCGGCGCCGAGCAGTGCATGGTCGATACCGCCGAGCCGGTCCAGGGTCAGGTCCCGCAGGCTCCCTCGCACCGAGTCGCCAACCATCAGGGCGCCGGTGAGCACCGACGCCGCGACGGCGGCAGTCAGCACAACGGCGACGTTGGAGCGCCAGTAGTGCCGCAGACTGGGCAGGGTTCCGCCGGGCCTGGCCGCACTCACGACTTCAGCCACGTGAGGCTCGTTCGGGCCGCCGCCGCTGCCGACCTGTTCCGCCGGGCCTGGCCGCACTCAAGACGTCAGCCTCCGTCCGCCTGCCGTTTCGTTGCCGGCGCCTGATCAGGTGAAGATGAGGACGCCGCAGCCAGGAGCGCCCTCGTACAGGCCGGACTCCACGTCCTCATGCGCATGCCCGACACTTCAGCCTCCGGCCGCCGGCCGCGGCCGCGCTTCCGTGAGCAGGCCTCCCCGCAACACGACCTGCCGCGGCAGGCGCGCGGCCAGCTCCAGACTGTGAGTGACCACGATCAGGGCGCTGTCGCCTTCGGCGTGGAGGTCGAGCAGGAGGTCGGCCACGGACGTGGCGGTCGCGGCGTCCAGGTTGCCGGTCGGTTCGTCGCAAAGGAGCAGGCTCGGCCGGTTGATCAGCGCGCGCACGATGGCCGCTCGCTGCCTCTCGCCCCCCGAGAGCTGCGCTGGTCGATGGTCGATGCGCGTACCGAGGCCGACGGCCCGGAGCAGGCGCCGGGCCCGCTCCTCTCCTCCGTCCACGCCGCCGCCAGCGGCCACGGTGGGAAGAAGCACGTTCTGCAGCATCGTGTACTGCGGCAGCAGATAGTGATCCTGGAACACCAGGCCGACCCTCCGGCTGCGGAACGCGGCCAGCTCCCGTTCGGGCAGGTCGTGGGCCGCCTGGCCCGCGATCCGGATGTCGCCGGACGTCGGCGCCTCCAGCGTCGCCGCAAGGTGCAGGAGAGTGCTCTTGCCGCTGCCCGAGGGACCGGTTACCGCCAGGGCTTCTCCCGCGCCCAGGGCCAGCGAGACTCCCCGCAAGACCTCGACGATCCCGGCCTCCGTGTCGTAGGACTTCGTGACGGAATCGAAGTGGAGCGCGTCAGTCATCGCGGCGAGATGCTAGCGCGGCCCGCCAGACTGCGGCCGAACTCGCCACCCCGGATGAGCAGGGTTTCGTCGAACAGGCCGCGCTCCTTCAACGCCGCCGAGGGACATGTCGACCTCACCGGCCACGAACCGCAGCCCGTGGGATTGGAGGAACGGCCGGCAGCACCCGGTTCTGCCGCGCAAGGTCCTGACCGGCTCAGGTAGCGGCGCCCGCCGCTCGTCGTCTCAGACCGCGACGGTACGACGCGAGCGTGTCCGAGGCCATCAACCGGGCTGTGTAGTGCCTTCGCACGCCCTGGAGGCCCGAGCGTCCGAGCTGGGCCCTGCGATCCGCATCGGCGCCCAACTCCTCGACCGCGCTTGCCAATGCCGACACGTCGCCGGCCGGCACCAGCGTGCCGCCTCCGGTCATCTCGAGCATCTCGGGAAACGCGCCGTGGTCCGGCAGAACGGCCGGTACGCCGTTCGCCATTGCCTCGAGCGCCGGCAATCCCTTCGCCTCCCGGTAGACCGTCGGCAGGACGAGCACATGCACACCGTGAAGGAGGTCGATCTTCTGCTGCCTGTCCACCTCGCCGAGCCACTCGAAGTGGGGTTCCAGGCCCCAGTCGGCGATGCGCCGCCGCTGGAGTTCGAAGTACACGCGATCCCGGCCCCCCAGGTAACCCGCGGCACGGAAGCGGACGCGACCGGGCCCCAGACGATCGCTCAGTTCCTTGAACGCCTCGGCCGCGAGATGAAAGCCCTTCTCCGGGCACATCCGGGCCAGGTACCCCATGATCAGCGGCGACTCCGCGGGTTCCGCGGTGCGGTTTCCGTGACCTTCGAGGTCGATCCCGAGACGGGCTACGTCGATGCGGGACAGCGGCAGGTCGAGCAGCTCGGCCATGGCGGCCGCGTAGTACTCGTTCGGGGCGACGAGGACATCGACCTCGCGAACCCGGCGCCGCATTTCGGCAAGGACCTCCGACCTGTGGGGGTCCTCCAGGTCCTCGAGGAAGATGTCCTCGCCCTGGAGGCCGCAAACGATGAGCGCTCGAGGCAGCACTTCGCGCAGGTGGTGGACCATGCCCAGGAGCATGGAGTTCGTCAGGTGTACGACATCGGGCTGGAACTCGTCCCCGAGCCACCTGGCGAGACCCTGGAGCTCCGCGAGCTGGCGTCCCGCCTCGCCGCGCACCATGGAGAGGGCCAGTTCTCCCAGCTCGCGGGCGTCCGTCGCTGCCGCGGAACGCGTCACTCGCGCCAGGAGACGCGGATTGTCCAGCAGCCGGCGCAGACCCGCGGGCGCCCGGCTCCAGAGCGGCAGCTTCTGCTCCAGGTAGATGTTCACCGCGCCATAGAAGACTCTGCCGTAGCTGACGTTCTCCTCGTCGGTCCTCAGCGGCGTGTAAATCGGCAGCAGGACCGCGTTGTGGCCTCGTTGCTGGAGCGCGCGCACGAGGGCGTTGTCGTGAATGCAACTTCCGCAGATCATGCCGCCGGCGCCTGCCGCCAGGTAGGCGATTCGCAGGGGCTGGTCGGCGCCGGTCATGGGATAAAGCGCGCTACCCGCTCGGCGCCGGGCGGTTTGCCGAGCAGGGAACCGACAACCAGCGCCGCGACCGAGCCGGCGAAGATGACCGCCACCGGCATCACGCCGGTCCCGCCCACGCTGTAGTCCGGCTGACCGAACCCGCGAACGAAGAACCAGATCCAGAGGACGATCACGGTGACGATCGCGGCGGCCGCTCCCCCGGCCGTGCTGCGCCGCCAGTAGAGCGCCGCGACGACGACGGGCAACAGGGAGGCAAAGCCGGTGAACGACCACACCGAGAGCGCGAAGATGCTCCGTTCGGCGACCAGGGAAACGAGAAAGACGGCCGCCACCACGCCCACGACGAACAGCCGGCCCAGCAGAATCTGGCGGGACTCGCTGAGTTCGCCACCCCCAACGGTAGTGGCGCACGATGTCCTGGGTGAACATCGTGCCCAGGGAGAGCGACTGCGAGTCGAGCGACGACATGATCGCGGCGAAGACGCCGGCGCCGAGCAACCCGGCGAGCAGATCGGGAGTGTAGAGAGCGATCATCCGAATCAGGACGGAGTTCGACGCCGGCCCCTCGAGCCCGGGAAAGTCGATGTTCCCGAACACGCCCAACAGCACGCTCGGGATCCATACCACGGCGATACACACCGGGTAGAGCACGATCGGGGCCTTGAAGGTGGCGGCCTGCCGGGCGGAGAGCCAGTGCGAGAAGATGTGAGGGAAGGCCCCCACCGACAACGGGATCAGGGTGTAGCTGAGCAGCCGCAGCGGGTCGATCGAATCGCCTCGAATCAACAGATCCGGCCGGCTCGCGGCCACCCGGTCAAGCGCCGCGCCGACGCCGCCCAGCTTGGTGACGATCAGGATCGCGGTGACGGCGCCGAGCAGCATGAACATCCCGGTCTGGAAGGTGTTCACCCAGGCCGTTCCGCGCAGACCGCCGCTCGTCACGTAGCCGATCACGACGCCGCAGATCAGCAAGCTGCCCAGCCACGGCGGCGCCGCGCCGTCGGTGATCTGCTGGAGCGTGATGCCGCCGCCCATCACGCCGATCAGCAGGTAGGGGGCCAGCAGCACGACGAGGACGACGAACAGCAGCAGGCCGACCCCGTCGGAGCCCCAGCGGGCGCGAACGAACTGAACCTGAGTCAGAAGCCCCAGACGGCTGCCGACCGCCCACACCCGGGCGCCGACGAAGAAGAACACGACAGGGACCATCAACGCCGAGGACGACGCCATCAGGGAGAACACGCCGATCCCGACCCGGTACGACTCCGCCGACGCGCCGAGCAAGGCGAAGGACGTCATGTGCGTCCCGAACAGGGTCATCAGGAGGACGAAGGGACCGATCGTCCGTCCGGCGACGAAGAAATCCTCGCCCGTTGCCGCCAGGCGCCGGCTGCTCCACGCGCCGATCAGGAGCACGGCCAGCAGATAGCCGAGGATGATCGTGAGGGTCATCCCTCGCCCTCAGGTGACCTGGCCTCGCCCTCGCCGGCGTTCGCGGGTTGCGGCGAGCCGGGGCCGGTCGCCAGGCGATCCAGTTCGGCGGCCGGCCAGGCGCTTCGAACCAGCCACCACATGGCCAGAACGACCGAGGCCGTGAACAGGACGTGGTAGGTCAACCCGATCGGCAGCCCGAGGAACCGGCTTCCGTCGTACCAGAACCAGAGGTCGTTGTGGAGCAGGTACAAAACGGGGAGGCTCGAGTACGCGAGCCGCCGAACCGCCGTCGCCGCCATGGATTCCGCCCCGTTCCCCGTTCAGACGCCGGTCAGGACGCGGGTGCGGACCGGGCCGTCTGGTCCACCGCCGGCGGAACGGTCTTGCCGCCCCCGGCCGCGGCGAACGCCGCCATGTCCTCGAACATGGAGGTGAAGTCCAGTTCGAACACGTCGCCGATCAGGATGCGAGTCACCTTGCTCTGGTGCCGGGGATACAGCCGCAGAAACGAACCGACGCTGAAGTTCGAATCGTAGAAGACATTGACCAACTGACGTACCGCCTCGACGCCGCGCATCAGAAGTGGCTGGAACGCTCCCAGCCGTTCACCCGAGAAATCGCCGGCGGCGATCGCATCGATCGACGCTTCCGCCGCCATCTCGCCGGACTTGAGAGCCAGGAACACGCCGGAGGAGTACACGGGGTCGATAAAGGAGAACGCATCGCCAATCGCGATCCAGCCGTCACCCGCCATCTCTTCGATCCGGTAGGAGAAGTCCTTGATCACCGACACCGGACGGCACTGGTGGGCTGGAGCGATCCGCCGCTCGATCTCGGCGCAGTTCCCGACCTCCTCGAAGAAGATCTCGTGCGGTCTGCCGTCACGGTTTCGCACCAGGGCATCCATCGGTCCGACGACCCCGACGCTGACCACGTCCCCGGCCAGCGGGATGTACCAGAACCAGCATTCGCCGGACTCCGTGTGCAGGATCAGGGTCGCGCCCTCGTCCTTCCCTTCGTCCCGGATCGCGCCGCGGAAATGGGTGTAGATCGAGGCGTGTCGCAGGCCGTAGTCCACCCGGCTCAGGTCGAGGCGGCGCGACAGCAGCGCACTCTGGCCGGTGGCGTCGATGACGACCCGGCTCGCGACTTCCAGCGGGCCGCCGTTGTCCGCGGCCGTCGCGCGCACGCCGACCGCCCGGCCGTTCTCGAACAGCACGTCGCGAACGTTGACCCCCCGGTGTACCTCGGCGCCCTGGCCGGCGGCCGTCTCCATCAGGAGCTGATCGAACTCCGAGCGGCGCACCTGCCAAGTCCGGGCGCTGTCGTCTCCCGGCCTTTCCTTCTCGAAGTAGAACGGCATGGACGCCTTGCCCGTCCGGGTGAAGAACTGGACCGAGTGCTTTTCGACGAAGCGACTGTTCTTCATCCGCTCCAGCGCCCCCATCTTCTCGAACACGCCGTGCGTGTCCGGCATCAGAGACTCGCCGATCTTGAAGGTCGGCACGGGTTCCCGCTCGAGCAGCAACGTGCACAGGCCCCCGCGAGCCGCAATCGCCGCGGCCGCCGAGCCGCCCGGGCCGGCGCCGATCACGATCAGGTCGTAGGAAGATGCCGCGAACACCGCCGGGAGTCTATGGCAGGAGGGGCCGTTTCGGAGTCGGAGACGGCAACCCGTGCGCGTGAGGTTGACCGCGGTGATGGACAAGGCGCCGCTTCGACCCGTGGATGCGAATGTTGTAGCCTGCCGCCCTTCACACGCGGTGCCGCTTCAACCCTCGTTGTCGGGACGCTGGCCAAGCGGCTGCCGCCTTCACCGCGCGGGGAGTTCGGATCTGCCCGGGCGCCCCTCCAGCTGTCCCGAAAGCCGTCCCCGCAATCTCGAAAGGTCACTCCCAGCCGATGCACACAGACCCCGTTCTTCCACCGGCCCTGGTTCTCCTGGCGGCGCTGCTTGCCGGCGCCGCGGCAGCGCAGAATCCCGACGATCCGGATGCCGCCGTCACCGACGAGATCACCGTCACGGCGCAGCGGGTCGAGGAGGCCATCCAGGATGTGCCGATCTCGATCGTCACCCGCTCGGGCGAAGAGCTCGAACAGCAGGTGATCGGCGACGTCCAGGCCCTGGCCGAGGCCTCGCCCGGCGTCGTCATCTCGGGCCAGAGTCCCTCCACCGGCGAAGTCGCCATTTACATCCGCGGCATCGGTTCGGGCACCCTCGGCATCGGCGCCGAGCCGACCGTGGGCTACTACGTGGACGGCGTCTACATGCCGCGTCCTCAGGCGGCCGTGAACCCGTTCCTCGACCTCGAGCGCATCGAGATCCTGCGCGGCCCCCAGGGAACGCTTTGGGGACGGAACTCGACTGCCGGGGCCGTGAACGTGGTCACTCGGGCGCCGGAGAGAGAGTTCCACGGGCGCCTCTTCACCTCCATCTCCGAGTTCGACTCCAGCGAGCCGGCCGAGGGACGCCGCTACGGTCTGTCGCTCACGGGTCCCGTGTCGAGCAAGGTCTGGGCCCGGTTCACCGGCGCCGCGGCTCAGGTCGAGGACCCCACGTACAACGACTTCCTGGGCGCGGGCGCCGACAACTTCGACGGCGTCACGCTACGGGGCTCGGTCACCTTCCTGCCCTCCGACTCGCTGACCTTCACCATCCGCGCCGACAGCACGGACGACGACGCCCACGCGAACTTCCCCTTCAAGCCCTTCGACGTGTCGCCCTACAGCACGGTGGGGACCCTGAACCGGTTCTATGGTTACTCCGACCCCGACGACATCCACCGCATCTCGACCGACACGCCCCCCCTGTCCTCCTACGAGGAGACCGGCTTCTCGCTGACCGTGAACAAGGCGTTGGGCGGCGGCACGAGCCTCACGTCGATCAGCAGTTCGCGCGAGTTCGATTCGATGCGCGACACGGACATCGACGGATCCCCCAACGCCCTGATCACCAACCGGGGCACGTTCTACTCCAACTGGTGGTCGCAGGAGTTCCAGCTCCACGGCGGCAACGAGCGGGCCAACTGGGTAGCAGGCGCCTACGCCTTCAATGAGGAAAGCGGCATGCAGGTCGACAACGTGACCGACCTCGCACTGCTCGGCGTCTGGGTGTTCGCGAACAGCCCCCAGACGTTCCTGTTCGACCCGACGAACTACTGTTCCCTCGGCTTCCTCGCGCCGCCGTCCCTGTGCGGGCCGCAGTACTACAACGCCGTCGCGCCGTTGATCGGCCTCCCGGCGCCGGGAGTCGCGACGCCGCTGCCGTTCGAGACCAGCATCGACGCTTCGCTCTACGCCGCCTACGGCCAGGTCGACTGGCGCCTCGGCGACCGGGTCACGCTGACCACGGGGGCGCGCTACACGACGGACGAGAAGGACCACGATCAGCAGACGCTGAGCTTCCAGACCTTCATGCCGGAATTCCAGCAGCAGAGCGACAACTGGAGTGCGCTGACGCCCAAGCTTGGCCTCGAGGTTCGCCCGGCTGACAATCTGATGCTCTACGGCGCGGTGACCGCCGGCTACAAGAGCGGCGGCTACAACTCGCTCTCGCTGCAGCCGGCCTTTGACGAGGAGACGGTGACGAGTGTCGAGATCGGCATCAGGTCCACGCTTGCCGACCGCAAGGTGCGGATCAACGCGTCTGCCTTCGACTACGACTACGACGACCTGCAGGTCGCTGTGCTGTACCCCGACCGCTCCGTGGTCGAGAACGCGGCCAAGGCCCGCATACGGGGCCTCGACTTCGAAGTTGCCGTGAAGCCGAACCGGCAGTTCTCCTTTGACCTGTCCTTCGAGTTGCTCGACGACGAGTTCACCGAGTTCACCACCCTTGATCCCGTGCTCCAGGCGCAGTTCGTGGAGGACCTGCTCGCCGCGGGGCTGATCGATCCGGCCCAGGTGCTTCAGGGCGGCGGCGGCGCGCTGCCGATTGCGCCCTCCGACCTGTCCGGCAACGGACTCCCCCGGGCGCCCGACCTCTCCGCTACCGCGGCGCTGAGCTACACCTTCGACCTCGGCAGCAACGGTTCGCTGATCGCGCGCGGCGAGTACCAGTACACCGACGACGTGGCCTTCGACTCCTTCGAACGCTTCGTCCAGCCGTCCTACGGTCTGCTCCACGCCCAGCTGCGCTGGACCTCGGCGCAGGGGCGCATGTTCCTCGCCGCCTACGGGCGGAACCTCGGCGACGAGGAGTACCGGCTCAGCCAGTTCTTCGTGAACTACACCGGCTCGCTCGCGGTCTGGGCGCCGCCGGCCGAGGTCGGCATCCAGTTCGGCATCGACTTCTAGCAGGCGCAGCCCGCGCCGGTCCGCGGCGGCCCCCCGCCGTCCGGGCGCATTCCTCCATCCGCTACGATGAAGGGACGAACCCTTTCAGTTTGGCTGCGGCTGCAACGCGCAGCGTGGCGCATTCCTCCATCCGCTATGATGAGGGGACGAACCCTTCTTTCCCATTGGGAGCACAACCGACATGAGCAACAGGAACAGTCGGCCTCGGTGGAGTGCGGGTCCCGGCTGGCCGAACCGTACGCTTCGCGCAGCGACCCTTGCGGCGGTCGCGGTCGTCGTCGCCTCGGTGGCTCTTCTTGCCCAAGGCGCTCTTCCGGGGCTCGTCGCCAACCTCCTGCTGACGCCCGCGGACGCCAGGATCACGGCCCAATGGGGGTCACCCGCAACGGGGTCGCCGCCGGGAGGCTATGTGGTCTACTGGTCGCCGTTCTCCGGCCGGAGCAGCGCCCAACTCGATACGAGCGTGACCCGCTACACGATCGAAGGGTTGACGAACGGGACCGAGTACACGGTCTCCGTGGCCGCAACCGACGCACAGGGGAACAGCTCAGGCCTCCGGCAAGCCAAGGCCACTCCGTCTCGGGGCGTGGCGATCGCGGGCTACGACGTCTACGTTGCCTTCCGGACGAATGCAGAAGCGGCGGAAACTCACGCAGCGATTCACACTGCCGCGTCGAGGGCTCTCGGCGACCGGAGCGCCGCCTACTGGTTCTTCGGTGCGGACAACCCGGAAGTGTTCGTCAAGGTGCTCGACGGTTGCGGCGTCAACGGTCATCAGTGGGCGTACGTGGCGACGCTGACGACCCTCGAGTACAGCGTGACGATCGTCCGCCGCACCGACGGCGCCTCGAAGACCTATCGCGGCGCCGCAAACATGGGACCGTGGACGCACTCGGACGGTCAGGCGTTTCCCTGCGCCGGGTGACGGCGCCGCAGGGTTCCGCGCAGGCCTGTCTGCCGGCCGACCTCCCGTGACGGGTCGGTTCCAGGCCCAGGTGCAGCGTGCGCTCTCAGGTGCAGCGTGCGCCCTCAGGTGCAGCGCGCGCCCTCAGGTGCAGCGCGCGCCCCCAGGTGCAGCGCGCGCCCCCAATGTAGCGTGCGCCCTCAGGTGTAGCGTCCGCCCCCAAATGTAGCGTCCGCCCTCAGGTGTAGCGTCCGCCCTCAGGTGTAGCGTCCGCCCCCAGGTGTAGCGTGCGTCCTCAGGTGTAGCGCGCGCCGCGGTAGCGCTCGTCGTAGAACCGCGGCAGGAGCTGGTCGACGCGCAGCAGTCCGCCTTCGCTGAGTTCGATCCGCTCCGGCCCGATCGTTGCCAGGCCCTGCCCGGTCAGGCTGCCGAAGGCGTCCGCGTAGTTCGCCACGACATCCACGCCGAACTTGCGCTCGAACGCGTCGCGTTCGAGCCAGCCCCGCTTCAACTGCAGGATGAGCTCGCGGGTCAGGCGCTCCCGGGCGGTCGTGGCGAACGCCCTGCGGGTGGCCAGGCCGCCGTCCTCGACCGCCGCCAGGTAGTCGTCCCAGCGGTCGTGGTTCTGCAGATGGACGCCGCCCATGTGGCCGAACGACGAGACTCCGATCGGGATCATGTCCGCGCCGCTCCACACTTCCCGGGCGTAGACGAACTTGCAGCCCCGGTCGCGCCGCATCATCGTGTAGGCGCTCCAGCGCTCGAAGCCGGCGCGCTCGAACTGCTCGAATGCGTAGGCGTGCCATTCCCGCTTCGTGCGCCAGTCGGCAAAGGCCGGCGCGTCGGCATCGCCGCGCAGTTTGGCCTTCGAATACACCGTGTTGAAGGGGAGTTCCATCTGGTAGATGGTGATCGAATCCGGGTCGTACTCGATCGTCAGGTCCACGGTTCGCTTCCAGCTCTCCCAGGTCTCGCCGACCATGCCGGCGATCAGGTCCACGTTCAGTTGCCGGAACCCCTGGGCCCGGATCCAGTCGCGCACCCGGTAGATCTCCTTCGACACGTGGGCGCGGCCGTTCTCTTCCAGGATCCTGTCGTCGAAGTTCTCCACGCCGAGGCTGAGGCGGGTCACGCCGATGCTGCGGATCGCCTCGAGCTTGGACTGCGTCAGCGTCCCCGGCTCACACTCGAACGCGACCTCTTCGGCGCCGTCCCACGGCATCACGTCCTGCAGCCGCTCGGCCAGAGGAATCAGTTGCTTGGCCGCGATGTAGGAAGGGGTACCGCCGCCAAAGTAGACGAAATCGAGCTTCCGGCCCCTGATCGACGGCCGGTCCGCGTAGCGCTCGAGTTCCACGCCGAGGGCGTCCAGGTAACGCCCGATCTGCTCGTGGTTCTTGTCGATGTAGACCCGGAAGTAGCAGAACTTGCAGCGCTTGCGGCAGAACGGGATATGGATGTAGAGGCCCAGAGAGGCGCCGGCTACAGGCTCCTGATCAAGCGCCGCGGCCGCCTCCCCCACCGAGGCCTCGTTCCAGGCCGAGTACGGCGGGTAGTTCGACACGAAGACGGAGCCGATGTCGGTCGCTTCGAGATCAAGCCGGCCAGTCGCCGGCTCGGACCTCGGTCCCGGTGCCTGATCAACCATCGTTTCCATCGATCCTCAGCCCCTGGCAGATACCAGGACCGCCAAGTCCGCCAACTGACTCTCCAACGCCCTTGCTTGCATCCTGGGAACGCCCCTGGGCCGAAGCAGTCCGACGATACCGCAGTGGCCGTGGGCTCCAGGCGTATCGAGGACGTCGGCGACCGCCTCCAGGTCTCTCAGAATCCGTAGCCCCGGGCCATTTGGATAGCTCAGTTGTCGCACTTCGCCAACTTCGAGGGAATAGACCGCACGTAGCGGACCGCGGCTGACCAGGTTCCTGGCCTGGGCCGGCGTCGTTCGCTCCCGATCCCAAACCGTAAGCGAAGCTTCCCCATCTTCAGCCACGTTCCTGTCCGCGGAACTCAGGCGAAAGTCGGCAGGTATTGCCCTTGGCTCCCCAACCGAGAACCTCCCCGAGGCACCGCCCAGGCGGAGTACATGACCCTCCGCCAACTCTTCGGCATCGGCCAAGCCCGGCTAGGCCTCCCTGGAGCGCAGGTTGCGCTCCAGGCGCCGGCGCAGCTTTGCCGTTTCGTCAAACGGCAACCCTTCTGCACCCGCCAGACGACCGGTTTCCCGGTCTCGGTAGAACCAGTCGTAGTGGCCGCCAGGAAACACCTCTGCAAGCAGGTGATGCCGACCATGATCCCAGACCAACTGGTACGAGCCCTCTTCGGTCAACGCGCCCTGGGGAGGGATCCCAAGAGCAACCACGGTTTCCCGTCCCAGCACCCTGAGGCCTGCAACCACCGCGTCGTTCGCCACCCGACTGATTTCCTCGACATGCCGTAACCACTGACCAACTGCCGGGCTGACCGAACCGACGGTCTGTCCCGTGACGCGCACTTCCCCGGCGGAAACACTCATCCTGGCATCGACAGCTCCCAGTGCCATCGCCACCGTGCTGGCTACTGCCAGCGAACGGAGTGGGCGACTCCGGGTTCCCTTTCGCAGCCCACCTGCAACCGCTTCATGCTCCATGAAACCAGGTTCGCGCAATGGTCCGTCGTACATCACTCGTCCTCGTCCAGACCCCGCAGATCCTCGATCAATCCTCTGAAGGCGGATGCATCAAGGACCACCCTCAGAACGCCGGCGACCTTGAGCCTATCCTGCGGTCGCGCCCGAATCATGGCTTCGGATACATGCGGCAGCCAGAAGAAGTCGAGCACCGAGGCATGGTCGTTGGTGGTGGCCCTGCAGAAGTCCGCCGACTTGCATGTGTAGCTGTCGGCGTTGAGGTCGTCCAGCAGTGCCAGGTTCAGGGGCTCCAGCGTCTCCAGAAGACCCTGTTCAGACGCCCGGGCCAGCCTCTCTCGAATCGCATCCAGCGACTGCACGAAGTCCGCCTCATAGGTTCTCGGCAGCATGAGCGATACGCCACTGATGATGCGACCCGTCGGCAAGGCCTGGGCAAAGTGGAAACCGATGGAACTTGCACTTCTGCCCACTGCCACAAGGGAGGCATGATACGAGAGCTCCGGATCCGACAACTGCCACGGATCGAGAGTCCCAGTGTCCGCAAACTCCGCCAAGGTCGGCATATCGCTCTTGGTCAACGACCTGGTCCCTCCTTTCCCGCCTCGTCCGGTACCTGATTGAGCCACCACCGTTAGCCGAAGCAGTACAGGATGCCGTCGAGGCTGCCGATCACCAGCCGTTCCGACGCCACGGCCGGCGAAGCCATGATTGCCGAACCCGTGTCGAACTCCCACACCGGCTCCCCGGTCGCCTTGTCAAGGGCGAGGACGGGCCCCCGCTTCGAGCCCAGGAACACGCGGTCGCCGACGATGACCGGGGAGGAGTCGAGCCGGGCGCCGCTGTTCCACTCCCATTTCCGTTCGCCGGTCCGAGGATCCAGGGCATGGACGATCTTGTCCCGTCCCCCGATCACGACGATCTCGTCGTCCGCGGCGGCCGACGCGTAGAAGGGGAACTTGCGCACTTCGTGCTCGTACGCCCAGGCCACCTCACGCCGCTTGAGGTCGATTCCCAGCACCTCGTTCTCGTAGGTGGCAACGTAGGCCATCTCGCCGATCACGGCCGGGCTCGAGGCCGCCTGCCCTCGCAGGTTGATCTTGTGAATCGTCTCGCCGGTTTCGATGTCGATCAGCCACATGAAGCCGTCGCAACCGGACACCGTGGTCAGCCCGTCGGCGACCGCCGGCGTGCCGTGCACGTAGCCTTCCGTCTCCACCTGCCACAGCTTCTCGCCGCTCTTGCGATCAAGGCAGTAGAGCGAGTTGTCGTAGGAGCCGACGAGCAGCCGGTCGCCGTGCAGCGAGACGCCGGCGTAGATCTCTCCCAGGGTCTCGAACTGCCACTTCTCCTCGCCGCTCCCGGCGTCCAGCGCGTGGATGAGACCGTACTCGTCGCCGATGTAGACCACGCCGTCGAAGACCGAGAGGGGCGCCTTGATCGGCGTTCCCGCGTCGAATCGCCAGAGTTCCTTTCCTTCTTCAAGGGTCACGGCGTAGACCCGGCCCTCGTAGTCCCCGAAGAAGACGACCCCGCCCACTATCGCGGCCGTGCTCTCGATCTCGCTGCCGGTGTCGAACGTCCAGAGCAGCTTCGGCTCGTCCGGCAGCGTCGTCGCGGCCACGCCCGTGCCCAGCAGGTTGCCGCGGAACACCGGCCAGGCATTGGCGGAAGGCTGGAACAACGACCCTGACGCCGCCGAATCCTGGTCCTCCCCGTCACCAGCGGCGGCCGCCGCGGCGCCCGGCAGAATGCCCAGCAGAATGCCCAGGAGCAGGACCGGCGCGAGGATCCGGCCACGACTTGCCCATCGTCCAGGCCACAACGCGGAAGCGGCGGCGGGCCGGCCTGAAGGCGCGAGGATCCGACTGCGACCTGCCGATCGTCCAGGCCACAACGCGGAAGCGGCGGCGGGCCGGCCTGAAGGCGCGAGGATCCGGCCACGACCTGCCGATCGTCCAGGCCGCAACGCGGAAGCGGCGGCGGGCCGGCCTGAAGGCGGGAGGGTTTCTGACATGACGAACTCTTGGGGTGGGCCGACGGGTTGTCTCGACGAAGTGCTCGGGCGCATCAGAAGGCCGCTCGATACAGCGCGAGCATATCGGAGGCACTCGTCGTACGGGGGTTGAACTGCGACGTCCACTGCTCGGCCGCCTGCCCCGAGAGCAGGTCGAGATCCGCCTCGCGCACTCCGAGATCCCGCAATCTGCCGGCAACGCCGGCCCGTTGCCTGAGGCCGACCCAGAGATCGGCGAGTCGCTCGCCTGCCAGACCGTTCGCCGCGGCGCCGCCGAAAGCGAGCCGCGCCAGACCTTCGTACCGGACGTCCGGGTCGCCATCGTTGAAACGCAGGACGTGATCCAGCATGACGGCCACCGCGACGCCGTGGGTGATGTCGTAGCGCGCCGTCAGCGGGTTCGCCAGTCCATGGGCGGCGCCCAGCATGGACGCCTCGATTGCCGCGCCGGCGAAGTGGGCGCCGAGAAGCATCTCGCCCCACAGCTCGATCACTTCGTCCTCCGCACGTCCGCTCCCCGGACCGCGACCGTTCACCCGCTGGTCCCCGGTCCCCGGTTCGTCGTCCGCAGCAGCAGGACGTTCGCTCGCCGGGCGCCGAAGCTCCTCCCGCCGCGCCTCGTTTCCCGGTTCGTTGCGGGCGGCGGCAAGACGCTCGCTCGCCGGGCTCGGACCGTTCTCCCGCTGCGCCTCCGCCACGGCATCGAACCCCCGCAGCAGGCGCGCGAAGCTCTCCGACGCGAACATCCGCGAGTACGGATTGGCCGCGGTCGCAACGAAGCTCTCCAAAGCGTGCGAGAGCGCGTCGAGACCGGTGGCGGCCATGACCTCGGGGGGGGCCGTGCGCACCAGCTCCGGGTCGAGCAGCGTGGCGGTGAACCGCGCCTTCGGATCGCCGCAGGCCATCTTGCGGTGGTCGTCCTCGCGAGAAATCACGGCAAAGGACTGCGCCTCACTGCCGGTGCCCGCGGTGCAGGGCACGCCGACCGACGGGAGCATTGGCCTGGATGCCTTCCCGAAGCCCCAGTAGTCCTCCATGCGACCGCCGTTGGTCAAGATGAAGTTCCCGCCCTTGGCACAGTCCATCGCCGAACCGCCGCCGAGACCGATCAGGAAGTCCGCGTCGTGGCCGCGTGCCGCGGCCGCAGCCGCCGCCACGTGGCGCTCCCCCGGGTTCTCTCCCACGCCGTGGAAAACCCTGACGTCGAGACCTGCCGCGCGCAGCGAAACGGACGCCCGGTGCACATGGCCCGCCGCGGCCACACCCGGATCGGTCACCACGAGGACCCTGCGGCCGCCGAGCTCCCGCACGACCTCGCCCACCAGATCGATCACCCCGGCGCCGTAGAGCACACGCCCCGGCGTGGTGTCGATGCTCCAGGAACCCGCCGCTTCGAGCGGTCGCTGGCCTCGTCTGATTGCCACGGGTCTGAAGCGGCTGGTCGATCGGGGTCCCGTGACCGTCCGCTCCGGAGTGCGCGATGCCCCTACTTCGACCCGATCGCGAACACGTCGGAACGGGTGGCGACGTAGATCCGGCCATCCTCGGCCACTGGCGTCGTGTACACGGCGGAGCCCATGTTCTGTTCCGCGATGACCTTCTCCTCACGACCCGCCTCGAGCACGACGATGTCCCCGTCCTCGTCGCCCAGGTAGACCTTGCCGTCCGCGACGAACGCCGAACCCCAGACAGCGGCGAACGTGTCGTGGGTCCAGAGGTGCTCGCCGGTCTCGACGTCCAGCACGTAGAGGAAACCGCTCAGGTCGGGAATGTAGAGCAGGCCGTCGGCGATCGCCGCGGTCGAGATCGTGCGGTTGAACTCCTCGCCCCCGAAGTGCCAGAAGGCCGCACTGTCCGTCGCGTCGCCTTCGACGTTGGCATCCATGGCGTAGAAGTGACCCGGACCCTCGCCGTGCTCGGGATCCTGACCGACCCCGAGGTAGAAGCGGTTGTTGTAGAAGACCGGCGTCGAGATGATGTTGTTGCGGGTGCCGGCGCCGCCGAGTTCCCAGATCGAGTCCTTCGGATTCAGGTCGAACTTCCACAGCAGGTTGCCCGTGGCCGGTTCGTAGGTGTAGAGCCAGCCGTCGCCGCCCGGAAAGGCGATCTGTGGCTGGCCGTCGACGACACCGTACGCGGGGTTCGACCAGGAGCCGTGCAGGACCGCATCGGCGCTGTCGATGCTCTCCCAGACCAGCTCGCCCGTGTTCTTGTCGAGCGCGATGAAGGCAGGCGACGCGGGCGAGGGAAGATTGATGTGTCCCTCGTCGACCCCGGCCCCGGTGACCGTGAACAGGAGGTCGCCGACGACGAGCGGCGACCCCGCGGCCAGGTTGTGCGGGAACACGTCGAGCTCCGCGATCATGTCGTACTCCCACACGATGTCGGCGTCGAGTTCCTCCTTGTACTGCTCGTCCGTCATGCCGTCGTTCGTGCCGTCCCGGAAGCCGTCCACGTCCGCGGCAACGACGGTTGCGCGGTTCGAGATGTAGTAGACGCGCTCGTCGTCGACGAAGGGAGTCGAGCAGACGCCCTGGAGCGGCCAGTCGTTGACCCGGCCGGCGCCCAGCTTGTCGTGAGTGGCCTGCCACAGAAGCTGGCCCGTCTCCTTGTCCAGGGCGATCACCACGCCCTTGTCGCCCTCGATGCCGGGCCGGCGAAGCCCCTCGTTGTTCGTGCCGGCGTACACCCGGCCGCCATGCACGACCGGGCCCGCGTAGGTCTGCGAACCGACCTTGGCCTGCCAGATGATGTTCTCGCCGCTCCTGACGTCCCACCGGGTCGGCAGGTCGGTGGCATCGGACACCATGTTGCGGCCCGGCGTACCGCCGAACATCGCCGGCGGGTCGTTCGCGGACGCTGCCGAGCCGGCGACGAGGACCGCGGTCAGGAGGAAGGGAACGTACAGGGAGGACTGAGTTTTCATGGGTCGGGGGTCCCTGGGCTGTCAACCGTCCGTGCCGCCGCCCGAGCTTCGGGCGACCAGCGCGTAGAGTGTTTCGCTGGTCGCCAAGTAGACGACCGAGCCATCCGTGGACGGCGAAGTGTACACCCCTCGCGGCATCGCGTTCTCCGCCAGAATCTCCAACGTCGGCCCCGCCCGCAGCACCGTGACGTCGCCCTCCGTGTCGGCAGCGTAGACCTTGCCGTCCGAGACCAGGGGCGAGCTCCAGAACGGCGCCAGGGCATCGTGGACCCAGAGCTTCTCGCCGCTCTGCGCGTCGAGCGCGAACAGGAAGCCGTTCAGGTCCGCCGCGTAGACGATGCCGGCGGCCACCGCCACGGTGGCGATCGCGCGTCCGAAGTCCGGGTCTTCGAACCGCCAGCGCACCCCGCTCGACGTCACGTTGCCGCTGCCGGTTGCGTCGACGGCCCACAGGACGCCGGCCCTGAGCGACGCCTCCGGATCCCGGCCCGCGGCGATGTAGACGGTGTCCTCGAGCAATACCGGGGTGGCCACGAAGACATGCCGCGAGTCGACTCGGTCCAGTTCCCCGGCGGCAAGCGCCGAGTTGCCGTCGAAACGCCAGAGCGCGCGCCCCGTCACCGGCTCGAAGGCGTAGAGCCAGCCATCGCCGGCCGGGAACACGACCTGCGGCCGGCCGCCGGCGCGACCGTGGGACGGGCTCCCCCACTGGCCGTCGATCAGCCCGTCGCCGGGACTCCCGTCTCGCCACACCGGCCGGCCCGTCGCACGCTCGAACGCCGCGAAACTCGGCGCCTCCGGCGCCGGGACCCGGCCGTCGTCCGTGACCCCGTTGCTGGTCGACGCGAAGACGAGCTCGCCCACCGCCAGCGGCGTCGAGGCCGCCATGTGCTTCGGGAAGACGCCCCACTCCCCGACCATGTCGAAGGACCAGGAGACCTCGCCGGCGAGGTTTGCCGCGACGAGTTCCCCCCGGTTCGAGACGTAGTAGAGCCGCTCACCGTCGAAGGAGGGCGTCGAGCAGACGCCCTGCAGCGGCCAGTCGTTCGCGTCGCCCGTCTCGAGCTTCTCGTGCGTGATCTGCCAGCGGAAGGCGCCGGAATGGCGGTCGAACGCCATCACCACGCCTCGATCGCCCGTCACCGCAGGATCCCGTGGACGCTCGTTGTTCGTTCCCACGACGACCAGATCGTCGGCGATCGTCGGGCCGCCGTAGGTCGTCGTTCCGAGTTCGGCGGACCACAACACGTTGTCGCCAGACGCGACGTCCCACGAAACGGGAAGGTTCTTCGCTTCAGCGACCCGGTTGCGGCCCGGATTCGGGTCGTCGGCGCGGAGTGCGCCGCCACACGCCAAGGCGAGCAGTGGACCGGCGAGGAACGTCCTCATTGACCGCTGCCGGAACGCGCGGTCAGGCTTCCCTGCCAACAGCCAGACAAGTGACTGTTTGACGCAAGGTCCCCTATCCGCGTTCTTGGCGTCTTCTGCGCCATTCATTCATGCGCTTGCCTGGTCTTGGCATTAGCGCGTCCTTCCAACCGCCGGATACGTTCCAGCGATCCAATTCAGGGAGTGTGTGGGGGTTCGGGTTCGGGCCTCAACCGGGGTTCGATGATGCCCAACTCCACCGAGGTCTCCACCACGTCCCGGATCGTGTCCTCGACCGGCCGGAACGTGGCGCCCAGCAGGGACATCGCCTTCCGGCTGTGGTTGATCGCCGCGGGTCGCGGCGGTCCGCCATCGGGCGCCGCCGCCCCGCCGACGACGAAGGAGGGGAAGCCCTCCCGGATGATGCCGGCAACTTCAGTGCTCAGCCGCAGCGCGGAACGGCCGCCGCTGCCGTGCAGGAGGTACCGGCTGCCGCCGTTCGTGGCCCGGTGGTCGACGTCCGACTCCGCCGCCAGCCGCTCGGCCTTCACCAGGTCGCGGACGTCGATGATGTTGTAGTACATGTCGTAGGGCGTCGGCCAAGTCACGTCGAGCCCCGCGGCCAGCCGGCCGATCTGCTCGATCCACTGGCCGACCTGGGCCTTGAACAGGACCGGGCCGCAGATCATCGCCGGGTTCATCGTGACCACGTCCCAGCGACCGTCGCTTGCGTCCGCCGACTGGTTGAGGAGCCGCTCCGTGTCCACCTTGCTGCGGGCGTACGCTTGCCGCGGATGCTGCCAGGCCTCCGGCTCGAAGTGGTCGGGCGCCCAGTGCGTCTCCGTCCACGCGAAGCCTGGAAGCATCGGCGGCGGCGCCAGGCCCGAGATCGCCGCCAGCGAGCTCGTGTAGACGACGCGCTTCACGCTGCCGCTCCGGTTCACCGAGTCGATCACGTTCCGCGTGCCGGCCATGCCGCCTTCGTAGACGTCCGTCGAGACGTTCCCCGAGCCCAGCGGCTGGGACTTGCCGTCGGCCGAGTTGCCGAGCACCGCGGCGACGTGGAACACGCCCGCACACCCGGCGAACGCCTCGTCGTACGAACCGGGCACGAACAGGTCGCAGCCGCCCGCGATCTCGACGTTCGGCAGGCGGTTCAGGTACTGCACGCAGTCCCGGCCGCGCCAGGAATCCGCGTTGCGCAGGCAGGCGCGCACCTCGTATCCGTGGAGGACGAGTTCGCGCACCATGTGGCCGCCGGTGAAGCCGGAGACGCCGGTGACGGCAACCGGGCCGTTATGGGGTGATATCGCGGTCATGACTCGTCGTCCTCCTCTGCCGGCAGCAATGGTCTGCCGTCTCCTCTGCCGGTTACGGGTTGCGTTCTCCTCAGTCGGTCACCCGATCCGCCGCCTGGTCCTGCGGCAGCTCGTGGACCACCATCCAGTTCACGCCGAAGCGGTCGACGCACATGCCGAAGTAGGCGCCCCAGAACTGGTCCTCCATCGGCAGCGTCACCGCGCCGCCGTCCGACAGCTTCGCCTGCAGTTCATCGGCCTGTTCGCGATTCTCTGCCTCGACCGAGATCGAGAAGTTGTTGCCGACCTTAAGCGGCGGGCCGAACGTCGTGCTGTCGCTCCCCATCAGCACGCTGTCGCCGATCGGGAGGGCCACGTGCATGACCTGGTCCTCCTGGCCCTCGGCAAGCGGCAGCCCCTCGGGGCCCTCGCCGAACGTCGTGAGGTCGGCAAACTCGCCGCCGAAGACGGAACGGTAGAAGTCGAACGCCTCGCGGCAGTTGCCGCCGAAGGTCAGGTAGGTGTTCAAGGCCATGAAAGCCCTCCTCTCGCGGCCGGGTACAAGCAGTCGCCCGCGCCCGGTTCAGTCTCTGGGGCGCCGGCGAGCTTATGCCAGAGAGCGCCGGGCGCCGAGATACGGCACCAACTCCCGGTCGTCCAGGACCTCCGAGGCCGGATCGACACCGGTGCGGAGTTTCACCACCATGGCCGACCCTACCCTCCTCCCAACGCCTCCAAACGCTGGAGCCATCGGTCGAGGTGCCGACACTCGCCCCGAATCGTCTCGAGGCCGATGTGCAGCACGCCCAAGTTCGCCATCAGCGGCTTCTCGTACGACGGAAGGAGGTGAAGGATCCGTTTCGACGGTGCGCTCTCCTGACTGTCGTCGATGTCCTCGGGAGTGTCGAAGGCCCTGCGAATCTCCTTCAGCGGAGCACTGAGATCAGTGCGCCCGATGGCGCTGCCGAACCCGGAGCAGTCGCTGAACAGCATCGCCTCAAACTCATGCATCATCACGTACGGCACGAAGCGACACCGCTCGAAACCGGCCCCCATCTCCGCGGCGACGGAGTCGCCCAGAGCTCGTTCCACCGTTCCAGCTCTCCGTTCGACGGCGCCGCGCACCTTCGCGGCTTCCAATCGCCCGGGCCATGCCCCTGAACCCCTGGCCGGCAGTCCGTAGTAGTCGACCATCGTTCCCGCGATGCACTGGGGGTCCTGTCTCAGGTGGCTGCAGATGCCCTTCAAGGCGCTCGGCCACGAACGCACGCCGCCCCGCCGGTGACGCTGGCGCGCCGGGCCCAGCAGGCGGGCGCCCACGGACGAGTACCCCCTGGAAGCCAGGTGCTCTCTGAGCACTTCGCTGACGAAGGTCTCTTCCGTCTGACCCTCGACGTGGAGAAGCAGCCGAACCATCTACTCGCTTCCCGGCCGGCCGCCGAGTTCATTCTTCTCCCAGAGCTGGCCAAGGCTGTAGTCCTCCAGCCATTCCTTGAGTGGCTCCGTCTCCAGGCGCTTCAGCCTGGTCTCTCCATCCCTCCTCTCGGCCACGAGAACTTCTTCCGGCTCGAAGTAGTCCAGAAGAATGGGTGATTGCGTGGCTACGATGATCTGGGTGTCCGCTGAAGCACTGCGGATCATCGACGCGAGCAGCCCAATCGCATAGGGGTGCAGACCGAGCTCCGGCTCATCGATGAGGATCACCCCAGGGCGAACGTCCAGCGGCTGCAAGAGCAGGGTGGTCAAGGCCACGAATCGGAGGGTGCCGTCCGAAAGGGAGGATGCGCCGAAGTACTCGTCGGATCCCCGGCGCCGCCATTCGAGCTGGAGTTTCTCGCTGTTCAGGGCCAAGGGTTCGATCTGGAAGTCCTCGAAGAACGGCGCCACGAGCTGGATCGTGCGGCGGATCGTGCTGTAGGCCTCGCGATGGGTCTGGCGGAGCCGGTAGAGGTAGGCCGCCAGGTTGGCTCCGTCCCTACGGAAGCAACGGTTGTCGTGCAGGTCGCAGGTCTGCCTGACGGGCGAGGTCGGACTCGTGTCGTGGAAGTGATACGGCTGCCATTGCGCCAGCTTGAGGCGCAAAAACTCCACTGCGGGAGCAAGGCCCGGCGCCCGGTCAAACTGATCCTCGCAGTTTGCCGGCGAGGTCCCCCCAATCCGCAGACTGGGGAAGAGCCGGTCGTTCGAGGCATACCGGAGCAGAAGCTCGAAGTCGGCCTGCCCGTTCTCGAACGCGACCTCGAAGCGCATCTTCTGCGTCTTCTTCGAACCGTAGTGGAGGAGGTTGTCGGCGCCGCCCGCGTGCCCGACGTGGTTGACGAGCTGCCGAGCGCTGCACGCCTTTGCGAGGAGTTCGAACGCGGCGAGGAAGTTCGACTTTCCTGACCCGTTGGCGCCGATCAGGACGTTCAGCGAACCCAGTTCCAGTGGCGCCAGCGTCCGGAAGCTCTTGAAACCCTCGATCGCGAGGCTCTTGATGGCCGCCATGATGCCTCCAGCCTACAACCGGAAGCGGTCTTCGCCCCTCAGGCCAGATCGTCCAGGAAGTCCGAGGCCGGATCCACCCCGGTAACGAGCAGCCGATCCCGGGCCCGGGTACACGCCACGTACAGGAGACGCCTCTCCGTGTCGTACACATCCTCCAGGTCCGCCTCGTCGGCGACGTTCTCAATCCTGGCCTGCAGCGGCAACACTTCGTCGTCGCAGGCCATGACGCACACGGCGGCGAACTCCAGGCCCTTGGCTCGATGCATGGTTCCGACCGCGACCCTGACCGCGACAGAGTCGACCTGGGAGGCCTCCGCGCTCTTTCCAGTGGCCAAAGCGGATTCGTCCGCGTCAAGCCGAACGACCTGCAGACCCGCCGTGTCCGCCGCTCGCATGGCCCGTTCGATCTCGTCCGATGACCGGACAAAGAGCCCAATGACCTCGCGACCTTGGCCGGTTTCCACCGTTCCGGTGCAGGCCCGCGAGAACCTGCGAAGCCAGTCTCCAACGGCTGCGGTCTCCTCGGCCTCCGACCCGAACACACGAATCTCGGGTTCCGGGCCGTTGAACACTGAAACCGTGCCGCGTCGGTCTTCCACGATACCGTCGACATCCGCGATCCTGGCGGGGAGCAGGTTGTCGGCCTGCCGGCGGATCTGGTGCGACGTGCGGTAGTTGACCCGCAAGGTACGGGATCTTCCCCGCACGTCGACGCCCAGCTTTCGCCACGAGAACGGCGCACGGAAGATGCGCTGTCCGAGGTCGCCGGAAAAGAACAGGCTGTTCGGCCCGTCTTCGCTGAGCGCGGCCAGGAACCGGAGTTCAGCGACACTGATGTCCTGGGCCTCGTCGATCACGCAGTAGTCGAAGGGAGACCTCGTCGCCTGGTTGAAGTGGGTCTCCAGCCGGCCGAACAGGGCGGCCGTCGTTACGAGATCCTGACGTTCCAGTTCATCGCGCACCCTGGCGAAGATGCCCCAGAGGACTCTCCTGCGGCCCTCGGGCAAGCGGGTACGACGGCCGAGCCGGGGCACTTCGCGGTACTCGTCCCAGTTCCTCATCTGCCATGCGTCGACCACGCCGCTCCACTCCGCCCAGAGGAAGCGGGCCGAGTAGCCGTGGTCCGGCGTCTCGGCGGCCGCACGGCGCAGCAACTCCCGTTGCCGCTCCTCCGAAGCCCGCTGAAGCGGGTCGATGTTGAGTTGATGGAGCCGTTCCGCCAAGCCGGCCATCGACCGGACCTCGATCCGTTCGCCCAAGCGCGGTCGGTTGCCGATCAGCAGGCGCAATCGCTGGCGCAACGCGTCGGCCAGGGCCTCAGAGAACGTGGCGAGCAGGATACGCGATTCGGGATCCGATTCGGCCAGGTGCGCCGCCCGGTGCAGCGCCACGATTGTCTTCCCGGTACCGGCCGACCCCGCGACCCGCGCTGGACCGCCGTAGTCCCGTTCCACGAGGTCCCTCTGTGCAGGGTGCAGGAAGACAGTCCACTTCTCCCAAGGAGCAGCCAACGCGCGCTCCAACTCCTCGCGGTCGGCCATGACGCGGAAGCGGCGCTCGGCATCCGGGTGGGCGAACGCGTCGGCGGCGGGCGGCAGCGACGCCGGAACGTTAGGCGTTCCGCCGGTCGCCAATTCGAGCAGCGCCTCCGCTGCCTCCGCCGGGAGATGGTCGGCGAGATCCAGCAGCGTGTCTTCCGTGGCAGCCTTGGCGTCTTCCAGCCAATCCGGCGGCACGCCGTAGCCCAGGAGCTCGTCGTCCGTCTTGTCGGCAAAGATCACTGCCGCGGCAGGCTGCTCCTCCGGCTCGGCCCTGAGCGTCGTCTCAGCGGGTGTTCCCGCGCCGACACCGCCCGAGTCCGACGAAAGCGGAAGCGGTCCGGGCGCCGACACGTCGGGCGTTGCATCCCAATCCGGTTGGTCGTATCGCGGCCCCTCGACCTCCCGCACGATCTCCCGAATCTCCACCAACTGTGCGGCGCCGGTCCGAGGGTGCCGCTCGAGCCGGCGCCGCTCGGCCCAGCGGTAGGCCGTGTCGTGGTGGTCGACGTAGCAGATCAGGAAGCTCGACGACGTTCGATGCACGATGATCCGCAGATCGCGGCCCGCACGGACGGACCAGAAGTCCCGGTCCCGCGCCGAATCCACGCGATGCAGCCGGTGACCCGGCCGCGACGGGTCCACCTGGAGGTCGAACGCCGTCGTCTTCACCGCCTTCTGTTCATCGGCCCGAAGCCGCGCCAAGCTGTCGGTGAACGTGTCTGCGATACGGAACTCCACGGCGCGGCGTAGTGAGGGCACGCCTTCCTGTTCTCAGGGCGACGGCTGGATGCGGAACACCTTCATCACCTCGTCGCCCAGGTGGTTGATGACCTTGACGGCGATCCTTCCTGAGCTCGGACGGGCGAACGGACGCGACGTGTCGCTGTTGAGCGTCTCCCAGGCTTCGCGGTCGATCTCGGCCTTGAGGGTGGTCTTGAGGGACTTGTAGGGGTCGTTGGCGCCGAGGAAGTAGGCGTGACGGACGAAGAAGCTCTCACCGTCGTAGTCGGTGTCGATGAACCAGCAGGCGATGCCGCCGGCGGAGTCGCTGCGGACCTTGCCGGTGCGGGGGTCAAAGACGTCGACGCCGTTCAGCTTGACCTGGAACTGCGCGGCATCGGAGTCGGCGGGGCCGTTGTTCCCGGCGGTGACCGGCAGGATGGCGATGTCGGGCTCGCCGAAGATGACGAAGAGGTTGCCCTTGCCGGTGTTCTTGAGATCCTCCGCCATGTGCAGGTCGGCGTTCATCCGGACCCTGAGCACCGGCACCCGGCCGAGCTTGCTGAACTCGCTTGCCTGGGCGTCGTAGCTGAAGGCGCAGGAGATCAGGACATCGAAGCCGGCGTCGGCGGCCTCCCGGGCCGCGTCGACCAGGTCCGGCCGCGTCACGGTGCCGAACTCCGGCCCCACCAGGATGCCTGCGCGGCGGTCTTCTCCACTCCCGGCCTCGATGTAGGCGCCTTCGGCGGCGATCATCTTGCCCGGCCAGGGCCTGAGCGACGTGAAGTCGATCCGATCTTCACGATGGACCTGCTGAACACCCGCGGTGCGGAGTTGTTCGAGGATCATGCCGCCGAAGTCCTGGCCGGTTCCGTTGATCTTCCGCGCCTCGCCGATCGTGTCCACAAGGTTGTCGTCCTCGTCGACGAGCAGAGAACGATGGGGCGACAGCGATTCGACCGTGAACGGGCCGGCGACCCGAACCTTCGTCTTGTCCTCGCAGGGCTTGTCGTAGAGGTACTCGAACTCGGCCTTCGCGGCGATGGACGCATCGATCTCCTTCTGCCGGGCAATGCGGGCTTCCCAGAAGGCAGCCAGAGCCTCCCCGGCCTCCGGAGGCCAATCGGACGGCGCCTCGCGCGGGACTTCCCATTCGAGAAGTCCGTTGGCCGGCGCCAACTCCCCTGACGGCAGCTCGACTGCCGGGTCGGCGGCCGCACCGAAGTCCACGCTCTCGCCCTTGCGGCCGCCGGCGCTGACGACGAACTGCCTGCCTGCCTGCCTGCCTGCCTGCCTGCCTGCCTGCCTGCCTGCCTGCCTGCCTGCCTGCCTGCCTGCCTGCCTGCCTGCCTGCCTGCCTGCCTGCCTTTGCAAACTCCGTGCCAATCCGCACAGGCGAAGCCCACCGTTGCAGAGTCAGATTCAAATCGGCAAGTGCAGCTTCCACCGCGGGCTGGAGTCGCTCCCAGATGACGTCGATCTCCGCGTTGTTGGCGATCGCCTTCAGGGTGATGTGGGGAACGCGCTTGTAGACGAAGCCCTGCCGCAGCCGGCCGTACGTCTCCGCGTTCTTCGGAGCGATCCCGGCAATCTCGGCTTCCTTCTCCTGTCCCTCGCGGCTGTCGGCCAGCAGGTAGTACGGATACCGGGCGCCCATGACCCGGGCACGAGCCAGAGCCAGGGCGACGCGCGACGTGTCGATCGTGATCCAGCGTCTGCCCCACTGCTCGGCGACGTAGGCAGTCGTGCCGGAACCGCAGGTCGGGTCGAGAACGAGATCGCCCGGGTCGGTCGTCATCAGGATGCATCTTTCGATGACTCTGGGGCGTGTCTGCACGACGTACCGCTGGTCGGCCATGAACCCGGATGTATCGCTCCACACTTCCGATATCACCTTCAGCGGGTAGTCCTGGATGAAGTACTTCCATCTCACTTTCTTGCCCGCCTTCGCGATTCTTCCCGACGCCCTGAGCCGATTCATGCTGGCCGGCCATTGCAGCTTCCAATGGCTGTTGGCGTTGGGCCGATGCACCTCTCCCTCAAAGAGGAACGGTGTATCCCGAGAGGATCCACCGGCGCTCTCCAGACTCACGAGTCGCAGGACTCGTGAGTCTGGAGAGCGCCGGTGGATTTCGGCCCTTTCATCGACGGCTAGTCTCTTCAGTTCTCCTCTTGCCGTCTCGACCAGGTTGTAGAACGCATCTGGCTTCTTCGCCGTGAAGAGCTGTCGGTACTTCACCGTGCCACCCCGCGAGTACCAGAGGACGAAGTCGGCGGTGCGTCCAAGGCGGCTTGACACCATGCTTCCCGTCTTCGCGAAGACAATCTGTCGCACGAAGTTCTCCTCCCCGAACACCTCGTCCATCAACGCCCGGACCCGGTGCACGTTCTCGTCGCCGATCTGCACGAACACGGACCCGCTCTCGGTCAGCAGCTCGCGCGCCGCCGTCAGCCGATCCCGCAGGTAGCTCAGGTACGAGTGAATGCCGTCCCGCCAGGTATCCCGGAACGCCTTGACCTGCTCCGGCTCCCTGGTGATGTGGTCCGGCTTGCCGTCCCTGACGTCTGTGCTCGTCGTTGACCACTGGAAGTTCGAGTTGAACCTGATGCCGTAGGGCGGATCGATGTAGATGCACTGGACCTTGCCGCGCAGGCCTTCGCGGTGGGCCAGGGAGGCCATGACCTGGAGTGAATCGCCCAGGATCATCCGGTTCGACCAGTTCGCTTCGTGCTGGTAGAACTCGGTGCGAGCCTCTGCCGACGGCAGGCCGTTGAAGTCGTCGAACAGGGACACTTGGCCTGCGTCCTGCTCCCTGTCGGCCGCAGCCCGTTTCAGCTCGTCGATGAGCGCCTTGGGCTGGACCCTCTCCTGGATGAAGAGCGGCGGCGCCTGAACCTCGAACGCCCCGTCGGTGTTCTTGCCGCGCCAGACGAGCTGCGGGTCGAGGTCGGGGGTTGCGGCGCTCGACGGCGACGCGAAGAGGGGTCTGCTCGTCTTCGGACATGACGGACTGGTGCTCGGCCGAGGGCAGATTCGGCCGCTTCGCCTCATCGTGCCGGAAGGACTCGACCCGCTTGGGCTGCCTGGTGCTGCGCTTCCTCGGCACCGTCAACGCTCGACGTCCGATGCCGCCGGCGAACCACCCGTCGTCCCGGCAACGCTGGCGTCGTCGACATGCTCGGGGAGTTCTTTCGCAGACGACCGCCCAAGCTCCCGGTCCGCCCCGACGACTGGATGCTTCGATGCCTGCCGGTACAGGTACTCGGGGGCAAGGTCGGCGCCGGTCGGCCACGCGATGGTGTTCCACTCGCGATCCAGGCGGAAGGTACGAAAGAGGTCCTGGTCCCTCAGGGGTCGGAACACCTCACCGGAAAGGTGATCCCCCATGTCCAGGACGCCCACGCAGCCATCGTCGAACGCCAAACGAATCCTGTACGCCTCAAGCCAGGTCGCCGACACCAGTCTCGGCGTCACCTCGTCAAACCAGCCCATCGATCCGATCGAGGGACCTTCCCTCGCGCGCCCTTGTCCATCCAGTTGTCGTGAAGCGCCTCCCGGTGCATCTCCAGCCACTCGGAAACCACCCTGCACCCTTGGAGGCAAACGCCCTGCCAGCCTTTCACCGGTGGCGATGTTGAACTGAGCCTCCCCACCACCGTACCTCGCGTGAAAGTGAGGAGCGCGTGATCCTTGTAGTGCATCGTTATCACGATAGCAAGGACTCGCTCGCAGCACCCGAGCATGTCGTGGACGTAGCAGCGCCACTCTCGCTTCGGCCGCCTCGGCTCGGTTCAGACACCGACATCCGCCGTAGTCTGCCAAACACCAGCCCGGCCCACTACGCTGCGGGCTCCACGGCGGCCGCGTGACGCTGCACGAGCTCGTCGAACCTCGCCGCCAGGTCGAACACGTCCGTGAACTCGCCGAACGCCCACCGGCCGTGGGAACCGAGGTTGTTCATTCCCTCGACCCAGTACGTCTCCGCGGCTTCCTTCTTCGCCCTGGCGTCCTCGCCGCGAAGTCCCTTGATCTCCACCAGGAGCCGCAACGGGTCTTCGGGGCCGCGGCCGTCGTCGACCAGGACGACGAAGTCCGGCCGGTAGCGACGGGCGGTCGAGCCGTCGAGGTACGGGATCTCCAGACCCAGCCGGTCGTTCTTGACGTAGGCGAGTACGCGGTCGTGCGCTTCGGCCACGCGGCAGAACTCGCCCTCCCACCCGCTGTCGAGCACCGCATGGTCGACGTGGCAACGGCGGGGATCCGTGCGCCGGCACTTCTTGGACGTGACGAAGTGCACGTCCGCCGTCGTGCCGGTCGGCTGGTACGGATCGAGAACCGCAAGGACCGGTCGTGCCTTCTGCTGCCTGCGGACGATGGCGGCATGGATCTTCCCGCAGGCCATGTCGGCCAGTTCCCGGTACAGGAGCTGGTTGGCGTGGGCGCCTCCCTCGCATTCCAGGTGGGAATCCAGCCACTGACGCGTGACCCGCTTGAGCTTGCCGAACAGCGCTAGCTCCAGGTCGCCGTCGCTGTCCCGGTACTTCGTCTCCAGAAGTCTCATGGTGAGCTGGAAGATGAGCGACGACCGCCGGTAGTCGTCCAGGTGGTCGAGATCGAGGTCGGCGCCCTCGCCGATGATCGCCTCGTTGCGGGTGTTCGTCGCGCCGACGAGAGCCGGATTCAGCGTTAGCGTCGAATCGGCGGTGAACTCCGCGGTGACGTGGTCTTCGGGAAGTTCCACACGGTAGCCCTCGACCCGGGGGAAGCGGATCTCCGCCTGGTCGCGTTCCGGGCTGACCGCCTGCACTGCGATCGTCGGCTTCACGACCGGCCGCGGCGCGGGCGCCGGCTCGGCGGTGAAGTCGAAGGGCACGCCGAACACGTCGGCGTACTCGACGTCGAAGAGGCCGCGGTCGTTCAGCTCGTAGGACTGGCGCCTGAGTGCGCGGCCGATCACCTGCTCGCACAGGAGTTGAGTGCCGAAAGCCCGGACGCCGAGGATGTGAGTCACGTTGTTCGCGTCCCAGCCTTCCGTGAGCATGGAGACCGAGACCACGCAGCGGATCGAGCCGCCGAGCTGGCCCGGCTTTCCGACGGTGTTCATGACTTCGCGCAGGAGATCCTCGTCGGTCAGGCTTCCAGCCTTCACCAGGTCTCCGGTGCGGTCCATCTCCTCGCGGCGGAAGCGCTCGATCTCGTCCGCCGCGGCGACACGGAACGTCTTGTCCAGGCCTTCGCCCGACTCGAGTTGGGCGCTGTCGATGAGCAGCGTTCTGGGCCGCGGCAGCGGGTTGCCGTGGATGTCGAAGTTCCTGAACAACTCGAACCGCCCGTGCTCGAACCTCGTGCTGCCGTCCTCACCTTCCCGGTTGTAGCCGGAGATGTAGTCGTACAGCAGCTTCGAGGTCGAGGTGTTGTTGCAGACCACGATGAAACACGGTGGACTCCGGATGTCCGCTTCGCGCCAAGCCTCGAACACTTCCTCGTAGTGGCCGTACAGGGCGTCCAGCGCGTTCTGAAGCGGCAGCGGCAGGCTCTGGGGGTCGAGGCCCGCGGCGCTCGCGGTCCGCCTTCCCTTGGGCATCTTCCTGCCGATGTGCTTCCAGAGTTTCCGGTACATCGGCACGTCGGCGGTCGGCAGATCGTCCGCTACCGGCACGCGGGGCAGCTTGACGATGCCGCTCTCGATGGCGTCCATCAGCGAGAAGTCGCTCATCGTCCACGGAAACAGCGTGCCCTCGGCGTAGCCCGAACCGCGCAGGAAGAAGGGCGTCGCCGAGAGGTCGAACACCCGGCTCAGCCCCAGACGGCGGTGGACGCTCTCCAGCCCGGAAATCCACACCCGCGCCTCTTCCTTGTTCGCCTTCGCCTCGCTCAGATCGTCGTACCTGGGCTTCGCCTCCTCCGGGTCGCCGGGCTTCTCGCGGTAGCAGTGGTGGGCCTCGTCGTTGAAGACGACGACGTTCTTCATGGCCATCAGCTCGGGCAAGACCCGCTGGAGCATCTGGCCTTCCGTCTCGAGCGTGTCGAGGTCCTCGCCGTCGCGCCCCCGAAGGAGCGAACGGGCGCCCTTCGACAGGGCCATCCGCTCACGCCGCTGGAAGGCATGGAAGTTCGTGACGACGATCTTCGCCCGGTCGACATCCGAGACCATGTCCGAGGGAACCAGCCCGCGGCGTCGGTAGTAGTTGTCGGGATCATTGGGCTGGAGCACACGCAGCCGATCGCGGATCGTCAGGCCCGGCGCCACGATCAGGAAGCCGCGGGAAAAGGCCGGGCTGCCCGGCCGGCGGACGGCGTTGATCGTCTGCCAGGCGATCAGCATCGCCATGACCATCGTCTTGCCGGCGCCAGTGGCGAGCTTGAGGGCCAGCCGCGGCAGTTCGCCGTGCTCGGCGTTGACGTCCTCCAGACGCCTGAGAAAACGGCGGCCCCGCGCATCCCGCCTCTTCGGGGCGACTTCCGTCAACCAGATCGCTGTCTCCACTGCCTCCACCTGGCAGAAGAAGGGCCGAATGTCGTCCCACCCTTCCCGGCGGCGCCAGTACTGCAGGAGTCGCGCCGTCTCCGGGGTCACGTGCCATTGGTGGGGATTGGGGAGTCGGCGCCAGCGCGTAACTTCGCCGCGCAGGTCCTGGATCACCCGCGCCAGGTCGAACTTCGCTTCATCCTCCTGGCCCGCGGCCCCGCCAAGCTCCAACTGGGTGGCGCCTCCGCGTTTCTTCGGCGACGGAATCGGCGAATCGAAACGGACCTGCCGGCGCGTCTCGATCAACCGATGCGTCGGCTGGCCGTTGCCGTCCAGTTCCCAGTGGCGCGACGGCGCCTCGTACGGCGAGTTGAGGATCGGCTGTTCGAAGAACTTCGGGTTCATGAGTTGGGGGCTCGACTCATCGCGGCTCGGCGGCGAGCAGGCCCGCCAAAGCTGCCCGGAGCGGGGGCACGTCTTCCACGATGGTCCGCCAGACCACGCCGGCGTCCACGCCGGGATAGCCGTGAATCAGGCGATTCCTGGTCGCTGTCATCTCACGCCACGGAACGTCGGCGTAGCGCTCGCGAATCGAGTCGGGTACCTTCGTCGCCGCCTCCCCAAGGACGATCAGGTTGTACCTCACACTCTCGTACCGCAGGCGATCCGCGACCAGAGAGTCGCGCGCGAGGTCGGCGGTTTCCTCCAGAATCCGGTCGCAACACGCGATCATGTCGTGAACGAAGCAGCGCCACTCGCGCTTCCGCCTGGGCTCAGACACGGATCGCCTCGCCCTCGACGTAGGGGCGGAACTCGCGCCGAAGCGCCGGCTCCGTGACCAGGTCGATCTCCCGCTCCAGCAGATCCTCCAGGTAGAACAGGAGGCCGAAGTAGGCCTTTGAGCGCGACTTGGCGCCGGTGAACTCGACCAGCAGGTCGAGGTCGCTGCCCTCTTCCGCGTCGTCCCGGGCGACCGAGCCGAACAGGGCCAGGCGCGCCACGTCGAACCGCTGGACGAACGCCGACCTGTGGGCCCGTAGAACCGCGAGCACTTCATCCCGCCTCATCGGCGAGTCGCCGGCGCGAATGCGCGCCAGTTCATCCCGAACTTCGGCGCTGACTTCCGGCGTTCCGCTTTCCGCTGCTTCTCCCGCGGCGGCCCTGGTCTGCCCAGCCATGCACCCTAGTCTGCCAAACGACCTCCGGCAGCGCGCGCTCGATCGCGAGGCTCTTGACGGCCGCCATGAGGCCTCCAGCGTACAACCGGAAGCGGTCTTTGCCCCTCAGGCCAGATCGTCCAGGAAGTCCGAGGCCGGATCCACCCCGGTAACGAGCAGCCGATCCCGGGCCCGGGTACACGCCACGTACAGGAGGCGCCTCTCCGTGCGGGACGTGATCGCGAACGGGAGGCGGCGCCGGGGAAACCCCGGCGCCGGTTCACGCGGTGCAGCGGAAGGCCGAGGTGTCGCTGGCCGCGTCGGCGGTCTGTCCCAGGCGGTTCGTGTGGGTCCAGACCTCGCCGTTCGGGCTTTCGACGCGCAGGTTGAAGGCGAGGTCGGTGACCGGCGCGACGAAGACCCAGCGGTGGCCGTTCACGCCGCAGCCGTCGAGCACCTTGATCAGGACTTCCGCGTTGTTCCGCTCGAAGAAGTAGAGCAGCGCAGACTGCGAGGAATCGAGGCCCCAGTCGAGGGCATCGCCGGTCTCGCCGGCGTAGGTCTCGTAGCACATGGAGACCCGGTAGCCGCCGGCCAGGGTGAGCGCGGTTCCGCCCGGCTCGCAGTCCGTGGACGCGCCTGCGCTCCGGCGCTCCAGCGAGGCGAGGCCGGCCCCGGTCAGGCCGCGGGAACGCAGGAACGCCGCGTGCCCGCCCTCGGCGACCGCCGCCTGCGCCCTTGCTGCGGCGACCTCCGCCAACGTGCAGGGGAAGGCCGTCGTGTCGCTCACCGTGCGGGCGGTGCTGCCCTGCGGGTTGCCGGCGTCACTGAACCTCTCGAGACCCTCCTGAGGCCGGCGCTTCGAATCGTAGTACCACTCCTGACGCCTGTCCGCGAGGTAGGGACCGGGTTCGTGGATGCTCAGCCGAAATCCCAGGGTCGTCACCGGCGCGACAAAGACCCAGCGGTGGCCGTTGACGGCGCAGCCATCCAGCACCTTCACGAGCAGCTCGACGTTGTCGCGATCGAAGAAGTACAGGAGCCCGGACTGGTCCGCCTCCAGACCGTAGTCCCAAGCCCGCCGGCGCTCGCCGCCGGGCGTCTCCAGGCAAACTCGGACGACGTGGCCGTCAAGCTCCAGGCCGACTGACCGGCGTAGGCACCACGGCACCTCTCCCGCGGGCGTGGCCTCCGGGAACGGCCCCGGCATGAACTCGAAGTCGAGCGTCTCGCTGGCGGAGAATCCCGCGGCGTTGTACGCGACGACGACGAAGGAGTACCGACCGCGGGCCGTCTGGTGGAACCTCAGGTCCTGGAGCCCCCCCTCCTCCTCCCGAAGCGTAAACCAGGCATCAACCTCCTCCTCCGCCGCGAGTCCCCGGACCTCTGCCGAGCGAACGCTCGCCGGCAATGCGGCCCCGTAGCGCCGCCAGACTTCATCCGGCTCATCGCCGGACCACTTGCGGTACCAGACCTCGAAGTCGCCTGCCGGCGACGAGTCGTCGACGCGCCAGGTCAGGTGGGCGCCGTTGTCTCCCGTTGTCTGGACGCTCAGATGCTCCGGCGCCGCCGGAGCGCCCGCGGCGGCTTGCGGCGGCCGCAGATCGAACACATCGCTGCCAAGGGTACCCGCCTCCGAAACCTTGTAGCGGTAGTGGCCGCCCGGCCGCAGCCCGGTGATGTCCACGCCCGTCACCTTCACGGGCGCGAAGTCATCCGGCGGATCGAAGAGCGGCGTCACGTTGCCGTCGGTCGACTCCTCGTCAAGAACGTACTTCCACCCGCCACCTTCAGTGTCAACCGCCTTGAACGACCACCCGTACAAGTCGCTCCCGCCTCCCGCCAGGCCGACGTGGACACTCGCGTATACGCTCCACTGGTCAAGAGACTGGTCAAGAGCAAAGGACACACGCACCGTGTTCCGGTCTGTCCACCGAACCGTGATCCGTCGCGGGGCCTGCGCCCTGGGCTCCTGCGCCTCCCCGCTGCGGACCGCCACGGGCACAGTCTCATGGAACAGGCGCTCCACCTCGCTCGTGCCGGCGACGCCGATCGTCCAGCCGTTCGGCTTGTGCCGGACAGACGAGTAGAACGGTTCCGTCACGGCGTAACGGTCGGGGTCGTCCCAGAGGTCCTGGCCGTAGCTCATGACCGTACTTGGGCAGTACAGTGCGTCGCCCCTTCCCTCACGCTTGGCGCACGAGGTCAGGTCGGTATGGCCGAAAATGTACGGGCGCAACGAATCCGACTGGGCTTCGGCAAAGTTGCTGAAGGTCACCGGCTCGTGATCGCCGCCGAGGTTGTGCCCGATCTCATGGGCGAAGATGTGCGGCGGCCAAGGCTCGGACCAGCCGAGGTGAACGGCCGGCTCAAGATTCCATCTCAAAGTGGCCACGCCGGCTACGTATGTGGTACCCCTGTCGGGCAGGAAGTGGACGAGGTCGGCTTGATGGCGCTGTTGCAGCCGCCATGTGTCGTGGCTCCCTCCGAACTCCGAGTGCCAACCTCTGGTGTTGCGGTGACCGCCATTCACACCGGGATGGTTCGCCACAACCGGGTCCCATCGCTCGGGGATCAGGTTCGCCGTTGCCGGGATCTGTCCGTTGCGGAACACCATGTTCAGGTAGTCCTCGAGTTGCTGGATGCCGACGGAGGTTCCCCCGATGATCCGCCAATACCATTCCGTGCGGCGGGGATAGAGGGCGAGGATGTCCAGACTGCTGCCGGTCGATCTTCCCGCAACAGAGTCCGGGCGGTCCCGGGCGGCCGCCGGCGAGACGGCCGGGCCGGTCGGCGGCTTTCCATCCATCACGCCG
>CATOTG010000010.1 GCA_951813015.1 uncultured Thermoanaerobaculia bacterium | reverse complement strand
CCGGATGGTTATCGACGGCGCCTCCCGGTTGTTGCGCCTGGCCGGGATGTTCGACTTGCCGGTGATCGTGACCGAGCAGTACCCGCGGGGATTGGGGTCCGACTCGCGAGGAGCTCGAGGCGGTGATCGAGGAGACGGATCCCGAAGGCGGCCGCACCCGGAGGGTCCGAGAAGGAGTCGTTCGGTTGCTGCGGCGAGCCGGCGTTCGAGGAAGCTCTGGCGGCGGCGCGGCCGGGTCTCGATCCGGCGGATCGGCAGGTTGTCGTGGCGGGACTCGAAACCCACATCTGCGTCATGCAGACGGCGCTCGATCTCATCTCCCGCGGGACGGATGTCCATCTGTGCTGGGACTGCACGAGTTCGCGCGGCGAGGAGTACCGGCGCCACGCGCTCCAGCGGCTTGGTCACGCCGGCGCCCAGATCACGAACCACGAGTCGGTCGCCTTCGAGCTGGCGCGCGACAAGAACCACCCTCGGTTCAAGAGCGTGAACCGGTTGCTGCGCGAGGGCCAGATCGTTTGACCCGGCGGGTGCGGCCGATCGTCGCGGTTGCCGCGCTGGGGCTGGCGATGGCGCTGCCGGCCGCCCAGCCGACGCCCCGGGACGCGGGCGCCGGAGAAGCGGCGGTGCGGGAGACGTTCGAGGCCTACCGCCAGGCCCTGATCGCCGGCGACGGCGAACGGGCCGCGGCCCTCGTCGACCGGGAGACCGGCGACTACTACCGGGAACTGAAGCGACTGGTCCTCGATGGAAGCCGGGAGGAGGTGCGGCAGCGAACCTTCGTCGACCGCTTCCTGGTCGTGGCGTTCCGGCACCAGTTCGAAGTGGCCGAGTTGACGGGGATGGAGTTTGGCCGACGTGATCGTGCGGGCGATGGAGATCGGCTGGATCAACTCCGCGGCGATCGAGCAGCTTGCCGTGGGCGCGGTCCGGATCGAGGGCGACGAGGCCTGGGCCGCTGCCCGCACCCGGGCCTCCCTCGAGGATCCGGCGCTCGGCGGCGGCATCGACGAGTTGGAGTACCGGTTCGTCAACGAGGACGGCAACTGGAAGTTCCGCTTCAGCGCCCTCGTCGCGTCGATTGACGAGGTGATGCGGAACCTGGCGGAGCAGCTTGGCGCCGACGAGGATGACCTGATCTTCACCCTGGTCGAATCCCTGAGCGGAGTCGAGGTGCTGCCCGAGGTCTGGCACGCCGTCGAACGCTGACCGGGCGGTCGGGACGGCCGTGGTGATTCCCGCGCGCGACGGGCGAAACGGGATCGTGTCCTGGAGACCGCGCCATATTGGCCGGCGATTCCCGCGCGCGGCGGGCGAAACGACCAGCTCGAAGTGGCCCGCACGTGATACCGCCGTGAGTCCCGCGCGGGACGGGCGAAACGTCGGTCGCCCCGTCCTGCCATGACCAGTCAGGCGGAATTCCCGCGCGCGGCGGGCGAAGCGGGGGCCTCGGCGTGCGGTACGATCCCGCCCGTGCCGATCCGGCGAACAGCGTTCCTGGCAGTTGCCGCCGCTCTGGCGGCCGCCGCGGTCGCCGGCCTGCTTGCCGTCCGAACGGCGCCGGCGCCGGCGCCGGGGCCACAGGTCAGGGGTCTCGACGACCGGCGCGACGTCCGCACCCGGTACCGACGGTCCCTGCCTCCCGAGGCGATGCCGCTGTTCGATCGGTACGTGCCAAGGCCTGTTCTTCCGGACGACGTGCTCCGGGAGTTCTACTTCACCCGTCTGGCGTACAGCGGCAGTCCGTACATGGGGCGTGGAAGCTGGTCGGTCGACTTCCCCAAGGCGGATGTGCAGTTCATGATCGGCCTGAAGAGACTGCTCGACCAGTTGGACGCCTACGACTACTACAATGCGCGGCAGGCGACGGACCCGGAGCTCTACCGTTTCCCCTTCCTCTACTCGGTGGAGGTTGGCCACATGGCTCTTCGAGAGGATGAACGCGAGGCGTTGCGCCGATACCTTCTCGCCGGCGGCTTCTGGGTCATCGACGATTTCTGGGGCAGTTGGGAGTGGGCGAACCTGGAGCGCGAATTGTCCGAGCTCCTGCCCGAGTACCGAATCGTCGAAATCCCCCTGGACCACCCGATCTTTCACTGCTTCTACGATGTCGAGGAGATCCTCCAGGTACCGAACGTGGGCCAGGGTCGGTACGGCGGTCCGACGTGGGAGCAGGACGGCTACACGCCGCACGTGCGCGGCATCTTCGACGACCACGGCCGGCTGATCGTGGTGATCAACTGGAACACCGACCTCGGCGACGCCTGGGAGTGGGCGGAAGACGAGTGGTACCCGGTACGGTTCTCGCATTACGCGTACCAGATGGGAGTCAACTTCGTCGTCTACGCCATGTCGCACTGAGCCCGGCGTTTCGACTCCCCGCCTCCCCGTCTCCTCGTTCCTCATGGCCGGTCTCTTCGAGTTCCTGTTCAAGTACCGGCCGGCCCTCTTCGACGAGGGTCGGTTCGCCTTGGCCGCTCCGGGCTGGATGCAGCTCGCGGCGCTTCTTGCCGGCGCCGCGCTCGTCTTCGCCGCGTTCACCTACCGGCGGATGCGTCCCGGTCCCGGCGCCGGCGCGGAGCGCTACCGCTGGCTGCCGCCGACGTTGCGCTCCCTGGCCATCGCCGTGCTGGTCCTCTGCCTGCTGCAGCCGGCCCTGGTCCTGTCGACGGTGGTTCCGCAAGAGTCCTTCGTCGGCATTCTGATCGACGACTCGGGCAGCATGGCGATGCCGGACGAAGACGCGGCCGAGGACGGTACCCGGGGCGGGGCGGTCCGGGAGGCGCTCTCCGGGGCGCCGGGTTCCCTGCTGGAGCTGCTGGAGCAGCGCTTTCAGGTACGCCATCTCGCCTTCGGCCGCGGCACGGAGCGGATCGAGTCGGGCGATCAGCTCCGGTTCGCTCGCGCCGACAGCCGCATCGGCGAGGCGCTGGTCGCGGCGTCGGACGAGTTGGCGGGCTTGCCGTTGGCGGGGATCGTCCTGCTCTCCCGACGGCGCCGATTCGGCGCCGGCCGAACTCGGTGACGCTCTGCTCGCGCTCAAGGCCGCGGGGACGCCGGTGCATTCCGTCGGGCTGGGGCGCCAGGGCCTGGAGAAGGACATCGAGGTGTCGCGCGTGGTCGCCCCTCGACGGGTGCTCCAGGGGTCCACGGTGGAAGTCGAGGTCACCTTGAGTCAGACGGGGTTCGGAGGCCGCAGCGTGAACCTCGAAGTCGAGGATGACGGGCGTATCGTCAACGTGGAGCAGGTGACCTTCCCGCGGCGGAGTTCGGCGGTGACCGCCCGGGTGATGTTCGCGGCCAGCGATTCGGGGGCGCGGGAGTTCCGTTTTCGGGTGCCCGGACAGCCGGACGAGGGGTCTCGTCCTCAACAACGAGCGGATCGCCCTGGTCGAAGTGACGAACCGGAAGGAGAAGATCTTCTTCTTCGAGGGCGAACCGCGCGACGAGTCGAAGTTCCTGCGCCGGGCGGTCCAGTTCGACGAGAACCTCCACGTCGTGTCGATGACCCGTCAGGCCGCGAACAAGTTCTACGGCATCAACTTCGACGAGGACACGAAGCGCTTCGACGGGTTTCCCACCCGCCGCGAGGATCTGTTCGAGTATCAGGGCATCATTCTGGGGAGCATGGAGGCGAGCTTCTTCACCCACGACCAGATGCGGATGCTCGTCGATTTCGCCGCCCGGCGCGGCGGCGGCGTGCTTCTGCTTGGCAGCCGCCGTTCGTTCTCGGAAGGCGGCTTCGCCGGCACGCCGGTCGCGGAACTGTCGCCACTTGTCCTCTACGACGTCGAAACGCCGTCGGAGAAGCTCGGCCCGAACTGATCCACGACCCTGGCACTCGAGTTGACGGCCCAGGGACGCGCCCATCCCGCGACCCTGCTGCGCGACGACCGGGCCGAATCGAACGATCTCTGGTCGACCCTGCCGCGGCTTTCGACGTACCAGCGGGCGACGGAAGTGAAAGCAGGCGCGACCGCGCTCCTGAGTGCGCAGACCCCGATGTCGCGCCAGCCCTTGGTGGCGCTGGCGCATCATCGGATCGGCCGCGGCCGGGCGATCGCCTTCACCCCGCACGACTCCTGGCACTGGCAGATGAGCGCGGACATTCCGCTCGAGGACCAGACCCACGAGCGGCTATGGCGGCAGATGCTGCGCTGGTTGGTGTCCTATGTCCCCGATCAGGTCGAGGTCGAGACGGACCGCGACCGGTTCGAGCCCGGGAGCACCGTCACGCTGCGCGCCAAACGTGCGGGACGCGGCCTTCCGGGAGGTGAACCGGGCGCAGGTCACGGCCACGATCGAGCTGCCGTCCGGAGATGAGGCCTTTGTCCCGCTCGACTGGTCGGTCGAGCGCGACGGCGAGTTCGTCGGCACGTTCGTGGCGGGCGAGCGCGGCCACTACAAGGTCGAAGTGGACGCGACGTCGGAGGGCGAACTGCTGGGGGTCGCGACCTCCGCGGTTCACGGTGGACACCCTGAACGAGGAGTTGTTCGGCGCCGCTCGCCGGGACTCGGTGCTGGGAAGGGTCGCCGATGAAACGGGGGGCCGCCAGTACGAGTTGGACGAGATGGAAAGGCTGGTCGAGGACCTTTCGGTCAGCCAGGAGGGAACGACCGTGCGAGAGGCGCGGGATCTCTGGGACATGCCGATCCTGTTCCTGCTCCTCATGGCACTCTTGGGCGGCGAGTGGGCGGTTCGGCGCCGTCTGGGGATGGCGTGAGGCGCCCCGGGTACAGGCGTCTCGCGGCGGCGTTCGCGTGTTCCCTTGCCGTGGCCCCGCTCGGCGCCGAGAGCCACCTTCTCGTGGTAACGGGTGTCGGCGGCGAACAGATGTACACCGAACGCTTCCACTCCTGGGCCGTGCGCGTGGTCGAGGCGGCGCTTGAGGCGGGTCTGAGCGAGGATCGGGGTCGTCTACCTCGGCGAGGATCCCGAGCTCGACCCGGAGCGCATTCGGGCACGGTCCACGGGCGAAAACCTGCTCGCGGAGATCAAGGCGCTCGGCGAGCGGTCGAGCGCCGGCGACGACGTGTGGATCCTGCTGTTCGGGCACGGCAGCGGTTCAGCGGGTCCGCCCCGGTTCAATCTGCCGGGGCGGGATCTCGTGGCCGAGCAGTACGCCGCGGCGCTCGAGCCGCTGTCGGACCGCCGCCTCGTGTTCATCAACGCGAGCTCCGCTTCCGGGGGGTTTGTCGCGCCGCTGGCAAGAGAGGGCCGGGTGGTCATCACCGCGACGAAGTCTGGCGCCCAGGGCAACGAGTCGCTGTTCGGCGGCTATCTCGCCGAGGCCTTCGATGGCGCCGCGGGAGATCGAAACAAGGACGGGCGCACGTCCGCCCTCGAGGCGTTCGAGTTCGCTCAACGGGAGGTCGAGCGTTACTACCGGCAGGCAGGGCAGATCCGAACCGAGCATGCGCTTCTCGACGACAACGGCGATGGCGAGGGAACCCTGGCGCCGGAGGGGAGTCGAGTCCTCCGGACCGGGCGACGGGAGGCTCGCGAGCCTCGTCCTTTTGGGCGAGGAGGCATTTTCGGACGTTCAGACGGAGGAGATGCGGCAGTTGGTCGAACGCCGTGGCGGGATAGAGCGCCGGATCGACGAACTCCGGTTGCAGCGGGAGTCGCTCGACGAGGAGGTCTACCTCAGCGAGCTGCAGGATCTGATGGTGGATCTCGCACTGGTCGACCGGGAGCTGCAGGCGGCCGGGGACGGCGGGGGCGACGACGCCGAGGGGAATCCCGATCGATGAACGTGCGCCGCGACCTCGTCGACCGGTGGATCAAACGGGTGGCTGTCGTCCTGACGATCGCCGGTTGGCTGCAGCCGGTTGCCGCGGCCCAGGACGGGCCGGTTTCGCTGGACGAGATCGAGCAGTGGATTCTGACCGGCCGCTACGACGAGGCGGTAGAGCAGCTCGACGCGCCGGCCGACGGGGCGGACGATCCGCGGGCGCTGAGACTGCGGGTCGAGGCGCTGATCTCGATCGGTCGCTACGACGACGCCGAAGCCGCGTTCGCAGGCAGAGACGGCGCCGCGCCTGGGCTCGGCGTGCTGCGCGGCAGGGTAGCGCTCCTTCGAGGGGACCGGGAAACGGCTCGGCGCTTTTTCGAGGAGGCCCGGGCCGCCCAGGGCGCGGACGCCCTCGTCGCTTCGTTCGAACTCGCTCGACTGGCCTGGGAGCGGGGCGAGATCGAGGCAGCAACCTCAGGCTTCTACGGGTTGATCGACGCCTACAACCGCGGCGCCGCCGATACGGCCGAGGAACTCGTTGCCGTGGGGCAGGCTTGCCAGTTCCTCGGGCGCGACGATCCGGAACTGTTCAAGGACGCGCTGCGGGCCTATGACGAGGCGGTGGCGCTCGCCCCTTCCTGGCCGGCGCCTCGCATCCGGCTCGGCGAGCTGTTCCTCGAGAAGTACGACAGCAGCCAGGCCCGTTCGTCGCTTGCCGACGTGTTGCGGTCCAACCCGCGCCATCCGGAAGCGCTGCTCGCGATGGCGCAAACGATGCGCTTCGACGGCGACCCCCGAGCCCAAAGCGTCCTGGACTCCGCTCTCGAGGTCAACCCGAACCTGATTCCGGCGCGCGTGTTCCGGGCCCGTCTCCGGTTTCAGGCCGAGCGCTTCGCGGAGGCGCGAGAAGAGGCGGAGAGGGCGCTCGAGATCGACCCGGGTTCGCTCACCGCCCGGACGCTGCTCGCGGCGGCCGCGTTCCTGGAGGGTCGCGACGAGGACTTCGCGGCCCTCCGCGACGCGGTGCTCGCCGACAATCCGAGCCATGCCGACCTGTTCAACGACCCTCGCCGACGCCAGCGTCGACAACCGGCTCTACGCGCAGGGCGCGCGATTTCGCCGCCGAGGCCGTGCGGGTCGACCCCGAAGTCCTGGCGGGGCTACGGCCTGCTGGGCATGAACCAGCTCCGGCTGGGGGACATCGAGGCCGGAAGGGCGAACCTCGAGACTTCCTTCGCAGGCGATCCGTACAACGTCTGGACGAAGAACACGCTCGACCTGCTCGACACGTTCGGCGAGTACCGGAAAGTCGAGAGCGAGCACTTCGAGTTCCACATCCACGATCGCGAGGCGGAGCTGCTGGCCCCCTACATGGTCGAGCTGGCGGAGGAGGCCTGGGTGACGCTGGCCGAGCGCTACCACTTTGAACCAGGGGCGCCCATTCGCGTCGAGGTCTATCCATCGCATGCCGATTTCTCGGTTCGCACCGTCGGGCTGGCCGGGCTCGGCGCGCTCGGCGTCTGCTTCGGGCCGGTGATCGCTCTCGACTCGCCGTCGGCTCGTCAGGTCGGCCATTTCAACTGGGGCGGCACGCTCTGGCACGAGATCGCCCATACGTTCACGCTGCTCGCCACCGACTCGAAGATCCCCCGCTGGTTTACCGAGGGGTTGTCGGTGTTCGAGGAGCGGCGGGCGCAGCCAGGCTGGGGTGACGACGTCCAGGTGGGCTTCCTTGCCGCGCTGCGCGACGACGAGCTGCTGGGCATCGCCGAGATCAACGACGGCTTCGTCCGGCCGAAGTTCCCCAATCAGATTGCGCTGTCCTACCTCCAGGCGTCGCTGATTTGCGACTGGATCGAGGAGAACTACGGTTTCCGACGCGATCCTTGCGATGCTCGCGGGCTATCGCGACGGCAAGAGCACGGAGGAGGTCTTCGAGGAGGCGATGTCCCTCGCCCTCGACGACTTCGACGAGCGGTTCTTCGGCCATCTCCGGGCCCGCTTCGGCGCCGCCGTCGCGTCGCTCGGCGAGGCGCCGCCGGAGCCTGACGAGGAGGAGCGGGAAGCCGGCGAGGGCGGACCGTCCCGCGCGCCGACGCGCAACCCGTTCGCGACCCGCGGACCGGATCTCGAAGCCCTTGCGCGCGCGGCGAAGGAGAGCCCTGACGACTTCAGAATCCAGATGACCTACGGCGCGGCCCTGTTCCGCGAGGAACGTTTCGAGGAGGCGGAGGCTCCGCTGCTGCGCGGCCGCGACCTCTTCCCGGACTACGTGGGTCCCGGGAACGCCTACACTCTGCTGGCCGAAATCTACCGGCGGCAAGAACGCGAGGACGAGGCGATCGAGGCGCTCAACACGTTGGTGGCAAGCAACGAGATGGCCTGGGACGAGCATCTGGCTCTGGCCGAGCTGCTCGAGAGCGCCGGCCGCACAGAGCACGAGGCGGAGATCCTGGAGCGGTCGCTCTACATTTCGCCGTACGATCTGGGCGTGCACAGCCGTCTCGCCGACCTCGCCTCGGCCGCGGGCCGCTTCGAACTTGCCGTGCGGGAACGCGCCGCCCTGGTCGCTCTCGATCCGCCGGACCGCGCCGTCGCGCTCTACGAGCTGGCGGTGGCCCAGCATCGTGCCGGTCAGCCGGAGCAGGCGCGCCGGTCGGTGCTGCGAGCCCTCGAGGTGGCGCCCGGCTACGACCCGGCGCAGGAACTCCTGCTCGACCTCGTGGGGGAGGGCTCGTGAACCGCGTCCGGAGAGCGAACAGGCCGCCGAAGGCTCCGAGCCTGGCGGTCGCACGCATGGCCGGCGATTTCAGCACCGTCCGCGGACGCCGCGGGCGCGTTGTCCTGGCCGGCGTGGTCGTCCTCGCCGCCCTGGCCGGCGCCCTGTTCGCCCGCGACGACTTCTGGCGGGCCCCGGAGGTGGAGACGCCGTCGTTTCCCTATTCGGGCGGCTTCACCTTCGCCCGGATCAAGTTCGAGCCGACGCGCTGGGGCGGCGGCCCGTTCATGTGGGGCCTGGATCTCAAATGGAACCACGACTATCCGGACGCGGAGCGGAACTTCACCCGGATCGTCGACGAGATGACCCACATCGACGTGTTCACGGGCGGCGGCAACGTGATCGAACTGACCGATCCGCGGCTCTTCGAGCATCCCTGGGCCTACCTTTGCGAGCCCGGGTTCTGGAACCCGACCGAGGAGGAACTCGCCAACCTCCGCGCCTACCTGTTCAAGGGCGGCTTCCTCGTCATCGACGATTTCTTCGACGTACGCGGGTATCCCCTGCAGTGGGAGAACTTCGAACGCCAGATGGGGCGGCTGCTTCCCGGCTACGAACTGGCGCCGATGACGATCGACCATCCGGTATTCCGGGCCTTCTTCCCGCTCGAGGATCTGGACTTCGATCTCGACCTTCCCGGAGTCTTTCCCGTACGCGGCAAGATCTACGGCGTCTTCGAGGACAACGATCCGAACCGGCGGCTGATGGTGGCGATCAACTACAACATGGACATCGGCGACTTCTGGGAATGGTCGGAGTACGCCATCTACCCGGTCGACGTGACTCAGAAGGGCTTCAAGCTGGGCGTGAACTACCTGATCTACGGCATGACTCACTGAGGCGCACCGGATTCCGGCGGAACCTGCCACGCGATCCCCCGAAATTGGCCCCCGAAATTGGCCCCCGAACAATGGCTGAACGATGGAGAACTCGATGAACGACACCCTTGACGACACCCCGGAACAGGCGGTCGACGGCGCGCCTGGCGGCCAGGGCCTGACCAGCGAGAGCGACGTGGAGTTGGCTGCCCGGCTGGCGACTGGCAGGGAGCAGATCATGGCCCAGCTCGCCAAGCAGATCGTCGGCCAGGAAGACGTGCTGGGGCAGGTGTTGATGACGCTCTTCGTCGGCGGCAACAGCATCCTGACCGGGGTGCCGGGGCTGGCCAAGACGATGATCGTGCAGACGGTGGCCCAGATCCTCGACCTCGACTTCAGCCGCATTCAGTTCACGCCCGACCTGATGCCGAGCGACATCACCGGCACGGACATCATCCAGGAGGATCAGGACACGGGGCGGCGTGAGATGGTCTTCATGAAGGGGCCGATCTTCGCTCAGATCGTGCTCGCGGACGAGATCAACCGGACGCCGCCCAAGACCCAGGCGGCGTTGCTCGAAGCGATGCAGGAGCACCGGGTCACCGTGCAGGGTCGCACCTACGACCTGCAACAGCCGTTTTTCGTGTTCGCAACCCAGAACCCGATTGAACTCGAGGGGACCTACCCGTTGCCGGAAGCCCAGCTCGACCGCTTCATGTTCAACATCGTGATCGACCATCTGCCCGAGGACGAGGAAATGGAGATCGTCGACGCGACGACGACCGTGCGGGAGTTCACGCTGGAGACTCAGGTCACCGGCGCCGACCTGCGCGCGTTCCACCGCCTGGTAAGACGGGTGCCGATCGCCGATCCGATTCTGCGCTACGCCGTCCACCTGGTGCGGATGACGCGGCCCGACACGCCGGAGGCGCCGGACTTCGTCAATCGTTGGGTGCAGTACGGGGCGAGCGTCCGCGCGGCCCAGTTCATGGTGCTCGGCGCCAAGGCCAAGGCGTTGATGGATGGCCGCTACCACGTCGCGCACGAGGATGTCCGCACCCTGGCGGCGCCGGTCATGCGGCACCGCATCCTGACCAATTTCCATGCCGAGTCGGAGCGGATCACGACGGACGAGATCGTTACCCGCCTGTTGGAGTTGGCGCCGGTGACGGCGAGCAGGATGAAGTGATGGCCAGGGGAGTGGAAGAGGGTCCGAGCGTGGAGGTCGCGGGTCAGAAGCCCCGCGTCACGTTCGCGCCGGTGACGGCGAGCGGGATGACGTGACGAGGGAGCGGCGATGAGTTACGGCCGGTTCGTCGACACGCGGACGCTGAGTCGCATCAGCAGTCTGGATCTGCTCGCCAAGACGGTGGTGGAGGGCTTCGTCAGCGGCCTTCACCGCTCACCGTTCCTGGGTCGTTCGATGGACTTCGCCGAGTACCGCGCCTATCAACCGGGCGACGACATCCGCCGCGTGGACTGGAAGCTCTTTTGCCGTACCGACCGTTTCTACGTCAAGGAGTTCGAGGCGGACACGAACACGAACCTGACGATCGGGCTCGACGTCTCCCGCTCGATGGATTTCGGCGCCGGGGCGTTGACCAAGCTGGACTACGGGCGCTATCTGGCCGCTTGTCTGGGCTATTTCGCGTCCAAACAGAAGGACCGTATCGGCCTGGTGACCTTCGACAACAAGCTGGTCGACTTCGTGCCGCCGGCAGCCAAGCACCTCCAGGTCGTCCTGCACACGATCGACCGCATCGAGCCGGGCGGGGGAGGCAGCCTGCGCGAACCGCTCCTCGAAATCGTGGACTCCGTGCGCCGGCGGAGCATGGTCGTCCTCATCTCGGATTTCTACGAGGATCCGGAAACGGTGATCAAGGCGGCGGCAGGGTTCCGGCACAAGGGCAACGACGTCATCCTCTTCCACCTGCTCGATCCGGCGGAACTCCGCTTCGAGTTCGAGGGCGAACTCGATCTTCGCGATCTGGAGACCGGCACGCGGCAGGCGGTCATGCCGGACGTGCTCCGCGACCAGTACCTGGAGCTGATTCGCGAGCACACGCGGACACTCGATCGGTCCCTGGTCGAGGCCGGTATCGACTACACGCTGGTCGACACCTCGCAACCCCTGGACGCGGCGCTCTACAGCTACCTTTCGGCTCGCCTGCACGCGATGAAGACGAGGTGACGGGTGGGCCTGCTCGCACCCCTCTTCCTGCTTGGCCTCGTCGCGGTCGCGGCGCCCGTCATCATCCACATGCGTTTGCGTCATCGCAGCCGGATCGTCCCGTTCCCGTCGCTGATGTTCATCTCCAGGGCGCCCTACCGCTCCGTGCGCCGGCGTCGACTGCGCGATCTCCTGCTTCTGGCGCTGCGCTGCCTGGCACTGGCGCTCCTGGCTTTGGCCTTCGCGCGGCCCCTGTTTCAGGGCGATGCGGCGGCGAACGCGGCGGCGGCCAACCGGCTGACCGTCGTGCTGCTGGACAACTCGTTCAGCATGGGCTTCGGCGGCAGGTGGCAGCGAGCCACCACGGCGGCAGCCTCGGCATTCGACGGGATGAGTGCGGGAGATCGCGGAGCCTTGATCGTCTACTCGGATCAGGCCGCGATGGTGGCCGCGCCGAACGCGGACGGCGACCTGCTGGCGACGCTGGCCCGGGAGACGGAACTCGTACCGCGCGCCACGTCCCTTCTGCCCGCGATTCAGGTGGCGCGGGGAGTCCTCGCGGACGCGGCAAGCGCCGCCGCGCGAGAACTCGTGATCGTCAGCGACTTTCAGCGCTCCTCCTGGGCGCCCGACAACGTGGCGGCGTTGCCCCAGGGCGTCGAACTGCGTCTGGTCGATGTCCGGTCGGAAGAAGAGGACGAAGTCAATGCGGCGGTCACCGACGTGGTGCTCGACCACGCTCGCGTGCCTTCCGGCGGGGCAGGCGCCGGCGATGCGGGGGAGGGCGCCCGGGAACGCGTCGGTATCGCGGCGCGGGTCAGCTATCAGGGGGTCGGCGCCGCGGCCGACTCGGAGCGAGCGCCCGAGCCCCTGCGGGCGGAAGTCGATCTGCTCTTCGACGGCGAGGTGATCCAGACCCGGGCGGTCGAACTGCCGCTGGACTCGTCGACGATGGTCAGTTTCGCTCCCGAGGTGCTGGAGCGCGAGAGGACGACGCGGGGCACGGTGCGCCTGCGCGAGGACGCCCTCGCGACGGACAACGAGTTTCACTTCGTGCTGTCTCCCGCCCACGAGGTCGGCGTACTGGTCGTTGAACCCGGCGGGGACCGGCGGCGCAGCCGGTACCTCGAGGAAGCCCTGTCGCTCGGGCGCCGCCCCTTCCTGCGGGTGGACCGGGTCCAGGCCTCCGGGTTTCAGCCGGCGATGCTGGAAGGCAAGTCCGTCGTCGTGATCAACGACTCGGCGCAGCAGCTTCCCGCCGCGGCGGACGCGGCGGTCCTCCGTTTCGTCCGCGAGGGCGGGGGCCTGCTGATCGGAGTCGAACGCGGGTTGAACTCGACCTCCGCCCTGCTCGGGGAGTTCGGAGTCGAAAGTACGCAGCAGGTGGACCGGCTGGCCGGCACGCCCGGGGCGCTGGCCTGGTTCGACACCGGCCATCCGGTCTTCGATGTCTTCGCGGCGGCGAGGAGCGGGGACTTTTCCTCGGCTTCGTTCTTCCGCTACCACCGGCTGGAGACTCCCGAGGGCGCGATGCCGATCGCCCTGTTTGACGACGGGGCGCCGGCTCTGCTCGACCTGATGCCCGCTCGGGCGGAGGACGGGGTCGCCGATCCCGCCTCGGGCCGGGCCGGGCGCGTGCTGGTGCTGCCCACGTCGTTCGACACCTTCTGGAACACCTTGCCGCTGCAAGCCGTGTTTCTTCCCTTCGTCCATCGTTCAATGCAGTACCTGGCGGGCTACGCGTTGCCCCGTTCGTGGTACCGCGTGGGCGAGGTCGCCTCGGTCGAGTTGCCCGGTACGGTCGGAAGCGAAGGCGACGGGTACATCCTTGTCGCTCCGTCCGGCAGGGAACGCCGCCTCGGAACGGGCGGTGCCGATCTGCTGCTCGATGTGGAAGAGCCCGGCTTCTACGACTTCCGGGAGGTGCGGGCCGACGTGACTTCCGAGCGTCTGACGCTCGCGGCCAACGTGCCGGTGTCGGAGTCGGACCTGGGCGGGCTTGACCTGGACGAGTTCGCGTCCCGCATTCGACCGGATCAGGCCGAGGACGCCGCGGCGTCCCTCGCGACGCCGGTGACGGCGGAGGAGCGGGAGCAGCGGCAGCGCCTGTGGTGGTACCTGATTGCGGCGGCGGCGGCGGTCCTGGTGGCCGAGGGCCTGTTCGGCAACCGCAGGCGGCGTGCCGCTGCAGAGCCAGTCGTGACAGCATGGAGGCCAACCGGCGAGGAGACGTGATGGCAGCCAGTTTCGATCCCATCTACGACCCGACATACGGCGAGCTGATGAGCGTCATCCGGCGCGTGCGGGCGCGGTGGCGCGCGAAGGTTGCACTGCGCGGACTCGTCATGCTGGCAGGGGCCGGATTCGCCGCATTCGCCCTGTCGGTATGGGGCATGGACTACTTCCTCTACAGCGAGGGAGCGGTCCGGATCTTCCGCTGGCTGACCTACGTGGCCCTGATCGCGCTTGCCGTTCGGCTGCTGGTCGTGCCCTTGGCTCAGCGGGTGTCCAGGCAGCAGGTGGCGCTGTACGTCGAAGAGCACGAGCCGACTCTCAAGGCTTCGGTGCTGAGCGCGGTCGAACTTGGACCGGTGCAACAGGGTTCGCTGCGCGATGCCGAGCGGGTGTCGCCCGAGCTCCAGCGGCGGGTTCTCGAAGAAGCGATCGAACGCTGCGAGAACAGCGGCTTCGCCTCCCGGATCGAGCGCGGGTCGCTGCGCCGATTCTCCGTCGCCCTGGCGGGGGTGGCGGGCGCCGGCATGGCCGCGGTCCTGCTCAGTCCGGCCTTCCTGCAGCACGGCGCGATGCTGCTGTTCACGCCCTGGAAGGCGGCCGCGGCGGACAACCCCTACCAGTTGAGGGTGGGACCCGGCAACCTGACGGTGGCTCGCGGATCGGACCAGTTGATCAGCGCGGCCGTCCTCGGTTTCGATCCGGACCGCGTCGAGGTCGCGCTTCGGCCGCTGGACGCGAGCGGCGACCCGCAGGGCGAATGGCGGCAGTGGCCGATGAATCGAGTGAACGCCGAGGTCGAAGTGGACGCCGACCTGATGATCGGCGATGTCCGGGCTACCCACGATTTCATCGCCCTGAACCTGCGCGCGGACACGGACTACTACGTCGACGCCTCGGGGGTGCGTTCCCCGATCTACCGCATCCGGGTCAAGGATCTGCCTTACGTCGAGCAGATCGACCTGCAGTACCAGTTTCCCGACTTCAGCGGTCTGTCCGACCGGACGGTCGAGGACGGAGGAGACATTGCCGTACTCGAGGGTACGCGCGTTCTCTTCAGCATTCTGCCGATCTTCGAGGTGCCGGAAGGACGGCTTCTGATCGAAGGCGAAGAACCGATCGACCTCGGTTCGGGAGACGGGAGGCTGACGGCGGCCTACAGGATCAGCGGCAACACGTACTACCGCATCGAGTTGATGGACGACGAGGGCCGCTGGCACCGGGCCTCGGCGGAGTACATGATCACCGCGCTTGAGAATCAGCCTCCGATCGTTCGCTTCACGAATCCCGGCCGCGACATCCAGGTCACCCTGGTCGACGAGGTCTTCGTCGAAGTGGAAGCCGAGGACGACTACGGCGTGAGTCGACTGGGTATCCGCTACGCGATCAATGGCGGCGAGGAGACGGCGCTTGACCTGCTGGACAGCCGGTCGTCGATGAAGAAGGTCAGCGCCGCACACACTCTCTTCCTCGAGGAGATGGAACTGGGCATCGGAGATTCGATCTCCTATTACGCCGAGGCCTGGGACCGCGGGCGCTCGAAGCCGGTGATCAGCGACATCTACTTCCTGGAGATCAGACCCTTCGACCGGAACTACCGGCGCGCCGAACAGGGCGGCGGTGGCGGCATGGGCGGTGACGGCGGCTTCGACAACACGCTGTCGGTACAGCAGAAGATGATCATCTCGGCCACCTTCCGCCTGGTCAGAGACGCGGAGGAGTACTCGGACAGGGAGATGTCCGAGAACCTGACGACGGTCGCCCTGATGCAAGGGCGGCTGCGGGACCAGGTCGGCTCCCTGATCACGCGGATGGGCAATCGCGGCCAGCAGTTGCTCGGCGACGAAGAGTTCTCGAAGATCATCGAGTTCCTTCAGCAGGCCGCCACCGAGATGGCGGTCGCGCAGAGGGAGCTCGAGGCGGAGCGGCCCGACGAGGCGATGACGGTGGAGAAGCAGGCCCTGGCGTCGCTGCAGCGAGCGGAATCCGCGTTCCGCGAGTTGACGGTTTCATTCCAGCAGGGCGGCGGCGGCGGTGGTGGGGGAGGCAACCAGCAGCTCTCGGAGGATCTTGCCGACCTGTTCGAACTGGAGCTCGACAAGCTGCGCAATCAGTACGAGACGGTGCAGCGGGGTGAAGCGGAACAGACCCAGGCCGAGATCGACGAACTGATGCAGAAGTTGCGCGAGCTGGGCCGCCGCCAGCAGCGGGAGAACGAACGCCAGAACCGGCTGCGCGGCCGCCAGCAACAGGGCGGTGGCGGCGGCGGCAGTCAGCAACAACTGATCGAAGAGACCGAGGAACTGGCGCGGCGGCTGGAACGGCTGGCGCGCGAGCAGCAGCGCTCCGAACTTCAGCAGACGACCCAGGCCTTGCGGGAGGCGGTCGAGCAGATGAAGCGGTCGCAGGCGGGTTCCTCCGGCTCGCAGTCCAGCGCCGGGGCGCAGGGCATCGCGGCGCTGGACAAGCTGCGCGACGCGCGGCGGCTGCTGGACCGCAACCAGCGCCAGCAGCTCGGCCGGGACATGGAGGAGCTCCAGCAGCGAGCGGAGCGAGTATCGCAGATGCAGAGCCGGATCGAGGAGCAGGTCGAAGAGCTGGCGGGACAGGAGGGCGAAGACGGCCGGCGACAAAGCGACCTGACCGCGCAGGAGCGCGCGGAGTTGATCGAGCGGATCATGGAGCGGAAAGACCGGCTGACCGACGAAGTCGGCGGTCTGGAGGCTCAGCTCAACCGGATGACCAGGAGCGCGCGCGAAGAGCAACCCGAGGCGGCGCGCAAGCTGCAGGCGTCGGCCGAACTGATTCGGGACGAGCAGTTGAAGGAGAAGATTCGCTACTCGAAGGGCGTGCTGGCCGGCCGGGACGCCGAGTTCGCGCGCCTGTTCGAGGGTCAGATCCGCCAGGACATAGACGAGGTGACGGAGCGGATCGCCGAGGCGCAGGCGAGCGTCGGGGAAGGCGGAGGCAACGATCAGGAGCGGATGCTCGAGCAGGCTCGTGATCTGGTGGAGAGCATGTCGTCATTCGAGGCCCGTCTGCGAGACCGTGCCGATGCCGGCGGGCGGCTCGGCCAGCGTCCCGGGAGGCAGGGCGAACAGGAGGACGGCCAGCAGCAGAACGGTCAGCAGCAGGGCGGCGAACAGCCGGGCGGCGGGCAGCAAGGCGGTGAGCAGTCCGGCGGCGGGCAGCAGGGCGGCCAGCCGGGTGATTCCTCACAGGAGGGCGGCGCCCGCAACCAGGAGGGCGGCGGCAGGGATTGGGGCCGTCCCAGCCAGTATGGATCGAGTTCCGGCGGCTTCTACCAGCCCGGCGCCTTCACCACGGAGGATCTGCGGCAGGCCGAACGCGAATTGAGCCAGCGGCGCCAGGACCTGGACGCGCTGCGACGGGAACTCCGGCGGGAGGGGATGGACACCTCCGACGTGGACCGACTCCTGCGCCAGATGGGCGATCTCGATCTGCTCGGGCTCAACAAGGATCCGCTGGCCCTCGAGTCCCTGCGCCGAGACATCGTCGAAGGACTCCGGCAGTTCGAGTACCGCCTCTGGCGCGAACTGCGCGGCGCCGACACGGAGCGCGTCTACCTCGGCAACTCCGATCAGGTTCCTCCCGGCTACCGCGCACTCGTCGACGAGTACTTCCGCAAGCTCGCCAACGACAGTTAGCACTGGCGACTGCTGCGGCTGCGCCGCTCGATCAGCTCCCCGTCGGGATGTCGCTGTAGGGAACGTCGCGGTCGACGCGGATCTCGCCCGGGAGGCCGAGGACGCGTTCGGCGATGATGTTGCGCAGGATCTCGTCGGTGCCGCCGGCGATGCGCAGGCCGGGCGAGTAGAGGTAGGACTGCTGGAACAGGGCGGCGGCCGGCATCAGGGAGGGGTCGGTGACCACGCCGCCCATGTCCATCAGGTCGGCGCCGAAGGAGGACACGTTCTGCAGTTTGGACGCGGAGATGACCTTCCCGATCGAGTTCTCGGGGCCGGGGATCCTGCCCTGCGAGAGTGCGGTCAGCGTGCGCGCCTTCGTGTGCTTCATGCCCATCGATTCGACGTACCAGTCGGCGATCTTCTCGCGCACGGCAGAGTCCTCGAGTGCGGGCTTGCCGTCGAGCAGGCAGCTCGCGGCCAGCTTCATCACTTCGCGGAAATCGGGCGGGGGCGCGTCGCCGACCGCAAGGCGCTCGTTCATCAGGGTGGCGATCGCCACCTGCCAACCTTCCCCGATCGCGCCCAGGCGCTGACTGTCGGGCACGCGGACGTTGGTGAAGAAGACCTCGTTGAAGTTCGAACCGCCGTTGATCTGCTTGATCGGCTTGATGTCGATTCCCGGTGACTTCATGTCGATGAAGAAGAAGGTCAGGCCCTTGTGCTTGGGCAGGGACGAGTCGTGGCGGGCGACCAGGATGCCGTAGTCCGAGTAGTGGGCGCCCGAGGTCCACACCTTCTGGCCGTTGACCACCCAGTCGTCGCCGTCGCGGTGACAGCGAGTCCGCAGACCGGCGACGTCGGAGCCGGCGGCCGGCTCGGAGAACAACTGGCACCAGACCTCCTGGCCGCGGATCATCGGCGGGATGTAGCGCGCCTGCTGCTCCTCGGTGGCGTACTTCGCCATGATCGGGCCGCACATGCCGAGTCCGATGCCGAAGAAGCCCGTCGGGACGTCGAAGCTGGCCTCCTCCTGGTCGTAGATGATCGTCTCGATCATCGGCCGGCCCTGGCCGCCGTGCTCGACCGGCCAGTGCCGGCAGGCGTAGCCGGCCTCGGCCTTCACGTTCTGCCACTTCTTGGCCAGGATGAGCCCTTCCTCGGCGTCCAGCCTGCGGCTGACGCTGGGCCGGTCCTTGCGCGGTTCCGCGTTGTCGGCAAGCCAGGCGCGGACCTCGCCGCGGAAGGCGGCCTGTTCGGGGGTGTCGTTGAAATCCATCAGGCAGCCTCCTCCTGCAGACCTGAGACGAGTCGGTCCTTCCATACCCGTTCACTGCCGATGCTGAGCGCGAGCAGCTTGGCGCGGCGGTAGTAGAGATGGCAGTCGGACTCCCAGGTGAAGCCGATGCCGCCATGCGTCTGGATGTTCTCCTTCGACGCGAAGTGGAAGGCCTGGATCGCCGCCACGCGCGCCGCGGCCGCCGCCACCGGCAGCTCGGGCGCGTCGGTCGAAAGGGCCCAGGCGCCGTAGTAGCAGTTGGCCCGGGCGAGTTCGTTCTTGATGTACATGTCGGCGAGCTTGTGCTTGATCGCCTGGAACGAGCCGATGGGCCGGCCGAAGGCGTAGCGGCCCTTGGCATAGCCGATCGCCATCTCGAGGCAGGCGTCCGCGCCGCCGAGCTGTTCCATGGCGAAGAGCACCGCGGCACGGTCGAAGACGCGGTTCTTGAGCTGCCAGCCCTGGCCGGACTCGCCCAGAAGCTCCGCCTCGGCGCCGTCGAAGGTGATCCGGGCGTTCGAGCGTGAGGGATCGAGGGTATCGACCTGCTCCCGCGACACGCCGTCGGCGCCAAGATCGACGACGGCCAGCGAGGCGCCGTTGCCGTCCCTGGCGACGACGACGCAGAAGTCGGCCACGTCGCCGTCGGGCACGGGCACCTTCGTTCCGCTCAGGCGTCCGTTCTTCAGCGTGGTCTGCAGGTTCGCCTCCGTGGCCTGACCCGGACCTTCGGAAAGGGCGAACGTGCCGATCGCCTCGCCGGCAGCGAGCTTCGGCAGCAGGGCCTGCTTCTGGTCCTCCGAACCTCCCAGGAGCACTGCCTCGGTCGCCAGGTAGACGGAGGAGGAGAAGGGCACCGGCGCGATGGCCCGGCCCAGTTCCTCCGCGACGACGCAGAGTTCGAGGTAGCCGAAGCCGATCCCGCCGTACTCTTCCGGAATCGCGATTCCAAGGGACTCGTTGGCGCAGATCTGCTGCCAAAGCTCGCCAGCGTAGGGTTCGTCCGCGTTCTCCAGCACGCGCCGGGGCACGGTCGTGTCGCAGGCGGCGCGGAGGAAGCCGCGGGTTTGCTGCTTTAGCGCCTTCTGGGCGTCCGAAAAGTCGAAGTTCATTGCTGCTCCCGGGTCTGTTCGGACGCGGATTGTAACAGCGAAACCTGAGCCCCGGCTCAGCTACCTGGAGCCGCCAACCTCGTTGCTGGTTCCGTGTCTGGCCCCGGCCCGGCCCCGCCGCGACTTCGCGCGTGCCGCTTGCCACGGGCTGCTGGCTGCTGGCGGTCAAACGGCGTAGGTTCGGCCCTTGACCAGCTGGCCCGGTGACTGATCTCGCCCACCATCTCCGCGACGGGGCGGTCAAACATCGTAGGTTCGGCCCTCGACCAGCGTTTCGATCTCGAGGCCGGAGCGGTCCACCATGTCCTCGCCCAGGTGCGTGAGCAGCATTCGCCGGCAGTCGAAGAGAGGTCGCCGGGCGAGCAACTCGCGGTAGTTCAGGTGGTTCGGGATCGGCCGGTCGTACGAGTTGCATTCGCAGATGAACAGGTCGGCGCCGGCGGCCGCATCGACCAGGGCCGGCGTCCACTCGGTGTCGCCGGAGAAGACCAGCACGCTGCCTCCGTACTCGATTCGCAGCGCATAGCTCGGCGCTCCGGACGGGTGGACGACCTCGAACGGGGTCACGCGAAGGCCGCCGACGTTGGTCGGCCGTCGTTCGTGGAGCTCGACGAGCTCGAGTTCGAAGGCGAGCTGGCGACGGGTGGAGAACGGGTAGAGCGCCTCCCGCGCCTGTGCGAGCCGCTTGGCGAGACCGGGCGGACCGGCCAGCGTGAGCGGCTCGGTGCGCCGGGCGCGGTAGTGGGCGTCCGACAGGAGGAAGGGCAGTCCGCCGAAGTGGTCGCCGTGCAGGTGGGTGATGAGGATCGTGCGAACCGTCGCCGGCTCGATGCCGCGGCCCTTCATCGCCGCCAGCGAGGTCGCGCCGCAGTCGAGCAGGGTCGGCGGCAGGGCCGCATCTGCGGTCTCGCCGCGGAGCAGGAAGCAGGTGTGCAGCCGGCCGCCGCTGCTGAAGGCGTCGCCGCAGCCGAGAACCTGGAGTTGAAGCGTCACGCGGGGGTCAAGGAGAATCTGCGCGGCCCGATATGGCGGCGCCGGCGGACGGCATGATAGAGCACCGGCGTGCCGCAGTAGACGAAGACCGAGAGGAGATCGGAAAATGGGAGATGGCAGCGGTTTCGAGACGATCCGGGTCGAAAGCGACGGCAACCTGGGCTTCCTCACTCTGGCGCGCCCTGAACGCTTGAACGCCGTCGACGGGACGATGCTGCGCGAACTGGCCCAGGCAGCCGCCTGGTTCGACGGCCGAAGCGAGGTCGACGCGGTCGTGCTGCGCGGCGAGGGTCGCGCGTTCTGTGCCGGCGCCGACCTGAAGGCGATGGGCGGCGGTTCGGACCTCAACTGGCGACAGCGTCGCGAGGCGGGGCAGCTCGGCCGGCGCGCGATGGACGCGCTGGAGCAGATGCGCGCGCTTACCGTGGCCCAGGTCCAGGGGTACGCGGTCGGCGGCGGCTTTCTGCTCATGGCGGCTTGCGACCTGCGAGTCGTCGCCGAGGACGCCGTGTTCTTCATCCCGGAGGTCGAGCTCGGTCTGCCGCTGGCCTGGGGCGGCGTGCCGCGCATGGTGCGCGAGATCGGCCCCGCCCTGACCAAGGAGCTGATCATTACCTGTCGCCGTTTCGGCCCGTCGGAGGTCGCTGCGATGGTCAACCGGATCGTTGCGCCGGAGCGGCTCGAGGAAGAGGCCCTGGAACTCGCCCGCAGTCTGGCCGCGATGCCCACCGTGCCCGCGGCGATCACGAAGGACCATGTGAACGCGGTCGCGCGTTCGATTGCCGGCGCCACCGACTTCGCCGACGGCGACACGCTGCAGTGGGTCCGTGGCGACGCGGAGTCCGAGGCGGCCCGGGTCCGCTACACGGAGCGCACGCTGGGCGGCAGGAGAGGCTGATCGTCCGCGCCAGCCGGCGCGACCTCAGTCAGCGGGGCTCTTGTGCACGGTCCCGCCCTTCATGACGAAGCGGACGTCCTGGAGCCGGGTCACGTCGGCGATCGGATCGCCCTCGACCGCGATCAGGTCGGCCGCCTTGCCTGCCGTGATCGAGCCGGTTTCCTCCCGGATGCCGAGGAGCTTCGCGGTGACCGTCGTCGCGGACTGGATCGCGGCCATCGGCGCCATGCCGCCCTCGACCATGTAGAGGAACTCCTGGGCGTTGCTGCCGTGGGGGCAGACGCCGCAGTCCGTGCCGAAGGCAATCGGCACGCCGGCGCGGTAGGCCTTGGCGAACGTGTCCTGGATGACCGGTCCGATCGCTGCCGCCTTGGGCCGGATGATCTCCGGAAAGTAGCCCGGTACCGCGGCCTTCTCGGCGACAAAGTTGCCCGCCGAGATCGTAGGCACGAAGTACGTGCTGTGCTCCTTCATCAGCTCGAACGCCTCCTCGTCCATGTAGGTGCCGTGCTCGATCGTCCTCACCCCTGCCCGGATTGCCCGCTTCATGCCCTCGGCGCCGTGGGCGTGGGCGGCGACCATGAAGCCGTAGTCCTTCGCGGTATCGACGATTGTGCGGATTTCCTCCTCGGTGAACTGGGGGTTTTGGCCGCTCTTCGCCAGGCTCAGGACGCCTCCGGTGGCGGTGATCTTGATCAGGTCGGCGCCTTCCTTGTAGCGCTGCCGAACCGCCTTGCGGGCGTCCTCGATGCCGTTGACGATACCCTGCTTCGGGCCGGGGTCGCCCTGGAGGTCCGGTCTCATCCCGTTCGTCCTGTCGCCGTGGCCGCCGGTCGTCGCGAGCGAGGCGGTGGCCGCGAAGATCCGGGGGCCGGGCATCTCGCCGCGGTTGATCGCGTTGCGTACCGCGAGGATCGCCGTCGTCTCGCCGCCCACGTCGCGGACGGTGGTGAAGCCGGCCAGCAGCGTGCGCTTCGCGTAGATCAGCCCCTTGACCGTCGCGTCCGCCGGAGTCTGCTGGAAGCGTTCGAGGTAAGACGAGGTAAGACGCTGCGCCAGCCTGCTCCGAGGTCAGGTGGACGTGCATGTCCATCAGGCCGGGCAGGACGGTGTGGCTTGAGAGGTCGATCAGCGTGTCGCCGTCCTCCGGATCGGCCAGCCCCTCTTCGACGGCCGTGATCGACGCGCCCTCGACCACGATCGTGTGCCGGCCGAGGACTTCGCCGGCCTCGACGTCGACCAGGGCGCCGGCGTGAATCAGGGTGCGTCGGTCCGCGGCGAAGGCGTTCTCCGGCGCCGGCAACAGGGTGCCGGCAAGTGCGAGGAAGGCGGTTGCGGGCAGCACGGCGGAACGGTTCTTCATCGTCTGCGGGCTCCGGGAGTCGAACGGGACGCGGCGCCGGGACTGTAGCGCAGCCCGTCAGTTCGACGACGGCGAGTCCGCCGAGCCAGGCGGCGCCGCTTCCGGCAGGGGCCTGCGGGGGAGAGGGCCAATGCCGACGAAGCCCGATCGAAGGCGACATCCTCGGCGAGCCCGCCGACCGGGCCGAGGCCCGCAGCGTGCTGGAGCGGCTTCAGTGGCGGGGGCCTGGCCCGCGCCGGTCGAAGTGGTCGGCAACGCTTGATGTGTTCTCTGCTGGAGCGGCTTCAGGGGCGGGGCCTGGCCCGCGCTGCTGCGTCAGCCGCACCGAGGCGGCTGACGGCCCAGGTCACGAGGAAGCCGGCGACGGAGATGCCGAAGGCCGAGGCGACCTGCGACGCGGTTGGGCGGAATCGTGCGAAACGGTAGTCCTCCGCTTCGGATGCGACGAGCGCTTCGGCGGCCACGACCTCACCGGGGGAAAGGTCGCCGGTTGCGGGGGCGACCGGCGCCTGGAAGGGCCACAAACCAACCACGGCGCCGAGCAGAAGCCCCAGGAGTACACCCAGGGTGGTCTCCCGGTAGCGCTTCAGGGCAGAACGCACAGCGTTGCTGATCACCGTGGCGCCGACTGCGATGCCGACCAGAACCGGCAACAGCACGGTCCCCGCTTCGACCAGCGCTCCGCCGTCCAGCGTGCGCAGCCCATCGAGCAGCCGGTCGACCGCTCCGAGGATCGGCACGTACTGACCGAGGACGAGCAGCAGGTAGCCGCCGCTCAGGCCGGGCAGGATCATGGCTGCGGCGCCGGCTGCGCCGGCAACGGCGAGCAGGAATGGTCCGCTGCCGGCGGTCCCGCCCGCGGCCGGCCCGCTCTGCAGCAGGGCGAGCGCCGCCATCGCGACGAAACCGCCTGCCGCGCCAAGCCAGAAGGCGCGGCCCGAAGGCTGTGCGAGCCGCCGCACCAGGGGCGCTCCGCCCAGTGTCAGCCCGATGAACGCGCTGTACATGATCCAGCGTTGGTGCACCACGAGGTCCCGAAGGACGCCCGCGAGCAGCAGGATGGCCAGCCCGCCGGACGCGGCCACCACCGTGAGCAGCAGGAGCGGTCGGAGCCGCAGCCGCAGTCTCGTCGTCTCCGCCACCGCCTCGATGAAGCGGGGGTAGATGCCGACCGCGAGCAGCATCGTGCCGCCGCTGATCCCGGGCACGAGGTTCGCCAGGCCCATCAGCGCGCCGCCGGCTACCGCGCGTGGCGCCCAGGAAGCGATGCGGTCGCTCCCTGACGGGTTCACTGCGGTGTTCATCGATCGGAGTCTAAGGGCGCTTGGCGGTTTCGCGCCCGATTGGTTTAGCGTTGCGCCCATGACGGACCATGACTACGACCTCTTCGTGATCGGCGCGGGTTCCGGCGGCGTGCGGGCCAGCCGCATGGCGGCCGGCCACGGCGCCCGGGTGGCGGTGGCCGAGGAGCGTTACCTGGGCGGCACCTGCGTCAACGTCGGCTGCGTGCCCAAGAAGCTCCTGGTTTGCGCTTCGGGGTTCGCCGACCACTACCGGGAGGCCTCTGGATTCGGCTGGACGGCGTCCCGGCCCACGTTCGACTGGGGGCAACTCATCGCGAACAAGAACCGGGAAATCGCGCGGCTCAACGGGATCTACCGGGGCTTGCTGGACGGCGCCGGCGTCGAGCTGTTCGAGGGACGCGCCCGGCTGCTTGATCCGCATACGGTGGAGATCGAATCCGGCGGGAACGGTCGCCACAGCGTGACGGCGGACCAGGTCCTGGTCGCGGTCGGGAGTTGGCCCGAGTTGCCTGCCATTCCCGGGATCGAACATGCGATCAGCTCGAACGAGGCGTTCTTCCTGGAGCGGCTGCCGAAGCGATTCGCGGTCGTCGGCGGCGGGTACATCGGCGTCGAGTTCGCGGGCATCTTCGCCGGCCTCGGTTGCGAGGTGACCCTGATCTACCGCGGGCCGCTGTTCCTGCGCGGCTTCGATCAGGAGATCCGAACTCACCTGGCCGAGGAGATGCGGTCGCGAGGCATCGATCTCCGCTTCGATTGCCGGGTCGAGTCGATCGAAGAGATCAACGTGCGTGAGCTGCAACCTCAGCCTGTTCTGGACGAAATTGCAGAATCGGTGAGACGACAGTTGGAGGGTGTCCGACAGTTGCAAGAGGCCGAGATCGGGCGCCGGAGCGACTTCCGGCAGATCACCCGTCCCCGGCAGACGGCTGGCGACGGCGATCGTCTGCGACTCCACCTCGACGATGGCGACGCGGTCGAATGCGGCGAGGTGCTCTATGCCACCGGTCGCCGGCCCCTGGTCGCCGACCTGGGACTGGCGAATTGCGGCGTGGCTTTGGGGCCGCACGGGGAGATTCTCGTTGACAAATACTCGCGCAGCAACGTGCCGAACATCTGGGCGATCGGCGACGTGACGGACCGCCTGAACCTGACCCCGGTCGCAATCCACGAGGCAATGTGCCTGTCGCGCACTCTGTACGCAGACGAGCCGACCCCCGTCGACCACGAGGGCGTGGCAACCGCCGTGTTCAGCCAGCCGCCCCTGGCCGCGGTCGGCCTGACGGAGGAGGAGGCGAGAGAGCGGTACGACGACGTCGACGTCTACCGCAGCCGCTTCCGGCCGCTCAAGCTGACCTTGACCGACAACCAGGAACGCAGCCTGATCAAGCTGATCGTGGACGGCCGCACCGATCGCGTCCTCGGCGCCCATATGCTTGGCGCCGACGCGCCGGAGATCATCCAGGGGCTCGCCGTGGCCGTCAAGATGGGCGCAACGAAGAAGGACTTCGACGCCGCGATGGCGATCCACCCGACCTCGGCCGAGGAGTTCGTCACCCTCCGGTGAAGCCTGGCGCCCGGACCTGCGCCGGTGAGATCGTTGGCGCGACGCCGCCGCGCGGCGCGACACCCGCCCGCAGCGCGTTTCAGGTGGTCCAGCGGCAGGGCCGGCGCCGGTGAGGCCTGCCAGGCCTGCCGCCGTGGCGGGGGCGACACGGCAGCGCGTCCCGGGTGGTCCAGCGGCACGGCCGGCGCCGGTGAGGCCTGCCAGGCCTGCCGCCGTGGCGGGGGCGACACGGCCTTCTTGTCCGGGACCGCCGGTCGTGGTTCAGCCGGCGTGGCGGCGGCGCTCGACGGCGTCGAGCACGTCGACTTCAAGGCGCGGTCCGCCGAGGTCGGCGATCTCGCGCAGGCCGGTGGGACTCGTTACGTTGACCTCGGTCAGCCAGCCGCCGATCACGTCGATGCCGGCGAAAACGATCCCGAGGCGCACGAGCTCCGAGCCCACCGCCGCGGCGATCTCGCGGTCCCGGTCGTCGACCTCCGTGGCCGCTGCCTGGCCGCCGACATGGAAGTTCGCCCGCGCCTCGCCCTCGGCGGGGACGCGCAGCACAGCGCCGAGCGCCTCGCCCTCGACCAGGATGACCCGCTTGTCGCCCTGCCGGATTTCGGGCAGGTAGCGCTGCGCCATGATGTACCGGCTCTCATGGCCGGTCGCAGCCTCGAGGATCGCGCTCGTGTTCCGGTCGCCGGCCTTGAGGTGGAAGATCCCCTCTCCACCGGCGCCGTCGAGCGGCTTGACGATCATCTCGCCGCCCATCTCCTCCTGGAAGGCGAGCAGTTCCGGAATGCGGCGGCTCACCCGCGCAGGCGGGCAGACCTCGGGGAAGCGGAGCGCGAACAGCTTCTCGTTCGCGTCGCGAAGCGACAGCGGGTCGTTTACCACCAGGGTGCTCTTCGCCACCATGGACAGCAGATGGGTTGCGTAGAAGAAGGCCATGTCGAACGGCGGGTCCTTGCGCATCCAGACGACATCGAACTCGTCGAGGAAGGCTGTCCGCCCGCTGCCGACCTCGTACCAGGCGCCATTGGCTGCCGGCGCCGCCGTGCGCATCGGAATCGCCTCCGCCCGCGGCCGTCCTGCGGGACCCAGTTCCAGGGTGTCGATCGTGCAGACGGCGAGCTCGTGGCCACGACCGTCCGCCTCGCGCAGGAACGCGATCGTTGTGTCCTTTTCAGGATCGAGACGCTCGATCGGATCGATGACGAAGAGGTGGCGCATCCGTGGCCTGAGGACGAAGAAAAAGGGCGGCGCAAGCTATCACGCGGTCGCACCGGCGGAAGACGACCTCAGCCGCCACCCCGCCACCCCGCCACCCGAAGGGCCGTTCCGGTGTCCAGCGCTTCGCGCCGAGCGCGGGCAGGAGGCCGCCAGCCGCGCCGGGAACCGACGTCGATCACGACGCCGCGAACCGTGGCCGGGGACGCCGCTTTGTTCGGCGTGAGCATGGTCGGCAAGACAGCCGGCGTTTCAGCCAGGCTTGCCAGCTTGCGCCGGGGGGTGAGGACACGGGCTCGGCCGGCGGCCGCGCGGAGATGCCGTCGCTGGCGCCGCAGCCCGTACAATCTGCCGCCGTGGACCGGATCGAACCATGCTGGCTCTTCGGCTACGGCTCGCTGATCTTTCGTCCGGCGATCCCCTTCGTGGAGCGCCGGCCCGCCCTCGTCCGCGGCTGGACCCGGCGTTTCTGGCAGTGGTCGACGGACCATCGCGGCGAGCCCTGGCGGCCGGGCCGGGTCGTCACCCTGGCGCCGGCGCCGGACGATTGCTGCCGGGGGATCGCCTACCGTCTTGACGACGTGGACGCCGACGCCATCCTCGCCGACCTGGACATACGCGAACGGGGCGGCTACGTCCGCATGGAGATCGAACTTGAGCTGAGTGGATCCACCGGGGAAGCGGCGGGCCATGCAGCCGAGGCGGCGCCCCGAACCGTCGCCGGCCTCACCTACCAGGGCTGGCCCGACAACCGGAACTACGCCGGCCCGGCCCCGCTCGCCGAGATCGCATCGCAGATCGCAGAAGCAAGAGGCCCGAGCGGCGCCAACGTCGACTACCTGCGGGACCTTCACGCAGCGCTCGACGCCATGGGCGCCCGGGACCCCCACGTAGCCGCGCTGGTCGAGCGATTGGGGGCTGGAAGCCAAGAGGCGAGATAAGGACAGAGTCTTCCTGTCCCGGTAGCAGGTGGTAGCCCGCGGCGCTGAGCGTCAAGAACGTCTACGCAGAACGGCTCGCGAGGGAACTCGCAAAGGAACGCGGCACGACGATGACCGGCGCTGTCATCAGCGCCCTTGACGACGCGCTCAGGCGTGCACGCGGGCGAAAGGCGGCGGCACCCGCACGGACATCGAGGCGGCTTGAGCCTCCGGGGCTTTACCTAAGCAACGGCCGGCGCCATCGCGCCGGTGACGCCTACGTCGCGTCCCTGCGGGTCGATCAGGACCCCGGGATTCATCAGGCCGTCCGGGTCGACCGCCGCCTTGGCGCCGGCGAGGGCGCGGGCGAAGACCTCGGGCCGCTGGCGGTCGTAGCCGGCCGGTCGGTGGTCGCGGCCGACGGCGTGGTGGTGGGTCACCGTGCCCCCGGCTTCGACCACGGCTTCGTTCGCGGCCAGCTTGATCTCCCGCCACTGATCCGCGAGGAGTTCCCAGTCGCCGAGAGCGGAGAAGGTGAAGTAGGGCGCTGGTCCGTCCGGGTAGACGTGGGTGAAGCGGCAGGTGACGCTGCCGGGCCTGCCGGTCGCCTGCTCGAGGATTTCCACGGTCCGGGCCATGATCCTGGCGTGGAAGTCGGTGAAGCGGTCCCAGGTGATCGCGGTCTCGAAGGTGTCGCCGATCACGCCCAGCGGCACGCCGACCTCCCGGAAGTACGGCCCCTTGATGAAGGCGTCCCGCCAGGCGCCGGCGGCCCCCTCGCGGTGGGAGCTGCCGGCCGATGCGCTGTGATCGCCGCCGCAGTCCGCGGTCAGTTCAAGCGCCCGCTTCATCCACGCGTCGACCGGATGATCGGCGGACTCGAAGCCGAGGACCAGCAACGATGTCGACCCGTCGCCGGCGCCCGCGGTCGCGGTTTCCCGGGCGTCGATCAGACGGCAATTCGATGGGTACAGGCCGCTCTGCGAGAGCATGCGCACCGCCTCGACGGCGCTCCTGTAGTCGGGGAAGTGAACCGCCGCCGAGCCGCGGTGGACCGGACGGTCCTGCAGGCGCATCCAGGCTTCCGTGATCACCCCGAGGATGCCCTCGGAGCCGATGACCATCCGGTCGGGGGACGGTCCGGCGCCCGAGCCGGGCAATCGGCGGGTCTCCATCACGCCCTGGGGCGTGACCGTCGTCGTCGCTTCGACGAAGTCGTCGATGTGGGTGTAGAGGCTGGCGAAGTGGCCGCCCGAGCGGGTGGCGATCCAGCCGCCCAGGGTCGAGTGCTCGAAGCTCTGCGGGAAGTGGCGCAGCGTCAGTCCGTGCTCCCGGAGTTGAGCCTCGAGGCGAGGCCCTCGGGCGCCTGCCTGGATCCGCGCGGCACGGCTGGCGCGATCCACCTCGAGCACCTGGTCGAGCTTCTGCAGGTCGACGGTCACCGCGCCGGCGTAGCTGCCGCCGACCGCCGGCTCGACGCCGCCCACCACGCTCGAGCCGCCGCCGAAGGGGACGACGGCGGCGCCGGCGTCGCCGGCCCAGTCCAGGATGCGGACGACGTCCTCCGTCGTCTCCGGGTAGGCCACGAGGTCGGGCGGATCGGTCACCTCGCGTCGGAACATCCGCACCGCGTCGGGAAACGACTTGCCGTACGCGTGGAGAAGCCGCTCGTACGGGTCGTCGCGAAACAGGCTCGCGAGCGAGGAGGGTGAGCCCAACCGAGGCGGGCGCAGCTCGAAGTCGGCAACCACCGGCATCGTCGCGCGCGGTTCAAGCGGCGTGCCGAAGCGTTCTGCGGTGCTGGCGCGGAAGGCGTCGGCCTCCGCCGGCGTCAGCCCCTGCCCTTCGTACCCCCAACCACAGAGCTTGCGTCGTGACGTCACCGGAACCTCCTTCAGGCCGCGCAGGATAGCGGAGGGGGTGCACCGGGCTGTGAGTGTCTGCCGAACTTCTGACGCGATGGCTCGCGCCAGGACGCCGCGATCCATGAAGGTGCACCGGGCTGTGAGTGTCTGCCGAACTTCTGACTCCCGGTTACCGCATCGCGTCCCACAAAAGGCTGGGGGTTGACGAGCTAGACAGCCGTGCAAACCTGACGGCCAAACAACAGGAGGTCCTCCACAACAGGAGGTCCTCAGTTCGATAGCGCTGCCGAGATCGACCGAGCCGGAGAAGGGCTGTCCGTCCCTTCGGGGACGGGCGGCCCTTCGTGCCTCTGGCCATGGTCGTGCCTCGGCGGCCTGCGGTGCTGCCAGCCTGTCCGCTGACGGCGCTCCATCGTACGCGTGTCGGTGCAGGGCTCGATCGCATCGGCCTGCAGTCCTTCCTGTCCTGCGACCGTGCCGACCTTCTGGATCTAGAATCCCCGTTCATGTCTTGGCAACCCGAGGTAGACGAGATCGAGCGCCGACGGCGCCAGGCGCTGGCTATGGGCGGCGAGGAGGCGGTGACCCGCCAGCACGAGCGCGGGCGGTTGACTGTCCGCGAACGGATCGAGCGGGTCGCCGATCCGGGGTCCTTCATCGAGGAGGGCCGGCAGGCGGGGGCGGCCGAAGTGGACGAGGAAGGCCGCGTCGTCGCGTTCACTCCGGCGAACTACGTTGTCGGCTTTGCCGATGTCGAGGGCCGGCGGCTGATCGTGGCGGGAGAGGACTTCACCCAGGCAGGCGGCTCGCCGTCTCCGGCCGGGCTGCGCAAGAGCGTCTACTCGGAGGAGTTGGCCTTGAAGTACCGCCTGCCGCTGCTGCGGTTCCTCGAAGGGGGCGGCGGCAGCGTGCGCGGCAGCGCGGGTCGCCAGAAAGGGTCGCCGAAGACGCCGCCCCGACCGATGGGGGAGCCGGTCTACTCGCGCGCCCGCTTCTGGTCGATCGCCGAGATTCTGCGGACCGTGCCGGTGGCCTCGATCGGGGTCGGCGCGGTGGCGGGCTTTCCGGCGGCGCGGCTGGTCGCGTCCCACTTTTCCGTGATGACGCGGCACACGGCGCAGATTCTGATCGGCGGGCCGGCGCTGGTCGAGCGGGCCTTGGGCGAGAAGAAGACGAAGGATGAACTCGGCGGCTGGCAGGTCCACAGCCGGAGCGGCGTGGTGGACAACGTGGCCGAGGACGAAGACGACGCGATGGATCAGGTCAGGCGCTTCCTGAGCTACCTGCCGCCCAACGTGGACAGGTTGCCGCCGCGGCGCCCGGTTGGCGATCCGGCGGAGCGGCGCGAGGAACGCCTGCTCGAGATCGTGCCGCGGGACCGGCGGTTCCTGTACGACATGCGCGAGCTGATCTCGCTCGTCGTCGACCGGGACAGCTTCTTCGAGATGACCGCGGGCTACGGGCCGTCGCAGATCACCGGGCTCGCCCGCGTCGACGGCCACGCGGTCGGCGTGGTCGCCAACGACTGCCGGCACATCGGCGGCGCGATGGATGCCGCCGGGGCGCAGAAGTTCCGGCGCTTCATCGAGTTCTGCGAGACCTTCCACCTGCCGATCCTGAGCCTGGTCGACGAACCGGGCTTCATGATCGGTTCGGAGTCGGAGGCGTCCGGCACGATCCGCTACGGCATGGAGGCGATCGCGGCGACCGTGCAGTCGACCGTTCCATGGTGCTCCGTGCAGATCCGCAAGGCCTACGGTGTCGCGGCGGCGGCGCACTACGGGCCTTCCGGCCGGGTGCTCATCTGGCCGTCGGCCGAGAGCGGGGCGTTGCCGATCGAGGGTGGGGTGGCGGTCGCCTTCCGGCGCGAGATCGCGGCTGCGCCCGACCCCGACAGGAAGAGGGCCGAACTCGAGGCCGAGTTCGCCAAGCGGCGGACTCCGTTCCCGCGGGCCGAGGGGTTCTCGGTCCATGATCTGATCGATCCACGGAACACCCGTGCCGAAGTCGTCAAATGGCTGGAGCTGTCGGCGCCGCTGCTCGCGTCGCGGGTGCGGTGAATGCGAACAGGATGCCAGCGGCGACCGCGTATCGAGGCCCTGGCCGCGAAGGCTGGCAAGTCGCGCGTGGAATGGATGCGCACCCTGATCCGGCGTCTCCATATCTGCGCACCCGACAACGGGTGCGGGAGCGGTCGTACGCGGGCGGCACGGAGCGGGCTGCGGCCGCCGCGGCTCAGTCTGCCGCGGGAGCGGTGGTACGCGGGCGGCACAAAGCGGGCTGCGGCCGCCGCGGCTCAGTCTGCCGCGGGAGCGGTGGTACGCGGGCGGCACAAAGCGGGCTGCGGCCGCCGCGGCTCAGTCTGCCGCGGGAGCGGTGGTACGCGGGCGGCACAAAGCGGGCTGCGGCCGCCGCGGCTCAGTCTGCCGCGGAAGCGGTCGTACGCTGGCGGCACGGAGCGGGCTGCGGCCGCCACGGCTCAGGCTGCCGCGGGAGCGGTGTTACACGGGCGGCACGGAGCGGCCCCCGGATTTCCGGAACGGCCGCCTGATCGAGCTACTCAGGAGGAACGCAAGATGACGAACCGAGTCCGGCACACCCTGTCCACCGTTCTGGCCGCGGGCCTGCTGCTGACTGCCGCTGCGGCCGCGCAGCAACAGCCGGTCGGCTACGAGGACACGCCGAAGCTGCCGGGTCTGCCCTGGAAGGTGCATGACCCGAACCGCCCGTTGCCGCCCGTCGTCGCCTCCGGCGCCGCGTTCAGCGAGATGGCCGCTGCGCCGGCCGACGCGGTCGTGCTGTTCGACGGCACGAACCTCTCGAAGTGGCAGAAGCCGAACGGCGACGAACCCGAATGGAAGGTCGAGAACGGGTACATGGAGGTCACCTCGACCGGGTCGATCCGCACCCGGGACGAGTTCGGCGACTTCCAGCTCCACCTGGAGTTCGCGACCCCCGCAAAGGTGGAGAGCAACAGCCAGGGCCGCGGCAACAGCGGCGTGATGATCTACGGCGACTACGAAGTCCAGATTCTCGACTCGTACGAGAACCGGTCCTACGCCGACGGGCAAGCGGGAGCGCTGTACGGCCAGACGCCCCCGATGGTCAACTCTTCCAGGGCGCCGGGCGCCTGGCAGACGTACGACATCATCTTCGAGGCGCCGCGCTGGAAGGACGGGGAGCTGACGAAGAAGGCCCACGTCACGGTGATTCACAACGGGGTCGTGATCCATCACCGCAAGGAGTACATCGGCCGGACGATCCACCGCCGGGTCGGCGTCTACGACCGGCCGCACGAGCCGCGGGGCTGGATCGGTCTCCAGGATCACCGCAACCCGACCCGTTTCCGCAACGTCTGGATCCGGGAGCTCCCGGGCTACGACGGCGGCGGCTGAGGTCTCCCGCGCTCTTGAAGCTCTCCCTCTTCTACCTGCCCTCGATCGGCTCCCGGGCCGAGATCAAGAAGGGCATGGCCGGCCTGCGCGGTGACCTCTACGACCGGATGCTGGCCGAGGTCTCCGAGCAGGCCCGGCTCGCCGACGACCTGGGCTACGACTCGATCAGCTTCACCGAGCACCACTTCCACATCGAGGGTTTCGAACTGTCGAACAACCCGGTGCTGCTCGACCTGTTCATCGGCATGCAGACGAAGAACATCCGGGTCGGCCAGCTGGGCATCGTGCTGCCGGCGAGGAACCCGATCCGGGTGGCCGAGGACATCGCGATGCTCGACCGGATGACCGGAGGCCGGGCCAACGCCGGCTTCGCGCGCGGCTACCAGCGGCGCTGGGTCGACGTGATGGCGCAGCAGACGCACGGGATCTCCGGGGCCCTGCCGCACCAGCGTGACGAGATCGACGCGACGAACCGGGCGGCCTTCGAGGAGTGCTTCCGGATCATCAAGAAGGCATGGACGGAGCCGATGCTCGACTACGACGGCCGCTTCTGGAAGATCCCCGTGGGCGGTCCCGAGGGCGGGACGCCGTGGACGCTCGACGCGACGGAGCAGTGGGGCGCCGGCATAGACGACGGCGTGCTGCGGCAGGTCGGCGTCGTGCCGAAGCCGGTACAGCAGCCTCATCCGCCGATCTTCCAGCCCTTCGCGTCTTCCGAGGCGAGCATCCGGTGGTGCGCGCGGGAAGGCGTGACCGCGATCCTGCCTCCGCTGCATCCGAAACGGGAGCGGGCGCTGTTCGAACTGTTCGCGGAGGAGTCCGGACGGCCGCTGGGCGAGGGGATCGGCGTCCTGCGCGACGTCGTGATCGCCGAGTCGGACACCGAGGCCGAGCGTCTGTGGAAGGCGAGCGGCGCCTTCTGCGGCGCCGCGTGGTTCGAGCCGTTCGGCTTCAGCCGCGGCATGCTGGACCCGGACACGGGAGAGGAGTTCGCCGACCCGATGGGCGAAGGCCTGGCGCTGGTCGGCGCCGTCGATACGGTGACGCGTCAACTCGAGACGCTGCGCGAGCGCCTGCCGGTGACCTGGCTCTACTTCTGGGCGTACAACGGACTCCTGCCCCACGCACGGCTGATGTCCACGATCGAGCGCTTCAAGACGGAGGTGCTGCCGCGGGTCGGGGCTTCCGCGAACGCCTGCCGGTGAGCAGGTGGCGCAACACGGCGCCCATCCATCGCGCGACGGCGGCGCCTGACGAAGGGCGTAACGCCGTGGCCCGGCAGGCATCAAAGAGGGGCTGAGGAGGTCTACCTGATCTCCGTCATCCTCGTTCTCGGCGTCTTGGCCTCGATCTGGCTCCGCATCGGCGAAGTCGTCCATCAAGGGCGCGAGGGATTGATCGCCACGGAGCCGCAACTGTCGAAGAACCGGGACCGGGCGGACGTAGACGCGCTGATCTGCTCATACCTGTTGAGAGGCGTGGATGGTGCGGTGATAGCGTTCGGCGGCCAAGGATCAAGTCAGGATGAGTGACCGCCCGGGAGGCGCCCATCGGCGTTGCCTGATTCCCAATCAGACGATGCCGGCAACGGAAGGCCCGGCGATGAGTGCCGCGGAGGGCCGCAGCGTGGGAGGGAGCGGATGACTGACGGCTTCCAGGCGGCGCTGGACCACATCAGGTCTACGGCCGAGTCGGAGCTACACAAGGGCCGGCTCTTCGAGCGCCTGATGAAGCGCTACTTCCTCGAGGATCCGCTGTACTCGGAACAGCGCTTCGCCGATGTCCGGCTGTGGTCCGAGTGGGCGAGCAGCCGCCCCGATTTCGACGCCGCGGAGGTGGGCATCGACTTGGTGGCGGCGGAGCACGACGGCGGCTACTGCGCGATCCAGTGCAAGTGCTACGCGCCGGGCACGCGAATCGCCAAGGCTCACATCGATTCCTTCATCTCCGCCTCGGCCCGCGAACCGTTCACCTCGCGGATCGTCGTCGATACGGGAGACGAATGGGGGGCGAACGCGAGGAAGACGATCGAGGGTCTGAGGCCTGCCTGCACCAGGTTGCGGTTTGCCGATCTCGCGGAGCGGCCGATCGACTGGCCGGACCTGATTCTGGAAGAGCCCGAGACCCTCCGGGTCTGTCGCGAGACGTTCGACCTGCGGCCCCATCAGCGGGAAGCTCTGGAGGACGTCGTCCGCGGCTTCGCGACCCACGACCGGGGTCAGCTGATCATGGCGTGCGGAACGGGCAAGACCTTCGCCGCTCTTCGCATCGCCGAGGAACTTGCCGGCCTCGGCGGCCGGGTGTTGTATCTCGTCCCCTCCATTTCCCTGCTGCAGCAGTCGATGCGCGAGTGGGCGGACCAGAGACGTCTGCTCCACCGTTACATCGGCATCTGCTCGGATACGAAGGCCGGACGTACCGACGAAGATGCCTCACTGGTCGAACTGGAGATTCCGGTGACGACCGACCTCGATGCGATCGAAGCGCAGTTGCGGCAGGGGAGCGCCGGCGTCATGACGGTCGTCTTCAGCACCTATCAGTCGCTCGGCCTGATCGAGCGGGCACAGGCGGCCGGCGCGCCGGCGTTCGACCTCGTCCTGTGCGACGAGGCCCATCGCACGAGCGGCGTGGAGGGTCCCGGCGATGACACCTCCCCGTTCGTTCTGGTTCACGACCGCGAGCGGATCCGGGCCGCGAGACGTCTCTACATGACCGCGACGCCGCGGCTATACACGGAGGGCGCGAAGAAGAAGGCGGCCAACCACGCCGTCGAGGTCTTCTCGATGGACGACGAGGCGACCTACGGCCCGGAGTTTCACCGGCTGCCGTTCTCGCGCGCGGTCGAGCAGGATCTCCTCTCCGACTACAAGGTCGTCGTCCTCGCGGTCTCGGAGGAGGGAATCGACCAGACACTTCAGGCGCACCTGGACGCTGTGGCCGGCGAGATCAACCTCGACGACGCGGCGAAGATCGTCGGCTGCTGGCGGGCGCTCCAGAATCCGGAGAACCGGCCGAGTGGCGAGCAACCGTCCCCGCCGCTCCGGCGCGCGATCGCCTTCACCAACACGATCCTCTCCTCGCAACGGCTGGACAGGCACTGGGCCGGCATCGTGGAACGGGCCGTGGCGCTTCTGCCGGGGGGACGAACGCGGGGGCGCCCTGCGCTGCGAGACACGGCACGTGGACGGTAGGCACCACGCCCTTGACCGCAAGGCGCGGATCGAGTGCTGAAGGGGGACTCCGGGGGCGCCTGCCGGATCCTCTCGAACGCCCGCTGTCTCTCCGAGGGCATCGACGTGCCGGCGCTCGATGCAGTGCTGTTCATGAACCCGAAGCACTCCCATGTGGACATCGTCCAGGCGGTCGGCCGCGCCATGCGCAAGGCGCCCGGCAAGACCTACGGCTACATCGTGCTGCCGGTGGCCGTGCCCGCCGGAACCGATCCGGCGGCGGTGCTCGACGACAACCGGCGCTTCGCCGCCGTGTGGGGGGTTCTGCGGGCGCTGCGCTCGCACGACGACCGGTTCGACGCCGAGATCAACCGGATCGACCTGAACCGCGAACCGACCGATCGGATCATCTTCACCGACGGCAGGGGCGGCGGCGAGGATCGATCGACGGCTCGCCTGCTGCCGTTCCCGCCCGTCGATCTGCCGCCGGGCGCGATCTTCGCGAAGATCGTCGAGAAGTGCGGCGACAGGAAGTACTGGGAGAGTTGGGCGAAGGACGTGGCCGACATCTTCGAGCGTCTGGTGCTCCGCATCGAAGGCCTGCTGAACGCGCGCGGGCACGACACGCTCAGGAAGTGGCTCGATCTGTTCGTCGAAGAACTCAGGGTGTCGATCAACGAGCAGATCAGCCGGGACGACGCGGTCCACATGCTGGCCCAGCACCTGTTGACGCGTCCCGTGTTCGAAGCCCTGTTCGAGCACTACGACTTCGCCGCCAGGAACCCGGTGGCGAAGGCCCTCGGCGGCCTGACCCGGGACTTCGAGGAGTTCGGTCTCGAGAACGAGACCCGCGATCTCGAACCCTTCTACCGCAGCGTCCGGCTGCGCGCCCAGGGCCTGGACAACAGCGAGGCGCGGCAGCGGGTGCTGATGGAGCTCTACGAGAAGTTCTTTGCCACGGCGCTCAAGAAGCAGGCGGAGAAGCTCGGCATGGTCTACACGCCGGTCGAGGTCGTCGACTTCATCCTCGAGAGCGCCGACCACGTGTTGCGCGAGGAGTTCGGCCGCGGTTTGACCGAGGAAGGCGTCCATGTGCTCGATCCGTTCACCGGTACCGGGATCTTCCTGGTGCGGCTGCTGCAATCGGCAGACCTGATTCGGGACACGGATCTCGCGCGCAAGTACCGCGAGGAACTGCACGCGAACGAGATCGTGCTGCTGGCTTACTACATCGCCGCCATCCACATCGAGGAGGCGTTCCACGGACGCTCGACCGAGGCGGCTGCGGACCGCAGTTCTGGCACGGCATCTGAAGAGAGAGAGAGAGAGAGAGAGAGAGAGAGAGAGAGAGAGAGAGAGAGAGAGAGAGAGAGAGAGAGAGAGAGAGTAAGAGTACGAGCCGTTCGCCGGCATCGTGTTCATCGACACGTTCAACCTGCGCACGGACAAGACCAGCGGCTTCCCGAGGGACTGGCTGCCTGAGAACAGCGAACGCGTCGAACGCCAGCAGAACGCGCCGATCCAGGTCGTGGTCGGCAATCCGCCCTGGTCGGCCGGGCAGAAGAGTTCTGCCGACAACAACCC
>CATOTG010000009.1 GCA_951813015.1 uncultured Thermoanaerobaculia bacterium | reverse complement strand
GCTTTCGGCAGGTCTCGACGCGCTCGGGCGCGCGGTCGAGCGGGCGAGCGGCTGGTTGCTGGAGCGGTACGGCGAAGAGGTCGAGTGGGCGATCGAGGACCAGTTCCTGATCGGCCTCGACGACCAGGAGCGAATCGACCTCGAGGAGCAGCTCCAGGCGCGCAGCGGCCGCGATCAGGCCATCTTCTTCGCCAATGCGATGAGCTGCCTGCTCGCCCAGGGGCGCTTCGAGCCGGACGCCGACGAGGGCGACTGCCGCTCGTTCAGCTTCGCCGACAAGCTGCTCGGACCGGGCGGGCTGCTGCTGGAAGTCACGGAGCGACGCTGGCTGCAGGCTCTGGTCGGAAGCCCGTTGCAGCTCTACCGCATCCGCCCCGAGAACGGCCGGGTCACGCTGGAGGAAGTGACCAGCCGCCAGCAGGTCCTGGTCGAACCGCATCCGGCGATGGAACCCCTGGAAGCCGGGGATCTCCTCGGAACCCGCGTCGCAGCCCTGGAGGAAGAGACGGCGGGACGTCTTTGCGGGGTCTTCGGCTTCCCCGCCGGCGCCGCCGAACGGGGGCTCGTCGAACTGGTGGAAACCGCCGCAACGCACCCGCGCAGCAGCCGGGGCGAGATCCTCGGCATCGCGGATGTCGTCGCCACCGCCTGGCTGCGGTCCTTCCTGCCCGATGGACCGGCGCGCGGCCCCCAGGCCGTGGTGGAGGGCGGCGCCGAGTGGCCGGGCAGGCGCCGGATCCTTCAGTGGCCGGTCTCCGGCGACTGAGCGGCGTGTTCGGCGGAGGAGGCCGCAGCCCGGGGCGCCCGGCTTTGCCGGCCGCCCTGGCGCGTCTCGCCGCGTCGACGGCGCGCATGCCCGCGTGCTGCCTCGACCGTCCATGTGCGGCTCTGCCGGCCGCCCTGGCGCGTCTCGCCGCGTCGACGGCGCGCATGCCCGCGTGCTGCCTCGACCGTCCGTGCGCGGCTTTGCCGGCCGCCCTGGCGCGTCTCGCCGCCCTCGTCGCGCTGTCGGTCGGCGGCGGCGCAGCCTTGGCGCAGAACGGCGCCGACCGGGTCGTCACCCCGGCGGTGGGGATTCGCACCCCGCCGACCCACGCGCCCGCGGAGATGGCGGGAACGGGCATCGACCCCGAAGTCGCAGTGAAGGTCGATATCGACGAGACGGGCGCTGTCAGCCGCGTCCACATCCAGACGATCGAACCGTCATCGCAGTTCGACGAGCTGCTGCGGTCCCGGGTAACCGAGGCCCTGAAACGCTGGCGTTTCGGCCCCGCCCGCGACGGCGAGGACAACCCGGCGCCATCCACCATGTCGTGGCGGATGAAGTTCGTGAGCCAAGAGGAGGGATCCCGACCCGGCGCTTCGGCTTTCGCGATCGACAACGACCTGCGGGTCCTTGCCGGCTCCGACGCCCTGCCGATGAACTTCCGACCGCTGACTCGGCAGGAACGCGCCGAAAGACTCAGCGGCATCATCGAGAAGGCGGAGGAGCACATCGATCGGACCCACCGGCGCCGACGGGAGACGCAGCGTTTCATCGTGGTCAGCGACGCGGAAGAAGATTCCACGGCGGAAATCCTCGCCGGCAACATGGAGTCCATCTTCCAGGTGTTCCATTCGATCTTCGACCAGCACCTCGAGCCGATGCCACAGAACTGGAAGCTGGTGGTCTACCTGTACCGGCGGCAGAGCTCCCTGGAGCAGCTCAATCGGGGCATCGGCGGTCGCGAGTTCGGGGCCGGCTTCTACCAGTCGCCCGGGCTGCTGGCCTTCCACCAGGAGGTCCACTACTACGACCAGCTGCTCAGCACGATGGTGCACGAGGCCTTCCATGCCTTCAGCGACAGCCACCTCACGGCGCCCGGCAAGAGCCTGCCCAGATGGGCCGAGGAGGGGCTCGCCGAGTACTTCAGCAACTCGAAGATCGAGGACGGCCAGCTGGTTCCCGGCGAACTGAACCGGGGACGCTATGCGATCGCCCACGGCCGCAAAGGCCCGCAACGCCTTCAGAGCCAGTCGGCCTGGAGCGTCCGCGAGGCCCGCCAGGCCCTGAGGCAGGGCGAGGCGCCGTCTATCGCCGAACTGATCGAGACCGACGCCGATACGTTCTACGGCGACCGCCACCAGACCTTCTACGGTTTCTCGTGGCTGTTCACCCACTTCCTCTGGCACGGCCGGGACAGCTGGGAAAGCGGCGAGCCCTTCGCCCGGTTGCTGCTCTACCTGACCGAGGAGTACCCGAGCCGCGACGCCCCTCGAGGCCGTCTACGGCAGCCAGCCCGAAGCGCTGCAGGGCGAGTTCGAAGATTACGTCCGGCGATTCTGATCGGCCGCCGCGGCGACTGCCGTCGGGAGGCGTCGCAAGCCGCCGTTGCCTCCGGAGATTCTGATCGGCCGCCGCGGCGACTGCCGCCGAGAGGCGTCGCAGGCCGCCGTCACCCCCGGCGATTCTGATCGGCCGCCGCGGCGACTGCCGCCGAGAGGCGTCGCAGGCCGCCGTCACCCCCGGCGATTCTGATCGGCCGCCGCGGCAACTGCCGCCGGGAGGCGTCGCAGGCCGCCGTCACCCCCGGCGATTCTGATCGGCCGTCGCGGCGGCTACCGCCGGGAGGCGTCGTAGGCCGCGCGGTGGGTCGCCGCCTCGGCCTCGCGGCCCAGGATCCGGTAGCAGACCCACAGGTTGTAGTGGGCGAGGCTGCGCGCCGGGTCGAGTTCCAGGGTACGAAGGAGCCTGGGGATGGCCTCCTCCCAGCGCTCCAGTTGAACCAGAGCCAGCCCGCTGAAGAACGCGTTCTCGACCCGCTCGGGATTCAACCCGGCCGCCCGGTCGAGCGCCTCCGCAGCCTCTTCCCAACGCTGTGTCCGGTAGGCCGCGAAGCCCAGGTTGTACCAGACCGCTTCCATGTGACCGAGTTCCACGCTCGCCCGCCTGAACAGCTCGAGGGCCTCGACCGCGTTGCCGGCGCTCAGCAACCTTGCGCCTTCGTTGAGCAGGCTCGCTCCATCCGTCACCTCCTCGAACCGCTCCTCCCTGTTCTCGCGCCGGGCCGCCCGTTCCTCTGCCGTGCCGTAGAGATGGGCCAGCGCCCGGTCCGCCTCGGTGGCGGCCCACGACTCCGTTGGCGCGAACTCGGCGGCGCGCCGAAACAGGGACTCGGCCTCCTCGGCACGCCCCGCGTCGCGCAGGTTCCAGGCGGCGGCGAGCGCGACGGCGGCGAACTCCAGCCGCACCTGCCCGCTCTCGTCACGCCAATCCCGCCCGAGGACCTCGAGTTCACGCTGCGCTTCCGCAAGTCGTCCGGCGCGGGCGAGCGCCCGGACGAAGCGAAAACGCACATAGGGTCCGCCGGTCTCCGTCATCTCGCCCAACAGGTCGGCCGCATCGCTCCACTCTCCGGCGTTCTCCAGCGCCCGCAGGAGCGAGTGGTTGACGACCTCGTTGCCTGGTTCCAGGGTCCGCAGTTCGCGCAGCAACGACAGCGCCTCCCCGGCCCTGCCGAGGCGCTCGTTGAAGACGACCGAGAGCCTGAGGAAGCGGCTGCGATCTTCCAGCCCGTCGTCCGCCAGGCGGCGCTCGACGAGCGCAAGCGCCGCCTGGAGCACCGAATCCTCCGCGTTCTCGGCGCGGGCGATCAGACTCAGCGCGGCTGCCGTCAGGCCTGCCGGATCATCGACCGCGGCGACCAGTTCGCGGCGCACCTCCCGGACCTCGGATTCCGGAAGACCCACCCTCTGATCGAGCGCCAGCAGGGCGAGCAGGGGAGTGACCGGTTCGTTGCACTCCTCACGGGCCCGCTTGAGCCACGCCGCCTGTTCAGCGGGTCGAGACTCCAGCTCCGCGATCCGGGCCGTCCGCATCAGCCGAAGGCACTCGGCGTCCGGCAGCTGAGCCCCGGAACCGCCTTCAGTCTGCGCGGTCAGCGGGCCCGCCAGAACGCCGGTCAGCAAGCAGGCGCCCAGGTCACGCCAACGACAACTGTTCATCTCGCGCTTCGCCGGGCCGCCGAAGATGGTGAAGAACGCGACTCCGTCACCCGGTTCGTGGCCGTTCGATCAGCCGCCGCGGCACCGGCTCGGCTGCTGCAGCCCGTTGCCGGGCGAGTTTCCCCGCAAAGGGAGCTCTTCACACCTTCTCCACCGCGTCCGCCATCCGCTCCAGAATCTCCCCGAGGATCGCGCGCGAGGTTCCGAAGTTGAGCCGCGCGCAGTGCTCAAGACCCAGCGCCGAATCCGGCGGACCGAACTCGGCCCCGTCGTTGAGCGCGACCTGAGCCCGCTTGAGGAAGAACCGGGACGCCGGCATCGGCAGGTCGAGCCCCCGGCAGTCGAGCCAGTACAGATAGGTCGCCTCCTGGGGTCCATGCACGACCCCGGGCAGGCGACGGTTGACGAAGTCGGTCAGATACGCGCGGTTCGCGTCGAGGTAGGCGACGGTCTCGCGGAGCCAGGGACCGCCATCGCGCCACGCGACCCGGGCCGCCTCGACGCCGAGGATGCCGGGGTGCGCCAGAACGAAGTGCGGCAGTTCGTCGAACCGCCTCTTCAACTTCTCGCTGCCGAACACGAGCAACGCGAGTTCCAGCCCGGCGAGATTGAACGACTTCGTCGCCGACGTGATCGTGACCGTCCGCTCCCTGACCTCCGGGCCCAGGGTCTCGAACACCGTGTGCCGGTGGCCCGGAAACACGAGTTCGTTGTGGATCTCGTCGGCGAGCACGATCAGGTCGTGTTCGATCGCCAGTTCCGCCACCGCCTCCAGTTCGCTCCGGGTCCACGAGCGCCCGCTCGGGTTGTGCGGGTTGCAGAGCATGAACACCCGCGTGTCCCGGTCGATCACGGAGCGCAACTGGTCGAGGTCCATCTCGAACCGGTCCGGACCGCGCCGGAGCGGCGACTCGACGAGCCGGCGGCCGGCGCCTGCCACAGCCCCGAGAAACGGCGGGTAAATCGGCGTCTGGACCACGATCCCCTCGCCCTTTTCGCTGCCCAGCATCACGGAAAGGTCGAGGCCCTGAAGCGCGTTGACCAGGAACCGGATCCGTTCCGGCGCCACCGTCCAGCCGAGCTGCTCTTCCATCCGCCGGCCGAAGATCTCCGGCAGATCGCCGACTTCGGGCGGCTCGCAGTAGCCGAGGTCGGACCGGTCGACCAGCCTCCGCACGACACGCTGAATCGGCTCGGCGATGGGAAAGTCCATGTCCGCCACCCACGCCGGCAGGATGCCGCTGCCATTGGCCGCGTAGCGGCTCCACTTGAACCCGGTGCGAGCCGCCAGGTCCTCGATCCGCAGAGCGTCGAACTGGTCCTTCACCGACACGGGCGCAAGCTATCAAGCGCTGAGCTGCATCTCCGCCCGACATCGCGCCATCAAGGGTGCTCCGCCGCCCGGAGGCGGTCACGAACCTCGGCCGTCACCTCGCCGGCGTAGAACCAGAACTTGTCCCGCGTGACGGGACCGCCGAGCGAGACCTCGTAGCTCTCGCTCTGACCCGCCCACTCGGAGCCGCCGGTCCGGCAGGGGTCGAGTTCGCGGGAAACCGTCGGCGCCGCCCCTGCCCACGAGGATTGGCGGCCGTGCCAAGCAGCCCGTGGCAGAAGTAGCGCTGCATTCGAGCGGAAGCCTCCGATGCCGACCCGATTCGAGCCGGCCTCGGTCGTGACCGCCTTGGCCCGCGAGGTTGGCGTCTCCGGTTTCCAGTAGCGTTGCGCCCATGACACTCAAGCTCGGCCTGCAACTCGGCTACTGGGGCGCCGGACCGCGTCCCGATTTCCTCGAAACCGCCGTCGAGGCGGAGGCGCTCGGCTACGACTGCGTCTTCACCGCGGAGGCCTGGGGCTCGGACGTGTTCACGCCCCTGGCCTGGATCGGCGCCCACACGTCGAAGATCCGCCTCGGCACCGGCATCGCGCAGATCTCCGCGCGGACTCCGGCCGCCACGGCGATGCACGCGATGACCCTGGACCATCTGTCCGGGGGGCCGCGTCATCCTCGGCCTCGGCGTGTCCGGCCCCCAGGTCGTCGAGGGCTGGTACGGACAACCCTTCGCCAAGCCGCTGTCCCGCACCCGGGCCTACGTCGAGATCATCCAGAAGATCCTTGCCCGGGAGGAGCCGGTGACGCAGCACAGCGAGCACTACCCGCTGCCCTACACCGGCGAGGGTTCCTGGGGCCTGGGCAAGCCGCTCCGCTCGATCGTCCACCCGCTCCGCTCCGACCTGCCGATCTTCCTCGGCGCCGAAGGGCCCAGGAACGTCGCCCTGGCCGCCGAACTCTGCAGCGGCTGGCTGCCGCTGTACTACTCGCCCTACCGCCCCGAGGTCTACGCCGACTCCCTCGCAGGCCGCGGCAACGGCTTCGAAGTCGCCTACGGCGCCCGCCTGCGCGTCGTCGACGACGTCGCCGAGGCCCTCCTGCCGATCAAGCAGTCCCTGGCGCTCTACGTCGGCGGCAATGGGCGCCAAGAAGCGCAACTTCCACCGCGAACTGATGGCCCGCATGGGCTGGGAGGAAGAGTCCTTCCGCATCCAGGAACTCTTCATGACCGGCAAGCGCGAAGAGGCCGTCGCCGCCGTCCCCGACGACTTCGCCGACGAGATCTCCCTCGTCGGCCCCCCCGAACGGATCAAGGACCGCCTCCAGGCCTTCGAGGACAGCGACGTCACGACGCTGCTCGTCGGCGCCGCCAGCAGGTCCGAACTGCGGCAGGCAGCCGAACTCGTGCTGGGCTAGCGCTAGCGCTAGCTGCTTTCGCGGCAGACACGCAACATCCCGAGTCCGGGCGCCTTCGGCCGGCAGCGGACGAGAACGTCCGCGCACCCCCGGCAGGGTTCTCCTGGCGAGGCGGGATTCGGGGGCCGAACATGGCGCCCGCTCAAGTGCAGCGGCAACCCCTGTTCAAGGAGTCCAGCTCTGGCCAGGCGGCGGCTCAGGCCTCCGGAAGCGTCGCCGACAATCGGCTCGCGACGGACCGGAGAACGGACCGGAGAGCCATGCATGGCCTCAAGTTGCCAGAATTGATAAGTTGCTTCCATGAAATTCGAAGAGCTCGTCGCCGCGGTCGGCGACGAACCCGTCTTCGAGACCGGGCTTCTGCTGGCTGGCCCCGTTGATCCCGGCAACGTCAGAAGGCAGCTGTCGCGCTGGGTCCGCAGCGGCAGAGTGCATCAGATGCGGCGGGGACTGTATGCCTTGGCGCCGCCCTGGCAACGCCGCATCCCGCACCCGTTCCTGCTCGCCAACCGTCTGGCGCCGGGCTCCTACGTCAGCGGACCCTCCGCGCTGGCCTTCGCCCATGCTATCCCCGAGTACGTGCCGGAGGTCACCAGCGTGACGCCTGGACGACCGCACACGCGGCAATTGGCGTCGGGCCGGTTCTCCTTCCGCCACCTGAAGGCGGACCGGGTCTTCGGCTACCGGCTGCTCGATCTGGGTGACGATCAACGGGCGTTCGTGGCGACCCCGGAAAAGGCCCTCCTCGACTCCGTCTACCTGCAGCCCGGCGGCGACGACGCTACGTACCTGCGGGAACTCCGACTCGACTTCGGCGCCCTGGATCTGGACGCCCTCGACCATGTGGCGGCGCGGTACGCGGCGCCGAAAGTGACTCGAGCGGCCCGCCGCATCCGCGAGCTCGGCGCCGGGACGCCCGCCTACGACCTGCTGTGAAGGATCACCTCAAGGCGCTGATCCGGCCGCACGACCCGTTGCGGGCCCGCAACGTGGTCAGGGAGTACCTGCAGGCGCGCGCGCTCCGGGCGATGCAGGGCGCCGGCGCTTTGACCGCGTTGGCGTTTCAGGGAGGTACCTGCCTGCGGTTCCTCTACTCGCTGCCCCGCTACTCGGAAGACCTGGACTTCGCACTCGAAGGCGACCGCACGGCGTACGATCTGCCCAGGTTCCTGAAAGCCATCCATGCCGAGCTTGCCGCCGAGGGCTATCGCGTGGAGCTGGGGATTCGCCAACACCGCACGGTGCACCGGGCGTTGACGCGCTTTCCCGGTCTGCTCCACGAGTTGGGCCTGTCTCCGCACCGCTCGGAAGCGCTCACGATCAGGATCGAAGTCGACACGAATCCCCCGGAAGGGGCGGGCTGCGAGATCAGCCTGGTGCGCCGTCACGTGACGCTCAGGCTCTTCCACCACGACCGCGCCTCCCTGCTGGCCGGGAAGCTCCACGCCGTTCTTCAGCGCGGCTACGCAAGGGCCGGGATCTGTACGACCTGATCTGGTACCTGAGCGATCCGGACTGGCCCGCACCCAACCTGTCGCTGCTCAACGCGGCGCTTCGCCAAGGCGCCTGGGAGGGAGACGAACTGACGCCCCGTTCGTGGACCGGTCCTGTCGCGGAGCGACTGCAGGCGCTGAACTGGGAACGGACTCTCGCGGACGTCCGGCCCTTCCTGGAACAACAGGAAGACATCGCCCTGATGACCCGCGACAATGCGCTGCGCCTCCTCGCGCGGTCGGGTTCAGCCCGGTAGAGCCGGGCGCGCCTACGTCCCCGCCTGGCAACGGGCGAACTCGGCGCCGACGTCCGGGAGGTCCGCTTCCAGCAGCGGCAGGGACCCGATGGCTGGACCGGCGCCGTGCCGGCCGCCGGCGAGTCGGGCGCGCAGGTTCGTGAAGGTCTCGAGCAGCGTCTTCGCGGTGCGCGGCGTCACGACGCCGGCGCCGAGGCCGAAGGGGGGTTGCGGGTCGCTGGCGAGCTTCTGGACGACCGTGATCGTTCCTTCTTCGTCGCCCGGGGACAGGAACCAGCGTGACCGGACGCAGAGGACACGCCTGCCCTCGAACACCGGCGTCAGATCGTCGGCGCCTGCCATGTCACCGACCACATGGCCGTCGGCGGTGCGCCACCAGGCTGCCCGGTCCATCGTGATCCGCCGGCTGACGCCCCTGCCCGACACGCGCTGGCGGAGGGTCTGGAAGGGGGCGTCGAGCGGGGTCGCGCGTTCCTCCTCGCACATGGACTGCCAGTCGGGACAGGCGCCGGCGTCGCTCAAGAGCGCGATGACGGCCGACATGGAACCGGGCACGGTCATCTCGGCCCGCATCAGGGGGTAGTCGGCGTTCTCGATCGGGCAGGACTCGACGGTCACGGGGCCTTCTGCTTCCAGGGGTTTACATTCGGCGCCGGCCGAGGCGCTGAAGGCGATGCAAAGCCCCACTGCAACCGCCGCGGGCAACGCCGGATGCCGGCCAGAACCCGGGTCGCGCCTGGCGCGACCCGTGAACCCAGTCCGCGCGCCCGTCGTCGGGCGCACGGATGGCAGGCCGGCGCACCCGGTGAAACGGTCGTAACGGCGCGCTGCTCAAGCTCAAGGAGGGCGCAGTCGAGCTGGTCGCGACCGACGGCCACCGCCTGGCCCTGATCGAGGTGGAGATGTCCGGCGTCCTTACGATGCGATCACGCCGCCGTCGCCGGCGAGGTTGAACTGGATGGCGCACCCGGTGAAACGGCCATACCGCGGCCGCCCGGGCGGCGTAACGGAACCACGCGCGCCCGTTGCCGGCGCGTTCGAGGGCGACCACCACGATGCGTTTCTTTGGTTCAATCGACATCATCTCGCTCCGGATTGGGCGCCAGTCGCCGATTCCGGCAGTGCAAAGGCGATCAGCTCATCGGGAATCCGGCGGTTGCGGGCGCCGCCGGCGGCGATGACGATGTACTGCCGGCCTTCGTGCATGTAGGTCATTGGCGGACCGTGCAGCCAGAGGTCGGTTTCCACTTCGGCCAGCACCTCTCCGGTCGCCTTGTCCCAGGCACGCAGGAAGCTGCCGCTGCTGGTGCGAGGATCGTCCGCGTCGGGCACGGCAAAGAAGCCGATCAGCAGGGTACGGGTGACCAGCAGGCCGCCATCCGCCGGCATGCCGAAGTAGATCGTGCCCATCTCGCCGAGGTTCAGATGCGCGATCGCCGGATGGTTCCTGGGGCCGGGTCCGACAGGGACACGCCAGAGGTGTTCGCCGCGATTCAAGTCGATCGCGGTGATCGTCCGGTAGGGCGGCTTGGTCAGCGGCAGGCCCCGCGGGCCGGCCGTGTCGACGTAGTCGATCACGTAGCGCCAGTCCGGACCGCGGGCCCGGTCCGGCTCGATCAGCGACATCCCGGTGGGGCGGTTCTGCGACTCGACGAAGAGCACACCGGTCTTCGGGTCGACGGACGCTCCGGGGTGGTTCGCTCCGCCGGCGGCCCCCGGCACGACCATCACGCCCTCCTTGCCGCCCTCGCCCTGAACGATCAGGGGCGGGAACATCGGCGCCAGCACCAGCTTCTCGGCGATCTCGAGTGCCTCCTCGCGCAGTTCCGGCGTCCAGTCGATCAGGTCGTCCTCGCTGACGCCCTGGCGTTCGAATGCCGGCGGCCTGGTCGGGAACGGCTGGGTCTCCGACAGCTTCTCGCCCGGCACCGTCGACGCATGGCTGACGGGGCGATCCTCGATCGGCCAGACCGGCTCGCCGGTGGCGCGGTCGAAGACGTAGGTGAAGCCGGTCTTCGAGACCTGGGCCACGGCCTTGATCAGCTTGCCGCCGACGACGATGTCGAGCAGGTTCGGGGCCGAGGCGATGTCGTAGTCCCAGATGCCGTGGCGGACGGTCTGGAAGTGCCAGACGCGCTCGCCCGTCTCCGCGTCGACGCAGACCAGGCTCTCGGCGAACAGGTTGTCGCCCGGCCGGTCGGCCCCGTAGTAGTCGTTCGACGGCGTGCTGGTCGGCAGGTAGACGTATCCCAGCTCGTGGTCCGCGCTCATCGAAGCCCACACGTTCGCGTTGCCGGCCGTCCGCCAGGACTCGTTCTCCCAGGTCTCGACGCCGAACTCGTCGTCTCGCGGAATCGTGTTGAAACGCCACTTGAACTCGCCCGTGTGGACATCGTAGGCGCGCACGTGGCCGGGCGGCGCGTCGCTCCTGGTCGAGTAGTCGAAGATCTTCGAGCCGACGATCACGCTGGCGCCCACCACGATCGGCGGTGCGCCGTGGGTGATGTGCCTGATCGAGTACTCGCCCGGGCCGAGATCAAGCGCCAGGTCGACCACGCCGTCTTCGCCGAAGGCACGGTCGGCCTCGCCGGTGGCGGCGTCGACGGAGACGAGTTGGCGGCCGATCGTCGCGACGAACAGGCGCTCCTTCTCACCGTCGGTCCAGTACTCGATGCCGCGGGCGCCGACCGGCCGCATCGTCGTGCCGCCGCGCTCCCAGGTCTTCGGGTTGTACACCCACTTCTGCTCGCCGGTCGCCGGGTCGAGCAGCGCAACCTGGCCGAGGCTGGTCGGTGCGAACAGGCGGCCGCCGACCATCAGAGGCACGGAGCGGAAGAACCCCGTGTCGTATCCCGGCAAGACATCCAGCGGCACTTCGTGGTCCGCCGTGCGCCAACGCCAGGCGATCTCGAGCCGGCCGAAGTTCGAGCCGTCGATTTGAGTCAGCGGCGAGTAGCGGCTGGAGCTGTGGTCGCCGCCGTGGTGCTGCCACTCCCCGTGGACCGACCTGCCGTGCTCCCGGGTCTCCGCCCGAACCGCGCCTGCAGCCAGGCACATCAGACAGGCGATGCCGAGCGCCGAAGACCGGCGCGCACCGCTCATCAAGTCCTTCCCAGGGATCTTCGCGTCCGGCGTCATGGCCACTGACACACCTCCAGCGCCCCTCCTCGACAACATGGATGCTGCTAACCTACCGCACATTCAGGAGCCGTTGAAGCAACTCGGGAAAGGCAGAACACGATGCCAGAGCAAGAGATGACCCGTCGCAACGTGCTCGGCGCCGCAGCCGCCGGCGCCGGCTGGATGATCGTTCCCCGCCACGTCCTTGGCCGCGGCATGCCGGCGCCCAGCGACAGGCTGAACATCGCCGCCATCGGCGCCGGCGGCAAGGGCCGGAGCGACATCGAAGGCGTCTCGAGCGAGAACATCGTCGCCCTCTGCGACATCGACTGGAAGCGCGCCGAGCAGGCGATGACGGCCCACCCCGACGCACCGCGCTACCACGACTACCGCGAACTGCTCGACCAGCACGCCGACGAACTCGATGCGGTGATCGTGTCGACCGCCGACCACACCCATGCCGTGATCTCCGTCGACGCTCTTGAGCGCGGTCTCCACGTCTTCACCCAGAAGCCGCTGACGCGCACGATCGGAGAGGCGCGAATGGTCGGCGAGGCCGCGCGCAAGGCCGGCACGGCGACCCAGATGGGCAACCAGGGCCACGCGGGCGAGGGCTCGCGCCTGATTCGCGAGTGGATCGAGGCGGGCGTGATCGGCGAAGTGAACCGCGTCGAATACTGGACAAACCGGCCGATCTGGCCGCAGGCGATGAAGCGTCCCGAGGAAGTCCACGAGCCGCCGGAGCACGTCGCCTGGGATCTGTGGCTTGGCCCTGCGCCGGACCGCCCCTACCATCCCGACTACTACCACCCCTTCGCCTGGCGCGGATGGTGGGACTTCGGCACCGGCGCGATCGGCGACATCGCCTGCCACGCGATGGACGCCGCGTTCTGGGTCTTCGACCTGCGCGACCCCTCGTCCGTCTACGCCGAATCGACGCCGCTGTTCAAGGAGACCGCCCCGGCCTCGACCCGGATCACCTTCGAGTATCCGGCCCGCGGCAACCGGCCGAAGATGACCGTGGTCTGGCGCGACGGCAACCTGACGCCACCGAAGCCGAAGGCGTTCGAGGGCAGGTGGCCGCCGGGAAGAAGCGGCCAGTTGTTCATCGGCGCCGAGGGCATCATTACAGCCGACATCTACGCCGGCAAGCCGACGATCTACCCGACGAAGCTGCACGAGAAGATCGCGAAGAAACCGGTGGCCCAGTCGTACGAGCGGACCGAAGGGCACTACAAGCAGTGGATCGACGCGATCAAGGCGGGGACCACGAACCCCGAGGGGTCCAACTTCCCCGATCACGCGGGTCCGATGACCGAGACCGCGCTGCTCGGCAACCTGGCGGTCCGCACGCAGCAGGAAATCGTCTGGAACCCGAAGAAGATGAAGGTGACGAACGGCGTCGACGTGCCGCGCGAGTACATCCAGCCGACATATCGGGACGGCTGGGAGTTGTAGCGTCGAGTTACTCGAACACGGCGTGCTCACCGCCTCCCAGGCCCTGGCAGCCCGTGGCAAGAGTCGCGCTGCATTCGAGCGGTCATGCATCCCGCCCCGCATCGTGCCATCCGTGCGCCCGATGACGGGAGCACGGACTGGTTCCCGGGTGGCGCAGATCGGCGGCACACGGACGTTCACCACGGGCTGCCAGGGGCCACTGTTCGGCACGGCGCAACTGACAGAGGGGCAACTGACAGAGGGCCTGCGTTGACCGGGCGAGCCCTCCTGGCGCTCCTGGCCGTCCTGGTCGCGACGGCGGCTCACGCGGCCACAGTCGCAGACGTCCGGTCGAAGATGGGGTCGCGCTTCGAGATCACCGCCGTACACGATCGCGAGGCTGCGGCACACGAGGCAGTCGAGGCGGCGTGGGCCGAGATCGATCGGCTGGAGGCGATGATCTCCGGTTGGCGCGAGGACTCCGAGACGTCGGCCGTCAATCGAAGTGCGGGAACCCGTCCGGTGCGGGTCTCGCCGGAGCTGTTCCGGCTGATCCGGCGGGCCGTCAAGGTCTCCGAGCTGACGGCGGGCGCCTTCGACCTCACCTTCGCCGGGGTCGGCGACCTCTGGGGCTTCAGGTCCGGCGAGCCGGCGGTTCCGGGCAGGGAGCGGATCGCCGCCGCGCTCCGCCATGTCGGCTATCGAAGAATCGTCCTGGACGAGGAGCGGGGGACCGTGTTCCTTGACGATCCGGGCGCCCGGATCGGGTTCGGGGCGATCGGCAAGGGCTACGCGGCGAACCGGGCCGTGTTCGTGCTCAGGGAGCACGGTGTCCGCGGCGGGTTGGTGAGTGCCGGCGGCGACCTGGTCGCCTTCGGCCGGCGCGAGGACGGCGAGCCGTGGAGCATCGCGATCGCCCATCCCAGGGACCCGAAGCGGGTGCTCGCGCGGATACCGCTGACGGAACAGGCCGTCGTGACGTCAGGCGACTACGAGCAGTACTTCATCCACGATGGCCGGCGCTACTCGCACATCATCGATCCGCGCACCGGCTGGCCGGCCTCTGGGCTGCAGGCGGTCACGGTGATCTGCCCGGACGCGGAACTGGCAGACGCGCTGGCCACGGCGACGTTCGTCCTCGGCCCCGAGGAGGGACTCGCGCTGCTCGAGCGGATGGAGGGCGTGGAAGCCCTGTTCGTGACTGAAACAGGAGAAGTGCGCTCAACGTTAAACATACGCAGGCATCTGAAGCAGGAGGATCAAGGATGAAGAATAGAGCCGGAGCGCTCACTGTCGTGGTCTTGCTGGCCGCCCTGACGATGGGCGGCTGCGCCTCATCGCTCGAGCCCTGGGAGCGGGGCGACCTGGCAGCCACTCCAATGGCCGTCGGCGACGCCGAGTCCCAACGGCCGGAGCGCAGCATCGAGGTCTACCGCGAGGGCGCGGTGGGCGCGAACGGGGGCAAGTCCGGCGGTGGCTGTGGCTGCACCTGAGCCCTCGGCCTCAGGGGCGTCGCCTGCCGTTATCGAGGTCTACCGCGAGGGCGCGGTGGGCGCGAACGGAGGCAAGTCCGGCGGTGGCTGTGGCTGCACCTGAGCCCTCGGCCTTGGGGCGTCGCCTGCCGTTGCTGCTTGCCGCGCTGGCGTTCGCCGGGGCCGGAGCCGGGGCGCAGCAGGCGCCTCAAGCGCCGCGGGAAGCCGCCGGCGACGGCGACGGCCTCGCCGTCACCTTCCTCTTCAACTACTACGACCAGGACGGCGACCGCTCGCCGGTGACCGGCGGCATTGGCACGGAGGACCTCCAGGTCGCCGCGCCCACCGTGCTGATCAACTGGCCGGTCAGCGAGAACTGGCGGCTCAACTTCGAGGTCGGCGCCGACAGCATCACCTCGGCGTCGACCAACAACATGGACGTCGACGGGCTTCAGAGCCCGGTTCTGCGGCGCGCCCACGACCACGACCACGACGATGATGACGACGAGGACGAGTACGACGACGAGTACGACGAACTCGACGGAACCTCCAGCGCTTCCCTGGTCGATGTCCGCGGCTACCTGAACGCGACGGCCACGCGGTCCTTCGAGCGTTCCTCGGTTTCGCTCTTTGGCGGCTTCTCGGCCGAGTGGGACTACCGCTCCGTGGCGTTCGGCGGCGCCTGGACCTATGACGTGGAGGAGGGTCTGCGCAGCTTCACCGTCGGCCTGAGGCACTTCTTCGACGTCGTCGACCTGTACGAGATCGACGGCGTGCAGCGCGGTCAGTCCGACCGGGACACGACGGATCTCTCGCTGTCGTTCACCAGCGTCCTCAGCCGGCGGGCGGTCGGCATGGTGGAGGTGTCGGCGATCGAGCAGTCGGGCTTCCTGTCGACGCCGTTTCACGAGGTCGTCTTCGCGCCCAGCGTTTCCTTCCCGCGGGGGGAAGTCGTCGCGGAGCAGCTGCCCGACAGCCGCCGCCGCTACTCCGTCGGCCTGGGGCTCAACCACATGATCTCCCGCGGCGTGGTGCAGCGGCCTCGGCTTCGCTGGTACGAGGACGACTGGAACCTGGAGGCACAGTCCTTCGACTACGAGGTCCACTTCCGGCTGCCGACCGAGCGCGAGATGTGGGTGTTCCCGATCTTCCGCTACCACACGCAGAGCGGGACCGACTACTACGGCCGGCCGGGGGACTTCTCCCGGGTCGACGACTTCTACACGGCCGACCCGGACCTGAGCGAGTTCGATCTGCTGAAGTACGGCTTCGGTATCCGCTTCCAGTTGCCCAGCGTCGTCGGCAGGCGCTTCGAGGACCTGGAAGTGCGACTCAACCGCTACGACCGCGACGACGGCTTCGAGGCGGTCACGATCTCCTTCGCGGTCGGTACCCGGTTCCGAGGACGGCAGTGAATGCGACTCAACCGCTGCGACCGCGACGACGGCGTCAAGGCGGTCACGATCTCCTTCGCGGTGGGCGCCCGGTTCCGGGGACGGCAGTGAAGCCGCTCGCCGTCCTGGCGGCGTTGGCAATCACCGCCCCGCTGCCGGCCGTCGCCGCCGACGACGCGCTCGATCTGCTGGCCGCGCCGTCCGACACGTACACCGTGCTCGACTTCGCGGCGTCCTGGTGTACCCCGTGCTATCGCGCCCTGCCCCGGCTGCAGGCGCTGGCGCGGGAACTGCCGGACCTGCGCGTCGTCGTCGTCAGCGTCGACGAGACCGAGCGCGGCCGCGACCGCCTGGTGCGCGAACTCGACCTGGAGCTGGAGGTCGTCTGGGACGGCGACCACGCCCTGATCTCGAAGCTCGCCCCGGAGGCCTTCCCCGCAACCTACGTCCTGGACCCGGGCGGGGAGGTCGTCTATTCCCACCTGGGCTACGACCCGAAGGTCTTCAACGAGTTCGCGGAGGTCGTTCGCGGCCTGCAGCGCTCACTTCAGTCGCCCTGAACCGCAGCCACCGCGGCGCCGCGGTCCGCCACGATGTTCACGATCAGGCTGAAGCCGCTGACTTCGAACAGTTCCTTCACCTCGTCGTTCAGACCGCATACCGCGAAGCGTCCGTCCTTCGCCTGCAGGTCCCTCGCCACGACCAGCACCACCCGGAGGCCGGCGCTGCTCATGTAGCGGGTCCGGCTCAGATCGAGGACCACGTCCTCCGCACCCTTGCCGATGGAGGACATCATCTCCTGCTCCAGGTTCGGCGCGGCGGCGGCGTCTATCCGCCCCTTCGGGGCCCAGACGACCACGTCGCCTATCTTCGTGCTCTCGATCACGCGAGGTACTCTCCTCGTCTCAGTAGAAGGGGTGGTGAGCCGTCGCCGTCGCGGCGGCAATGTCCTGAACGGATTTCCGGATCGCCCGGCTCATCGCCTGGCCGATCAGATCGAAGCCGCGGACCAACTCGATGCGCGCCGCCGCGTGCCGCAGTTCCTGCGGACTCAGAATGACCTGGAAGGCGTTAGAGGCGTCGGCCAGGCTGATCAGCGCGACGTCTCTCGGCGCAGGAATCCGGTCGCTCAACAAAACGTCCAGGATGCGGAGCTTGACCTCCCGCTCCTCCCGGTCGTCGACCATCGGGTAGCGGCGGCTGCCGAACACCCACAGGAAGTTCCGATCCTCGACCCGGAGAATCCCGCGCTCCACGAGGCGCTTGAGCGCCGCTTCCTGGATCTCCTTGCTCCGGGCCGAGAGCCGGACCACCCAGGTACGGGGGTCGGCCTCGTCCTCGGCGCCGGCAATCTCCGCCAGCGGGCCGTCCAGGATCTCCTCGCCAACCGGCGACGTGTCGACGACGACCATCTTCTGCAGGTCGCAGTCCAGCCGCCCACGCAGCGCGAGGTCCATCAGGATGGCGCCCGCGATGAGCAGTTCCATCACGTTCGGCGCGACCCGCTTCATCGCGCCGGTGTCGTCGTCCAGGAGCAGAAGCAGGATCTCCTCGACGAACGTCAGGTGGGGCTTCTCGCTCACGTGACCAGCGGCGCTCGCAGTTCGTTTCGCGGAAACCTCATGACCGTCCCGAGGAACATCCTACAAGACCAGGAGGTTCGCAGCGGATGGCGCGATGCCGGACGGGATGCACGGAGTGCACGACCGCCCGCATGCAGCGCGACTGCCGCCGCGGGCTTAGCCGGTTCATACCCCCGGCGCATCCACCGGGCCGCTCGGTTCGGGCAGGTCGCTGCTGACCGTGACGGTCAGCACATCGGTGTCGTGGTACTGCTGGTGTCGCACCGAACTCGACACGTGCCGCAGCAACCGCAGCGACAGCTCGTTCTCGATCGGGGTGGGGGCATCAGACGACATCATGACCAGTCGGTCCTCGACGTTGCTGTCGCCGGGCGCCGCGATGAAGTCGAGTTCGGCCGTCTGGCGGTCGACCCGGGCCAACAGGCGCAGGCGGCGTTCGGCGCCGCTCTCTTCCTTCTCATCCAGCCCCGCGAGACTGAGGAGCGCCTCCTCGCCGGCCGACCAGAGGCGATCGCAGGCCTCGGGCGTCCACCCCGCCCGTTCCGCCAGCGTCTTGAGAAAGCGGCCGATCCGCGGGGCCGACGCAGCCTTCACCACGACCTCGAGCCGCCGGCGTCGCGGTCCGGTCGACTCGAGAAACGCGGTCAGGCCGATGGCGGTCAGGCCGCCGGCGGTGATGCCGTTGTCCAGGATCGACGCCGCCCAGCCGCTGAGCTGTTCACTGAAGATGAGGTCGTTCTCGAAGCCGAAGCCGACCCAGAACGACACGCCGATGACCAGCGCCTTCCGGTAGTCGAGCCCGCCGTGACCGGCGATCCGGGCGCCGAGCATGAACAGAAGGGCGATCAGGACCAGCGCGTAGGCGCCGACCACGGGGCCGGGAATCGCAACGAGCAGGAAGAGCGCCTTGGGCAGGAAGGCCAGACAGATGAAGATGATCCCGATCCACACGCCGACCCGGCGCGAGGCGACGCCGGTGAGCTCGGTGACCGAGATGCTGCTCGAGTAGGTCGTGTTCGGCACGGTGCCGGCGATGCCCGAGAGCAGGTTGCCGAGTCCGTCGGCGGCGACGGCGCCCTGCACCGCCCGGTAGTCGGGCGCCCGCGATCTCCGCCAGGAGATTCGCTGGATGGCGACGGCATCGCCGATCGTCTCGACCGCGCCGATCAACGTCACCATGACGAAGCCCGGCAGCAGCGCCCAGAAGGCCGGGCCTAGAGACAGGTCGAACCCGGGCCAGCCGCCGACAGGAGCGCCAATCCAGGCGGCTCCGGCCACCTGCTCGAACTGGTAGAGCCCGAGAGGCAAGGCCACGATCGAGCCGGACACGACGCCGGCGACCGGCGCCCCGAGGCGCCAGATGCCCCTGGCCCGCAGACCCAACGCGATCATCACCGCGAAAGCCACGACGAAGGCGATCGGTCCGGCGCCGGGGACAGCGCTCTCGGGAACCAGGGTCAGTTGCTGGAAGACGAGCGGCATCACGCTGACCGAGATCAGCATGATCACCGTGCCCGTGACGGTCGTCGTGAACAACCTCCGCAGCAGCAGGAGCCGCGAGGAGAGCAGAAACTGGAACAGCGACGAGAAGACGACGAGCTTCGCGAGAAGCATCGGGCCGCCCTGGCTCAGGGCGGCGATGCTGACCGCGATGAACGCCCCCGAAGTGCCCATGAGCAGGACGTAGCCGGCGCCGATCCGCCACAGACGCACCGCCTGCAGAAGCGACGTGACGCCGCTCACGAACATGGCGGCGAACACGGCCCAGGCCATGTACTCGTCGCTCTCCCCGGCGGAACGGATGATGATCACGGGCGTGAGGACGATGCCGGCGGCACACAGGCCCGCGTACTGGAGACCCAGCATCGCGGCCAGGATCGTCGGCGGCCGCTCGTCCGCCTGGTAGCGAACGCCCGTGCCGCGGTTGCCTGCGTCTGCGGTCATTCCCGGTACAACGCCGCGTCGGGCCGCCACGGAGAGCGCTGCCCCGCATAGACCGGCGATCCCTTGCGGAAGTGGGAGGCCTCCTCGAGCGTCTCGACGAAGGGCATCTGCCGCGGATAGAGATCGTCCTCGCCGCGCGGCCGCGGCCCGGCCTTGGACACATGGCCCCAGAGCGGATGGCCGACGACCTCCTCCGCGATCCAGGCCGCCTCGATCAGCTTGTCGAGCTTGTAGCCGGTCTCGATCCCGAGTTCATGGCAGAAGTCGACGAAGTCCTCCGTCGGAACGTGACCGGCGGCCCGGCCGTTGCCGCAGTAGGGGCATCCCCCCATGCCGCCAATCGACGTGTCGAACTCCCGCACGCCGAGTTTCAGCGCCTCGTAGTAGCTGGCCACCGAGGCGCCGCGGGTGTTGTGCAGGTGGCAGTGGAAATCGGTGATCTCCGGCCAACGCTCCCGGATCGCGACGATCGTCTCGCGCACGGTATGCGGCATGTTCCAGCCCATCGCCTCGATGATAGAGCAGCGGGTGACCGGTAGACCCGCCTGATGCCACCGGTCGATCATCAGCGCCAGCAGGTCGAGTCGCTGCTCCAGCGTGAACGGGCCTTCGAAGTTCGAGCCGAAGGGATTGCCGATCGCCACCGCGCCCGACTCCGCCCCCCCCGCGCGCGCCCGTTCGATCGCCGCCGGAATGCGCTCGATCTGCTGGGCCTGCGTCGCGTTGTAGTTGCGGCGGGCGAAGGTGTCGCACAACTCGACGTGGGTCCCGATCCGGCGCTGCCGCACATCGAGCTTAGGATACCAGCGGTCCGCGCGCTCGAACCCGATCTGGTTGAAGATCGCCGCGGTGTAGCGCACGCCCGCCTTGGGCACGAAGCGCTCGGCGATCTCGTCGATGCAGGCCATCTGGGGGGTCCACTTCGGGTGCGCATAGGACCCGATCGAGATGACCTTGGCGCCCGTTTCTCCCAGGGCGTCGAGCAGCCTCAGCTTCTCCGACACCGGGATGTCGGCGCTCTCGATCTGCAGCCCTTCCCTCATCGTGTCGTCCGTGATCGTCACGGACTGCGGCAGTTGGCCCATCGGCAGATACCTCCGCCTGCGCTCAGGAGCAGGCTTCTCGTGGAACGGCTACGGCCTACCCTATCGTCGGCAACGGCAGTTCGGAAGGCGCTTCGACCCGGTCAGCGGCGCCGGGACCGTGCGCGGCAGAAACCGGGACCTTGGAAAACCGGCAGACCGGTTTCCCACAGCTACCGCAGCCTCGACGACTACTCGCCTCTCGGACAGACTCGGACAGGGACCAGAATCCACCCGCCAAAGCTACAGGTGCGCCGGCCTGCCATCCGTGCGCCCGCTGACGGGCGCACGGACCGTGAGCGCGGCGTCGTCGAACTCGCCCAGCATCCCTTCTGCCGGGATCGGCCGCCGTGTGTCAGGATCCCGCCCGTGCGCGGTCGCCTGCTCCCGTATCTGGTGCTCTGCGCAATCGCGCTGGCCGTTCTGCTGCCCGGAATCGGCAGCCGCGACCTCTGGAACCCCGACGAGCCGCGCTACGCGGAGGTCGCGCGGGAGATGCTCGAGCCGCCGCTGGCCCTCGAGCACTTCTTCGTGCCGCGCCTGAACGGCGAGACCTACGTACACAAGCCGCCTCTCCACTTCTGGAACATCGCGTTCTTCGGCGCGCTGCGCGGCGGCGTCGACGAGGTGGCCGCGCGGTTGCCGTCTCTCTTCGCCGGCGTCGGTTCCGTTCTCGTCGTCTTCGCGCTCGCGGGCCGACTGTTCGGCCGGGCGGCCGCCTGGCTCGCGGCGCCGGTCTTCCTGACCTCGGCCCTGGTCATGTGGAACGCCCGTGTCGGGCAAATCGACATGACGCTCACGTTCCTCGAACTGCTCGCGATCCTGTTCTGGGCCCGTGGGCACTTCGCTGCCCGAGAGGGGCCGGCCCGGCGCCGGCGCAGCTGGTCGAGCCTCGCGTTCTTCGCCTGCGCCGGCCTGGCCACGCTGGCCAAGGGTCCGGTGGGGCTGATCGTGCCTGTGCTCGCGGTCACCCTGTTCCTCGCCTTCGAGCGCGACCGGGCCGGCTTCGCCGAGCTGCGGTTCGGCCGCGGACTGCTGCTGTGGGCCGCGATCGTCCTGGCCTGGTTCGGCCCCGCGGTGTGGATGGCCGGCCGGTCGTACTTCGATGCCCTCCTGCTCGACCAGACCCTGTCCCGCTACGCCGCCGGCGTGTACCACCCGAAGCCCTGGCACTACTACTTCCAGACCCTGCCCGGGACCTTCGCTCCCTGGACGCTGCTGGCCCCGATAGCGATCTACGCCGCCTTCCGGCGCTCCCGCGAGGAGCCTGGAAGCCGCCATGCACAGGCGGTCCGGTTCCTCCTGATCTGGATCGCCAGCACCTTCGTGTTCTTCAGCCTTTCCGGCGGCAAGCGCACCGTCTACCTGCTGGCGCTGGCGGCGCCCCTGGCGATGCTCACCGCCCACGGCGTGCTGCTCATCCGGGATCGCTGGCCGCGCTACCGGGGGGCCTTCCTGGCTCTTGCGGCGTCGGTTCCCGTGCTGTTCGGAATCGTCGTCGCGGCGATCCCGGCGGCGGCCCGCGACCTGCCGGAAGGCGCGCTCCCGAACGGCACGATCGTCGGACTCCAGGTCCTCGCCGCGCTACCCTTGATCGCCGGCCTGGCGGGCCTCTGGCTGGCGGCGCGGCGCCGCCCCGATCTGCTGATAGCCTGCCTCGCAACCGGCCTCGGACTCGCCATGTCGGCCACCGCCGTGCGGTACCTGCCGTTGGGCGACGCCTTCAAGTCGGCGCGCGCGCTTTCGCGCGATCTCGTCCAGTGGGCTGAAGCCGACGAGCCGTACGCGATCTACCCTCTTCCCGATGCCGCGTTCCTGTTCTATACCCGGCGCTTCGCGGTTGACCTTCACGGCGGCGCCAAGGCGGACGATCAGGGGGACGAGGAGGCGCTGCGCCGGTTCGCGGCACGCACCGACAAACCGATCTGGCTGCTCATTGAACGAGACAACCTCGACGCTCTGGACCCTCCGCTCGAGCTGATCGAAGTGAGCCGGGATAACGATCCGCGTCAGGGCCACGTCCTGCTGACCACGCCGGAAGCCGCCGCCCGGGTCGCGGCCTTCCCGGAACCGGAACGGTGAACGACAGCGACAGCCTGAGTCTGGCCCCCGAGCTGGCAGCCGACGCCGCGGTTCCCCGACTGGTCCCGGAGGGCGCCGCCGAAGCGACCGCGACCGCTGCGCCGCGGACCGAGTCGCGGCGGAGCTTCGGACCTCTCAGTCGCCGGCTGGCGGACCAGGGCCTGTTCCTGTTCAGGCGCCGGGGCCTCTTCGTCGTCTTCCTGCTGCCCGCGGCCGCCCTCGCGATCCTGGAACGCCGGTTCGCGGCGCCGCCGGCGGATCCCGGCCTCGGTTGGTTCGCCGTATGCCTCACCGTGTCCCTGCTCGGCATGGCGGTGCGAGCGATTGCGGTCGGATCGGCCCCGCCCGGCGCGTCGACCCGCAGCGTAAGAGGTCCGAGCGCCAGCCGTTTGAACACGACCGGCATGTACTCGCTGAGCCGCCATCCGATCTACCTTGGCAACCTGTTCGTCCTCCTCGGCTTCGCGCTCGCGGTCCGATCCTGGTGGTTCGTCGTGACCGCGGCGTTGATCTACTGGCTGCTCTACGAACGAGTGATCGCCGCCGAGGAGCGCTTCCTCGACCAGCGCTTCGGCGTCCGTCATCGGCGCTGGACGGAACGCACACCGACCTTCTGGCCACGGCCCGGCCTGTGGACCTCACCCGAAACCCGCTTCAGTTGGCGCGCCGTCATCCTGCGGGAATACAACTCGCCCCTGCTGATCGCGGCGACCTTCCTGTTCCTGCGCTTCGTTGACCAGGTCGTCGTCGGCCGCTTGAGTGCCGGCGCCTGGCTGCGGCAGGATGTCGCCTTGGCCGGCTCGGTCCTCGGGCTGGCGGTGATCGTCTCCGTGCTGCGCCGGGTACGCAAGCGGGGGCGCTCAGGACACTGACTCTTCGCCGTCCGGCGCCGATCCCAGGGAAGCAATAGCGGTCCACCCCCGTTGAAGCGAATGACCGGCAAGCCGATGACAGCGCGCCACATGATTGCCATGGCAGCAGCCGCGTGGCTGCTCGCCTTGACCGGCAGCCCGCTCTCGGGAATCGAGACCGATGCGGACGGTCAGCCGAAGCCGCTCGACACCCGCTTCGTTCGTTGGCTCGAACGGGTCGGGCCGCTGATCAGCGAAGAGGAACGGGAGTTCTTCGTCAACCTTCCCGAGAACTACCGTCGCGAGGCCTTCATCCAGGCCTTCTGGAAGGCTCGCGATCCGGATCCCGGGACGCCCCTGAACGAACTCCAGGTGCTCTGGGAGGACCGCGTGGACGCCGTGCTCAGCCAGTGGGGGACGCTTGAGGATGCGCGCGCGGTCTTCTACCTCCTGAACGGCCCCCCCGGTCGGTTCACGTTGCCCGACGGCCGAACCGGCTCGGCCTGCCTGTCGCGCAACCGCGAACTGGAGATCTGGTTCTACGGCGGCAGCGACCGCACGCCGCGCCCCTTCGTCGTCATCTTTCTCGCGGTCGCTCGCAACCGCCCATACGTGTTCTGGCATGAGAGCGCCATGCGGCGACCGGCGCCACGGCGGGGCCTGCCGACGACGAACGTCGCCTTCCTGTGCGCTGAAGAATGGCTGCCATGGGCGGCCCGTACGCTCCAGAACGACCTTGCCGGCGCCTCCGTCCTCGAGCGGGTCTCCACGCCGCCGGCGCCGCCGGAAGAGTGGCTCGCCACCTTCGCCTCCTTCACCACCGAGGTCCCGGACACGGCCCCCCGCTTCGACGTCGAGACGCGGTGGGACTTCCCGGGGCGCAACCAGACCCGCACCGTGACCCACGGTCTGGTTCTCGTCCCGACCGCGACCGCCGGCCGAAAGAGCTTCCAGGACCGGGAGTACCACAGCTTCCAGATGACCGGCGAAGTGATCCGCGGCGACTACCTGTTCGAGAGCTTCCGCTACCGCTTCGAACTGCCCGCCGATGGCGGCGGCGAAGCGGACAGCATCCCGCTCGTCTTCACCCGCTACCTGCGACCCGGCGATGTCCAGGTCCGGCTCAAGATCGAGGACGTCTTCGGCGAGCGGTTCGCGCTCGTCGACGAGACGATCCCCGTGCCCAACCTGCAAGACGGGGAATCGTTGCGCAAGAGCATTCTCGAGACCTTCCCGGCTCTGGCCGAGGCCAACGCGGCCGCGTCCCGCGGCGAGCGGCTGCTGCGCCTCGTGCCTCCGCGGGACGAACGGGTGCGGGTGGGGATGGTGCGCTTCTCGACCCACGCGATCGGGGACTTCGACGCGGTCGCCTTCTCGCTCGACGGCCGGGAGATCCTGCGCAAGCGCCGTCCCCCGTTCGACGTCGAGCTGAACCTCGGCGCCCATCCGGCCGAGCACCGGGTGCGGGTCGAGGGACTGAAGGGCGGGGAGGTCGTCGCCTCGGACGAGATGTCCGTCAACCGCGGCGGCCAGCGCTTCCGCGCCCGGTTCATCGAACCGCGCTCCGGCGAGCAATTTCTCGAGAGCACGCGGGCCGTGATCGAGATCGCCACTCCCGACGGCGAGGAGATCGAACGCCTGGAACTCTTCCTCGGCGAAGAACGGATCGCCACCCTCTACCAGCCGCCCTGGGTCCAGCCAGTCGTCCTCGACGGACCGGCCCTGACCTACCTGCGCGCCGCCGCCTTCCTCGCCGACGGCAGCAGCAGCGAGGACGTCGTCTTCATCAACAGCCCGAATCCGATCGAACGGATCAACGTCCAGTACGTTGAACTGTTCGCCAGCGTGGTGGACGACCGCGGACGGCCGGTCCCCGATCTCTCGCAGGAACGCTTCCGGATCACCGAAGACGGCGCCGCGCAGACCATCCGCCGCTTCGAGTGGGTGGACGACACACCGTTTTACGCCGGTCTCCTGATCGACACGTCGGCTTCGATGGAGGATTCGATCGAGCAGGTCCAGACCGCGGCGCAGCGGTTCGTGGACAAGGCGCTCCAGCCCCGGGATCGGCTGGCCGTGCTCACCTTCGCCAACCGTCCCCAGGTCGAGAGCCGGTTCACCAAGGACACCGGCATGCTCGCGCGGGCCCTCGCGGGTCTCGAAGCTACAGGTACGACGGCCCTCTACGACAGCCTCGTCTACTCGTTGAGCTACTTCGACGGCATCAGCGGCCAGAAGGCGCTGCTGCTCCTGTCCGACGGCAAGGACGAGAACAGCACCTTCTCGTTCGAGAGCGCGCTCGAAACCGCGCAGCGCTCGGGCGTGACGATCTACGCCATCGGCCTCAAGCGTGCGGCCAGAGACCGCAACACGCGGCGCGTCCTCGAGCGCATTGCCGAAGAGACCGGCGGGCAGGCCTTCCTGATCGAAGACGTGGATGAACTCGACGCGGTCTACGACCAGATCGAACGGGAACTCCGCAACCGCTACCTGCTCACCTACCAGTCGACCAGCAACAAGCCCGAGAGCGACTTCCGGGTCGTCCGGGTGGAAGTGGACCGCCGCGGCGCCGACGTGCGAACGATGTCGGGCTACTACCCCTGAAGGCCTGGCCCGAAGTTCTCGAGCTCCTGCGGCCCCGGAATGGTCGATAGTCGTTGCCAGGCTTGGGTTTGCGGGTTGTTGGCCGGTCGTTCGGGGACACGCGTCGCAGCCATGTCGACTGGGGAGGGGAGTACACAGGCATGAGAGTGGAGGCTAGGTTTGGCCGGTTGAAGAACGGTGCCGCCCGTTTCCCCGCTGGCAGCCAGCCAGCTCCTCAGACTTGGCGCCACGACTTGCCTGCCTTCAAGGAGAGTTTGATGGATAGAACTGCAGATCGAATCCCGGCCTCGTCATCGTCCCCCCTCGGAGTTCATCGTCGCCGACGCTCCTCACGCTGCTCGAGCGTCGGTTCCCGGCAGTCGGCCCACGTGCCGCGTCTGGTGCTCAAGGTCCTCGGCCTGGCGCTGGCGCTCGGCCTGTTCGGCGGCGCGTCCCACGCCCAGACGACAGGACCCTGCGTGGCGACCGACAAAGCCATCGAAGGGGCCCAAGCGATACATGGAGGGACCGCCCACGAGCAGGCCTCGCTGGCTGCCGAGTGCACCGCCCTGCTGGCCTTCAAGGCCGCGCTGACTTTCGACCCGGCCAGTCCTGCGGCCTTGCGTGCCGGGAGCCTGAACTGGAATCGCAACACGGGCATGCATGTGTGGCAATCGATCGGTCTGAACTTCCGCAGGAGCCACGTCACCGTGATCTCGCTCGGCCCTTCCTACATCGTGACGGGCGTGACGGACGGAACGCTCCCCAGTCTGAGCGGCCTCGACCTTCTCAGGACTCTCCAGTTCAGGTTCAACCCTGGTCTCGCCGACGTGGCGTTCCCGGCGTGGGTGAAAGATCTGACCAAACTGGAGATCCTCGACCTCCAGGGCAACAACTTCACCGGGTCCATCCCGAACTTGGGCGCCCTCACCGAGCTGAGGGTTCTGGATCTCAGCAGGAACGAACTGACCGGGAGAATCCCGGCGTTGACCGGACTCGTCAAGCTGGAGAAGCTCGCTCTCAGCAAGAACAAGTTGACCGGGAGCATCCCGGCGTTGAACGGCATCACCACCCTGAAGGAGGTCGATCTCAACGACAACAACCTGACCGGGGGAATCCCCGCCCTGTCCGCCCTCGTGAATCTGGAGCGTCTCAATGTGGGCAACAACTTCCGATTCAGGAGGAGCGGCGTCGGAAACAACCTGACCGGGGAAATCCCCGCCCTGTCCACCCTCGTGGCACTGAAGAAGCTCATCGTCAACGACAACAAGTTGACAGGGGAAATCCCGACCCTGCCAAGCGGCAACAACCTGCAAGAGATCTGGGCCCATTTCAACAGCTTGACCGGGGGCATCCCCACCATCACCAGCACCGGCATGAGGGTGCTCAACCTCCGCGGCAACGACATGACCGGGAACATCAACAACGCGACCGTGACGGCCGCCGCCGGCATCACGCACCTTCACCTCGGGTCGAACGGCTTTACCGGCGCCGTTCCCGCCGCCCTCGGCAACCTGACCAACCTGGGGCATCTGTCCCTGTGCGGGAACAGTCTCACGGGGAACCTGCCGACCGCCACGAACACGCGGCGGACCAGCGGCTCTCTGACCGTGCGCCATTGTCTCGACATCTCCGACCCCGTGGCGAACGAGGGGGAGGAATTGTCCTTCCGCGTCACCTACTCGAGGTGGCCCCTGACCGGCTCGTCGATTTTCTTCTTCAACGCAGGACTTGCCACCCGGGAGGGCACGGCGACAGCACCTGAGGACTACACCCACAAAACAGAGTCGTTGGCCATTTCCGTCCTCGCGCACCGCTCTGCAAGCGGGACGGTCAAAGTGTCCACCAAGACCGACTGCCGCGCCGAAGGCCCGGAGACCTTGACGTTCAACAGCACGAACTACCCCTTCGGCAAGAACATCATACTCTGGAGCTACGGCGGCACGGGAACGATCAACAACGTGGCCCCGGATCCCAGTTGTCCCCCTCCCCCCGATCCCGACGACGACGACGACGACGACGACCCCGATTCCGACCCGGACCCCGAGCCGGAGCCCGAGCCGCTTGATCCCAACCGGTTCGTCGCGCCGTACTGGCGGGGCACCGGCGGCATCGTCGTCAAGCCGGCCAACGGCCTTTCCGTGAAGTTCGAGATGTCCTGCCGCGGCGCCCGCACGACGGAGACGCTGTATGCCAACGATGACGGCCTGATCGTCCAGTTGGTGCGCCGGGACGCGTGCACCGACGATGACGGGAATCCCGTCCGCGGCGAACTGGCGGTCAGGAACATCGAGCCCGGCGGCTGGTACTGGATCGACGGCCCGCGGAACGCCGCCGTCGCGCCGCTGGTCTCCGAAGTCGAGCTGGGCGGCGCCGCGGCGACGATTCCCCCGGGCGTGGAGACGGACGTGACGGCCAACGGCACGTTCTTCGAACACGAAGCCGGACGGATGATCGGCATCGTGCCGCACCTGCCGACGCCCGGCGCCAACGCGTGCAGCGAATACGTCAGCCCGTACTGGCGGGGCGCCGGCGGCATCGTGGTCAAGCCGACCGACGGCGAATCGGCGAAGCTTCGGACCACCTGCGGCGGCTGGAACGCGACGCAGACGCTGCTGGCGAACGATGAAGGCCTGGTCGTCCAGTTGCTGCGCGGGGACAGCAGCAGCACCGCCTGCACCGACGACGCCGGGAATCCGATGCGCGGCGAGCTCTCCTTCGAGGGCGTCATGCCGGGCGGCTGGTACTGGGTCAACGGCCCGCGGAACGCGGCCGTCGCGCCGCTGGTCTGCAGGGACACGCTGAACGGCCCCTCGGCGACGGTCCCGGTCGGCGTGGACGCGGACGAAGGGAATGACGGCACGCTGTTCGAGCACGACGTCGCAATGCTCATCGGCATCGTGCCCCACCTGCGCCGCCCACCCGAGGAATAGCGATTCGGCAACGTCCCCGGAACTCCTGAGGACAAGCCAGCCGCATGCGGCGGCGGTCCGGCAACGGACCGTCGCCGCTCTACACTGCCTCCTCGCCGAACCGCTCCACCACTTCCAGCGTCTCCCGCACGTCGTCCCAACTCGTCGAGTGGTTGATGATGCAGAGTCGCAGCGAGAAGGTCCCGTGGAGCGAGGTAGACGAAACGAACGCCTGGTCATCCCAGAAGAGACGGGCCAGGACCTCCCGGTTGACGTCCTCTAGCGTCTCGTCCGTCAGGCCGGCGCCTGCGGGGTTCACCCGCATGCAGACGATCCCAAGTGACGCCGGCGTCAGCAGTTCCAGGGTCCGACTCTCCTGAACCCAGGCCTCGGCTCGCTTCGAGAGCTCCATCCCCTTGGACACGGCCCGCCTGAACGCGGACATGCCGAACGTCTGAATCGACATCCAGATCTTCAAGGCCCGGAACGAGCGGCTCAACTGAAGACCACGATCGTTGATGTTCGGGTGGTTCGCGCCCCAGATCGTGTCCTGGAGCACCGTCGTGCCGAAAGCGAAGACATCTTCGAGCTTGCTGGCATCCTTGACCAGCAGGCAGCCCACCTCGTACGGCTGGAAGAGCCACTTGTGCGGGTCCAGGCCGATGGAGTCGGCGCGCTCGATTCCGGCGAGGAGCCGGGCGCCGTCCCGGTTGAGCGCGGCGAAACCACCGTAGGCGGCGTCGACATGCAACCAGATGTCCTCCGCCTCGCAGAAGGCCGCCATCTCCTGGAGCGGGTCGATCGCTCCGGTGCTGGGCGCCCCGGCGTTGGCGCAAATCGCGATGGGCTGGAACCCCGCGGCGCGATCCTCGGCGACCGTGCGCGCCAGAGCCTTCATGTCCAGGCGGTAGTCCCCGTCGGTCGCGACCATGCGGATGCCCTCCCGCCGGATGCCGACGATCACTGCCGCACGCGCCTGCGAACTGTGGCTCTGGTCGCTCATGTAGACGGACGGGCGCTGCGGATTGCCGGCCGCTTCCCGGGCAGCGACGAAGGCGTCCACGCTGGCGGCGGAGCCGCCGCTGGTCAGCAATCCCCCGGCACTCTCCGGGTAGCCGAGCCAGCGCCGGAACCAGTCCAGGACGACGAGCTCGACCTGGCTCGGACCGCTCGCGACCAGCCAGGAGCAGGCGTTCACGTTCCAGGCGGAGGCCAGGAAATCCGCGACGACCCCAGGCCAGGTCGGCTCCGAAGGAACGAACCCGAAACAGCGGGGATGGTCCAGGCGGGTCGTCAGCGGGAGGATGTCGTCTACGGCCCGCCGCAGGACCTCCTCGGCCGGGCGGCCATTCTCTGGCGGCTGCTCGAGCAACAGGCGCTCGAGCCCCTCCCCGAAGTCTCCGTCCCAGGCGTTTTCGCCAGGCAGGCTCTCGATTCGCGCCACCGCGAGTTCCGCCGCCTTGCCGGCCAGAGCCAGCATGGCTTCAGACGACATCTGCAGGTCGGAACGGCCTGCGGCCTCATCGGCGGCCCGGGGGTCCTTTCCTCCCCTGCCGCCCTCTCCAGATTGGTCCATGCTTGTTCGACCTTATCGCGTTAGTGGAATCAGTCAGCGGCAGTCACTCAGCGGAAGGCCGGCGCCACTTCCTCGATGAACCGATCGAGGACGTCCTTCTGCCGGTCCTTGCCGCCGAGGTTGAAGGCCGGGACGATGAACTCGTCCACCCCGGCGTCCCGATAGGCGCCGACCGCGTCGACGATCCGGGGCACGCCGCCGATGTTCGAGGGCATCGCAGTGCCGCGCGCTCGCACCTTCGCCAGGAAAGTCTCATCGTCGCTCAGGAACAGCAGCGCAACCGCCGAGCGTTCAACCTCCGCCGGGTCGCGTCCGACGTTCTCGCAGTGGGCGTCGAGCACCGCCATCTTGTGCTTGAGGATGTCCACCGTGCCCCACACGTTCCACTCGTCGGCATGCTGGGCGGTGATCCGCAGGGTCACCTTCTCGCCGCCGCCGCCGACCATCAGCGGCAGCGGGTCCTGGACCGGCTTGGGCTCGAGCGGCGCCTCGACCAGCTGGTAGGCATCGCCGACGTAGTTCGCGCTCTGCCGGCCACAAAGCGCCTTGATCACCCGGCACGCTTCGTCCAGACGGCGGAGCCGCTCGCCCAGCGTGTAGAACGGGATGCCGTAGGCCAGGTGCTCGTTCTCCTGCCAGCCGGCGCCGAGGCCCAGCACGACCCGGCCACCCGAGATGTGATCGATCGTCGTCGCCATCTTCGCCAGCACCGCCGGATGCCGGTAGGTGTTGCCCGTGACCAGCGGACCGAGACGAACGCGAGGCACGGCCGCCGCCAGAGCCGCGATCGTGGACCAGCACTCCGCCCACGGCGCCGATGTGTCCTCGCCGTTCGGCATGAAGTGGTCGGCATACCAGATGCCGTCCCAGCCGGTCGCCTCCACGTGCCGCGACATCTCCAGCAGGTCGGGCCAGGGCATCGTCGGGGCGGGCCAGTAGCTGAATCGCATTCGCTGTCTCCGTTTCGTCGCCGGAACCGTCGCGACCGACAAGCCGGCCCCGAGCGAAACGCGTAGGTTACCCGCGCGACGACTGACACCCAACAATTACCACCCAACCGGCGGGGACTTCACCACACCCGGTCCACTGTGTATGCGCGGGCCGGCCAGGCGTCGCGCTGACTCACGAGCACTCTACGCGCCGCCCTTCCACCGCCGACACATACGCCGAGTACAGCACCCGCACGACCTCCAGGCCGAGCTCGCCGTCCGACTCCGCTGCGACGCCGTCCAGCAGATTGGCCGCAAACGCCTGGCACATGCCGAGTTGACCCGACGTCCAGTCCTCGTCCGGAATCGGGGTCGTCCAGCCCGCGCCCGAGTCGATCTTCTCCATGATGTAGGCGTCGTCGAAGACTCCGCCGTCGGGCGCGTAGGCCCGGAGCATGTCGTTCGGGCTCAAGGAGAGCCGCAGCCGACAGTTGCCGGCAAACAGGTCAAGGCTACTTTCCATTCCACCGAGGACGTGGTCGCCGCCCCAGGCGACGGCGCGTGAACCGTCGTCGAAGCCGATCACCGCTGTGCCCCAGTTCTCGACCTCGCCCCATTCCCTGGCGATGCGGAGTTCGCCTTTCGAAACGCCGTCGACTGCGCTGAGATCGGCGGTCTCGGCGCTGACCCAGGCGGGGCGTACCGGCTTGCCCTGGCGGCGCAGGCCCTCGACCCGTTTCAGGTGCAACATGGCGCCGACCGGGTGAGCGGCAAGCCGGATCAGGGCCCCGCCGCCGGTGTGCCGCCAGACGCGCGAGTACAAGGAGTGGGAGCCGCTGTGACACTCACCGCCCCTCATCTCGAGGAGGACCGCGTTGGCCTGTTCCAGCAACCCGAGCGCGCGGCGGAAGGCCGGAGCGTAGATCCAGTTCTCGCCGTAGAGAAGCTGCACCCCGGCGCGGTTTGCCGCCTCGACCATCGCCCGCGCGTCCGCTTCGGCCACCCGCAGCATCTCCGAGCGGTCGCGGCCGGCGACCTCCGCGTCGCTTGCGTCCTCCGGCAGATCCTGGCCGGTGTAGGCGGTCAGGGGTTTCGTGCAGATCACGTGCTTGCCGGCGGCGGCCGCTGCCTCGGTCATCGCGCGGTGCAGGCTGTTCGGTACGCACAGATCGACGACATCGACCGACGAACTCGCGAGCATCGCGTCGAGATCGTTGAACACGGTCGGTACGTCGAACCGGACCGCGACGTCCTCGGCGCGTTCGCGACGCCGGGAGACGACGCCGGCCACGCGTGCCGACACGACCTGCTTCCAGCAGCGCGCCCTGGTTTCGGCGAGGAACCCGGCGCCGACGATGCCTACGCGCAGCTGCCCTGAACCTCCCATCGACTCGCCGGGAGCATAGCCGCCGGGAAGCGGCGCCCGATCGGGTGTCCGTACTTCGCCGCCAGCGGTTGCCGGCCAGAACCCCGGCGCCGACACCCGCGCCACTTCGTCGACGACCCTGCCCGCGGGCGCCTGGATGGCAGGCCGGCGCACCTGTACCTTTCCGGAGTTGATTCCGGTCACCGTCTCGTACCGATCCGCCCTGGTGGCCGAGGCTGCGGCAGCTGTGGGAAACCGGGCTGCCGGTCTTCCAAGGTCCGGCGGGAAACGGCCTTGGCCGTTTCCCGCGGGACCGGCAGTTTCCGCAGCCTGCGCCGGCGGCGCACCCGGCAGGCAGACGGGTACGATTGGCGACCGCCTTCTTCGCCCACTCCGAGACAGGAACATGGAGACGATCCGCATCGCCGCAGCAGCCGCCGTCTGCGCGGGCTTCCTGGCCGCTGCGGCAGCCGCCCAGAGCGGCGCCCCGGCCGGTGAGTGGCCGAGCTACGGTGGCGACACGGGGTCGACGAAGTACTCGCCGCTCGACCAGATTGACGCCTCGAACTTCGCCGAGCTCGAGAACGTCTGGCGCTGGCGTTCGGTGGACGGGTTTCTGAGCAAGAACGAAGCAGGCGGCGAGTGGTACGCCAACCGTGACCTCATCTTCGATCGGCTGAAGGACGAGGATCCCCTGCTCTGGCGCGCCGGCCGCGCCCCCTTCATCCGCAACCTGAAGGCGACGCCGTTGATGCAGGACGGCCTGCTCCTGCTCAACACGCCGATCTCGATTGGCGCCGCCGTTCACCCGGCGACCGGTCAGACGGTGTGGGCCTACAACCCGAAGAGCTACGAGCAAGGCACCACGACGATGACCGTGGTCTGGAACCAGCGCGGCGTCGCGTACTGGACGAACGGCCAGGAGGGAGACGCTGCCGACAGCCGCGTCTACTGGGGCACCGGTGACGGCTACCTGCTCTCGGTCGACGCCCGCACCGGCCGGCCGATCGAGAAGTTCGGGGATCGCGGCCGGGTCGACCTGATGGAAGGCCTGCCGCGCGCCAACCGCGGCGAGCGGGACTACCTGAACGCCCTGCTCTATTCGATGCAATCTCCGCCGGTCGTGGTGCGCGACGTCGTCGTCACCGGCGCCTCGATCGCCGACCGCCGGATCACCAGGGAGTCCATCCCGGGCTGGGTGCGCGGCTGGGACGCGCGCACCGGCGACCTGCGCTGGGTCTTCCGCACCGTGCCGCAGGAGGGCGACGAAGGCGTCGAAACCTGGGAAGACGAGTCCTGGCGTTACTCCGGCAACGCAAACGTGTGGACGATGCTCTCCGGCGACAACGAGCACGGCATCGTCTACCTGCCCATCGGCACGGCGACGAACGACTTCTACGGCGGCCACCGGCCGGGCGACAACCTGTACTCCGAAAGTCTGGTCGCGGTCGATGTCGAGACCGGCGACAAGCTGTGGCACTTCCAGGCGGTCCGTCACGGCCTCTGGGACTACGACTTCCCGGCCGCGCCGACGCTGATCGACCTTCCGGGTGAGGACGGCGCCGATCCCCGACAAATCGTCGCCCAGGTCAGCAAGCAGGGCTTCCTCTACGTGTTCGACCGCGTCACCGGCGAGCCGGTCTGGGAGATCGAGGACCGTCCGGTACCTCCGGCGACGATGCCCGGCGACACGGCCTCGCCCACCCAGCCGTTCCCGACCAGGCCGGCGCCGTTCGAGTATCAGGGCGTCGCCGAAGACGACCTGGCCGACTTCACGCCCGAGATCAGGCAGATGGCGCTCGACGTGATCGCCGACTACGAGATCGGCCCGCTCTACACGCCTCCGTCCCTGCCGGTACGAGGCGGCAAGCAGGGCACGATCTTCCGGCCTTCCGCCGGTGGCGGGGCGAACTGGTACGGCGCCGCCGTCGACCCGGAGACCGGCTGGCTCTACGTGCCGTCGCGCAACGCCTTCAGCATGGTCACGTTCTACACGCCCGATCCCCTGGAAGGCGGCACGCTCCGCTACACCCACGGCGGCCGCGGCAGGCGGCCCGAGATGCCGGAGGGCCTGCCCCTGTTCAAGCCGCCCTACACCCGGATGACGGCAATCGACCTGAAGTCCGGCGAACACGTGTGGATGAAGCCGCTCGGCAACAACGACACGCTGCGGAACCACCCACGGCTGAAGGATCTCGATCTCCCGCCCTTGGGCGGCGACACCTATACCGGGCCGCTGCTGACGAAGACCCTGCTGATCCACGGCCAGCACGCCCCGGACGACGACGGCGGCAACCGGCTCGTGGCCCGGGACAAGCGCACCGGCGACGTGATCGCCGAGGCGCCGCTGCCGGCACGCGGGCTCGGCACGCCGATGACCTACCTCTGGGAGGGCCGGCAGTACATCGCGCTGACGGTCGCCGGCAGGCCCGAGACGGACGGCGTGCCGGAGCTGATGGCGTTCGCGCTACCCTCCGCCCGATGACGGGCGCCCGAACCGGTTCACGAGCGGCTGCTCCTCGACCAGGATCTGCTCGTAGTTCGGTGCGGTCATGGATGTCTCCCGGTCAGCCCCTTGGCGAGAATGCGGGGCGCGGGGAAAGCGCTCAGGCGCCGCTCTCTGCCGGCGCGATGCGAGGCGGCGGCGCCGTCGCTTCGGCCTGCCGACGCGCCAACGAGATGCGCGCGCGACGCGCGACGAACCACACGCAGATCAGGAACAGGGCGATCGCGTTGATCCGCAGCGGCTGGATCATCGTCGTGTGGACGGTCTCGGGCGAAGACTGCATCTGGTGGATGCTGCGCCACCAGTTCACCGAGTAGTACACGAGCGGCGCGTTGACCGAGGCGACGATGCTCGCCGCCGCCGTCCACGGCGCCCGCCGGTGCTCCTCGGCGAAGCGCCGCAGGGCCAGCACGCCGAGGAAAGTGAGCCACATGACGAAGGTGAAGGTCAGACGAGGATCCCAGGCCCAGTAGACGCCCCAGGTCGGCTTGGCCCAGACGATGCCGGAGAGCAGGCCGGCCGTCTCAAGCACGACTCCGACCTCGATCACCCCGGCAAGCATGCCGTCGACCCAGGCCTTGCGCGTCCACAGCGAAGCGGCGCCGACGAAGCCGGCCCCGAAGAAGCACACCAGAGCGTTCCACTGCAACGGCACGTGGACGTAGAGGATGCGGTAGACATCGCCCATGTTGCGCTCCGTGGGCGCGACGAACAGGCCGATGTAGACGCCGGCCACCAGGAGGGCGAGCCCGGCGAGGCCGAACCAGTGCTCCCAGGCCCAGGTGCGCTTCGCATTGGCGGTCGTCATCGGGCCGGGACGTTAGCACCGCAAGGTCTGGTTGCCTGGATGCCTGATACGGCCACACGCGCTCGGACCGCCGGGCGAGCGGCTCGACAGGACCGCAACGCCAGGTTGCCTGGATGCTTGATACGGTCGCCCCTCCATTCCAGGTTGGAGGCTTCGGGCGATGACGGATTCCACAAACATCCTCGGCAGGCTCGGCGTATGGGCCGGCCTCGACGGTCTTGAAGCGCCCCAGGCGGCCGAGTTCGCGGCCGCCATCGAAGCGCAGGGCTACGGAGCACTGTGGACTCCCGAGGCGGTAGGCCGCGATCCGTTCGCGCTGATCGCCTGGCTCGGCGCCCGCACCTCGCGCATCACCCACGCCACGGGCATCGCGAACATCTACGCCCGCGACGCGATGACGACGAGGGCAGTCCACAAGACGCTCTCCGAGATGCTGCCCGGGCGTTTCGTCCTCGGCCTCGGCGTCTCGCACCCGCACCTGGTTACCCACCTGCGCGGCCACGAGTACAAACCGCCGGTGCCCAAGATGCGCGAGTACCTCGAAGCGGTCGGCAAGGCGTTCTACCGCGGCGCGGAACCCGAGCAGGAAGCGCCGATCGTGATCGCCGCCCTGCGGCCGCTGATGCTGAAGCTCGCCGCGACGGCCGCCGACGGCGCTCATCCCTACCTGGTGACGCCCGAGCACACCCGCAGAGCGCGAGAGATCATGGGCGACGGGCCGCTTCTGTGTCCCGAGCAGAAGGTGATCCTGACGACGGACGCCGAAGCGGCCCGCAAGATCGGCCGCGCCAACCTCTACGTCTACCTGCGCGCCCCGAACTACCGGAACAGCCTGCTCGAGCTGGGCTTCACCGAGGACGACTGGACGGAGTTCCAGGCCAGCGACCGCCTCGTCGATGCCCTGGTCGCCTGGGGCACGGAGGATCGGATCCGCGAGCGCATCGAGGCCCACTGGGATGCCGGCGCCGATCACGTCTGCATCCAGGCGTTCCGGCCCGACGGCAAGCCCGGAGCGGATCTCGAGGCGCTGGCCGCCCTGGCGCCGGCGCCTTGACAGCCCGTGGTGAGTCCGTGTGGCGCCGAGAGCGGTCAGGCGCCCTTCCAGCAAGGCGCGACGAGGGAGCATATCGGGCCGCCTGCAATCCCGGGAACAAGGGCGACCGAGGAGCTTGCCCGGGTGGCGCGCTCCGCGCCACCCGCGAACCAGTCCGTGCGCCCGTCATCGGGCGCACGGATGGCACGATGCCGGGCGGGATGCATGACCGAATCGAATGCAGCGCGACTCTTGCCACGGGCTGTCAAGGGCCCGCAATCGAAACGAAGGAGAACGTCCAATGAAGAACCGCCATCCAACCATCGGCATCCTGGCCGCTGCCCTTCTCGCGCTGGCTTCTCTTGCCTGCGCCCCGGCCGGGGAAGCCCCCGAGCCGGTCGATCTCCAGGCGCCGCTCGCCGACCTCGCGGAAGGCTGGAACACGATCACGCCTGGCGGGAGCACGACCTGCTCCGACGGCTCGCCGTTCCGGTTCTTCGTCCGCAAGGCCGATCCGACCCGGCTCGTGTTCTACCTCCAGGGCGGCGGCGGCTGCTGGGACGCTCAGACCTGCGACCCGCAGGGCCGGCCGACCTACACGATGACCGCGCTCGAGGAGCTCCGCTCGCCGAGCGGCGCCGAGGTCGAGGCCGATGCCGCCCACGGCATCGCCGCCTTCAACCACCCGGAGAACCCGTTCGCCGAGCACAGCTTCGTCTTCGTGCCCTACTGCACGGGAGACGTCCACATCGGCGACCGGGACGCGGTGTACGAAGTGCCGGCGACCGACGAAGAGCCCGCGCGCCAGGTGACGGTCCATCACCGCGGCTACACCAACGGCCGGGCCGCTCTCGACTGGACCTACGACCACTTCCCGGGAACCGAGGCGGTGTTCATCACCGGCTCGAGCGCCGGCTCGATCCCCTCGCCCGTCTACGCCCGCCATTTCGCCGAGCGCTATCCCGACGCGCGGGTCACCGCGCTCGGCGACGGCGCCGGCGGCTACCGCAACCTGACGGACAGCAGGCCGCACGAATCCTGGGGCACACTGGCCGCACTCTCCCACTTCGAGAACATGAACGAGGTCCAGAGCGACGGTTTCAACTTCGAGGCGCTCTACATCCACGCCGCCAAGGCCCACCCCGAGGCCATGTTCGCGCGCTACGACACCGCCGAGGACGATGTCCAGATCCAGTTCCTGAGCATCGCCGGCGCGAACGTCGAGGGCGGCCTGCAACCGCTGCTCGACGCGAACGAGGCCGACATCGACGCGGCGCTCGAGGGCCAGGACAACTACCGGAGCTACATCGCGGCCGGCGAGCTGCACACGATCCTTCTGAGGCCCCAGTTCTACACCTACGAATCCGACGGCGTGAAAGTCCGCGACTGGGTCGCGTCGCTCGCCGCCGGCGAGCCGGTCGACGACGTCCACTGCGGCGACTGCACGGGTTCGCCGGAACCGGAACCCGCGGAGGCGGGCGAAGCCGCCGGGCCCTAGACTCCTTGAACACGGGCAGCGCGCCGACGCTGAACGCCCGGAAGTTCAAGGAGCCGGCGAGCCTCAGTTCGCTGGCGTCGTGCACAGAGCTCCAGGAACTCCGTTTCGCTGGTGCACCGGAGCGTCGCGCGGCTGATGGACAGGCCGACGCGACCGCGCAAGCTATTGCCGAGGCGGTAGGCGTCTCAGGATGGCCCTGGCGAAGACGACAACGCCACAGAAGGCGGCGATGCAAAGGCCGCAAATGATCACAAGTTCGGCGAATCCCGTGGGCATCATGTGTCGTGCTCCGGATGGTTCTGGCCAATCTACTCCGGAAACAGGCTCCGGTCGAGGCCCGGGATGATCTTGAGGGCGTTGCGAAAGTAGATCTTCTCGAGCACCTCGTCGGACAGGCCGAGCCCGTACATCTTCCAGTGGGCGTGGCGCTTCCGGTAGTAGTCGAAGTACTCGTCCCGCGTCTCCAGCACGCGGAAGTAGACGTGGTAGCCCTCGATCGGATCCCAGGAGTCCTTGCCCATCAGGACGCGGTCCTGGTACTCCTCCATGAAGGCGGCGCCCGTGATCGGCTGCCTGCCGAGTTCGGCGAGGACCGCGCCGAGTTCCGTGTAGACGTTCGGCAGCTCGTCGAGCAGCTTGCCGAGTCGCGCCAGGTCGTTGCCGAGCCAGCCCAGGTGGGCGTTGATGAAGATCGTGTCCGGATGATTGCGAAACAGGTTGTGCTGCTCGCCCATCGTCTGCTCGAAGGAAGCAAAGCGGGCGGGATCGTCGCGACGACGCCTCGGGAACATCTTGAGTTCGAGCCAGCGCTCGTTGTGCTCGTCCCACGGGTCCCAGAACGGCGACGGCTCGCCGACGTGGATCAGGACCGGGATGCCCAGCTCGCCCGCCTTCGCCCACACCGGATCGATCCGCGGATCGTCCGCCGCCACCCGCTTGCCGTCGCTGTCGGTCTGGAACATGCTGAGGTTCTTGTAGATCTTGAGGCCCTGCGCGCCGGCCAGAACGTCCGCTTCGAGCTGCGCCGCGGCCTTCTCGCCCCAGCCGGGTTGACCGATGCCGGAGAAGTCGACGTTCGCGTAGGCGACGAACCGACCCGGGTAGCGGCCCTTGGTGGCGGCGATGTTCGCCGCAAGACCCTCGCCGCTGCCGCCGCTCAGGTTGACGAAGGTGGCCATGTTCAGCTCGTCCATCGTCTTGACCATCTGGTCGATCCGCGCCGGGTCGCCGCCGCGCAGGTGGCCGTGGGCGTCGACGAAGGGGAACTTCGCCCGTGTCACCGGGCCGCCCGCCACCTTGAGCGTCGAACGCGGCTCGTAGGCCTCGACGGTCATCTCCTGACCGGCGGCCGGCAGCGCCAGAGCCGCCAATAGGGAGGCGAGCACGAACCAACTCGGACTATCGATGCGGATCGAAGCGTTCGAACCATGTGTGACCGGCATGCTTTCTTCCTCAGGTCCCCAGGTTGCCTCGTCGAAGGCGTCCGAGCGCTCGGAGTCTACGGCAGGATTCTTCAACCAAAGCGACGAAGGGCGTCACGGCCCCTTGGCCCGCGTATACTTCGTCCGATGTCCATCGTGCGCGCCGCCGAGGTCGTCGTGCTGGTTTGTACCGTGTACGTCGCCTGCGGGTTGGTCTTCGCACCGTTCTTCGTGTGGCGCGGCGCGGGCCGCCTGGATCCCGCCGCGAAATCGGCCGGACTCGGATTCCGGCTCATCGTGCTTCCCGGCGCCGCGGCACTCTGGCCCGTGCTGCTTCGCCGGTGGCTCGCAGGTCGCCCGACGCCGACGGAGCGTAACGCGCACCGCGAAGCGGCTGCGGGCGCTACGCGGAGAAGCTCCGGGTGATCCGCCAGCTGCGCCGCCGCCACCGCCTGGCCTGGGCGTTGCTGTTTCCGATCCTGGCCATCCTGCTGGCGGCCGCGTTCCTCGCCAGGCCCGAACCGCCGCTGATGGCCACGGTCCCCGCCGGGCGCGACGGTGCCGCTTCCGTACTGTTCGATGAGCAGGCGCACGATCGCGCGGTCGATTTTGTCCAGGCCGCGCTGGTTGACCACAGGGTCGAGGCGTCCGGTTCGAGTGCGTCTGGCCGTGCGCCACGCCGCCCGGCCAGCGTGGCTGCCGGACAGGTAACCGGCCCCGAACCGACCGAGGTTCCCGCCGGACGCGAGGGCGCGGTCGAACCGGCGGCGACGACGGCGGACGGGATGCATGGCCGAGCAAACGCGGTGCGACTTCTGCCGCCCGCTGCCGAGGATGACGGCCCGTGAGCGCCGAGTATCGGGCGGTTCTCTGGAACCGCAACAAGAAGCTCTACGACCTGGCGATCGCGGCCGGCATCCTCGTGTTCCTCGGTCTGTTCGTGGGTATCGGGGCCGCGACCCGGCCGCAGGCGACGATCGAGACCCTGCTGATCCGAGGCCTGGGCGCCGGCGCCCTGCTGCTGCTTCACGTCGTGCTCGCCATCGGACCGCTCTGCCGGCTCGAACCGCGGTTCCTGCCCCTGCTCTACAACCGCCGCCATCTCGGCGTCTGCATGTTCCTGCTGGCCCTCGCTCACGGCGGCTTCTCGGTCGTTCAGTTCCACGGCCTGGGAGTGCTCCATCCCCTGGTCAGCGTGCTGGCCAGCAATGGCAACTACGACAGCCTGACGCAGTTCCCGTTCCAGGCGCTCGGCCTCGTCGCGCTCCTCATCCTGTTCCTGATGGCGGCGACCTCGCACGACTTCTGGCTGGCGAACCTGACGGCGCCGGTCTGGAAGTCGCTCCACATGCTGGTCTACCCCGCGTACGGACTGATCCTTCTGCACGTGGCGCTGGGCAGCCTCCAGGCGCCCGAACGGCCGCCGGTCCTCGCCGCCCTGCTGGGCCTCGGATTGGCCGCCGTCGCCTCGCTGCATCTTGCCGCGGGCTGGCGGGGCCGCGTACAGGCGCCGACCCCCGCCGCGAGCGGTCCGCGGCCGCATCAGCGCCGGACGCGTTCCCCGGTCGGGGGCGGTTCACGGACCGCGAGTCGGCAGGCAACGGCGGCGCCGGGGCGTGCATGGAAATGCGCGCCAGGCCGCGCCGAAGCATGGCCGCGCGGCGCCGAAGATGTCGAAGTCTATGTCTGCTCCGTGTCCGATATTCCCGTCAACCGTGCACGCATCGTGCTGCTCGCCGATGAACGGGTGGCAGTCTTTCGTTACTCCACGGAGCACGGTGAGCGGATCGCCGCCGTCTCCAATGTCTGCCAGCATCAGAACGGCCCCCTCGGCGAAGGCCGGGTGGTGGACGGCTGCATCACCTGCCCTTGGCACGGCTACCAGTACCGGCCCGAGGACGGATGCTCGCCGCCGCCCTTCACCGAGACGATCCCGACTTTCAACGTCCGCGTGGAAGGAAACCGGGTGCTGGTCGATCCGCGCCCCAATCCGCCCGGAACCCGAGCCGAGCCCGCACGGCTCGACGCTGCCGCTGATGCGGCAGCCGGCGCCGGGGAGGTTTCGTGACCGGCGAACACCACGACGAGTTCCATGTCGGCTACGCCGACGGGATGCCGCCCGGCCTGGCGCGGTTCGTGCGCGGCGCGGTAGTCGGCCTCCTGCTGCTGGCAGCGGCGCTTGGCGCCGGCCTTGCGCTGCTGCTGGAGCGGTTCGACGAAGGAGTGTTCGAGTACGGCACGGTGAGAGACTACGAGGGTGAACTGCTCGTCGATCCTCATCCCCGGCTGCTCGTTGCGGACGGACCGGCTCAGGGCTATCTGCTGGTTGGGCTTGGAAAGCACGGACTCGACCTGAACGGGGCGCCCGGCACACCCGCGCCCTCCGACGAGATCCGGCTCTCCGCCACGTTGATCCGGAACCCGGAGGCGGCGATGCTCGAAGTGCACTCGCTTGAGCTCCCCGAAGGACGGACCAGGGCGGGACCTTCCGCTGAAAGCGTCTCGCCCGGCGAGTCGGAAACCGGCGCCTCGGCCCCCATTCCAGCCGACGCACAAACGCGTGACCCCGACGTGCGCGTCGCCGCACGCGGCCACACCGTCGTCGGCGAGATCGTCGACACGAAGTGCTATCTGGGCGCGATGAAGCCGGGCCGCGGCAAACCGCACCGGGACTGCGCCTCCCTCTGCATACGCGGCGGCATCCCGGCCGCGCTCCTGGTGCGAACTGAGAGCGGCGAGCGGCGCCTGGTCCATCTGCTCGACCAGCGGGGCCAACCCCTGGGGCACGAGGTCCTCGAGTGGGTGGGCGAACCGGTCGAGGTGACGGGGAGCCTGAGGCGGCGCGACAATCGCCTCTTGCTGCGGACGTCCTCCATCAGGCCGACACGCGCCCCGGCCCCATCCTTCGCCATCCCGGATCCGGCAGACACGCCCCCGACCGGGAGCAGCCGATGACCGAACCGATCCACGACAATTCCCGTGCGTACGCCGACCCGCCGACTGGATCGCCCGCCGGGAGCAACCGATGATCGAACCGGCCCGCGACAATTCCCGTGCGTACGCCGACCCGCCGACTGGATCGCCCGCCGGGAGCAACCGATGATCGAACCGGCCCGCGAGTACGCGTCGGCGACCGCTTCGAGCGGCGGTCCGGCGCCCAGCCCCGAGCACCTGCCCGCGGGTCAGCTCGAGGCTGGCCGCTACCGGCTGCGCTTCGCGCGCACGGCCGCCGACATCGACCGGCTGCTCCGGCTCCGGTTCGAGGTCTTCAACCTGGAAATGGGCGAAGGGCTGAACCAGTCCTACGAAACCCGCCGCGACACGGACCGTTTCGACGCGAGCTGCCACCACATGCTGGTCGAGCAGACGGACGGCACGACAATCGGTACGTACCGGATGCAGACGGCCGCGATGGCCGCCCGCGGCCGGGGCTTCTACTCGGCCGGCGAATACGACCTGGACGCCCTGCCCGCCAGCGTCCTCGATCAGTCCGTCGAGATCGGCCGCGCCTGCATTCACCGAGACCACCGCAAGCGCACGGTGCTGTTTCTGCTCTGGAAGGGGCTGGCCAGCTACCTCGTCCACAATCGCGCCCGCTATCTCTTCGGTTGTTGCTCGTTGACCAGCCAGGACCAGGCCGCCGGCATCCGGCTCTACCGGCAACTCAGGGCGGCGGGCAAGGTCAACACCGACGTCGACGTGCCTCCCCTGCCCCACACCCGCTGCGAGGCGCCCGACGAGCAGGTAGCCGCACTACCCGACATCGACGTGCCGCCGCTCTTCGCCACCTATCTCCGCTACGGCGCCCTGGTGTGCAGCCGCCCGGCGATCGACCGGGAGTTCAAGACGATCGACTACCTGGTCCTGATGGACACGGCCGCGTTGAGCCGGCGCACGCGGTTGATCTTCGGGCTCGACGAAGCGCCGGCGGCGGCGCCCTAACTTGCTTCGCGGCGTTCTACGGCGCAATTCCGGTCCGCCGGACGACCCACGCGGCTGTCCGGCCAGCGCCCGACTTGCTTCGCGGCGTTCTACGGCGCAAGCTCCCGGGATGCGGCCGAAAACCGGCAATCCCCCCCTGCGGCGGCTCCTTCGGCTAACGCGGTTGGTCTGGCGCGGGCCGGCTCTGCTGGTCGCGGCCCTGGCCGCCTGGTTCCCGCTGCTCGTTCTGCGACCCTTCCTGGCCCGGCCGGCGCCCCGGGCCTGGCGAGCCGTCCTCCGCACCGTGCTGCGGTGCTGGGGCCGCGCGAGTCTCGCCATCCTCGGCTGCAGGGTGACCGTACGCGGCCAGGCGCCCACGAGTCCCTTTCTGCTCATCTCGAACCACATCTCCTACGTCGACATCTTCCTGCTCTCCGCCTTCACGCCGGGCCGTTTCGTGGCCAAGGCGGAGATCCGGGACTGGCCGGTGGCCGGCGCCATGTGCCGGACGGCGGACATCATCTTCGTCGACCGCGGCCGGCGGCGGGACGTGACGCACGTCGGCGAACAGATCGCCGCGGCCCTGGCGGACGGCGATCCGGTGATCCTGTTCCCCGAGGGGACGTCGACCCCCGGCAACGAAATCGCGCCGCTGAAACCATCCCTGCTGGCGCCCGCGGCCGCCAGGAAACTCGACGTCGATTGGGCCGTCCTCCGCTACCGGACGCCTCCCGACGAGCCCCCCGCGTTCCTCAGCGTCGCCTGGTGGGGGGAGATGCCCCTCGTGCCCCACGCTCCCGATCTGCTCAAGCTCCGCCGCATCGACGCGGAGATCGTGTTCGGCGATGAGCCGGTCCGCAGCGCCAACCGCAAGGAGCTTGCGGGCCTCCTGCGCGAGCGGATGGCCGGAAGCTTCCGGCCGATGGTCACCAGCGACGAGCTGGCGGCCATCGGCGACACGTACGGCCCGGTCGGGATCCCCGAGCGCCGCAGCTGACGCCACCCGGATGCGGCGGCCAGTGCAGCACGGACTCCGGGGAAGGTCCACGGGTCGCCGATGATCGCCGTTGACGCAACCGGGACGGGGCGGCCATCGCACCACGGACACGGGGAAGGTCCACGGGTCGCTGATGAGAGCCGTTGACGCAACCGGGACGGGGCGGCCATCGCACCACGGACTCCGGGGAAGGTCCACGGGTCGCTGATGAGAGCCGTTGACGCAACCGGAATGGGGCGGCCATCGCACCACGGACACCGGGGAAGGTCCACGGGTCGCTGATGAGAGCCGTTGACGCAACCGGAATGGGGCGACCATTGCACGACGGACCGCCGGTGGTCCGACGTATTCGGCAACGGCAGAAGCGTGGTTCGGGCCGGGTTGGCGGCATGCTCGGCCGGTGACGGGAAACGATCAGCGGCGGCCGCGACGCGCGCGCTGGCTGAAGGTCGCAGCCGCAGTCTACGGCGTGCTTCTGCTGGCTTCGACGCTGGCGCGCATCGCCGCCGAGGAAAAGCCGCTGCCCCAGGGCCGGGAGACGACCTGGATCCATGCCCCGGCCAGCGGTGACCGGCCTGTCCGCCTGGCGTGGCGAGAGTGGGGCGGGCCGGCCGCCATGGACCCTCGGGGCGGCGAGGCCCTTGAGCAGCGCCCGGGCGATCGCGAGTCTCTGACGGGGCCGGACGCCACAGACCCTCGAGGCGGCGAGGCCCTTGAGCAGCGCCCGGGCGATCGCGAGTCTCTGACGGGGCCGGCCGCCATGGATGCTCGGGGCGGCGAGGCCCTGCCGCTGGTGCTGCTCCACGGTTCGCCCGGCAGCGCCGACGACTTCCGGCGCCTGGCGCCCCGCCTCGCGAAAGGGGGCCGGGTCATCGCTCCCGACCTGCCCGGCTTCGGCGCCTCCGAGCGCCGTGTGGACGATTACTCCATCCGCGCCCATGCCGAAGCGGCCCTCGCCCTGCTCGACGAACTGGGCATCCAACGTTTCCACGCCCTCGGCTTCAGCATGGGCGGCGGACCGGCCCTGCACATGGCGGAGGACTTCCCGGACCGCGTCGCGTCGATTGTCCTCGTCGCCTCCATCGGCGTCCAGGAACTCGAGCTGCTCGGCAACTACACGGCGAACCACGCCGTGCACGGGTTGCAGCTCGGCCTGTTCCGGGGACTGCGCAATCTGGTCCCGCACTTCGGCGCCTTCGATCAACCGATCGCCCGCTCCTACGCCCGCAACTTCCACGACACGGATCAGCGGCCGCTGCGCGGCATCCTGGAATCCCTCGAGATGCCGGTGTTCATCATCCACGGCGAGCAGGATCCGCTGGTTCCGGCCGCCGCGGCCCTGGAGCACCACCGCATCGTGCCGCACAGCGCCCTGTGGATGCGCCCGGACAGCCACTTCTTCCTGTTTCGCGGCGGCGAGGACCTCGCCTCCCGGATCGATGAGTTCCTGGGCCGCGTCGAAGCCGGCGAGGCGCCGACCCGCGCCGATGCCGCACCGGAACGGCTGCGCCGGGCAGCACCGCCGTTCGCTGAGTTGGACCCGCCGCCGTTCACCGGGCCGGCCCTGCTGATCGTCTTCCTGCTGCTCGTGTTCGCCGCCTACGTCAGCGAGGATCTGACCTGCATCACGGCCGGCCTGCTCGTGGCCCAGGGCCGGCTCGACTTCACCGTCGCGGTCGCCGCCTGCTACGTCGGCAACCTGAGCAGCGACATCTGCATCGCCTGGCTGGCCCGGATCCTGGGGCGGCCGGCGCTCAGGCTGCCGCCGTTCAAGTGGTGGGTCAGCGGCGCATCGATCGAAGAGGCTTCGGCCTGGCTTCGCCGGCGTGGCCTGACAGTCGTCCTGGTCAGCCGCTTCCTGCCCGGAACGCGGCTGCCGACGTGTCTCGCGGTCGGCATCCTGCGCACCCGACTGCTCAGGTTCTGCTGCTACTTCGCGGTCGCCGCGGCGATCTGGACTCCCGCCTTCGTCGGCGTCAATGCGCTCCTGGGAGGTGAAGCGGTCGCACGCTTCGGCGGCCGCCTGCCGGGGGGCTTTCCCGGCGCCGTGCTGGCCCTGGCTCTCGTCATCTTCACCGTCCGGAGCGTCGTCGTACCGCTTTTGACCTGGCGCGGTCGCCGACGATGGCGCGGTCGGCTGCTGCGCATCCGGCACTGGGAGTTCTGGCCCATGTGGGCGTTCTACCCGCCCCTGTTCCTGTTCATCGCCTGGCACGGCCTGCGCCGCCGCCAACCCGCCTTCTTCACCGCGATCAACCCCGCAATGCCGCTGGGCGGCCTGCTCGGCGAGTCGAAGAGCGACATTCTGGACGGCCTGGCCGGCATCGGCGACGCGCTGCCGGCCTGGCGGCGTCTGCCGCCGGGGAAACGCGGCCAGCAGCAGACTCAGGACCAGGATCGGCCGGGGGACGCGGCCCTCGAGACGTCCTCGGTTCGTGCCCGCAGAAGCTGGCGGACCTCCAGCGAGGATCGGCCGGCAGAGGACGCGGCCCTCGCGACGTCCTGCCGGACCGGGACCGTCCCGTCTCCGCGGCGCCCATCGTCAAGTCGGTCGCCCGCCACGACGGCCGCCGTGGACCCGGAAGAACGCATCGCCGCGCTGCGGCGGTTCCTGCGGGACCAGCGCCTGGACTATCCGGTCGTGCTGAAACCGGATAGCGGCGAGCGGGGACGCGGCGTCGCCATCGCGCGCTCCGAAGCGGACGCGCAAGCGTTCTTCAAGAAGACCCCGGGGCCGGCCCTGGTCCAGGAGTACGTTGCCGGCGAAGAGTACGGCGTGTTCTGGGCCCGCCGCCCCGGTCGATCGGACGGACACGTCTTCTCGATCACCCACAAGCTGCGCCCGAGCGTGGTCGGAGACGGCGAAAGCACCCTGGAACGGCTGATTCTCCTCGACCGCCGCGCCGTCGCGATCGCCCGCATCTACGCGCGGGAACATCCCGGAGCGGCGAAGCGGGTACCCGCGGCCGGCGAAGTCGTCGCACTGACCGAGGTCGGCGCGCACTCCCGCGGCACGATCTTCCTGGACGCGAACGATCTCCACACCCCGGAACTCGAGAGCGCGATCAACGCGATCAGCACCGCCTGGGACGGCTTCGACTTCGGCCGCTTCGACGTCCGCGTCCCGTGCGCCCAGGCCCTGCGCCGCGGCGAGAACATCCGGGTGCTCGAAGTGAACGGCGTCACCTCCGAGGCCACCCACATGTACGACCGCCGCTACGGTTTCTTCGCCGCCCACGCCATCCTGCGGCGCCAGTGGGCGCTGGCCTTCGACCTGGCAGACGAGCGAATCCGCGCCGGCGCCGAACCGGCGACCGCAGCCCAGGTCATCCGCGCCGTGCGGACCGAGCGCCGGACGCGGAACAAGGAGCAAGGGTGGAGAGGCTGATTCGCGGTTCACGCGGTCGGCTGGCAGCCGCCGTCGAGGACCGCGTTCGGCGGCAGTCCGGCGAGGTTCGGCCCGCAGACCTTCGGCCTGGAGCGGCCGGCCGGCGACGTCTCTACTCGGTCTCTGCCGGAACGGCCTCAGTCGCCGTCCGCTGCCGCGGACCAGGCGTCTCCAGTGCCTCGAGCCGGGCCTCGACCGCGCTCAGCCGCTCCAGGACCGTCTCGAGGTCCGCTCTGCCGGGGACTCCGAGTTTCTCGAGGCGGCGCTCCAGGCGCTCGTCGATCCCGGCCCGCGCCCTGGCCTTCGTCTGCTCGAAGCCGCTTTGCGCCCTTGACCTGGTCTGTTCGATTCCCTTCTCGGCCGCGCATCGCGCCTGCTGGACCCCTGCCTCGGCCTTCTTCCGCCAATCGCTCAGGGACTCCCGGCCCCGGTCCTCGACCTTCTCGCCGCGGTCGACCAGCCGGCCGAAGACCTTGACACCCGCGTCGGCAGCCTCGCCCGCAACGCCAAGGCCGGCGAGGGCTACCTTGTGGGCCGCGTCAACGGCAGAGTCGACCGCCGACCGCGCTTTCGAGTCGCCACTCCCGGTCTCCGTCGCGGTTGCTGCTGTCATCCAAGTTCTCCTGTTCGTCTGTTCCGCTTCCCTCGGCGCGGGCCCGCGTGGCGCAGGCCGCGATCCCGTCTGGCGCCTGCCAAGCCCGATCAGGAAGTCCGGGCCTCGGCGAGCCGACGCTTCACGGTCTCAATGGGATTGCGATAGTCCACCGTGCCGAGACCCTTGTTGGTCAGCTTGTAACCGATCAACGCCTGCAGCTTCTCCGGCATTCCCACGACGACTTCCCACGGCACGCCGACGTACTGGTTCTCGCGCTGCTTCAGCCACGCCAGGTTGAAGTTGAAGTTGATGGAGCGCCGATAGCCGCTGTCCGTCGAGTTCCCGCCGCCGCGGTGCCAGACGGCGCCGTCCCAGAGGAACAGGGCCCCGGCCGGCATCTCCACCGTGAACGTCGGCACGTCCGGATCGACCGGATCGGCCGAGCGGTGACTGCCGGGAACGATCTCCGTCGCCCCGTTCTCGGCCGTGAACGGATCGAGCGCGATCAGCGTGTTGGCGATCAGCGGAAAGTGCGGGCGCGCAAGCGGGTAATGGCCGTCGTCCTGGTGCATCCGCTGGCGAAGGTCCCCCGGCCCGGGCCGCATCGCGGCGACGCCGGAGACCTGGTAGTCCGGGCCGAGTACCGCCTCCACGAGCCCCAGCAGACCATCGTCCATCAGGAGCTCGTCCACGGCCCGCGTCTTGGCGAGCAGGTTGTGGGTGTGAATCGTCTGCTGGCCGTGGTCGTCCGTCATCCGGCTGCCGATTTCCTCGAAGACGGGGGCGAGGCCCCGCCGCAGCGCCTCCAGCCTCTCCTCGCCGAGGAAGTCGGGCACCACCGTGTAGCCGTCTTCGCGAACCTGCCGTGCTGATCTCTCGATGTCCATCTCGATGTCCATTGATTCCCGTGAGCAGTGATCTGTTGGCTTGTGGCGGCAGCGTAGCAAACCCGCGAAGCCCGGCCCGCCGATCTCACGGGCGGCGAAGAGCCAGTCAGCCTGATGGCCACGGGTCTCGGGCGCCGGCCCCGTATCGGTTCGCACCGAGCCCGACTGGTAGCCTTCGCCGACCTTGACAGCCCGTGGCAGAAGTCCGTGTCGCACCGAGAGTGGCCAGGCGCCCGCCCGGCAAGGCGCGACGAGTGAGCATATCGGGCCATATTCGACCGAGGAGCAACGATGCCGGGCGGGATGCATGGCCGCTCGAATGCAGCGCGACTTCTGCCACGGGCTGTTAAGCCGCGGGTTTCCGGCCCGCGAGCGACAACCTGCCGGGCGGCTGCCCGTCTCCTGCGAAGGAAACCCCATGAAGAGAAGTACGACAACCCGACGACTGATGTTCCGGGCCGTTCTGCCGACCCTGACCGCGCTGTTCGCCTTCGCCGGCGTCTACGCGCAAAGCGACGCCTCTACCGAGTCCTTCACGGCGAGCGACGGCGCCGTCATTCACTACCTGGTCGAAGGGCGCGGCGACCCCGTCGTGCTCCTCCACGGCATCACCGGCACGGCCGCCTCGAACTGGGGCGCCGCCGGCATCATCGACCGGCTGGCCGAGGAGTTCCAGGTCATCGCCGTCGACCAGCGCGGCCACGGCAAGAGCGACAAGCCGCACGATCCGGCCAGCTACGGCGAGCGGATGGCGCTGGACGTCGTCGACCTGCTGGATCACCTGAGGCTGCAGCAGGCGAACGTCGTCGGCTACTCGATGGGCGGCTTCATCACGATGAAGCTCATCGCCCTGGCCCCCGACCGGCTGATGTCGGCGGTCGTCGGCGGCGCCGGTTGGCCCAGCCCCGAACTGCGGGACGACGAGATGTTCGAGGCGCTGGCGGTTTCCCTCGAGGAGGGCAGGGGCGGAGGCCCGCTGGTCGAGTTCCTGTGGCCCGGCGAGGAACCCCCGACCCCGGAGCAGGTTCAGGCGATAGGCCAGGCGATGGTCGCCTCGAACGACCAGGCAGCCCTGGCGGCCGTCGTTCGCGGCATGTCCGCCCTCGACGTGAGCGCCGAGCTCCTCCGCAACAACGAGGTGCCCACCCTCAACATCATCGGCAGCAACGATCCCCTGAAACCCAACGCCGACGCCCTCGTCGGCGTGATGCAGGAGCACCGCCTCCACGTGATCAACGGCGCGAACCACATGAACACCCTGAACTCCCTTGAGTTCCACGACACCGTCCGCGCCTTCTTCATCGAACTCTGCAACTGCGCCTGACGACGCAGGCAAGTTCGCCGGTTACGCCGACAACTGCGTTTCGACCAGCGTGGTCCAGTACCGCATGCCGACCGGCAGGACGTCGTCGTTGAAGTCGTAGCGGGGGGTGTGGAGGCCGGCGCTGTCGCCGTTGCCGAGGAACATGAAGGCGCCGGGGCGCTCCTGGAGCATGAAGGCGAAGTCCTCGGAGCCCATGACCGGGGCCATGTCGGCATTCACGTTGCGGCCGACTTCGCGGGCGGCGTTGGCGGCCTTGTCCGTCTGGTCGGCGTGGTTCACGGTGGCCGGGTAGTACGGCCGGTACTCCAGTTCGAAGCCGGCGCCGTGCGCGCTGCAGATGCCGCGCCCGATCTGCCGCATGCGCCGTTCGATCAGCTTCTGCAAGTCGGGCACGAAGGTGCGCACGCAGCCGCCGTGGACGACCCGGCTCGGGATCACGTTGTCCGCGTGGCCGCCGTGTACCCGGGTCACCGAGATCACCGCGTTCTTGAGCGGATCCACGTTGCGGGCCACGATCGTCTGCAGGGCGAGGACGATCTCGGCGGCGACCGGGATCGGATCCACCGTGCCGTGGGGGAAGGCGGCATGGCCGCCGGCGCTGGTCACCGAGAACTCGAAGACGTCGATAGCCGCCATCAGCGGGCCAACGCAGAGGCCGAAGTTGCCGACCTCCATGCCCGGGAAGTTGTGGACGCCGTACACCTCCTCGGCGGGGAACTGTTCGAACAGACCCTCCTCGATCATCACCCGGGCGCCGCCGTCCTTCTCCTCCGCGGGCTGGAAGACGAAGTAGACCGTGCCGTCGAAGGACCGGTTCCGCGAGAGGTGCTTCGCGGCGCCGAGCAGCATCGCCGTATGGCCGTCGTGACCGCAGGCGTGCATCGTGCCGGGATTCCGCGAGCGATGCTCGAAGTCGTTCTCTTCGTGAATCGGCAGCGCGTCCATGTCCGCCCGCAGCGCGATGCTCCGCTCCGAGGAACCGGACCTGAGCACGCCAACGACGCCGGTGCCGGCGAGGCCGCGATGGACCTCGATGCCGTCGAAGGACTCGAGCAGTTCCGCCACCTTGCCGCTGGTCACCTTCTCCTCGAACGCAAGTTCGGGGTGCCGGTGGAAGTCCCGGCGCCAGCATCGCATCTGTTCGTGCAGGGAATCCACGGACCACATCCTAGCCCGAAGTTCTTGAGCTTCTGCGGCCCCGGGATGGTCGACAGTCGGCGCCAGGTTTGGGTCTGCGAGTTGTTGGCCGGTCGTTCGGGGGCGCACATCGCAGCCATGCAACTGCGAGAGAGGAGGTAGACAGGCATGACGCTGGAAGCTAACCTCTTACCGCTTCAAGAACAGTGGCGCTCCTTTCCCCGCTGGCAGCCAGCCAGCTCCCCAACCGCGGCGGCGAGAAGGTGACCCTGCAGATCACCGCCCAACCTGGCGCCACTATTGCCTTCCTTCAAGGAGAGTGGGATGGATGAAGCTTCAGATCGAATCCCGGCCTCGTCATCGTCCATTTCCGGAGTTGATCGTCGCCGACGCTCCTCACGCTCCTCGAGCGTCGGTTCCCGGCAGTCTGCCCACTTGCCGCGTCTGGTGCTCAAGGTCCTCGGCCTGGCGCTGGCGCTCGGCCTGTTCGGTGGCGCGTCTCACGCCCAGACGACGGAAACCTGCCTGCCGGGCGACGATGCCATCCTGTCCTCCGGCGCCGCGACCCTCGCCACGCGGACCTCGCTGGCTGACGACTGCACCGCCCTGCTGGCCTTCAAGGCCGCGCTGACTCTCGACTCGAGCAGCGAGGGGCGCGAGGACCTGAACTGGAATCGCAACAGGGCCATGGATGTCTGGCAATCGGTCGGTCTGAACGCCGACAAGAGCCGCGTCACCAAGCTCACGCTCGGCCCTGGCTACAACGTGACGGGAACGCTCCCCGATCTGAGCGGCCTCGACGCACTCGAGTATCTCCGGTTCAGCTTCAACAACCTCACCGCCGGGCCGATCCCGGCGTGGGTGGGCACGCTGACCAACCTGGAGCACCTCGACCTCCAAAGAAGCCTGTTCAACGGGGAAATCCCGGATCTGAGCAACCTGACCAATCTGACGTTCCTCAGGCTCAGTGAGAACTTCCTGACCGGGGAAATCCCGGATCTGAGCGCCCTGACCAGCCTGCAGCAGCTCCATCTCAACGGCAACCAGCTGACCGGGACCCCGCCATGGACCGGCCTCACCGCCCTGACCCATGTGTATCTCAACGACAACGAGCTGTCCGGGTCCATCCCGTCGTGGAGCAGCCTCACCAGGCTGAGGGTGCTGGATCTCAGCAGGAACGAACTGACCGGGGAAATCCCGCCGTTCACCGGCCTCGCCGAGCTGGAGACACTCGCTCTCGGCAGGAACATGTTGACCGGGTCCATCCCGACACTGTTCCCCCTGAAGAAACTGACGCAGCTTGCCCTCAACGACAACGACCTGTCCGGGGGGTTCCCGGATGGCACTGGCGGCGCCTCAAAGCTGGTGACCATTGATCTGGGCAACTACTTCAGATTCGACGGGAGAGGCGTCGGAAACGACTTGACGGGCGCCATCCCCTCGCTGAGCTCGCTTGAGGATCTGCGGTTTCTCCGTCTCAACGACAACAAGTTCACCGGCAACATCCCGTCCCTCAGCCAGAATGCCGAGCTGAGAGAGCTCTCGGTCCACTTCAACCAGTTGACCGGCTTTGCCGGGGGGGGCACCGCGTTTGCCAACGTCGGAAAGCTGGAGCGGCTCAATGTCCGCGGCAACCAGATGACCACCTTGCCGGGCCTGGCGCCCCTCACCGCGATGAGGCGCCTCCACCTCGCGCAGAACGGCTTTAGCGGCGCTATTCCCACTACCCTGGACAGCATGACCAACCTGCAGCATCTGTCCCTGTGCGGGAACCGTCTCACGAGGGGCCTGCCAAGCGCCACGATTACGCGGGTGAACAGCGGCGCTCTGACCCTGTACCAGTGTTACGACATCTCCGACCCCGAGGCGAACGAGGGGGATGAGTTGACCTTCACCCTGGTTTACTCGAGGTTTCCCCGGTCCTCGGGGTTTTCTCTCTTCACCTTGACCATTGCCACCCAGGACGGCACGGCGACAACTGCGGACTACACCCCCCAAACACTGAGTGTGAGGGTGTTCGCCGCCTACGGGGAGGCCTCCGTAACGGGGCGGGTCAGGGTGCCCACCGAGACCGACTGCGTCGTCGAAGGCCCGGAGACCTTGACGGCGGCTGCCTCGAACTTCTCCCGCAACCTCATACTCTGGAGCTACGGCGGCACGGGAACGATCAACGACGTGGACCCGCTTCCCGGCTGTTCCCCTGGTGGTGGCGGCGGCGGCGGTGGTGGTGGCGGCGGCGGCGGTGGCGGCGGCGGCGGAGGCGGTGGCGGCGGAGGCGGTGGCGGCGGCAGTGGCGGCGGCGGTGGCGGTGGCAGTGGCGGTGGCGGTGGCGGTGGCGGCGAACCACCACCACCCGGCCCGGAACCCGACCCCGACCGGTTCGTGGCGCCGTACTGGCGGGGCGCCGGCGGCATCGTCGCCAAGCCGGCCAACGGCCTTTCCGTGACGTTCCAGATGTCCTGCCGCGGCAACCGCACGACGGAGACGCTGTATGCCAACGATGACGGCTTGATCGTCCAATTGCTGCGCCGGGGCGCGTGCACGGACGATGACGGGAATCCCGTCCGCGGCGAGGTGTCGGTCGGGGGCATCGAGCCCGGCGGCTGGTACTGGATCGACGGCCCCCGGAACGCCGCCGTCGCGCCGCTGGTCTCCGAAGTCGAGCTGGGCGGCGCCGCGGCGACGATTCCCGCCGGCGTGGAGACGGACGTGACGGCCAACGGCACGTTCTTCGAACACGAAGCCGGACGGATGATCGGCATCGTGCCGCACCTGCGGAGGCCCGGCGCCGGCGCGTGCAGCGAATACGTCAGCCCGTACTGGCGGGGCGCCGGCGGCATCGTCGTCAAGCCGACCGACGGCGAATCCGCACAGCTTCGGACCACCTGCCGCGGCGTGACCGCGACGCAGACACTGCAGGCGAACGATGACGGCCTGATCGTCCAGTTGCTGCGCGGGGACGGCAACAGCAACTCCAACTCCAACTCCTGCACCGACGACGCCGGGAATCCGATGCGCAGCGAGCTCTCCTTCGAGGGCGTCGGGCCGGGCGGCTGGTACTGGATCGACGGCTCGCGGAACGCGGCCGTCGCGCCGCTGGTCTGCAGGGACCTGCTGGGCGGCCCCTCGGCCACGGTCCCGGTCGGCGTGGACGCGGACGAAGCGGCCGACGGCACGCTGTTCGAGCACCACGTCGCAAGGCTCATCGGCATCGTGCCCCACCTGCGCCGCCCACCCGAGGAATAGCGATTCAGCTGCCCGTGGAGGTGATCCGCGTGGCGGCGTGAGCGGTCGGGCGCCGGTCCGGCAAGGCAGGACGACGGAGCACATCGGGCCGCCCCCTCTGGCGCCGTCTTCGACACCGGCGGCTCAAACTCGACTGAAGAACGTCAGCCGCCGAGCTCCTTGCGCACCTTCTCTTCCAACGCCGGCGCAATCCCTTCCCCGGCCAGCCGCTCAAGCAGGTCTGCCGGATCGACCCAGGTCTCGACCGGCGCCTCGCCGTCGAACTCGACCCGCATGGCGCCTCCCTCGATTCTCATCCGATACTCGCCCTTCTTCAGCGTCACGCGCGAGTGGATGCAGTCCCACTTCGCCTTCCGGGCGAGCAGGAGGGCGGCGCGCTTTTCGCGGACACTCCAAGGCTCCGACGCCGAGAAGAGCTCCCTCAACGGCCTGACCCGTTCCGGCGCCTTCCCGAGGCTGAACCCCGTTGCGTCGATGCGGTGAGCCAGGGCCGCCATCCGATGGGTGACGCCCCGCCCGAAGTCCGCCGTGCCTCGCAACTCCATCGGCAAGCCGAGCCAACCGTCCCGTACGCCGAACAGAATCGCGGCCGCCAGGCGGTCCTCTTCCGTCAGGAGATCCGTGTCGAAGTTCGGTTTCACCAGATCGATCGTCTTCTGCCGCAAGAAAAACAGGATCAGCGCGCGGGCAAGCGTGTTGCCGTGGCCCTTGACCAGCGCGCTGATCGTGCCGCCGCGCATGCTGCCCAGGTCGTCGAGCGTCCGGGCAAGCGCCTGGGCGCCAGCTCGCTGGTCCCCGTCCAGCGCGGCGGCGGATTCCTCCAGGTACTCGATCAGCACATCTTCTTCTCGCGCGTAACCGGGCTCTCGCCGATGTTTGATCAAACGGTCGACTGCGCCCCAGAACAGGCTTCGCGACGTCCTCCGGGGCCCATCAGGCACGGCCACGGTTCCTGTACTCACCCACTCCGGGAGCGCACCGAGGATCCGACTCTCTATCGACTCGGCCTCCGGAGAATCACCACCGAAGGCGGCTTGCACAGCGCGCGCGGCAAGAGGGCCGAGATTCCCCAAGTGAAAGAGTGCCGCCATCGCGCCGCCAACTGCCTGGACGGTCTCAAGTGACCGAGCTCGACGGTCCGCCGGCCCTTCCGCCGGCGGCCACGGAGGCTTGCGCGATCCCCGAAACACGCCTTCGTTCCTCCGGCGGTTGAAGTCCGCCAACGAGGCGTTGCTTGTCTCTTCGGCAATCTCCTGGCAGTACTCCCTGTCCTCGTCCGACCGGAACTTGACCGAGCGAATCAGGCAGGTCGGCAGCGGTGCCGGCACAAGAATTCCGTGCACGGTGGCCACAAACGGGCTTGAAGACCCGACCGCAACGACACGCCCTAAACCGTCCGAAAGGCCGGTCAAGTCGACCTGCACCGCGACCGGTCTCAAGGGCCTGCCCTCCGACACCGCTTGTTCGACGGCCGTCACGGGTGGCTTCCTGGCGGTGAACAGGGGGATCCAACCCGGGAAAGCTGCCAAGGGGTCCGCATAGTACTTGTCGCCGAACCCTGCCGGCGGCAGCACCAAGCCCGCCGCAAGCATGTACAACAGGTTCAGGTGGTTCGTGACCAGCCAGCCGGTCTCGGGCGGGGACGAGAGGACCCGCGTTTCGTCCGGCACCGGCCCTTCCACGTTTCCACCGGGAGTAAGCTCCCGTTGCCTTGGCGTCTCAGCCACCGCGAATCTCGCTGCGCCGCAGGATCGTATCGGCTCGCGGGAGAATCTCCTCGATCCGGCTCTCCGTTCCTCGCTTCATGAACAGGACCACCCGTTCCCTGGCCCGCGAAACCATGACGTAGAAGAGCTTCTTCGTCCGGTCGGTGTCGCGATCGTCCTGGATGTGCTCGTCAATGTCGGCCAAGACGACGGTATCGAATTCAAGGCCCTTGCAGGCCTGCGCGTTGATCACGAGGACGCCGCCACAGTCCCACGGAATCTCGGGGCAGTAGTCGCCGTAATGCGTCAACGGCAACGGCTTCTCGTTGTCGAGCATCACCGGCGCATCGCGCAAGGCATCGAACCAGCGCCGTCTAATGTTGTTGTTAGGTGTGACCACACCAATCAGGCGCCGAGGATCATGGTCCCAGTGGATCCAGATCCGCTTTGCGATGCGCGGGAGGGCAGCGGCTTCGTAGTAGTTGAGCCGCGGCACGTGGGTGCTCCGCCGCGAACCACCCCGAGCAGGGAGTTCGGGCGCCGGACTTGCCGCATCTCCGGTGAAGAACGCCCGCGCCAACCGCGCGATCGGAAGGGAATTGCGGTGGTTCTTCTTCAACTCGATCACGTCGCCGCTGCCAATGTCCAGCCCTTGCCGGAGTTCCTCCCGGCTACTGTTCTGGTCGCCGATCTGCTGGTTCTGGTCCGCGGCCACAAAGATGTCCCCGAAGCCGAGGTTCAAGAGGCAGTCGTAGAAGGCTGGAGGCATGTCCTGCCCCTCATCGATCACTAGGAAAGGGTGTGGCCCGGCGAGGGCCCCGTTGTCGAGACTCTCCACCGCGCGGATCGTCGCGTCCCAGTCGTAGGGGCGCCACGTCTTGCCAGGTTCCGGTTCTCGCTTCGGCACTCGGCCGCCGACGCACTTCCCGTAGAGCTCCCCGAACCACCTCATCCAGGTCGCCGTGCTGATGTCCTCGCCCGCCAGCACTCGACTCGCCTTGTTCAGCAGATGGTTGAACACCAGGAACTGATGGTCTTCCCGGCTTCGGCAGTGCCGCCTCGCGCGAAGCAGCGTCATCACCGTCTTCCCGGTACCCGGCCCGCCAATAATCAGGTGACAGCCCTTCTTCGGCAAACCGCGGATCAGTTCCTGCTCCTTGGTCAGCTCATGAATGCCGGGAAGCTCGAAGCGTCGGGCATGGCAGTTCCGACGTGTCGCCATCTACATTTCCCAGAGCGGCCGCACACCGTAGCCGCCTGCAACGAAGACACGGTCAAGGAGCCTATTGCCGCACACGCAGCTCGGTTCCGGCACTAGAGCGCAGGCATGGCAGGCAGCTCGATTGAGCAGGTCCGGGCCGTGCCCATCCTGCTCCCCGCACACGGGATCGAGCGAACACCAGGCGGCCTCCTTGGCTGCGTCGGCCAAGAGCCGCAGGAAACGGTCCGGCCGAGCCATTTCCATCAGACCGCCCAGCGAACCGCTCTTGTCCGCAACCGCAACGTAGATCAGGATTCCCGCCATCGCCTGTGCGTCGCCGCCGCTCGGAGCACAATAGATGCGCTCGCCAAGCGACGCCGCCGGATATCCCGCATGTGCCTCAAGCAGGCGGATCATCAGGTGGGCAAGCGTGTGACAGAGCAGGAAGCGCGGCGAAAGAGCCTCTCCCACCAGTCGCGGCAGCCGGGCTGCACCCGCTCGTTCAACGAAGGCGGCTGCCCTCTCCTGCGAGGACTCCTGGCCCTCCCAGCGTGCGACCAGGGCTTCGTTGAGCGTGAAGAACACCCCCTCGCCCCACAGTTCCAGCGCCCGGCAACCAATCGTTCTCGTTGACCAGATCGGGTGGCGTCGGCCGCACCGTCTGATCCCCCGCCGCCACCGCGGCCGCGGCGGAAGCCCTCGAAGACCCTGATCTTCTTGAGCCGGTGAACCGCCACGAGCCGGTCGACGCAGGCGGCCACCCGGGCGTCCGCGGCGTCCCGTCCAATGAACTCGGAGTACAGCCGGCGCCATTCACCCCGAGTAATGCTCGGTCACGAAGTCATCGTCAGGTTCGAGATCGGGTATCGGCCTGCTCAGGGCCTCGTACTCCCAACTGCAAGAGCTCGCCCCGCGGGGTCTCGCGGCCGAACGAAGGGTAACCGGCGCCAATCGCCTCCAGAGCCGATTCGATAGCCTTCGGCGCGCATCGGTACTTCTCGGCCAACCTCCGAATGCGGGCGCTACGAGCGGTTCCGGTCCTCGCCCTGCGGACCCGCTGCTGATCGCGCGAGTTACAGTACAGGCGGTCCACAACCGAGCCGCGGCGAATCCTCGATTCGGGAGGAATCACCAGAGCGTCTCGACACTCCGCGAAGTGGACCCGAACGTCAGTCACGCCAACCAGCCAAGCCAGCTCCGATGGCACCTCCGGCGGCGGTTCGTCCACCCAAGGTTGTTGGCGAGTGCGCTCACCCGAACGGGAACCGGTCCGGAATCGGACTGTATGCACCGCAACCACGTCGCGAGCAATGCACACGGCGACGCCCTTCCGAGTCTTTGATCCTAAGGTACGGGGCCGTCCAGTCCGGTATGCACCCACTCGCCTGCGGATTCCCCGGACCGGCATGGGCAACCGCGTGCCAAGGCACATCGGCCAGGTAGCCCTCCTCATGTACCAGAACCCAAGGAACCTGCACCAAACGGCCGCCGCATTCCCGGCCTCCCAGGCCGGCACAACGGAGCTCAAGGTCACGCCCGAATCCGGACGCTCGCCGGTGCAAGCCGGGCCCTTCGACTTCTTCGTCGCCCTCACGCCTCCAAGGCCGATTGTGAAGCAGGCCACAGCGGTTGCAGCGGGTCCATTCGGGAAAACGCCGAGCCGGAATCCAGCCCTCGATCAGGTCTCCCTTCTTCCTCATCTCCGGTGGACGGCACAGCTTGGTGTGGCCGAGACCTAGCGAAGCTCTGACCTGGTTCACGTAGTGGATCTCGCAGTCGTGAAGACTCGTGTTCGGCCAAGACCAGTGACGAGTGTCCTGTACCACCGCCAGAACGTCCCCAGTGCGGACGATGGCACCCACCGCGCAGTCACGGAGCAGGTGGGACAGCCGGATTTCCACGCAATCGTCTGCTCTCAACGTCACTTCATACTACCCCTAGCGCTGCTGAGCTCTCGACGTTCCGCATCGAGTTCAGCGTGGGCCAGAGCCCCGATGAGTCGCACTTGTCTTCGTAGGCATAGAGCAGCCTGTCATAGGCTCGGTCCCGAGACTGGTAGTGGAGGCTCCTGGACACTTCACGGCAGTGATCTGCCTTGTCCTGCCACTGCTCCAGGAGTCCGTCGATGTGCGCGTGCACTTCCCCAACCCTCTCTCGGCAGGCACTCGCAACACGCTCTTTGAACTCGGCAACGATCCTGTTCACCGCCGGGTCGTTTCGATCAAAGGACCGAGCCGAGCGGTTCGGACGGAGGCCGTCGCAGCCATGACGAAGCGCGATGACCAAAGCAGCGTGCAAGGCCCGCGCCCGCACCTGGAACGTGAAGGGCGTCACGCTGGCGGGTTCGACGAAGCGGTAGAACGACTCGTGATACGGCCGGAACGATTCGTAGTGCGAAAGGCTGCGCGCTTGATGCCGATAGTAGTTGGCGAACACGATACCGGGCACTTCGCCGCGGCCTACTCGACTCGTCGCCTGCACGTACTCGCCCGTGGGTCAGCGGCTGACCGTTCACAACCATCAACGCCAGACGCCCAACGTCCAGACCCACCGACACCATGTTCGTCGCCAGTACCGCATCAAGGCACTGCTCTTCCGCCCGTCTCATGCCGAGGCGTGCGAAGATACCAGCTATTTGCTCGGCGGTGTGGCGACTCCAGAGCTGTTCGACGGCTGCTTCCCGGAAGCGTCTCTGGAGTTCGTGCTCAATCGATTCGCGGTCTTCTCCCTGGGCATCCAGATCCTCAGCGTCTTCCGCGACCGCCCGACCCCGCCCCTCAACGTACTCGCGGGCAAGCCGCTCCCCGAACTCCCTCACATCGGCATCGAAGGCATTGCTGCTCGTCGCCACCCCGCGCAGGCTTCCGTGGTACACAACGTTGGTCCACCACGCTTCGAACAAGTCGTCAGCGTTGACGTCGCCTGAAAAGACGACGACAGGACCAGTCAACAGCGCCGCGGCAAGCGGCGCCAAGCAACGTTGCTGATCCCGCAACGGCGCCAGATAGCCCACGTAGAGCCGGCCCGGGCGACTCCGGTCGACCCTCGCGAACCAGGAATCGTCGCAAGAAAGACCCGGCGGCGGAAACACCGCCACTTCGCGGCCATACAGGGCCTGCACCTGCTCCCTCGCCATACGGATCGTCGAGGCGACATACTTCGGACGTACCCCGTGGCAGCGAATCACCGTCTCGATGCCCACCTCATAGAGGCCGGCAACGGATCCAAGGGGGCCTGAGATCAGGTGGAGTTCGTCCTGGAGCACCAAGTCCGGCGCGCGCCGGTTGCTGCCAACACCTAAGAAGGCCCCCGCCCCTTCCTCCCAGGCCAGCCGGGCGAACTTGTCGATTGTTGCGATGAGAAGCGACGGCGGGTGTCTGTAGAGCGACTCGTCTACCACCCGGCAAGGCAGCGGATCTTCACCGCGGCCGAACTCGCAGTCTGCATTCGTGCATAGGAAGCGAAAGTCCCGAACCGTTGCGCAGTATCCGCGCTGGCCGTCGAATGACTCGTCGCACCACGGGCACGCAGCCAGCAGCAGCCTTTCGCGGACCTTGTCGCCACCGCCGTCGGCCCGAATCTCGTCCACGATCGTGACCGCGTCCTGGATCCTGTTGGGGCAGACGCCGCCGCCGACCCAGATGCCGACGGTGAACGGCTCCTCGCCCAACCGTCCCTTCCCCGCCGCGTCCTCCCGGCGCAGCAGCTCCAGGGCGCAAATCAGCCCGGCGGCCCGCTCGAATTGCTGCCGGGTGAGCAGCCGCAGGGTGTAGCGCATGAAGGCCGCCGTGCCACCTCCCCGCTCGCCGTAGCGGAGCCGCCGCCACACGAGCAGAAACGCGATCAGGCCCAGATAGGCCTCCGTCTTGCCGCCGCCGGTCTGAAACCAGATCAGGTCGAGCAGGTCGCGGTGCTCATCCCGCTCCGACACGGTCGATTCGATCGTGGCAAGCAGGAAGCCGAGCTGGAATGGCCGCCAGGACGGGTCGCCGCGGTCGGGACGGAAGTGGACCATCTGCCGGTGCATCGCCCGGTTCGCCAACCGGAAGGCAAGCGCCGCGTCCGGCTCCGCACCAAGCATCTCGATGCCGCGCAGCATCCGTTCGTGCGCTTGCTCCATTCGGTCGAAAATGCGACAGGCAGCCTCGATCTCCCCGTCGCCGTCCAACCGGTCTGCTTCCATCCAACGGTCGCGTACCCAGGCGCCGTACTCGCCGACGAACGCCCGAAGCTGCACTAGCGGCAGGTCGTCCCCCGCCAGGCGCTCAAGTTCCAGGACTCCGGCATCGCCACGCGGCTCGACGCTGACGATCGGCGTCTCCGTACGAGGCAGGAACTCGGACCAGATGCGCGGCGGCGCGCCCGGCTCGCACGGCCGGCCCGGTTCGCCCGACCCGACCTGCCAATCAACGGCTGCGCCGTGGCCGACAGCGAAGATGCGGCGTTCGCGGTACTGGAGTTCGAGCTCCTGTTCCTCGTCCGTCAGCAGGCTTGGATCGACCCGTGGATAGTCAACCACCTGACCCTGTTCGACGACGCAATCGAGGCGAGTCTCGAACAGCGACTGCTGGACGCGGCTGACGGCGGGTTGGCGGCCGCCGGCGCCCCGCTTCCACGTCTGCCGATTGAACAGGGTCACGGTGACGACCGTGTCCGTCCCGTGCGGCCGGACCCGCACGTCGATTCCGGCGCGGCCGCGGACCTCCGGGCCGGCTTCAGTCGCCTCCCGACCAGGCTGCGGCCCACCAGGTGCATCCGGCGGCCGGTTGCCGCGGCGGTCGCCCGGATCCGCTTCCGGCCAGATCTCCTCCCGCCGGTGGGTCAGGTCGCCGGCGAAGAAGACGGAAGCCGGCTCGAGCTCCGTCCTCGAGTACCGTCCGACGTAGCGCCCGCCCTCGTCCCGGAGCTTCTGCGCGTAGACGGCGGCCGACGCCTCGACCCGCAATCGCACATCCCCGCGCACGCAGAAGGAGAAGCCGACCGAGGAGGGCGGAACGTAGCGCCGCCGCCGAATCGGGGCCGCCTTCTCTTTCGAGGCGCCGGGATCGCCGTCCGCGGGTGCTTCCTCCTCGTCGTCGCCAGAGAGCAGGGCGTCGTCGCCTGACCGGCCGAGTTCCCCGACGCTTCCGTTCGCAGCTTCCGACGCCCTGTCGATCCCCCGTTCCTCCGACTCCAACGGATGGAGCACCCCGACCGGGTACCGGTCGAGGGGCGACATGTCGATCTCGTCGCCGGCCTCGTCATCGCGGGCCGGCCCGATCAGTTGACGTTCCAGCCAATCGACCAGCCGCTTCCTTGCCTCGACGTACAGCTCGGACACTTCGAATCCTCTACCGATCCAACCGCAATCAGGCCGCCGCCTTCGCGTCCTCGAGCACGATCAGCAACGCCCTGGCGCGTGTCGCGGCCACGTACAGGTGGCGATCGCTGCAGGACTTCGGATTGCCGTCCACATCGGTCAGGATGACGACGTCGGACTCGAGTCCCTTGAACTTGTGGAGGCTGGTGAAGAGGATGTCCGTCGATTTCCGGCGACGCTGAACGAGGTCGAAGTTGCCCAGGCGTCGGCGGCGCGCCAGGTGGCTGCGGTCCGTCGCGTGGGTCGAGAGCACGGCGATCCGGGCCGCCGCAACCCTCTCCTCGACCACAAGGCGATGAAGCAGGCGGCGCACCTGCCCGACCATCTCGTCAGCCTTCCCGTAGCGGAGAGACTCCACCCGTTCACCGTCCGGCGCGTCGGGCGACACCTCGAAGGAAACGTTCAGCAGGCCGGCCGCATAAGAGGCGATCCGGCGCGTGTTCCGGCAGTTCCTGGTCAGAACGAAGGGAGGCGTCGGGAAAGCGTCCGGCGGGCCTCCGCCGTAGATGTCTTGGTTCGGATCGAAGAAGGCAAAGAGAATGCCGTCCCGCTCGTCGCTGAGTGCCGACTCGAGAGCCAGCCACCAGTGCGGGCGGAAGTCCTGGCCCTCATCCACGATGATCGCGTCGTAGCGGTCCTCCGGCTGCTTCTCCAGGGCATCCAGCAGGAGGCTTGGGGCGGTGTCTTCCCAGAACCCCTCGCGCCGCTTCGCGCCCTTGGGCGCAACGAAGTCGATGCCTGCCTTGAGCGCCCGGGCGGAGCAGAAGCCATGGAAGCTCTTTGCCTCGAAACCCCTCGCCCGCGACGCCAGCCACTCGGCCAGCGCCTGGTTGAAACAGAGCAGCAGGACCCGCTGGCCCGCCCCCGCAAGACGCTCCGCCTTGAGTTCGGCGAGCACCGTCTTGCCCGTGCCCGCGGCGCCCTCGATGGCCGCCCGCCGCTGCATCTCCAGGAAGTCGAGCGTGCGCGCCTGGTCCCCGGTCAACCGCTCGATGGCGTCCCGGTTCCGGTCGACCCGGGCGGCGACGCTGGCCCTCAGCGTGTAGGCAGGCGGTTCGAGCGCCCTCAGCAGGGCGTCCACGTCGGCCCTGGACAGTGCAGTTCCCCGATTCATCAGGTAGGTCTCGAAGATCCGGTCGAGCGCGCCGCGCAGATCGTGCAGGTCGTCGCTGAACAGCACGGTGTCGGTCGGAAAGTCCGGCCCCAGTTCACGGTGAGTGCGCACGAGATCCGGGAAGGCAACCACAGCGTGAACCTTGGGCGGCCTGCGGCCGCGGAACGAGACGGAATCCCGCAGCCAGTTCCGCACCGCGTAGACGGCGGCATTCACCTGCTCCACCGGAGGCTTGATCGCGTGGCGTTCGCCACCGCCGTCCACGGAGAACCAGTCCTTCCCACGCCGCTCGATCCGTCCGCCCTTCACCTCGATGGCAAGAGCGCCGCGAGCCGGGTCGACGACAAGGAAGTCGACTTCCCGGTCCGTCGGAGGTTGCCTGATACGCAGGCCGTGGATCACTGTCCAGTGATCGGGCAAGTCGCTGTTGGCGACGGCCAGGAACCGCCGCTCCGAAGCGGGCAAGTCAGTCGTCGCCCACTCGACGATCCGGGGCACGGCGGATCAACTCACGTCCAGCGCTCTCCGCGCGGAGAAGCCAGGGAAGGAATTCAGGGGGCGACCGACGAGACGCCCCGACCGGACGACTTCGTTCATGGAAGCCGCGCATTCTACACAGGGCCCGATGTCGCACCGTGGCGCCACGCCTTCACCGCGCCGGCTCAGAGCAGCCGCACGTACTTCCGTTCGATCTCGCGGTGGAAGCTGGCCGGAAGACGCGCCCAGTCCCGCGCCTCGACCAGGAAGGGAATCGAGGACTCCCGCAGCGCCTCTGCGAGGCTCTCCAACTGCTCAACCGGGATCTCCTCCAGGTCGCGACCCCGCAGAACGAGGTCGAGGTCGCTGCCTTCATGGCTTCGGCCGTTCACGCGGCTGCCGTAGGCCCACACATCGACTCCTGGAACGCGCTTCCGGAACAGCTCTTCCAGCATCTCGCGATGCCGGTGCGACAGATGGAGACGATCAGTCATCCTTAGCGCTCTCGATGACGTCCGCCAAGGCTCTGGCATCGACTACGAACGTCGGCAACAACGCCAACGTCGTCTCGGCGAACCGGACGCCGTAGTTGTGGGCGGTGTCGTTCCGATTGTCGCGGTAGCGGAACCAGCGCTCCACGGCCTCGACATCCAGCAATCCGTGCTTGGCGCCATGACGGAAAACGTCCTTGAAGGTCAGACGGTCGACCTGCCGATTGCTGGCGAAGAACGGCGCCAGACGCTTGCGCAGCAGCTTGCCGCTCTGCTCGAGCACGAGTTCGAACTCCTTGACGCAGGCGGCCCGACACAGGTCGTAGCCCACGGAATCGACCTCCGCGTGCTCGCCCATCTCCCGCGTCGCGAACTCCAGAACGCCGATGCACCGGCGCAGGAAGGTCGTATCGATGGTCATGTCGACTCTCTCCGGAACGTCGTGTCGGCCAAGCCTCAAGGATAGCGCCGGACCGGGGCGGTACACTGCGCCGATTCCTTGAACTCTCCGGCCAGCCAACTCCGTTGCGCGGACGGAGTGCCGCCCATGACCACGACCGAAGCACCAGAGCCCCGAGCCAGGCCCCGCCGGCACGTTTACGACGCGGCCGAGATCGAGCCGAAGTGGCAGCAGATCTGGCGCGAGCACCAGGCCTTCCGCACGCCGGACGACCCCGAGGTCCTGAAGAGCCGGCCCAAGTACTACGTCCTGGACATGTTCCCCTACCCCTCCGGTTCGGGCCTGCACATCGGTCACCCGGAGGGCTACACGGCGACGGACGTCGTGGCGCGCAAGCGGCGCATGGAGGGCTACAACGTCCTCCATCCGATGGGCTGGGACGCCTTCGGGCTGCCGGCGGAGCGCGCCGCGGTGCGCGAGAACCAGCACCCGCGACTCATCACGCGACGGAACATCGCGAACTTCCGGCGTCAGATCGAACGCATCGGCTTCTCCTACGACTGGGAACGCGAGGTGGACACGTCGTCCGCGGACTACTACCGCTGGACGCAGTGGATCTTCCTGCAACTCCACAAGCGCGGCCTCGCCTACCTGGAGGACGTGCCGGTCTGGTGGTGCCCGGCGCTGGGCACCGTGCTCGCCAACGAGGAGGTCAAGGACGGCGCCTACGTCGACACCGGGGATCCCGTCGAGCGGCGCACGATGCGCCAGTGGATGCTGAGGATCACCGCCTACGCCGAACGCCTGCTCGACGACCTCGACCAGGTCGACTGGCCCGAGTACGTCAAGGAGATGCAGCGCAACTGGATCGGCAAGTCGCACGGCGCCGAGATCCGCATGCCGATCACCGGAAGCGACGACAGCTTCCCCGTCTTCACGACCCGGCCGGACACGCTGTTCGGCGCGACTTACTGCGTGCTGGCGCCGGAGCATCCCCTGGCGCCCCGGATCACGACCCCGGACCGCCAGGCCGCGGTTAACGCCTACGTAACCGATGCGATCAACAAGAGCGAACTGCAGCGCACCGACCTGGCGAAGAGCAAGACCGGCGTGTTCACCGGCGGCTACGCGACGAATCCCGCCACCGGGGCGCCGATCCCGATCTGGGTCGCCGACTACGTCCTGATGAGCTATGGCTCGGGCGCGATCATGGGCGTTCCCGGCCAGGACCAGCGCGACTGGGACTTCGCGGTCGAGTACGACTTGCCCATCGTGCGCACCGTCGAGCCGCCGGACGGCTGGGAGGGCGACGCCTACCTCGAAGACGGTCCGGCGATCAACAGCGGTTTCCTGAACGGTCTCCCGGTCGAGCAGGCGAAGGAACGGATGATCGAGTGGCTGGTCGAGCGGGGACACGGCACGCGGCGGGTCGAGTACCGGCTGCGGGACTGGCTGTTTTCGCGCCAGCGCTACTGGGGCGAGCCCTTCCCGGTGCTCCACGTGCTTGGCGACGACGGCGAGCCCACCGGCGAGATTCTGCCCGTGCCGCAGGACGAGCTGCCGGTCGAACTGCCGGAGGTCGACGAGTTCAAGCCAACCGCCGACGGCCGGCCGCCGCTCGCCCGCGCCGGCGACGACTGGCTCATCGTCACCCTGCCGGACGGCCGCAAGGCGAGGCGCGAGACGAACACGATGCCCCAGTGGGCCGGCTCCTGCTGGTACTTCCTGCGCTACATCGACCCGAAGAACACGGATGCGCCCTGGTCAGGCGAGCTGGAGCGCTACTGGATGCCGGTTGACCTGTACATCGGCGGCGTCGAGCACGCGGTCCTGCACCTGCTCTACGCGCGCTTCTGGCAGAAGGTGCTCCACGACGCCGGCCTGGTCTCGACCCCCGAACCGTTCGCGCGCCTGTTCAACCAGGGGATGATCCTGGCCTACAGCTACCGCGACAAGGGTGGCAAGTACCACCACCCCGACGCGGTCGACTGGCGCAACGACCGGGTGTTCCTCGCCGGCACGGACGAACCGCTCGAAGCCCGGATCGAAAAAATGTCCAAGTCGAAGCTGAACGTCGCCAACCCGGACGACGTGATCGAGCGCTGGGGCGCGGACACGCTGCGGCTGCATGAGCTGTTCATGGGACCGCTCCACCAGCAGAAGCCTTGGCAGACCAAGGACACCGACGGCGTTCACCGCTTCCTCCGGCGGACCTGGCGCCTGGTCGTCGACGAGCGGACCGGCGCCGTTGCGGACCGTGTCGACGACGACGCGGCCGCAAACACAGCCGAAGACACAGCCGAACTGAACCGCCTGCTCCACAAGACGATCCGCAAGGTCGGCGAGGACATCGACACCCTCGACATGAACACCGCGATCTCCCAGATGATGATCTGGGTCAACGCGGCGACCGCGGCGGATCGCGTGCCCCGCAAATCGCTCACGGCCTTCCTGCGCATCCTGTCGCCCTTCGCGCCGCACCTTGCCGAGGAGCTGTGGTCACGGCTCGGCTGCGAGGGCCTGATCTGCCACCAGGAATGGCCCGCCTACGACCCGGCCCTGGTCGTCGACGAGACGATCAACGTCGTCGTCCAGGTGATGGGCAGGAAGCGCGACGTGCTCCAGGTCCCTGCAGACTCCGACAAGGCGACTCTGGAGCGACTCGCACTCAACTCGGAGAACGCCCGGCGCTTCATGGACAGCAAGGAACCGCGCAAGGTGATCGTCGTGCCGGGGAGACTGGTCAACATCGTCGTCTAGGAAATTCGGTTATCATCGCCCAGCCCTCGGAGGCCACTTCACGCATTCCCTGCCCTCCTGAGCCCAACCCGAGCGAGATCATCATGAAGAGCGATATCCACCCAGAGCTGCACCCGGTCGTGTTCATCGACCCCTCGGCCAACGCCGAGTTCATCTCCCAGTCGACGATGACGAGCGACAAGACCCGGGACATCGACGGTGTCGAGCACTACGAGATCCGGCTGGAGATCTCGTCCGCGTCCCACCCCTTCTACACCGGGCGTCAGCACTTCGTCGATAGCGCCGGCCAGATCGAGAAGTTCCAGCGCAGGTACGGGCGCAGGTAACTGGCCGCAGGGCGGCGCCGGCCTGACGGCCGGCGCACCCAGTCCGCGGCCAGTTCGCTAAGTCAGCGCCCTCCAGACCTGGGCGACGGCGAAGCAGAGCACGAAGCCGAGGGCCACGGGCAGCAGGGCTGAGACCGCGGTCCAGCGGATGCTGCGGGTCTCCTTCCAGATCGTGTACAGCGTGGTCGAGCAGGGGTTGTGGACGAGGGAGAAGAGCATCAGGCAGACGGCGGTGAGCAGCGTGAAGCCGCCGGCCTCGAGGACGCCGGCGGTGGCGGCCTGGGAGTCGAGCTCGAACATGACGCCGGCCCCGGCGCCGACGCCCGGCACGCCGGCAACGAGCACGGTCAGCATGAGGATCGTCGGGATCACGATCTCGTTCGCCGGGATCGCGATGATGTAGGCGACGAGGATGATCCCGGTCAGGCCGAGAGCAAAGCCGAAGGGGTCGAGGGCGCCGACCAGGCTCTCGGCCAGCGACGCCTCGCCGGTGCGGATGTTGCTGAGCAGCCAGATGACCGCCCCGGCCGGCGCCGCGAAGATCACCGCGCGCCAGAGGACGATCAGCGTCCGGTCGATGATCGAGGTGTAGATCGTCTGCAGCACGCGCGGCGGCCGATACGGCGGCAGCTCGAGCGAGAAGGCGGACGCCTCGCCGCGCAGCACCGTGCGCGACAGGAACCAGGAGACGGCGAAGGTCAGCAGAACGCCCAGCACCGCGATCCCGACGACCGAAAGCGCCGAGACGAGGCCTGCGAGGTGCGCCGGCACGAGGCCCCCGATGAAGATCGAGGCCACGAGGATCTGGGTCGGCCAGCGGCCGTTGCAGAGCGAGAAGTTGTTCGTGATGATCGCGATCAGGCGTTCGCGCGGACTGTCGATGATCCGCGTCGAGACGATCGCCGCCGCGTTGCAGCCCCAGCCCATCGCCATCGTCAGCGACTGCTTGCCGTGGGCGCCGACGCGGTGGAACATCCGGTCGAGGTTGAACGCCACCCGCGGCAGGTAGCCGAAGTCCTCGAGCAGGGTGAACAGCGGAAAGAAGATCGCCATCGGCGGCAGCATCACCGCGACGACCCAGGCGGTGGCCAGATACACGCCGTCGATCAGCAGGCCGTCGAGCCACCAGACCAGACCGAAGGCCGAGGCCACGTCCTTCATCAGCGGATGCACGGTGTCGATCAGAAGCGACGCAAGCATCGACGACGGCACGTTGGCGCCGGCGATCGTTAGCCAGAACACGACGGTCAGCATGAGCAGCATGAGCGGGAAGCCGAACACCCGGCTCGTGACCAGGCGGTCGAGCCTGGCGTCGAGGTCGAAACGCCGGCGCTCGCCGTCGCGGGTGACGGCGCGGTCGGCAATCCGGGCGGCCTCCGCGTATACCGCCTCGGTCAGCGCCTGGTGGAAGTTCCGGCCCACGCCCCATCGCAGTTGGCCCGCCAGTTCGAGCACCGCCGCGCGCGCCGCGGGTTCGGCGGCAATCGAGGGCGCCGCCAGCTCGACGGCGGCCGCCCGGGTCGCGTCCGGCTCGGCGACCGCCGGCGGGCCGGCGCCATCGCCGGCGGAACGCGCCGCCTCACTGCCGTCCTCCCGCCCGCCGACCGCCGACGGGCCGGCCCCATCGCCGGCAAAGCGCGCCGCCTCGCTGCCGTCCTCCCGCACGCCGACCGCCGACGGGCCGGCCCCATCGCCGGCGGAGCGCGCCGCCTCGCTGCCGTCCTCCCGCACGCCGAGATCGACGAGTTCCGCCAGCGAACCGCTCTCCACCGCCGCCGCCAGCGTGCGGTCGCCGTCGAGCAACCGGAGAGCGACCCACTGCGGATTCGGCAGCGCCGGGAAGGCGTCCTCGATCGCGCCCGACAAGCGTCGGGTCGCCTCGCTCAGCACCGGGGATCGCCCGCCCACGCGTCGCGGGCGGCAACGAAAGGACCCTGTGGCGACCTCCGCGACGACGCGGTTCAGTTCCTCGAGCCCCTCGCCCGAGCGAGCCGCCGTCGCGACCACCGGCACGCCGAGATCACGGGCCAGACGCCGGACGTCCACGCTCAGCCCCTTGCGGCGCGCCTCGTCCATCAGGTTGAGACAGACGACGGCGCGATCCGTGATCTCCAGCACCTGGAGGGCCAGGTTCAGGTTCCGCTCCAGCCGGGTCGCGTCGACGACGATCACGGTCACGTCCGGGCGCCCGAAGAGAATGAAGTCGCGGGCCGTCTCCTCGTCGAGACTGGACGAGAGCAGGGAGTAGGTCCCCGGCAGGTCGACCAGCTTGTAGCGGTCGCCGCCGTACTCGAAACCGCCCTCGGCGCGGGTCACCGTCTTGCCGGGCCAGTTGCCGGTGTGCTGACGCAGGCCGGTGAGCGCGTTGAACACCGTGCTCTTGCCGGTATTCGGGTTTCCGGCCAGGGCGACGACGTAGTCCCAGTTGCTCATGTCGACGCCGAGCCGGACCAGGTTGCCCAGGTGATGCGCCGGGCAGTTGACGCAGTCCTGTGCGAGTGCGGGCTGCGTCATGCCGAAGCCGCCTGCCGGCGTGACTGTCGAACCTGGATCCGGTCCGCCTGCGACCGGCGAAGCGCGATCACCGCGCCCCGGACCAGGTAGGCCACGGGGTCGCCCGAAGGGCTGGCCATCTTCGCTTCCACCAGGGTTCCCGGAAGCAGCCCCAGGTCGAGCAGCCGGCGACGCTCCAACCCGCGGCAGAAGCGGGAGAAGCCGACCACCAGCGCCTGCTCGCCGACGGCCACGTCCGACAGCGAACCCGTAGCCGCCGCCGCTGCCGTTCTGTCGGAGGCCTCCTCCGCGGCCGGCACGGCGAAGATGTTCGCCGCGATGACCGGCGCCAGCACGACCTCGTCCAGATCGGCCTCGAAGCGGATGCGCTCGGGCGCCACGGACGTCACGCGCAACTTCATGCCGGGATGAACGCCCTCGGCGACCAACTGCGCGTAGACCGCGGCGGGCTCGTCCTCGACGTGAACCACCTCAACCTCGTCGCCCGCCGCGAAGTCCGTCAACGTCCGGCCGGCTCGCGGCGGCAGGTCGCCTTCCTCGGTCGGAATCGGGTCGCCGTGCGGGTCGAACGGCGGGTGGCCAAGCCGAACCGACAGTGCCGCCGCCTGTTCGGCGGACGTCCGGTGCTCCAGGCGCTCCGCCTCCGGATGCCAGCGCTCCGGCTCCAGCCCGGTTTCATCCGCCAGGTAGCGCTCCCAGAGCCGGTGAATGCGGATCACGCGCAGCGCTTCGCTGCGACCTTCCGCGGTCAGGCGGAAGCCCCCTTCCGCCGACACGATGAGTCCCAGCCTCTCCATGCCGGCGACAAGCTCCGTGCTGCGTCGGCCCCGCAGCCGCAACACGCCGCCGAGACTCTGGTGCGTGGCCTGGCGTCCCTCGTACTCGCAGTCGAAGACGTGCTTGAGCGCGTCTTCGATGCGGGTGCGCCGCAGAATGCGCCCGCCGGAACGCCAGCGCGACAGCCAGCCGCGGTCCGGCCACGCGACAACGGCGGCCAGGCCCATGACCGCGGCAAGAACAACCAGTGCGAGAAGAGGGCTCATGAACTTCAAAGGAAAGCCAGCGAACGGGTGATTCGTTTCCGCGAATCGGAGTTTTAGCCTACACTAAGTTTCCTCCGGGCAGCCGAACCCGGGGCACACGGCAGCGCGGCGGGGCACGAAACGACGAAGGCGCTATCCTTGGACGATCTGGAATCGGCCTGAACGCTGGAGCGTTCTCCGACGATAGAGTGATGCTGATGACGGGCTTGGTACAGGCAACGTGGAGCGTGCTCGCTGAGCTGGCGCCGTGGCTGCTGTTCGGCGCTCTGCTCGCCGCGCTGTTGCACGTTCTGCTGCCCCGCAACCTGATCCGGCGCCAGCTCAGCGGTTACAGCGGCGCGATCAAGGCGGTCGTCCTGGGCGTTCCGCTGCCGCTGTGCTCCTGCGGCGTGATCCCGGCCGGCATCGGCCTCAAGCGCACCGGCGCCAGCAACGGCTCGGCGATGGGCTTCCTGATCAGTACGCCGCAGACGGGCGTCGACTCGATTCTGGTCAGCGCGACCTTCCTCGGCTGGCCCTTCGCCCTGTTCAAGGTCGCGGCCGCAGCGGTGACCGGCGTGGCCGGCGGCTGGTGGATCGAGGGGATGAAGGACGACGGCGCGCCTGTCGAGGAAGAAGCTCCGCTTGAGGACAAAGGCGGCGAGCCGGGCGCCGGAGATCGGTTCGGCGGCACGGTCCTTGCGAAGATCTCCGAAATGGTCGACCACGGCGCGGAACTCCTGCAGAGCATCTGGCGCTGGGTCGCGGTCGGCATCCTCGTGTCCGCAGCGATCGAGGTCCTGCTGCCGCAACAGGCGTGGCTCGACCTGGCCGCGCTGGGGACCTTCGGCGCGGCGGCGGCGGCGCTGGTCATCTCCCTGCCGCTCTACGTTTGCGCGACGGCTTCGGTGCCGATCGCTGCCGCCCTGGTCGCCAACGGACTGCCGCTGGGCGCCGCCCTCGTCTTCCTGATGGCCGGGCCCGCGACCAACGTCGCCACCGTGGGGGCCGTCTACCGCGGCTTCGGCCGCAAGGTCACGGCGGTCTACCTGACAACCGTCATCGTCGGCAGCCTCGGCTTCGCCGTGCTGTTCGAGACCCTGGTCGGCGGCGGCGGGCTGCAGGTCGGACCCGCGCACGAACACGGCGTCCCCTGGTGGGCCGCGATTTCCGCGATCCTGCTCCTGCTGATGTTCGGCTGGTTCGCCGTGCAGGAATTCCGGCGCTGGCGGCGCAACGCGAAAGCGGATCGGTGGTCGGCGGGCCAGGTCGCGGACGACGAACCCGGCGGCAGGGCAGTCGAGATCGCGGTGACCGGCATGACTTGCGGCAACTGCGCGGACGCGGTCGAGTCCGCCCTGCTCGCAGCGCCGGGGGTCAACGCCGCGCGGGTCGATCTGGTTGGCGGCACCGCAACGATATGGGGCGTGGCGGCCGCCGCGACGCTCCGCGAGGCCGTCCAGGACGCGGGCTTCGGAACCCCCTGAGCCATCCGGCGCGTCGAGAGCACACTGCCAGTTTGCACGCGACGCCCTCCCGGACATAACCTTCGCGCGCGAACATGAAAGCCGGAGTCGTACGCGAGAGAAGCCCGGGAGAGCGTAGGGTCGCGCTCGTACCCGAAAGCGTCGCCCGAATTCACGCCAAGGGCGTTGACTTTCTTGTCGAAGCGGGCGCCGGCGCCGACGCCGGTTTCGACGACGACGCCTACCGCGAAGCCGGCGCCCGAATCGCAGCGACGGCCGGCGAGGTTTTGGCCTCCGCCGATCTCGTCGTCCGCGTTCAGGCGCCCGAATCGAGCGAGATCGAAGCCTCGAAGGCCGGCGCCTCGGTTATCGGCCTGCTCTTCCCTTTGACCGCCGGCTTGATGGTGCGTCAGTTGCGGGACGCGAAGCTCACCGCCATCGCGCTGGACCGGATTCCCCGCGTCACGCTCGCGCAGTCGATGGACGTCTTGAGTTCCCAGAGCACCGTCGCCGGCTACCGGGCCGCCGTCCTCGCCGCCTACCGCCTGCCGCAGTTCTTTCCGCTGCTGATGACGGCCGCGGGCCGCATCAACCCGGCTCGCGTTCTGGTCCTCGGCGCCGGCGTGGCCGGACTGCAGGCGATTGCCACCGCCCGCCGGCTGGGCGCCGTGGTCGAGGCCTACGATGTCCGCGCCGTGGTCAAGGAGCAGGTCGAGAGCCTTGGCGCCAGCTTCGTCGACGTGCCGGCGATCGAAGACGCAGAGACACAGGGCGGTTACGCCCGCGAGGTGTCCGAGGAGAGCCAGCGGCGGGCGAACGAGGTGATCGCCGAGCGGCTGCGATCGACCGACGCCTGCATCACGACGGCGCTGATTCCGGGCCGTCCCGCGCCGCGCCTGATCACGGCCGAAATGGTCGAGGGGATGCCGAACGGCGCCCTCGTCGTCGACCTGGCGGCCGAGCAGGGCGGCAACTGCGAGCTGACGAAGCCCGGCGAGGAAGTCACCGTGAACGGCGTCACCGTGCTCGGCCCGCTCAACCTGGCCAGCGATCTGGCGGCTGACGCCAGCCGCATGTTCTCGCGCAACGCCGAGAAGCTCGTGCTCTATCTGCTGAACGACGGCGAGCTGAGCTACGACTTCGACAACGAGATCGTCAAGGGTTGCGTCGTCACCCACGACGGCGAAATCGTCGACACACAGGTCGCTGAAGCCCTGGCCTGAGCCCACCGGCCAGCGCCGCGCGCAAGGAGGACCACCAGAATGCTAGAGATCTTCCTTGGGCTGTACATCTTCATGCTCGCGGCCTTCGTCGGCTACGGCGTGATCAAGGGTGTACCGGCCCTGCTCCACACTCCGCTGATGGCGTTCACGAACGCGATCTCCGGCATCTCCCTGGTCGGCTCCCTGGTCGCGGCCGGCGCTCACTACAACGACGTGAGCACCGTGCTCGGCGCAATCGCCGTGCTCTGCGCGACGATCAACGTCGTCGGCGGCTTCTGGATCACCGACCGCATGCTGCGGATGTTCAAGAAGCAGGACCCGAAGGCTGACGCGGCGGGAGATGCCGCATCGTGATCAGCCAGGTCGAGACGCTCTACCTGATCGCGTCGTTCCTGTTCATCCTCGGGCTGCGCGGCCTGACCGCGGCCCACACCGCCCGCCGGGGGACTGATCCTGGCCGAACTCGGCATGGTGTTCGCCATCTGGGGCACCCTGATCCACCCGGACATCGGCGCCTACTACGAGAAGATCGCCGGCCAGGAAGGAGCGCTCGCCGCCTTCTTCCAGACGTACAAGTGGATCCTGCTGACCTTCTTCATCGGCAGCGCAATCGGCATCGCGATCTCGGCGCTCATCCCGATGACCCGGATGCCGGAGCGGATCGCGCTCTCCCACGCCTTCGGCGGACTCGCCGCCGCTCTCGTCGGCGTTTCCGAGTACTACCGCGAGTACGGACACATCGACCACACGACGATGGGCGCCCTCGGCTTCGAGGTGCTCTTCGGCGGCCTGACCTTCACCGGCTCGCTGATGGCCTTCGGCAAGCTCTCGGGCCTCATTCCCGGCCGCAACATCACCTGGCCGCTCCAGAACCAGAGCAACATCCTGATGTTCGGCGGCACCTTCGTCCTCCTGGTCCTGGTCACGATCGATCCCTCGAACCAGGTCCTGTTCTACGCGATGGCCGCGATGCCGCTCCTGCTCGGCATCCTGTTCGTCGCGCCCATCGGCGGCGCCGACATGCCGGTCGTCATCACCCTGCTCAACTCGTACGCCGGACTCGCCGCCTCGGCGACCGGATTCGCGCTGAACAACAACGTCCTGATCATCGCGGGCGCCATCGACGGCGCCTCCGGGTTCATCCTCTCCGTCGTCATGAGCAAGGCGATGAACCGGTCGTTCAGAAACGTCCTGTTCGGCGCCTTCGGCAAGGTCGACGAGGAGGACGCCGCGTTGGCCACGAGCGGTGGCGAACGGGTCCAGGAGGCCTCGGTCGGCGACGCCGCGATGCTGCTGTCCGGCGCCGGTTCCGTCATCGTCTGCCCCGGCTACGGGATGGCGGTCGCCCAGGCCCAGCACGTCGTCGGCGAACTGGCCGAGATTCTGGAGGCGAACGGCACCGAAGTCCGCTACGCGATCCATCCCGTCGCCGGGCGCATGCCCGGCCACATGAACGTCCTGCTCGCCGAGGCCAAGATCCCCTACACCGCGCTGATGGAACTCGAGGAGATCAACGACGACTTCAAGAACACCGACGTCGCCCTGGTCGTCGGCGCCAACGATGTCGTCAACCCCGCCGCGAAGCACAACCCGGCGAGCTCCATCTACGGCATGCCGGTCCTGAACGCCGACCTGGCGAGGTCCTGCATCGTCCTCAAGCGATCCATGCGACCCGGCTTCGCCGGCATCGAGAACGAGTTGTTCTTCGCGCCGAACACGGTGCTGACGTTCGGGGATGCCAAGGACACGCTGACGAAGGTGGTCGAGGCGTTGTCGTAAGGGGCCACGCTCTTTCACTCTTCAATTCACTTCCCTCCACAGGCCGGGCGGCGTGAGCGAGGACGGCGTCGTCTCGGTCATCTACGGCCTGCCGATGTTGATGGTCGTGAGGGGCGGCCAGGAAGGAACGCGGGAAGCCGCCCCGCGGTCAACGCCGCGCTTGACCGTGCCGCGGACGAAGCCAGGGCCGTCGTTCTGACCGGCCGGCCCGGCGGGTTCGACCGGCGCCGGACGTCGTCCTGCCCGAGAATCTCGACGTCTACCGCCGAGCTCTCCTCCCGCGAGATCGAGCGACCCTCGAAGCCTCAGCCGAAGCCTCAGCCTGAATCAGCCAAGCCGGGAGTCAAGCCGGAACGGCCGCAACCTGCCCGGCTTCACTCGGTCGAAGTCCCGATGAAGCGGGTTGATCACGACGTTGCGCTCCAGCGGGTTGACGACACTGGGAACGGCGACCGCCAGGTGGCGATTCAGGGCGGCTGCGCCGAGCCGCTGACTGTCCGGGTCGCCCGGTTCGACCTCCAGGTGAGCGATCGAACCGTCCGGGACGGTCAGATCGACAATCAGATACGCCGGGTGACCCACTCCGAACGGCAAACCCGTCAGAATCTCCAACAAGGCGAGGGAAGAGGTTTCGCTGCAGTAGACGGCCCGCATCCCCGGTGGGCTCCATCTGCCGCCTCTGCCGGCCGCACCGCCACCGTCCAGGATCGTGGCCACGTCCGGCGCCCACTGCGTCCGGGCGAGTCGCCAGACCCTCACGCGGCGCTCACAGGGGAATGCCGTGGGCGAGCCGGTGGAGGACCGTCAGGACCTCCTCCGCACCAACCTCCGTGTCGGAATGCTCCAGGGGCGTTTCGCCGGCCAACGCGGGATTGCGGTGCTTGAGCCAGCAAACGGCGCTGTCGTGGCTGTAGTCGAAGAACTCGAGCGCAGCGTTGTAGACCCGCGCCAGCCGCGCCGCACGGTCGCTTTCGTGCCGGGTGAGCCGGCCCTGCTTCAGCCGGCGGAGCATGGTCTGGCGCGGAATGCCGACGACTGCAACGAGTTCCAGGTCGGAGACCTGAAGCAGCCGCTTGAGCTCGGCAAGGATGCTGGCGGATGCCCCGCCCCGGATCTCCTCGAGATCGGGGATGCCCAACGGTTGTGCTTGCTCGTGCTCAGCCATGGAACATCCGACCCGCAGTTGAACTCGCCGAGCTCGCCGACAGTCTGGAAGGTTGTGCTTGCTGGTGCTCAGCCACGAAACATGCGACCCGCGGTTGAACTCGCCGAACTCGCCGACAGTCTGGAAGGTTGTGCTTGCTCGTGCTCAGCCATGGAACATGCGACCCCGCGAAGTCCGTCTCATTTGGCGCAGACAACCGTACCACATGGTCATACTGGTCGATGGCCATTCCGCGTCACTCGTCATGCCGGCCGGAGGCCGGCCCGGCCGATCTGCCCCTACTCGCCGAGGCAGATGCCGAGGTCGCGGGCGGTGGCGACGACGTCTGCTTCGAGGGGAACGCTCTTCATCCGGCTGACCGCACGCTCGAGCGGCACTGCCCGCACGGTGGGCGGGTCGAGGGCGACCATCACGCCAAACTTCCCTTCTTCGATCTGGCGGACGGCCGCGGCGCCGAAGCGCAGGGCGATCAAGCGGTCGTAGGGGATCGGCTGGCCGCCGCGCTGGAGGTGGCCGAGGGTGACGGTGCGGGTCTCCTTGCCGGTGCGTTCGTGAATCTCGGCCGCCACCCGCTCGGCGACACCGCCGAGGCGCTCGACCGGACCGCCGCCGACGCTCTTCGACCAGGTGAAGTCGCCGCCGACCGGTCGCGCTCCCTCTGCCGCGACGACGACCGCGAAGTGTCGTCCCCGCCGCTCACGCGCCATCAGGTGATCGCAGACTTGGTCCATGTCGTACGGGATCTCGGGGATCAGGATGACCTGGGCCGTCGCCGCGACGCCGGCAAAGAGGGCGATCCAGCCCGCGTAGCGGCCCATCAGCTCGACGACGAAAATGCGGTCGTGCGCCTCGGCGGTCGAGTGCAGCCGCTCGATGGCCGCCGTCGCTACATCGACCGCGGTGTGGAAGCCGAAGGTCACGTTGGTGCCGGCAAGGTCGTTGTCGATCGTCTTCGGCACACCGACGACTGGTACGCCGAGTCCGTGCAGCTTGAGGGCAAGCCGCATGGAGCCATCGCCGCCGACCGCGACGAGCGCGTCCAGGCCGAGCCGATGGAAACCTGCGATCGCTTCCTCCGTCAGGTCCTCCACGACGACCGAGCCGTCCTCCTGCTCGACCCGGCGCTCGAAGGGGTTCGCGCCGCTGCGCGTGCCCAGGATCGTGCCGCCGAGATGGGTCGTGCCGCGCACCGCGTCGCGGTCGAGGACGCGGACCTGGCCTGGATCGAAGAACGCGCCGTAGCCGCGCAGCAGGCCGAAGACCTCCCAGCCGCGGCGAATGGAGGCCAGGGTGACGGCCCGGATCACCGCGTTGAGTCCGGGCGCGTCGCCGCCCCCGGTGCTGATGCCGATGCGTTTCATGGGCCGACTTGTCTCATGGGTCTATGCGGAGACTAACCGGAGGCCGCCGCTTCGCGCCGGATGCCGGCCGGAACCCGGGTGGCGAAGAGCCGCGCCACCCGGGTTGCTCCTCGGTCGCCCTTGTTCCCGGGATTGCAGGCGGCCCGATATCTCCCTCGGCGAGCCTTGCTGGACGCGCGCCTGACCGCTCTCGGCGCCACGCGGATTTCCCACGGGCTGCCAAGCGCCGAAGGCCGACGCAGCCATCGGGAGTCTTCCGCACCGGCGGCTGCGTGCTCGGAGTTCTGGGGCCGTGCCAGTTCCAGGCGACGCTGGACCGCAGGGCCAGCGAACCCTGCTTCAGTCCGGGTTCTCGAGCCGGTCGTACATCCGCTGGACATCCACAACGGAGGGGTTGCTAAAACCGGTGTCCGACATGTCGATCGTCTCGGTCGCCTCCTCGACCGAGACCCCGGCCGCGTGCTTCGCCGCGGTTCGCTCCCACAGAGCCCGGTAATAGTCCTGCGACTTCTCGATCGGACTCAGGTCAGTCATCGGCGGCCCATGCCCGGGAACCACGATGTCGAAGTCGAGCGCCTTCAGGTTCTCCAGCGTCCGGGGCCAGTCGTCGACATAGCCGTCGCCGAGGAACGACCGTCCACCGAACAGGATGTCGCCGGTGAAGACGAGCTTGTCCTGCGGGAAGTAGACAACGACGTCCCCGCCGGTGTGGGCGCGGCCCAGGAAGATGACCTCGATCTCGCGGCCGCCCCGGAACAGGGTCATCTTCTCGTTCATCGTCACGTCGGGCGGCAGCGGGACGATCTCGTCGAAGTCCGCGGCATGGGCGGCGAACATCGCGCGGTAGGCCTCAAGCCGTTCGCGCTCCTCGTCGTCCTCGGCCGCCTCGATTTCGCCCCGCAAGCCGCTCCAGCGTCTCCGCGTTCTCGGCCAGCCCACGCTGGTAGGTCGCCTCCTCGTGAGCGCCGGTCGCCATCTTCATCCGCGTGTACTCGTGGCCGATGATCGGAATGTCGGCGAACTCCTGGTTGCCGTGGGCGTGGTCCCAGTGGTAGTGGGAGTTGATCAGGGCCGTGACAGGCTTGTCCGTGATCGCCGGAATCGAAGCGATCAGGTCCCGCGCCTTGGACGGCGTCACGTGGGAATCCACGATGACGACGTCCTCGTCGTTGACGATGACGAGCGCGTTGCTGTTGAACACCTGCGCCGTGGTCTGGGTCAGCCAGATGCCGTTGCGGACCTCCATGAAGCGGTGGGTGTCCGTCGTCGTCGTCCATTCCTGCGCCCACAGCGAACCCGCCGCGAACACCGTGGCCGCGACGAGCGCGGTACGAATCGTCAGTCGAAGAGCGTGTCTCATGGTCCTCCCTCTCGTCGTCCGGCAGTTTTGCGGCGACGGTCTACAATACGCCAACCTGATGGAGTTCTCCGTCCTCCGGCTGCTCGCCGCAGCCAGACCGGCTCTTGCCCTGATCTGCGTCGCCGCCCGGGAATAGGCCGAACTGATACAGTGTTACAAGTTCGCAGAGTACGGAGCTCCAGCCACTACGCCATCGCGATGAAACTCGACCTCGGGACCGTCCTGGCCTTTCTCTGCGCCGCCGCCCTCGTGCCGCCGGCAGCGGGCGGGTCCGAAGATCCGGGCGCAGCGAGCGAAACAGCGCCCCTGGCGCTCACGCCGGCCGAGTACAACAACACGGTCGCCGACCTGCTCGGCTTCCCCCGAGACGGCGAACTGTGGCCGCAGCGACCGCCCGTTGCCGACCGGATCAGCCCGCGGCGCGCCGCCAGCAAGGGCGTGTTCTCGCCGCCGCCGCCACCCGACCCGTGGCCGTGGCATTTTCCGGCCGAGCCAGGCGCCGATGGCTTCGAGGGCATCGCACAGGGCCAGAATCCGTCCTCCTACCAGGTCGAGGAACTGCACCTCGCCGGGATGCACTTCGGATCCTTCGCCCTGCTGTCGCCGACCTTCTTCGACTGCTCGGGATGGTCCGAACTCCCGTCCGCGGAGCGTGAGGCCTGCGCCGCAACGAGCATCCTCCGGTTCGCCGAGCGCGCCTGGCGCCGGCCCTTGCGCGACGGGGAGCGCGACCGGATCGAGGCGTTCTGGCTGGCGCAGCGCGAATCCGAACCGATCGACGAGGCGGTGGCCCTCACCGTCGCCGGCATCCTCCAGGCCCCGGCGTTCCACTTCAAGCTCGAGCCGGGCGCGAACGCCGCGACAACGCTGGATCCGTGGCAACTCGCCACGCGGCTGTCGTACTTCCTCTGGGACTCGATGCCGGACGACGAGTTGTTCCGGGCGGCCCGAACCGGCGAACTCGACACCCCGGAAGGCCTCGAACGCCAGGCTGAGCGCATGCTCGACGACCCGTTGGCACGGCCGGCCGTCGTCCACTTCCACCATCAATGGCTCGGCACGGAACAGGTCCTCCTGATCGCTCCGGCGCGCCGCGCTTTCGGCCCCCGGTTCGGCCTCTCCACCCAGGTGCACAACGCCCGCGACGACGACACGAAGTGGCCGGCGATCATTGGGCCCATCCGCCACTCGATGAAACTCGAGACGGAGCTGTTCGTCGAGGAGGCGATCTTCGAGCGCGCGGGAACCTTCACCGAGCTGATGACCGGCAACCACGGCTACATGTCGCGCAACACCAGGCCGGTCTACGGTGAGACGACGACCCCGGACGAAGGGCGTGCCGCCGTGACCCGGAAGATCGAGTACGTCACCGCCTCGGTCGGACGAAGGAAGCCGCTCACCCTGATGCCCGTGAAGTTCGACCCCACCCTGCGAGCCGGCGTGTTGACCCTGCCGTCGGTGCTGGCGGTCGGCGCGTACGCGGTGCAGCCCGGCCCGATCCCCCGGGGCGTGCGCATCCTGGAGCGAATCGCCTGCATGGACCTCGGCGAGCCGGTCGAAGGCGTCGAGAGTGCGCTGCCGCCCGACACGCTCGGTGTCGAGAGGTCGAATCGCGAACGGACGGCCGCCGCGACCAGACCGGCCGAATGCCACACGTGCCATCGCCGGATCAACCCGGCAGGGTTCGCGTTCGAGCACTACGACGCGATGGGCGCCTGGCGAGCCGAGGACAACGGCCAGCCGGTCGACGCCAGCGGCTCGCTCCGACTGCCCGGCGCCGAAGTGCTCTCGTTCGCCGACGGAGTCGAGTTCGCGCACGAACTGGCCGCGAGCCGCCGGGTCCGGGACTGCTACGCACTACACTGGACGCGCTACGCACTCGGAAGCCGCCTTGAGCGGAACGCGCCCGGCCTGGAACCGATTCAGCTGCGCTTCCGCGAGAACGACTCGGTCAAGGCACTCCTCGTTTCCATCGCGACCAGCGACCTCTTCCGCACACGCGCAACCGAACCAGGCGCCGGAGTCGACGGATGATCTCAAGACGCCAACTGCTGCAACTCGGAGGGCTCACGGCACTCGGCGCCGGCTGGCCGGGCGGCGCCCTGCGGGCCCTCGCCCGGAGCCCCGCTCAAGTCCGGCGCCTGATCCTGATCAGCCACTGCCACGGCTGGCCCTACGCCACCTGGAAGATGCGCCCCGACGGCGTCTCCGAGAGCGAACCCTGGTCGGTCGACCTGGAGCAACTGCCGGAGAGCGCCTTCAGCAGACCGCTGGCCCCGCTGCACGAGCACCGTCGCCGCATCCTCGCCCTGGACGGCCTGTCCCTGGCCACCGCGGAACTCGACGCCGGCGGCAACCGGCACGATCGCGGCTGGGTCCACGCCTGGACCGGCGACAACGCGGACTTCGCCGGCCGCGACACCCGCTCCACCTCGGCCTCCCTGGACCAGATTGTCGCGGCCCACGTGGCCCGGGCCGACCGGCTGCCGTCGCTGGAGGTCTCGGTCGACGCCGCGCTCGAAGCCGGCCGGCCGATCAGCTACAACATCGGCGGCATGCGGCTGCCGGCCGAGAACACGCCGCTGCGGGCCTGGAACCGGGTCTTCGGGCCGGCATCCTCGGGCGACACGGTGGGCGCGTACCGGCGCAGTACGCTGGACTTCGCGTACCAGGAGTACCGGGCGGTCGCAGCGCGCTTCGACGCGAACGATCGCGCCCGGCTCGAGTCCCACTTCGGCCTCGTCGACCGGCTCGGCCACCGGCTCGAAGGCCTGGCGACACTCTCCTGCGAAGCCCCGGCCCGGCCCGCCAGCTCGTTCGACCGCTACGACCTGCAGTTCGATGCCTTCGTCGACATCATCGCCGCCGCTTTCAGTTGCGACATCACGCGGGTCGTCTCCTTCTCGCTCGGCGAGATGCCGACCGCCGAGTTCGGCGCCGACCACATCAGCGACAAGGTGCACAAGGGCATCGCCCACTACATCCACGACGATGTCCGCAAGCACGACGCGATGACGCACTACGTGGAGTACCACGGCCGGCAGGTCGCCCGCCTCGTCAGCACCCTGGAGTCGATCCCGGACGCGGGCGGCGGCTCCCTGATGGACAACACCCTGATCGTCTGGGGCTCCGAACTCGGCGACGGCTGGCACGGCTACCGCAACTACTGCCCCGTCCTCATCGGCGGCTCCTGGGCCTTCGACACCGGCCGCTACATGTACTGGCCCCACGAGACACCGGCCCGGATGCGCGTCCCGGCACAGCTCGCTCCCGGCGGTCTGACGAAGTTCGCCGGCGTTCCCCACCAGCACCTCCTCGTCAGCGTCGCCCAGGCGATGGGCCTCGACACCAACCACGTCGGCCTCCGCCACGCCTACGGCCAGCGCGGCGACTACATCGACCTGGCAGGCCCGCTCGCGGGACTGCGGGCGTAGCGCCTTTCCCTGACGCAGCAGGCAACCGGATGCCGGCGCTTTGCGCCGGATGCCGGCGGGAACCCGGGTGGCGCGGACCCGCGCCACAAGCGAACCAGTCCGTGCGCCCGTCAGCGGGCGGTCGGATGGCACGCCGGCGCATCCGGTTTCTGCGACACCAGCGCTAGCAGCCTAATCCGGCAGGGCGAAGGCGAGCAGTTCGGCCTTGCGGGGCGGCAGACGCCGGGGCCGGGGCGGCGCGTCGGCGATAGCGGTCGTTGCGATGGAGGGGCCGGGGCCCGGCCGTTCGCCGCCGCCGGCGATGACGATGTACTGGCGGCCTTCGTGCATGTAGGTCATCGGACCGCCGTGGAGGCTGCGGTCGACTTCGAGCTGGGCCAGGAGTTCGCCGGTCGCCTTGTCGAATGCGACGAGATAGCTGCCGTCAGCCGAACGGTCTCCCGTCGCCATCCGACCGCCCGAAGACGGGCGATCGGACCGGGTCGCGTCGATGATCGGTTCGATCGAGACGACGAGGGTCTTCGTTACCAGGACGCCGCCTTCCGTGACGATGCCGTCCTGGGGCGGCGTGCCGAGCCGGCCGAGGTTCAAGTGCTTGATCGCGGGGTGGTCGCGGGGTCCCTCACCGAGCGGCGCCTGCCACAGCATCTCGCCGCGGTTCATGTCGAAGGCCGTGATCCGCCGGTAGGGCGGCTTGAGCAGGGGCAGGCCCTGGACCAGGGGCGTGGGCCGGCGGTTGATCGAGTAGCGCCAGTCGGACCGTGCCGGGTCGGGCGCCGAGAGCGAGATGGCGCCCGGCCGCGTCAGTGAAGGCACGTAGAGGATGTTCGTCTCCGGATCGAAGGAGGCGCCGGTCCAGTTCGCGCCGCCGCCGGGCCCCGGGTTCTGGACGTAGGCGCGCTTGCCGTCCTCGCCGTGGACGATCGGCGGCGTGAAGACCGGGCCGATCACGTAGTCCCGGATCACCTCGAGTGCCTCGGCCCGCAGCTCCGGCGTGAAGTCGATCAGGTCGTCGTAGTCGATGCCAAGCGTCTCGAACGGCGGCGGCCGCGTCGTGAACGGCTGCGTCCGCGAGAGCTTCTCGCCCGGAACGCGCGAGTGGTGGTTGACCGGCGCCTCGATGATCGGCCAGACGTGTTCCCCCGTCGCCCGGTCGAACACGTAGGTCATCGCAACCTTCGAGACGACGGCAACCGCCTTGATCTCCAAGCCGTCGACCGTGATGTCGATCAGGTTCGGGGCCGACGCCAGGTCATAGTCCCAGACACCGTGGTGGATCGTCTGGAAGTGCCAGACGACCTCGCCGTTGCGGGCATCGAGGCAGACGATCGACTCCGCGTAGACGTTGTCACCGTGCCTGTCGCCGCCGTAGTAGTCGTTGGTCGGCGTGCCGAACGGCAGGTAGACGTAGCCGAGCTCCTGGTCGGCGCTCATCATCGACCACACGTTCGTGTTGCCCATCTTCCGCCAGGACTCGTTCTCCCAGGTCTCGATGTAGGGCTCGCCCTCGCGCGGCACGGCGTGGAACGTCCACTTCAGCTTTCCCGTGCGGATGTCGAAACCGCGCACGTCACCGGGCGGGTTGTTGTTGCGCAGCGGGAAGTCGAAGATCGTCCCGCCGACCACGATCGTGTCGGCGACGACGGTCACCGGCGCCGTCCAGTTCATGTTCCGGTTCGCACGCCCCGGCAGGAGGCCCTGCATCAGGTCGACGACGCCCTCCTCGCCGAACTCGGGGTCCGGCCTGCCGGTCTTCGTGTCGATGGACACCAGCCGGCCGCCGCGGGTCGCGATCAGGACGCGCTCCGCTTCGCCGTCGGTCCAGGACTCGATGCCGCGGATCTGGACCAGCGAACCTCGCTGATCGATCTCCCAGTCCCTGGGATCGTGCCGCCAAAGCTCTTCCCCTGTTGCCGGATCGAGCGCCGCGACCTGCCCCAGGTTGGTCGCGACGTAGACGACGCCGTCGATCATCAACGGCATGCTTCGGTACGGTCCGGGCGTCTTGTCGGTCACGTCCTTCAGCAGGACATCGGCCGACTCCCACCGCCAGGCGACCTCCAGTTGGTCGAAGTTGTCCCGGTCGATCTGGTCCAGGGGCGAGTACCGGGTCGAGCCGCTGTCGGCGCCGAAGTGCCGCCACTGGCCGCCCTGTGCGCCGTGCTGGGCTACAGCAGGCGCAGCCACGGACACCAGCAGCAGAACCGAAAGACCTGTCAGCGCCCTCGCCATCCGCCATCCCCTCTTGTTGGAACCGGCGCATCTTACTGCGGCGTCATCGGCTAGCGTTGCCGATCCTCGACCATTGCCCCTGAGCCTCAACCCACCCCGAAACGAGATCGAATGACCGGAACTACAACCAGGATCGCGAACCTCTGCGGCCGCGAAGTACTGGACAGCCGCGGCAACCCGACTGTCGAAGTCGAAGTGGCCCTCGAAGGCGGCGCCCGCGGCCGCGCCATCGTCCCCAGCGGCGCCAGCACCGGCCGGCACGAGGCGGTCGAACTGCGCGACGGCGACGCCCGGCGCTACGGCGGCAAGGGCGTCACCGCAGCCGTCCGCCACGTGAACGGCGAGATCGCCAACGCGGCGCGGGGCCTCGACGCCGCCGACCAGGAGGAGCTCGACCGCGTGCTCGTGGCGCTCGACGGCACGCCGAACAAGGGCCGGCTGGGCGCCAACGCCGTGCTCGGCGTCAGTCTCGCCGCCGCTCACGCCACCGCCGCCGCCGTCGGCCTGCCGCTCTACGCTTCGCTCGGCGGCGACGACGCGCGCACTCTGCCCGTGCCGATGCTGAACATCCTGAACGGCGGCCAGCACGCGGCCGGCTCGACCGACTTCCAGGAGTTCATGGTCATGCCCACCGGCGCCGGCTCGTTCGCCGAGGGCCTGCGCTGGGGCGTCGAGGTCTACCACCGGCTGCGCTCGATCCTCCACGACCGCGGCTTCTCCGTCGCGGTCGGCGACGAGGGCGGTTTCGCGCCGGCCCTGGGCGGCAACGAGCGTGCCGTCGAGGTCATCCTGGAGGCCATCGAGGCGTCCGGTCGCCGCCCCGGCGAGGACATCCGGATCGCCCTCGATCCCGCGACCAGCGAGCTCCACGACGAGGCGACCGGCCGCTACAGCCTGGCGATCGAGGGCCGCGAACTCGACAGCGGCGAGTTGGTCGACCTCTGGGCGGACTGGTGTGCAAAGTACCCGATCGTCAGCATCGAGGACGGTCTGGCGGAAGACGACTGGGCCGGCTGGCAGGCGCTCTGCGCACGTCTCGGCAACGACGTGCAACTCGTCGGAGACGACCTGCTGGTGACGAACATCGAGCGGATCGACCGAGCCACCCGTGAGCGCTCCTGCAACGCTCTGCTGTGCAAGGTGAACCAGATCGGCTCGCTGAGCGAGAGCGCCGCCGCGGTCGAGCGCAGCCGCGCCGCCGGCTGGGGCGTCGTGATGAGCCACCGTTCCGGCGAGACGGAGGACGTGACGATCGCAGACCTGGCCGTCGCCTGGAACACGGGCCAGATCAAGACCGGCGCCCCGGCCCGCAGCGACCGGGTCGCCAAGTACAACCAGCTCCTCCGCATCGAGGAGCAGCTTGGCGATCGGGCGGTCTATCCGGGACTCGACGCGTTTCCGGTCAAAAGCCCGGCCGCCTGGCTGCCGGCAAGAGCGCCTCGTTAGTCACATCGGTCCCCTCGCCAGTCCTGGATACTTTGCCCCGCCGCGGGCGCCTCGTGCCCGCTCCTCCTTCGTTAGTCACATCGGTCCCCTTGCCAGTCCTCGATGCCCTCGAGCCACTCGTCGAAGGCGGCGGTCGACGGTGCGCACAGCTCACTGAAGTGGAACCAGAAGAAGTCGAGTCCACCGATATCGAGCAGTTCGTCGGGCAACGCGCCCGACAGGTTCGTACTGTGGACGTACAGGTCCTGCAACGCCGTGAGGCGACCGATCTCGGGCGGCACCGGGCCCGTCAGGTCGTTTGACCAGAGACGCAATGACACCAGGTCGGTCAGGTTCCCCAGTGCCGGCGGTATGCCGCCCGAGAACCCGTTATCTCCGAGCCAGAGCGCGCTCATGGCCGTCAGATCTCCCAACCAGGCAGGAATCGAACCGGTCAACTGATTATCCCGCACGTCAAGGAAGGTGAGCCGGTTCAGGCTACGGAACGAGGCGGGAATCCCGCCGGTCAGGTTGTTGAAGCCCAGCCGCAGGAAGATCAGGTCGCGCAGGCGCCCCAGTTCCGGCGGGATTCGGCCGGTCAGTTGGTTGAAGTGCAGAACGAGGTACCTCAGGTCGCGGAGGCTGGCCAGTTCGGACGGTATTCCGCCGGTCAACTCGTTCGACGACAGAACCAGATACACGAGTTCGCCAAGTTTGCCCACGTCGGTCGGAATCGGCCCGGTCAACTCGTTCCCGTCGAGTAACAGAACCTGGAGTTGATCCAGATCGCCGATTGCTGCGGGCAAGCTGCCCGTCAGCCCGTTGTCGCTCAACTCCACCCAGGTCACGCGGCCGCCCTCGCCCGTCGTCACGCCGTACCACTCGTCGAGCGGACGGTTGCTCAGCCAGTTCTCCTTGTTCGTCCAGTTCGCGCCACCGGTCGCCCGGTAGAGCGCGATCAACGCATCCCGGTCCCGCTTCGAGATGGCGGCCCTGACCGCAAACCCGGTGTGCAGCTCGTAGGCGCCGGTCGCTTCCGTGTCCTTCCCCGTAACGCGTACGTAGTAGGTACCCGGGCCCACCGATGCGACAAGACGGAAGTTCTCCTCGGCGCCCGAGTCCGAGTCGCTGGCCAGAATCGTCCCAGCGGCATCCATCAGGACGCCCTCGGTATCGGTCGAGCCCGTCGTCCGCAGCTGCACCCTGCCGGCACGCGGAATCCGGAAGAGGAAGAAGTCGGCGTCGGCAGCGTCCAGAAAGCCGGCCCGCGAAGCTTCCAGCGGGATATCGGTCGCCTCGTCCCGCGTGCCGCCGTGATCGTCCGTAGCGGAGCACGCGAAGGTCGTTGTGTCCTTGATCGGGCGGAACGGACTGCCCAGACGGTTGCCGTAGGTTCTCGCGGCGCCGGTCTGGGAATCGACCACGGTCATCTCGACCGCCACGTTCGTCAGGCCCCCGGCGAACACCCATCGGTTGCCGTTCACCGCACAGCCGTCGAGCACCTTGATCACGATCTCGATGTTGGCGGGATCGAAGAACCAGAACAGGCCGGTGTCGCCGGTAAGCGGCATCGCCTTCCCTGCGCCCGTCCTCTCGTCTTCGGTTTCCCAGTCGAGGCGGACGCGAAAGCGGCCGTTCTCGAGACATAGCGTCCGTTCGTCGGCGGTGCACCCGCCGGGGGCGGCCACGGGAGTCTCGACCCGAGCGGCGCGGTAGCGCTCCAGGGCGAGTCGGACGTCCCGGTCGGGATCCAGCGGGCGTCTGGCCAACGGCGAGGGTTTCGCGGGGCCGGCGCTCCGCGCCGCGGCGACGCTCGTGTCGGGGCTGCAGGTCTCGAAGGCCTCGCTGTCCTGAACCGGTCGCAGGAGCGTTCCTTCCGGATTGAACCAGGTCCGGGCCAAGCCAGTCTCGGTATCGATCACCGTCAACTGAACCTCGGTGTCCGTCAGACCACCCGAGAAGACCCAGAAGTGCTCGTTCAGGGCGCATCCGTCGAGCAGCTTGACCACCATTTCGACGTTGGCGCGATCGAAGAACCAGAAGGCCCCGGTATCCTTCGTCAGGGTCACCGAGCCGCCCGGACCGGTGGCCCCGGACGCGGTCGCCCACTCCGCGGTCACCTGGAACCTGCCTTCATTCAGGCAAAGTGTCCGGTCGTCCTCGACGCACTTGCGTACCTCGCCGAGTGTGACCGCGCTGGCTTCACTGGTCGCCGACGAACGTCCACCCGCGCTGCTCGAGGCCACCCGGTAGGCACGGTAGGTCGCCGGCGGCAGTCCCTCGACGACGAACGAGGTCGTGTTGCTCCCAACGCTGGCAATCGGCCTGAAGTCCGTCTCGTTGATCGACCGCTCGAAGATGTCGAAGGCCGTTTCGTCACTCGAGTTGTCCTTCCAACCGAGTTCGATGCTGTGTTGATCGATCGTCCTGGCGGTCAGATCGGACGGGCTGGCCGGTCCGCCGTGCGCAGGATAGAGAAAGCGCACCGCGGCCAGGTCGTCGGCCGCGGGCACACCGCCACGGTAGATTTGCTTGCCGCTGGCTGTCGCCTTCATCAGGGAGTCCGCGGTCAGCGCGCTGCAGGTATCGGCAAATCCCTGAGCGCAGGAGTGAGCCAGGCCGAGTGCATGGCCCAGTTCGTGAGCGATCACATGCTCATGCGCCTTGCTGGCGTTCAGGGTCCGGGCCGCCCAACTCGGACCGTAGCCGTCCTGGGTCAGGATGTCGGCTTCCAGGATCGGAAGCCCTTCGTGCGGTGTATTGCCAGGGATCTTGTGCCTGTACTCCTCCGCACAAGAAAAGCGCACCAGGGCGACGGCCAGAACGCCTCCCCTGCTGGCCTCGAAGTAGCCTGCAAGCACGTCGTACGGGTCCTCGAAGAGGATCGAGTTCACACCGTCACTCCGGGCAATTTCGGCCCTTGCGTTCGTCGTGCCCAGATTCTCGAGTTGAACGCTGCTCGCCGGATCGTCGTTCCAGGCCCGCATCGCGCGCACCACCTCGGCGATTCCGCCGCCCGGGACGCCGGGCTGCCCGTCCGCCTGGATTGTGAACCCGACCCCGTTGCCGCGGTCGAACTGCCGCCACCGGATCCGCAGGTCGGGTACCGCGCACCTGGAAGGACTTGTGAGGAAGCGGTACGGAGAAACCAGGGCGACCGGACTGTCGGCCGGCGCGGCGACGGCGAAGTAGTCCGCCTCTCGCTCCACGCCGCGCACGCGGTCAGCGATCCAGCGGCGAAAGTCGCCACTGTTGCGGGGCAAATGACTCGACGGATCGGAGTCCGCTCCGTCGTTCGACCCCGGCGCCGCTTGATGGAGTGCCGCCTCGCGCCTGAGCAGATTGCCCGCGGCCGACGACGACTCGAAGAACATGCCCAGCGACAACTCCACGGTGCGGTAGACGCCGTCGCCGACGGCTTCCGGAACCTCTTCGAGGAACAGCAGCAACCGGTCGCCGGCCGTCAACATCGGCAGGCCGTAGATGACCGAGACGACGCCGTCCTCGCTCGCGCCGCCCGGCTGCCGGACCAGGACCGTGCCGCCCGGGACGTTCCCCTTCAACACCGCCTCCACCTCGAACAGCGCGTCCGTGGACGGGAACCGCGCTCCGGCGGTCGCCATCACCGACCGCACCTCTCCGAAGACGATGATCGGTGTCCGGTCCACCATCACCTCGTCGCTGGGCGCGACGTAGATGATGCCGCCAGCCGGCGCGGTCACCGACACCGCCAGCAAAGCCCCGGCCAATCCCAACCGCCGAAGAAGACCACAAGGCCCTCGACGACCGCCACCTGCAAGGCGCCACGCTCTTACACTCTTCAAGTCACTTCCCTCCACAGAAGGGGTCAAACGAGGAACGGATCGGTCAAGACTACAGACCTGACAGGAAAAGGACCAAATCGGCGACGTTGGTGCCCGTGGCGCCAGTGCGCATCAACGCGCCGGCAGCGTCAAGGGCGTGGTGCGAATCGTTGTCCGCGAGCGCGGCGGCAGGGTCGATGCCGGCACGCCGGATGCGAGCCACCGTCGAGGCGTCGACCAGGCCGCCGGCGGCATCGGTGGGGCCGTCGCGGCCGTCCGTGCCGGCGGCGAGGAACACCCAGTCGCGGCGGTCAGCAAGCGGCCCCCCGGCCGCGTCGAGCGCGAAGGCCAGGGCAAGCTCCTGGTTCCGGCCGCCCTTGCCCGCGCCGCGGACCGTCACGGTCGTCTCGCCGCCGCCGACGAAGGCGCGGGGCGCCGCGGCAGCGAAACGTCCTGCGAGCGTCGCTGCGACCTCGCGCGCCTCGCCCTCCAGGGGCTGCGGTTCGACCTCCACGGCCGAGCCGCACGCCGCGGCCATTGCCCGAACGCTGGTCCGGTTGCCGCCGACGATCCGGTAGATCGCGCCGTCGAAGACGGGGTCGCCGGACTTGGGCGTCTCCTCGACCTCGCCCCGTACCCCGGCCTCGAACCGTGCCCGAACGGACGCCGGGCACGACTCCAGCGCGCCGCATCGCTCCAGCACGCCGACCGCATCCCCGAACGTCGACGGATCGGGTGCGGTCGGCCCACTGCCGATGACGGACAAATCGTCGTCGATCACGTCCGAGAGCGCGAGAGTGATCACCCGTGCCGGGCGCAACTGCCGCAGCAGACCGCCGCCCTTGGTCGTCGAGAGGTGCTTGCGCACCGCGTTCAGCTGATGGATCGTGGCGCCGGCGCCAAGAAGCTGCCGGGTCACCTCCAGTTTCTCGTCCAATCCGATGTCCGGCGCCGGCGCGGGCAGCAGCGCCGACGCGCCGCCCGAGATCAGCACCAGCGCCAGGTCGTCCGCGCCGAGCGCGCCGGCGCGGCGCTCGATCTCCCGCGCCGCCTCGATTCCCCGCTCGTCCGGCAACGGATGACCCGAGCGGAGCGCCCGAAGCCCGGCCGAAGCAACCGCCTCGTCGTGGGTAACGAGCAACAGGTCGACCGGCCACAGTCGGTTGCCGACGGCACGCACCGCCGCCTCCGCCATGCCGAAGGCGGCCTTCCCTGCCGCCAGCACGGCAACGCGCCCGCCCGCTCCAACGCCCAAGTCGAGTTCCGCGAGCGCTGAGGCGGTCGACGCCACGGGATCGGCCGCCGCCACGCCCGCGTTGAAGATCTCCTCAGCCCGCCGTCTCAGTCCGCCCGTCACCTGCCGGTAGAATAGACCGCCCGGAGCAGAGGGGCCGCCATGGATTTCAGTCAAGCGACTTCCGTAGCCAGCAGGATCGGCTGTCAGTCCCCCGCGCCGGTCCCCGACGGCCACCGCTTCAACCACTTCCTCGATGTCCGTCGTGGACGCCTGCGTGCGCACGGGCTCGACCTTGCGGCTTTCTTCGAGACCGGCCCGTCTCCCGCCAGCGGGCTTCCGGGGGAGGCGATGCCCAGCCCACTGGAGATCGCCTTCCTGCCGAACATCCGCGCCCAGGTCACAGCGATGGTGCGCCGCTTCCGCCGCGCCATCGACGACGTCGGCTACCCCGCCCCCTTTCACTTCGCCTTCGCTTCGAAGGCGAACACCGCCGAGGAAGTCGTCCGTTCGACGCTGGCCGCCGGCGCCCACCACGAGATGTCGTCGGACGTCGACGTAGAGATCGCCCGCCGCATGATCCGGACCGGTCTGCTGCCGCCGGACCGGATGGTGCTGGCGAACGGCTTCAAGGGTCCGGCCAGCGCCTACGCGCGAAACCTCGTGGCGCTGCGGGCAGAACATCCCCGCGTGATCCCCATTCTCGAGGACGCGACGGAACTGAGAGCCCTGACCGGCAGCGGGGTGGACTTCGAGTTCGGCATTCGGTTCAGGCGGCCGAGGGAAGAGCACGGGGTCGCCGACAGGGATTCGCGCTTCGGCGTCAACGAAGCCGAGGCGCGGCGTCTCGCGGCGCGCATCAATGAGACCCCCGGCTCGCGCTTCGTCCTCCTGCACGCGATGTTCGGGTCTGCCAGCAGCGACGAGGGGGCCTTCGTCGACGCTCTCGAGCCGGGCCTCGACCTCTACGCCAGGTTGGGGCGAAGCCACCCCCACCTCCGCTTCTTCGACTTCGGAGGCGGCGTGCCCGGCAGAACCACGCTCGACCCCGGTTTCGACTACGACCGCTTCGCCCGCCTCCTGCTTCAGCGGGCGCTCGCGCTCTGCGCCGCCCACGGCACAGAGCCGCCGGCGCTCGTCGGCGAGTTCGGCCGCTACACGGTGTCCGAGCACGCGGCGCACCTGTTCCGGGTCATCACGGTCAAGGAGAACGGCTCGGAACTCCCCTGGTACCTGGTCGACGGCTCGATCATGACCTCCTTCCCGGACACCTGGGCCCTCGGCGAACACTTCATCTGCCTGCCGCTCAACCACCTCGACCGTCGCTTCCGCCGCGTGCGCCTGGGCGGCATCACTTGCGACCGGGACGACGTGTACCCGCCCCGCGGCAGCGCGGTCCCGCTCTTTGTGCCCGACCTGGACGCCACGGCCCTGCGCGAGGCGCCGCTTTATCTCGGGTTCTTCTCGGTCGGCGCCTACCAGGAGATGCTCGGCGGCGTGCGCGCGCAGCAAGCACTGCGTCCTGCCCGAGGCGACGGAGATCCTGATCGACGACGACGGGGAAGGCGGCCTTTCGTGCGACATCCTTCCCGGGCATACAACCGAGGACGTGCTCGACAATCTGGGCTACGGGCCAACCGTCGGCCTCCGCCACGCCTACGGCCAGCGCGGCGACTACATCGACCTGGCGGGCCCACTCGCGGGACTGCGGGCGTAGCCGCGCTGGCACAGCTGCACGGTGACGTTCCGGGCAGGCCGAGGCGGCGCGTAGCGGTCCCCGCCTCATGCCATCTTCCCGAGACCCGGGTCGTGGCCAAGTTGTGGCCGCTACTCGGGCAGGGCGAAGGCGAGGAGATCGGACTTGCGGGGCGGCTGGCGGGGCGCCGGGCGCGTCGCGACGGCGACGGAAGCGCCGGGGCCCGGGCATTCGCCGCCGCCGGCAATCAGGATGTACTGGCGGCCTTCATGCATGTAGGTCATCGGGCCGCCGTGGAGGCTGCGGTCGACTTCGACCCGGGCCAGGAGTTCGCCGGTCGCCTTGTCGAAGGCGACGAGATAGCTGCCGTCAGCCGACGGTCTCCCGTCGCCATCCGACCGCCCGCGGACGGGCGATCGGACTGGGTCGCGTCTCGCTCGTTCCCTCGCGCCGGGTTTGTTGACGATCGGTTCGATCGAGACGACGAGGATCTTCGTTACCAGGACGCCGCCTTCGGTTACGATGCCGTCCTGCAGCGGCGTGCCGAGCCGGCCCAGGTTCAGGCGCCTGATCGCCGGGTGGTCGCGGGGCCCCTCCCCCAGCGGAACCTGCCACAGCATCTCGCCGCGGTTCATGTCGAACGCGGTGATCCGCCGGTAGGGCGGCTTGAGCAGGGGCAGGCCCCGGACCTTCGGCATGGCCCGGCGGTTGATCGAGTACCGCCAGTCGGAACACGCCGCGTCGTGAACGGCTGAGTGCGCGAGAGCTTCTCGCCCGGAATCCGCGTGTGATGGTCGACCGGCGCCTCGACGATTGGCCACACGCGTTCTCCGCCGCCAGAGCGTGACGCCGGTCGCCGGGTCGAGCGCCGCAACCTGGCCCAGGTTGGTCGCGATGTAGACCACGCCGTCGATCATCAACGGCATGCCCCGAAAGGGCCCGGGCGCCAGGTCGGACACCTCTTTCAGCAGAACGTCGGCCGAATCCCAGCGCCAGGCGACACCCAGCTCCGAGAAGTTGTCCCGGTCGATCTGGTCGAGCGGCGAGTAGCGGGTGGCGCCGCGGTCACCACCGAGATGCCGCCACTCCCCGCCCTGCGCGCCGTGCTGGGCAACCGCCGGCGCGGCGGCGGCCACGGCGGCCACGGCGGCCACGGCGGCCACGGCGGCCAGGAGAACACGGAGACCTGGAACGACCCTCGGATCGAGACTCAACATGCGCCATCCCCTCTGCGGGTTGAACGGCGCATCCTACTGCGCGCCATCCACTGGTAGCGTCAACGGACGCCATGGTTCTCGCCCCTGATCCCGGTTCTCGCGGCAACCCTGGCAGCCGTGAACCCCGCAGAGACCGCATCCGCAGGTGACGGCATTCGATTCGCGGACACGGCCGACGCCTGGGGCGTCGGTTTCCACCACCGCCATGGCGGCCAGGGTGAGTTCTACATGATCGAGACGGTGGGAAGCGGGGTAGCCGCGTTCGACTACGACGGCGACGGCGACGACGATCTGCTGTTCGTCGACAGCGGCGAGCCATCGCCCCACGGGGGCAAGCCGGGCCGGACCACTCTGTTGCGCAACGATGGCGGTCGTTTCGTCGACGTGACCGAAGCCTCCGGCGTCCAACTCGACAGCTACGGCATGGGCGCCGTCACGGGTGACGTGGACGGTGACGGCGACCCGGATCTCTACCTGACCGCTTTCGGGCCGAACCGCCTCTTCCTCAACGAGGGTGACGGCACGTTCACCGCCGCTCAGCAGGAGACCGGCGCCGCCGATCCGTCGTGGAGCACATCCGCCGCCCTTGGAGACGTTGATCTCGACGGCGATCTCGACCTGTACGTGGCGAACTACGTGGACTTCAGCCACGACAACAATGTGGCGTGCGGGCGGCCCAAGAGCGGCCTGCGCTCCTACTGCCACCCCGATGTCTACAACGGCCTGGCGGACCGGTTCTACCGCAACGAGCATCGGCGCCGCGGCGAGCGGCTCTTCGTCGATGCGACGGCCGAGTTTGGCCTCGGCGAAGCCCGCGGCGCCGGTCTCGGCGTCGTCATCACCGACCTGAATGACGACCGCAGGCCCGACATCTACGTGGCCAACGACATGGACCCCAATCTTCTCTTCCTGAACCGAAGCACCGGCAACGGCCTCCGTTTCGCGGACGATGCCCTGCTGGCAGGCACCGCGCTGTCACGCCGCGGCGAAGCAGAAGCGGGCATGGGCATCGCCGTCGGCGACATCGACGGCAACGGCTTCGAGGACCTGGTCGTCACGCACCTCGACAGACAGACGAACGCCCTATACTCGAATCAGGGCAATGGGCTCTTCCTCGAGCATCGCTTCGTCGCAGGGATCGCCGAACCGTCCCTGCCTTGGGTCGGTTTCGGTGTCGCCCTGGCGGACTTCGACCTTGATGGAGACCTGGATCTGGCGATCGCCAACGGCCACGTGATCCACGACATCTCCGCACAGGAAACCCGCAACGACGCGCTCGGTGCACAACCGAATCAGCTGCTCGAGAACCGGGGCGGCCGCTTTACCGAGATCGAAGACAGCGGCATCTCCGGGAACCGGGTGAGCCGGGGGCTGGCTGTCGCCGACTTCGATCTCGACGGCGATCCCGATCTCGTCATATCCAACTGCAACCAGCGCGCAGAGGTCTACCGGAACGAGAGCACCCGCAAGGGCGAGGCGGTTCAGGTCGACCTGCTCGACCGCGAATCCGCGAATCCACGAGCGATCGGCGCGGTGCTTGAGATGCGCTCCCGCACCGCGGTACAACGTCGCGGAATCCGAGCCGGTTCGTCCTACCTGTCGCAGAGTTCAACGACTCGGACCTTCGGCATCGCGCCTTCGGCAAACGAAGCAGACGACCCGGAGACAGTCGAACTACGAGTGCAGTGGCCCGGGCAAGGCAGCCTGCAGCTGCCGGGTCTGCCAATCGGTCGGCGGCTTCGGGTGGTCCGTTGACCCGGCCGCCGGACGCGGCAGTTCAAGGCCAGCCGAAGTAGGCTCCGAAGGCGTGACGCGGTTTCGCCGACCGGCGCTCCGCGACCTGACGATTCCGTCCTCTCCGTGTCTCCACCCGTGACCCCGAACTCCACCACGATCTCCTCCATCGTCGGACGTCAGGTGCTCGACAGCCGCGGCAACCCAACCGTCGAAGTCGAGGTGGCCCTGGATGGAGGCGCCAGCGGTCGGGCCATCGTTCCCAGCGGCGCCAGCACCGGCCGCCACGAAGCGGTTGAACTGCGCGACGGCGACCCGGCTCGCTACGGCGGCAAGGGTGTGACCGGCGCCGTAGCCCACGTGAACGACGAGATCGCCGAGGCGGCGCGCGGCATGGACGCATGCGATCAGACGGAACTCGACCGCGTGCTGTCGGCGCTCGACGGCACACCGAACAAGGCCCATCTCGGCGCCAACGCCTTGCTCGGCGTCAGCCTGGCCGCCGCCCACGCCGCGGCCGCGGCCCGCGCTGTGCCGCTGTACTTCTCGGTCGGCGGCAGCGGCGCCCGCACCCTGCCCGTGCCGATGCTCAACATCCTGAACGGCGGCCAGCACGCCCCGGGCTCGACCGACTTCCAGGAGTTCATGGTCATGCCGACCGGCGCCGGCTCGTTCGCCGAGGGTCTGCGATGGGGCGTGGAGGTCTACCATCGGCTGCGCACGCTCCTCGCCGAGCGCGGGCTGTCCGTCTCGGTTGGCGACGAGGGCGGCTTCGCGCCGTCCCTGGGCGGCAACGAACGGGCGGTCGAGCTCATCCTGGAGGCAATCGAGGCCGCCGGACGACGGCCCGGCGACGACATCGGGATCGCCCTCGACCCGGCCACCAGCGAACTCCACGACGGGGCGACGGGGCGCTACCGGCTGCCGATCGAGGGCCGCGAACTCGAGAGCGGCGAGTTGGTCGACCTCTGGGCGGACTGGTGCGCGAAATACCCGATCATCAGCATCGAGGACGGTCTGGCCGAGGACGACTGGGAAGGCTGGCGGGAGTTGTGCCGCCGCCTCGGCAGCGACGTGCAACTGGTTGGCGACGACCTGCTGGTCACGAACATCGAGCGCATCGAGCGCGCCATCGAAGAACGCTCCTGCAACGCTCTCCTGTGCAAGGTCAACCAGATCGGCTCTCTGACCGAGAGCGCCGCCGCGGTCGAGCGCAGCCGGGCCGCCGGCTGGGGCGTCGTGATGAGTCACCGCTCCGGTGAAACGGAAGACGTGACGATCGCCGACCTGGCCGTGGCCTGGAACACGGGGCAGATCAAGACCGGCGCCCCCGCGCGCAGCGACCGGGTCGCGAAGTACAACCAGCTCCTCCGTATCGAGGAAGAACTGGGCGACCGGGCCGTCTATCCGGGACGCGACGCGCGTTCCGCCGCAGGCGCCAGCAGCCTGCGCCGCAGAACGGAGCGCAGCAGGTAGCACGGCGCAGGGTCCTGGTGAGGCCGGGACCGGGCATGGAGCGCGGCAACGGGATCACTCCGACAGGAACACCGCCACATCCGCCACGTTGGTGCCCGTTGCCCCGGGTCGAAGCAACGCACTGCCCGCGTCGAGCGCACGACAGGAGTCGTTGTCGTCCAGGGCGGCCGCCGGATCGATGCCGGCCCTCCGGATCCGCCCGAGAGTCGACGCGTCGACGATGCCGCCGGCCGCGCCCGTGGGGCCGTCGCGACCGTCCGTGCCGGCGGCCAGAAAGACCCAGCCGTCCCGGTCGGCCAGCGGACGCCCGGCTGCTTCCAGGGCGAAGGCGAGCGCAAGTTCCTGGTTGCGGCCGCCCCTGCCGCTGCCGCGGACCGTGACCGTCGTTTCGCCGCCGGCGACCCAGGCGCAGGGCGGCACGGCGGCGAGACGTCTCGCCAGCATCGCGCCGACGCCCCGTGCCTCGCCTTCCAGCGGCTCCGTTTCGACTTCGACATCGGCGCCGCAGGCCGCGGCCATCGCCAGGACACTCGTCCGATTGCCGCCGACGATGCGGTAGATCGCCTCGTCGAAGATGGGATCGCCCGGCATCGGGGTCTCCTCGAGCGCGCCGCGAGCGCCCGCTTCCAGGCGCTGGCGGACCGGCGGCGGACACCTCTTCAACGCTCCGCAACGTTCGAGCGCAACGAGAGCATCGCCGAACGTGGAAGGATCGGGCGCCGTCGGGCCGCTGCCGATCACGGACGGATCGTCGTCGATCACGTCCGACAGGGCCAGCGTGACCACCCGCGCGGGACGCAATTGGCGCTGCAGACCGCCGCCCTTGATCGTCGACAGGTGCTTGCGCACGGCGTTCAGTTCGTGGATCGTGGCGCCGCCGTGGAGGAGCAGCCGGGTCACCTCCAGCTTGTCGCCCAGTCCGATGCCCGGCGCCGGCGCCGGCAGCAGCGCGGACGCGCCGCCGGAGATCAGAACGAGGGCCAAGTCGCCGGCGCCCGGTTCCGCGGCCCGCCGTTCCATCTGCCGCGCAGCGGCGAGACCGCGCTCGTCGGGCCGCGGGTGTTCCGAGTGCGGGGGCTCGAGCGTCTCTACGACGGCGATCTGGTGCTCGCGCTCGCGGCCCGAGCGGGCACCTCCTCATCGTGAGTCACAAGCAGCACGTCCGCGTCGTGGACGCACTCGGCAAGCGCGCCAGCAACGGCCTGCGACATGCCGAACGCCTCCTTGCACACCGCGAACACGGCCGTGCGTCACCGACCCGACCGTCAAGATTCGACTCCCGTATGGACGACCTCGTCGTGCGAACGGCGTCCGCCACCGCCACATCTGCGAGGAAGACCTCCTGCACCCGCTTCCTCAGGTCGAAAGTCATCTGAGTCGGGGAGAGGGACGTCGAGGGTTCCTCCGGGTGGGGACGCCGCGCTCGGGGTGATCCCCGCGGCAGACCGTGATGATGACTCGACCTATCCTTACGTACCTGCACATAGCCGAGTAGCCCACGTCGGCGCAGCCTCGCCTACACGAGCCGAAATTCTGTCGACAACTACGATTGCAGGCTGTGTCATCGTTGGCGCAGCCCACAGTGCAACGGTCGAGTTCCACGCCACACGACACTATGCAGTCAGCCGCGTCTCCCGTGTAGCCGTACGGATCAGGGAGCATCGACAGAAACCGCCAGCTCGGACCGGGCGGGACTTCATCGCCATCCTCGATGTTCGCGCCGTCCTCCGAGGACTGAGCCGTGGACAGCAGGCTCTCCGGTTCAACCCATCCATTCGCCGTGTCGTCAGCCGCAAGAGATGCGGGTATAACGAGAGCAGCTAACACAAGAAACAAGAACAGACGCTTCATGAGTTGCGTTCTCCTACATCGTAGCGGTCGTCGGAGAGCCGTGAGCCAAACCCCGAGCCGCTTGACCACATCTGCCGAATCCCAAACGACCTTGGTTTTTTCTAGGACGGACGCTAGCAGCCCTTTCTTGAGCCTGTCAGCCTTGTCCCATGACAGATGAGCCTGAAGGGGCGACGTCAATCCCACGAGAGATGAGCCTGAGCGCGTGTTGGGGATCATTGGAGGATGATCTTGCAACTCGACATCGAGCGCCTTCGCAGCCTGGACGAGGTCCGGGACTTCATGGCCGGCAGCGCGCCGGTCGACTTCCGATTCTTGGATCGCGCCGATGCCTACGGCTTCGCGCGGCGGGTTCTGGTCCGTTTTCGGTACGTTCGGCTGTCGAGGCCCGGCAAGGGTCTGATCCGGCGGTTTCTGATCAAGGTGACGGGTTTCAGCCGAGCGCAGGTGTCGCGGCTGATTTCCCAGTACCGGGAGACCGGGCGCATCGAGGATCGGCGCCGGGGTCCGAAGCGCCCGTTTCCCCAGCGTTACACGAAGGCGGACATCCGTCTGTTGGCTGAGGTGGACGAGACCCTGGGCGGTCTGTGCGGCGCGGTGACCCGGCGCATGATGCAACGCCAGTACGAGGTCTTCGGCGATCCGCGGTTCGAGCGTTTGGCGGGACTCTCCAACAGCCATCTGTACCGTCTTCGCCAGTCGGTGACCTACCGCCGGCGCCGGCTGACGGTGACCAGGACCCGGGCGACGCAGGTGAGCATCGGAGAGCGGCGCAAGCCTCATCCCGCCGGTCGCCCGGGCTTCCTGCGGGTGGATTCCGTCCATCAGGGCGACCTTGACGGGGAGAAGGGTCTGTACGAGATCAACCTCGTGGACGAGGTCACGCAGTACGAGTTTGTGGCCGCCGTAGAAGGCATTTCGGAGCGTTTTCTGGTTCCGGCGCTTCAGGGGTTGATCGAGGCCTTCCCCTTCGTCGTCCAGGGTTTCCACGCCGACAACGGCTCCGAGTACATCAACCACCGGGTCGCCGCGCTGCTGCGCAAGCTCCAGGTCAAGGAGTTCACCAAGTCCCGCCCGAGACGCTGCAACGACAACGCCCTGGTCGAGAGCAAGAATGCCTCGGTGGTCCGGCGCTACCTCGGCTACGACCACATTCCCCGGCATCACGCCGCCCTCGTCAACGGCTTCCTGCGCGACGTGCTCGCTCCCTACCTCAACTACCACCGGCCCTGCCACTTCCCCGTCGAGAAGACCAACGCCAAGGGACGCATCCGCAAGACCTACCCCTTCGACAACGTGACCACGCCCTACCTCAAGCTGAAGTCGCTCGACGGCGCTGCCCTCAGCCTGCGGTCTGGCGTCACCTTCGAGCAACTCGACCAGGAGGCACTGGCGCTCGACGACCTCGCCGCGGCGGGCACCGTCAACGACGCGCTGGTCGCGCTCTTCGCCGAAATCCGACGCCGCGATGCAACCGTCGCATGAGCGGAACCGCGAACCGCATCTCGCCTTCAGTGCACGTCGGCCGCGGCCTCGCGGTCCCCGCGCTACCGTTGGTCCTTGGTGCTGATCTCCGCTTCGCTCCAATCAGCAGACCTGAAACAACACCCCACACCCCTCTCGCCATCACTGCCGATGAGACCCCCGTTCAGGCTCATCTCTGTATGGGACTAGGCTCTGTCAAGCCGTGCTGTCCAGCGAGCTGCTGTCCAACGTGCTGTCCACGAGAAGCGAGCGTCGAGGGCGGGCGCTAGAGAGCCTTCGATCCGGGTCAGTTCAGGGGTTGGTTTCCGGAAGCGGCAGACGGTTCCTGTACCGTCTGCCGCCCCAAGGGTAGCGCGCTCGTGCCGGGGGTGGGGATGCTCGTAGCGCGTGGCGGCGGTGTTGGCGGCTGAGGCGATCGAGGGCATCGGCGGTGGTGTCGCTTCAGGCGCTGCGACGGCGCCACGGGTCGGCCTCGCGGTCGATGAGTCCGAAGGGTCTGGCGCGCGCCTTGTTCAGGGCGACCGCGGGTTCAGGGCGACCGCGGCGTCGAGGTCGTTCATTGCCCTGGCCTGTTCTTCGAGGGAGGCGATGGTGATGCCGGGCCTGAGGTGCTTCTCGACGTCCGGCAGGGACTTGAGCTTCTCGAACGGCGTCATCACATCCTGCTAGGGGTAGCGCTTGCGGATGCGTCCCTTCGGGTCCACGACGTCGGTGGCAAACAGGCACGGGCGGTGGAAGTCGAGGAAGGGCGAGAGCGTGTCGCGGGCGAACGCGTTGACCTCGCGGGCAAAGAGCTTGGGGATGTGCCGGTAGCCGAAGTGCCGGCGGATCACGTTGCCGTTCCTGGACTCGACCAGCGCGTTGTTCAGGCAAGCCCGGATCGAGCCCTTGTCGCGCCGCGGCAGCGCGCGCTTGACCAGCGTCTCGACGATGAACGAGTAGGCCGAAAGGCGGTCGGAAAGCACGAAGTCCACCGACTCGTTGCCCGACAGGAAACGGCGAACCTCCTCAAGTGTCCGATGTCCGCGTGTCCGGAGAGTCAAGATCATCCTCCGATGATCCCCGATCCCACCCGCTCGCGCTCACTTCTCGCTGGATTCGCCCGCCCCGCTCGCGCTCACTTCTCGCTGGACAGCGCTGAGCTTTGACCAAAGCCCGGCGGGCTGCTAGCGTTGGTGCGGAATCGGTGCCTAAGTTCATCTGGAGGACATGCGATGAACCCCCTCCCACTGATCTGTTCATGTCTGTTGCTGGCGTTGCCGGTCACGGTCTTGGCGGACCAAGCCCCGAAAGCGGACCAAGCCCCGAAACACGCGAACCTCAACCTCGGGCGCAGCCTTCCCCTTGAGGATCTGCTACTGCCCGCGAAGACACTCGGTGGGCGACAGTTGGAACTTGCCACGGCCGCGTCAATGGACGACTGTGTGGCGTCCTGCTCAGCGGATCTTGAGCGGTGCTTGGCGGGATCTGCCTCGGACGGCGATGACTCCGCCCGGTGGTGCCGCCGGGAGTTCGGCGCCTGCCGCAACCGCTGCAGGAGCACGGAGCCGCCTGATCGCGGCGGACCGGAATCCTCATGCTACGAGACTGCGCCTGCAGGGACCTCATGCTGTCAGGATGTCAGTCCCTGGCTGCAGTTGTGCTTCGAGTTTTGAGCCTTCGGCACGCGAGTTGCCCGACGGATCTCGGAAACGGAAGGGAATCAAGGATGAAATGCGCGTTGAATTGACGGGACGAGAGGGAAGACCAGCCTGCGATGGCTTCGCGAGCTGTCGCGTCGTGGCCATTGTCCTGGTGGGCAGCTTCGCGGCATCGATGCTCCTGGCTCAGGCTTGGGTGGGGCGGGGCCGACTCAGCGGCGCCGTGGCGGATCTGGAAGGCAATGCGGTCGAAGGCGCCAGCGTCAGGTTGACTCTTGACGGCGACGGACCCGAAGAAGAGGTGCTGACGAACAAGCAAGGGCGATGGGCGCGAGCCGGCCTGGCCGGCGGCAATTGGGAGGTGTTCGTCTCCAAGGCGGGATACATTCCGACCCAACACACGGTGCGCGTCAACGAATACGCCGCAGCCTCGGAAAGGCCCTTCGTCAAGACTGCCCTCGAACCGGGTGGCGAGGCGGCGACCGACGGCTCGGCGGCTGCGCTGGACGATGGCGAAGCAGGCCAGGTGGCGCGAGAGTCGCTGGAGCGTGGCAACGACCTCCTGCGAACGGGGGACTTCGAAGGCGCCATCGCACTCTTCAACGAGGCGCTTCCGTCTTTGGGGGATAGCGGCAAGGCGGCCGTCCTGGTCGCGATCGCCCAGGCTCAGGTGCAACTGGACCAGGACGAAGAGGCGCTGAGCAGCCTGGAGAAGGCACTCGGCCATGCTCCCACGAACGTCGGCGCCTTGAAGCTGATGAGCCGCCGGCTGACAGCCCTGGGGCGCAGTGAGGAGGCACAGGAGTACCTCCAGCGTCTCCCCGAGGACCAGCGCGCGGATCCCGAGGTCTTTCTGCGAGAGGGCCTTGAGCTCTACAACGAGAACGACATCGCAGGCGCCCTGGCCAAGTTCGATGCAGTGATCAAGAGCGAGCCGGAGTGGGCGGAGGCCTACTATTTCCGGGGACTGGCGTTCCTGGCCGCTGGTGAGAACGCGGCAGCGCTCGCCGACTTCCGCCGGTTGCTTGAACTGGAACCCGAGGGAGACAGAGCCGAGGAGGCGAAACAGTTCGCGGAGTATCTGGAATCGCTTTGATCAGGGACGCCGGCGAGCCCGCAGCACAGGCCCGGGCAGCCGGCCTTCTGCTCCTCGCCACGGTCGGCATGGCGGCCTGCCAGGCCCGGCCCGAGGAAGCGCCGGCAATCTCGGAGCGGCAGTACCCGTACTGGCTTGAGGCGCCGGCGCCGGGGTTCGCGGATGACCTCGTGCTGATCACGATCGACACGCTGCGCGCAGACGCGCTCGGCTTCGCCGGCAACCCGCAAGCGGAAACGCCGCGGCTCGACGAACTCGCCGCCTCGGGCTGGGTGTTCGAACGGGCGTACGGGCACAGCGTGATGACGCTGCCGTCGCACGCGAACCTGTTGACCGGCCAACTGCCGTACCAGCACGGCGTGCGGGACAACGCCGGCTTCGTGTTGCCGGCAGCCGTCCCAACGGCGGCCGAGGCGTTCGCCGCCGCCGGGTTCCGGACGGCCGCCTTCGTGGCGGCGTTTCCGCTGGACGCGCGCTACGGGCTCGACCGGGGTTTCGAGGTCTATGACGACTCGTATCCCGAGGGCTCGACGCATGGCTTTGCCGTTGCCGAGCGAAGCGGCGCCGACGTGGTTCGCGCAGCGTCCGAGTGGTGGCAGCGGCACGAAGGGGAACGCCGCTTTCTGTGGGTTCATCTCTACGAGCCCCACGCGCCCTATGAACCGCCTCCAATCCTGGCCGATCGCTTCGTCGGGAACCCCTACCTGGGGGAGGTCGCGGCCGTCGACCTCTACGTGGGCCGGTTGCTGGAGGTTGTCGCCCCAAGGATCGCCGACTCCGAACCCCTGATCGTGGTGACATCCGATCACGGCGAGGCCCTGGGCGAGCATGGAGAGAGGACGCACGGGCTGTTCGCGTACGAGGCGACGCTTGCCGTGCCGCTTGTGCTCTGGGCCGAACGCCTGAAGTCGGCCCGGGTCCAAGCGCCGGTTCGCCACATCGACGTCTTGCCCACGATGCTCGAGGCGGCAGGGGTCGGAACGCACGCCTTGCCGGACCTTGCGGGCCGCAGCCTGTGGAGAACGCCCGCGGGCGATGCCGGTTTCCGTGCAGCAAGCCGGGTCACGGCGCCGATCTACTTCGAAGCTCTGCACACCAACCTCCAGCGTGGCTGGGCGCCCCTGCGCGGCGTGATCACGGCCTATCCGCTGGAAGGGTCCGACGCCCGGCTGCCGGCTCGGGCCGAGGACGGGGCGGGAGGGAACGGCGCCCGGCTGCTGAAGTACATCGCGCTCCCGATCCCGGAGCGGTACGACCTGCTGGCTGACCCGGCCGAGGCCCGAAACCTCCATGCCGATGACGGCATTTCGACCGCACTCGCTTCGCTGTTGCCTTCCGAGTCCGAATGGCCGCCTGCCGCAGGGAGCGTGACGGACGAGGAACGAAGGGCGCTTCAGAGCCTGGGTTATCTGAGTGCGGCGGGCGGCGGGCCGACCCGAGACGACTACGACCGCGAGGACGATCCGAAAGCGCTGGTCGAGCTGGACCGGACGATCCAGGAATTCTCCGAGGCCTACCAGAATGGCCGCCTGGAGCGCGCGGAACAGCTCGCCCGGGATGTCGTGTCACGTCGGCCGCAGATGGCGATCGGCTACTCCAACCTGGCCCAGGTCCTGCTCGAGCAGGGCAAGGTGGACGAGGCGCTGGCGATGATGATTCGGGTTCAGCGCGACCTCGTTGCGCCGGTTTCCCTGCAGCGGCAGTTGGCGCTGACGCTGGCCGAAGTCGGCCGGGCCGCCGAAGCCGTGCGGCTGATGGAGCGGCACGCGGACTCGCGGGATCCGGACACTCTGAACGTGCTGGGACTCGTGCTGGCCGAGGCGGGGGCGCCGGCGCGGGCGCGGGAGGTTCTCCTGCAGTCGGTCGAGGTCGATCAGGACAATCCCGTGGCTCGCCAGAATCTGGCCCTGGCGGCCTGTCACGCCGGCGACTGGCGGCTCTGCGAGGAGGAGTCACGCCTGGCTTTGGCGCTGAACCCGGAGCTTCCGCTGTCGTGGAACACCCTGGGGATCGCCGTGTTCAACCAGCGCCGCGCAGGCGAGGCGATCGACGCATGGCGCCGTGCGGTGGAACTCGATCCGGGAGATCTCGACGTGGTGTACAACCTGGGCGGCGTCGCCGCTCGTACGGGCCGGTCGGAACTCGCCCGCCAGGCGCTGGAGCGCTTCGTGCGGGAGGCGTCAGCTCCGAAGCTCCGAGGTCGGTATTCAGCCGAGGTGGCAACGGCGAGGTCGCTGTTGAGCCGACTGTAGTCAGGCTCGGCGGTGCGTCATCTCTCCAACGGGTCGAGTTGCTGGCGGTCGTCGGGCGCCGACGGCCCGAGTCCCTGCTCGCGCGTCTCCCGCTGATCCCGCTCGTAGAGTTCGCGATAGCGGTCCATCTGTGCCGTAGCTTCGTCATGGCGACCGAGTTTTCGCAAGACCTGGGCGAGGCCGTAGGCGGCGCCCGCATGCTCGGGTTCAAGTTCTCCCGCCCGGCGATACGCGGCCTCGGCTCGCTCCAACCGGGTCTGTTCTTCGCTTGGGTCCCCGGTCCCTCCGGCGCCGCCCTCCCAGGCGCGGGCCAGTTCCAGGTGCAGAGCGGCGTCTTCGCCTCCGTTGGCGATCGCCTTCTCGAGGGATGCCGCCGCCTCCAGGTAGTCGCCGCGCCAGAGGAGAAGAGCTCCCAGCAGGCGGTGGCCGGCCGGAGCGTGGGGAATCAGCGCCGTGGCTTCGCGGGCCTGCCGTTCCGCTTCGTCGGGCCGGTTCGCCTCCCAGAGCGCCGAAGCGAGGTCGAGCAGAATCACCGCGTTCCGGGGATCCAGGCTTGCCGCGCGGCGCAGCGGCGCCTCGGCCTCCTTGAACCTCCGGGCGTCAAGAAGGGAACGCCCCAGCATTGCGAGAAGCCGTGAATCGTTCGGTCTCTGTTCGACCAATCGGGTGAGCAGGTCGGCGGCTTCGTCACTTCGCCCGGAACTCATCAGCAGCGCCGCGTAGTCCGCGAGTGCGGCGGGGTGCTCCGGCGCGGCTTCGAGAGCGCTGAGGAAGAGATCCTCGGCCTCGGCGATGCGCTGAAGCGCCAACAGGACAACACCTCGTTGATACAGGCCGTCGGCGTGCCCCGGAGCGATCTCAAGGGCCCGGTCAGCAGCCGCGAGGGCTTCCTCCGTGTGGCCGCCCTGAAGCAGGATCGACGACTTGACGTAGGCCGGGCGCGGATCGCCTGGCGCCTGGTCAAGCTGTTGATCAAGTCGTTCAAGAGCCTTGTAGGTCTCGCCTGAGAAGGCCAACTCCAATGCCTCGCGGATCGCCCGGCTGATCTGATCGTCCGCGTCGGCCGCAATGTCGAACCGGGTTGGACCCGGTGGCGTCGTTGTTGTCAGCGTCTCGTAGCGCGCGCGGGCCGTCGCCGCCTCGTTGGACCGACCATTCGCCTCCAACACGTCGGCCAGGGTCTTGAACGCCTCAGGGAAATCCGGACCGATCTCGGCGGCAAGTTGGAGAAAGGAAAGGGCGCGCCGCGAATCGCCCGCCGCCTGCAGATAGCGGCCAAAGTCGATGAGAACGCCGAGCGCCAGCTTCCCGGGATCGGTCGGTGGTGCGCTGCCGATCAGGGGTTCGGCCAGCGGCGCCAAGGTCTCGACCGCCTTCCGGATCCGTCCCGACTGAGAGTAGGCATTCGCCAGCTGGACCGTGTCGGAGGGGTTTCCGGGTGGAATCAACTCGATCTGCTCGATGGCGGCCTCCGGGTCGCCCACCTGGAGCCAGGCGTCGGCGAGGCTCCGCCGGAGGTCGAGTTCAAGAGCCGGCGGCGGTTGGTCAGCCAAGGGTTGGAGTTTGCCGAGAGCGCCCCACGGGTCGTTGCGCAGCAGGTGGATCCTGCCCTGGAGCAGCCGGATCGCTGGCGCGTCGGGCGGCAGACCCTGAATCAACGACTCGGCCTCGTCGGCCAGCTCGAGGTCCACGGCGCCTGCTGCCGCCGCGATGCGGGCTGCGTAGTCGTTGGAGTTCGCTTCGAGCCAGGTCGCCAGGAGCTCGTACGACTCCCCGGAACGCTCAAGGCGTCCGAGCAGCATTCCGAGCGCTCGGACCGCCGGAGAGAAGCCGTCGACCGAGATGGAGATCCGGTAGAAGCCAACCGCGTCGGTGAAACGTCCGAGTGCTTCGGAGGCTCTCCCGGCGTTGTAGAGGACAGCCGGGTCGAGTTCCTCCGTTTGCGTCAGTGGCAGGAGGATCTCCAGCGCCTTCTCGGGGCGCCCGTCCTCAACGTGCAGCGCGCCGAGCGCGCCGAAGGCGGCATCGGGCGCATCTCCACCGGCACAGAACGCCTCCAGGACCTTGATGGCGGCGCGAAGATTGCCGCTCTGCGCCAACTCCATCGCATTCGATATCGGTGCGGAAGCCTCCTGGGATTCCGCCAGGCGGGGTGCTGCGAGCAGGGCCAGGAGCAGGGCGCCGGCCACCGCGGGGCGAAGCAGGCCGGTTCGCGCAGCACGTTTCATTGCAGCCAGGATGTTAGCGCTCAAAGGTCCGCGAACCGATCTCGGCTGCCGGTCTCTCGCCACGTTCGCAAGTCGCAGACGTTCATCCATTGGCCAAGGCGCCTTGACATGGAGGCGGAGACGTCGTGTTCGGAAGAAGCGGGGTCGGCGGCGAGTCGCCGGCTCGAATCGGGCCGCCATCTGCGTCAGGGAGTGAACCATGGTTCCCGCGCGGGCTTGCCGTCAAGGTACGATTGCAGCCTTTGCCGCTGGCCGGTGGAGGGGGCGGCGCCCCGGCGCTCCAGGTCGGCCACCACCTGCCGCTGAACGCTTGCGGCCTGTACGTGGTTCCCTGTCTCGGCGAGCGCCATCGCCAACGTCTCCGCGTGTTCGACGGAGGGGCGATCGGCCATGAGTCGCCGGGCCAGCTCCAGGGCCTGCCGGCCGTCGCGGATCTGTGGGTCGGGGCATGTTGCCAGCAGCCGTGAGAGAAGCAGGCGAAGATGGTCGGCTGCCTCTTCTGAAGCAGGGGGCCTTGAACGCGCCAAGGCGCCGAGTCCGCTCGTCAGCGCGCCCCGCGCCGCTGCGTAGCGACGGTCGAGGATCAACGCCATGGCGCGGTCGCGGTGCCAGCCGGCGTTCGCGGGGTCGCGGGAGATTGCCCGGGCGAAGTGCCGAACAGCCTTCTCGTAGCGTCCCTGTCGCGCCAGCAGCCGGCCAAACAGGGCGTGCGCCTCAGTGAAGCCGGGGTCGAGTTCTACCGCGTTCTGCAGGTGGGCCAGGGCGTTGTCGTTCCGGCCCGCGGCTTCCTTCGCCGAGGCTTCGCTGACTGTGGCTGCCTGATTCCCGGCGGCGATCACTGCCAGACGGTAGTGTGCCTCCGCCCGCTCCCGGGGTGCGCCGGGTGCGGCAGCGAGGACCTGCTGCAACGTCGCCCAGGCCTTCTCCGGTTGACCGGCCGCCTGGTATGCGGCGCCCAGCGTGAGCTGAGCAACTGGCATCGCCGGTTCTGCCTCCAGCACCTGGTTTGCAATCTCGATCGCCTCCTCCGTTCGCCCGAGGCGCGTCAGCGCGTCAGCGCGGCGGGCCGACGCTTCGAAGTCGGACGGGTCGATCTCCGTCGCCCGCCTGAAGTGCCGTTCTGCCGCTTCGTAGTCGGCTCTCTCCGCCAGGATCAGGGCCAGGTTGAAGTGAGGCTCGCGGTAGTCCTCGTCGAGTGCGATCGCCTGGCGCATGCGTGCTTCGGCCGCTTCCTTGTCGCCGAGTTCAATCTGGGCAAGCCCCACGCTGAAGGTGGTCCGAGCGCTCCCCGGTTGCGCTTCGAGCGCGCGCAAGAAGGCGTCCAGGGCGCCCCTGGCGTCGCCGCGCCGTATCGCTGCCGTCCCGCGAAAAAAGTGGGCTTCGGAACTGACGTTCAGGCCATTGACCAGTTCGCGCAGTGGATCGGGGAAGACCACGCGCCGATGCTCGTTTCGCTCCAGGTGGGCTGTTGCTTCGTCGTGCCGTCCGAGCCGACGCAAGGTCAGGCCGAGCTGGTGATGGATGACGGAGCCTTCCGGTTGGCCTGCAATCGCCGCCTCGAAGTGCTGAAGGGCCTGATCGAACTCGCCGCTGTCGTAGTCGATTCGACCGAGACCGTAGCGCGCTGCCGATTGGCCGGGAACGCCGTCGAGCACGCCAAGATAATCTCTTTCGGCGTCGGCGATGCGGCCCAACTCGAAGAGCGCGTTGCCCCGGCGGATGCGGGCTGCCAGGTACTCGGGATCAAGGGACAGAACACGGTCAAAGGCTGCGACAGCCTCGACATGGTCCCCCTCGGTCGCCGCCAGGTCGGCGAGGTAGTAAGGCCAGCGGGGATCTTCGCCATCGAGCGCCACGGCGTTCCGCAGGCTGGCCCCGGCGGCGCCGGGGAAGTCGTAGAGCAGGTAGAGCTGCCCGAGCTGGCCGAACGCGTCGGCCAGTTCAGCTCGCTTCACCTCCGGGTCGTTGCGAAGCCGATCCACGTTGTCATGCGCCGCCCTGATCTGGTCCTGCACGATCTGTTCGTAGTGGTCGATCCGGGGCCGGGGAACCGCTTCCGGATCCTGTCCGGCAGGGACGGCCCAGCCGGTCAGCGGCAGTGCAACGGCAACGGCAAGCCGCCGCGAAGGCGGCACGAACGCAGGAGCGATTCAGCGTTCCACGTCTCACGGTGCTGACGAGTGCTCGTTCCCGGACGGCGCCCCGCGACCGCGGACCAGCGTGTGATAGCGGCCGACCTGATCGAGAAGGAACGACTCCTGCTCGCCGTCCGGCCAGGCAACGACGACCGAGCGCGATGCGGCGCCGTGGACGGCGAACAGGACTCTGGGATCGTTGCCGACGGCATAGGAACCATCCGTATGAAAGCGTCGCCAGGTCGCCCTTGTCTCCTTCCCGCCCCGCTTGAGCCCCACCCAGGCGCCAAGTGGCCGCCGTCCGAACGGTGTCTTCGCGTCGTCATGACTGCCGTCCCCATTCATGCCCTGGCTGGGCAGGCGCAGGTCGATGCCGACCCATTCGCTGGAGGAAGGTTCGGCCTCGTTCATCAGCAACCAGACAGGTCCCATGTTGTTCACCACGACGAGGTCCGGATCGCCGTCGTTGTCCAGATCTCCCCGCGCCACGCCGCGGCCGACCTCTGCGGTCCCGGGATGCGCGAAGTCGGTGACTTCCTCGAACCGGCCGCCGCCCCGTCCTCGGAAGAGCTGATTCCGCTGTCGCAGGGGGAACGGGTCGCCGGCACGGAACTGCTCCTCGATGCGGGTAACGGCGCCGTTCGCCGTATAGAGGTCGAGCACTCCATCCAGGTCGTAGTCCATGGCGGCGACGCCGAACCCGGTGTAGCGAAAGCTGGGGGGACCCAGGCCGCTGGCGCGCGTGGCGTCCTCCCACATGCCGTCGCCCAGATTGAGGTACAGCGTGTTCGTCTCCCGGTGGACGTGCGTCATGAACAGGTCCGCGAGACCGTCGTCGTTGAAGTCCTGGACCACGATCCCCATGGTCGCTTCGGGTTCGCCGGAGGCGTTGACCGCCGCTCCGGCCATCACCGCTTCGTCGACGAGGGCCTTGCCGCCATCGTTCAGGAAAAGTGCGTTGGGCTTCTGGTCGTTGGCGACGTAGATGTCGGTCCAGCCATCGCCGTTCAGGTCCGTGGCCACGGTTCCGAGCGTTCCGGCAATGTGGTCGGCGATGCCCAGCCGGAAGGTCCAGTCCGCGAACTCGCCGCCGCCCTGGTTGCGCAGCACGCGGTTCGCCTCGCCGCGAAAGGCCTTCGGTCCACAGTAATCCAAGATCCCCTGAGGGGAGGAGCAGGGCTTGTGGGTAGCGACCCGGAACTCCACGTAGTTGCCGACGAAGAGGTCGAGCAGCCCGTCGTTGTCCAGATCAAGGAAGCTCGCGGCCGCGCTCCAGCGAGGGTCGGCGGCGTGGCTCCCCTCCGTGATATTCGTGAAACGGGGGGTGCCCGGCGCCGAGTCGTTGCGCCAGAGCTCGTTGGGCCCGAGATTGAGAATGTAGAGATCGGGGTCGCCGTCGTTGTCGATGTCGCCGACGGTGGCGCCCATGGCGTAGCCCCGTGCGCGGAGACCGCTCTTCGCGGTGATGTCGGTGAAGTGCAACGCACCCGTTTCCAGTTCGTTGCGAAACAGTCGATCCTGCATGACCCCTTCCTCCCCTGGCGCGGCCCCAGACGAAGATCCCGAGTCCCCCTCGGGCGCGAGCAGGTGGCCCTGCCCCAGGTAGAGATCAAGGTCGCCATCGTTGTCGTAATCGAACAGGGCGGCCGCGCCGCCCATGTGCTCCGCGTAGTACAGCTCGCCGGTCATTCCGTTGTAGTGGACGAAGTCGACGCCGAGTTCGGCGGCTCGGTCGACGAACACCGGCTTCGGGTCCTCGGCGGCGAGAGACCCCGCGACGGCGACTGCCGCGAGCGCTGCACGGATCGGAAACGTCGCGCGACGCCCGGCATGAGCAGGCGATGAACAGGAAGCAGGCACTGTGCTCAGTCGAGCGGAACCCGCGCCACGCCCGCCGGCCGTTCTGCCGATGGAAGACCATATCCCGGATGGTGCAGCACGTCCTCGGTCGTGTGCCCGGGAAGGATGCAGCCGGCCTCCGGTCCCTTCGAGAAAGGGGTTGAGCCGGTAGCCGGCGGGTACCGGCGCCGCCGACTGCCATCCGATCCTGCCGGCAACGGAAAACGGCTGTTGAGCGAAGTCCATGGCACCCCCTCTGTACGGCCATTGTACCCGCCCGGACGTCCCTCCAGCAGCCCGAAGAGCTGTCCAACGGGAAATGATCGTGCCCGCCGCTCCACCAGCAAACCGATGTCCGCCTTCGTGTAACGCCGGGAAAACAAGCGCTTCGGACCCCGGCGCCGATCCTCGATTTCTCGGGCGGATCCGGAGGGCGGGCATCGATCCGGTGGCCGCGCTGGACGACAACGACTCCTGTTGTGTGCTCTGCCGCAGGCGGTGCATTGCTTCGTACCGGGCCGACGCGCACGGACGTGGCGGATGTGGCGGTGTTCCCGTCGAGCAGCTCGTGTCCCGCAGAGAACCTCTGTCCCGGCGGAATCGACGCGCCTCTCAGGAGCAACCAGGCGATCTGAGCACTGGCGCGGCGCCCGTCGGCAGGGTTGAGGCGGCGGTGTCTGGCAGTCTGGAACAGGAAAAGCCCCGATCCGGATACCGGACCGGGGCTCTCCCTATTCCCGTGACGACAAGCCGACGCCGTCGTCAGAGAACTGAGCGGTGAAGGGAGGGGCGCCCCCCTATCGCCAGCTCAGACGGACACCAAGGCGATACACGCGCGGTGCGATGTGATCGTCCAGGTTGCCAGCGTTGGATCCGCCAATACCGTCGATCCAGGACAGAGCCGTACCTCTGTTCATCACGTTGAAGATGTCGATGCCGAACGTCAGGTTCATCGGACCCGACACTGCGAACTCCTTCTCGATCCGCACGTCCATCGTGTGGATGTCAGGCAGTCGTACGGAACCGAGGTCCTCAACGACGTTGAGGCTCGCACTTTCCAGGTTCGGGACGTCTTCGGTTACGTAGAAGGCAGCGGGGGAACCCTCGCGACCGGTCAGGTTGGCCGACAGATTGAAACCCCAACCCCTGTCGGGGGCAACCTGATACATGCCGTTCAGATTGTACGACCAGGTCGACTGCAGGTAGCGCTGGCCCTTGCCGGAGCCGGTCGATCTCTGCATGTAGATCTGCCCGTCCACGTCTCCGCCGCCGCGGCCGGCATTCCGGCTGAAGTGGTTGTAGTACTCGTCGGGCACATTCCATTCGGCATCGCCGTACTGGAAAAAGCCACGAGCCATCCAACCGTGCGACAGCCGCTTCGTGAGGCTGACGTTGTAACCGAGGAAGTCGCGGGAGCGGACACCGTTCATCAGGTGGTCACCGCCCGTGAAGTCGACCCCATCGACCAGGTCGTACACCTGGACCCGGTAGCTGCCATTGCCGCGCGGCACGGTGCCGGTGGCGACATGGGAAAGCATGAAGTCCGAACGGCGCGGCAGACGCACGTTGCCGTCCTCATCCTCGACGTAACCGACTTCTTCCGCGATGTCGTCCACGTTCCGCATCGTGATGCCGAATCCGGCGACGAGCTCCGGCATGAACTCGTGCTCAACCCCGAGGATGAGCTCGGTCGTGACCGGCGGATCGAAGTTCGGATCCGTCGTGTCAAGAATGTTGAACGGATCGTCGAGATCCAGGTTGGTGAACAGGACATTGCCCGGCGAGTAGCAGGTCTGGTCCGCGACGCTCAGGTCGTCGCAGACGACGTAGACATAGTTGTAGCCGAGAGGCGAGTTCCGGGTCACCGTGTTGGTGGGCAACTGGTTGGCGAACTGGGAAAGGCTCGCGCGCAGCAACGTGGTGCGGCCTTCGCCAAGAGCGTAGGTCGCCCCGAGCCGCGGCACGATCGACGTCCAGCCGAAGCCCGCTTCGGATCCCTCGAAGGTGATCGCCGGCATCAGGTCGGGGCGCGTTGGATGTGCGGGCAGCTCGTACTGGCCGTTGGCACCGCCCTGGTCGTCCCAGCGCGCGCCGACGTTCAGCGTCATGCGCCCGAACGTGATCGTGTCCTGCGCGTAGAGCGAGTTGTAGTCGGCGGCGAGGGCGCCTTTATCATCCCGAGTGTAGATGGTCCAGGAACGACCCGCCTCGTGCCACGTATCCCGGGGCCCGGCGTAGAACGCGGAGCGGTTCTCGTAGGTCCGGAACCGGCCGCCGAGCTTCAGCTCGTGGTTGACCGTGGCGCCGCTGCTGAAGAAGTAGCTGGCGTCTGCCTGCCAGAGGTCGTTCGGAGACGCCGCCGAGCCGGAGAAGTAGTTGCCGTACCACACCGGGAAATCGCGCATTGGATCCACTGCATCCTGGTCAAGACCGTTCTGGTTCGACAGGTTTCCACGGGCAAGCAGCGCGAATCCGAAGTCGCCATGCGAGTAGACGCCGGTGAGGTAGAAGTTCGGCGAGAAGATGTGCTGATCCTCCAGCCGATACTGGGCCGACGGTCCGCGCTGATTCCAGGTCGTTGGGGGTGGCCGGTTGCCCCCTCCACCACGACCGAACTTCAGCTTGTCGCCGTTGTTGTAGGAGGCGACCATCGCGTTGTCGCTTGATAGCTGGCCGTTCACCTTGATCACCGTGTTCTCGAGCAGGGTGTCGTCGGCGGTACCGGTAGCGTTGTTCTGGCCGATGTCCTGCTGGCCCCAGCTTCCCCACATCCACAGGCGGTCCTGGATCGCGGCGCCGCCGGCCTCGAAGCCGAAGTCCTCGATCTTGCGGACCCGGGCGCCCGGCAGCGCCGTCTGGCCATTCGCCTGGTTGAGCTGGCTGTCGATGTTCGGCTCGGCACCCTCCAGCAGGCCGCCGAAGTAGCCGGTGGCCTGAGTGTTGTAGAAGCGAGCCGAACCGCGGAACTCGTTGGTTCCCCGTTTCGTCACGAGGTTGACCGCAACGCCCGAGGTGCTCTTCGTGACGTCGGACCCGCCGGTCGTGAACGACATTTCGGCGAACTGGTCGAAGTCGTAGTACGTCGGCGACGCGCCGGTGGCGCGCATGTCGGTGATCTCCGTGCCGTCGAGCTGGAAGGTGTTCTGGCTGCTCGAAACGCCCTGAGCCCTGAAGACGGACTGCTGGCCGGATTCGCTGCCGGCCACGTTGATCCGGTCCACGAGGACGCCCGGCGTCTGGCTCAGGATGGCCCAGGGATCGCGTGCGGTCGGGATCTTCTCCAACTCGACCTGCGTGACGTTGGTGCCGGGCCTGATCTGGCGTTCGTCAAGCAGCGGGCTCTCGGACGTGACGGTGATCGTCTCTTCCAGGGCCGCCGTCAAGGTCAACGGCAGATCCGTGCTGCGCCCCAGACGAATGCTGACATCCGGATACTCCAGTCCGCCGAAGCCATCAAGCTCGGCAGCTACGTCGTAAAAGCCCGGGTCGAGCGCGGGGAACCGGAAGTTCCCGCCCTCATCGGTGAACTGCTCGCGCGCGGCGCCGATGCCGGTCACGGTGACCTTGACGCCCGGCAAGGCGGCGCCGGACTCGTCGACCACCGTGCCGTAGAGATTGCCGGTGGTCTGCTGACCCCAGGCGATGCCGCCAACGAGCAGCAAAAGGATGACGCCGAACGTAGAAACGGTGCGTCTGCTCATGCGTTCAATACTCCCTCCGAAGTGAGTGTTGGTACGGGAGATTCACGTCCGCGCCGCGCTGGCTTGCGCGACGCCGCATGCAACCTCCCGCAGTTTGACGAGAGCCTCTCGGCTCTGCTGACGATCTTGAGACGCCGCAAGGCTTGTGCCAAAGCGACCAGGATCCGGCCAGTTCGGCCAATCGGACAAAACCCTGTCTCCATGCGAACCCGCGTGTGGAAGAAGGTCGAGCCGCGCCATTTTGGCGCGAACCCGAATCCTCCACCCATCCAAGAGACGGTACGCTGTCCATGATTTTGAATAACCTCTGGCTGTTGCCGCCGCACCGGTGACCTTCATTGGCTCGTGGTCCGACTGACACATGACCGGCTTGTCCTGGAATCAAACCGCCGTTGCTGTCAACATGTGACTGACGAAGGACCTCCCGTCAGGCCAAACCCTGACAGGAATCCGGCGGATCAACCTGTTGAATGAAGGCATCGTACATCAAGAGGAGAGTGGTTGTCCACCTGAAGCTGTCCAGGGTGCTGTCCAGCGAGAAGTGAGGGTGAGCGGTGAGGGTGAATCCAGCGAGAGGCGAACGTGAGCCGGGTGGGATCGGCGATCATCGGAGGATGATCCTGACTCTCCGGACCCACGGACATCGGACAGGCTTCGAGCTTCCCGGCGCAGCCAGGGCGCGGAGAGGCGCGCTCCTGTTGGCGCTGACCTTGGGCGCTGCGTGTGCCGGCTACGCGCCGCTGGACGATCGGCAGCTACTGACGTCCGAGTTCGACCGCCGCCTCGGAGGCGGCTGGAGGGACGGGGTGGTCGTTCCGTTCGCCGTCACCGACGAATTGCGCGCCGCCGTCGATGAGCGTGTCAGTCCGGCTGGCAGCGAGACCCGCCGCCGCGACGCCGTGCTCGACTTCATCTTCGGCTGGGTCGACCTTCAGTACGCCCTTGCACCGACCCGCACAGCTGGCGAGACGTTTACCTACGGACAAGGCAACTGCCTGTCCTTCGTCAACCTGTTCGTGGCGGTGGGGCGCGAACGCCGGCTGAACCCGTTCTTTGTCGAGGTCGAGGACTACCAGCGCTGGAACTACCAGGACGGCGTGGTGATCAGCCGGGGCCACATCGTCGCCGGCATGTACGTGGACGGGGAGATGGCGACCTACGACTTTCTTCCCTACCGCCCCAAGTCCTATCGCGACTTCGAGCCGATCACCGATCTGGCCGCCGCCGGCCACTACTACAACAACCTGGGGGCGGAGGCCCTGATGGAGAACGAACTCGACGCCGCCGAGAAGTGGCTCGACGTCGCCGTCCGGCTGGCGCCCGACTTCGACAAGGCGATCAACAACCGCGGCATCCTCCTGCTCCGGCGCAACCAGGTCGACGAAGCTGTGCGGGTCTACGAGGAAGGCCTGGAGCTTCATCCGCAGAGCATTCCTCTGCTGACGAACCTGGTCCGCTCCTACCAGGTTCAGGGCCGACATGGCCGCGCCGGCGAGCTTCTCGACGTCCTCGAAGACCTGAACATGGCGAGCCCGTTCTTCTACGTCTACCGGGGCGACGCCGCTCTGGCAGCCGGCGATTCGGCCCTGGCGCTGGAGTACATGCGCAGGGCCTTTCGCGCCGACTCCGAACTTCCGGAAGTCCATGTCGGCCTCGTCCGGGTCTACATCGCGACCGGCCGGGTGCGCGAAGCAAGGCACCACGTGGAGCGGGCCCTGCGCCTCGATGCAACGCACGAAGAAGCACGCAAGTACGCGGCACTGATCGAACGGGGGCCGCCCTGACATCGGCCGGGCGGCCTGCTGGCGCCGCTCTCCCGGCCAGCGGCAACAGCCCGGGAGAAGCAACCACTCTCTGCTGCTAGCCTTGTCGCGCTGCCCCGGGATCAGGACAGCCAAGGTCATGAAACCCGAAACGTCGTCTGCCGCCCGCCGCCTCCCCGGTCGGGGACATCCGCGAGGCGGCCGACTCGCGGGCGTCGTCGTTCCCGCCATGATCGCGGCGTTCTCCGCCGTCTTGCCGGTCCCGGCACAAGACCCCGAGAATCTGCGGCAGTTCGACGAAGAAACCTCCGTCTTCGAAGTCCAGGTACCGGTCAACGTGGTCACCAGGAACGGCGAGCCGGTGCGCGGCCTGACCATTGAGGACTTCCAGATCCTCGACGAGGGCCGGCTTCAGGAGTTGTCCGGCTTCCAGGTCGTGGACCTCGATCTTCTCGCGCCGGACGAACGACGCGTGATGGATGCGGGCCATGGTCTGCCGCCGGCCGTTCGGCGGCACTTCCTGCTGCTGTTCGACCTCACGTTCTCGACGCCCACGTCGGTTGCGCGGGCGCGCGTCGCCGCGCAGGACTTCGTCCTGAACGAGATGCATCCCACCGATCTTGGCGCCGTGGCCGTGCATACCGCCGAGTCCGGGTCCCAACTCCTGGTCACGTTCACGCCGGACAGGACGCAGTTGGCCCGGGCCATCGCCACGCTCGGCAATCCGCGTCTCCTGAAGCTCGTCACCAGGGATCCTCTCGGCTTCCTGATCGACGCCCCGGGCCCCGGTATCGCGTCCTCCCTGGACGCGGGCGGCGTGAACCAGAGCATCAGCGAGATGGAACGCAGCGTCAGCAGCTACCTGCGGATCATCGGCAATCAGATGGCCAGATACGAGAAGAGCTTCGCCCGTGGCCGAATCTCGAGTTGGGCCGACACTCTCCAGAAGATGGCGCAGGTTCTTGGCAGCATCGAGGGCCGCAAGCATGTCATCCTGTTCTCGGAGGGATTCGACGGCCGACTGCTCTTCGGTCGCCAGCCGGACTTCTTCGACGAAGACATGCAACGTGAGATCCGGGCCATCCAGGACGGCCGGTACGCCGAGGTCGACACGGACGACCGCTACGGCAACACGCAACTCCAGGTCCTGATCAATCAGATGGTGCGCGAGTTCGGCCGCGCCAACGCCGTGATCCACGCGGTCGACATCTCGGGACTGCGGGCGGACCTCCCGGAAGAGAACCGGGCGCGCATCGTTGGGCGGGACGCGCTCTTCTACATCTCCAACGAGACCGGCGGAGGATTCCACGAAGACGCCAACGACTTCGGCAAAGAGCTCCGCGCAGTACTGGAATCCTCCAACGTCACGTACCTGTTGTCCTTCGAGCCCTCCGCACCGGGACCGCCGGGCGAGCGGCACCGGCTTTCGGTACGCTCCAGAGCGCCCCGGGGGTCACAGGTCTCGCACCGCATGGGGTACGTCACCCCCCGGCCATTCGGGGACCTGCACCCGATGGAAAAGCGCCTCCTCGCCTCGGACCTGATCGCCACCGCAACGGAGACGGACGGCCTGCATGTCGACGTGTTGGCGGCGCCGTTCCAGGCCGCTGAAGCCGAAGCGTATGTACCCGTGATCATCGAGGTCGGCGGCAACGAGCTGCTGCAAGGGCATGAGAACGGGCATCTTCCCGTCGAGATCTACGCCTACGTCACCGACGACACGGCCCAGATGCGCGATTTCTTCAGCAGGGTCGTGACCCTCGACCTGGCCGGGCGTGAGGATACCTTCGCCAACACCGGTCTGAAGTACTACGGCCACCTGAACCTCGGCCCCGGCGCCTACCTCGTGAGGGTCCTCGTCCGCAACGCCGTCTCCGGCAGGACCGGCGTCGCGACAGTCGAGTTGGAGGTCCCCATGTACACAAACGGGCAGCCGGTTCTCCTGCCGCCTTTCTTCCTCGAGGAGCCGGGAAGCTGGTTCCTGGTCCGCGAGCAGGCCGGCGACCAGTACGCCAGAACGACGGTCTATCCGTTCACGGTGAACGGAGAACCCTATGTCCCGTCGGCCGTGCCGCTGCTGCCGCTGACCGATGATCCGGAAGGCGCAGCACTCTGCCTGGTTGGCTACAACCTCGGCTCAGGCGACCTGACGCTGCAGGCAACCGTGACCAACCTCGAGGGCGAGGCGATGGCCGGGGGCAGGCTCAGTCTGCGCGAGCGGACCGTGACCGGAATCGCCGGTCTCGACAAGCTGATTGCGGCCTTCCAGCCCACCGGTCTCGAGCCGGGCGACTACACTCTGAGCGTCGCGGTTGTCAATCAGGCAACGCAGGCCAGATCCGCCAACTCGATCCCCGTGAAGGTGCTGAACTGACCGGGGCGGCCGAGTCGACGCGTCGCCGGGACAACAAGGCGACATCTTTGCACCGAAGAATCAAGGGAGAGCTTGCGATGGACGATCACCGACCTCTCGATCAACAGATCTCGCATCCAGCCGGCCGAACGGGAGCATTTCTCTGCGCCGTCGCACTGCTGCTCTCAGCGGCTGCGGCCGACGCCCAACGCGGGCGCAGCGCCCGGCAGGCACAGGCCGAATTCAGCGACACGACCACAGTCTTCATGGTTGAAGTGCCGGTGCAGGTCAGCCGTGCCGGCGCCCCCCTCCGCGATCTCACGGCCGCCGACTTCGAACTCCAGGACAACCGGAAGACGGTCGAGATCGTCGGCTTCGACGTCGTCGATCTGGCGACCATCGAAGGGAAGGCGACCGAGGAACCGGTACCGGTCGCCGCACGGCGGCACTTTCTGCTGTTGTTCGATCTCTTCTTCACCCCGCCCGATGCGGTCGGCCGCGCCCAACAGGCCGCCGCCGACCTCGTCCTGCGGGAACTGCACCCCACAGACCTGGTGGCCCTCGCGGTGTTCGCCAACCGGCCCCGCCTCGTGCTCGGCTTCACCTCGGACCGCAGTCAGATCCGCGAGGCGATCCGCAGCCTCGGATTCGGCGGAAGAGAGTCCGACGTGATCCGCGACCCCCTGGGTCTCGTGATCGGCGATCTGAGCGGCGAACTCCCCACGAGCTCAGACATCGGCGACGGTTCCAGCGAGCGGCCCTTCGATGTGCAGGCCGAGCTGCAACAACAACAACAGCAGTTGCAGGTGCTGCAAGACGCCGCGGCGCGCGGACGCGCGGCAAGCGAGGTCGACGCGCTGGCGTCCGGGATGAGCGAACTGGCCAATTGGATGCAGTCCATTCAGGGGCGCAAGCACGTCGTCTTCCTGTCCGAGGGCTTCGACGACTCCATCCTCGTCGGTCAACAGGGCGTGACGCTGGAGCAGCAGGAGGAGATCCTGGACCGTCAGCAGAGGCTGGCAGACGGCAACTTCGAACAGGTGGACAACGAAGAACTCTTCGGCAGTACCGCCGCCCAGAGGTCGGTGAACAACATGCTGGAGCGCTTCCGCGAGGCGAACTGCACGATCCAGGCTGTGGACGTGAGCGGCCAGATCCAGACCCAGGGCCAGAGCAACAGGGCCTCGTTATCTCTGATGGCGAACGACACGGGCGGCGAACTGTTCGCCAACTTCAGCGACCTGGGTGAAGCGATGTCCGACATGCTGGAGCAGACCAGTGTCACCTACCTGCTCTCCTTCTACCCCAGGGACCTGAAGAACGACGGCCGCTTCCGCAAACTGCGGGTACGGCTCAAGAAGGCTCCCCGGGGAACACGGGTCGTCCACCGACCCGGCTACTACGCCCCGAAGCCCTATGAACAGACCAACCCCTTCGAACGGGCTCTGACCTCAGCGCAGCAGGTCATGGGAGGAGTGGAAGCGGGCGAGATCGACACCTCCGTGCTCGCCGCCGCCTTCCCGCCGACAGCGGCAAGGCCTACGCACCGGTGCTCGTGGAGGCGCGGGGCGAGGATCTTCTGGCCGGCCTCCAGGGCGGAACCCTGCCCTTGCAAATCTACGCGTACGCCCTGGACGACCTCGGGATCGTGCGGGACTTCTTCGTCCGCTCCATGGGCCTGGACACGGCCCAGGCCGGCCCCGCGATCCGCCAGAGCGGGATCAAGTACTGGGGCCATTTCGATCTGGACCCCGGCGACTACTCCGTTCGCGTACTGATCCGCAACGACGCCACCGGACGCCGGGCTCTCGCGACAACCGTGCTCACGGTGCCGGGCGAGACGCCGACGCTCCAGCCGCCGCTGTTCCCGGAACCGCATCAAAAGTGGGTTCTGCTCCGCGAGGAGGAATCGGAGCAGCGGCTGGACGTCGGCTTCCCGTTCCTGATGGACGGCAATCCGTTCATCCCTGCCGCCAGGCCGGTGGTTACCGCCGGTGGCGAAACGCCGATCAGCCTCGCCGCCACGAATCTCGGCGCGGGGGCCGTGTCCGTCCGAACGCAGGTGCTCCGCCCGAACGGCGAGCCGGTGGTCGAGGGCGGCGAGGTTGTCCTGTCGCCCGGCGCCCGGGCCGGATCAGGCGTCTCGCAGTTGTCAGGGACGTTCGTGGCCGGAAAGAAGCTTGCCAGCGGCGACTACATCCTGGTCGTCACCGTGAGCGACGGCGCCAACGGCCAGCACTCGTCCTCGACGTTGCTCCGCGTAATGTAACCGCGGCTCGCCCGAGCCGCGGAGGGCCGGGGGATAGAACCTGGTTCCCTCCCGGCCCTCCACGCAACGAGGGTGCACATCAAGGCCTCAGGGTCCGAACTGCTGGCCGCAGAACACGCCCTGGCCGGCGACGACCAGGGCGTGCGCCCTCGGCGCCTGCCGAAAACTACTGGCTGCAGGCGAACGCCGTGATGTCGCTCTTTGCCGCGGCGGTCTGGTTGAGACGGTTCTCGTGAGTCCAGGCCTGGCCGCCGCCGGGAGGCTCGATCGACAGATTGAACGCCAGCGTCGTTACCGGCGCCACGAACACCCACCGGTAACCGTTGACTCCGCAGCCATCCAGTACCTTGATCAGCACCTCGGCGTTGCCGCGATCGAAGAAGTAGAGGATCGCCGACTGCTCGGAGTCCAGTTCGTAGTCCTCAACCTCCTCGACGATCGTCTCGCCGTCCCGCAGGTGCTCGACGCACATGTTGACGGTGTAGCCGCCGCGAAGCGTCTTCACCGGCTGCGGCTCGCACTCCGCCTCTCCCCCGGCGGCGACCGGCAGAGAGACGGTGACCGGCGGCCGGGCCGACATCGGTTCAACACGCGCCGGCGACGTCGGTGGAGCCGGCAACGCCGGGAAGCCCACATCGACGAGGTCGACTCCGCGAATACTGCCAACACCATCCGCAACGGCCGTCGATGACGCAGCAGCTCCGCAGGGGAACGCCCTGATGTCGCTCTTCGTCGTCGCCGTCGCACCGCCGCGAGGGTTCCGGTGGGGCCATCGCTCCCCCCGTGGCCGTCTCATCGACGTACAGGTTGAACGCCAGCGTGGTCACCGGCGCCACGAACACCCACCGGTACCCGTTGACGCTGCAGGCATCAAGCACCTTGACCAGCACTTCGGAGTTGTCGCGGTCGAAGAAATAGAGCAGCCCCGACTCGCGCGATGCGAGTCCGTAGTCGACCGCGTCGGCCTGGACCATCTCACCGTCCTTCTCGTACTCGATGCACATGCTCACCTTGTAGCCGTGCTCGAAGACGATCAGCGGCGCCGAGGGCACGCAGTCCGTGTACTCCGCCGCCCCCAGCACGACGGTTACGACGCCGCTGTTCGCGCCGCCGGCGCGGTTGTAGGCCCGCACGCGAAACTCGTAGCGGCCGCCGGCATCCAGTCCGGTCACATCAGCCGATGTCGTGTTCGCCGGCAACCTCGTGGCCGCCTGCCAGCGGCCGCCGGCCGGGCGATACTGCACCTCGAAGCCGTTCTCGTTGTCGGACTCGTCCGACCAGGTCAAACGGACGCTGGTGGCGCCGGTCGGCGTGGCGGCCAGATTGCCCGGCGCCGTCGGCACGTCACCGGGAGGAGGAGGAGGAGGTTCCGGGTCCGGTGTACTGCCGATGAAGTCGCTGTACTGGACGGCAAGGTGGATCGTCTGTTGCATTGCCCGCTCGTTCTCGCGCTCTCCGGCGATGCCGATGTTCCAGCCCCGCGGCCGGAACCGCACCGTCGAGAAGTAGGGCTCGACCCGGCCAGAGCCGTAACTCATGATCGTATCGATGTTGGGTACCGGCGCGAAGTCCGTGTGGCCGTAGGCGTAGGGATAGACGGCAACCTCGTTGCGATGCTGTTCAAAGGTCCTGTCGCGAATGCTCACGTTCTGCGGATCATGGTTGGCGCCCATGTTGTGACCGATCTCGTGGGCAAACGTTCCGTCGTAGTCGCCGCGGGGCAAGGTCAGACCGAAGGCCGCGCCCGAAAACGACTGAGCGGAAACCCCCTTGGTCAGGAGGTAGGCGATGCCGCTGCAACCCTGGGCGCCCCAGACGAACAGGTGGACCATGTCCGCGCCGTGCTCCGCCCGGAGCCGCGCCAGGTCCGGATCCCCAGGCATATGGCCAAGAATGTGGCTGCAGGACCACTCGCTGTCCTCGCCGTCCTGCGGTTCGTGTTCTCCGTAGAGTGGCGGCGCCTCCTCGAAGTGCACCAGGTTCGGCGTCACACCCAGCCGACCGTTCCGAAACACCTGGGCCAGGTAGTCCATGGACCCTTGAATCGCCGCTCCCGGCGTCAGATTGCGGCGGCTCCACCGCTCCTCGGATTCGGGCGTGTAGACGGCCAGGATGTCGAGCACATCGTGGTTCGACTCGGACGCCACGCCGCCCGGAGGTCCGTCACGCTGCGCCAGAGGCAGCCGGGCGGGAGACTCCCCGGGCGGAACCACGCCGCCGGGACAGGTCCGCTCCTCGGAATCCGGCGCGCGGACGGACGTATCGACGATCTGACCGCGGCCGTCGGGACCGGCGCTGATCAGGTACTTGGCGCCTCCCGGCTCACCGAAGCGCCCAGCCAGATAGCCGTCCTTGACCGTGAACACGACGCTCTCGTACGCGGCGCCGGGAAGAGTACCCGCCCACATGGCGTCGCCAGCGCCGCGGTCCTCGAAGACCGTCATCTCCGCGGCGAGAACCCGTCCGTCCGGTGTGGGGAGTTCCACGAGCGGCGGAGCGGAGCGAACGAAATCGATGTCCAGTTCGACCGCGAAGGTCTCAAGACCCTCCGAAGCTGTCGGGGCAACCTCGATGGCGGGACCCAGATCAAGCAGTCGCTGTCCGCTCGCGCCAGCCGCTGCGAACAGGAGAAGTACTACGGCCGGCAGAACTGGCCAAAGCCGACCGGAACAAAGTGAAGAGGGACGATTGGCCCGCGTCCCTTGCATGGATGGAGTCATGGCCGTTCACTATAGCCGCTGTCCGCCGCACTCGCCCGGGACAACTCCCCACCTCTCAGGCCCCGCTTCGAAGGAAACTCAGCCCGGATCGGACGAACAGGTTGCCCGGTGGTTCATCGGACGTTCACCCCATGGCGCAGGAACGACTGACGGCCTCCGACGTCATCCCGCAGCCCGATCCCGATGTCGTGGTATCCGGCTTCCATCGTCAGCTCCAGGCCATACCGCCATCTGCGGCCTTCGATCTCGGCCAGGCGATCCTGCGGCACCGCGATGTTCAACTCGCTGAGCCTGGGCTCGGTCGCACGGTCCTTTTCGTCCTTGGCCGCCAACCAGAGCCGGATCCGGCCGTGGTGCACGCCTTCTCGCGGAACCAGCACCAACTCATCCCAGGCGACATCGACGACCAGTCGCACGTCGTAGTGCCCATCCGATCGCCGCTTCAAAGACAGATTCTGCACCCTGACGCCCAGCGGTTCTCGTACACGTTCAGATGGAGAGCAGAGAGTGTGCCCTCGCCATGCGCGACTCGACCGTCTTGGTGCGATAGCCGCGTCGGTAGTTCACGTCGACACCCCGAGGTCGGTTCTTCAGGCGGACTTCGATCGTGTGCAGGCGACCGGCGCCGGCGCTCGCGGGCATGTACCCGAGCGAGTAGTAGTTGCGGAAGTCGCGGGCGATCTTCAGAAGGTCGGGCATCACGCGGTTCGCATTGAAGATCGAACGACCGCCCGTCTCCCGCGCCATCAGGCGGAGCGGGCTCTGCAGGTTGGTCACCCTGATCTGGTCGATGAGCAACCCTTGTCCCGGCAAGCCGGCAGCGTGCTGTTCCACGGTGCCCTGGGAGTACACGGTCAGACCCCGGGCATCGATGGTGTAGAAGCTCGTCCGGTTCGCGTTTGCAGCCGCCGCGAGCTGCTGGAAGCGCCGCGACATGTCGTAGGACGTCATCTCCACCAGCGAGACCGCGTCCTCGTAGGCATCGCGGATGAAGTGGAACATGTCCTCGGCGGCGATCATCGGCAGACCCTCGGCCACGTAGACGACCGCTTTGCGCCCTGGCAACCCGGACAGGTTCTCCACCAAGCTGCCGAGGCCGTCGATGGACAGGTGGGTATCGTTGCGCACCGAACCGGCGTAGGCGATCAACTGGTTCCGCGCCAGGCCGACAGGACCGCCGATGACCCGGCCTTCGCGCACACCCTGTTGGAACTGCTCGCTCCCCCGGCGGCCCGCCGTCTCCAGGTTCACGTCGTTGATCAGCGCGACGATGTCGCGGCGTTCGTTGTTGCGATGCACGCGGTTCCCGGTGGTCTCCTCGAGTTCCAGCAGGGCCCGGTTCAACTTATCGCGATCGTTCGTGAACGGCATCAAGAGGTCAATGGAGCGGTTGTAACTGACCAGCATCACGTTGTCTTCGGGCTGGAGCTGCTCGCGGATGAAGCTCCGCAGTTCGCGCAGCACCCGGTTCCGGTTGAACGGCGTCAGGTTCAGGTTGTCGATGTAGACCACAACGTGGAGCGCCTGTTCGGGCGACACGACCGGGCGCGCCCGCCCGGGGAGGCCCGGCGCCAGCGGATCGTCAAGCGCGGGCGCGGCCAGGGGTTCGGCGCCGGCGCCGCCACGTCGCACCCACAGCTCGTCGCCACGCTCTTCGACCGCGTAGAAGTTGCTGATCGCCACCCGCCGATCGTCCACCAGCAGTTCGAAGTCGTCCAGCGTCAAGCCGTGCACGGGCTGACCGTCGGCGTCCGTGACGTAGACGTCTATGTCGATGACCTCGACTTCGACGGTCTCGATGAACACCGGACCCGATACCCGTTCGCTCCCGGCTGCCACCTGCTGAGCCGTCAGCGGTGTGTCGGACTGGAGGCTCAACAGGATGCAGGCCGTCGCCAGCGGACCCGCCATCATCCGATGCCGCGCGCGCGCTGGCGAACGGCGCCCCACGGGTTGCTTCGTCCCAGCCACCCGGAAAGCCTACCCCGAAGACCCGACGTGCAGGAGGAGTTCCGAACTCTCCGGCCAGCGGTCGAGTGCCTGCGCCAGCAATCGTGCCGCGGACGCTTCGTCGTTCATCGCCCGCAGCGTCCGCACCGCCTCGGCGTAGGCGGCGGGCTGCGGGTTCGCCGTCACCATCTCCCGCAGGGCATTGCCCACCTCGGCGGCCCGGCCCTGCAGCGCGAGCAGGAAAGCCAGCGAGGAGTACGCCCCAAGCAGCTCACTGTCCAGGTCGATGGCCTCGCGGTACGAACGTTCCGCCTCTGCCATCCGCTCCAGGGCCCCGAGCGCCATGCCGCGGTGAAGGAAGAGACGTGCGAGAACCGTCCGCTCGCCGCGGCCGCCGAACTCGGCGAGAACTTCGTCGGTCTGCGCCAGAGCTTCCTCGAACCGTCCCTGCACGTTCAGCCAACCCGCCCGGACGATCAATGGCGTCAACCGTGGACCGCGTTCGGCGACCGCCCCTCTCCAGGTGTTCTCCGGCCTCTTCCACGGCGCCGTCGATCAACGCCGCCTCGGCCAGAATCTGATGGGCCAGCGGCGACCGGTCCACGAACGCGAGAGCGTGCTCCCGCGCCTCTGCCACCCGCCCCTTGCGGAGGAGGAGCTCCGCCACCTTGAGACCCGCGGTGACGGCGCCCCCTCCGGAAGCCTCGAACGCGCTCCGGTAGGCCCGAGCGCAGCCGATGGCTGGCTTCTCCGCTCCATCACGCCCCCAGCAGTTCCCAGGCGTGGATGAGCTGAGGGTCCCTCTCCAGCACCCTCCGAAGCAGCGTCTCGGCCTCAGCCAGGCGACCACCGGCCACCTGCTCCGCGGCGCGGTCCAGGGCGGCGACGACGCCAATCCGACTCTTGGGGTCGGGAAGCGGACCTTCCCGCACACGAGCTCCGCCGGAAAGGTACCCCAGCGACTGCAGACGCCGGCGGGTTTCGGGATCCTCCTCCGCCGGCGAAGCCAGCGTACGGTCGATTCCGGCCAACGCCTCGCGCAGCCGTCGCGCAGCCGTCCGCTCCTCCCGGATGACGTTGTTCAGCTCCTCCGGGTCCTCGGAGAGCCGGTACAGCTCCGGGTCGGGCGAGTCGATGAAGTGCAGGTCGCCCTCGATGATCGAAGCAAGATCGCTCCAACCGAAGTGGATTCGGGGATACACGCTCTCGGAGACGATCTGCCTCGGCCTCCCGGCCGACACGGCCGACTGCAGGTCCAGGAGATCGGCCCCCGCCAGCCCGGCCGGCTCCTCGAGATCCAGGAACGAATAGAGGGTCCGCGCGACGTCGGCGAGTTGGACGTTGACGCCAACCCTCTCGCCGGCGCGCTTCCCGCCCGGCAGTTTCACGATCAGGGGCACCTGCAGCACTTCGCGGTAGATGAAGACCAGGTGGTCCATCTCGCATGATCCATCAGGCCCTCGCCGTGATCGGAGAGCAGGATGACGAGGGCTTCGTCGTAGAGCCCGAGCCGTTCCAGGCGCCGGAGCAGATCGCCGACGACGCGGTCGGCTGCCGCCACCTCGCCGTCGTAAGCGTCCTCGTAGCGGCCCGCGAACGGCGCCGGCGGCTGATAGGGCGCATGAGGCTCGTAGAGGTGCAGAAACAGGAAGAAAGGAACGTCCGCCACGCCGTCCAACCAACCCGAGGCGGCCGCAAGGGTCTCCGGCCCCGCCCGCTGCAAATCGCCCAGTTGACGTCCCGTTTCGAATCGGACGCCGTCGTCGTACACGTCGAAACCGCGGTCGATTCCAGTCCAGGCGCGCAGGACCCAGGAGGACACGAAACCGCCGGTGGCATAGCCGTGCCGGTTCAGCTCGGCCGCCAGCGTCGGGATGCTCTCGCCCAGCCGGTAGCCGGCGTTGTCGCGTACGCCGTGCACCGCCGGCAGCAGACCCGTGAACAGGCTGGCGTGGGCGGGCAAGGTCACGTTCACATGCGTGAAGGCACGCTCGAACAGCACGCCATCGGCCGCCAGGCGGTCGATGGCGGGGGTCTCGACCGCGCCGTATCCGTAAGCGGGAAGCCGGTCCGAACGCAACGTGTCGATCGAGATCATGACGACCGGCGGGCGAGGCGACTCGGCGGCTGCTCCCGAGGTCGCTTCGGGGCCCGGCGAGCACCCCGACACGAGAAGCGCCAACCCGCCCGCGACCGCGGCGAAGAGTACGCGAGCCGCCTTCACTTCAGCTTCAGAGTTCGGCTGACGACCTGCGGCAGGCCGGAGACCGCGCCGTCCGGGGTCCACACCTCCACCGTCTCGCCATCCTCCTTGACCTCGGACACTCTGACCCACCGCGCTTCACGTAGCCGGACCCGCACCTCCAGATTGCCGTCGGCCGGTACGGGACGCCCGGTTTCCGAGGTCCAGAAACTGTAGAGCGCCACGCCATCCGACTCGCCGGCTTCGATCACCTGAAGAAACAGCTGGTTCTCGTAGACGCGCAAGGCCTGGCCGTTCAGCTCCACATCGAAGCCGAAACTGTAGACATCCCGGTCGCCGGCGTTCCTGACGCGCGCGGTCAACCGGCACAGGGTGCGCGGGCCCGGCGTTGCAGGCGTGATCTCGATCCTCTCGAGGAGGACATCCGACTCCTGTGCCCGCGCACCGACCGCGAGAACACTGAACAGGAACCACGCGATGGCGGCGGCTGACGCGGCTGAAACCAACCGTGACCTGGTTCCGACACCGGAAGTTCCGGTGCCGGGCCTCGCGTTCAACATGGCACGGATAGTATCGACAGGTCTCTCATGAGGATGATCAGAGCCGCGTTCCTTCGGTTGGCCGCGCCGGTCTTCTGCCTGACCACAGCGGCCGGCGCGCCTGCATTCCCGGCGCAGGAGCGGCTGATGGACGATCCGCCGGCCGGCCCTCCGACGGTTCCGACCCCGGACAGCAGCGCCGGCAGAGCCGACTCGGGCAACCAGATCTACAAGCGCCTCCTGGCCTTGACGGCGGAAAAGCAGAAGCCGAGGCGCAGAGCCGCAAAGGCACTCGCCAACGCGGATCCCTCGACCCTGGTACCACTGGTCGACACGTACTTCTTCGCGCCGAGCGAGGCGAGACGCGATGTCAGGCAGCTCCTCGAGCGTTTGTCCGGCGCGCAGCCCGGCGGCCGCTACCGGGACTGGCTTCGCTACGTCGGCAGCCGCCAGGATCTCGAGCCGCCGGCCGGCTACGTCGGATGGAAGGGGAGACTGTTCTCGCGCATCGACCCCGTCTACGGCCGCATTCTCAGTCCTGAAGCAACGGTCAAGCTACGACTGCGGGAAGTCCAGTGGGGCGGCGTGCCGCTGGACGGAATCCCGGCGGTCGACGACCCCGCCTCCGTTCCCGCCGACATGGCGCGCTTCATGCGCGGCGCCGACACCGTGTTCGGCGTCAGCCTGGGCGGCGAGCGGCGTGCCTATCCCGTCAAGGTGCTGAGCTGGCACGAACTCCTGAACGACACGGTCGGCGGTCAGCCGATCACCATCTCCTTCTGCACCCTGTGCGGTTCCGCCATCCTCTATTCGGCCGTGGGCGAAAACGGCGAGCGTCTGCGGTTCGGCACCTCGGGTCTGCTCTACCGATCGAACAAGCTGATGTTCGACCGCGCCACGCTCAGCCTTTGGAGCAATCTGACGGGAGAAGCTGTCCTCGGCGAGCGCGCCGCCGAAGGTGTCGTCCTCCAGATGCTGCCCATGACGCTGACAACGTGGGATGCGTGGCGACACCGTCACCCCGACA
>CATOTG010000008.1 GCA_951813015.1 uncultured Thermoanaerobaculia bacterium | reverse complement strand
CGGTCGCCCTCTCTGCCAGCGTACGTGACACAGCGGTGATCCCGTTGGATCGCGATAGCGGACGGCACACGTTGGCGGGAGATTGATGTCAAGACGAGAGCAGAGGCTGGCGGTGGCTCGGCGGTCCCGGCCCCGGGAGCGGTTCCCGACCCGGAAGCGGCGGCGAAGCCGACGAACGGCAGTTCACGGCGGAGTACCGGCTTCTGATTCTGGAGGAGGCGGACCGGTGCACGGACCGCGGCGAGGTGGGTCGTCTCCTTCGGCGAGAGAGGGGCTGTACGGCTTACTTCGCCAACTGGCGCAAGGCACGGCGAACCGGCGCGCTCTCGGCTCTGAGGCCGAAGAAGCGTGGCCGCAAGCCCACCGAGGCCAACCTCTGGCACCGAAGGTGAAGCGGCTGGAGGCGAAGGTGAAGCAACTGGAGAGAGAACCCGACGCCGCTCGCACACGCGAAGGGAGCCCGCACGCTGCGGGAGCCGGGGTTGAGCGAGCGCCTTCCAAATGGCCGCCGTTGCGCTGCTACAGTCCGCCGCGTTGTCCAGCACGTCGCCCGAGGCCCCTTCCGCTGCGCTTCCGCCCGGCCGCCGCATAGCCGAGTACGAGATCGTTCGCGTGCTCGGAGCGGGCGGCTTCGGCATCACGTACCTGGCGTTCGACCATCAACTGGACGGGCCGGTCGCTCTCAAGGAGTACTTCCCCGCCCAGCTCGCGACCCGTGTGGGCGGCGAGAGGGTTGCCGCCACGGCAACAACGAACCAAGAGACCTTCGCCTGGGGTCTCGAGCGCTTCCTGGACGAGGCGCGGGCCATTCACCGGCTACGACACCCAAACGTCGTCCGGGCGCACCGCTACTTGGAAGCGAACGGCACCGCGTACATCGTCATGGAGTACGTCGAAGGCGAATCGCTGAAGGCCCTCCTCGACCGGAGAAGCACGCTGCCGCCCGGCGAGTGGCGCCCTTGGCTGGAGGCGCTGACGGACGGCCTGGCCCACGTGCACGGCCACGGCTACCTGCACCGCGACATCAAGCCGGCAAACATCGTCGTCCGCGCCGAAGACGGCGAACCCGTGCTGATCGACTTCGGCGCCGCCCGGGTGCAGCACGGCGACCGGACGCACACCCAAGTGCTGACGGCCGGCTACGCGCCAATCGAGCAGTACTCCACCGGGGCGTCCCAGGGTCCGCCCGCCGACATCTACGCTCTGGCCGCCGTCTCCTATCGGGTGCTGACGGGAGACGCCGTGCCGAGCGCGCCGGATCGCATGCTGAACGACGACTGCCAACCGCTGGCTGAGCGCATGGGCGAAGCCGACGGTGACTGGCTAACGGCCATCGACAATGGACTCGCCGTGAGGCCCGAGCACCGCCCCCAGGACGTCGGGACCTGGCGCAGGAGCCTGAGCTCGGCGACCGGCCCACCGGCGGCCGAGACAGCGGCGGCCGACAGCGTTCCGAAGACGCCCCCGCCCGAGACCCCGGGGCAGTCGGCACGCACAGGGGCTGGGACTACCTCCCGCAGCGACCGTGGCGGGAGCTCCTATTTCACCCGCGGTTCCCAGGCGACTGAAGTGATCCGTCTTCAGGGCACACCCATCTCACTCAGCCACCTGGAGCCAGGAATAGACCTGTGGGGCTACGCCGGGTGCGACTGCGTCTACGTCTCCCCCCGAACTCACGAAGTCCTTGGCTGGCAGAATCTCAGCGGCCAACTCAAAGTGCGGCTGCCGCCAGGAAACAACGGGACGGACGGGGACCACTTCACCCGCGGTTCCCATGAGGACGACGTGATCCGCCTCCAAGGCACACCCATCACTCTCGGCAGGGACTTACGGCGAGGAGAGGAGATTTGGTTATACGGCGAGAGAGAGGAGTCCTACCACACCCCACCGGACTGCATCACCATCTCCACCCGAACCCAGGAAGTCCTCGACTGGCAGAATGAAACCGGCCAACTCAAAGTGCGGCTACTGCCAGGAAACAACGGGACGGGCGCGGACTACTTCACCCGCGGTTCCCATGCGGACGACCTAATCCGCCTTCAAGGCACACCCATCTGTCTTTACAGGCATGGAAAGAACTTTCCAGATATCTGGCACTACGGCCTGGGCACCGTTCAAGTATCGTCCCGAAGCCAAAAGGTCCTTGCCTGGAACAACCCCAACGGTCAACTCAAAGTGCGGCTGCTGCCGGGGAGCAACGGGACGGACGCGGACTACTTCACCTACGGTTCACACGCGGACGACGTAATCCGCCTTCAAGGCACACCGACCCGGATCAAACTCGAGCATCCGGGAATCCAGCCAGGATTTGAGACTTGGCTCTACGGCGAAGACGACAGCGTCACGATCTCCGGCCGAACCAGCGAAGTCCTCCACTGGACGAACCGCAGCGGCCAACTCAAAGCGCGACTTCCGCCAGAAAGCAGCGAGACGGATGCGGAACACTTCACTCGGGGTTCCGACTCAGACGACGTGCTCCGCCTTCAGGGGCCCCCCAACCGGACCAACCGGGATAGGGATAGTGAGCTTGGGCCGGTCACTTGGTTCTACAACGACGACGACAACGAGTACAGCGACAGCGTCACCATCTCCACCCGAACCAGCGAAGTCCTCCACTGGACGAATAGTCACGGCCTGCTCAAGGTGTGTAGGCCGCGTAGGTCAAGTTGGCCTGCGGCCGTGACCGTGCTGGCCGGTCTACTGGTAGTGGGCCTTGCGGTAGGTCTCAGGGCCTGTCAGGGACTTTGACACTGAGGTGGTCTGGGGTTTGAGGTGGGTTCCGGTTCGTTGGCCACCTTCGTGGCTGCCGCGCCCGAACATGCAGCGCCTATCATCGCGCCACGGCGGCGGCCTGCCGCCCGTCCATGCCGGCGCTCTCAATGTCGCGGGCAGCGGCGAGGGTGTTGAAGGTCGCCATAACGTCGACACGTCCTGAACTGCGGCACGACGGCGACGCGGCGACCATTGGCCTGCGCGACTTCCACTGGATGACAGTCTTCCGCCTGCTCTCCAGGGCGTTTTTCACGATGAGCTCACGCCGAGAACGACTCAGCCGGCTTCTGCTCTGGTCCGCCTTGGCTGCGCTTCCCTTCTCGCTGACCGCAGCGGCCCCGGACACCGCCAGCTACGATGGGGCGGTCGTGCGCGTCGTCGCGCAGTCGGCTGGCGGCGAGATTCTGGCTACGGGTTCCGGCTTCTTCGTGGACCAGCGGCATGTGGTGACGAACCACCACGTGGTCGCCGACGGGGACCTGCCGCCAGGGTCGGTGATCTCGATCGTTCTGGCGGACGAACAGGGCTGGCTGCCGGTCATTGTTCGCTGGGTCGACGAGGGGCTCGATCTGGCCGTGCTGAAGGCTGGTCCCGACCGCGGGCGATCCGGTCTGGCGCTCGTTTTGACCGAGCCGGCGCGGGGCGTGGACGTCTATGCCGTGGGCTACCCCGGTTCGGCGGACCGGGCCTCGGGCAACGTTGTGCAGAGCACGTTGACGGACGGGATTCTGAGCAAGCCGCCTTTCGACGCGCAATGGGGCGCGCCGCTCACGCAGTCATCGGCGGGCGGTGCCGGTCAAGGGCCTGGCGCCGGCCTGGCGCGGGTTCTTCAGCACACGGCGGCGATCAGTCCGGGCAGCAGCGGCGGCCCGCTGCTCGACTCGTGCGGCAGCGTCCTCGGCGTGAACACGGCGGGCGGCCTGAGTGAAGTCCGGGACGCCTCGGGCAACGTAATCGGCGCCACGGCGGCGCAGGGCATCTTCTTCGCTCTCGACGCCTCGGAGCTGGCGCGGGCGCTCGATGGGCTGGGCGTGGAGTACGAGTCGGCCGGCACCTGCGGCTCCGCAGGCCAACCGCCGCGCACGGCACGCGCGGCCGCGCCAAGCGCTTCGAGCCGTCATCTCTGGCTTATCGGGCTGCTTGCCCCGGTTGCGGTCGCTGGCGGCCTGCTCTTCTATTGGCGTTCCCGCCGCCGCCGGGGCCGCGCAACCACTGCGGGTCGGGCTGGAACCGGCGACGACTGCGAAAGCACCGCCAACCGGCGACGTCGGGGAGGAGCCGCTGCCGGATCGAGGCCCGGCGCTGGCGGGCGCGCCTTCGACGATTCGGAGCACGTCGCTCCGCGGGCGGCCAGCGCAAACGGCCCGCACTCGGACTCGTTCCACGCCGGCCTCGACGCCAACGCAGGCGCCGGCCACGCCAGGCGCCCGGGCAGCGCCGCTGTGCCGGGCGACGGGGTTGCAGCCTCCCGATCCGCAGGGTTGCCGGGCCATGGCGCCCACGGCCGGGTTCCGAGCGGTTCCGTTCGGCTGACCGGTCACCGCGGCACGCCGCACCTGAGCCTTGACGCGGCTCAACTCCGGCGCGCAGCCCACGGCCACAGCTTCGGCCGACTGCCGGATCTGGTCGATCATCCGCTCGCCCTGGAAGGCCTTTCCCGGCGCCACTTCCGCATCAGCATGGGCCGCCGGCGGACCTGGCTGGAAGACCTCAACTCGACGAACGGCACGTTCGTCAACGGGGAGCGGCTGGCACCCTACCGGGCAAGGCAGCTTCGCGCCGGCGACGAGATTGCGGCCGGCTCGGGACGCTGGCGCGTGGCGGAACTCGGATGAGTGCATGGCGCCGGCCGGACTTCGCCGCGACGCTCCGTTCACCGGAGAAACGGTTCGATCTGAGACAATGTGCCGGGCGGCCGCGGTTCCCGCGCCGGCGCCGGAGATACGGGTTCCAGAACGGTGACACACCGGCTACTGACGATCGGACGAAGCCGGAAGGCGGATATCCGGCTGCAGGACGAGAGCGTCTCACGACTGCACGCCGAGTTCATCGTTGCGGATCGCGGAATCCTCCACCTGGCGGACCGTTCGAGCGCCAACGGGACCTGGGTCGATGCGGACGGGGCCTGGGAGCGCATCGGCCAACGCACCGTGCTCCCTTCCGATCGTCTGCGGTTCGGCAGGGCCGAGCTCACGGCGGCGGAACTGTTGAGCCGGATCCCGGCACGCCCGGGAGACGGCGCCGGCGCCGGAGGCCGGGGAAGCACCCGGAACGCGACCTTCCCGGCGCCCGCGACGCCATCCGCGTCACCATCCGCGCCGCCGGAGGACGACCTTCCACATGGGCGGGTGCGGCGCAACCCGCTGACCGGCGAGGTCGTCGGAGACTGATGCCGTTGGCGCCGCTCGGCGCTTTCGGGCGGGCTCGCAGCCCGTGTCGAAGGTCGCGCTGCATCCAAACGGCACCGGCCAATCGCGACCACCGCTCTCCGGGAACAGCGACGGGCACGGGCCCCTTCCCGATGTCGCCGTGAGCGGGCCCGGGGAACTCGGTTCGCGCCTCGCCGCCTGGGGCGCGGCCCTGGTCGCGGCGTGCGGCTTCGTCGGCGGCCTGAGCCTGCTGTTCACCGAGGGGCGCGCCGCGGCCTTCCTTCTGGACCGCAACTCGCCGGTCTTCACCTACCCCTTCACGATCCAGAACCTGATGTGGCTCATCTTCTTCGGCGCGCTGGGCGAGGTCGCCGTCCGCTATCGACGTACCCGGCTCGAGTGGGCCCAGCTCGACAAGCGCCTGCTGCCCGAAGACGAAGCGACCATGCTCAGGCTCAAGGACCTGGGCGCCGTGCGGGCGCGGGTGCGGGGACAGGAGGAGTTCTTTCTCCAGCGGCTCGTCACCCGCTGCGTCCTGCAGTTCCAGAGTTCGAAGTCGACCGACCGCGCGAATTCCCTGCTGAACTCCTCGCTCGACCTGATGCAGCACGAGGTCGACGCAAGGTACAGCCTGCTCCGCTACCTGGTGTGGGTCATCCCGACGATCGGCTTCGTGGGCACCGTGGTCGGGATCGCGGCCGCCCTGAACGCGGCGGGCGCATCGGACAACTTCCAGGATCCGGCCCTGCTCGGGGAACTCACCCGGAACCTGGGCGTCGCCTTCTACACGACGATGCTGGCGTTGATACAGTCGGCAGCTCTCGTCCTGGTCCAGAGCATCACGCAGGCCCGCGAAGAGGGTGCCCTCAACCGGGCCGGCCAGTACTGCCTCGACAATCTGATCAACCGACTGTACGACAGGTAGAGGACGCGACGATGCCTGTATACCGAACTCCGGATGGCCGGATCGTCGAGGAGACGACGCTGGTCATGCCGCGCGGCGACTCTGCCGGGCAACGCGAGGGCGAGCGACCCGACGCCGACACGATGGCGAACCGCGCGAACCGCGGCCGGGCCGAGGAGTCGGGGACCGGGGTCGGCGCCGGACTGGACGCCCCAACCGTGGTGCGGCGCCCGGGAACGACAGCGACAGTTCCTGCGAGACGGTCGGACGACGAGCCCACGAAGCTCGCCGGCGCCATCCCGACCACGCGCGGCGCGACGGACTCCGGGCCGGTCGCGGGCTGGCTCGTCGTGATCGAAGGCCCCGGAACCGGTCGGGATCTGCGGGTCGGCGTTGGCCGCAACGATCTGGGCCGAGGCAGCGGGAATCGCATTCCGCTGCCCTTCGGCGACATGCGCATTTCGCGCAGAGGCCACCTGTGGGTCAACTACGATCCCCGGCACCGGGTGTTCTCCGTCGTCCCGGGGAGCGGCGCCAATCTCGCCTACCTGGACGAGACGGCGATTGAAGAGCGGATGGAGCTGGCCCACGGCGCGACGATCACCGTCGGAGCAACGCGGTTGCGCTTCGTCGCGTTCTGCGGCGGCGACTTCACGTGGCCGGAGGAGTGATCGTTCCAGGGTCCCCGCGGCGCGGCGGTCGGCCGCCGAGGTCCTGGCCCGCTACGACGTGGCGGCGATGCAGCCCGAGTCGACGAGGCCGCGCCCGTTCCGACACCGGACGGTCTCCCGGACTCGAGCGCGCCCGTTCCGACACCGGGCGGTTTCCCGGACTCGAGCGAGGCGGTCGCTTTCGGTACGCGAGCTCGGAACCATCCACGAAGGCTGAGCCAGCTGACCGCCCGCGCAACGGCCAATTCTGGCGGGAGCAATCGTTCGACCTGGGGCTGCGGCCCGACCAGAGCCACTGCGAGGCGTGCTCGCTCGGGGCGACCGGCTCTCCTCTCAAGCCGTGCTTCCCGTTCGGGCCATTGTGCGTTGCCAGTCCAGCGCGAGCAGAGCGATCAGGAGCGCGTCCGATCCGCTGGGGCCGAAAGGGTTGCTGATTTCCGCCGCCCTCGCGGTTCTCGCCGTTCTTCTCGCTGCCGCTGCGCTGGCTGGTCGGCGCATGGCCCGCCGACGCCGCACGACGACCGGCGATCCCGTCCCGGCCGGATCGTCGGAGGCCGAGGCCGTACCCGCTGGATCGTCGGAGACCGAGGCCGTAACAGCCGGATCGACCGGGGTTGAGGCCACACCCGCCGGATCGTCGGAGGCTGCGGCCGTGACCACTGGATCGACCGGGGTCCAGGCCGAAGCGCTCGCCGGTTCCCTGCGGCACGCCGGGGGGCAGCTCCTCGGAACGCGGGAGACCCAGCAGGACGATCTCGGCTTCATCGCCGGCGTGACTCTGGACCCGGAAGGCCACCACCCGGCTGTCATCGTGGCCGACGGGATGGGGGGCCACGCCGCCGGCGATGTGGCCAGTCGACTCGCGGTGCGCGAGTTCATGGAGGGCTACGGCGTCGAGGGCCGCCCTTCCGACCGGCTGCGCGCAGCGCTCGACCGGGCCAACCGGGCGCTTGGCGAGGCGATAGCCGGGAATCCCGGACTTCGGGGCATGGGAACGACCCTGGTCGCGGCGGCGGTGACCTCCAACGGACTCGAGTGGATCAGTGTCGGCGATTCGGCCCTCCTCCTCCATCGCGACGGACGGCTGAAGAAGCTGAATGAGGATCATTCGATGAGACCGGTGATCGCCGCCCTGCGCGAGGTCGACCCGGAGGCCGCGGACAGCATGAGTCCCCATCAACTCCGCTCGGCGCTCGTGGGATCGGACATCGCCCGGATTGACGCCTCGGCGATGCCCGAGCTGCTCATGCCGGGCGACCTCGTTCTGGCCGTCACCGACGGCATGGACACGTTGGATGATCTGGAGACCGCCGCCATCATCGCGGACCACCGAACCGACGGTCCGGCGGCGATACGGGATGCCCTGCTTGAGGCGGTGGCGAATCGGCGCAAGCCGACCCAGGACAATGCGACGATCGCGATCGTCGAGGCGGCCGCCGGGGAACAGGGAGAAAGCGTGTGACGGGCGGAACGGCCGGCCGGCGGGTGACGGTGACCGGCGGAATGGCCGGCCGACGGGGCACGGTGACGGGCGGAATGTCCGACCGGCGGGTGACCGGCGGAACAGCCGACCGCGGACGATTGCCTCTCCTCGGACCTGCCGTGCTCGTCCTGTGCCTGGCGGGCAGCCCGATTGCGGCCCAACCCGATACAACCGACCGGCCCCACACAACGACCCAGCCCGACACAACGACCCAGCCCGACACAACGACCCGGCCCGACACAACGACCCGGCCCGACGCAACGACCCGGCCCGACGCAACGACCCAAGCCAACACAGCCGACCAAGCCAACACAGCCGACCAGGCCGACACAACGCCCCAGGCCGAGCCAGCGGCCCAAGCCGAGCCAGCGGTCCAAGCCGACACGACGACCCAGCCCAACCCGGAGGCACAGCCCGACGCAACCGACCAGGGCGACCCAGCGGCTCGGCCGGACTCCGACGGCCAGCCCGATTCCGCCAGCGAGATCAGCCTCGACCTGCGCCAGCAGATCGCCGAGGCAGCCGGGCTCGTCGCGCAGCGGGACCGCGAGGCGCAGGCAGCCCGGGCAGCCGTGGCCGCCGCCGAACAGGACGCGAACCAGGCCCGCGCGGCGGCCGAGACAGCCGCTGAACGCCTCGAGGTCCTGGAGACCCTGGGAAGACGCGCCAGGGTCGAGCGCGACGCGGCCCGTGCGGAAGCCGAATCCCTGGCCGCCGAAGCGGCGGGAAAGGAAGCCGCCCTCGCGGCCCGGGAGCAGGAGGCCCGGACGGCAGACGCCCGGGCGCAGGAAGCCCGGCTGCGCAGGGAGGCCCTGGAGGGACAGGCGGCCGCCGTCGCGGCCGAGGAGGACGCCGCAGAGGCAGAGGAGCGCGCCGCGGCCGCCGAGGAACGCGCGCGCGTGCTCGAGACCGAGGCGAGCGCCTCCCAGGCGGAGCGGGACGAGGCGCGCAGGGAGGCCGAGGCGCTGCGGGCCGAAGCCGCTGAGAAGGAGGCCGCCCGGGCCGCCAGGGAGCAGGAGGCGGCGGAGGCTGACGCTCGAGCCCGGGAAGCGCAGGCCCGGGCCGCGGAGGCGGAGGAGCGCGCCGCGGAGGCCCGCCAGCAGGCAGAGGAACAGCAGGAGCGGGCCGAGGCCCTGGAGGAAGATCTCGACCGGAGCCGCAGGGTCCTGTACGCGGCTCTCGCGGCCGGCATCCTCGTGCTGCTCGCCGTGCTGCTCCTGGCGTGGCGTTTCGCGCGCCGCCGACGGCGCGAGCTGCAGGCTTCGGAAGCCGCCCGCCGGACATCCGACGAAAAGCTCGCCGCGGCGATCGTGCCCGCCCCCCTTTCCTGCCTGCTCGAAGGGCGCGACACGGAAGGCCGGGCCGTCGTCGTCAAGGTCGGGGCCGAGCTGCTGGGATCGCCGCAGGGTGTCGTGGTCGGTCGAAGTCCGGCCCGCGCGGATGCGGTGATCGATCATCAGGAAGCGTCCCGGACACACTTCCGGCTCACGGTGGAAGACGGAGCGCTCTTCGTCGCGGACCTCCATTCGACGAACGGCACCTGGGTGAACGGGAACGAAGTCGGCGTCGACGAACCGGTCCGGCTGGCGGACGGCGACGAGATCGGGGTCGGCGCCGCAATCCGCCTGACCGTGTCGACGGACTGAGGCGCCGCCGTGAAACGGATTCGCCGGGAATCCAGCATCTTCAGCGTCTCGGCCATCGATCTCTTCGCCTCGGCCCTGGGCGCGTTCATTATCGTCGCGTTCGTGCTTCTGCCCTACTTCCCCAACACCGGCGACGCCCGGTCCGACGAGGTCGACGCCCTGCGCGCTCGAGCCGCCAGGGCCGAGGCGGAACGCGACTCCGCAAGAGAGGAACGCGATTCCGCAAGACGGGCACTCGACTCCGCGAGACCCGCACTCCAACCGGCCCGCCAGGAAGACGGATCGACCGTGCAGGTGCTGCCGCCCATCGACCTCGTCATCGCCCTCGACACGACCGGCAGCATGACCGCCGAGATTGTCAGCCTGCGCGAGGAGATCGCCGGGCTGGCGGAGCTTCTGCTCGACCTGACCGAGGACGCCGCCATCGGCATCATCGACTTCAAGGACGGGTGCGGCGGCGCGCCCGCGCTGCGCCTCGCCCCACTGCAACCGGTCGACCGCGGATCCGTGCCCCGGCTGACGACCTTCGCGCGGTCGATGCGCGCCGGGTCGGCAAGATGCAACACGACAGCGGACGAGGACTTCGCGGAGGCGCTGCGCGCGGCCGCCGCCTCTGGTTGGCGATCGGGCAGCGAGCGCCGGTCGATCGTCCTGATCACGGACAACCCGGCCCACGCCCATCTGCGGGACCAGGCGATCGCGGATGCCCGGAGCTTCGCCACCCGCTCCGGCGCCCTGCACACCGTATCGACCGTGTTCGTCGATCCTCCCTTCGCCGCTCGTCGCAGCTATCCGGGCACGGCGTCCTTTCTGCAGCAGGTCGCCGTCGCGGGCGGCGGGCAGTTCGTCCGCTCGAGTGAGAACGCGTCCCTCTCCGTGATGATCCTGCGGGCGATCTTCGGCTGATGCCGTCCGCCCGCGAACCTTGCCCCGGGGACTGCACGGGGAGCCTCCCCTCAGGGCTGTTTCGGGGGTTCGCCACCGGGAAGTGCCGGTTCACGACCTCGACCGCGTCTCCCCACAGGCCAAGCGTCAGCATCAGCTCCTGCGGACTGGAGATGGACTGGGTCCACAGCGGCCAACTGTCGGGGGCGCCTGCCAGCGGACGCCGTCCCGGACCGCGAACCCGCGGACACTACCGGCGCTTGAACCGCCGTTCGAGATCCCGGTCGGTCAACTCCAGCACGACCGGTCTTCCGTGCGGGCAGGTGTACGGGTGTTCGCAGGCAAAGAGCTCCCCGATCAGGCTCTCCATCTTCTCCGCCGACAGCGCCTGGTGCATCTTGACCGCGGCCCGGCAGGCGCGGCTGGCCGCCAGCTGGGTCAGGAGGTACTCGGCCAGCGCCTCCTCCTCGCTCGGCAGCTCGTCGCCGCCGGCGACACGAGTCGCGAGTCGGAGCACCAGGCTCTCCGCCTCGGCGTCCGGCAGCACCGCGGGGATCGCGGTGATCGCGGCGCTGCCGCCGGAGAGGCTGCTGACCGAGTAGCCGCACCGCGCGAGGCCCGCGGAACACTCGGCCAGCGCCGCGTTCTCCGCTGCGGAGAGCTCCAGCACGCGGGGCACGAGCAGCGTCTGACTCCTGGACTCCTGCTCGGCAAGACTGAAGCGGAACCGCTCGTACAGAATGCGCTCGTGGGCCACGTGCTGGTCCACGACAAGCAACGACTCAGGTCCCTCGATCAGGATCATCGTTCCCTTGTACTGACCGATCAGCCGGAGCGACTCCCGGCCCTTCCCCGACAGGGGGACCGGGGAGGAAGGCTGCGGCCGGTAGGCGACCTCAGCCAGCTTGCCTGCCGGCCCCGGCCGGCTACCGCCGTAGCGCGCGGCAAGTTCCGCCGCCCAGCTCGGAACCTCGGGCGCTGCGGCGCCTTCCTCCCGACGGGCCTCGCCCGCCGCGCCGGCGCCGAGCCAAGGCGCCGCGCGTCGGGTCTCACGGACCTGCCCGGCGCCGGTCCAGGCCGGGGGCGCCATCGGTCCGCCAGGTTCCCGCAGGGGCGCCGGCTCCTCACCCTTTGCCGCCTCCAGCCCTCTGCGGAGCGCGCTGCCGACCCGCCCGAGAATCGCCGCGTCGCGAAAGCGGACCTCCGCCTTCTGCGGGTGAACGTTCACGTCGACCGATTCCGGGGGCACGTCGAGGAACAGAAACAGGGCTGGCGCCGGGTCGCCCTTCATCAAGTCCCGAACCGCCTTGTAGTAGATGGCGAGCACGGCCCGGTCGCGCAACAGGCGACCATTGACGAAAACGAACTGCCGCCTGCCCCTGGAAGTCTCGCGGTCGCCGACGAAACCGTCGACGCCCTGCCGCCTCCTGGCCTCGGGCAGCGGAATCAGGTGACTCGCCAGATCGGGCCCGAACAGCTGGGCAATCCGTTCCAGCCGGCCGGCCGAGTCGATTCCGGTCGCCTGGGCGCGCAGAAGCTCTCGCGGGGGAGACGCCCCGTCGGGAGCGTGGCGCAGAACGAAGGTCACGTCCGGACGCGCCAGGGCGTATCCCTGGACCACCGTCGTCGCATGCCGCAGTTCGGTTGCCGTGCGCTTGAGGAACTGCTTGCGCGCCGGCACGTTGTAGAACAGCGACTCCACCCTCACCGTCGTCCCGCGCGGCCGGCTCACCGGCTCATCGACCGCTGCCTTCCCGCCCTCGACCAGGAGCCTGTGGCCCTCGCCGGGGCTTTGCGCCGTGAGCAGTTCGCACTTCGAGACGGCGGCAATCGAAGACAACGCCTCGCCCCGGAATCCCAGGGTCGCGACCTCGAGCAGGTCCTCGAAAGAGCCGATCTTGCTCGTCGCGTGGCGCTCGACCGCCAGGATCGCTTCTTCGGCCGCGATGCCGCTGCCGTCGTCCGTGACCACGATCAGGTCCTTGCCGCCGTTCGTCAGGTCGACCTCGAGCCGCGAGGCGCCGGCGTCGAGCGCATTCTCGACGAGTTCCTTGACGACGGACGACGGTCGCTCGATCACCTCGCCCGCCGCGATCTTGGAGATCAGCGTGTCGGGCAGCCGCTGCAACGGGCGGCGCGCCGGCGGCGCATTGGGTTCCGGCCCCGTCACGGCGCCCGCCGACTCGCCAACAGCGGCATCTTCCAGCCGTGTCGCGCCAACGCCGGGTTCCCTGCCTGCCCCGTCACGGCGCCCGCCGACCCGCCAACAGCGGCATCTTCCAGCCGCGTCGCGCCAACGCCGCGTTCCCTGCCGGCACCGTCACGGCGCGACATCCCGCAGCGTCCGCTGCATCACGCCGTAGCTCTTGAGTTCCTTGCCCAGGAAGGCCCGCCGGACCTCGCGCGCAATCGCCTCGACCGACTTGAGCGTCGACTTGTCGACGCCTCCGTTCTCCTGCAGCCGGGCCAGACCGGCGCCGCCGATGCGGCGCAGGAAGGCGAGAGCCGGCTCGCCGATCCGCCGGTTCGCGCCGGCCCCCGCGCCGCACGAAGGACACAGCAGGCCTTGCCCTTCGACCGCCAGCATCGCCTCGTCTCCGAGCGCGTTGCCGCAGGACGGGCACTGCCGGGGCGCCGGGAACACGCCGGAGAGCCGCAGGGTCCAGCATTCCAGGTAGCGAGCCGCCAGGGAGCGGTCGCAGCCGGCGAGCAGCGCCTGCACGGTCGTATCCAGGAGCCGGTAGAGGTGGTTCTCGGGCTCGTCCTCCTGGGCGAAGACCTGCATGTGCTCGGCGAGATACGAAGAGACGAGAATCCCCTCGAGGTCGGCATGCAGGGCTCCGGGACTCCTGATCATCTCCGCGTCGCCGAGCCGCACCAAGTCACGGCCGTCCTTCTCGAACCATGACAGGTGCACCTTGGCGAGCTGCTGCAGCTCGCCGCCGAAACGGCTGAAGCGGGCCCGGGCGCTGCGCGCAGCACCCCGCTTCAACCCCCAGTCGCGGCTCAGAAAGACAACGATCCGATCCCGCTCGTGCAGATCGATGGTCTGAAGCAGCAGTGCCTCGCCGCTTCGCCGCTTCATCGTTCCATCGGCCGGTCAGCGGACCAGCCTGTCGATCATCAGGGCGGCCAGGCCGAAGTACACCAGGATGCCCGTGATGTCGCTGAAGGTCGTGACCATGGGGCCGCTGGCCACCGCCGGGTCGATGCCCATGCGCTCGAAGGCCATCGGCAGCAGGGAGCCGATCAGCGACGCGAGCATGATGGCGAGAAAGAGCGAACTCGCAACCACCGCGCTGTAGGCGGGGTTCTGTTCCAGGAACGCCGACACCGCCGCCGCAACTGTCGAGCAGACCAGGCCCACGACGAGACCGATCCGGATCTGCTGCATCAGGAAGCGCCGCATCCGGCCGCCGCCCTCGCCGATCCTGCCGGTGGCCAGACCGCGCACGGTCAGCGTCATCGTCTGACTGCCGATGTTGCCTCCCATGCCCATGACCACCGGCGCGAAGGCGAGCAGGAAGACCGCGTCCAGTCTCATCTGGAACTGCTTCATCAGGACGCCGGTCAGGGTCAGACCGATCAGGTTGACCAGCAGCCAGGGCAGCCGGATGCCGGCTACGCGCCACGACCGTTCCCGGTACAACAACTCGTCGTCCGAGGTCCCGACCATCTTGTAGAAGTCCTCTTCCGCCTCCTCCTGCACGATGTCGATCACGTCGTCCACGGTCACCAGCCCCAGCAGGCGACGGTCCTCGTCCACCACGGGAATCGCCAGGAAGTCGTAACGCGAAGCGAGCTGCGCCACATCTTCCTGGTCCGTATCGGTGTTCGCGGTGACCAGACCACGGTTCATGATCTCGCTCAGGCTGCGGGTGGGCACCGAGAGCAGGAGTTGCCGCAGGGACAGGACACCGACCAGGCACCCCTCCGGATCGACGACGTAGAGGTAGAAGATCATCTCGACCTCGCCGTGTTCGCGGATCTTGGCGATCGCCTCGCCGACCGGCGTGTCCTCCGGCAGGGAGAAGAACTCCGTGTTCATGATCCGCCCGGCCGTGTCCTCCTCGTAGGCGAACTGGGTCTGCAGTTCATCGCGGTCGGGCCGGTCGAGCAGAGCCAGCACGGAGTCGCGCAGCTCGTCCTCGAGACCGTCGACGATCTCGACACTGTCGTCGACCGCCAGGGGAGCCAGCAAACCCGCGATCTCGGACGGCGAGAGCGCCTCGAGCAGCGGCCGCCGTTCGCCGGGCTCCAGCTCCAGCAACACCTCGCCGGCCGAGTCCGGGTAGTCCTCGAGCGCCAGCCGGACGACAAACAACTGCTCCGTGGGCACCAGTTTCCGCAGCGCGGCGGCAACGTCTCCGGGCCGCACCTTGCTGAGCACGCGCGAAAGGTTGCGGCGGGCGCCGCGGCGCGCCAGCCGGCGCATCGTGTCGCCCAGAATCTCGACTCGCTGGGTGGACATGACGAGTCGGATCGTACCAGTGGGGACCGGCGGGACGCCCGGACGCCGGCGCCAGATGCTCCCCGGCTTCCGGACCAGGGCTCCTCAGCCTGTTGGCGGGACCCGCAACCGTTCGCCGCCCTGTCGGGGCGGGTACCGTGCCGTAGGGCGTCGGGTCGCAGACGGCCTGCGCGAAGGCTGCCCGGGTTCCCAGCACAACCGCGCAGCGACAACGAAGCCAGCGCTCCTGCCCTATGGTCCGCATCACGGCGTCGCCGCGAAGTGGCGCGCCCAACGCCCTGAGCCCGGCGCGCCGGCCTGCGGCCTCCCCGCCCGCGCTAGCGGACCTCGAAGACGGCGTCGATCTCTACCGGCACGTTGAACGGCAGCTGGTTGGCGCCCACGGCGAAGCGGGCGTGCCTCCCCTTGTCGCCGAAGACCTCCACCATGAGGTCCGAGGCGCCGTTGATCACCGCCGGGTGGTTGTCGAAGTCGTCGCTGCAGTTGACGAAACCGCCCAGCTTGACGCAGCGCGCCACCCGCTCCAGGTCGCCGCCGCAGGCTGCCGCGACCACGGCCACGATGTTCACCGCGACCAGACGGGCGGCCTCCTGCGCCTCCTCCAGCGAGTAGTCGACACCCACCTTGCCCCGGTACGCCAACCGCCCGTCCTTCACCGGCACCTGACCGGAAACGAAGACGAGCGACCCCGTGCGCACGAAGGGCACGTAGTTCGCGGCGGGCGCCGCGGGTTCGGGGAGTTCCAGGCCGAGCGCTTCAAGGCGCTCGCTGATCGTCGTGGTCATCCAGGCAGACTCCTCGGCGCCTGCAAGCGCCCGATGTCGCGGGGCGGCAGGCTGCGACCCGGTGGCGTGGTCATCCCGACCGACTCCCCGGCGCCTGCAAGCGCCCGATGTCGCGGGGCGGCAAGCTGCGACCCGGTGGCGTGGTCATCCGGACCGACACGCCGGCGCCTGCAAGCGCCCGATGTCGCGGGGGGCAAGCTGCGACCCGTTGGCGTGGTCATCCGGACCGACTCCCCGGCGCCTGCGCAAAGGCGGCGAACAGCTCCTCGAACGCCTTGATCTGGTTGCCGGCCGCCGACGACGGCACCAGGATCGGCGTGCCGATACCGGCGTCGAACCAGCGCTCGACCCCCTCGCGCACCTCCGCCGCGGCGCCGAACAGCGTGCAATCGGCCAGCCAGCGATCCGACAGCAACCCCGGAATGCGGTCCATCTCGCCCTGTTCGACGGCCTGCTCCACCGCCTCCATCTCCTCGACGTAGCCGGCCGCCTTCCAGTAGTTGCGGTAGTTCGGCAGCAGCACGTAGCGGCTCAGGGTCTTGCGGTTGCGGGCCGCCGCCAGATCACGATCGTCGGAGATGACCGTCGGGATCATGTTGCCCACGAAGAAGTCGGGATCGGCGGCCCTTCCCCCCGTTGCCGCCAGGGAATGCGCCATGTGGGAGCGGGCGCCATTCGCGAACACCATGCCGTCGCCGATCTCCGCGGCGGTGGCGATCATCCGGTCGCGCAGCGTGGCAAGGACAATCGGCGGCAGTTCGCCGGCGCCAGGCGCCGCCTTCAGTTCCTCGACGAAGGAGCGGATATCGGACAGCGGCTTGCCGACGGTGACGCCCAACCGAACGTGCGCCGGCGCATGGCCGACGCCGACGCCGAACCGGAAGCGGCCCCGAGACACCTCGTGAATGAAGGCCGCCGTGTGCGCGAACTCGGTCACGTGCCGGGTGTAGATGTTCACGATCGAGGTGCCGAAATGGATGCGCTCCGTGCGCAACGCGATCGCCTCGCAAAGCGCCAGACCGTCGCCCATGCTGGGACAGTAGATGCCGCTGAAACCACGGCGTTCGATCTCCGCCGCCAGGTCGAGCGTGAGCCGCCGGCGCCCCGGCACCGCAGCGAGGGAGACCGCCGGGAGGCCGTCGTGTTGCGGAGGCGCCGTCGTCATGCCCGCGGCAGGTTATCAGCGCCCGTGGACGGAGATCTCAAGCCGGTCGAGAGCCCTCTGCGCCTGCTTGCGGTCGAGATGCGGATGAGCGAACTGGTTGCGATAGCTCCGCAGGCAGCCGTAGCAACTGACATCGCAGCCGCAGCCGCCGGCTACCCGCCGGCGGGCATTGGCAAGCACCCTCATGAGGACGTCGTCGTCGTCCAGTTGAGTGACCAGGCCAGCGCCACCGGGAACGTTGTCGTAGAGCACGACCGCCGATGCGTCAGGCACGCTCCCGGCGGCGATGGTGACGTTCAGGTCGTTCTGCGGGATTCCGATCGCGTCTGCGGCGCCAAGGAGAACGGCGTAGGCGACCGAGTAGGCCGACCACTGGTCACGCAGGTCCGGGAACTCCATGCGGACGACGTCCGTGACCAACTCGTGGCCCAGCGAGAACTGTTCGAGCATTCCCCTGCACTCCCGACCGGACGGGGCCTCGTGTTTGGCCGTGCGTTTCGCGGAGTGGGCGCCGCAGGACCGGCAGACGAGGAATCCGCGACCGCCGCGACCTTCGCAGAGTATGACCAGAGTTCCCGAGGCGGCCGAACTGACACGCAACCCACAACGAGTTTGCGCGGTATCGGCGTCGGCGTCGACGAAACCCTGGAAGAACGGACGAGTGCTGTACACCCTGTGCGCTCGTCGCCGGGGAGGCTTCGGGTCCCTGAACATGGGTGTGACGAAACCAAACCGGGGAATCAGGTACTTCTTCCGCACCTGGGCTGGCGCATCGGAACTTCCCTCGGTCCACTGTTCGAAGCTCCGCGAGTCGTCGTACCGGTACATCCGTACCGGCCATTCCTTGCCGGACACCTTCCTGATCCCGCAGGACTCCCACTCGAGCTTGTTCGCCACGACCTTCCCGCCCGGCGCGTACTCGGCGATCGCCTGCGACAGATCCCGCTGGAGGGCGACGCGGGCGTCATCGTGCCCGACCTGCCACGAGTGCAACTCGACGACGTCGACCGGGAAGCCGTACTTGGGAATCACTGCCTTCCTGGAAAGAAACTCCAGAGTCGATCGACCTGCGACCGTATCCATCCGCTTCTTGACACGCTCAGCCTTCGGGTAGTCGCGTTGATTCACGGCTGCGGATTCGATGTCCGCCAGTTCGAGATACTCCGAGCAGACCTCGGCTTCGGCGAACCCAAGCCGGCTATCGGGGCCGGCAATGCGCTCGATCCACCGCCGGTCGCGCAGCCCCACGGCGTCGGCCACCCGCTCAGGGACGATCCGGATCAGCATGGACTCAATCGACGTCGAGTTCTCTTCGCACCAAGTGGTGAAATCCCCCGCAGCCCGCGGAGCCTTCCAATCTTCGATGAAGGCGGCGACGTTCGTGAACCGCTTCCGGTGACGACGGAAGAACCCACTCAGGACAGCCGCCGCCATGTGGCGCAGGACGATGCGATCGTTTGAAAGATGAAGTCTCGGCGGATCCACATCGCCGCGGATCATGCTCGCTTCCGGATCCTCGTAGTGATGGAGATCGTGCGGGTTGCGCCGGCAGTAGGTCACCGCGAGGCCGGCCCGCTTCCCGCGTCCGGCCCGCCCCACTCTCTGGACGTAGTTGAATGGTTCCGGCGGCACGTTGCGGAGAAAGACGGCGTCAAGGTCGCCGAGGCTCACACCGACCTCGAACGTCGTGGAGGAGCTGAGGAGCTGAATCCGCCCCTTCTTGAACTCCTCCTGCAAGCGCCGGGCCTGTTCCGGGGCGACCTGGGCTGTGTGCTCCTCCGCCCGCAGCCGCGCTGGCAGGTCGCGGCTTTCGTAGAGCAGCCTGTAGTGATTGTCCGCAAAGGTCCCCGGGTTCGCCGGATGCAGACCTCCGCTACAGCCGATCCGGGGACACACACCCCGGACGAAGTGCGGGGTCACCGTGGTGCAGGTGTCGCAGCGCCAGATCGGGTCGTCTCCGACCGGGTGGAGGCGCAGCCACTCCGAGCCCAGACGAAAGGTGCCATCGAACTTCCCGCGAACGAGCAGACCGGTCGAAACCGCTGTCAGCGCTTTCCAGATCCCATAGGCCGCCGCCGTGCTCGGTTCCAGGGCCGTCGCCGCATCCCTGCCGTTCTTGCCGAGAACCCGGGGAAGGAAGTGCTTGACGAGCCCGGAAGCCCGGCTTCCCCACTCAGCAACGTGAAGGCGACCGCCCGGTTTTCCCAGGCCGTAGGCTGTCTGAGGGAGCTTGGAGACGTCCTTCCATACCGGGGCGCCCTCGGTCGAAGGCAACCTGAGAGCACGGCGGGCCGGAAACGCGCTGAGGCAGTACTGAACCAGGATCGAGGCCTCAGCCTCCGTGAGGTTCCAGGGTGGAGCGAGCAGCTCAGGCGGTACCGAGAAGTCCGCGGGAAGCGCGACGGTCCAGCGAACGAGACCGACACCGCTCAGGGAGATCCGCCGCTCTTCCGTGACGATCTCACCGAGGATCGCCGTCAGGACACTTCGCCGGTGGGACTCCGCTGTATCCGAGGCTTCGAACAGCCCGGCGCGCTCCCCGATTCTCCGTAGTCTGCTCGCCAGATCCTCGATGCTCAGGCCCTCTCCGGCCGCCGCGTCCCGCGCCGCCCGGAAGATCAGGTTCCGGTCGAGCAACCGACGGTAGGAGTCTTCGGCGTACCACGCGAAGAACGCCGCCTCCTGCCGACTGTCCGCGAAGGCGAGCACCTTTCGCCGCTTCTCGGGGAGCAACTCGAGCAGGGCGGTCGCGATGACCGCGTTCGGGCCGTCCGACCCGTGGACGATCTCCTGAACCGGGTCGCCGACGCCGCCGCGACGGTAGCCGCAAGCCTCACACTGGCGGAGCTGATCCGGGTGGTCCTTGTGGGTTCGGCAACGCACGACCTTGATGCCAGCGCCGCAGTCGCAGGTCAGATCTCGACTGGTGACCAGGCCGCAGCGCCGGCATAGTGTCCTGTTCCCTTCTTCCGAGGGCATGAAGAACTCGGCTCCGAACCCGGATCGACCCGGATCGCGAACCGCCTCCCGGAGTATTCCGCGGAGCACCTGGCCGACGTAGTAGTGCTGGCCGCATTCCCGGCAGAGCGCGAGTTCGAGAGGCGTGGCCTTCGCCTCCTTCTCGCTCTCCCCCTCGTCGTCGCCGCGATTGAGACGGACGACGTCGCGGCCTTCACGGTGGACCAAGAAAGCGCCCTCGAGCGCCCTGAGGAATGCGTGATACCGACTTGCTTCTTCACCACGCTCCTCTTCGCGTTCCGCGAAGACCACGTCGCCCGAGCCGAAAGCCTCTCCAAACAGGGTCTCCGCGAACTTCGCGACCGCCGCCCGGTCTTTCTCTCCCTCGCCCGTCGACAGGGTGGCGCTCGTGGCCATGCAGCGGAAGGGTCTGCCGCCGCCTCGCCCGCCCTCGCGCAGGCGTTGCTTGAGCCGCCGAATCAGCATGGCCATCTCCATCCCCTTGGCCCCGCGATACTGATGCGCCTCGTCGAGCACGAGGAAGCGCCAGCGGGCCGCCATGCCCTTGTCGAAGAGCGGACTGTCGTCGGGCCGGATCAGCAGGTACTCCAGCATGGAGTAGTTCGTCAGCAGGATGTGGGGCGGCGAATCCCGCATCTCCTCGCGGAACACGAGTTCTCCCGGAAGCCGACCCTCCTCCCTCGTCTTGCCATGACGCCATTTGTCACGGACGTGGTAGGGCGTCTGCCCGATGTACTGGCCGAACGTCGGACGAAAAGCAGATCCCGAGGCCGCAAGCGCCCGGCAGATCTCGCCCAACCGTTCGCGTTGGTCATTCGCCAGGGCGTTCATCGGATAGAGGATCAGCGCCCGGACACCCCCATCGTCCAGCTCGCCGGAAAGGTGCTGCCGGTACAGGTGCAGGAGGATCGGATAGAGAAAACTCTCCGTCTTGCCGCTAGCCGTCCCGGTTGCCACGACAGCGTTCCTGTCGTCGGCGTGAAGCAGCCTGATCGCCTGCTCCTGATGCATGTACAGCGGCTGTTCGATCAGGGCTGGCTCAACGCCGATGCTACGGCCAGGAAACCACTCCCGCGCCAGCACTCGCGCCGAAACGCCTCGCCGGAAGTCACGGGAGCGTTCAGGAATCGGCCCCTTGAGCAGGGTTCCCTCTTCGCGAAGCGCCTGCTGGAAGGAGGCTCTGAGCGCCGGATCCCGGAAGAAGAACGAGGTCTTGAGATAGGCCTCGTAGCGGCGCCGGATCCGCTCGGGCCACTCTCTGATTTCAGGCGCGCTGGGCATCGAGCCACCCTCTCAGCCGATCGACGTTGTCTTGGTCCACGGCAGTCCGCTCCTCATCCACGGAGATCCTCGACCGCCGGATTTCGACGCGAGTCAATCCCGCCTGTTCCAGTTCGTCCGGGCTGTAGCCGACCTGTCTCCAGACCCGGGGCCGTGGTTGCATCCAGGCCTTCGGCGGCGGCACATCCCAGACGCGCAACGGCTTGACCGCATGGTTCCCGAAGCTCACCAGCAGCGCTCGCTCCTTCGCCGCTGGCCGGGCCACGGCGACGTAGTCCCGGAAGTCCCGAAGGGGCACGCTCACCACCCGCCACTCTTCAACCAAGGTTGCGGGGTACTTCCTTCGGGTCACCGAGTCGAAGCCGACTCGGACTCTCCCTACCGCTTGAGGCAAACGAAGCTCCAGGCGCCGGCCCTCCTCGCTGAAGCACTGGAAGTCCTGCCGCTTGCACTCGAACCGGACCGCCTGCCAGGCCCCTGGTTCGCCGGTACCTCCGCGCATCCGCCACCACACTCGCGGAGGGCGAACAACGATTCGCACGACGCCTGAGGGCGTGGGGATCCGGTACACGGCCCGCTCGCCATCCGGGTCCGGCCTCGTACGGCGAGGACTCCAGACGGTACCGCCTCGCTTTCGACCTGGCGTTTCGGGCACTCGCCGGCCTCCTCGACCCCGGCTGTCGGCTATCAATTGCACGCTGGCCTCCCGATGCCCGGTCGCCTCCGGAAGCAGGGCGGTGGAGCGGGTGTAGCTCTCTTCGTTGATCCTGATCTCGCGGAGTTCCTCAAGGAGACGGAATTGGCCGCTGTCGCACAAGCCGTCGTCGTCGTAGGCCCGGATGTAGAAGCGGCCCTGGCGACCGGCCAGAACGTCCGGCAGGGACTTCTCGGCCGGGTCGAAGGTCTCGCCGAGCCAACCGGACTCCCCTTCGGAACCCACGCGGACCTCCCGAACGGTCGAACCGCAGGAGAGGTTGGGGATCGTGCGAAACAGGTCGCCCTGCCGGGAGTCGTCGAAGACCCGTACGCCGGAGAGCTCGAACGCCGCGCCGACCGGGTCGAGCGGGTATCCCGCGAACCCCACGTCCCCGTCGGTCCTGTCGCCCTTCTCGACTCGGAAGTAGTGGACCAGGAAGCCATCTCCACAAGGCGACGGCTCCACCGGCGGGACGCCCAGCCGATCCCAGTCCTCGGGGGCGACCACCAGGAAACTGCCCGGACGCACGCCGCGCACCCGCCGCCCCACGCCGCTCCAATCGGCTGCGGTCCGGAAGATGAGAGGTTTGCTGCCCTCGAACAGATGCACGTCGAACCCTCCGCCGCCAGCCGTGCGCACCTTGAGGGAGCCACTGCAGGACGGAATCGCGAAGACGCCATCTCGCAGATCGAGTTCCTCGTCATCGAAGAGGACCTCCTGAACGTCCAGGCCGTCCGGGGCCGACAGCGCCAGGGCGAAACCCCAGCCGTCGTCACGCTCCCTGCAGATGAGCTCCGGCCGCAGAGAAGGGCGAACCCTTGTCTCCGGCAGCGGTCCGACCCCGGATCGGACCGGGAGTCCGTCCCTCCGGCCACCGATCTCGGCTACCGGACGACGCGCCGCTGGCTCCTCCGGCGGAGGCGTCTCCGGAGCGTACGGACGGGGCGCGACTGGAGGTGGATCCGCGTTTGGCCCGGTCCCCGCCGCCTGTCCGACAAGCCGCAGCTCACTCGTCCTGATCCGGTTGCAGACGGTTCTGAACGAGGCTTCGCGCAGAGACATGGCCGAAAGACCCTCCAGAAGGTCGAGCAGTCGGGACCAGTCGGACTCAGCGAACCGGAGAGTCGGCATTCCCGCCTCCGGCGGCGACGGCGTCCCGTTCAGGAACGACCGGCGCCGGGCTTTCGCCTCCGCCACTTCCTTCTCCAGGCGCTCCACGCGTCTCCTGGCTCGCGTCAGGTCGTCCGTCTTCCGCTCGACCCGCTCCCTCAAGCGCTTGATCCTGCTGCGGGTGCGCTCCAGATCACCTTCCAGCGCCCTCATCTTCTCCAACACGCCGGCCCGCTTGGCCGCGCGCTTGCGGCCGTTCCCGTCGAGCCGCGTAACCGGGTCGTCGACCTCCACCAACGTCGAGAACCCGGGTGGCGCGGAACGCGCCACACGCGAAGCAGTCGGTCCGCCCGTCATCGGGCGGATCGACTGCAACGGCTGCGGGGGCTTGCGATCCGCGAGTTCGGTCAATGCCAGGAGCCACGTCGTCAGATCGGGGTGGGTGGCGATTGCCTGGAGAATCAACCACTTGCCCTCCTCCATTGCCCGCCCGAGCTCGACTTCGTCTTCCTGGTCGAGCAACGGTTCCCTGCGTACCTCTGCCTGGTACAGAGCCGCCGGGTTGAGACCCCGTTCCGGGTCGGCGTCCTCACCCGGCACGCAGGCGTCGTCCGTCCTCTGGCCTGACGTGCCGTGCCGGGCCAGTCTCCTGCGGGAGTGAGGCAGTGCGGCGCCGACCCGGGGCGCCTCCGGATCGGGTGGAATCCGCCTCTTCGGAAAAGTCCAGGGATCGGTACTCCCGTCAAGGAGGGGCGACAGGCCACGGACGAGGTCCGGGCGCCTGAGCTTGCGAAGTGCCTTGGCCTGAATCTGGCGGATGCGCTCGCGGGTGATGTGGAACCGCTTGCCGACCTCCTCCAGCGTGTGCTCCTCACCCTCGTCGAGGCCGAAACGCATCCGAAGCACCGTCTCCTCACGCGGTGACAGGGGCCGCAGCAGGTTACCGACCTTCTCGCGCAGGTCAGCCGAGATGACCTCGTCGATCGGCGACGGCGAGTTTCTGTCCACGATGAAGTCGCCGAGATACAAGTCCTCTGCTCCGGCCAGCGCATCGAGCGACACCGGCTCCTGGCCGATCTCCATGATCTCGCGCACCCTGGCGGCGGCAAGACCCATGTGCTCGGCGATCTCCTTGGCCGTCGGGTCGCGGCCGAGCTCCTGGACCAGCGACCGCGAGGTGCGGGTCACCTTGTTGATGTTCTCGACCATGTGAACCGGAACACGGATCGTCCGTGACTGGTTGGCGATCGCCCGCGTCACGGCCTGACGGATCCACCACGTGGCGTAGGTCGAGAACTTGTGGCCGCGGTGGTACTCGAACTTCTCGACCGCTGTCACCAGGCCGATGTTCCCCTCCTGGATCAGGTCCGGGAGCTGCAGGCCCCGGTTCCTGTGCTTACTCGCGATCGAGCCGACCAGCCGCAGGTTGGACACGATGAATCGATGTCTCGCCGGCTCGCGAACCGCCACGCCACGCTCCACCTTTGCCAACATCTCCCGCAACTCGACCCGCGACACGCAGTGGCGCACCTCCAGCGCCCGGAGTTCGTCGTTGCAGTGGCACTCCGGCGCCACCTGAAGCGGGTGGATACCGCCTTCAACGCACCGGAACCGTTGGCGGATCGACTTGACCAGGGCGACCAGCCGATCGAGGTCGGAGGCTTCAAGCCCCAGCTTGACGATCAATGCCGAACGACGTTCCCCCAGGCGGCCGAGCTCGCGTTCAATCGCCGAGCGCGCTTCACGGTCATCCTCGATCTCCGCACTCAGGCGGCCCACCGACTGACGGGCGCTCGTCAGAGCCTCGCCCGCCCGCTCGACTCCTTGCGCAAGCCGGTAGAGCGACCTCAGGGCCCTCGGATTCTCCGCGACCCAGGCAGCCGCAACCGGCTCCTCGTCGACCGGCAGAGCCTCAAGAGATGCGGATGCACCCTCTGAATCCGCGGATTGCTTCATCCTCGTGTCGGTCAGGTTACATGCGATGATGCCATCCGACCACCACGAGCGCCAGGAACCGAACTGTCCAAGGACTCCAGCCCCTCGTCTCGCGGAGGCGCGCCTGCCCAACGCCGCCGGAGTGCCTTGTGCGGTGCTAACCTGCGTCGCTTCCTCTCGCTACCGCGCCGATGAACACGATGCCCCTCCCAGCGTGGCCGACCGGCCCGAAGCTGAACCTCTCGTGCGTCTGAACCTCGGGGAGGCTTTTGCCGACTGGATTCTTGAGCTGGCCGGCCTGCTGCGTCACGAGGCAGCTCCCGGGTGGGTCTCGCTCGCGCTCATGGCCGGCCTGTTTGCAGCGCTGATCAGCTATTCGTGGCGCGCCCGAGGCCTGCTCAGGACCATTGCCGAGAGCAGATCCGTGATCGGCGACACCCACACTGCTTTCGACGACTCCCGGTTCATCGAGATCAGCCAGTCCTTCAAGAAGTGGGAGAGCGTCACGAGGCAAACGGCACGTCACCGGCTCGGGGAGGCCTGGCGCGAGTTCGCCGAGACCGTCAATCGCCAGAAGGGCCTGTTCAACACGGTCAGACCGAGGGAGTTCTTCGACCGCGAACTGCTCCACATGGAGCATCGTTTCTTCGCTCAGCTCCCTGCGCTGTTCGTCTCCGTTGGGCTCCTGCTCACATTCCTTGGCTTGGTCGCGGCGCTCGACCAGACACGCGGAATCCTCCAGGAAACAGGGGTGGACACCGTGAGCGAAGGGCTCCGGAACCTGCTCCAGGTCGCCGGCGCAAAGTTCATCATGTCCCTCACCGGCCTCTTCTGCTCCATCGTTTTCGGACTTTGGTTCCGGACGCGCGAGGGGAAGATCGACGAAGCGCTGCACGGCCTGTGCGCCGACATCGAGCGGGGATTCGAGTACCGGAGCGCCGACAGCTTTCTGCTTGAGAAGGTACTCGAGGTACTCGAGGAGCAGGGGACGCACCTCCAGACCTTTAGCACGGAACTCGTCGCCCAGGTGGCGCGGCCCTTGCGGGAGGAAATCCCCCAGGCGATGCGGGACTCAATTCGGGAAGCGATGGGGCCTGCGCTGGCCAAGTTCGAGGAAGGCGCAGGGAAAGGCCTCGATTCACTGGTCGCAGGCGTGTCGAAAACGATGAGCGGCGGTGTCCAGGACTCGGCTCGCGCCATCAGCGAGACGATGGACAGGGTGGGCCAGACCTTGAACGACGTCGCCTCCCGGCTGGACGACTCGGCCGTATCCATGGGCGGACAGATGGACCATGCAGTCGGCGCGCTCGCCGGCGAAATCCTCTCCCTCAGAACTGCCATGGCCGATTCGACGGAAGCTGCAAGGGAGAACCTGCAGGACGGCGCGCAAGGGATGCGCGCGACGATGGAAGAAGCGCTCCAGGAGATTCGCAAGAGCACCCAGGCCGGTGCGGATGGCATCGACAAAGCAGCCACGGCGATGGCCGCGGCAGTGGCCGGTTCAACGCACGCGGCAAGCGAGAACCTGCAGGACGGCGCGCAGGGAATGCGCGCCACGATGGAGGATGCTCTTCAAGAGATCCGCAAGAGCACTCAGGCCGGCGCGGACGGCATCGACCACGCAGCCACGGCAATGACCGCGGCGGTGGACAAGCTGGCGACCCGAGCTGACGAGGCGTCGAAGTCGGCGTTCGCCGCGGGGAGCCGGACGATCGAGGAAGCAAGCCTACGTGCTGTCGAGGGCCTGGGAGCATCCGCGGAAGCGGTTTCCCAGGCGATGAAAGGGATGGCCGGCGATGTTCGCGACCGCGTAGGCGAGGCCTCTTCCGCCATTGGCAGCGACCTGCTCGACCAGTTGAAGGACCTTGCCGCCGCGATCGGCGAGTTGCAGACCCGGATCACGTCGTCCGTCGGAACCGTCGACCGCTATGCCGAATCCCTCGATAGCGGCACACGCACGATCACCCGGGCGACGGCCGGACTGAGCTCCGCGAGTACGGAACTGACGCAGGCCGCCCTCCCTGTTCGCGGCGCGGTGTCGGATCTGGTCGAGGCGAACCGTTCCATGGAACAGAAGGTCTCGACCACGGCGGAAGCAATGGAGTCGGGCGTTCGCCTGATCACCCAGCAGACTGTTGCCACGTTGAGATCGACGGCAGACGCGGTCCGGAACTCTCAGGCCGCCGCGGAGGAAACCCGGAGATCACTTGAACAGGTGACCCGGAAGTTCCAAGATCTGGTCGAGCGGTTCGGCGGTCTCGACCATCGTCTGGGCGAAGCGTGGAAGAAGCTCGAAGCGGACGCGAGAGCCAGTTTGGCTGAGTTCCGCCGCTTCGAGGAGGAGTTGAACCAGGAGTTCGCCCGGTCGCTCGGAAAGCTGCAAGAGGTCATCGAGCAAGCGGAGCCCTTCACACCGCGAAACGGAAGGTACTGAGAGCGAATGGCGATCGGGTCGCGGGCTCGACGGCGAGGCGAGGAGCGGCAGGATTCCGCGTTCGTCACGGTCACGGATCTCACTGTCTCCTTCCTGTTCGTCCTCCTCATCCTGCTGGCTTTCTTCGCTTCGGAGTTCCGACCCGACGAGGAAGAACCGGATGCCGAGCCGGAACCGCTGGCGGCCTACCTTGAGAGCGCAGCCGCAACGCGGCTCCAGATCCTGGAGTTCATCGCGGAGCGGCTTCGAGCGAACCTCCCCGGCCTTCGTATCAGCGTTGTCGCCGCGGACGGCATCATCCGCTTCCGCAGCGACGAGCTCTTTCGGCCCGGGCAGTGGAGAATCCCCAAGGGCAGCATGCCCGAACGAGTGGCCCGCGCCCTCGGCGATGCACTGCTCGACACCCTGCCCTGCTACACGATCGGCCCAGCCGCGGCGATGCCGCAGGACTGCGAGGACGTGCTTGCCGCGATCGAGACGATTCAGATCGAAGGCCACACCGACGATCTGCCACTCCTGCTGGCCCTCCAGGAGCGCGAGAGCATGAAGGACAATCTGGACCTCTCGGCGCGGCGCGGGGCGGAGACCCTGCGGGCGATGACTAACGGCTATCGCCCCGAACTGATGGACTACAGGAACATCCGAGGCGAGCCTGTGCTGTCATTCGCCGGCTACGGTTCGATGCGGCCGATCGACGACCGACCGACGGACACCGGAAGGGCCGCGAACCGCAGGGTGGACATCCGTTTCATCCTTCAGACGCCGCAGAATCTGGCTCAGATCGAGCGGATCCGAGCGCGCCTCACGGCGCAGCGGAAAGGTCTGCCGCCCGTGGCAGATCGTTGACGGCGCCTCGGCGATGAGAGGCAACCGCTTCGACCTGGAGAGCGAGAGTCGGCTCTCTTCCCTGCTCGAGCCGGATCGCCCGGGACAGAACCGGAGCGGGCGGCAGCCGGCACGGCGGATTGGCGAGCCGGTCGCCCTCCGGCGCGCGGCCCGGAAAGTCGACCAGGCGTATCCCGACATCGATCCCGACGTGAGGGAGGAAGACCGTGAACAACTGGTCCGCGAGCTCGACCGGCGACGACGGTCGGACGACTGGCGCGACTACACTTGGGCCGATCTGCAGAGGGCTGCCCGGGCGCTGCTCCAGCCTGGCCAGAGCCGGCAGCGGGGTCGCTCTGGCCGGTGGAACCTCACACCCAGCCGCTCAAGCGATGCCCTGCACCAGCAGCCCGAGTACCGACCGCTCGTTCCGTTCCTGCTCGCACAGGTCGACGAGCAGGCCAAGCCTCGCTTCCTGCGCACGATGTGGCGGCTCTACCTGTCGACCTTCAATAGACACTCCTCGCTCACGCAACAACTGGCTCGCCGACTCGATGCCTGTGTTCGGCACACGTCGCTGCCGATTCAAAGGGCAGTGGATCTCGGCATCCTGAAGCCCAGGTCCGCAGTCGAGAACCTCGCCGCCCGGATGGCCGTCCATTCGAGTCCCTTCGAGTTCATCAAGGACATCGGCATCGAAGCGCCCCACGGCGAGGGATTGATGGCGCAGGTGCACGAACGGTTCGTTCGCCAGCATGGGGCAACGCAACTCCGACGCCACCAGGAAGAAAGCTCTCGCCTGCTTTACTGGATCGCGCCGTCCAATGCTCGCCCGATGGAAGCAGGGGCCGAACTCGGGATCAATGCCCTGCTCGCTCCCTGGGAACGCTCCGAACCCGGCCCGGAACTCCGCAAGAGGCTGGAGACCGCGCTGATTCGCGGATTCGGCGATCCCAGGATCATTCGCACCGGCGCCTGGTCCCGCTCCAAACCCGATGCCCGAGCAGTCATGATGCGTTGGCTGGCCGGCGAGACGATCGAGGTCTTCTTCGAGATCATCTCCAAGGCCGTCACGTCCCACATGTGGGCGGATCGCAGAGGTCTCTGGACGGAGTTGTACCGAGCGAGCCGCATCCACGAGGCGTGGTTCGCGTTGAGTCCTCGCGGTGAGGAGGTGGCGAGAAGGCTCAGAGAGAACCAGGACGTGCCGCTCGCCTACGGCAGAAACGAATCCCGGAACTCCGGGGACAGGGACAAGTGTCTTCTGGTAATGAGGATCGACCGCGATCGCGTTGTCGTCGAGGGTTCGCACAGCTTCAAGACTCACATTTATGGTCGCGGCGACCGCCGGAGTGTCTCGCTATACGAGGACACCTACGATTGCGACAATGTTCGTGACCACGGGCGGACCGGCCGCGCCAGCGCCTTCGTCCACCACTCGGCCTGGGAACAGCGAGTTCGCGCGGCGCTTGACGGATGACGGCCATCGAACACGAGGTGCAGCCCCACCGCGTGCTCTTCCGAGCCATCCGCTCCCGGACCCGATCACAGCGCCAACCCGGCCGGCGACAGCCGACCGATTCCGGCTTGTCGGTCGACGCCTGGGTCGGCGGCGATCTCGCGCGTTGTTCCGCGCTGGCTGCGCTTCGCAGATTCGGAGACGAGCATCCCGGCGCGGTTGCGGTCCGGGATAGAGAGATTTCCGCCTCGCACGCCGCAGTCGCCGCTCTCACCCCCACGCAGGCAAGCGCCCTGAACCTCCCCGAGCGCCCACCCTTCTCGCTCAAGCTTGACGTCAGGGGCGTGATCGGCAGCGCGAATTTCGCGCTCCGGACCGAGTGGCAGCGAGGCGGGCTGCCGGTCACGACACGCCGGCTCGGCGCCTTCCTCAACAGCGAACACGGCGACTTCCTGATCCCCGATCCCCTTTTCTCCGCAGTCGAACTCGCTGACAACTTCGATGCCGCTTCGACCGACATCTCCGGCCACTGGAGCGAGTTGGCCCGGTTCCGCCGCCTGTTCGACGACCCGGCAACCGATAGCTCAGTCGAGATGACGCCCTTCCTCCGGGGTATCCGGATCTTCACTGTCGGGGCCTTGACCCTCGACATTCGACAGGGCGTCGACGGCGTCGAGTTCGATCCCATTCCGCTAAGCGCAGAGGCAAGGGAAGGAGCAACCGAAGACGCCAGGGAGATAGACGATCCGGAGAGCGTTCTGCCGAAGGACATGCTGAGACGTTTTCAGGGCGACCCGCGCACCGGCTTCTCCGCCTTCTCGACGGCCAAGCGGAGCTACCTGCTCGGCGCCAATACCTACGTCCTCGTGGACGAGGACCTGCTCGCCGCCCTCGAGGTTGTCCGTGAGAAGCAGCAGGCGCCGCCCAAAGATCGACGGGGTTTCGCTGCGAATCCGGGCGCAGCGATCGCGGAGCGGCTGGCCGAAAGGGTGGAGCGGGAGAACCCGGATGCCGACGCGATCGACCTCGGTGAGGCGATCGAGGACCGGACGTCGCGAGTGTTCATCGAGACCGCTCACTACGCCAGGTGCGCCGTGGAAGCGGGAGTCTGGGAGCGACCGCATGCGAAGGACCTACTCGATGGTTCGGACGACCCCCGGCCCGAAGAGACTGCGGGACAGGGCGATACGCAGCGGGCGCCCGAACTCGAGTCTCCCGGCGACATCGACCAACCTCGTTCGGGACCGCCGCCCGCCCGCAGAAACGAACTCGACGATGCCGACGCTCTGCCGCTACTCGAACCGCGAAGAAAACTCGTGGAAGAGACTCCCTGGCCGGCGCGGGTCGAGACCAAGCCGTACCCGCACCAGATCGCCTGCTTCGAGTGGCTCGTCGCGTCCTGGGCAACGGGCCAACCAGGCGTGCTGAACGCGGACGATCAGGGACTCGGCAAGACGCTGGAGACGTTGGCATTCCTCGCTTGGCTGCAGGACGAAGCCGATTCGGCCGGCGAAGGATCGGCGGACCTGGGTTGCCGGGCGCCGATCCTCGTCGTGGCGCCCACCGGGCTGCTTCGCAACTGGGAGACCGAGGTCGTTCAGCACCTCGGGGCCACCGGATTGTTCGCGGCCCATCGAATCTACGGCTCCTTCCTCAATCTGTACCGAAAACCCGGCCTCCACGGCGCAGATACGGGGGACGGTCGCAGCCGACTTCACTTCAAGCCCGTCCGCACAGCGGTCGAGAGAGACCGCGGCCACCTGCAGTGGTTGCTTACGACCTATCAGACCCTGACGAACTACCAGGAGAGCTTTCGTCAGCTCTACTTCTCGACCGTCGTGTTCGACGAGATCCAGATGGTGAAGAACCCGGCAACGGCCCGCGCCCGGGCGGCGCGCTCGGTCCAGGCGGACTTCCGTATCGGGCTGACCGGAACGCCGATCGAGAACCGGACGACGGACGTGTGGGCGGTGATGGAAGTCCTCGCCCCCGGCCGTCTGGGTTCGCTGCGCGACTTCGAAGCGCGCTACGGCGAACCCTCGAAGGAAAGCCTGGACGAGCTCCACGGCCGACTCTTCGAACCGCAGCCCATCGCCGGGGACGGCGAGGCGCCACCGCTCGCGATGAGGCGTCTGAAGGAAAGCGTGCTAGCCGGCCTGCCGAGGAAGTCCCACACTCGTTACCGCGAAACGATGCCGCCGCGGCAGGCAACGGCCTACAACGAGGCCGGGAATCTGCTCCGGACCGGCGAGAGAGGCGCGGCCTTCAGGACGATTCACCGGCTGCGCGCGGTCTCTCTGCACCCCGACGACCCAAAGACCGCAGGTGGCACAACAGACGCCTACATCGAAGCCTCCGCCCGGCTGGCCAGGCTCAGTGCGCTACTCGACGACCTCCACGAAAAGGGCGAACGGGTGCTGCTGTTTATCGATGACCTCGACATGCAGGCGTTTGTCGCCCAGTGGCTGCGCTCCCGCTACGCCCTTGGCGAAGTCCCGATCATCAACGGTTCGACTCCCGTGCCCCGGCGGCACGAACAGATCCGCCGCTTCCAGAAGCATGCGCCCGACAGCCGCGAGTTCGACGTCTTCATCCTCTCGCCCCGAGCCGCGGGCTTCGGCCTCACTCTCACGGCGGCAACCCATGTCATTCACCTCACCCGGTGGTGGAACCCCGCCGTCGAAGAGCAGTGCAACGACCGGATCTACCGAATCGGGCAGACCCGGGACGTGACCGTGCATCTGCCGATGGCGATTCACCCGACGGAGCCCGAACGATCGTTCGACCACCTACTCGACGAGTTGCTCCGAAAAAAGGGGGAACTCGCCCGCTCGGCCCTGTGGCCTCCGGCCGCGTCGGAGAGCGAACTCGGACTGATGATGGAGGAGCTCCTGGGAACCGGCCCGACCGTTGACCCACTGCCCCCGGTTGTCCGGGCCCCGGAACTCATCTGCCGGCAGACCTTGGACGAACCGCCCTGGACTCTGGCGTTGTCGGCGCCTGAGGACGTGGAGGTGGACGAGGTTCTCTTCGACGACGATCCTCTGGAGCGGTTTGAAAAGGACTGGGAGATACCGTCCTGCGCCGGCAGATTACACGTCTTGACCGCCGACGCCCGGGCGCACAGCATCGAGCTCTTCTCCGGAACGCCGCTCATCTTCAAGTTGCCCGTCAACTGGGAGGGGCCGGGGCGTCGCGTCCGAGCGACGGGGCGAGGTCACTATCTCGTCGTGGCGCCCGAAGGCTGGCGGCGAACGGGACACGTACCGGTCGCGCCTGATCCCTGTGGCGACGGCTTCCTGGCGCACTACTTCCACTTTGACGCTCACGGGCCGGCCGATGAACAGCAAGGCTTCGAGGAGTGCCCGCTCCCTTCCGTCGGTCCCGGCTTCACGCTGGGCGGTGACCGGGTCTTCGATGACGCCAGGGACGGTGGACTCTTCGGCGAGACACCGGGTTTGAATCTGGCCCCTGAGGTTCGAGCGGCCTGGGTCGGCATGGCGGATGGCAACGGCTGGCAGGGCGAGACGTTCGATCCGCGCACGACGGAGCTGTGGGAGGTGCTGGGTGACCGCGAGGGCTCGTTCGTCCTTCGGGTGTACGACGAATGGGGCCTGCGCGACAGCGGCCGGTTCCGCCTGTTGCGGGGGCTTCGAGAGATCGAGGTCGCCGGCGAGCCCTACACGGAGGGCACTCTTCTTGTACCGGGCGAGCGGGGCCACCGCCCGGTGGTCGTTCGGCTTAGAGCCTCCGCAGCCTGCACGACCGGCCCGGATTGGGTCTTCAACTCAAGGACAAGCACGCCAGCGCCGGACGACAAGCAAGTCGATCTCCCGGTTGCGACGAACTCGGGCGCGGCGATAGTCGTCGTTCGACCGCCGCGTATCTGGTGGCGGCTCGAAGCGGTCCGGGGTGATATCGGCAGATGGGGCGCCAAGCCAATCGAACTGACGCGCGAGGACTTCATCACGGCGGCGGAGAACCAGGAGGCGCTTGTGGTGCTGCTGCCTCGAAGAGTGTCGGGCGTTCGCGCTGGTTTCGACCCGGGGGACACCCGAAGCTATCCCGCAAACCTGGAGGACGGCAGACGCCTTGCACGGCTACCGCTTCTCGCTTTCCGTGACTACAGGGCGGTGGCCCAGCCCATGCCCGCGGAGACGACATTCCTTGTGATCGTTGAGACGCACACGATGACGCCGATTCGGCTGCGCGAGGAGATTCTCCCCGCGGGAGCAACCGACGAAGCCGTCGCCGTTGCTGAAACGTCGAGGAGCGAACAGGAGGCCGAAGCGGGCGCATTTCCGATCGAATCGCCGGATCCCGTCGATCGACGCGTGAGTCGTCGGCGCAAAGCGAATCGAGCCCTGAGCGTTTGGACGCTCAGGTTTCTGAAGTGGGCCAGGTCTTGGAGCTCTTCCCGGCGTGAATGAAGCCGCAGCCACTCGACCTGGCGATCGCCCGGTTCACGCCGCCGGACAACACCGGCCGGTGTTCACTGGGCTTAGGGCGCGGAGTTCGTGCCGGCCCTACTCGGCCGCGAGGCCCAGCCTCCGAGGGCGCCCGTCGTTCCGGCTACGCTACGGGCCGCGATGGAGAAACTCGCTCCCGAACAGGTCGGCGCGCTGCTCCGCCCCGGCATGAAGGTGGCCGTTCTGGGCGGCTGCAACGAACCTCGCGGCATTGCCGCCGCGCTGCACGCTCAGCCGGAGGCGACCGCCGGCGTGGAGTTCACGGTCACCCGCATCCCCGGCATCGCCTCGCCGACGCTCGCACCCTGGGCTGGCTCGACGGTGCGGAGCTTCTTCGTCACGCCCGAGATGCGCGCCGGCTTCGAGGCCGGCTTTGTCCGTTTCGTGCCGATGCAGTACCGGCACGTCTGGGACGATCTCGTCGCGTCGCCCTTCGATCTGGCGATCGCGCAGTTCACGCCGCCGGACGGGAACGGGAACTGTTCCCTCGGCATCGGCGCCGGCTTCCTGCCGGCCCTGCTCGAACGTCGCGAGGTCCCCTTCGTCGCCGAATGGAACCGCGCGCTGCCCCGGCTGCCGGGCGCGCCGACCGTCCCTGCCGACCGGTTCGAGTACGTCGTGCAAACAGAGGTCGAGCCGCCCACGCTTGCCAGCCGGCCCGGTCCGGTGGCTGAGCGCATCGGCGTCCTGGTTGCCGGCCTCGTCCGCGATGGCGACTGCATCGAAACCGGTGTCGGAGCGATCCCGGGCGCGGTGCTGGCGGCGCTGCACGATCACCGCGACCTCGGCTTTCACTCCGGCCTCCTGTCCGATGGCGTGATGGATCTCGTGGAAGCAGGCGCTGTCACCGGCGCCTGCAAGACGATCGACAGGGGGCGTCTGGTCGCGGCCATGGTCCTCGGCTCACCCGCCCTCTACGACTGGGCGAGCCGCTGCGATCTGATCGACCTGCGCACCGTCGACTACACCCATGATGTGCGGGTCATCGCGAAGCTGGACAACTTCGTCGCGCTGAACTCCGCGGTCGAAGTGGACCTCTTCGGCCAGGTCAACTCGGAGATCGTGCGGGGCCGTCAGATCAGCGGCACGGGCGGCGCCGTCGACTTCATGCGCGGCGCCCGGATGTCGGCCGGCGGACGCTCGATCGTCGCCTTCGAGGCAACCGCCGGCGGAGGCCGCTTCTCCCGGATCGTCCCGGCGCTGCCGGCCGAGCACGCGGCTACCGCGCTGCGGACCGACGCCGACACATTCGTTACCGAGTACGGTGTCGCCGAAGTCCGCGGGCTGGACATCGTCGAGCGGGCCCGGCGCTTGATCGCGATCGCGGCGCCTCAGTTCCGCGATGAGTTGAACCGGCAGGCGGTCGGGTGGCACGAGGCCTGAGAGTCCGCTCCAGGCGAGAACAACGCTCGGCAAGGATCGCAGCAGGTCATGGAACAAGGTTCAGGACCGATGTGAAACCCGTCGGCGTGCGCCGAGGCTCGCGCCTGAACAACCGGACTTCGTCGGCGATTTCCGGGCCGCTCCCCGCACTCCTCAGGAGTTGTCACGAGGTCAGCCTGAAGCCCGGCCCAACCACCGTCAACCGGCTCGGCAGCGAACGGCCGGTCCTACGCCTTCGCGCTCGGCCGCGCCGACACGGCCTGGTGCCAACGCAGCAGGTTCGGCGTCTCCTCGGTGACCTTGAACCTGGTCACCCGGCCGAAGTCGATCCCGATCTGGGCGGTGATGTCGGCGATCGAGTACTCGTCGCCGGCGACGAACTCACGGTCCGCAAGTTCCCGGTCGAGCCAGGCCAGGCGCTTCGTCGCGTGGCTGCGCTGACCTTCTCCGTAGTCCGGGTACTGCTCGATGAGCTTGGCGAAGTACGGGTGGGTGTTGCGGAAGACCTGCATGATCGGCAGGGCGATTTCCATCTCCATGCGCCGCTGCCACATCTCGATGCGGGCCGCCTCTTCGGGGTCGCTGCCGCCCATCAGAACGGGTTCCGGCTGCAGCTGCTCGAAGTAGCGGCAGATGGCGACCGACTCGGCGATGAACGTGCCGTCGTCGAGCTCGAGCACGGGAACGCGGCCCAACGGGTTCTTCTGGCGGAAGGGCTCCTGGCGGTTTTCGGCATTGCCCAGGTCGACCGGTACGATGGGAACCTCAATGCCCTTCTCGGCGAGGAAGATGCGGACGCGGCGGCAGTTGGGGGCGGTGGCGGCTTCGTGTAGCTTCATGGCGTAGAACAGTCTCCTGGAGGGTCGGCTGCTGATGGTCAAGGGTTGGAAGAGGACGGACTCGCCGTGCAACCCGGGGGGCGCCCGAACCGCCTGGCGCGGGAGTTCAAGGGTCAAGGCCTGCAAGAGGACGGGCGCGCAGTGTAACCGCATCCGGCGCGCGAATCACGGGGCGCGCCGATGATCGAACTCCTTGGCCAGCCGTCCTTCTGGGCGGCGCTTTTCTCGGTCACGCTGATTCAGATTGCGCTCGGCGCCGACAACCTGATCATCATCACGATCATCGCCAACAAGCTGCCCGACGCTCGGCGCAAGCAGGCGATCCAGCTCGGCCTGGTGCTGGCGATGGCGCTCCGCATCGTGCTGCTGCTGATCCTGAGCCTGGTGCTCGGGGCCGCGACGACCGAACTCTGGACCTTCGACGGGGCGTTCCTCGGCGTCGGGATGGCCGGCAGCGTCGACGGCAAGTCGCTCGTGCTCGTGATCGGCGGCCTGTTCCTGATCTGGAAGGGCATCAAGGAGCTGCGCATCAAGCTGAAGGCGGTCGAGCACGAGGGTCGCGAAGGCAAGCCGCTTCGCCGAGGTGGTCACCCTGATCGTCGGCATGAACCTGATCTTCTCCGTCGACTCGATCCTGACCGTCGTCGGCATGACGGACATCTTCGCCGTCATGGTCGGCTCGGTGCTCATCTCGGTCGCGCTGATGCTGGTCTTCGCCGGTCCGATCTCGCGGTTCCTCAGCTCCAACCCCGAGTTCGAGATCCTCGGCCTGTTCGTCCTCCTGCTGATCGGCTTCGTGCTGATCCTCGAAGCGGGCCACAGCGCGCACCTGACCGTGAACGGCGCCCCCACCCCGTACATCCCGCAGTGGATCGTCATCTTCATCCTGCTGCTGATGTTCGCGCTCGACCTGTACCAGAACTGGTGGGAGCGAAAGCAGGAGGTCGACGCGGTAACGCTCCACCGGCGGCGCAAGTAGCAGCCGCACGCCCCCGCCGGACGCAGAAGGCCGCACGGTCGACGCGGTAACGCTCCACCGGCGGCGCAAGCAGCAGCCGCACGCCCCCGCCGGGCGCAGAACGCCGCACGGTCGACGCGGTAACGCTCCACCGGCGGCGCAAGCAGCAGCCGCACGCCCCCGCCGGACGCAGAAGGCCGCACGGTCGACGCGGTAACGCTCCACCGGCGGCGCAAGTAGCAGCCGCACGCCCCCGCCGGGCGCCGAAGGCCGCACGGTCAACGCGGTAACGCTCCACCGGCGGCGCAAGCAGCAGCCGCACGCCCCCGCCGGGCGCCGAAGGCTGCACGGTCAACGAGGTAACGCCCCACCGGCGGCGCAAGCAGAGGCAGGCTGAGCCGAATCGGGCGGTATACGATCCCCGCCCTCACATCCGTGGGGCCTTCGCCTGTGAGGCCCCGACTTCAACTCACTCCACTGGAAGCCGCCGATGTCCGAGAACGACTCCGCCAGTCCGCCACTGCCCACTCTCGCCATGCTCGGCGCCACCGGCGACCTTGGCGGCGGCCTCGCCCGGCGCTGGGCCGCGGCCGGCTACTCGATCGTCATCGGCTCGCGCTCGCGGGAAAAGGGCGCCGGCTCGGCCGAGGACGTGAACGAGCAGCTTCGCGCGCAGGGCCTGGCCCCCTCGGTCCGCGGCACGGACAACCTGAGCGCCGCCGAGGAAGGCGACCTCGTCGTGCTGACCGTGCCTTACGCCTTCCAGCGTGCCACGCTGGAGGCCGTGCGCGACGCGCTCCAGGGCAAGATCCTGGTCGACTGCACGGTGCCGCTCGTCCCGCCGAAGGTCGCCCGGGTGCAGCTTCCCGACGAGGGCTGCGCCGCGGTGATCGCCCAGCAGGCCGTCGGCCCGGACGTGCGCGTCGTCTCCGCCTTCCAGAACGTCGGCGCCGCCCATCTGCGCGAGGACGACGCGGTGGATTGCGACGTCCTGGTGACCGGCGACGACCCGGCGGCGCGCGCCGAAGTCATCGAACTGATCGAGGCGCTGGGGATGCGCGGCTGGCACGCCGGGCCGCTCGACAACGCCGCCGCCGCCGAGGCGCTGACCTCCGTCCTGATCCAGTTGAACCGCAAGTACGGCATCGCCGGCGCGGGGATCCGGATTACCGGCCAGGCGACCCGCACTCCCTGAAGACGGTCGGCTGACGACTGCCTCGCTTGCCGCACTCGCCGCACCCGTGCCGAGGCGACGGGTAGCCTTCGGCCTTTGAACTTCCGATCCTGAGGTGCAGACGTGGTGGGCCGCGGGGGAGCAGTACCCGAGGCGACGGGTACCCTTCGGCCTCCGAACTTCCGATCCGTTCCTCCGCGTTCACCGGCCGCCGCGTCGTCGTCTGCATCATGTTGAGCATCCAGTCCGTACCCGGCCTTCCCGAAGTCCGACCCGGCGACGACCTGGCCTTCCTGATCACGGAAGCGATGCACCGGGCGCGCTTGAAGCTGCGCGCCGGCGATGTACTCGTCGTCGCCCAGAAGATCGTCTCCAAGGCCGAAGGCCGAATCGTCGAACTCGCGACGGTCGAACCCCGTGCGGAAGCCGTGCGGCTGGCGGCGGAGTGCGACAAGGATCCGCGGCTGATCGAACTCGTGCTCCGCGAATCCACCGCAGTGCTCCGCACCGTGCCGGGGGTCATCATCGTCGAGCATCGGCTCGGCCTGGTGCTGGCGAACGCGGGGATCGATCAGTCGAACCTGCGTCCCGGCGACGACCACGGCTGCGCCCTGCTCCTGCCGGAGGATCCGGACGCCTCGGCGGCGGCCCTGCGTGAAGCGCTCGCGGCGCGTTTCGGGGTCGAGGACATCGGCGTGATGATCAACGACAGCGTCGGACGGGCCTGGCGTCTCGGCACCGTCGGGCTGGCAATCGGCGTCGCCGGCATGACGGCCCTGTGGGACCTGCGCGGGGACCGCGACCGGTTCGGCCGTGAACTCCAGGTATCGGAAACCGGGATCGCCGACCAGATCGCAAGCGCCGCCCAAATCGTCCAGGGCGAGGGCGACGAAGGCGCACCCGTGGTGCGCGTCCGCGGCCTGAAGAAGCTCGGGCCGGCTCAGGACGCGCGCGCGCTCCTGCGGCCTCGCAACCAGGATCTGTTCCGGTGAGCACCGGCCCGTCGCCGTCGGAGGGCGCCCGGACGCGCAGTGCCGACTCGCAACCGGAATCTGTTCCGGCGGGCCTCGGCACGGGCCGCTGCCTCGCGCTGTCCGGCGGCGTTGGCGGCGCCAAGCTCGCACTCGGACTGTCGCGGGTTCTGCCGCCGGAGGACCTGACGATCGTCTGCAACACGGCGGACGACTTCGATCATCTCGGTCTCCGCGTCTGCCCCGACCTCGACACGGTGATGTACACCCTGGCCGGCGTCTCCAACCGCGTTACCGGCTGGGGTCAGGCGCACGAAACGTGGTCCTTCCTTGAGGCGCTTGCCAGGCTCGGCGGCGAGACCTGGTTTCGGCTCGGCGACCGGGATCTGGCGACCCACGTGGAGCGGACCCGCAGACTCCGCGCCGGCGAAAGCCTGACCGGGGTGACGGACGCGCTGTGCCGGGCGCTCGGCGTCGAAGCGAGGGTGCTGCCGATGAGCGACGATCCGGTGCGCACCGTCGTCGGCACGCCGGACGGCGAACTGAGCTTCCAGCACTACTTCGTCCGCGACCGCTGCGCCCCGGCGGTGACGGGCTTCCGCTTTGCGGGCGTCGATGCCGCCCGCCCGGCGCCGGACTTCCTCGCCGCCCTCGAGGACGACGCGACGGCGGCGATCGTCATCTGCCCCTCGAACCCCTTCGTCAGCGTCGATCCCGTGCTCGCGGCGCCGGGCGTCGAGCGGGCCCTGCGCCGCACAAGAGTTCCCGTCGTCGCGGTCTCACCCATCGTCGGCGGCGCGGCGATCAAGGGCCCCGCGGGCAAGATGATGGCGGAACTCGGGATGCCGGTCACGGCAATCGGGGTCGCCAGGCACTACCGGAAACGGGATCTGCTCGACGGCTTCGTCATCGATCGCGTCGATGCCGGGCAGGCGGCGGCAATCGAGAATCTCGGCCTCCCCACCCTGGTGACCGGCACGGTGATGGAGACGCTGGCCGACCGCGAACGCCTCGCCAGGGAGACGATGGACTTCGCCCGCGGGCTCGCCCTCCCGCCCGACGACATCGTGGAAGCCGCGCCGCCGGAACCGTCCACGTGACGACGGAGGGCCTGTGGACGGTCCTGCCGGTCAAGGCCTGGTCCGAGGCCAAGCGGAGGCTGTCTCCCATCCTGAGCGCCGGAGAGCGGGAGGCCCTGGCCCGCTCGATGCTCGACGACGTGCTCGAGGCGATAGCGGGCGCCCCCCACGTCACGGGCACGCTTGCCGTGACCGCGGACGACGTGGCGGCGAGCTACCTCAGGGCAGCCGGATGCGAGGTTCTGTCCGAGCCCCGGCGAGGCCTGAACCGGGCGCTGGGCACGGCCGCCGGGGAACTCGGGCGCCGCGGCGAGGCGACGATGCTCGTCTTGCCGATCGACCTGCCCCTGGTGACCGCGGCGGACCTGCAGGAACTCTGCGCCCGGCACTTCGAGGATCAAAGACGCCAGATGGGCGGACAGGCGCCGGGAGCGGCGGTGACCGTGGCGCCCGACCGCTTCCGTTCCGGGACCAACGCCCTGGTCTGTTCGCCGCCCGGATGCATCCCGTTCCGCTTCGGCGACGGCAGCTTCCACGCCCATCTGCGGGAGGCGGAAAGGGCGAGAGCCGCTCACTCCAGCGTGGTCCTCGCGAATCTCGGACTCGACGTGGACCATCCGGACGATCTGGCCGAACTGCTGCGGCTCGACCGTTCGGGCCGAACAGGCCGCTTCCTGCGTGGACTCGGGGCGCCGGACCGGCTGGAGATCCCGCGCAACCGGGACTGATACCGTTCGGCACTCTTCGAGCCTGTCGCATCCCAGTCCGATCGAAATTGTCGCCGGGCACCGATCGGCTCGGCGCCCGCCGCCGTCATCGCCATGTCACCTCCGCTCAGCGCGTTCCTGGACCGTCGCCCGACCCCTGACGAAGCGCACGCGCTTGCCCGCATCGAGCCGGGCGCCGGCCTCGACCAGCTGGTCGAAATGGCCGGCGAGCTGCGCGACCGGGGCCACGGCGACCTGATCTCCTACTCGCGCAAGGTGTTCCTGCCGCTCACCCACCTGTGCCGGGACATCTGCCACTACTGCGTTTTCGCACAGCCGCCCAGGAAGGGCGAGGCGGCGTACATGCCGCTCGACAGCGTGCTGAGCCAGGCACGCCTCGCCGCGGCGGCCGGTTGCAAGGAGGCTCTCTTCACCCTCGGGGACAAGCCCGAGCTGCGCTACAAGGCGGCCCGCGAGGGCCTGGCGGAACTCGGCCACGAGTCGACCCTCTCCTACCTCCGCGAGGCCGCGGAACGGGTGTTTACCGAGACCGGGCTCCTGCCCCACCTGAACCCGGGCCTGATGACCGCCGGGGACATCGAGCGTCTGCGCCCCGTATCGCCGTCGATGGGCATCATGCTGGAGAGCGTGTCCATGCGGCTGCACGAGAAGGGCCAGGCGCACTACGGCTGCCCCGACAAGGTGCCCTCGCGAAGGATGGAGACGCTCCGGCTGGCCGGCGAGGCACGGGTGCCCTTCACCTCCGGCATTCTGATCGGCATCGGCGAGACGCGCGAGGAACGGATCGACGCCCTGCTCGCGATGCGCGGCCTGCACGAAGAGTACGGTCACATCCAGGAAGTCATCGTCCAGAACTTCCGCGCCAAGCCCGGGACCCGGATGAAGGACGCGCCCGAGCCGACCCTCGAGGACCTGCTGTGGACGATCGCCGCGGCGCGCCTCTTGCTCGGACCCGGGATGCACATTCAGGCGCCGCCGAATCTGAGCCCGGGCGTTCTGCCGCAACTCGTAGCAGCCGGCATCGACGACTGGGGCGGCGTCTCGCCGGTCACTCCGGACTTCGTCAACCCCGAAGCGCCGTGGCCCCACCTCGAACGTCTCGCCGAAGAGACCGCCGCCGCCGGCAAGACCCTGGTCGAGCGTCTGACGGTCTATCCGGAGTGGGCCAGACGCGGCGAGATCTGGCTCGACGACGGCCGCGGACAGAGTCGCGCCGTCCGCCGCATGGGCGGCGTCCGTGCCGCGGTGCTGCAGCGCATCGACTCCACCGGGCTGCCGCGCACGGACGAGTGGTCCCCGGGAGAACAGACGCCGCCGCCGCGCGACGTCCTGGACGCGGTCACGGCGCCGGTCGCCCGAAACGGGAACGGCAACAGCCCCATCGCTCCGACGCGCGAGAACGACCGCGAACCCCTGGGCGTGCGCGCCGGAGTCGGAGTCCATGACCCGGGTCGCGATCTGCACCAGGGGCTGGCCGACCGCCTCTCCGCACCCGTTCAGGCGGCCCTCGACCGGGTCCGCTCGGGCGGGGAGCTGACCGAGGATCAGATCGCCACCCTCTTCCGCGCCCGCGGCGCCGACTTCACCGCCGTCTGTTCCGCCGCCGATCAGGTCCGTCGCGAGGTCAACGGCGACACGGTGACCTACGTCGTCAACAGGAACATCAACTACACGAACGTCTGCTACTTCAAGTGCCAGTTCTGCGCCTTCTCGAAGGGCAAGCTGAGCGAGAACCTGCGCGGCAAGCCGTACGACCTGGAACTCGAGGAGGTCATGCGCCGCACGGTCGAGGCCTGGCAGCGCGGCGCGACGGAAGTCTGCATGCAGGGCGGCATCCACCCGGACTACACGGGCGAGACGTATCTCGGAATCTGCCGCGCGGTGAAGGAGGCGGCGCCCGAAATCCACGTCCACGCCTTCTCGCCGCTCGAGGTCTGGCAGGGCGCCGCGACCCTCGACATGCCGCTTGGCGACTACCTGATGCTCCTCAAGGAGGCGGGCCTGGGCACCCTGCCCGGCACAGCTGCCGAAATCCTCGACGACGAGATTCGCGCGATCATCTGCCCCGACAAGCTGAACACGGACCAGTGGCTCGAGGTGATGGAGACCGCCCACGGGGTCGGCTACCGCACGACGGCGACGATCATGTACGGCCACGTCGACGGCCCGCGTAACTGGGCCCGCCACCTGCTCCGCCTGCGCGACCTGCAGAAGCGCACCCGCGGCTTCACCGAGTTCGTGCCCCTTCCCTTCGTCCACATGGAGGCGCCGCTCTACCTCAAGGGCCGCGCCCGCAAGGGGCCGACCTTCCGCGAGGCGGTGCTCATGCACGCCGTCGCCCGGCTGGCGCTTCACCCCTGGTTCGAGAACGTCCAGGCCTCCTGGGTCAAGATGGGGCCGGAAGGCGTCGCGGCCTGCCTCCAGGCCGGGGTGAACGACCTGGGCGGCACGCTGATGAACGAGAGCATCACCCGCGCCGCCGGCGCCGAGCACGGCCAGGAACTGCCGCCGTCCGCGATGGAGGCGCTGATCCGCAAGCTGGGCCGCGTGCCGAAGCAACGGACGACCGCCTACGGCGCCCCGCCACCGGAACGCGTCGAAGCTTCCTTCCAGGCGGCGGAACTGGCCGCCGTGCTGAACACGCCCGCGCACCGGTACGAGCGCACCGGCCCCTTGCGGCTCGTCCGCCCGGGACTGGGCGCCGACGGCGCCTAGCAGCCTGCCATCCATGCGCCCGCTGACGGGCGCACGGACTGGTTCACGGGTGGCGCGGAACCGCGCCACCCGGGTTCTGGCCGGCATCCGGCGCGGAGCACCGGCTCCGGAGATTCGGCCACAAACCGGGTTCGCCCATCTGGCCGACCAGCCAGACCGGTTCCGGATCGCCGCCTTACTCTCCGCCCGCTACTTCGACGTCGTGGAAGGTTGCTCGTTCAGGCCCAGGAAGTGAGGCTCGGATTCCTGACGGCGGACCGGCAGCTGGAAGCCGGCACCAGGCGGAGACCCTACAGCACCGCCTCCGCGATTGCGTCGAGCGCCTCCGGCTGCTGGCAGCCGAGCAGCATGGAAGCGACCTGGCCCTTGGCCCCGGCTTCCCTCCAGGCCGCGAGACGGTCCACGATCCGCTCCTTCGGACCGACCAGGGCGACGTCGTCGACCAGGGCGTCCGGAACGGCGCCGATCGCCTCGCTCTTCTTGCCGCCGAGGAAGTTGTCCTGGATGGCCTTCGCCTCGTCAGGGTAGCCGAGGCGCTTGGCGTAGTCGTTGTAGAAGTTCTTGTCGCGCGCGCCCATCCCGCCGATGTAGAGGGCCATGCTCCTCTTGACCGGAGTGCGGCACTGCTCCACATCGTCGCCCATCACGACGGTGACGAACGGCATGACCCGGAAGTCGTCCAGTCCCTTGCCGTTGCCGGCCGCAGCGAAGCCGCGGTCGAGGGCGCCCTCGAGCAGGTCGAATCGCTCCGGGTTCATCCAGATCGGGAACACCCCGTCCGCAACCTCGGCGCTGCATGCGAGCCCGTTCGGGCTGATCGACGCCGTGTAGATCGGGATCGACGTGTCCGCCGCCAGGATGCACCTGAGCGGCTTGCCGAGACCTGTCGCGTCGTCGCCGCGATAGGGCAACTGATAGTGGTAGCCGTCGTGGGTGACCGGCGCGTCCCGCGCGAAGACCTTGCGCATGATCTCGACGTACTCCTTCGTGCGGGTCAGCGGCCGGCCGTACGCGACGCCGTGCCAGCCCTCGATCACCTGGGGACCGGACGGGCCCAGACCGACCAGGAAACGGCCTCCGGAGAGCTGGTTCAGGGTCATCGCGGTCATCGCGGTCATCGCGGGACTGCGCGCCGGCATCTGCATGATCGCCGTGCCGACCTTGATCTTCGAGGTCTGGGCGAGAACCCACGCCGCCGTCGAGACCGCGTCGGATCCGTAGGCCTCGGCCGTCCATACCGAGGTGAAGCCGGCGCTCTCCGCCCGGCGAATCCGGTCGATCGGGATGTTCATCTGGCTGCCGAAGGCGCCCGCGAGCAGTCCTAACTCCATGGTCCGGTCTCCAATGTCCTGAGTGCCTGTCGATTCCTGTGGGGAAAACGGGCGCGAGGCTAGCAGGTCGGACATAGACTGGTCCCATGAATCAGGCGAACGACGAGCCACGCCGGCGGAAACCGGGCGCCGGTCGCACACGCAGCCAGATTCTGTGGCCGCTCGCGTTCGTCACGCTGATCCTCGGGTTGGTCGTGGCGATCGTGATCAGTTTCTTCGTCATCCGAGCGACCATGCTGCCCAGGGAGGTAATGGAGAGCGGCCGCGAGCTCGCGCGCGACGCCGCCCTTGCCGTCGAGCGGATCGCGAAGGCGTTCCACACGGGCACCGTCCACACCTCCTTTCTGAGTTACGCCACCGAAGTCTCGGGCAGCGCCTTCCTGCAATTCGCCTCTCTCGACCAGATCGAGGTGCTCCAGCGCACGGACTCGACAAGCCTGCTGTGGGGGCGGCTCAGGCTGCCTGACGTGATGGTCGAGGCACGGGTTCCGGTCCGCTACACCTACTACCTGGACCTCGAGGACGAGTGGTCGCTGACCCTGGACGGAACGACGGTCCATGTGCTGGCGCCAGGCGTGCGTGCAAACCGGCCGGCCGTGGACACTTCGGCGATCGAGTACCGGGTCCAGGCGGATTCGCTCCTGCGCGACGAGGAGGCGGTCCTGGAGCGGCTCCGGCGCCGCATCACGGACCAGTTGGCGTCTCGCGCGGGCGAGAACATCGCCCTGGTGCGCGAACTCGGGCGGCGCAGGACGGCCGATTTCGTTCGCACGTTCCTCCTGTCGCAGTTCGGCGAGGACGTGGAGGGATATCGGATCGAGGTCAGTTTCCGGGACGAAGTCGACCTTCCCGCTTCGCCGGCCCTTGGCCCCGAGGCGTCGCGCGTCGTGACCGGGCAACAGCCGCAGTGAGCCGCAGCGAGAGACCGGCAGTGAGAGGTGAACGTGAACGCTCCGTTCGCCACGATCGAGACGCAGCAGTGAGCGGCAGCGAGAGACCGGCAGCGAGAGACCGGCAGTGAGAGAGCGGCAGCGAGAGACCGGCAGTGAGAGACCGGCGGTGAGAGACCGCCTGGCGCGCCGGCGCCAGCGACTGCGGGCGCGACAGGCGGACCGCTTCGGCCGCATGGCGGAGCAGGTCCAGTTTCACAACCCGTTCTACCGGGCAAAGTGGCAAGCCGCCGGCTTCGACTCCCCGCCGACCCTGGACGACCTGGAGAACCTTCCCTTCACGACCAAGGCCGAGCTCGCCGCCGACCAGGACGCGAACCCGCCCCGGGGCAGCAACCTGACCTTCCCCTTCGACCGCTACGTGCGCGTTCACCGCACGTCGGGAACGACCGGCAAGCCGCTGCGCTGGTTCGACACCCCGGCCAGCTGGCAGTGGTTCCTCGATTGCTGGCTTGAAACCTACAGGGGCGCCGGCGTCGGTCCCGACGACCGAGTCTTCGTCGCCTTCGGCTTCGGCCCCTTCGTGGGCTTCTGGACCGCGTTCGAGGCAGCGCAGCAACTCGGCTGTCTGGCCATGCCCGGCGGTCACCTGAGCACCGAGCAGCGCCTCAACGTGATCCGCGAGGAAGGCGCCACGGTTCTGGTGGCGACGCCGACCTATGGCCTGCGCCTGCTCGAGGTCGCGCGCCAGCTGGGCGTCGATCTCGCCGTCAGCTCGATCGAGCGGACGATTCACGGCGGCGAGCCGGGCGCCGGCGTACCGGCCGTCAAGCGCCAGCTCGCGGAGGGGTTCGGAGCTCGGGTCTTCGACCACGCCGGCGCGACGGAGGTCGGCGCCTGGGGCCACCCCTGCGGCGTCGGCGAGCATCTCCACATCTTCGAGGAGGAGTTCATCGTCGAGTGGCTCGACCGGACGACCGGAGAGCCGCTCCAACCGCTCGGCCCAGGCGCAAGCGAGACCGACCCGACCCTCGGCGAACTCGTGCTGACCAACCTGGGCCGGATCGGCAGCCCGGTCGTCCGCTACCGCACCGGCGACGTCGGACGCCTGTGCACCGCCGGCTGTCCCTGCGGCCGGCCGACCGTCTACCTCGATGGCGGTGTTCGCGCCCGCGCCGACGACATGTTCATCGTCCGCGGCGTGAACGTCTACCCGAGCTCGATCGACGCGATGATCCGGGAAGTCGGCGGAGTCGCCGAGTACCGCGCGACGGTACGCGAACGCCGGCAGATGGTCGAAGTCGAACTGGAGGTCGAGCCGGAGCCCGGCCGCGCGGCCGGAGTTCTCCGTCTCCGGCTACAGGATCTCTTCCAGAGGCGCCTCAGCCTCCGGATACCGGTACGCATCGCGGCGACCGGTTCCCTGCCCCGCTATGAACTCAAGGCGAACCGCTTCACGCTGGAGCGACCGTAGCGGACGGCCGGTTCAGGACCGCGAGCGTGCCGAACAGGACCGCTCCCACGCCGTTCACCGCGATCCCCATCGCCGGCCCGCCCAGGTCCGGGACGAGCAGCAGGGCCGCCGAAACCAGCATCAGGACCCGCAGGGGCCTGCTCAACTCGGCGCGCAGGTAGCCGCTGACCCCGGCGGCCAGAGCCAGGATCCCGACTACCGCCGCGCCCAGGGCGAGCAACAGCGGCGGCAGGCCGGCGGCCCCTGCCGCGAAGAGGCTCCCGCCGTCCTCGTCCATCAGCAGCAGCGCCGGCCGGTAGACGAACATGTACGGCAGCGTGAAGCCGACCAGGGCGAAGCGGAACGCCGCCAGCGCCGTGCGCATGACCGGCGCCTGAGCCAGGCTGGACGCCGCGTAGGCGGCCAGCGCGACCGGCGGCGTGACCATGGACATCATCCCGAAGTAGAAGATGAACAGGTGCGCGGCGAGCGGAATCACGCCGAGTTCCGACAGCAGGGAACCCATCAGCGTCGCCATCAGCAGGTAGCAGACGACGGACGGCACGCCCATGCCGAGAACCAGCGACGTGACCATGATCCCGAGCAGGGCCAGGAACAGGTTGGTCGCCACGACCGACTTGATCGCGGCGCTGAAGTCCACGGCGATCCCGGTCTGCTGGACAATTCCGATGATCGTGCCGACGCAGGCGCTCGCGGCGACCAGCGGAATCCCGTTGCGAGCCGCCTTGGTCAGCGCGCCGAGGATGTGCGGGCGCCACGCGCGGTGAATCAGGCCGAAGACCATCAGCCCGAGCATCGCCACGATCCCCGAGGAAAGCCAGGACTCGAAGACCTGCCGGAACGACGGGTCGGCCGGCGTGTCCGCCCACACGAGTTGATGGAGGATCGCCACCGCGCCGAAACAGCCGAGCGTCAGCTGGCGCAGCCTGCGCGGCAACTCGAACTCCTCGCGAAAAACCGCCAGGATCAGGATCACGATCAGCGAGCCCGTCACCGCGCGGAACGGCGAGAAACGCAGCAGAAGCAGCAGGATCAGGGTGCCGAGCGCGGAAATGAAGACGACCGCATCGAAACGGAGGACCGGCGGCGGCTCCCCGTCCCGCTTCGGCGTTCCGATGCGTCTCGAGTAGAAGTGGACGATCAGGAAGATCGACAGGTAGAAGAGGACCGCGGGGAGCAGAGCGGCCTGGACGATCTGCAGGAAGGTGACCTGGGGCTCCACGATCTCGAGCATCATGTAGGCGCCGGCGCCCATGACCGGCGGCACCAGCGCACCGCCCGAAGCCGCCGCGGCCTCGACCGCCGCCGCGACGTGCCGCTTGAAGCCGTTGCTGCGCATCATGGGAATCGTGAAAGCCCCGGTCGTCACCGCGTTGGCGACCGCGCTGCCCGACAGGGAGCCCAGAAGGCCGCTGCTCAGAACCGCCACCTTCGCCGGGCCGCCGGGCCTGGACCCGAACACCCGTTCGGCGAAGCGCATGACGAACCGGGTCGCCCCCGACATCTCGAGGAAGGCGCCGAAGACGACGAAGAGGAAGACGTAGCGGAACATGACGGAAGCCGCGGGCCCGAACACGCCCAGGCTCTGCAGGAAGGTCGTGCCGACCACGTCGCGCGGGTTCTGGCCGGCATGCGGGAAGAGCCAGTCCGGCAGGATCGGCCAGCCGTTGCGCAGGCTGTAGTAGCAGTAGAGCGTGTGCGCGACGAAGACCAGGGCCAGCGCGGGAACGATCCAGCCGATGCTGCGGCGGGCCGCCTCGAGGACGAGCACCAGGCCGATCAGCCCGAGCACGATGTCGCCGCCGGTCTCGATTCCGGCCCGGTTGCCGAGCGACCGGCCTCCCGCCCAGAGATGCTCGAAGGCGGGCTCCGTCTGCACGACGACGTAGGCGCAGGCCCCCGCCGCCGCCAGGCCCAGCACCAGGTCCAGACCGCGCAGCCACCGGTTCGAGGCAAGCCTCCCGTGAACCGGAAAGGCGAGGAAACAGAGCAGCAACCCGCCGCCGACGAACACCGCCAGCGACGACTGCGGCAGCAGGACGCCGTAGTTGACCTCGAACAGGACGAAGAAGCACAGACCGACGCCGAGCGCCGCGATCAGGAAGCGGCGAAACCGTTCAAGGCCCGCCGGACCTGAGCTGGATTCCTCGGCGCCGGCGGATGCGGGCGAGACGCCCGCGTTCCCGGAAGGCACGGCGACTGGCGTGGACGGCTGGTCTGGCGCGCTCAACCGGCGGCTTCGGGCCAGACGCCGATCTCGCGGTAGAAGCGTTCCGCGCCCGGATGGAAGGGGGTGCCGGTGTAGCGCGCCACGTTCGCCTCGTTGATCGCGCGCCCGGCGGGATGCTTGTCGGCCACCGACTGGCGGTTGTCCCAAAGCGTCTTCGTGATCCTGTAGACCAGCTCCTCGTCCGCGTCGGCCGAGGCAATCAGGTGCATCGAGCCCACGTTGAGCCCCGGATAGTCCTCGCTCAGGTCGGAATAGGCGTCGGCCGGAATCGTCGCGAGCTGGAAGAAGGGATAGTCGGCGGCCAGTTGCTGCCGCGTCTCCTCATCGAACGGCACGAAGCGGATGTCGTAGGTGCTGCACGCCTGGGTTACCGCGCCGGTGGGCACGGCGCCACCCAGGAACGCGGCGTCGATCGCCCCGTCACCCAGCATGTCGACCGCGCCGCTCTGGGTGCCGTACACCTGGGTGAAGTCGTCGTAGGTCACGCCGTGGGCGGCCAGCAAGGGCTCGACGAACATCTCGAAGCCCGCGCCGGCGACGCCGACCATCGCTCGACGGCCCGCCAGATCGCCCATGCTCGTCACGCCCGAATCCGTCTTCGTCACGAAGGTCGCGATGTTCGGCGCCAGGGTGGCCACGGCGCGGATGTCGTAGCTCTGCTCCCAACCGGACTCGCCGAGAACCGCGAAGTAGCTGATCGCCGAATTGGAGAGCGCGAGCTGCAGTTCGCCCCGCACCAGCCGGCGGATGTTCTCCTGCGAGCCCTTCGTGCCGCGGGGCTGCACGCGCCATTCGTTCTCGCCGCGGTTCTCGTTCAGGACCTCGGCGATCGCCCCGCCGACGACCGGGAAAGCGCCGCCGACCGGCGCGGTTCCCATGCTCAGGAACTGCGGACCGCCGGAAGCTGCGTCGCCAGCGTCGCCGCCACCGCCGCAGGCGAGGAGGAAGACGAGCACAGGGAGTGAAGCGAGGGAACGGATCTTCATGCGGGGATTCCTCTCGAACCGCGAAAACGCCAGCACCGGCAAACCGGGAGCGCGCGATCCTAGCAGTCCGCGGCAGAAGTCCGTGTCGCACCGAGAGTGGCCAGGCGCCCGCCCGGCAAGGCGCGACCGGGGAGCATATCGGGGCCGCCCTCAATCCCGGGAACAAGGGCGACAGAGGAGCTTGCCCGGGTGGCGCGCTCCGCGCCACCCGCGAACCAGTCCGTGCGCCCGTCATCGGGCGCACGAATAGCACGATGCCGGGCGGGATGCATGGCCGCTCGAATGCAGCGCGACTTCTGCCACGGACTGCTAGAAGGCGGCCAACCGCCCTCAGCCGCCCGGTTCGGCGATGCAGTAGAGGAAGCTCGCGGTGCGCAGATACAGCCTGCCGGGCGCCACTCCCAGCGACGACAGCGTGAAGCCCTCAACCTCGTTCCTGGACAGGATCTCGAACTCGGGACCGTCGCGGACGACCGTGGTCACCCCGTCCTCGTTCGTCGCGTAGACCTTGCCGTCGGCAACCAGCAGAGAGGCGCTGTAGGTGCCCGGGGCCAACCGCCGGCTCTCCCAGACCGGCGCCCCGGTGGCCGCGTCGAGCCGCGACAGCAAGCCGTTGTCTCTGAGCAGGTAGAGGGTCTCCCCGTCGGTCGCCGGCGTCGGCACGTCCGGTCCGCGGTCCGTCTCCCACAGGATTTCGGGATCGCCGCCGTCCCCAAGTCGCAGCGCCTTCATCGGACTGACGCGGGTGGGGACGAAGACCAGGTCGCCCGCAGCCACCGGCGACGCGACGACCCGGTACATCGGGCTGTCCCTCGGGTTGAAGCCCTCCACCCGCCAGAGCTCGCGGCCGCTGCCGGGGTCGTGGCCCGTAGCGACGTCGCCTCCGTTCAACACGAGAACGTGTCCATCGCCGCTCTCGACCAGGGCCGGCGTGATGTAGGCGTCCGGCGACTCCATTCGCGCGTTGGTGGGCCGCTCCTGCCGCCAGATCGTCTCCCCCGAGTCGGCGTCGATTGCCAGCAGGTAGGACGGATCGTCCGTCTTCATGCCGTGCAGTACCGGCACGAAGAGCACGTTCCGCCACAGCAGCGCGGAGGAGCCGTAGCCGTGGTTCAGCCCGAAGGCGCCGTAGTCCCGCTCGAGTTCGCGCGCCCAGAGCTGGTTGCCCTCGAAATCCCAGGCCTGCAGGACGCCGGTGCCGGTCAGCACCCAGACCCGCTCGCCGTCCGTGACCGGCGACGGCGACGACATGTTGTGCTTGCGCTGGAACCGGTTGCCGCCTGCCACTTTCCGCCGCCAGACGACTTCGCCGGAGTCGGCGTCGACCAGCCACAGGAAGAGGTCGTCCCCTTCCGCCACGTTGAGGAAGAGGCGCTTGCCGACAATGATCGGCGTCGATCCCGAGCGATCCGGAAGCGGCAGCTTCCAGACGATGTTCCGCTCCGTTTCGCCGTCGTGGGACCACTTGAGCGGCAGACCGGTGTGGGCGCTGTAGCCGTTGCGGTCGGGGCCTCGCCAGTTCGGCCACTCCGAGGCCCAGGTTGCGGTGGCCGCGGCGCAGCCGGCGAAAAGCACGCCGCAGAGTGCCGACCGCCGGCGAGCCCGCCAGCTTCGCCGTCCCGCCTTGACGGGCCCCGAGGTCAACGCCCCGACCGCGGCAACGAACGATTCCACTGCCGCTCGGTTCACGCCGCCTCCCTTGCCGCGGCCGGCTCGTCCGTTTCTCCCTCTCCGCCGGCCTCCGAAGCCTCCGGCATCAACAGAACCTGGATCAGGTTGTCGCCGCCGAGGTAGTCCCGGGCCGCGCCCTGGATCATCTCCGCGTCGAGCCGGTCGAACAACTCCTCGTACTCCAGGATGCTCAAGGGATCGTCCCCGAACTGGTAGACCGACTGCAGCACGCCCAGCCAGAAGCCGTTCGTCTCCTTCGCCGTCTCCCGTCCCCGCCGCTGCTGTTCGCTGACCTGGCCGACTTCTTCGTCCGTCGCCGGTTCCTCGCGGATGCGGGCAATCTCCTCGTCGACGGCCTGGAGCATCTCCTCAACCCGGTCCGGATCGCAACCGAAGCTGATCTGGAAGGCGAACTCCGACACCGGGACGCGCTCGGCGCCGCCGCCGACATTGACGCCATAGGTCCCGCCGAGTTCCTCCCTCAGACGCTCGCGCAGGCGGTCCCGCAGCAGCGAAGCCATCGAGGTCAGCCGATAGCGGTTCAACTGGCTCTGCTCGAACGGCCCCGTGTACACAAGGGCGACCTGGCTCTTGTCCTCAAGCCCCTTGTAGACCGTCCGCTCGATCAGGCCTTCCGGCGTGCGCACGCCCACGTCGCGCCACGTCTCCTCGCGGCCGGAGGACGGGAGGCCGCCAAGCCATGTAGCGACCAGCGGTTCCATCGCCTCGAGCTCGAAGCTGCCGGCAAAGAAGAAGATGAAGTCGGAGAAGTCACTGAACCGGTCCTCGTAGACGGCGTAGATCCGGTCCTCGTCCAGATCCGACAGCATTTCCTCGGTGACGATGCGGCGCCGAGGATGCTCCTGGCTGACGACCTCCTGCAGCGTCTTGATCCAGGCGTACGTCGGCATCGCGCTCTGGTTCCGCAACAGGGCCCCCTGCCGGGTCAGGAAGGACTCGTACGCCTCCGCGTCGCGGCGGGGCGACGTTGCGTTCAGGTAGATCAACTCGAACAGCGTCTCCATGTCCTTGGGCGAGCCCCGCCCGTTGATGCCCTCGAAGAGGGGGCCGATGACGGCGCCGACCCGCGCGACCTTGCCGGTCAGCGCCTTGTTCAACTGGGTGAGGCTGAAGTTCCCCAACCCTGAAAGCTGAACCACCGACGTCGCCACGTTGGCCTCCAGCCAGTCCTCGTCCGAGACCAGCGAGGCGCCCCCGGGGCTGAAGGAGCCAACCAGGATCTCGTCGTTCCTGAAGTCGCTCGGGCGCAGCACGACCCGGACGCCGTTCGAGAGCCGCCATTCGGTGACCCCGAGTTCCTCGATCGTCGACCGTTCGACGATCCGGCCCGGCGACGGTCGAACGGGCACCAGCGCGCCCTCGCCGACGTCGTCCTCCCAGGCCGCGACCTCAACCTGCCCGACCCGGTCGAAGGCGGCGAGCAACTCCTCCCTGGCCGGCTGGTCGACCCCCTCCTTCTCGGGGCCGCTGGCCAGAATCACGCGGTCGTGGTCGTGGATCCAGGAGTCGGCGGCCGCGTTGACTTCGGCCAACCCGATGTCGGGCACGTACCGCCGCGCCAGCTCCCGTTCGTAGGCGATTCCCGGAAACGGCTCATCGCTCAGGAAGTGCCGCGAGTACTCGCCGGTGTACGCCGCCGAATGGGTCTTGTCCCGTTCGTCCCAGGCCCGGTCGATCGAGCGCAGCGTGTTGATCCTTGCCCGTTCCAGCTCACTCTCTTCGAAACCGTGCCGCCGGGCACGCTCGGACTCGGTGAGCAGGGCCTCGAGCGCCCGTACCGCGTCGCCCTCACGGGCGCCGGCCGAGAGCACGTACAGGCTGCGGGTGCGGGCCAGTGTCCCCCTGCCGCTGGTCGCGCCGATGAACGGCGGGTCGGCCTCCTCGGCCCGCTCCGCCAGCCGGTTGTTCAGCATCCCGTTGTAGAGGCCGCGGACCAGTCGTGCGCGGTAGTCCGCAACGGTGACGAACTCATCCGGCGGGCCCTTGTACGCGACCGATACCGAGGAGCGCGGCAACTCGGGATCGCTGAACACGGACACCAGCGTCTCGTCGTGGGGAGGAATCTCGGCTTTGAACCGCTCGCGCGGCTCGGCCGGCCCCTCGAGCCTGCCGAAGCGCCCGCGGATCTCCGCCGCGACCTCCGCCGCGTCGAAGTCCCCAACGGCGATCACCGCCATCAGATCCGGCCGGTACCAGTCTCGGTAGAAGTCCCGCAGCCGCTCCGGCGGCGCTTCCCGCAGGATCTCCGGATCGCCGAACGGCAACCGCTCGGCGTAGCGCGAGCCGTGGAAGCGGTACGGGATCTCGGCATCCCGGAGGCGCGCGGCGGCGCCCCGGTCGCTCCTCCACTCCTCGACCACGACGCCGCGTTCCTTCTCGATCTCCTCGTCCTCCAGGCTGACGCCCGACGCCCAGTCCTCAAGCACCAGAAGCGCCGTGTCGAGAATCTCCGGATCGTCGGTCGGCACTTCCAGCATGTAGACGGTCTCGTCGAAGCTCGTGTAGGCGTTGACGTCGGGCCCGAACCGCATGCCGATGCCCTGCAGGTAGTCGAGCAGCTCCGTCTTCTCGAAGTTCCTCGTGCCGTTGAAGGCCATGTGCTCGACGAAGTGCGCCAGACCGCGCTGGTCGTCGTCCTCGAGCACGGAGCCCGCACGCACGATGAGACGCAGAAAGGCCCGGTTCTCCGGCCGGCCATTGCTGCGCACGTAGTACCGAAGACCGTTGTCCAGTTCTCCGGTCAGCACGGCCGGATCCCGGGGCAGGACCTCGGTCAGCTCCCAGGTCCAGTCGCCGCCATCCTCCGCCGTTTCGCCGGCGGCTTCCGGCTGCTGGGCAAACGCGGCGGCGACGCCGCAGAGGAGGACGGCAAGCGAGACGATCACGACCAGAACAGCGCCCTGCGCCTCCCACGGCCACCGGGCGCCCGACATCGCGCCCCGACTGCCCGCTCTTCGCCCCGAAGGGCCATTCCACTCGATCATCGGTTCCTCCTCCTCTGAGCTTGTCAACGGCTGGGGACTGCCGGCGCCCCGCCTTCCACTCGCACCACCGCACCGGCGGGGAGCGCCTCGACCAGCGCCGCGAGCGCCAGGTCCGCGGCGCCGCGGCTGCGGCTGTCCACCGTCAGTTTGACCCGATAGTCGCCGTCCATCACCGGATAGCTGCCGATCTCCACCTCGGCGTGAGCGGCAACCACCAGATCGAGCATCTCGGCGATGTCCGTTTCCCGGCACATCGTGTACACCGCCCGGCTGTGGAAACGGCGACCGGCCGCCAACCGGTCCCGCAGCAGGGGCAGCTTCATCCGGAAGATCCGCGGCACCCCCGGCAAGACGTAGACGTTGTCCATCACGACAGAAGGCCAAGGCACCTCCGGCGTGCTGACCAGGTCGGCGCCTTCCGGCACGTCGGCCATTCGCAGGTGACCCTCGGAGCAGCGCTCCCCCACCATCTCGCGAATCTTCGTCACCAGTTCCGGAGAGCGCACCAGGGGTCGCTCGAACGCGGCAGCCACCGCCTTCAGGGTCACGTCGTCGTGGGTCGGACCGACGCCGCCCGAGGTGATCACGTAGTCGAAGCTGTCTCTGAGCCGCTCGATGTCACCGGCGATACCCGCGATGTCGTCGGGGCAGACGACCACTCGGCGCAGCTCGATTCCCAGGCCGAACAGCTCGCGCGCCAGCAGGGTCAGGTTCGCCTCCTCGACCTTGCCGGTGAGGATTTCGTTCCCGATGATCAACGCCGCCGCCGTGGGCATCGGCGTAGCTTACCGGCCCACGAAACGGGGCGACCGGCGTTCGGTCAGTGCCTGCACTCCCTCGCGCGCATCGGCGGTGCGGAAGGTGACCTCCTGCTCCGCGCTCTCCAGTTCGAGGGCCTCGTCGATCGACCGCTCGAAGGCGCCGCGCAAGGTCCGCTTGGTCGCCTTCACCGCCACCGGGCCCGAGGCCGCGACCTCCATCGCCAGGTCTTCGACGACCTGGTCGAAGTCGTCGTCCGCCTCGCGACTGGCGATGCCCCAGTCGACCGCCGTCGCCGCGTCGATCAGCCGGCCGCTGTACAGGAGCTCGGCGGCGCGTGCGGGACCGATCAGGCGCGGGAGCGTCCAGGTCGCCGCCATGCCGGGGTGGATGCCGAGACGCACGAAGGTCATCCCCACCCGCGCGCCCGTCCTGATCACCCGCATGTCGCACCCGAGCGCAAAGCACAGGCCGGCGCCGATCGCATGGCCGTTGATCGCCGCAATCGACGGCGCCTCAAGATCGCGGACGGAGAGGTAGAGACGGTAGAAGTTCGCGCCGCCGCCAAGGCCGGGGCCCGAATCCGGATCTTCGCTGACCTCCTCCTGGATGCTCTTCAGGCTGCCGCCGGCGCTGAACGCCCGACCGGCGCCGCGGACGATGACCACCCGGGTCTCGTCCCGGTCATTGATCAGCGGCACGGCCTCCCGGATTTCCGCGCCCATCGCGGACGTCATCGCGTTCAACCGGGAAGGCACGTTCAGGGTCAGCCGGGTGATCGGGCCCAGGTGGTCCAGCAGGATGTGTTCAAAGCTCATGGCGGTGGTCCTCCTTCGCGCTAGAATGCCGCTCATGCTAACGATCACAGAGCTGGCACAGAAGAAGGTGGCCGAGGCGATGAAGGACGAGGATCGCGACGACCTCGCTCTTCGCATCGCGATCACCGGCCGCGGCGGCGGCGGCTTCCGCTACCAGATGGACCTGGTGGGAACAGACGAGACCCGGCCCGGCGACGAGGTGCTGGAAACCGAGGCGTTCAAGGTCTTCATCGACCCGGAGACCGCCCCGGACATCAAGGGCGCGACGATCGACTTCATCACCCGGCTGTCCGAAAGCGGCTTCAAGTTCGACAACCCGAACTCGGTCTGGGGCGAGGGAGTCGCCGCCGACGTCCAGCGCGTCCTCGACGACCGGATCAATCCGCAGATCGCCGCCCATGGCGGCTTCGTCACCCTGCTCGAGGTCAAGGACGAGACGGCGTTCATCACGATGGGCGGCGGCTGCCAGGGCTGCGGCATGGCCGACTACACCCTGAAGCAGGGCGTCGAACAGGCCATTCTCGAAGCCGTGCCGACCGTCCGCCGGGTGCTCGACACGACGGACCACGCCGCCGGCACGAACCCGTACTACGCGCCGTAGCGCCGCGCGCCAGGAGGCCGCACGCCATCTGGCAAACAACGCCTGAACCTGACCACGGTCGCATACCGCGCCGGCTTCACCAGGCGCGACTGCAAGGCGGCGGGAGAAATCAGCGGGCGGCGACGTCCTGGCGACACTCGGACTGCTGCGGCTGACCGCGCGAGGTTCTGAGCGCGAGGCGGCGTCGGGTGGCGTATTCGGCGTAGAATCAGTGGTTTCCGACGGAGGTACCCCTTAGGATGCCGGAGCAGAAACGCCGAAGACCTCTGGGGTTCGGGCTTCCCGAGTGTCTCAATGGGTTGAAGGAACTCGAGAAACCGCTCGGACTGAACCGACAAACGAGAAGCAGGCTGCTGCAATGCGGCTTCTTTCGACAGCGCGTCGGCGACATCGGCGACAAGAAGCGCGCCGATTGGCCCCTGCTCGCGGCCTTCTACGGCAACCCTGACTTCCGGCGCGAACTCTTCAACATTCACCTCGTCTTCAGGACCGTCGAGAGGAAGCAGAGGGTACCGATCCGCGCTGTGCCGCCGTCTCTGGAGCACAAGATCCTGGGACCGTTCCTGGATCGCAACTTGGCGAAACCGACGAGCGAAGGCTCTCCCACGGAAGACGTCACGACGGCCAGCTTCACCGCAGCGACGGCGTCCCGGATCAAGCGCTGGTCATCGCTCAGCGATCCCGAACGCCTCGAGGTGACGCTCTGGCTGTTCGCCAAGGCGACGCTCCTCGACGATCGAACCGTCCTCGAGGATGTGTCGAGGAAGGTGCCTGATCTGGGACGAGAGTTCCGGGATCTTGTCACCCGGAGCGATGCCGGGCGCGAGGGGACGAACCACCGGGCCGAGTCGGGCAACAACGAGCCGGACCTCGCCGACCCTGAGGTCGGGGTCGACCTCCCTGCGGTGCTCGCCAGAGCGACCGCGCTCTACGCGGAGTCTTCCGGCAACCAGAAGCTGGAGCTTGCCAGGAGGCTCGCCCGCGCCCACGAGACTGCATTGGAGCCCGGCTTCGACTCTCTCGTCCGCCTTCCGGCCGCCCTGGACGATGCCGCGGCCTTGGACTCCCTGCACGGCCTTGCGAAGACCCTTGAAGGGCGGCTGGACGTGTTCCGGAGTGCCGTTCGATCCCGGAAGAAGGAACTGGAGTACGAAGGCGCGAAAACGCTGCGGCGTTTCGTTCTCGAGTTTCTCGACGCACTCGTCGGGGACTCCCGTCGCGGCCTGGTCGACACCGAGAGCGTGGGAAGGCTGCGCCGCCTCTGGCTGGAGCTGGAGCCGCACGGCATCGAACCGGGGATGGCGAAGTCCGAGCATGAAAGGCTGGCTCACTCGCTGCCGTCGTTGGCGGAGACGGTGCGGGAGATCCACGACGCGCACCGCGACCTGGAACGCCAACTCAGCCGACTGCGGCAAACCAAACCTGAAGAGGGTGCAGCGCTCACCTCCTGGGCAGACCAGCGGGACGACCTGCGCATTCAGGCCGTTCGGGCGCGGCGCAGCTCGCGCGAAGCCAGCGCCAGGCTTCTCGCCGCACTCGATCCGGCGCCTGGTCTCTGGAAAGGCGAAGACCGCGGGACACCCGAGTGCGATCCCGATGAGGCCGATGAGGCAGGCGGGATTGAGAAGTCCGCGTTCATGCCGCGGCGCGGACGGCTTGGGGGAGATTCGCGAACTGGCAATGCACCTCCTCGAGAAGCCGCGTCCGCGGAAGAGACGCCGGTCGACTCCGTCGCGGACCTCCACGTGGCCGTACCGGGTCGAGACGACTCGTCGATCGGTGAAGCCACTGGTTCCTCAACGTCCGAGCCGACCCCGGCGGAAGATGCGGAAACCGCCGCACCCCGCCCCGACGCCCATGTTGAGGAGTCCGAACCCGGCGCGTCGCCCACGTGCCAGGGCCCTCTGCCTGAAGACGCAACAGACCGAGGCGAATGGGACGAGCGGGAGCAGCGAGTTCGCGATGCCATGGCTGAGGCGCTGACCGACGACCCGCCCCGCCTCGCATTTGCCCACGAGGTGTGCCGCCTCGCCGAAGAATCCGGAATCGACGCCGGCCAGCCGCCGGCGCAGGCTCTGGCGGCCGCGCTCTACGCCAGTCGGCTCCAGCGGCCCGACAGCCCGCTGGTCGAGCCGGTTCTGGCCGCGCTCGCGCAAGCCCAGTCGACCGTCCAGGATCGCCGGGATCCCGCGGAAAGGAATGTCAACGCACTCATCGGCCTCGCCGGCGCCCTGCCCGTCGCGGTGATCGCCCCATACTCCGGCGCCACCGCCTACCTCGGGCGCCTCGAGCATGAGGGCATCGAGGAATTGGGAGCCTTCACATTTTCGGTGGCCCATCGCCTCTGGGATCTCCAGAAGACCCACCTGGACGCCGACACGATCCTCCGGACCGCCCGCGACCGTGCGAGCCACGAGGACTCCGTGGCGACGTTTCGCAAGGACCTCGAGAGCTGGTCGGAGATCGGGCAACAGCGCAAGCTGACCTACATCCCGGCAAACCGGATCTGGAACGTCCTCTGCCAGGACGACAATCAGCTCGGCCGCCTGACGCAGGCCATGCGCTCAGGAGGACAGACCGCGATCGTACGGCGGCTGGCTGCACAGCTGGCCGACAGGGACGAACTTCGCAAGATCGTCGACCGCTTCGCCACCGCCTTGCTGTCATCCCAACAGAGGATCGGTGCGAAGACCCTGGTCCAGTTTCGCCGACATCTGGAAGAGCCGCTTTCCCTCGCGGAACGCTATCTCGACCTGGAAGCGGCGCGTACTCCCGACACCGACCATCACGAGCAAGTCATCGCCAAGTTAGTCCAGACCCTGCGTCACAAGTCCGCGGACCTTCTCCAACGCCTGGACGCGATGGCCCTGGAGAGCGGCGGGGACACCCTTCTGATGGCGGCATCTTCACTCGCAGCCGGCGCCGTTCGGCGGGCTGCAGCCATTCTGAACTCGCCAGGCGGGGAGGGCGAGTCGGAGGAGCACGATACCGGCTTCCTGCTGCGATCCGCACTGTTGCCGTTTCCCGATCTTGCCGCGGATGAGTCAGAGGAAGACCCGGTTACTCCGCAGGCCACCCTCGACGCCCTGCTCGAATCGACGCCTCTCGAGTTACCGGTCGCCTTCGAGCACTACTGCGAACGTGGCGACCTCCTTCTCGCCGCTGACATCATCGATTGGCTCGAAGCCGCCGCAGCAGAGGACGATACCCAGTCGCTCAGGAATCGCATCGAGGAAGAGCGCCACCTCTGCCAACGCGTCCTGGCTGCCGAACTTCTGGACATCCGGCAGGAAGTCGACCTGGCCTTTTCCAGGAGCCGGATCTCGGCCAACAGGAACAGCAGTCTACTGGCTCGCCTCGAAGCCATCCAGCTCGAATCGACCGAGAACGAACGGCCCCGCTACAACCTCCTTCGCGGCGAGTCGGACGCGGTACGCAGTGATCTCGAAGCCGCCGCTCGGGAGGAGCGGGACAAGCTGCGCCAAGAGGTCGCCGCGTCCTTCCCCGACGACGAGGCCCCCCTGCGCAAGGCCATCGAACAGAGCCTGGAGGACGGCGATCTCCTCGTTGCCAACGAACTGCTGTATCGCACGCCGCAGGACACCCCGCTCCCGAGTCGGCAAAGCAGGCCGTCAACGCTTCAGAACTACCTGGACATCGACCACGACGATCTCCGCTCGCGGGTGGGACTTGCAGACAACTGGACGGAACTGATCCGGTCAGCGGCCAGCGGCCAGAGTCACGGCCCCTTGCGATTCGATCATCTGGACGAGAGCGAGCGCGCCTCGGCACGCGCGCTGCTTGAGGCGTGGGTGGCGCTCAGGAATGTGCCGGTCGGCAAACCCGATCGGCTTGCCCGGGCAACCACGGAGCTGATGAGGAGCCTTGGTTTCATCGATCCCGAGGTCACGTTCGACTCACCGGTACCGGGGTTCGTTGGCGCAAGGCTCAAGGTGGCGCCAATCGAGAGGCGCGAGGTCTGCCCGCTGCCACACTTCGGTTCGGAGGCAAGGGGTTCCTATCGGTTGATGCTGCTCCTCGATCCTCCCGAGGCAGAGGCGATCCACCAGCGCATGGAGCAATCCCGCCGGCAGGAGGCGGCAATCGTCGTCACTCTTCATGCGCTGGGAAGGCAGACCAGGGAGCAACTCGTCCGAAGTTGCCTTGCAAAGAGGACGTCGCTCCTCACGCTCGACGAACCGCTTCTCGCTTTCCTCGCGGCCCAGGGCGGCTCCCGCCTGGCGGCCTTCTTCGCCTGCAGCCTGCCGTACACCTACAACCAGCCCTTCATTCGGCGGGCCAGCCTCGTACCGCCAGAGATGTTCTTCGGCCGGGACGCGGAAGCCGAAGCGATAGCGAACTTCCGGGGCTCCTGCTTCGTGTATGGCGGCAGGCAGCTGGGAAAGACCGCCCTTCTCCGGCACGTCGAGCGCAACTACAGGGGTTCTGGCCGGTTCGCCATCTGGATCGACCTGAAGGCGCAGGGTATCGGGGAGATAGACACAGCCGACATCTGGCCGGCCATCTGGAGTGCGCTGAGGGAACGGAGGGCCATTGACGATTCCGTGCGGAAGCCGACCCAGCGCGACGAGAGCATCCGGCGCTTCATCAAGGCCCTGCACAGCACTTTCAACCGGGATTCCGGCAGAAGGCTCCTGCTTCTCTTCGACGAGGCGGACAACTTTCTGGAACGGGATACCCAGAACAGTTCACGCGAGAGCTTCGCGGAATCTGCGCGCCTCAAGTCCCTGATGGATCACGACCAGTCCATCAAGGTCGTGTTCGCCGGCCTGCACAACGTCCTGCGAACGACGAACCAGTCGAATCATCCTCTGGCGCACCTCGGCAATCCGGTCCGCATCGGCCCGTTCATCGACGAAGGCAATCAGAGGCACGCACTGGACCTCCTCCAGGGCCCGCTTCAGGCCTGTGGCTTCCGCTTCGAGACGGAGCGACTGGCGCAGCGAGTGCTTGCCGGAGCGAACTACTACCCCAGTCTCATTCAGATCTACGGCGATGAGATCGTCGCCAGGTCCCTGGATTCCGACAAGGCGTCGGTGCCGAGGAGAATCACCTCGGATCTGCTCGACTCGATCGACCGGGATCCCGATCTCCAGGAGGACATTCGCCGGCGTTTCGAATGGACGCTGCAGCTCGATCCCCGGTATGAAGCGATCGCCTACGCCATCGCGTTCGAGTGTCACACCAACCCGAATCTGCTGCGCCACGGCATGAAGGACGCCAGGATCCAGAGGCACGCCCGCGTCTGGTACGAGGGAGGATTCCCCAGGCTCGGCGGAAACATGGAGTTCAGCTCACTGCTTCGGGAGATGGTCGATCTCGGCGTTCTCCGCGAAATCGAGGAAGGAGGAAGTCACACTCTCCGGAATCCGAACGTCCTCAACCTGCTGGGAACGTCCAGAGACATCGAGAACCGGCTCGAGGACCTGAGTGCCGGGCAGAGGCCCTTGAAACTCGGACCCCACGACATACGCCGGCACCACGTCGACAAGGGGCCGCTACACCGCCCATTGACCCTGTGGCAAGAGCGGCAGGTCGTCGGCGAACCGTACGGCCATGGGGTGATCGTGCTCTGCGGCGTGGAGGCCGCCGGCATCCGGAACGTTGGCCATTTCCTGGCTCAAGGCCCCATCGCGGCGCGAGAGCTGCCCGAGGCCGATTCAGTCACCGAGTTCAAGGAGCACCTCAGGCGCCGTCTGCAACGTCGGACACGAGACGGCGCCGACACCGTCGTGTTGACGGTGTCCGGGAACTGGAAACGCGATTGGGTCGATGTGGCCCGGCGGGAGCTGGAACGACTGAGCGCCCGACCCTACGCGAGGGTCGTCTTCGTGGCCGACATGCGGAAGTTGTTCTCACTGGACATGGGGGCCGACATACCGACGTGGGACCTGCCGCCGCCCGATGCCCGGGAGGCCACGGTCGATCTTGCCCAGCCAGCAGGGCGAGCGGTAAAGGCACAGACAGTGTTCCGCGCCGTTCGCCTGGAACCGTGGACTCTCGGCTTCGCGGCCAAGTGGCTCGACGATGAACCCGACATCGGTCACAAGTTGACGAGCGATCAGGAATCGGAGTTGGCGCTGGAGGCGGGCGGCTGGCCTGTTCTGCTGGAGCTCATCCGCCGAGGCATCAAGAGAGACGGGCCGAAAGGTCTGCTGGAAGCGGGCGGCATGCACGAGCTCATGAAGGAGTACGCCGACGAGCTACGCGGTGCATTCGGTCTCGATCGGCCAGTCCTGCGGGACGCCCTTCGGCAGGTGGAGGTCGACTCGGGCCGCGAAACCTCCGATCACCGGCCCCGCCCGGTGCGAGAGGACGAGCAGAATCGGCTGTTCGGCGGTGCGGCTCAGATCTCATTGTCCGAGGAACCGGGGCCGGTACCCGGCCCGGAACGGACGCAGGCGCAGCGGCTGCTCGAAATGCTCCGGCTTGTCACGCGAGACGGCGAGGAGCCGCTCTGCGTTGACCCGGTCGTCCGGGCCATCCTCGACCTGAGCGTGAGCTGAGTCCTTGGCTGGACCATGGGACCTGCCGGGCCCCCTCGCCTTCGTTCGACGGCTGGTCAGGAAGCTGCGCGGCGGTTCAAGTGTCGTGTTGCGTTTCCCGGCGACACTTCCCGACGGACTGGAGAGTGAGCTGCAGAAACGCTGCGACTGGGGGCAGTGGACGCCGCTTGACGCCGCCGACGCGGGGAGACGTCGCGAGCTGCTCGGCCGGGCAGTCGCCGAATTGACGCCTCCAGCACCCGCGCGGGAGTTGTTGAGAAGCCCGCGCTTCCGGAATCGCATCGTCTGGCTCCATGGAGTTCGTCCTGCAACGTGGCCCAGCTGGCGCGACCTCCTCCTGCGGTACTCCGACGCCTGCCGGAACCAGGGCAGCGGCGCGCCGCCAGGCGTCTTCGTCGTGCCGTTGTGCGGCGGCTGCTTTCCCCAACCGGAACTCAGCGATGTGTCTGTGCAGTACTGCGAGTTCCGCGAGGTTGTGCATCGAGACGATCTCTTCATGCTCGCCCTGAGGGAGAAGGACCTGCCGGACCCGGAGTATCGCTTCCTCATCGCCGCTACGGTCGCTCAACTCGCACAGTGGGACGTTTGCCTGGCGGAGAGACTCATTGGCGCCCGGCCGGAGAAGATCCTCCGCCCCTGGCCGCTTCTGGAAGCAGATGCGGCCCGGAGGGGATGGTCGGGGCAGACACCGGAGGCATGGGAGGCCGGCACGGTGGATGGGCCCAGAGCCAGACCGCTGGTTCACTCCACTCTGCTTTGCGCGCAGGGCAGGCTCACCGAGTTGAATCGACGGCTCTGGGCTGCACAGGCGTCAGCTCTGCTGCCGATGGTCGGGGAGCGACAGGCCGAGATAGTGCGTGAGTTCGGACCTGGCTTCAGGCTTCCCCTTCGGCTCTCCAGGGACAGTGGCCAACCAGGGTCGGTGTCTTCCCTGGACCGCGTTGAACTCAGGCACGTAGTCCGCTATCGCGACGAGCTTGGGGCGCCGCGGGCTGCCGTGAACCGGGCCTCGCCTCTCTATCGCCTGAGGAACAAGCTGGCGCACTACGAACTGCTCGACCTGACCACCGATGACCGGCGGGACTGGAAGTTGCTGAGCGGCCGCTCCTGAGCGTCGCTGTGTCCGCGGGCGCGACCAGCCGATCGACGGCCCGTGGCAGACGCCGCGCTGCACTCGCCCGGCCATGGGGCGCAACACCTTGATCAGGCAGTTCTCCGGGATCGCGCGCACCGTCCCCACATGCTCTCTCATGGGACAGCTTGCTGTTGCCGATCCCCCACCGTTGTGGAATAGTCTCTTTCCGGTTGAGCGACGCGTTCCGATGCGCCCTCGCTCGCCGGAATAGAGCTCGATCGCCGGAATAGAGCACGTCTCGATCGATGGGCACACACCGTTTCAGACGGGGATTGCGCGTGCCCATTTCGGGCGCTCCCGAGCAGACGCTGGACGACGCGGCGGCGCCCGGCGCGGTCGCGGTCGTCGCGGCCGACTATCCCGGCATGAAGCCGGCGATGCATGTCTCGCCGGGGGACGCGGTGCGGCGCGGGCAGCTCCTGTTCGAGGACCGCAAGCAGCCCGGCGCCCGATTCACGTCGCCTGCGGCGGGCGCGGTCACGGCGGTGAACCGGGGCGCCAAGCGGGCCCTGATCTCGGTCGTCGTTCGCGTGGACGCCTCCGACCGCGCGAGCGGCGGCGCCCAGGTCGGCTTCGGCAGCTACACCGGACGTCACCCCGGCGCCATCTCCCGCGAGGAAGTCGCGGCGCTGCTCGTCGAGTCCGGCGACTGGGCCGCCCTCCGGGCCCGGCCCTTCGGCCGCACCGCGGCGCCGGGATCGACGCCGAAGTCGATCTTCGTGACCGCGATGAACAGCGAGCCCTTCGCGCCCGAAGCCGACCGGATCGCGGCAGGTCGGGCCGGCGATCTGGAACGGGGCCTCGCGGCTCTCGCCCGGCTGACCGAAGGGCCGGTCTACGTCTGCCGCGCTCCCGGGACCCTGGCCGGCCTCGAGGCCAGCGGCCGGATACGAATCGAGGAGTTCGTCGGCCCCCACCCCGCCGGCGCGCCGGGACTGCACATCCACACCCTGGACCCGGTCGATCGCAGCAAGCTCATCTGGCAGATCGGGCTCCAGGACACATTGGCGATCGGTCGCCTGTTCGCGACCGGCGAGCCGGACATCTCGCGCATCGTCGCCCTCGCCGGGCCCCCGGTCCGCAGGCCACGGCTGCTCCGCACGCGGCTCGGCGCCTCGCTCGCCGACGTGACCCGGGGCGAGCTCGGCGACGGCGCGGCGGTGATCCCCGACGATGCCGTGCGAGTCGTCACCGGCTCGCCGCTCAGCGGGCGGACCGCGATCGGCGAGGGCGCACCGGCCGACCTGCACGGCTACCTGGGCCGCTTCCACGACACGGTCAGCGTGCTCGAGGACGACCGCGACCGCCGCTTTCTGGGCTGGCTGCAGCCGGGCTTCGGCGCGTTCTCGCGAGCCCGCGCCTTCGCCTCCTCCCTGCTGCCGCGCAAGTCGTTCGCGATGACGACGACCACCTTCGGATCGCCGCGGGCGATCGTTCCGGTCGGCCTCTACGAGAGCGTCTTTCCCTGGGATCTGCAGCCGACCTTTCTGCTCAAGTCACTGGTCGCCGGCGACATCGAGCGCGCCGAGGAACTCGGGTGCCTCGAACTGCTCGAGGAGGATCTGGCTCTGTGCACCTTCGTTTGCCCCGGCAAGACGGAGTACGGCCCCTACCTGCGCGACGCGCTCGAACTGATCGAGAAGGAAGGCTAGACGCCGCCCGCCGACGATGAAGTTCCTGCGCAGAATCCTCGACCGCCAGGCCCGCCACTTCGAGCGGGGCGGGAAGCTCGAGCGCTTCTATCCCCTGTACGAAGCGCCCGACACCTTCCTGTACACGCCGGGCAAGACGACCGCCGGCGCCGCCCACGTGCGCGATGCGCTCGACCTGAAGCGGTTGATGATGACGGTCGTCGTCGCGCTCGTGCCCTGCGTCCTGATGGCGATGTGGAACACCGGCCGGCAGATCCACGTGGCGATCGCCGGCGGCGCCAGCGCGCTGCCCAACTGGCGGACCGACGCGATGGAGACGCTCGGGCTGCCCTTCGACGCGACCAGCCTGCTCTCGAACTCGGTCCACGGCGCGCTCTACTACCTGCCGGTCCTGATCGTGACCTTCGCCGTCGGCGGACTTTGGGAGGGCCTGTTCGCGGTCGTCCGCCGCCACGACGTGAACGAGGGCTTCCTGGTCACCGGCATGCTCTTTCCGCTGGTGCTGCCGCCGACCATCCCGCTGTGGCAGGTCGCGGTCGGCATCACCTTCGGCGTCGTCGTCGGCAAGGAGATCTTCGGCGGCACGGGCTTCAACGTCCTGAACCCGGCGCTCACCGCGCGCGTGTTCCTGTTCTTCGCCTATCCCGCCCAGATCTCGGGCGACGCGGTGTGGATCGCGGCGCGCACCTCGGCCGACGGCTACAGCGGCGCCAGTGCCCTCGGCGACATCGCGGTGCACGAGGCCGAAGAAGGCTCAAGCGCCGCGCTGGACGGTCTGGCCGCCATCGAGGGCTCCGTGACCTGGATGCAAGCCTTCCTGGGCGACATTCCGGGTTCGATGGGCGAGACCTCGACCCTGGCCTGCCTGATCGGCGCCGCGGTCCTGATCGCCACGGGCATCGGCTCATGGCGCATCATGGTCGCCGCCACCGCCGGGTCCTTCGCCACCTCCATGCTGCTCAACCTGATCGCGTCGACGACGAATCCGATGCTCTCCGTGCCCTTCGGCTGGCATGTCGTGCTCGGCGGCTGGGCCTTCGGCATCGTCTTCATGGCCACCGATCCGGTCAGCGCGGCACAGACGAACCAGGGTCGGTACATCTACGGTTTCCTGGTCGGCGTGCTGGCGATTCTCATCCGCACGGTGAATCCCGCCTTCCCGGAAGGCGTGATGCTCGGCATCCTGTTCATGAACCTGTTCGCGCCCCTGATCGACCACTACGTGTTGAAGGCGAACATCAAGCGCAGGAAGGCGCGTTACGCTCAGTAGCCAGGAACGAGACCGGCAACACCTCATGGCAAACCGACAGGCCACCGGCTACATCCTCCTGTTCGCGACGGCGATCTGCATCGTCTGCGGCATTCTCGTGTCCTCGTTCGCGGTCAGCCTGGAGCCGCTTCAGGACGAGAACGCGGCACTCGACAAGCAGAAGCGGGTGCTCGAGGCTGTGGGTCTTCTCCAGCCGGGTGAGCGAGTCACGCCGGAAGAGGTGGCCGAGCGCTTCGAACCGATCAAGCCGGTGATCATCGACCTCGCGACGGGCGAGGCGCAGGCCGACGCCGACACGGCAACGTTCGACCAGCAGCGGCGGGCCCGAAACCCCTCGACCAGCGTCGAGTTGCCGAAGAACAAGGCGAGCGTCAAGCGCCTTCCCGATCAGGCGCTGCTCTACGAGGTGCGCGACGACGACGGCGAACTCGAGCTGGTCGTGCTGCCGATCGAGGGCCTGGGCCTCTGGGGCACCCTCTACGGCTTCCTGGCGCTCGACGCGGACACGACGACCGTGCGCGGCATCACCTACTACACGCACAAGGAAACGCCGGGCCTGGGCGGCGAGGTGGACAACCCGCGCTGGAAGGCGCGGTGGCCAGGGCGCCGGGCGTTCGACGGGGACGGCGAGTTCCAACTGGCGGTGATCAAGGGCCAGGCCGGCGGCGCGGCAGAGGACCCCTTCCGCGTCGACGGTCTGAGCGGCGCGACGATCACGAGCAACGGAGTGACGAACATGCTCGACTTCTGGCTCGGCGAGAGAGGTTTCGAGGCATATCTCGCCCGAATCCGGGGGGAGGCGAACTGATGGCAGTCAAGAAGAGCGAAGCGGCGCTCGATCCGCTCTGGAACAACAACCCGATCGCGCTCCAGGTGCTCGGCATTTGCTCGGCGCTCGCGGTGACCACGAAGATGGAAACCTCGCTCGTCATGTGCGTGGCCGTCATCTGCGTGCTCACCCTCTCCAATCTCACGGTCAGCCTGCTGCGCCACCAGATCCCGAACAGCATCCGGATCATCGTCCAGTTGACGGTGATCGCCTCGCTGGTCATCGTCACCGACCAGATCCTGAAGGCCTACGTATACGAGATCAGCAAGCAGCTCTCCGTGTTCGTCGGGCTGATCATCACGAACTGCATCATCATGGGGCGGGCCGAGGCGTTCGCGATGCAGAACCCGCCCTCGCTTGCGATCCTCGACGGCATCGGCAACGGTCTCGGCTACAGCGCGATCCTGATGGCCACCGCCGTGCTGCGGGAACTGTTCGGTTCCGGGAAGCTGTACGGCTACTCGATCCTGCCCACGGTCTCGGAGGGCGGCTGGTACCTCCCGAACGGCCTGATGCTGCTGTCGCCGGCGGCTTTCTTCATCATCGGGGGATTGATCTGGGCCATCCGGGTCTGGAAGCCCGCACAAGTCGAGATGGACGGCTAGAGGGGGACTGGAACGATGTTCGAGGAATACCTCAACCTCGCGGTCAAGGCCATCTTCGTCGAGAACATGGCCCTGACCTTCTTTCTGGGCATGTGCTCGTTCTTGGCCGTGTCGAAGAAGGTGGAGACGGCGGTCGGCCTCGGCCTGGCGGTCATCTTCGTGCTCACCGTCACGGTGCCGGCCAACAACCTGATTCAGACCCACCTCCTCAGCGAGGGAGCGCTTGCCTGGATCAGCCCTGAGTTTGCCGACGTCGATCTCACCTTCCTGAACCTGCTGTGCTTCATCGGCACGATCGCCGCGATGGTTCAGCTCGTCGAGATGACGACCGACCGCTTCTTCCCGGCGCTTCACGCCACGTTGGGGATCTTCCTGCCCCTGATCGCCGTGAACTGCGCCATCCTGGGCGGTTCCCTGTTCATGGTCGAACGTGACTACGACTTCGGCGAGAGCGTCGTCTTCGGCTTGGGCTCAGGCATCGGCTGGTTCCTGGCGATCGTCGCCCTCGCGTCCATCCGCGAGCGCCTGCGCTACAGCAACGTGCCCCACGGGCTGCGCGGCCTGGGCATGACCTTCGTCGTCACCGGCCTGATGGCGTTCGGCTTCATGGCCTTCGGAGGCATTCAGTTGTGATCACCGAAGCCCTGCTCGGGGTGTTGATGTTCACGGTCGTCATCCTGGCGCTCGTCCTGATCCTGATGCAGGCCAAGGCCCGGCTGGTCGCCGGCGGCGAGGTCTCGATCCTGATCAACAACGAGAAGACGCTGACCGCGACGACCGGCGGCACCCTGCTCGGCACCCTGGCCGAGCACCAGATCTTCATCCCCTCCGCCTGCGGCGGCCAGGGCACCTGCGGCGTCTGCACCGTCGACGTGCTCGACGGCGGCGGCGCGATGCTGCCGACCGAGAAGACCCACATCAGCCGCCGCGAGGCCCGCGAGGGCTGCCGCCTGAGCTGCCAGGTGAAGATCAAGGAGGACATGAAGATCGGCATCCCGGCCGAGGTCTTCGGGGTCAAGAAGTGGCAGTGCAAGGTGCGTTCGAACGAGAACGTCGCCACCTTCATCAAGGAACTCATCCTGGAGCTTCCGGCCGGCGAGGAGGTGCCCTTCCGCGCCGGCGGCTACATCCAGATCGAGTGCCCGCCCCACGTCGTGAACTACAGCGATTTCCAGGTGGAGGACGAGTACCACGAGGACTGGGACCGCTTCAAGCTCTGGAACCTGGTCTCCAAGGTCGACGACACGGTGGTCCGCGCCTACTCGATGGCGAACTACCCGGAGGAGAGGGGCGTCATCATGCTGAACGTCCGCGTGGCCACGCCGCCGCCTCGCGAGATGGATCTTCCGCCCGGCCAGATGTCCTCATACATCTTCGACCTGAAGCCCGGCGACGACGTGACGATCGCCGGCCCCTTCGGCGAGTTCTTCGCCAAGGACACGGACGCCGAGATGATCTTCATCGGCGGCGGCGCCGGCATGGCGCCGATGCGTTCCCACATCTTCGATCAGTTCCAGCGCATCCACACGGACCGGAAAGTGTCCTTCTGGTACGGCGCCCGCTCCTACCGCGAGGCCTTCTACATCGACCACTTCGACAGGATCGCGGAAGAGAACCCGAACTTCACCTGGCATCTGGCGCTCTCCGATCCCCTCGAGGAGGACAACTGGGACGGCTACACCGGCTTCATCCACCAGGTCCTGTACGACAACTACCTGAAGGACCACCCCTGTCCGGAAGACGTCGAGTACTACCTCTGCGGACCGCCCCTGATGCTCCAGGCCTGCATGAAGATGCTCGACGACTTGGGAGTCGAGCCTGAGAACATCGCCTTCGACGACTTCGGCTAGCAGCCCGCGGCAGAAGTTCGTGTCGCACCGAGAGTGGCCAGGCACCCGCCCGGCAAGGCGCGACGGGGAGCAGATCGGGCCGCCCGCAATCCCGGGAACAAGGGCGACCGAGGAGCTTGCCCGTGTGGCGCGTTCCGCGCCACACGCGCCCCACCTCCGGGTGCGAGTCATCGAGCACCCGGATGGCACGATGCCGGGCGGGATGCATGGCCGCTCGAATGCAGCGCGACTTCTGCCACGGGCTGCCAGGCCGCCGCGCGGCAGAAACCGGGTGCGCCGGCCTGCCATCCGTGCGCCCGCTGACGGGCGCACGGACTGGTTCGCGGGTCGCGCGGGTCCGCGCCACCCTGGTTGTGGGCGGCATCCGGCGCGAACCGGCGGCTTCCGGGCATACTGCCGCGTCAGGCGGCGGTGGCGCCCGCCCGGCTGGACGGCGTCGAGCGGCGTAGAGGCTGCGCCCTGCAATGGGGTGCCTTCGGAGCGGCGGCGGGGACGGCGGCGGCGGATCTTGCTGGTCCTTGCCTGTCTGGCCCTTGGCTGTACCCGGACAACGAATGAGGTCGTGCTGCAGGGACCCACGATGGGGACCTACTACCGGGTTCGCGCGATCGCGGAGGCCGGCGATCACGAGGCGATCCGAGGCCTTGTCGAGGAACGGCTGAACGCGGTCGACCGGGCGATGTCGACCTACCGGGACGACTCGGAGATCTCGCGATTCAACCGGCTTGCGGCCGGCGAATCGTTCGTCTTCTCCGAGGAAACCTGGGCGGTTCTGGAGCTTGCGTGGCGAGTCCGCGAGGAGAGCGGCGGCACGTTCGATCCGACGGCAGGGCCATTGGTCGACGCCTGGGGCTTCGGCGCTCCGGGGCGCGGCGCGGCGCCGGTTCCTCCCGGCGAGGATGCGCTGACCGAGTTGGCGAGAGCGGTGGGCGGGATCGAGCTGCGGCCCGCCGACCGACGCCTTCTCAAGCTCCATCCCGGCGCCGCGCTCGATCTTTCGGCAATCGCCAAGGGATGGGCCGTCGACCGGGTCTCGGAGGATCTGACCCGGGCCGGTCATGCCAACCACTTGGTCGAAATCGGCGGCGAGGTGCGCACCGCCGGCCACAGCAGCGCCGGTGATCCGTGGCGCATCGCGATCGAGCGGCCCGCGCCGAGACGAGCGCGAAGCGTGGCTGTCGCGCCAGGCAGCGGCGACCCGCGACGCGGCGCGATCGAGCGTCTTCCGGCCCCGGCCGTCCCGTCCGCTGCGGCGCCAAACCAGACCCCGCCGTCCGGCCTGCAACAGGTCCTGGAGTTCACCGACGGAGCCCTGGCCACCTCGGGTGACTACCGCAACTACTGGGAACAGGGCGGCATCCGCTACTCCCACACGATCGACCCCCGCACCGGCCGGCCGGTCGAACACGCCCTCGCCTCGGCCAGCGTGGTTCATGCGAGCTGCGCCCTCGCCGACGCCTACGCGACCGCCCTGATGGTCCTGGGCCCCGACGACGGTCTCCGCTGGGCGAACCAGAACAACATCGCGGCTCTGCTCCTCGTCTACCGTGAAGACTCGCTGGTAGCACTCCCCAGCACCGCCTTCCGCGACCGCTTCCACACCACCGAACGGCACCGGGAGCCTTCGCCGCAAGACGCGGCGCGGCGAGTGCCCCGGGCTCGCTCGTCGGCCTGAGGCGAGGCCTCGCCCGAGCTGCCGCTGAGGCTAGACTCCGCTCCGAGCCATGGCGATCCTGTTTCTCACCATCACCGTCATCGCGATCTGCGTCGTCCTCATGTCGGTCGGCGTGCTGCTGAGCGGCCGCTGCCTGCGCGGTTCCTGCGGTGGTCCGGATGTTCTCGGGCCCGACGGCGAGTCCCTCAGTTGCGCCACCTGTCCGCTGCGACGGGCACGGGAGGACACCTGATCGCCACCGAGGGTGGTCCGGAGCGCCCGATCCAGGTCACCCATCACGGCGAGGCGCAGCCGTTCTCCCGCGGGTTGCTTGCACGCAGCCTCTACGCGGCCGGGCTCGACTTCGACCGGGCCTACCGCCGGGTGGAACAACTTCAGCGACAGTTGCAGCACGAAGGCACGACCGGCCTCGAGAAGCAGCAACTCGCCCAGCGGATCGCCGAGCTCCTCGAGGCGGAAGAGGGCGCGGACACGGCTCGTCGTTACCGTTTGATCCGTCGTCTGAGACGGCTCCCCAAACCCCTCGTCATCTACATCGGCGGCGCGGGAGGCACCGGCAAGTCGACTCTGGCGCTCGATCTGGCGCCGCAGCTCCGCATCTACCGGATCAACGCGACCGACACGGTGCGCCAGGTCATGCGGATGGTGTTTGCCCCGGCGATCCTTCCGGCTCTGCACGTCTCGAGCTACGAGACCCCCGTTGACCCAACGAGCGAGTTCGCGCCCGGCGCCGGCAACCCCCAGATTGCAACCCTCGAAGAGCAGGCCACCCGGGTATGCGTCGGCGTGCGGGCGGTCGTTGAACGAGCGATCGCGGAGAACCTGAGCCTGGTCGTCGAGGGCGTCCACCTGCTGCCCGGCCTGGCGCCCTTCGCCGACCTCGAAGGCGAGGCGTACCAGTTCTTCACCATGCTCTCGACGCCGGACGAGGAGATCCACCGCAGCCACTTCCTCGCCCGCGAGTCTTTCGCCGGCCGGAGACCGAACCGGCAACTCGACCATTTTCGGGTCATCCGCGGGCAACAGCGCCACCTGTTGCGTCTGGCGAAGGAGGCAGGGGTTCCGATCCTCGACACGGCGGATCGCGAGGACCTGCTTGCGACCACCATCGCCCTGCTCGGGCAGAGCCTCTCCCAGCGGCTGCCGTGGCTCACCCGGGCGTCGGCTACGTCTCTGGCAGAGCGGCGCAGCCCCGCTCTGCTGCTGGTCATCGACGGTCTGCCGGACCGGCCCTTGCGCTCGCTCGGGGCGCGAACGCCGCTTGAGGCCGCGCAGACACCCACGCTCGACCGGCTGGCCGAGGAAGGCGTCTGCGGCCTCGCCGACCCGGTAGCGCCGGGCGTGGTTCCCGACACGGCATCCGGAAACCTGGCGCTGTTCGCCCAGTCGCCCAGGGTGATGACCCGTGGGCCGATCGAGGCCCTGGGCGCCGGCCTGAAGCTGAAGACGGGCACGATCGCCATCCGGGGCAACTTCGCCACTCTCGACGATCGCGGCTTCGTCGCCGATCGTCGGGCCGGCCGCATCCGCAAGGGGGCCAGGAAGCTGGCCAAGGCGATCGACCGCCTCGACCTGCCGGCCTCGGACCGGGTCAAGGTCCGCGTGCGAGCGACGACGGAGCATCGCATCGCGATCACCCTTCGCGGCGAAGGGCTCACCTCGGCCATCGAAGGTTCCGACCCGGGCGACGGCGCTCCCTCGGGGCGACCGCTGGCGCCGAGACCCCTCGACCCGAACGACGACAGCGCCGAGCGCACCGCGCGCGTCCTGGCCCTTTTCGAGCAGGAGGCGCGACGCGTGCTGGCGCGGCATCCGGTCAACGAGGAACGACGAGAGAACGGCGAACTGCCGGCGAACGCCGTCCTGACCCGGGGGGTGGGCCGGGTGCATCAGCTCCTGCCTCTGGAGCCGGGCGGCCTTCCGCTCACTGCGGCCTGTATCGGCGGCGATCGGACGGTGATGGGGATCGCCTCGGCTCTCGGCGCCTCGGTGATCCGGCGCCGCGGCATGACCGCGAACGTCGACACGGACCTGAAACTCAAGTTCGACTGCGCCGCGGAGGCCCTCGACGAACACGACCTGGTGATGATCCACGTGAAGGGCGCCGACATCGCGGCTCACGACCGCCGCCCCGATCTGAAGGTGGCCTTCCTCGAGCGGGTCGACCGCGAACTCGGCGCCTTGCTGGAGAAGCTCGAACAGCCGATCCGAATCGCCGTGACGGCGGACCACGCCACCCTGTCCGAAGCGGGCGCTCATGGCGCCGATCCGGTGCCGGTGCTGATCTGGGGCAACGGGATCGCGGCCGACTCGGTGACCAGCTTCGGTGAACGCGCCGCCGGCGCCGGCAAGCTGAGCCGGTTCCCGCTCCAGCTCCTGATCGAGCGGCTGTTCGAGCAGCACGGTGACGAGGCACCCTGAATGGCGAAGAGAACCGAGCGACCGGTCCAGCGACGGGCTGATCTGGCCGGCGGCCGGGGCTTCGCCTGCGTCGCGCTGGACCGGCCCGCCGATCCGGTGAACGTCGGCCACGTTCTGCGCGCGGCGCTCTGCTTCCAGGCTCGCATGATCGTCCTGGGACAGCCCTCCGCGGACATCAACGTCCGCCGGCTGCCGACGGATCCGACCAGGGCCTACCGGCACGTTCCGGTGATCGAGGTCGACGACCTGCTCGAGGCGACGCCTCGCGACACGGCCCTGGTCGCAGTCGAGATCGTGCCGGACGCGATCGCGCTTCCCGACTTCGTTCACCCGGAGCGGGCCTGCTACGTCTTCGGGCCGGAGAGCGGGGCGGTGGCCGACCGCATCCTCGAACGCAGCGACTACCGTCTCCGCGTCCCCACCGCCGTGTCGCTGAACCTGGGCATGACGGTCGGCATCGTCCTCTACGACCGCTGCGCCGACCGTTGGCGGCGAACCGGCGGCGAACAGGGCGGCTGATTCGCACGTACTGACGCGCGGGCCGCCGCGAAGGCGCGTCGCAGCACGCGGGGCCGGGTCAGTCTTCCGCGGCCGACGGGGCCGGCTCGGCAAACAGGGACAGCAGCGGCAACCCGAGACTTTCGTGCACCGAGCGTCGCACCAGGCGCTGCCTGAGATCCGCCAGCCTCTCCTTGTCCACTCTTCCCGCCATCCGGCCCAGCGCCTCGTCGGCGCCCGCCAGGACGGCCTCGCGCTCCGACGGGGGCAGGGACTCGAAGGCCAACTCGGTGAGCTCGACATCCAACTCGGCCAGCCGGGCTTCCACCTCGGGCGCCGGGCCGCTCAGCGCGAGCAGCCGGCGCCGCCAGGCGTCGACGTCCTCCAGGGTCGCCGGCAGCGCGGACGCCAGCGCCCCAAGCCGCGCCGGCACATCGATCGCGGCCGGTCGCCGGCGCACCGGCGTCACCGCCCCCAGTTCCCGGTACGCCGACCACGCCTTCTCCACCGCCGCCCGGCAGTAGCGCAGGCTGCCGACACGCCGCTTCGGCGCCGTCGCCGAAGCGGCCGCCCGCTCCGCCCGGCGCGCGAATACCTCGCGGACGCTCTCAAGGACCAAAGCGAGCGGAATGCCCTCCTGCCGCCACTGCTGCGCCAGGCGCCAGTCGGCGGGGCTCAGCAGCAACGGTGCGCCCCGAAGCCGGATGAACTCTTCCTCGATCGCCTCGAAATAGTCGCGGTCTCTTCGCTCGGGATCCGCCCCCGGTTTCACTCCTCGATCACCTCGCCCGACGCGATCGTGCGCAGACCGGCCGGTGTCTCGAGCCGGAAGCGGCCGCCTTCGTCGAAGCCCGCGAACCGGCCGGAGACCGTCTCCCCACCGATCCGGCAGGTCACATCGTCGCCCTCCCGGTGTACCGTGCAGGCGCGGTAGGCGTCCAGCGTGTACTCGGGATCCCCGGCGCGGCTCAGTTCGCCTTCCAGCGATGTCGCGAGCCGTTCGACAACGGCTGCCCGGGAGGGAGGACGCTCCGTTTCGAGCGCGAGCGACGTCGCTACCGGCGTCGGCAGTTCACCGTCGGCGCCGAAGTCGTAGTTCACTCCGAACCCGATCACGGCCACCGTCTCGCCTTCGCCGCCCACCACCGTCTCGATCAGAATACCGGCGATCTTGCGACCGTCCACGAGCACGTCGTTGGGCCACTTCAGCCCCGCCCGGCCGTTCACGAACTCCGCAAGTCCACGGCACACCGCGATTCCGGCCAGAAGCGGCAACGCACCGAGCTGATTCTCCAGCGAGCCGGCGCCGGCGATCGGCAGCGGCTGCAACCAGGTGCAGTAGAGGCCGCGCCCGGCGGTACTGACCCAGGAGCGCCCCTGCCGTCCCCTGCCGGCCGTCTGTTCGAAGGCCACGACGAAGGCCGTTCGCGGCGCGGCCTCCCCTTCAAGAAACCCTTCAACCAGCGCCTTGACGAAGCGGTTCGTCGAATCGACCGTGTCCATCAGCACCAGGTTCTCCGGCAACCGCCGGGAACGGGAGCGAAGATCGGCGACGAACAGGTCGAAGTCGCTAGAGCAGGGCCCCATAGGGCGGCGAAGCTTAACCGAGTCGATGCCCCGTCAAGGCGCCAGGATCTCCGCCAACCGGTTCCGCGTTGAAGACGGCGACCACGGCGAGGATCGAGCTGTCGCCGTCAGGGCGCCAGGATCTCCCTCACCCGGTTCCGCTGCTCCTCCAGCTCGGCCAGGCGGGCGCGGTTGCCCTCGACGACGTGAGCTGGCGCCCGTTCGAGAAACCGGGCGTTCGACAGGCGGCCCCGGGCGCCGGCGATCTCGGCCTCGATCTTCTGCAGATCCTTGCCGAGCTTCGCCCGCTCGGCCTCGCTCATCGGCGGCGCTTCGACCTCGAACGCCAGGTTCAGGCCGCCGGCCCGATCCCGAACCGAGCCGGCCGGCCCCAGGCCCGCGGTGACCTGGCCGACACCGGCGACCGCGCCAAGAAGCGCCGCCTGCTCGACGAGGAAGGCAATCGCACTCTCCTCGCCCGCCTCGACGAAGACCGACATCTTCGCGGCCCCGGCGAGGTTCCGTTCACGGCGAAGGCTCCGGGCGGTCTGCGTGACCGCGATGAGAACGTCCATGCCCCGTTCGATCTCCGGCGAGAGGAGGTCGCCATCGCCCGGCGGGTAGGCCTCGACGGCGATGCTCCGGGGACCGGGGGATTCCGGCGCCGGGTCGCGCGGCAGCCGTTGCCAGAGCTCCTCCGTCAAGTGCGGCATGACCGGGTGAAGCAGCCTGAGGCTGGAATCGATCGCGAAGAGAAGGGTCTCGGCAGTCCGCGGCCGCGGCGCCCTTCCCGAGAGCGCCGGCTTCGCGAACTCGATGTACCAGTCGCAGAGCTCGTGCCAGAAGAAGTGGTAGAGCGCGTTGCACGCTCGGTCGAAACGGAACTCTTCCAGTGCCTCGTTGACCGCGGCGGCGGTGTCCGACAGTCGCGAGAGGATCCAACGTTCCGGAGCCGCCAGGTCGGCGCCCGTCAGTTCCACCGCCGACGCCGGGGTCTTCGCCCCCCCGGTGCGCGCCAGGGCGAAACGGACCGCATTCCAGATCTTGTTGCCGAAGGCCCGGTAGCCGGCCATCCGTTCCGGATCGAGCGGAATGTCGCGCCCGGGCACGTCGAGCACCGCCAGGGTGAAGCGCATCGCGTCCGCCCCGTACTCCTCGACCAGCTCCATCGGGTCGACCGTGTTCCCCTTGGTCTTCGACATCTTCTCGCCATCTGCGTCGCGGACCAGCCCGGTCAGATGAACCGTGCCGAACGGGATGTCGCGATGGAAGTGGTTCGAGAGCATGACCATCCGCGCCACCCAGAAGAACAGGATGTCGTAGCCGGTGATCAGGACATCCGTGGGATACCAGGTGCGGAGGTCCGCCGCTTCCTCGTCCGGCCAACCCAGGGTCGAGATCGGCCACAACCCGGACGAGAACCAGGTGTCGAGCACGTCCGGGTCCCGGGTCAGGTCCGCCGTGCCGGCCAACTCCTCGGCTTCCTCGCGGTTCATCGCCACGTAGCAGGCGCCGTCGCGGTCGTACCAGGCAGGAATGCGGTGCCCCCACCAGAGCTGACGGGAGATGACCCAGGGCCGGATGTTCGTGAGCCAGTGCTCCCACGTCTTGTCCCAGGAGTCCGGGATCAACGCCAGGCGTCCGTCTTCAACGGCCGTGAGCGCCTCCTTCGCCATGCCTGAGACGTCGGCGAACCACTGTGGCGACAGCATCGGTTCGATCGGCTCGCCGCTTCGCTGCGAGTGGCCCACACTGTGAACGTGCCGCTCGCTCTTGACCAGTCGGTTCTCCGCCTGGAGACGCTCGACGACGCGGCGCCGGGCTTCGAAGCGATCGAGGCCTTCGAAGTCCGGCCCCGCCTCGGCCGTCATCCGGCCGTCCGGACCGATTGCCCGCACGCCGGGGAGATCGTGCCTTTGGGCAATCTCGTAGTCGTTTTGATCGTGGAACGGCGTGACCTTGACCAGCCCGGTGCCGAACTCCGGGTCGACGTGCTCGTCGGCGACCAGGCGAAGCCGCCGGCCCAGGATCGGAAGCCGCGCGAAGCGCCCGGCCAGGTGGCGGTAGCGCTCGTCCTCCGGGTGGAAGGCAACCGCAGTATCGCCCAACATCGTCTCGGGACGGGTGGTCGCGACGATCAACGTCTCGTCGCCGGACGAACCGCTTCCCTCCCCGGGTTCAAGCGGGTAGGCCAGATGGTAGAGCGTGCCCTCCACCTCACGGTTCTCCACCTCCAGATCGGACACGGCGGTCCGCAGAACGGGCGACCAATTCACCATGTACTCGCCGCGGTAGATCAGGCCTTCCCGGTAGAGACTGACGAAGGCGGTGCGCACCGCGCGCGCCAGACCCTCGTCGAGAGTGAACCGCTCGCGGGACCAGTCGCACGAGGCGCCCAGGCGCTGCAACTGTCGCTTGATGTTCGCGTGGTACTCGTTCTTCCACGCCCACACCCGCTCGAGGAACTTCTCGCGTCCGAGTTCGAGCCGGCTCGTGCCCTCCCGCTCGAGCTGGCGTTCGACCATCAGCTGGGTCGCGATGCCGGCGTGGTCGGTGCCCGGAAGCCACAGGGCGTTGTCGCCTCGCATCCGTCGCCAGCGGGTGACCAGGTCCTGAAGCGTGCTCTGAAGCGCGTGCCCCATGTGCAGCTTGCCGGTCACGTTGGGAGGTGGAATCAGAACGCAGTAGGGCGAGGGTCCCTGGCCGTCCGGATCCTCCGGGCACCGGAACAGGTCCTGCTCCTCCCACCAGGCCTGCCACCTGGTCTCGTACGAGGCCGGGTCGAAGCGCTTCTCCATCGCCGCGCCCGCCGTCGGGGCGCCCGCCGCCGCCTCGTTGTCCGGCATCAGTCGCCGGCCCCGAACGGTCGGCCGCGACTCGGTTCGCCATCCACCTGAGGCGTCATGGCGACCCCAGGGACCGGTTCAGGTACTCGATGATTGCGGTCGTGCTCGAGCCCGGGGGAAAGACCTCGTCCACCCCGGCGGCCTTGAGATCTTCGATATCCCGATCCGGCACGATGCCGCCCGCGAACACGAGCACGTCACCAGCGTCCGCCGCGCGCAGACCTTCGACCACGTCGGGCAGGAGCGTGTTGTGGGCGCCGGAGAGGATCGACAGGCCGACGGCCCGGACGTCCTCCTGCACGGCGGCCGCGACAATCTGCTCCGGGGTCTTGCGCAGCCCCGTGTAGATCACCTCGAAACCGGCATCCCGGAGCGCCCGCGCCACGACCTTCGCGCCGCGGTCGTGCCCGTCGAGCCCGGGCTTGGCCACCAGAATCCGGTGCGGGACTACCGCGTCCGGGCGCGCCGCGCTCAAGTCGCGTCCGCCCGGCGGAGGTTGAGCTGATCCATCTTCTTGTACAGGTTGCTTCTCGGTGTTCCGATCGCCTTGGCCGTCCGGGTCACGTTCCAGCCGTTCTCATCGAGCTTCTTCGCAAGATAGAGACGTTCCGCCGTATCCCTGAACTCCCGCAGGCTGGACAACGCGAGAATAGCCTCCGACAACTCCCCGCGCACCGGACCCGCAAGGCGAAGCACGTCGTCGCGGCCGATCTCGTCGTCCGGCGTGAGGATCAGCAGACGCTCGACCAGGTTCTTCAGTTCGCGGACGTTGCCCCGCCACGGCATCGCCTCCAATTGACGGATCGCCGCCCCGTTCAGGGTCTTCTGCCGGTAGTTGTTCCCGGCGGCGAAGCGCTCGATGAAGTGGTCCACGAGGAGCGGCAGGTCGTCCAGGCGCTCCCGCAACGGCGGCGCACAAATCGGGACCACGTTGAGCCGGTAGAAGAGGTCCTCGCGAAAACGCCCCGCTTCGATCTCGGCCATCAGGTCCCTGTGCGTCGCCGCCACGACCCGGACATCGACGGTCACCGTGGTGCGGGCGCCGACCGGCTCGATCTCGCCGCTCTGGAGCGCCCGCAGCACTTTCGCCTGCGTGCGCGCGGACATGTCACCCACCTCGTCCAGAAAAATCGTGCCGCCGTCGGCGGCCGTGAACTTGCCGATCTGGCGGCGTACGGCGCCCGTGAACGCGCCTTTCTCGTGGCCGAACAGTTCCGACTCGATCAGTTCGTCAGGAATCGCGGCGCAGTTGACCTGAACCAGCGGCGCCTCGGCGCGCGGGCTGCCGGCGTGGATGGCGCGCGCCACGAGTTCCTTGCCGACGCCGCTCTCCCCGGTGATCAGCACGGTGGCCGGAGTCGGCGCCGCCCGCTCGATCGTAGCCCGAAGCTCCTGCATCGGCGCCGACTCCCCGACCAGTTCGGACGGCGCCCCACGCAGGAGACGGTTCTCGTCCTCAAGCCGCCGTCGCTCGATCGCATTGCGAAGAGCCAGCAGCACGCGGTCCCGTTCGAGCGGCTTCTCGAGAAAGTCGAAAGCGCCCAGCCGGGTCGCTTCCACCGCTGCGGCGATGTCGCCGTGGCCACTGATCATCACGACCGGCATGTCGTGCCCGCGCTCCCGGAGGCTGGAGAGCGTGGCCAGACCGTCCGATTCGGGCATCTTGATGTCCAGCAGCACGGCAGCCGGGGGCCTCCTCATCACGCGTCGAAGCGCCTCCCGGCCGGTCGACGCCTCCTCGACCCGGTAGCGCTCGAACTCGAGGATCATCCGCAGCGAGCTTCGGATCGACTCCTCGTCGTCGACCACGAGCACGCGAGGACCCATGCGCGTCAGGGTACTTCGATGACCGAGAAGAACCGCTGGCCGCCCGGGACAATCGCCTCGACCCGGACCAGATCCCCCGAATCCAGATCGGCGACCACCCGCTCGAGGTCGTCCAGATCGCGAATCTCGGCGTCGTCGATGCCAGAGATCACGACTCCGGCCTGGAAGCCTCTCTCCGCGAAGACGCTGCGGGCCGAAACACCCGAGACGTAGACGCCCCGCTGTCGGCGGTCCAGTCCCGAACGCTGCCGGAGATTCGCGGTCAGAGGCCGCAGTTCGAGTCCGAGCCAGTCGGTGGCCTCTTCGCGCGGCGGCGCCGGCGTCGGCGCCTCGCTTTGGGCGACCTGGGCCGGCCGTTCCTCCAGCACGACCTCGAGCGTGATCCGCTTCGAGTCGCGGAGAATCTCGAGTTCGACGCTCTCGCCGGGCGCCAGCGCCGCCACGTAGTCGATCAGGTCGCGCGTGCCCACGACATCGTGATCGTCGACGCCGAGAATCACGTCTCCGAACTCGACTCCGGCCTTCTCCGCCGGCGTATCCGGTTGCACGCTCTGCACCTGGGCGCCGTTCGGCTCATCCAGCTTGTAGTACCTGGCCTCGATGTGCTCCAGATCCCGGATCTGCACGCCAAGGTAGCCGCGCCTGACCTTGCCCTCGGCGCGCAACTGCGGGAGGACTCCCTCCAGCACGTCCACCGGCACCGCGAAGCCGATGTTCTCGGCCCAGGCCATCGCGGTGGCGATGCCGACGACCTCCCCGGCGGTGTTCACCAGGGGCCCCCCGGAGTTGCCGCGATTGATCGCGGCATCGGTCTGAATGTAGTTCGCGAAGCTGGTGGGTCCGCCCTCGATGCCGAAGGACCGTCCCTTGGCGCTGACCACGCCGACCGTCACCGACGCCTCGAAGCTCAGCGGGCTGCCAATCGCCATGATCCAGTCGCCGACCCGAAGCGCCTCCGAATCGCCGAGCGGCAGGAACGGCAGGTCCCGCTCCGCTTCGATCTTGATCAGGGCCAGATCGGTCTCCTGGTCGCGGCCCCGGACCTCGGCTTCGTACTCACGGCCCTCGAGACGCACCGTGACGTCCTCTGCTCTGTCGATCACATGGTTGTTCGTCACGATCCAGCCGTCGGCGGAGATCACGAAGCCGCTGCCGGCGCCCTGAAGCCGCTGTTCGTCGGGTTCCGCCTCCCGCTCCGGCTGCCGCTGGAAGGGGCTGCGCCGGAAAAAGAAATCGGGGCCCGAACTTTCCTCGATCCGCGCCACTTCGACCGTGACCACGGCCGGCAGCACGGCCTCCGCCAGATCGGCGAAGCTGTCGATCGAGGTCCTGGCGTGGCCTTCGATCCGCCTTGCCTGTGCGGTCCGCGAGTCGTCCTCAACAGCCGCCGCGGCCCGACCGGCCTCTTCCGCCCGGGTCGCTTCCGTGAGGTTCAGGCCACCCGCAATGATCATGCCGAACACCAGGGCGCCGAACACCATCAGGGCGGTGAAAAGAATCTGCTGCTTCGTATTCATCGTCAGGAGTACCTCAGCCAAAAGAAGGGAAGCATACAACCGTCCCGGCCCCCCCTCTTCCCGCAGGGCGTGGCCGGCAGCGCCGCACGCTGCTATTCGCTTCTCCCGGTTCTGCAATCCCCCTGCCAACGCCGCGCTGGTCCGGTTGTCCGCACAGCGCGGCGCGGCGCCGCCCGCTGGCCGCCACCCTGCTCCGCCGGGAGTGCGCCATTCTGGCGCAATGGCGCGGAGAATGGTTGCCCGCCCCAACCATCGGTTGTATAGTCCCCAATCGACTGCCGGCGCTTCTCCCTCGCTTCAACCAGAAGAAGGGGAACGCCTCCGAGTCGAAGACTGTCTTCGGTGACCGGGGCGTGAAGCGGCCGCGTGAAGCGGCGGAAACCGGCAGGCGGCTGCTGAGAGTGGGTGCTTCGGCCCGCTCTCTTTTGTTTAGGGACTGTTCAGGGACCTTCCAGGGACTTCGTCTAGGGACCTGGTTGGGGACTTGTCCAGGGACTTGTCCAGGGAAGTTGTGGAAAGCGCGATCGACTCGAACCTCATGGGGCCGCTGGAGCGCCTCGTAGCGAGCCACTCATGCGAGTTGCTCGACGCCTCGTTTCGGGGCGGCAGTCTCCGCCTGGTGATCGACCATCCCGACGGGGTCACCCACGATCATTGTGCCGGTGTCTCCAGGGAAGCGTCCGTCCTGCTCGACGCGGAGGACTTCGGTCCCGCCTCCGGCTACGTGCTGGAGGTCAGTTCGCCCGGACTCGACCGTGAACTCTACGCAGCGCGCGACTACGAACGCTTCCGCGGACACCGGGTCAAGGTGACCTTCACCGACCGGGCGACCGGAAGCCGGCGCACGGTGCGTGGGCTGCTCGAGGGCCCAAGCGCCGAGAATCCCGCCGTCGCATCCATCCTCGAGGACGACACCGGCGACACCCTGCCCCTCACCATCGACAGCATTCACAAGGCCAGACTACTGGTCGAACTCTGACTCCGGGGACTCTGACAATGGTTCAGCCACACACTCCCGAAGTGAACATCAACGAGGTCCTCAGGCAGGTCGCCCACGAGAAGGACATCGATCTCGACCGGTGGATCGTCGCCCTCGAGGACGCGGTGGCCTCGGCGGCCAAGAAACAGCACCACATCAAGGAGCCGGTGCGCTCCTACATGGACCGCGAGACCGGCCAGTTCAGCGCCTTCCTCTACCGCCAGGTGGTCGACGAGGTGGAGGATCCCGCCGCCGAGTGGACACTCGAAGAGGCGCGCGAGCACAAGGAGGACGCCGAGATCGGCGAGGAGATCGAGATCCCCATCTCCACCGACGGGCTTGGACGGATCGCTGCCCAGTCCGCGAAGCAGGTCCTCTACCAGCGTGTCCGGGAAGCCGAGCGGGAGAAGATCTTCGGCGAATTCGAGAATCGCGTCGGCGAGGTGGTCAACGGCACGGTGCGACGTTTCGAGCGCGGCGACATCATCGTCGATCTCGGCCGCACCGAGGCGATCGTTCCCCGCAACGAGCAGTCCCGTCACGAACGCTACAGCCAGGGCGAGCGCATCCGCGGAGTGATCGTCGAGGTCCACAAGCAGCCCAAGGGACCGCAGATCGTGATGTCCCGGACCGACCCCCGTCTGCTGGTCAAGCTGTTCGAGATGGAAGTGCCCGAGATCTACGACGGCACCGTCGTGATCAAGACCGCGGTGCGCGCCCCCGGCGAACGGGCCAAGGTCGCCGTCCTGAGTCGGGAGCGCGACGTGGACCCGGTCGGCGCCTGCGTCGGAATGAAGGGATCGCGCGTGCAGTCGATCATCCGCGAACTCCGGGGCGAGAAAATCGACATCATCGAGTACTCGGAAGACCAGGTGACCTTCGCGCAGAGCGCCTTGGCGCCGGCGCGGATCACCCGCGTGTCGGTGACCCACGAGGGCGCAACCCCGCACCTCGACGTCATCGTCGAAGACGAGCAACTCTCACTGGCGATCGGCAAGCGGGGCCAGAACGTACGTCTGGCCAGCGAACTGATCGGCGCCCGGATCGACATCAAGAACGAGACGGCCGTCAAGGACGAGGTCGCCGATGCACTCGCCAGGATGCTGAACGTCGACCGAGGTGCGGATGAACTCGACCTGACCGAGATTCCAGGCGTCGACAAGGCAACGGCGGCCGCCCTCGCCGGGGCCGGCTTTGGCGAACTCGAGACGCTCGAAACCGCCGGCCCGCAAGCTCTGACCATGGTTCCGGGCGTCGACGCCGAACTGGCGGGCACGATCCTCGAGTGGGCCGCCCAACACTCGGGCGCCGCCGAGGAGAGGGAGGCCGAAGCGGAAGGCGACGGCCCGGCGATGGACGAGGACGACTTCATGGCGGCGCTTACCCGCGCCTTCAGCGAAGAGACCGGCGAAGAAGAGGCCGGGGCAGCGGATGAGGGTGGCGACCACGACACGGGGAGCGGCGCAGCCTGAGGGCGCCCGAGCCGACAAGAAGAGCTGAAGGGGAACCGAGGAATCCATGGCAAAAATTCGGCTCCAGGATCTGGCCAAGCGGATGAACGTGCCTGAACAGGACCTGCTGTTCAAGTTCCGATCGATCGGTGTTCGCGTCGAAGGCGAAGACTCGATGATCGACACGGACATCATCAAGGCTCTGCTGGAAGGCAAGAAGATCGCCGGTCCTCAGCGCGAGATCATCCTGCGCGACCGCGCAGCCCCACCGGCCGCCCCGCGGCGCCGCCCCATCTCGAGTCTGCGGCCACCCACCGGGCCAATGCGTCCGAATCGACGGCGACAGGTCGTCCACAAGCACACGATCCGCACCCTGACGCCGACCGAGACGAAGCCGAAGCCTCCTACGCCCGAGGAGATCGCCGCCAGGGAAATCGCGGCCGAAGAGGCGGCAAGGGCCGCGAGGACACCGGCGCCGGCCCCGACCCCGCAGAGCCGGACCGCCGCGGTGCCGACCGTCCGACCCGCGACCGATACGCCGGTCCCCGCGCCACCCGCGTCTCCGGCGCCCGGACCGTCCGCACAGCCCGTCGATTCTCCCGAAGCACCCGCAGCGGCGCCGGTTGACGTCGACCTCCGCAGCCGCCTTGAGCCGCAGAAGGAACGGCAGGACGAAGCGGCCGCCGAGGACGCGCCGCGCCGCACCGTGACCGTCTCGGACGGCCTGCAGGTGCGGGATCTGGCCGAGAAGATGGGGGTCAAGTCGAAGGACCTGCTCAAGAGGCTGTTCGATCGCGGCGTAATGGCCACCGTGAACCACGTCCTGGAACCCGAAGTGGCGGTCGAGCTCGCGGAACAGATGGGCTTCGACGCCCTGATCGTCTCCTTCGAAGAGGAGATCCAGTTTGAGCAGGAAGAGGAGCTGGTGGCAACCGGGGAAGGCGCCGAGGCGGCGACGCAGGTCGAGCGGCCGCCGATCGTGACGATCATGGGTCACGTCGACCACGGCAAGACGTCCCTGCTCGACGCGATTCGCAAGTCGAGACTGACCGAGGGTGAGTTCGGCGGCATCACGCAGCACATCGCCGCCTACCAGGTCGACCACAATGACGGTCGCATCACCTTCCTCGACACGCCCGGCCACGAAGCGTTCACCCAGCTCCGGGCCCGCGGCGCGAAGGTCACGGACATGGTGGTCCTGGTCGTCGCCGCCGACGACGGCGTGATGCCCCAGACCCTGGAAGCGCTCGACCACGCCCGCGCGGCCGAGGCGCCCATCCTGGTCGCGATCAACAAGATCGACCGGCCGAACGCCAACGTCGAACGGGTCAAGCAGCAGTTGGCGGACCGCGACCTGGTGGTCGAGGATTGGGGCGGCGACGTGATCGCGGTGCCCATCTCGGCTCTCAAGGGCGAGGGAATCGACGATCTGCTCGAGATGCTGACGCTGACCGCGGAAGTCGCGGAACTGCGGGCGAACCCGGAGTTGCAGGCCCAGGGCGTCGTCATCGAGGCGAGCAAGGAGACGGGTCGCGGTTCCGTCGCGACGGTTCTGGTTCAGAACGGCACCCTCCGCGTCGGCGACGTCTTCGTCTGCGGGTCCACCTGGGGCCGCGTCCGGTCGCTGATGAACGACCTGGGCAAGCGGGTCAAGGAAGCTCCTCCGGCCATGCCGGTCGAGGTCGCGGGCTTCAACGACCTTCCCGACGCCGGCGATCCCTTCCAGGTCGCTGTCAAGGAGGCGAAGGCGCGCTCGATCGCCGACTTCCGCCGCGAGGAAAAACGCCGCCTGGAGCTGGCGCCAACCGCGGGCGGCGTCTCCCTGGAAAGCCTGTTCGCGAGTCTGAAGGAGGGCGAAGTCAAGGAACTGCCGGTCATCCTCAAGGCCGACGTCCAGGGTTCCGTCGAAGTGCTCCGGGAGACGCTGCAGAAGGTCTCGACGGACAAGGTCAAGGTGCGGGTGATTCGTGCCGCCGTCGGCGCGGTGACCACCCACGACGTGCTCCTGGCATCCGCCGGCGGCGCGATCATCTACGGCTTCAACGTCCGCCCCGAACGCAGCGCCTCCGACCTCGCCGGCAAGGAGGATGTCGAGGTGCGGCTGCATACGGTGATCTACGAGTTGACCGAGGAACTCCTCGCGGCGATGACCGGACTCCTGGAACCGACCTGGCGCGAGATCACCAAGGGCCGTGCCGAGGTGCGCGACGTGTTCAAGGTGCCGAAGGTCGGCATGGTCGCCGGCTGCCATGTGGTCGCGGGCGTCATCCCGCGGAACGCGCAGATTCGCCTGGTGCGAGACAGCGTCGTCGTTCACGAAGGCCGAATCGGCTCTCTGCGCCGGTTCAAGGACGACACGGCCGAAGTGCGCAGCGGCTTCGACTGCGGTATCGGCATCGACCGCTTCCAGGACGTGAAGCCCGGCGATCTGATCGAGGCCTTCGACCACGAAGCCGTCGCTCCGACGCTCTGATTCGATGAAATCGGCATCCCAGGCCCGCGCACGCGATCTGCTGCGCCGGGAGCTGACGGACATTCTGCGGCGTGAAGTCCATGATCCCCGCGCGGCTCTCGTCAGCATCGCCGATCTCACTCTGAGCGCCGACCGCGGCCACGCACGCATCCTGCTCTCCGCACTCGGGAGCGAGGATGAACGCCGGACCGCGATCCGGGCCGTGCGCCGGGCAGCCAGCTTCATTCGCGGTCGCCTCGGACGGCGCCTTCGCCTGAAACGAACGCCCGAACTCCACTTCGAGCTGTACCGCGGCGCGGAACACGCCGAGCGGATCGACCAGCTCCTGGGTGAGTTGTGAACCCGGAAAGCCGCTCCCCCGCCGTCCCCCGGGAGTTCGTCGACGCCCTGCGCGACGGCAGGAACTTCCTGCTGTCGAGTCACGCTCACCCGGACGGCGACGCGATCGGCGCCGAGGTGGCGCTCGCCCGGCTCCTCGGAACGGTCGGGAGATCAGCCACGATCTGGAACGTCGACCCGGCCCCGGCCACCTATGCCGGCGTGATCGGAGACATGGCGATTCACGTCGGCCCGACACCGCCCCCCGGCTTTCCCGGCGACTTCGACTTCGTCCTACCGCTCGAGTGTCCCCAACTCGACCGCACGGGCCTGGAGCAGTCGCTCGGTCGGCTGCCGATTCTGAACATGGACCACCACCTGGGCAATCGTCTCTACGGAGTGGCCAACTGGGTCGACACGGAGGCGCCCGCCGTCGCCGAGATGGTTCTTCGCCTCGCGCACGCCCTGAACGCTCCTATAGATGCGGCAACCGCGAACGCGCTCTATCTCGGGCTCTCGACGGACACCGGCAGCTTCCGGTTCTCGAATGCCACCCCGCGGGCGTTCGACGCGGCCGCGGAACTCGTGCGCCTGGGCGCCCGTCCGGAGCAGATCGCAGGGTGGCTCTACGAATCCCGGCCGCCCGGCGCGGTGCGGCTGCTGGGGGAAGTGCTGGAGACGCTGGAACTGCACTGCGAACAGCGCATCGCCAGCGTCCGCCTCGAACTGGACATGTTCGACCGCGCCGGCGCGGCGCAAACGGACTCCGAGGGCCTGATCGACCACCCTCGGTCGATCCGCGGCGTCGAGGCGGTCGCCCTGTTCCGCGAACGACCCGTTGGAGACGTCAAGGTCTCTCTGCGCAGCCGCGGCAGGGTCGATGTCGGTGCGATCGCCAGCCGGCGGGGCGGCGGCGGCCATCGCAACGCCGCCGGCTGCCTGATCGGCAGCAGGGAGGACGAGTCCGGCGTGATCGCCGAACTGGGCGCCGCGGTCGAGGCGACCGCGCAGTCGGGTTGCACCCACGCCACGGCGCCGGAGGGCGGCACATGACCCCCCGGCCGGCGCTCCACGGTCTGCTCCTGGTCGACAAGCGACCGGGCGGCACGTCGCACGACGTGGTGCGCGCCGCGCGGCGCGCCCTCGGCGAACGGAAGATCGGTCACTGCGGCACCCTCGACCCCAACGCGACCGGCCTGTTGCTGCTCACGGTCGGACGCAGCACCCGTCTCACCCGCTTCCTGATCGGCGCACCGAAGGTCTACGAAGGCGAGATCCGGTTCGGCATTGCCACGGACACCTACGACGCCGCTGGCGAAGTGACCCGGGAGGGCAGCGTCGCCGATCTGACGCACGAGCGGGTCGTCCAGGCTATGTGCGGCTTCGAGGGGCAACAGCACCAGTTGCCGCCGCTCTATTCGGCCAAGAAGATCGGCGGTCGCAAGTACTACGAGCTCGCGCGCCGCGGGGAGGAGTTCGAGCGCCAGGGCAAGGACGTGGAGATCTTCCAGTTCGAGGCGACAGGCCCCCTGGGAGCATCGGGACCTGACCGGATCTCCTTCCGGCTCAGTTGTTCGACGGGGGCCTACGCACGCTCCCTCGCCCACGATCTGGGTGAGCACCTCGGCTGCGGCGGACACCTGGCCGCGCTTCGCCGGCTAACCATCGCCTCCTTCCAGGTCGCGGACGCGCTCGACTCGCAACGGCTCGAGGCCAGCGAACGTGACGCCGAACCGCTCGCAGCCGACGATCTGGGAGTGTCCTGGGTGCCCTTCGACGACATCCCCCTTCCCTTTCCCCGGGTCGCGATGGACGCGACCCAGGAACGCCGCATAGCTCACGGCCAATCCGTGCTGGCGCCCGGAAGCGAAGCCGAAGAGGGAGACTGGGTACAGATCACGGACAACCGCGGCCGGTTCCTCGCCGTCGGCGCGGTCGCGGAGCGGATCGGCGACCGCGGCCTCGCCGTCGTCCATCCGAAGATCGTCTTCCAGTGAGCGCCGGTCGGCGCCAAAGCCCTCACAGGGAGCAACTTTCAAGAGGCGGCCAGTCAGCCTGACCGTGCTACACTGCGCGCCGCGAAAGGACAGAGGAACGACGAAGGAACCGCAAGAAGGCAACACGAAGGCAACACGAAGGCAACACAGAGAACCCAGCCAGAACGGAACAAGCAGAGTCAGCGAGGAATCAGAGCGTGCCACAGACAACCGAAGTGAAGGACCAGATCATCCGTGACCACCGTCTCCACGAGACGGACACGGGATCCCCGGAGGTCCAGGTCGCACTCCTGACGAATCGCATCAACGAGCTCACCGAGCACTTCAAGGTCCACAAGCACGACCATCATGGTCGTCGCGGTCTGCTGAAGCTGGTCGGGCGCCGCCGCCGGCTGCTCGGCTACCTCCGCAGCGAGAGCTTCGAGCGCTACCGGACGACGATCGAGCGCCTCGGAATTCGCAGGTAGCGGGCCTCCACCCGCAGCACCCGGAGCCCGGAGCTGCCAAAGCGGCGCCGCCTCTGCGGAACCGACCGATTCGACAGCCAGGTGAGTTCGGATCCGACGACGGATCCCACTGGACGAGACCGGGCGCGCCGGCCTCTTGGCCGGCTGCCGCCGAAGGCGGACGGCAACTCCCGGAACCTCGGACTCCGCCGACTCCCTCCCTTCGGGTCACTTCCCCCGAACATTCGCCGATCAAGGCACCTGCCCGTCACACAAATCGCCGGGCGCAAACAACAGAGCAAGGAAGACAAGAGAAGAACATGAAGTTCACCAAGGACATCCCGATCGGGAACTCCACCATGACCCTGGAATCAGGGCGCATCGCCAGGCAGGCCAACGGTTCCTGCACCGTACAACTCGGCGAGACAATCGTGCTGACCACCGCCTGCATGGCGCCGGACAGCAACCCGCGAGGCTTTCTGCCCCTCACCGTCGACTACCGCGAGTACACCTCGGCGGCGGGTCGCATCCCGGGCGGCTTCTTCAAGCGCGAGGGACGCCCCTCCGAGAAGGAGATCATCACCTGCCGCCTGACCGATCGGCCGCTGCGGCCGCTCTTCCCGCCGGGGTACTTCTACGAAACCCAGATCATCAGTTTCGTCCTCTCGGCCGACCAGGAGAACGATCCCGACATCCTCGCGATCAACGGAGCATCGACTGCGCTCGTGCTCTCCGACATCCCGTTCTACCACCCGGTGGGCGCCGTCCGCGTCGGACTGATCGACGACGAGATCGTGTTCAATCCGACCGGCGCCGAGCGCGACGTCTCCGACCTCGACCTGATCGTTGTCGGCACCGAGGACGCGGTGACGATGGTCGAGGCCGGCGCCAACCAGCTCGACGAGAGCGTGATCCTCGACTGCATCTTCGCGGGTCACCAGGAACTGCAGAAGATCGTTCGCGCACAGCAGGACCTCTTCCGCGAGATGAACCTCGAGAAGCCCGACTGGCAGGCGCCCGAGCCCTACACGGCGGAGTTCCAGCAGCAGGTCGAAAGCGCGATCTGGGACGACTTCACCGCGGCGCTCAACACGCCCGCGAAGTTCGAGCGCCGCGACGCCGTCAAGGCCGTGGTGAACGGCTTCCTCGAGCAGCTGCCCGAGGACGACGAGCAACGCGCCCAGGTCGGCAAGATCGTCAGCGAGCTCGAGGACAAGGCGCTGCGCGAGATCGTGATGAAGGAGAACAAGCGCTTCGACAACCGCGCCCTCGACGAGGTCCGGGCGCTCGACAGCGAAACGGGACTCCTGCCCCGCGTCCACGGTTCGGCGCTCTTCACCCGCGGCGAGACCCAGGCCCTTGCCTCGGTCACGCTCGGTACCCGCCGCGATGCGCAGATCATCGAGGAGTACGAGGGGGAGACCCATCAGAAGTTCCTCCTCCACTACAACTTCCCGCCCTTCTCCGTCGGTGAGGTGCGTTTCTTGCGCGGCTCCAGCCGGCGCGAGATCGGACACGGCGTTCTGGCCCGCCGGGCTCTGATTCCCGTGCTGCCGACCGAGGACGACTTCCCCTACACGGTGCGCGTCGTCTCGGAGATCCTCGAATCGAACGGATCCTCGTCGATGGCCACCGTCTGTGCCAGCTCCCTGGCGTTGTTCGACGCGGGCGTTCCGATGCTGGCCCCGGTCGCGGGCGTCGCGATGGGCCTGGTCAAGGACGACGAGGACTTCGCCGTCCTCAGCGACATCGCTGGCCAGGAGGACCACCACGGCGACATGGACTTCAAGGTCGCCGGAACCCGCGGCGGCATCACCGCCCTGCAGATGGACATCAAGATCACCGGCGTGACCCGCGACATCATGGGGCAGGCCCTGACCCAGGCCAAGGTCGGCCGGCTGCACATCCTCGACCACATGGCCGCCGAAATCGGCGAGCCGCGCGAGGAAATGTCGGACCACGCCCCGCGCCTGCACGTGATGATGGTCGCCCGCGACCGGATTCGCGACGTGATCGGACCGGGCGGCAAGACGATCCGCGGCATCACCGAGGAGACCGGCTGCCAGGTCGACATCGAGGACGACGGCCGCGTCGTCGTCGCCTCACCCAACTCGACCGCGGCCGACCAGGCAATCGCGATGATCGAGCGCCTGACCGAGGCGCCGGAGGTCGACAAGGTCTACACCGGTCAGGTGCGCAGGGTGGAACCGTTCGGCGCGTTCGTCGAGATTCTCCCCGGCACGGACGGCCTGGTCCACATCAGCGAACTCGCGCCCTACCGGGTCGGCGAGATTCGCGACCTGGTGTCGGAGGGCGACGAGATGACGGTCAAGGTGATCGACATCGACCCCTCGGGCAAGGTGAGACTCTCGCGGAAGGCCGTGATCATGGACGATCCGGACTTCGACCCCAAGGACTACGAGGGCATGGGCGTTCCCGCGCCCGCCGGCGGCGACCGCAGGGGCGGTCCCGGTGGACGCGGTGGCGACCGCAGGGGCGGTCCCGGCGGACGCGGTGGTCGTGGCGGCCCCGGGGGACGCGGTGGACGCGGTGGCCCGGGAGGACGCGGCCGCGGTCCGAGGCCAGGTGGCGGCGGCGGTCGCGGTCGCGGCCCGCGCCGCGACTAGGAACTCGCACGGCAGGAACCGGGAAGCTGCCGGTCCGGCGGAAAACGGCAAGCCGTTCCCGCCGGACCTTGGAGGAAAACCGGCAGACCGGTTTCCCACAGCTACCGCAGCCTCAACGACTGCTCGTCTCTCGGACAGCCTCGGACAGGGAACAGAATCCACCCAGCAAAGGTACAGGTGCGCCGGCTGCCGAACCTCCTGCCGCGCCAGGCGCCGTCGGCCGGCCGACCCGGTCGGCCGCCGGTTCAGTCCGCCGCGCGGAGGGCAGCGCGATAGATCGTCCGGAAGGGGACCCCCCTCTCCCGGGCGATCCGTCGCACGTCCTCGTACTCCGGCGCCGCACCCAGGGCCCGGCCGCCGATGGCGGCCGTCTTGACCCCGACCTCGCCGAAGGGCGTCGTCACCTGCGCGACCGATCGCTCGGCCTCCAGTCGGTCCACGACCGTCCGCCGGCACCCCAGGGAACCCGTCTCGCGCAGCAGCCGCTCGGCGAGTTCGGATGCCTGCTCCGGACGGCAGATGACCGTCAAGGCAACGCCCGGGCGCGACTTCTTCATCTGCACCGGGGTGGCGAACACATCCAGCGCGCCGGCCTGAAGCAGCGCCTCGGCGCCGTAGCCGATCGCCTCGCCGGTCGCATCGTCGACCTGGCATTCGAGCACCGCGACACGGTTCCACGGCGAACCGACCGTCGCCGGGCTCGCCAGTTGAATCCGCAGGGCGTTCGGCCGGTCGGCGAGTTCCCTGCTGCCCAACCCGACGCCGACCTGCTCGATCCGGCGCGGGCTGTCGGTCGCCGAGGGCTCGAAGGAGTCGACGAACTCCCTCACGATCACGGCGCCGGTCGGCGTCGTCATCTCACCTTCCACGCCGCCGGTTCTGATCGGCGCCCCCTGGAGCAGGACGGCCGTGGCGGGCGCCGGCACCGGCATCACGCCGTGCTGCGTTTGCACCGTGCCGCTGCCGACGACCACGGTGGAGCAGGAGATGCAGGCCGGAGCGAAGTGCTCGACGGCGAGCGCGGCGCCGACCAGATCGACGATCGAATCGTCGGCGCCGACTTCATGAAAGTGCACCTCGTCCGGACCGACGCCATGGACGCTCGCTTCCGCCTCTCCCAGACGGCAAAAGAGCGCCGCCGCCCGTTCCCTGACGCCGGCCTCGAGGCCGCTCTGCTCGATCATGCCCAGGATCGCGGACAGGTTCCGATGGCAGGCGCCCTCGCCGCCGCCGCCCTCGACCAGCCTGCCGCCGCGCAGCACGCTGAAACGCACGCCCGCCAGTGCGCCGCGCTTCGCCCGCCGCACCCGCAGCTCAACGCCGTCAAGGCCCAGGCGCTCGACCATCTCCTCCAGCAGCCCAACCGGCAAGCCGAGGTCGAGGCTGGCGCCCAGGAACATGTCGCCCGAGATGCCGCTCGCACAGTCCATGTGGAGCAGTACGGGGCCTCCGGCAGCCATCGGGCGGACCATAACAGGATCCATTCACGACATTGGGAACGGCGGTAGCGGCCAAACTGCTGGACGGCCCTGTTGGCCACAGCCCGAAACGGTCCGACCACCACACCCCCGTCGGCGCCTCCGCGGGGGCGCCGATGGACCGGGTTCTCCCTCAGGCGCCGGAAGGCCAAGCCAAACAGACAAGCCCACCACCCGGCCACGCGGCGCCTCGCTAGATGAATCCCCGTTCACGCATCGACACCCAACGGCCGCCGCCGCCCAGGACGAGGTGGTCAACGAGTTCGATTCCGACCGCGGCGCCGGCCCTCGCCAGCCTGCGGGTGAAGGCCAGGTCCTCCCGGCTTGGATCCGGGTCGCCACTGGGGTGGTTGTGGAACACGACCGCGGCCGTCGCTCCCAACAGCAGCGCCTCCTTGAGGACCACCCGCGGCTCGACCGAGGCACGGTCCAGAGAGCCGACAAAGTGCTCCCGCTCGTTGATCACGCGGCCTCGCACATCGACGTAGAGCGCGCCCATCACCTCCTGGTCGCGACGCGCGTACCGCAGATTCAGGTAGCGGGCGACCCCGACCATGTCCCCCAGGGGCCTTCTCTCGGGGAGCTGGGCCCGGGCCAGGCGCCGGGACAGTTCCACCGCCGCCAGGATCGTCGCCGCCTTGGCGTCCCCCAGGCCCTTGCGGTGCAACGACGGCAGGTCGTGCTCAACCAGCAGCGCGAGCGCCGGCAAGCCGCCGAGCCCGCGCCCTTCGTCGTAGAGCAGGTCGTATGCGAGATCGAGCACCGAGCAGCCCCGGTGCCCGGTCCGCAGCAGGATGGCGATCAGTTCGCAGTCCGTCAGGACGTTCGCGCCGTGTGCCAGCAATCGCTCGCGGGGACGTTGCCCCGAAGGCATCTCTCTCAACGTGCTGCGGTTCATCCCGTCGTGCCCGATCATCGGCGTCCCCTGTTGACCAAGACGTTTTTCGCGCCGCAGTGCTACCGTGCTGCCGCGATGCGCGGCTCAGACCTACCGCCGTTCCTCGAGTTCGAAGCGCCCGCCGGCGAGCCCGCGGTCGCCGTACTGCCGGTACCCTACGAACGGACGACCTCGTGGGGACGGGGCGCCGAGGATGGGCCGGCGGCCCTGCTCCGCGCCTCCCGCTACGTGGAGCTCTACGACGAGGAACTCCGGCTGGAACCGTTTCGCGTCGGCATCGAGACTCTGCCGCCGGTCGACGTAGAGGCCGCGGAGGACGTGGCGCTGGACCGAATCCGCGCCGCCGCCCGGGCGGCGATCGAACGCGGTCGCTTCCTGGCCGCAATCGGCGGCGAACACACGGTCACGCCGGCTCTGGTGCGCGGCGTGGTCGAGGCGGCTGGCGCCGACCTCGGCCCCGATCCGGGAGTTGTGCAATTCGATGCGCACACCGACCTCAGGCCGACCTACGCGGGAACACGCTGGAACCATGCCTGCGCGATGAGCCGCGTGCTCGAACTCGGCGTGTCCACCCTGGCCATCGGCATCCGGTCTCTGAGCCGCCCGGAGGCCGCGCGCATCGAAAGGGAGCGCCTGCCCGTCATCTGGGCCAGCCAGTTGGAGGCCCTGGCCGAGGACGAACTCCAGGACCTGTTCCTGGGCCTGCTCGCGTCGCTTCCCGACACGATCTACCTGACCTTCGACCTCGACTTCTTCGACCCGTCCCTGCTGCCGGCTACGGGGACGCCCGAGCCCGGCGGCGGCACCTGGCGCCAGGCTCTGGCGCTGCTCCGGCTGCTGTTCGAGCACAAGCAAGTCATCGCGATGGACGTGGTCGAACTGGCGCCGATTCCCGGCAACCCGGCCAGCGACTTCACGGCTGCCAGGCTGCTCTACAAGTGCATCGGCTACCGCTACCGGAGGGAGCTGAACGGCGCCCGCGGCGCGGGCTGCTAGTCCGCATCGCGCCCCACCTGCGCCACCCACCCGAGGACCTCGGGGAACACCGGCCAGCGAACCTCCGGGGCTCCGAGGGATCGCTGGGGGGGGAGATGCCCTGGAAGTCCTGCGTTCCGCGGCAACCCGGCGCGATTCCCGGGGGTCGGCCCGCCACGCAGTGCGACTCTGTCGCGTACTGCGGTATGATGCGGCCTTGATGCTCCAGAACCTGATCTGGAGCTGGCACGGAGAGTTCCCATGACAGTCGAGTTGACGCCCCGCTTGTTGTGGAAAGGCACTGATCCTGGCTACGCCGGGCCTGCGGGCGACTACCCCCCCCCCCCCCGGAATTCTAGAGTGCGATTGCGCTACCGCAGCGCGCCGCAGGAATAGAGGGCGAGGGTTCGACGAACGCACCGACCGGCCTTCGCGCAAGCCAGCGGGAAGCCCGGCGCCTGTTACCCCGAGCGGCAGCGCATCGTCAGCGCTACAGCCTCCTCGGGGAGAACCCGCGAATCAAGCTCCGGATGGTGTTTCGCCCTCGTCGGCGGCCTCGTCATCGTCTACCCTGGGGGTCGATCGTCGCCGACGCTCCTCACGCTGCTCGAGCGTCGGTTCCCGGCAGTCGGCCCACGTGCCGCGTCTGGTGCTCAAGGTCCTCGGCCTGGCGCTGTTGCTCGGCCTGTTCGGCGGCGCGTCCCACGCCCAGACGAACGACTGCGAGACGACCGACAAAGCCGTCATAGGGGCCCAAGCGATACATGGAGGGACCGCCGACGAGCAGGCCTCGCTGGCTGCCGACTGCACCGCCCTGCTGGCCTTCAAGGCCGCGCTGACTCTCTCGGGGGGCGACAGCCTGAACTGGAATCGCAACAGGGGCATGCATCTGTGGCAATCGATCGGTCTGAATGCCCGCAGGAGCCGCGTCACCCGGATCACGCTCGGCCCTTCCTACGACGTGACGGGCGTGACGGGAGGAACGCTCCCCGATCTGAGCGGCCTCGACGCACTCACGACTCTCCGGTTCAGCTTCAACCCTGATCTCGCCGCCACGGCGTTCCCGGCGTGGGTGAAAGATCTGACCAACCTGACGCACCTCGACCTCCAGGGCAACAACTTCACCGGGTCCATCCCGGACTTGGGCGCCCTCACCGAGCTGAGGGTTCTGGATCTCAGCAGGAACGATCTGACCGGGACAATCCCGGCGTTGACCGGACTCGTCAAGCTGGAGAAGCTCGCTCTCAGCAGGAACAAGTTGACCGGGAGCATCCCGGCGTTGAACGGCATCACCACCCTGAAGTGGGTCGATCTCAACGACAACAACCTGACCGGGGAGATCCCCGCCCTGTCCGCCCTCGTGAAGCTGGAGCGTCTCAATGTGGGCAACAACTTCCGATTCGACGGGAGAGGCGTCGGAAACAACCTGACCGGGGAAATCCCCTCCCTGTCCACCCTCGTGAAACTGAAGCATCTCCGCCTCAACGACAACAAGTTGACAGGGGGAATCCCGACCCTGCCAAGCGGCAACAATCTGCGAGAGATCTCGGCCCATTTCAACAGCTTGACCGGGGGCATCCCCAGCATCACCAGCACCGGCATGAGGGTGCTCAACCTCCGCGGCAACAAGATGACCGGGAACATCAACAACGCGACCGCCGCCACGGGCATCACGCACCTCCTCCTCGGGTCGAACGGCTTTACCGGCGCCATTCCCTCCAGCCTCGGCACCCTGACCAACCTGCAGCATCTGTCCCTGTGCGAGACGAGTCTCACGGGGAACCTGCCGTCCGCCACGACGACGCGGCGGAACAACGGCGACCTGAGCGTCTACTCGTGTCTTGGCGTCGACGACGCGCAGGGGGACGAAGGGACGGATCTGAGCTTCGACGTGAGCTACTCGGTTTTCCCCCAGATCAGCGGGGCGCCTCCTCTGGAGGTGGTCTACGCCACCGAGGAAGGCACGGCCACGAGCGGAGACTACGCCGCCACGACCTCGGCCACCGTGAGGCTTGGGTCGATTGGCAGTTCCCTCACCTCGACAACGGGGACGATTGAGCTGGCCGCCCGCACCGACTGCGCCAACGAAGGGTCGGAGACGTTCAGCGTGGAGGCCACGGAGTCATACTCGGTCGACGTCACCCCCGACGGCAGCGAAGTAAAGAGCCCGGTCAACGTACTCTGGAGCTACAAGTGGGTCGCCGAGGCCACGATCAACAACGTGGCCCCGGCACCCAGTTGTCCCCCTCCCCCGGAACCCGACCCCGATCCCGACTCCGATCCCGACTCCGATCCCGACTCGGACCCCGATCCCGAACCGGAACCGGAGCCGCTTGATCCCAACCGGTTCGTCGCTCCGTACTGGCGGGGCGCCGGCGGCATCGTCGTCAAGCCGGCCAACGGCCTTTCCGTGAAGTTCCGGATGTCCTGCCGGGGCGCCCGCACGACGGAGACGCTGTATGCCAACGAAGACGGCCTGATCGTCCAGCTGGTGCGCCGGGACGCGTGCACGGACGATGACGGGAATCCCGTCCGCGGTGAGGTGTCGGTCACGGACATCGAGCCCGGCGGCTGGTACTGGATCGACGGCCCCCGGAACGCCGCCGTCGCGCCGCTGGTCTCCGAAGTCGACCTGGGCGGCGCCGCGGCGACGATTCCCGCCGGCGTGGAGACGGACGTGACGGCCAACGGCACGTTCTTCGAACACGAAGTCGCACAGATGATCGGCATCGTGCCGCACCTGCCGACGCCCGGCGCCAACGCGTGCAGCGAATACGTCAGCCCGTACTGGCGGGGCGCCGGCGGCATCGTCGTCAAGCCGACCGACGGCGAATCCGCGAAGCTTCGGACCACCTGCGGCGGCTGGACCGCGACGCAGACGCTGCAGGCGAACGATGAAGGCCTGGTCGTCCAGTTGCTGCGCGGGGGCGGCAGCAGCACCGCCTGCACCGACGACGTCGGGAATCCGATGCGCGGCGAGCTCTCCTTCAAGGGCGTCAGGCCGGGCGGCTGGTACTGGATCGAAGGCTCGCGGAACGCGGCCGTTGCGCCGCTGGTCTGCAGGGGTCTGCTGAACGGCCCCTCGGCTACGGTCCCGGTCGGCGTGGACGCGGACGAAGGGAACGACGGCACGCTGTTCGAGCACGACGTTGCAAGGCTCATCGGCATCGTGCCCCACCTGCGCCGCCCACCCGAGGAATAGCAGCTCGACGGCCCCGGCAGCGCCGGTGCACTCCCCCTCGGCAGGGGGAGTGCGAATCTCTCCCAAGCTCCGCCGCGTATTGCCACGATGCGGCCTTGAGGCCCCGAATTTCGGGCTGGAGCCGGGCGGATCCCCATGACTTTCGCGCTGCCCACGCCCCGCTGGTTGCGGGAACGTATTCATCCCTGCCGCGCCGCGGCTGCCGGCGACCTGGCCAAGTCGTTCAGGAGTGATCCCGTGAAAGAGCCGGACCTGTTGGCTGAAGGCGCTCCACAATTGGGGGATGGGGGATGCCACCGTGCTCGCCCGCGAGGTGGAGCTACAGACCGATCAGGCCGCCGGCGACGTAGACCCAGAACACGACGAGAACCAGTCCGATCAGGTTCAACCACAGTCCGGCCCGCACCATCTGGGGAATCGTGATCTCCCCGGAACCGAAGACGATCGCGTTCGGCGGCGTCGCGACCGGCATCATGAAGGCGCAGCTCGCCGCCAGCGTGGCGGGCACGATCAGGAGCAGCGGGTCGACGTTGATCGCAGCCGCAGTCGCGCCCAGGATCGGCAGGAAGGTCGCGGTCGTCGCCGTATTGCTGGTGACCTCCGTCAGCATGATCAGCAGGGCGGCGGCGCCGACGACGAGAACGAGCACCGGCATGCCCTCGAGCACGAGCAGGAGGCTGCCGATGAAACGGTCCACGCCGGTACTGACCACCGCAGCCGCGAGGCTGAGCCCGCCTCCGAACAGGAGCAGGATTCCCCACGGCGCCTCGAGCGCCTTCTTCCAGCTCAGCAGGAACACGCCCCGCCGGAAGTGGACCGGAACCGTGAACAGCAACAGGCCGGCGCCGATCGCAATGCCCGGGTCCGTCAGTCCCGCCAGCGGCGCTGCCCCGCCGATCTCGATCCCTGCAAGCCAGGTTCGGGAGGTCCACAGCGCGGCGGCCGAAACGAAGATCGCCAGCACCGCCTTCTCAGGGGCCGTCATCGGCCCCAGCTTCCTGAGCTCGCCGCGAATGAGCTCCGCGCCGCCGGGCACTTCGCTGATCTGCAGGCGGTAGACGAACCGCGTGAGCACCAGCCAGGCCAGGGGCAGAAAGGACACGGTGAGCAGGAGACCGAACGGCATCCACTGCGCGAACGAGATCTCGCGACCGTAGGTGTCCTCGACGAAGGACATCATCTGAATGTTGGGAGGGGTGCCGATCTTCGTCGCCACACCTCCGATCGAGGCGCCGTAGGCCGTCCCGAGCAGCAGATTCAGGGCGAAGGGAAACGGCTTCCCGACCGGGGCAACGTCCGGACCCAACCGCTGGCGCACGAGATCGATCACAGACAGGGCGATCGGCAGCATCATGACCGTCGTCGCGGTGTTCGAGATCCACATGCTCAGGAAAGCGCTCGCCACCATGAAGCCGAGCACCAGGCGGTCCGGCCGGCTGCCGACCAGGAGGATGATGTGGAGCGCCATCCGACGGTGCAGACCCCAGGTCTGCATCGAGAGGGCGATCATGAAGCCGCCCAGGAAGAGGAAGATGTTCGGATTCGCATAGGGTGCCGCAACCTGGGAAATCGCGATCTCGCCACCGGTCAGAAGTGGAATCGCGACGAGCGGCAGCAACGAGGTGACGGCCACGGGCAGTGCCTCGGTCAGCCACAACACGCCCATGAGAACCCCGGTCGCCGCGACCGCGCGACCGGCGCCGGAAAGCCCGGAGACGACCTGGCCGTCGGCATCGACGACCGCCTCGGGCATCAGGAACCAGGCGAGCGCCGCCAGAATCGGCGCGCCGATCAGGCCGGTCGCAACAAACGCCCAGGGGCCCCGGTCGCGGCTGTGCTCAGCCATTCCCTGCCCCGCCGATCCCGGCCAGCGGGTACCGCAGCGCCGCGTGCCGCCGGTCAAGGCGGTGCTCAGCCATTCCCTTCGCCACCGCCCTTGCCGAGCTGGCGGCGGAAGTAGGACCTCGTCATGCCGGCGACCGCTCCCGAGAGCAACAGCAGGGAAATCAGGTTCGGGAAGGACATCAACCCCAGCGCCACGTCGCCGAAAGTCCAGACGGTCGAGAGCGGCAGCAGGCAGCCCAGGAAGAAGAAGCCGACGTAGATCCAGCGATAGACGGGAATCGCCCTGGCGCCGAACAGGTACTCGGTCGACCGGTCGCCGTAGTACGACCACGAAATCGCGGTGGAAACGGCGAACAGCAGCACGGAGAGCGTGACGATCAGGTCGCCCCGGCTGCCGGGCAGACCGAGACTGAAAGCGCGCGCCGTCAGCGGCGCTCCGGTCAACAGCGCTCCGCCCTCGATCCGGGGCGCCTCGCCCGCGGCGTTCAGCGACCCGTCCCCGGCGACCTCCAGTCTGCCGCTCCACGGCGCCCCCGCGCCGTCCACCAGCCGCGGCTCGGCGATCATCGAGTGAAGCACGACGAAGGAGCCGCCCGCCACACCCCCCTCGACGTCAACGGCGCCCCCGCCGCGCGTGGACCGCTCGTCGCGCGCCGCGAGCAACTCGGAGTCCTCCCCGAGAACGCGGTGGATGCCCTCGACCTCGTCGAGCCCGAAGCTCTGCGGCGCGTGGTTGCGCCAGGCGTCCGTCGTGACGATGACGAGACCCGTCATCGTGCAGATGACCAGCGTGTCGATGAAGGGCTCGAGCGAAGCGACCAGCCCCTCGCGCACCGGCTCGTCGGTGCGGGCCGCCGCGTGAGCGATGGGCGCGCTGCCCTGCCCCGCCTCGTTGCTGAACAGACCCCGGCGAATGCCCCACATCATCGTCATCAGAAAGGAGCCGGCGGCGCCCCCGACCATCGAGGTGGGCCGGAACGCCTGCTCGACGATCAGGGCCAGGCTCCCGGGAACGCTCTCGATGTTCATCAGCAGAATGATCAGGGCGCTGCCGACGTAGATCACGGCCATTCCCGGCGCCAGAATCGAGGTCACCCTGCCGATGCGGCGAATGCCGCCGATGATGACCAGCGCGACCAGCGAAGCGAAGACCAGCCCGCTCCACACCGGCGCCAGGCCGAACTGGGACTCGAGCTGATCGGCCATCGTGTTCGCCTGGTTCATGTTGCCCGTGCCGAAGGAGCACATGATCGCCAGGCCGGCGAACAGCATCGCCATCCACTTCCAGTTCTCGCCGAGCCCCTTCTCGATGTAGTACATCGGACCGCCCGACACGGAACCGTCCTTGTGCACACGGCGGTAGGCGACCGCCAGGGTGCACTCGGCGAACTTGAGCGCCATGCCGAAGAAGGCGGTCACCCACATCCAGAACAACGCTCCCGGGCCGCCCATGCGGATCGCGATCGCCACGCCGGCGATGTTCCCGATGCCGACGGTCGCCGAAAGCGCGGTCGTCAGGGCCTGGAAGTGAACGAGGTCGCCGTCGTCGTCCGGATCGTCGTACTTGCCGCCCAGGATCGCCCAGGCGTGCCGGAAGCCGCGCAACTGGATCAGGCCCAGGCGCACGGTGACGAAGAGCCCCGTTCCCAGCAGCACCAGCGCCAGGATCGGCGCCTGGGGCGGCGTGTTCCAGACCAGCCCCTCCAACCAGCCGGCTACCGGCCGGAGCAACCCGTTGATCCCGTCCGCTACCTTCCCGAACAGTTCCTCGGGCATCGCGACTCCTGAAGATAGTTGGCCGGATGGCCGGTAGCGAAGACCAGAACGGACTCGCCGGGACGGATCGTACCGGAGTCGCCCAAACAGGAGAGCGCCGCGATCGCCGCCGCGGTCTCCGGGCCGACCAGAAGCCCCTCCTCCGCCGCCACCCGCGCCGCCGGTGGGATAGCAGCCCCTGGCAGAAAGCTACCCCCTCAACAAGACTACAACACACTGAAAGACAACAACTTAGGCCCAAACCGTGCTATGGTCGGCTGCTACCGACGATCAACTTCTTCGCATTAGTCCATGAGCAAAAGTCCATGAGCAAGAGAATCGGCAACTTCGAAATCGTCGGCCGTCTCGAAGCCCACGCTGGCGCCGCTTCCTGGCTGGCCCGCCACGCGACCGACGGCTCTTCGGCCAGGATCGACATCTGGACGCACGAGACTCCCGACGCACAGGCGCGATTCCTGGATCGCGCCACCGCCAGCGAGCGGCTCGAGCACGATGGCGTCGCCCGCATCCTCGACTTCGGAATCGACGGCGCCACTTCCTGCCGCATCGAAGCTTTCGCCGACGGTGAAACCCTGGCGGAGAAGCTCAGGCAAGCCGGGGACCTGAAGAGAGAAACCATCCTGGCCTGGCTGGCCCAGATCGCGCGCGCCCTCGAGTACGCACACGGCCTGGGCGTCGTTCACGGCGACCTGCACCCCGGGTTGGTGACCATCCGATCCGACGCCACCGCTCAACTGCGCGGCTTCGCCAATCCGCGCACAACCGGCGAACTCCGGTATCGCGCCCCCGAACTCATCCGCGGCGAAGCGGTCGATGTGCGGACCGACCTGTACGCCTTCGGTGTTCTGCTCCATCGCCTGGCGGCCTGCCGGCCGGGCGCGAATCCGGTCCCTGGCCGCAGGCTGAAGACCAACCCTTCCCTGCCGCTGGCCGATCTGCCCGCGAACTTCCCGCGCCGCCTGATTCCCGTCCTCGAAGGTTGCCTCAGCGACGATCCCGCCGGTCGCCTCGACAACTTCACGACCGTTGTCGCCGCGGTCGAGGCCGCGATTTGCGACCCGGCCAGCGTCGCCGCGGTCGAGGCCGCCATTTGCGACCCGGCCAGCGTCGCCGAGGAAACCTCCCTGCCGGCAGACGTTCCCGATGCCCCCGCCGCGTCCTTGAGCTGGGATTCAGCGACCGTGGCGGCCGGCCGGGACAGTTCGAGCGCCGGCCCGATCGCGCACATCCCGGTGCGGAAATCGACCGGGGGCGACGCCCCGCTCGTCGACGTCGAGCTCCGTGGCGACAAATCCGGCAAGGGCGACCCGACTCCGCCCCAGTCTCGAGACGGTGGCGGCGGCGATCAAGGCGGCCCTCGCGCTACCGCTTTCCGCCGACGCTGGCTGACTTTCGCCGCCGTAGCCGGAACCGCGCTCTGGCTCGGCGGCACCCTGTGGTGGTCCAAGGGCAGTCCGGCCGTGGCCGGTTCCGAAGTGCCCGCGACGGCGGAGGAAGCGGTTTCCGGCCCCCCGCCGGCAGGCAACCCGGCGGCGACCGGCGAGGCCGTCTCCCCCGTCGACCTCCAGTCCCCGGCAGACGTCGCGCCGTCGCCCCCTCCGGACCGGTTCGATGCGGCAGCGCCCGCCCGCCGTGGCACGGGCCGCCTCGCTCTGGCGCCCGCCTGGCACCCGGAGATCACCGTCTCGGTGGCGGGTGCGGAACCTGTCGTCCTCGACCGCCGGCGCGTCTTCGAAGTGGAAGCCGGCGTCGACCACGTGCTCACGTTCGAACTCGCAACGCGCGACTACCAGATTCGAGAGCAGGTCTCAGCCCAGGTCCCGTCGGGCCGGCTGCTGGAAACGCCCGTGCCCCTGGTGCGCCCCGGCTTCCTCAGCGTGGCCCCGGCGGAGGAGTCTGCGCGCCCCGTCTTCGTGCGCATCGGGGACGAGGCGATCGGCTGGACACCGATCGCGCGCCTGCAGGTGCCCGTCGGCGCCCACGTGATCAGCGTCTTCAAGAACCCCACATGGCGACCCGAGGAGCGGATCGAGCAGCGGATCCGCGTACGGTCCAGGCAGGAAACCACGGTGCAGTTCGACCTCGAATCCGAACCGCCGGCATTGATCGTCGACGGTCTGAGGATCGAGTACGCTCCGGTCGATGCCGAGCCGGGACCGTAGCGCTGACGCCAGGGTCGAGCGGTCGTCCCTCGATGTCAGTGTGCTGGTTCCGGTGCTCAACGAGGAAGCCACCGTAGCCAGCCTGGCTGAACGCGTGCTCGCGAATCTGGATGCGATCGGCGCCCGCTTTGAGCTCGTGTTCATCGACGATGGCTCAACCGACACGACGTCGGACGAGGTGCGGCGACAGCACGAGCGGGATTCAAGGGTCCGGCTGATCCGCCTGCGCCGAAACTTCGGCAAGGCGGCAGCGCTCTCCGCGGGCGTCGATCATGCTCGCGGCGCGATTCTGGTCACGATGGACGGCGACCTTCAGGACGATCCGGACGAGATTCCCCGCCTCCTGCAAGCGCTCGAGGACGGCCCCCTCGATCTGGTCAGCGGCTGGAAGCGAACCCGCCGCGACCCGCTGCGGCGCCGTCTGGCGTCGAAGGTCTTCAACTGGGTAACGCGAACGCTCTCCAACGTCAATCTGCACGACTTCAACTCGGGCTTCAAGGGCCTACCGCCGCGAGGTCCTCGAGCAGGTGGCCGTCTACGGCGAACTCCATCGCTACATTCCCGTCCTCGCCAGCCGCCGCGGCTTCGTCATCGGCGAGATTCCAGTCGCCCACCATCCGCGCCGGGTCGGCCGCAGCCGGTACGGCTGGGATCGGTCCTACAAGGGCCCGGTCGACCTGATCACCGTGCTTTTCATCAGCCGGTTCACCCGCCGACCCCTCCACCTGTTCGGGCCTATCGGGCTGATCAGTTGTGCCCTGGGCTTCGGCATCTGCGCCTGGCTGGCCGCGCTCTGGTTCGCGGGCGCCTCCCTCTCCAACCGGCCCCTGCTGCTCCTCGGCGTCCTGCTCATGGTGCTCGGCATTCAGATCGTCACGACCGGCCTGATCGGCGAGCTGATCACCTTCAAGAACTTCCGCAGGCACGACAGCTACTCCGTGAAGGAGCTGATCCATCCCGTCTCACCCGATCTCCCCAAAGCCCCCATGGACATGGAACAAGGACTTACGGCCGATCGGTCCGACTCTCCCGCGTCAGACGATCTCCGCTGAACGCAGTCCGAACGTGGCACACGAGAGGAAGTCCTGTCGCACCGACCTACCTCAGGAATAGGCCAGACGGTCATCCAGCCGGGCGCCAAGATCGGCGAACCCGAGCTTCTCGAGGATGGCCGGGTCCGCGGAGACGAAGGCGCCGGCATTCAGCGCGGCGACCGCCGCCGCCTCGTCCTCGACGTGGACGACGGGGACGTCGGAAGAGTGGTCCGCTTCGGCGGGTTGCGCGGCAGGCTTGGGGTTGATTGGCATCGGGGCTTCCTGAAGGTGAGGTTGCGAGGGCATCTATCCGAGCAGCCGAAGCAGAGTGAAAACAGCGCCGATCTGTCCGGCCAGGAGCGCCGCGGCGACGGCGTACAGCGTCCGCGTCATGCGCGTCTCAAGCTCGGCCAGGTCGGTGCGGAGCGCGGCCGTTGCAGCGTCCAGATCGGCTCGGGTCAGCGTATCGGTGCTGCTGACCGCGCCACCGATCGCTGCCGTCACCGCCTCTGCGTGAGCCGGCTCCATGCCGGCTTGTTCCAGAGCGCGGGCAGTCGCCAACGTGTCGAAGGTCGTCGTGCTCATTGTTTCGTAGCGTAGCGCAAGCCGTTTCCACGCCGAGGACGAGGCGGCGGCGGCCGCCGCGTTGAACGCCGCGCACCAGACATGGTCCGGCTTCTCGATCGCAAGCCCCTTGAGCAGGTACGGGTAGACCTTGTGCACCGGATGCGGCTTGCTGGTCCGCGGCGCCCGGCAGGTCGCCGCAATCCCCATCAGACCCATCAGGCGCCGCACACGGTGGCGGCCCCCCGCAACCCCTCGCTGCGCTGGTGACGCGCGATCTGGCGCGACCCGTAGAACGGGTACTTCAGAAACAGCTCGCCGATCCGGCGCATCAGGGCGAGTCTCCTCACTCTCGCCCTTCGGGCGGTAGTACAGCGAAGCGCGCGAGAGGTCGAGCAGACGGCACTGCCGGGAAAGGCTCAACGCCTCTTCCTCCCGCTTCACCATCCGCCTGCGCACGGGCTGGCTCAGGGTCCGATGTCCGCGTGTCTGGAGAGTCAAGATCATCCTCCGATGATCCCCGATCCCACCCGTTCGCGCTCACTTCTCGCTGGACAGCCCGCTGGACAGCGCTGTCACTGGCTCTTGACCATCGTTTCCGCTACAGTTGCCTCATCTCTTGGACAGACGGCCTTGAAGTATTTGGGCGGGAGGTGATGCGCAGCATCAGCGAAGGTGGTGGTTGGCGGCTCGTTGAGCCCTGACAGCCATCTTGAGATGACGTCAGCGGTCATGGCAACGCGGGTTGTCCGCATCGTCGCGACCTGATCTTCGGATCGAATGGAACTGCCGGGCCGGCATGTGGCCGGTCCGGTCAATGAACGGCGGCGACGAGCCGCTCAAGGAGAAAACAGACTGATGAAGCTGATGAAGCACATCACGATCGCGCTGGTTCTTTGCGCGATTCCGGCGATGGCGTTCGGTCAGGACGTCTCTTGCGACGACTGCACGCACGTCGTGTCCGTCTACATGGGCGGGGGCGGACTCATCGCCATGGCCGACGACGCCGAGATGGTGACCTGGGTCGCCACTTGCGGCAGTGTTACCCGAAGCGGCGAGCTCGCCGCCAACGACCAGGGCGTGGTCTCCACGCTGTTCACGATGGACAACGGCCTCGCCTGCAACGCGTCTGGCGATGGCAACAAGTTCCAGCTCGGCCCGATCAAGGATGGCGGCTGGTTCTGGATGACGCGTGACACGAACTCGGCCATTGGCAACCTGGTTGCCATGGATATTCTCGAGAACGACACGGTCGAGATAACGAGTGCCGGCACCGACGACGTCGCGATGATGGATGGCCGTGGCGCCGTCCTGATCGAGCAGGCCAGCACGGGGCGTGTCGGCATCCTGCCGAACATCCTGCCGCAAAAGCCGGCGCCCCCGGGTGATGAGGCCTGCGGGCCGCGCCGGAACCCGACTCCGCCCAATGCGTACGACCGGCAGGCGACGAGCAATTGCGTGCTCGGCGGCGGTGGGACGAAGATGCAGTTGATTGGCCCGGGCGCCTACGGCGCCAGGGCGACGATCACGAACGGCATGGTGTATCGACCCCATGCCGGGACGATTGAAGTCACCGCCGATCTCTGGCTCGATGAGTCGGGTAGCATCTCGACTGCGACCGACGGCCTTAGTGGTCCCTCTGCCGCCTCCCTCCGGTTGGGCTGGTTCGGCACTGAACCACCCAACCACACCAACTGGCTCATCGCCACGTTCAGCGTTTCCGTCCGAACCGGCACAGGTCGTCCTACGGTCCTCGCGGAGGGTGACGCTGTCGCGGGTATCACACTGACGAACTTCGGGGATAGCGCGCTACCCGGCATTCCCGGCGAGGGTAGGGCGCTGCTCACGATTGCGCCGGACCCCCTCTACTGCTCCGCGACCGCCAACCACACGGCGGTGGTCACCCTCAATGCGATACCAAAGGATGGCTTCCCGCAGCTTCCGCCGGTCGCTACCGGAGCGGCCGCTGGCCTGGGTTCTTCGGCCGCCATGTCGACGGTCGCGGCGGTCGCACAGATCGATGTCGTCTGCCCGCCGGCGTCGTCTTCGGCCAACCAGGGCCAGGAGCTGGCGCCGGACAACCCGCTCCCCGTCGACTGAGGGGGGAACAGCCGATTTTCGGGCCTTGAGGGGATCGTTGGTCTGATCTCCTCAGGGTTCGGAGCCGACTTTGAAGCGGCGCGCCTCCCGTGCCGGGCCCGAGTCCGGCGCGGGAGGTCAGCCGCTCTTTCGCTCTCTATCGGCCGCTCTCTATCGGCCGAGGGCGGCTTTGCCCTCAGCCGGCCTCCCGCCCGACCTTGTCGCCCGCAGCCGTCGTCGGCGCTGTGGCATGATTCACTGCGCGTGATGCCAAAGTGATTGACCGAGCCGCGGCGCAGTGCAGGGCAAGCCGGCTTCCGGGACGACCAGCATGGATCCTCATGTCCTCAAGGACTTCCGGCGCTCAGCTTCTCGACAGCTACTGCGTACGCGAACGAGTCGGCTGAGGGCGACTTGCCTGAAGCGCACCTGACCTCGGCGGCGGAACGGGGCGGGCGAACCGGCTTCCCCGCCGCGGGTCTGCGGATCCTCTTCCTCACCCAGACCTACCCGCGCTGGCCGGGCGATACGGCTGGACCGTTCATCCGCGAGCTGGCCCGGGGCCTGGTCCGCGGCGGCGACCGCGTCACCGTGCTGACGCCGCGCGCGGAGGGCGTACGCCCCTCCTGGCTCGACGACGGCGTCGACGTCCACGCGTTCGCCTACGCGCCGCGACGCCTCGAGGTGCTCGGTTACGGGCGCAGCCTGGCCTCCGATGAGCGCATCCGGCTTGGAGCGGGTCTGGCGGCGCCCCTCTACCTGCGCGCCGCAGCCGCCGCGGTCGGCCGCCATCTTGCGGGCGCCCCCTGCGACCTGCTGCACGCGCACTGGCTCGCCCCGAACGGACTGGTCGCGCTGTGGCCGGGTGTTTGCAAGCACAACGCCGTGATCGCCGCAGGGCTGCACGGCAGCGACGTCTTCATCGCGGAGAAGCCAGCGGCCCGTCCCGTCATCCGGCGCGCCCTGAAGCGCTGCCGCCTCTTGACCGGCTGCTCGCCGGAACTTGTCGAGCGAGTGGTGAAACTGGGCTACCGCGGCAAGCCCTGCCGGGTCATTCCCTATGGCGTCGATGTGGACCTCTTCTGCCCCGCTGAGGAGGCCGCGCACCAGTCGAGCGCCACCGCGTGGCGCGAGCGGCTTGGCATCCCCGACGACGCGACGATGCTGCTCGGCGTCGGGCGGCTGGCCACGAAGAAGGGATTCCACGTCCTGGTCGACGTACTGCCGCGGCTCTTGGCCGAGTTCGACGAGTTGCACGCCGTGATCGCCGGCGGCGGCGACCAGATGCCGGAACTCCTGGCCGCCGTCGCGGAGTGGTCGCCGGAGCACGTCGACCGAATCCGCCTTCCCGGTCTCGTCGCCCACGACGATCTGCCCGACCTCTACCGCAGTGCCGACCTTTTCGTCTTGCCCGCGGTCCACGACCCGCAGGGCAACGTCGACGGTCTCCCCAACGTGATCCTCGAAGCGCTGGCGAGCGGCCTGCCCGTCGTTTCAACCGCAATCTCGGGGATCCCGTTGGCGGTCGAATCCGGGGTCGAGGGAATCCTCGTACCCGAGCAGGATCGCACTGCCCTCAAGGACGCGATCGCCAGCCTGCTGCGATCTCCCGACCGCCGCGCCCGGATGGGCGCCCGGGCCCGCGCCAGGGCCGTCTCCCAACTGACCTGGGACCAGGTCGCCGCCGCGTACCGCGCCGCCTACCTGGAGGCCCTTTCCGAACGCCAGCGACAGTGAAGAGCGTGCGCCAGAAGGCAGCGTTCGGCTCACGCAGCCGACGGGTCTGGTGGGGCGTCCTGGTCGCCGCAATGACCCTGCCCACCCTGGCCTCGCTCGCCTACTTCGTCTGGCTCGAAGGCACCTCCTGGGTCGCCCCTGCCTGGCTCGGCGCCAAGATGCTCCAGTTCGCCGGGCCAGTAGCGGGCCTTGCGGTGCTGCTGGCGGCCGCGACGGGCCCTGCGCGGCCAGGTCGTTCCGTGGCCCTCGGTCTGGGTACGGGGATGGCCGGGGCAGCGTTCACCTGGTTCAGCTACGTCGCGCTGTTTCGCGGCGGCAAGATGGCTGCCACCGCGGCCGAAGCAATCACGGTCAAGCTGGCCGACTTCCACCTGGACGCCCTCTGGCGCTACGTTCTTGCCGCGCTCCTGATCAGCTTCCTCCACTCCTGGCTCGAGGAGGTCTACTGGCGCGCGTTCGTCTACCGCTGGCTCCACCGCCTGATGCACTCGGAGTGGTCCCTGGTCGTAGCCGCACTCGGCTTCGCGGCTCACCATGTCGTGGTGATCGCGGTCTATCTCGGCGACGCATCCGTCTTCGTCCTGGTGCTCATGTCCCTGCCTGTCGCCCTGGGCGGAGTTCTCTGGTGCCTTCTCTACCGCACCACGGGAAACCGCCTGCTAGCCCCCTGGATCAGCCACGCATGCATGGATCTCGCCATCATGGCAGTGGGCTACGACCTGATCTTCGTCGACTGAGTTCCCGGCGCCACAGCGCAGCGAGTCCCCTGGGAACCCCTGAGGCCCCCGGACAAGCTCGTACCGGCGGGTGCGCCCCTGGAGTATGCCGGGCCGCAGGCGGCCCAGGATGGTCGCCTTGGCCTCTGGACACCCTCGGACCGGCGGCTGCGCCCTGGAGTATGCCGGGCCGCAGGCGGCCCAGGATGGTCGCCTTGGCCCCCGAACGCCCTCGGACCGGCGGCTGCGCCCTGGAGTATGCGGGCCGCAGGCGGCCCAGGATGGTCGCCTTGGCCCCCGAACGCCCTCGGACCGGCGGCTGCGCCAGCGCTAGCCGCGCGCCGTCGGCAGGCCCTGCTCGCGGAGCCAGGCGTCGTTGTAGATCGTGCTCAGGTAGCGGGTGCCCGAATCCGGGAAGAGGGTCACGACCCGTGCGCCGGGCTGCAGTTCGGGGAGGATCTCGCGTACGCCCCAGAGCGCGGCGCCGCTCGATCCGCCCGCGAGCATCGCCTCGTCGCGAGCGAGTTCCCGGGCGGCGAGAAAGGCCTCCGCGTCGCTGACCTGGAGCATCCGGTCGAAGACGCCGAACTCCGGGCAGTCGATGATCTCTTCGTCACCCAGTCCCTCGAGCAGATAGCGGCGAGGAGGCGCGGAGTCGTCCTCGGCCCCCGCCAGGGCCGCGAAGTGGCGACTGAACACCGAGCCTTCGACATCGACCGCGATGACCCGAATCTCCGGATTCTGTTCCTTCAGATAGCGGCCCACGCCGGAGACCGTGCCGCCGGTGCCAATGCCGCCGACGAAGACGTCGATGCGCCCACCCGTCTGACGCCAGATCTCCGGGGCGGTCGTCTCGTAGTGGCAGCGATTGTTGTCGCGGTTGTTGTGCTGATCGGGGAAGAAGGCCTCCGGATGCGAGGCGGCCAGGCTCTGCGCCTTCCGGTTGTACGACTCCGGGTGCTCAGGGGGCAGATCGCCATCCACGAGGATCAACTCGACCCCCAGCGCCCGCAGGCAGTCCAGCTTCTCCCGGCTGGTCTGGCGGCGGACGACCGCGCGGCAGCGCAGCCCGCGGTTCGTCGCCATCATCGCCAGTCCCATCGCCGTGTTGCCGGACGAAGCCTCGAGCACGACGCCTCCCGGCGAAAGCTCTCCCGAGGCGAGCGCCCGGTCCACCAGATACCGCGCCACGCGGTCCTTCACGCTGCCCATCGGGTTCAGGTACTCGAGCTTCGCGAACACCTCGACTTCCTTCGCGCCGGCGCCCAGCGAGCGGCGGAGACGCACCAACGGAGTTCCGCCGATCGCCTCGCTGACGTCCTCGCAGGTCGTCTCGCAGACCGCCGCGGAAGCGGAAACGCCCGTGGCCTTCAAGGCGCCTCCAGCAGACGATCGCGGACGAGCTGCATGTCTTCCCAGGTGGCTCGCTTGAAGGACGGATCCCGTAGCAGGAAGGCCGGGTGGTAGGTGACCCGAACCGGCACTCCCGCCACGTCGTGCCAGCGACCGCGAAGACGGCCCACGGAGTCTCTCGTCTGCAACAGTTGCTGGGCCGCGACCCCGCCGAGGGCGACGATCACCCGGGGGGCGATGAGTTCGACCTGCCGGTCGAGGAACGAACGGCAGGCGGCGGCCTCGTCGGGCTGCGGATTGCGGTTGTTCGGCGGCCGGCACTTGACCACGTTCGTGATGTAGACGTCCTCGCGCCGCAGGTCGATGGCCACAATGATCCGGTTCAGAAGCTGGCCGGCGCGCCCCACGAAGGGCAGGCCCTGCCGATCCTCGTTGTAGCCGGGGCCCTCGCCGACGAACATCAGGTCCGCGTCGCCGTCGCCGGCCCCGAACACGACCGTGTTGCGCTGTTCGCAGAGCCGGCACGCAGTGCAGCCCTGAGCCTCCTCCGCGACCGCCTGCAAGCGTTCCAGGCGGCCTGCCCCGCCCTCCGCCGGCGCGGCCTGCGCCGGCCCCGGCGGATAGGCGTCCTCGAAGCCGAGTTCCCGCAGGAAACGCAGCTCCTGGCCCACCGAGAGTTGAAGTCGCGTCACTAGCAGCCCCCCTCAGCTCGAAACGGTCCCGCCGCCGGCGAACAACTCCAGCAAGCGGCCCGCCAACTCGTCCTTCGACTGCTTCGGGAAGCGAACGGGCGCGCCGCCCCGACCGAAGACGACCACCTCGTTGTCCGTCGCCTCGAAGCCGATGTCGGGCCGCGACACGTCGTTCGCGACGATCCAGTCCGCCTGCTTCGCTTCCAGCTTGCCTCGCGCCGAATCCTCGAGGTCGTGTGTCTCGGCCGCGAAGCCGACGCGCATCGCCTCAGGCGCCAACGACGCCAGACCCGCGAGGAGGTCGGGGTTCTGCGCCAGTTCGAGCACCATGCCGTCGGCGCCGGATTTCTTGAGCTTCCGGTCGGCGCGCTCACGCGGCCGGTAGTCGGCCACCGCGGCCGCCATGACGACCAGGTCGGCCGCCGGCGCCGCCTGCTCGAGGGCCGCCTGCATTTCGCTCGCCGCGACGACATCGATCCGCCGCACACCCTCCGGCGTCTCCTGATTCACGGGGCCGGCGACGAGGGTGACGTCCGCGCCGCGAAGGGCCGCCTGCCGCGCCAGGGCGAAGCCCATCCGCCCACTCGACCGATTGCCGAGGAAACGAATCGGGTCGATCGCCTCGTAGGTCGGTCCGGCCGTGACGACGACTCGCCAGCCGGCCAGTGGCCCCGCCGGCGAGGCGGCCGCGCCCTCCGGCAACGCCAGCTTTCGGCACACGGCCTCCACGATCGTCTCCGGTTCCGCCATGCGGCCCAATCCCCGCTCGCCCGAAGCCAGCGCGCCCTCGACCGGCCCCACCATCTCCACGCCGCGGGCGCACAGCGCCTCGACCCGAGCCTCTACCTGGGGCTTGCGCCACATCGCGTCGTGCATCGCGGGCGCCACGACCACCGGTCCCTCGAACATCAGGGCAGTCGTGCTCAGGAAGTCGTCCGCGAGTCCAAGGGACAGGCGGGCCAGGGTGTTGGCCGTTGCCGGCGCCACGCAGAGCAAATCGGCCCACTGCGCCGCCTCGACATGGAGTTCGGCGCCGTCCACCCCGCCGTCGCGGGAGAGGTAGCTCTGGCCATAGACGCGTTCGCCACTCAACACCTCGAGGGTGAGCGGCGACACGAAGCTCTCCGCCGCCAGGGTCGGCGCGCAGCGCACGGCGATTCCACGCTCCCGGAGCCGGCGGACCAGGTAAGCGCCCTTGTAGGCGGCAATCCCGCCGCTTATGCCGAGAAGAACTCGGGCAGCCCGTCCAGGCGCGTCGGGCACACTCGTGGCGGCTCTAGCAGCCCGTGGCAGAAGTCGCGCTGCATTCGAGCGGCCATGCATCCCGCCCGGCATCGTTGCTCCTCAGTCGAATATGACCCGATATGCTCCCTCGTCGCGCCTTGCCGGGCGGGCGCCTGCCCACTCTCGGTGCGACACGGACTTCTGCCACGGGCTGCTAGTGGACTGTGCCGCGCGGCCCGAAGGCATCGTCGCCGGGCTGCGAGCCGCCGTCCTCTCCACTCGCCGCCGCGGAAGACTCGGGCGCCTCGCCGAAGTCCCACTCGACCAGATCGCGCTGCATCTCGCTCATCGCGTGGCGGGCGAACTTCGGGCTCTCCCGGGGCATGCGCTCCTGGGCGCCGCGAATCAACTGCTCGGCGCGACGCGCGGCCAGGAGGACGAAACGGAACTTGCTGTCTACTTTCTCAGGAAAACGGCCCATGTGCATGAAACTCCGCGAGAACGCTGCGTACGCGCTCCCGCATCCGCTCCCTCCGCTGTCGTTTCTCGAGAATGATGGCAGCCAGAGTATTGCTGGCTGCCTCGGCGAGGTCGTTGACGATAACATAGTCGTACTCCCGCACGCGACCCAGTTCGCCCAGCGCTCCCTGCAACCTCTGCCGGATCGCCGGCGCCTCGTCCAGGTCGCGCCCCCGGAGGCGCTCCACGAGCGCCCTTGGGCTCGGCGGCATGACGAAGATGCTGTGCACGGCGGTGTCCAACTGGCCGGCCGCGCCCCCGGCTGCCATCACCTGAGCCGCGCCCTGGACATCGATGTCCAGGAGCACGTCCGTGCCACTCTCGATACGCGGCAGCACTTCGTCGACCGAGGTCCCGTAACTGTTCCCGTGGACCTCCGCCCACTCCAGGAACCGGTTCGCCGCCACCATCGAAGCGAACGCGTCCCTGGCGACGAAGTGGTAGTCCACTCCGTTCCCTTCGTTCTCGCGCGGGCGCCGGGTCGTGTGGCTGATCGAGAACTCGACCCCGTCCACCAGTTCCATCGCCCGATGGACCAGCGTCGTCTTCCCGGCGCCTGACGGGGCCGAGAGTATGAACAACTCCCCTCTCGCCGTGCCCGCCGTCATTCGATGTTCTGCACCTGTTCGCGCAGCTGATCGCACGCCACCTTGCCCTCGACGACCGCGCGCTGCATCGCCAGATCGCGGCATTTCGAGCCGACCGTATTCAGTTCGCGCTGGATCTCCTGAGTCAGGAAATCGAGACGCTTCCCGATCGCGCCCTCCTCGGCCATCGCCGCCTCGAAGCCCTCCAGATGGCCGCTCAGCCGTTCCAGCTCCTCGGCCGTGTCGCTGCGTTCGATCAACAGGGCGACCTCCTGAACCACGCGCGCCGGGTCGAGCTTGGCGGCGGCGCCGTCCTGCCTCGCGAGCAGGTCGCGCACTCGCCCTTCCAACTCGCCAAGGGCCTGATCGACGACTTCCTCACGGCGCCCGGCAAGTGCCTCCACGCTGCCTCGCAGCTCCCCGAGATGACCGCGAAGCGCCTTCTCCAGAACCCGTCCCTCGCGGTCCCGCTCGGCCACGAGCGCCGCCACCGCGCGCCGGCAGACCCGTTCCGCGAGCGCCCTGTCACCGGCCCCCATTGCCGACGACCCGGCTTCCGCCCCCGACACCCGAGCGGCCGACATCAACTCGCCCGCGCTGAGTTCCGACGACACGAGGCCCAACCGCCGCCAGCGCCGCGCGGCTCGCTGCAGAGCGTCGGCCGTCTCGTCACTTACCTCCACGCTCCCCGCGGCAAGACGAGTCTCGACCTCGACGCCGAGTTCGACGCGGCCGCGCCGGACCTCCTCCGCCACCGCCGCTCGCAACAACGGTTCCAGGCCCCGATGGGGCGCCCGCAAACGCACCGCGATATCGAGGTAGCGGTGATTGACGGAGCGCGCGGTCACCGTCACCCGACAGGCGCCGCCCTGCTCGGCCGCCTCACCGATTCCGGTCATGCTTCTCAGGGTCGGCCCCCTTCCCGGCACTCCCGGGCAACCTGCAGCTCGTGCAGGAGGCTTCGTGCGGCCCGCTCGCTGGCGCCCGACTCCCCGAGCGCCGGCCGGAGTTCGGCCAGAGCCCCGCGCATCCTGTCGATCCGGCGGCGGCTGGCCAGGAGTTCCCGCGCCGTCGCCGCGATTCGCTCCTCTCCGGCTTCCCCCTGGAGGAGTTCCGGGACGACTCGCCGGCCGAGCACGAGGTTGACCAGGCTGACGAACGGCAAGTCGACCAACCACCGGCCGATCAACCCGGTCACCGGCGCCACCCGGTAGACCACGACCAACGGCGTGCCGAGCAGTCCCACCTCCAGCGTCGCCGTGCCGGAGGCGCAGAGCGCGAGATGAGAGCCGGCAACGGCCGCAAACCATTCGGACCGCACGACTTCCAGGTCCTTGCCGGCGAGCGGACTCGACCCGACCAGCCGCTGGACCAGGTCCCTGTCGACCGTGGACGCCAGGATCAGGCGAACTCGCGCCGCGTCGTTGCCGGAGTCGCCGCCGCTGCGGTTGCGCCCCGTTCCGCCTCCCATGACTGCGGCGGCCCGCAGCATCGGCGGCAGAATGCGTCGCACCTCGCTGTTGCGCGACCCGGGAAGCAGGGCCAGCGTCGGGCGTTCCGGCAGGTTCGCTTCCCGCTCCCACACCGACGGGAGCTCCGGAACCTCGTCGACCAGAGGATGGCCCACGTGCTCCACTTCGAGTTCGCGCCCCCGGTACACGTCGACCTCGAACGGAAAGAGCACGAGCATTCGTTTGACCAGGCGGGCAATCGTCCTCACCCGGCGACGCCGCCATGCCCACACCTGCGGCGACACGTAGTAGAGAACGGGCACGCCGCGACGGTGAAGGCGGCGGGCCAAACGCAGATTGAAGTCCGGAAAATCGACCAGCACCGCCAGCTCCGGCCGCCGACTCTCGACCGCCTTGAGCAGCCGCCGAAAGACCTGCCGGATTCGCGGCAACTCCCTCAGCACCTCGACGATACCGACCACGGCGACCTCGTCGCTGTGGGCGACCGGCTCCAGGCCCGCGGCGGCCATCGCGTCGCCGCCGAGTCCGAAAAAGCGAACACGTCTCTCGTCCCCGGCCAGACGCCGCACCGCTTCCATCAATCGCGCCGCGTGGCGGTCGCCGGAAGCCTCGCCGGCAGAGATCAAAACGGCCGGGCTGCCCTGGTTCAGCGGAGTCGCCCTCAGGGAATCGGCGCCGGCGGCGAGAGTGGAAACGGGTACATCAACCACGCCAACACCAGGCCCCCGCCCACCATGCCGATCATCATCTGGAGGAAGAGCCGGACCCGGTCCCTGAACCGACGCCGCCACAGCACGGCGAAGAACAGGCTGACCTGGACGGCGTAGATCACCATCAAGGCGAAGTGGCTGGTGAGCACTAGTCCTTCGATCCGCTGGCGATGTCCCAGGCGTCGAGGACCGCCAGAGCATTCAGAAGCCCTGCAGTCAGCAGGAAGGCCTTGCCGTACTCGAAGGTCGAAGACAGGATGTCGCCGCTGTACTCCAACGCGTAGCGCGCCACGAAGTACGGCGCGCCGGCGCCCATCGAACTCAGCGTCGCCAGCCGGCTGAGCGGCTGCTCCGGCACGACGACGTAGAGATGTCCGCGGAGCCAGCAGCCGAACAGGAAGGAGAAGAAGACCACGCCGAAGATGACCGCGGCGCGACGCGGCTTGCGCAGGATCAGGTGGCCGCAGCCGGGCAGAGCCCACGCAGCGACCGCGACCAGGACCGGCCGCAGAACACCGATGGACTCGGCGGAAGGGCCGGCTGGAGGCGAAGTCGTCGTCATCTGGGCGCGGCGGGCAGGGCCCGGGATTCGCGGGGCCCGGTCATTCGTCAGAGTTCAGACGCTCCTTGAGTTCCTTGCCGGGCTTGAAGTAGGGGATTTTCTTGGACGGGACATCGACCGGCGCGCCGGTCTTCGGGTTGCGACCGATCCTGGAACCACGCTCGCGGATGCGAAAGCTGCCGAAGCCGCGAAGTTCGATCTTGTCGCCATCCTTCAGAGAGTCGACGATGCTCTCGAGCACCGTGCTGACGATGACTTCGGCCTCCTTCTTCGTCAAGTCCGCGCTGCGCGCCACTTCCTCGACCAGATGAGCCTTGGTCATCCCCTGACGAATGCCTTCAGAGATCCGGATCGCATCTTTCATCTTCAGCATTCTCCCCCTAAGCCGGCCTGCCTGGTCTCCGCGGCGCCTGCTTTCCCGGTGCTCCCGGCCTCTTCGGGCTGATCCGCCCTTGGCTTCGGGCGCCTCCGCCGCGTCGCCGGTCTCACCGGTGTCCGCCGCCCTCCACGGCTTCGGCAGCCTCCGCGGCGTGCTCGGCGTCGGATCCCGCCTCGGCGGCAGCAGCGGCGGCCGTAGCCTCGGCGAGCTTCCGCTCCCGCTCGGCCGCCAACTCGTCCGCCTCCCCGTCGGTCAGTTCAACCACGCCGCGCAGCGTGAGGCCGACCTTCTTGTCCTCGTCCTCGATCCGAAGGATGCGGGCGCGGACGAACTCGCCGATCCGGTAGTGATTCTCGAGCTTGCCGCCCGGCACGTCGACCTCGCTGACGTGCGCCAGACCCTCCAGCCCGTCGTAGACATCGATGAAGAGCCCGAAGTCGGTCACGTTGACCACCCGGCCAACGATGTCGTCGCCGATGCGGTTGCTGTCCACGAAGTCCTGCCACTCGTTGGGCAGGAAATCCTTGATCGAGAGGGACACCCGCTGTCCGGTCACGTCGATGTTCGTGATCCGCGCCCGGACCGCGTCGCCCTTCGCCAGCACCTCGCTCGGGTGCTTCACGCGCTTGGTCCAGCTCATGTCCGAGACGTGGACGAGGCCGTCGATTTCCTCCGTGATCTCGACGAAGGCGCCGAACTCGGTCAGGTTGCGCACCCGGCCGTCGACAATCGTGCCGACCGGGAACCGTGCCGCGAGATCCTCCCACGGGTTCGACTCGACCTGGCGCAGCGAGAGGCTGATCCGACGCTGTTGCATGTCGAGTTCCGAAACGATCGCCTCGACCTCCTGGCCGACGCTGACGATCTTGGACGGCGGCACGACCTTCTTCGTCCACGACATCTCGCTGACGTGAACCAGGCCCTCGACACCCTCCTCCAGCTCCACGAAGGCGCCGTAGTCGACCAGGCTGACCACCCGGCCGCGCACCCTCGACCCGAGCGGATACTTCTTGTCGACCAGGGTCCACGGGTCCTCCGTGGTCTGCTTGTAACCCAGAGAGACACGCTCGGTTTCCGGGTCGAAACGGAGAACGACGACCCCGACCTCATCGCCGACCCCGAAGTGCTCCGAGGGATGGTTGACCCGGCCCCAGGAGATGTCCGTGATGTGGAGCAGGCCGTCGATGCCGCCCAGGTCGACGAAGACGCCGTAGTCCGTGATGTTCTTGACCACGCCTGGAAGCCTTGCCCCCTCCTTCAGCCTGGTCAGGGTCTCGGCCTTCTTCTTGGCGTACTCCTTCTCGAGAACCGCGCGCCGCGACAGGACGATGTTGTTGCGCCGGCGATCCAGGCTGATCACCTTGAACTCGAGTTCCTCGCCCTTGAACGACTCAAGGTACTTGACCGGCTTGATGTCCACCAGGGAACCCGGCAGGAAGGCACGCAGGCCGACATCGACGGTCAGGCCTCCCTTGATCCGATCGATCACACGGCCCGTGATCACCTTTCCTTCCTTGAAGCTGTTCTCGACCTCCGCCCAGATTCGCATGCGCTCGGCCTTGACCTTGGACAGCATCACGTGCCCGTCGGCGCCCTCCGTCTGCTCGAGCAGCACCTCGACATCGTCGCCGACGCTGACTTGAAGTTCCTCGCCCCGGGCAGTGAATTCGTGGATCGGCACCAGGCCTTCGGACTTGTAGCCGACGTCCACGACGACGTCGTTCGATGTGATCGCGATCACCCTGCCGGGGACGATCTCCCCTTCGTTGAGATGACGCATGCTGTCGTCGTACATCTCGACGAGTTGCTCGTAGGAGAGGTTGTCGGTATCGGTTGCCTTCGCTTCCGTGGGAAGCGTGTCTGCGGAAGGCGCTTCCCGCGAAAGCCCCTCTACGGAGGGCGCTTCCGCGGGAAGCGCCTTGGCGGTGTGTTCTTCGGTGGATTCCATGGGTTCCTGTGTTCTCGCTTCGGTCGTTGTGACCGTGCGGTGGGCGTTTCCAGGTAAGGCGACGCTTGACAATCCGGGTCCGTGACGCACTGCCGGCGGCAGGCATCGGGCCGGAACGGACGCCAAGGGACAGACCGACAAGTATAGGGACGCGGCCTGAGGCGGTCAACCGTCGGACGCCTCCCGGAATTTGCCGTCGAGCAAGGCTTAATCACTCATTCCACGACACTTACGTGCCGCCCGCCCGCCTCGGAAGGCCGCGGCTTCAAATCTCGGAAACCTTTCCCGGCCGCGCGGGACTCGGGCCGTTTCCGGATCGCCGCCAGCGACCAGGAGGCGTGAGTCCGGACCACCGGGTCACGGCTTTTCCGTGCCCGTTCGAGCGCCGGGATGTAGGACGCCGTGCCCCGGTTTCCCATCGCGAGGGCCGCGTTTCGTCGCAGTCCCGACCGTCCGGGCCGCTTCATCGGGCTACCGCGAAAACGGGTCCGGTACTCTTCCTCCGAAAGTGCGAGAAGCGCCGTCAGATCGAGCTCGGCGCGATGCGCCGGCAGGGAGAAGGCTCCGCTTCGCTCGCCCTTCGCCGGTGTCGCCCGGTGTTCGTTCCAGGGGCAGACCTCTTGGCAGACGTCGCACCCGAAGACCCAGTCGCCAACCAGGGAACGGGCCTCCTCAGGCACTTCGCCCCGGTGCTCGATCGTCCAGTAGCTGATGCACCTGGCGGCGTCCAGGACATGGGGGGCCGGCAACGCAGCCGTCGGGCAGGCGTCGAGGCAGCGCCGGCAGTTGCCGCACAGGTCCTCGGCCAGCGGCTCGGACGGTTCGAGTTCCAAGGTGAGGAACAGCTCCCCGAGCAGGAACCACGACCCGGTGCGATCGAGCAACTGTGTGTTCTTCGCGACGGCGCCCAGCCCGGCCCGGGCAGCCAGTTCTCTCTCCAGCACCGGTCCGGTGTCGACGTAGAGGCGCGCTCCGGCGCCCGGGAACGCCTCCCTGATACGGGCGGCCAGGGCCCGCAGACGCCGCTCCATCAGCGGGTGGTAGTCATCGCCGCGGGCGTACCGGGCCACCCGGGGCCAGAGGTCGCCTTCCGGTTCGGGCTCGCCCTCCAGGGGGTGGTAGTGAAGCGCCACGCACAAGACGGATCTCGCGCCATCGAGCAGGGAGGCCGGCGCCAGTCGACGCCGCGGCCGTTTGCCCAGCCAGGCCATCGAAGCGAACAGGCCTCGCTCCAACCGGCGCAGGAAGGACGAGCCGGCGCCGGCGTACGGCTCCAGGGAAGCCACCCCCACGCGATCGAAACCGGCATCCAGGGCCCACCCGGCCAGCAGTTCCGCGCGGTCCTTCGCCGACCCCGGCGCCGCACTCACGCCCGGGCCTCGGGCTGCAGGAGAATCTCGAAGCGGGTGGCGTGATCGTCGTCCGGACCGGCGGGAACGTCCTGGGAGGCGTTAACCCGCCAGTCGTCGAGAGGCCCGAGATCGACCGACGTATCGCCTTCGACCTCGGCCAGCACGCGGGTCAGGTAGACGCGGTCGGCGAAACGGAACGCGGCCTGGAACAGACCGGCGCCGCCGATCACGAACGTCTCCTCCTCCCCCGCCCCGCGGGCCGCGTCGAGCGCCTCGTCGAGCGAGCGGAACCTGGCGGCGCCCGGCGCCTCGAAGTCCGGCCGGGTGCTCAGCACGATGCACTTTCTGTCCGGCAGCGGCCGGCAGCCGATCTCCTCCCAGGTCCTCCGGCCCATCACCACGTGGTGGCCCACCGTCAGCCGCTTGAAGCGCCGCACGTCCGTGCGCAGTCGCCAGGGAAGCTGGCCCTTCAGACCGATCACGCCGTTCGTCGCCGCCGCCAGAATCACCGAGAGCCGCATCTCCACCTCTTGGGTCCTGTTCCGTCGGCCACCGGGATCAGACCGCGACCGCGGCGCGAATCGCCGGATGCGGGTCGTAGCCCACGAGCTCGAAGTCGTCGGGCCCGAAATCGAAGATGGAGGGGACGTCCGGGTTGAGCCGCATCCCGGGCAACGGACGCGGCTGTCTCGACAACTGCTCCTCCGCCTGCTTCACGTGGTTGCTGTACAGGTGGGCGTCGCCGAACGTGTGGACCAGCTCCCCGGGCGCGAGATCGCAGACCTGGGCGACCATCGTCAGCAGCAGCGCGTACGACGCGATGTTGAACGGGACCCCCAGAAAGAGATCGCCGCTGCGCTGGTAGAGCTGACAGGAGAGGCGGCCGTTCGCGACGTAGAACTGGAACAGCGTGTGGCAAGGCGGCAGCGCCATCGAGTCGACCTCGGCCACGTTCCACGCGCTGACGATCAGGCGGCGCGAGTTCGGCTCGCGCCGGATGCGATCGACGACACTCGCGATCTGATCGATCGACCTCCCGTCCGGCGTCGCCCAGGACCGCCACTGGGAACCGTAGACGGGGCCCAGATCACCGTTCTCGTCTGCCCATTCGTCCCAGATCGTCACGCCGTGGCGGTGCAGGAAGTCGACGTTCGTCTCCCCGCGCAGGAACCACAGCAACTCGACGATGATCGATCGCAGGTGGAGGCGCTTCGTGGTCAGCGCCGGGAATCCGTCGGCCAAGTCGTAGCGCAACTGCCGACCGAAGACGCTGCGGGTGCCGGTGCCCGTGCGGTCGTCGCGGACCACCCCGTGGTCGAGCACCTCCCGCAGCAGATCGAGGTACTGGCGCATCGACGCGGAAGACCTTACCAACCGGTCACGCTCGAGGTCCGCGAGCGCGGCCTCGAACTCGGCGCGGCGCATCGACACCGAAGACCTTACCAACCGGTCACGCCTCGTCCAGCAACCGGAGCATCGCGTTCCTGTGCTCTTCGTCGCCGATCCCGCGGAACCTCCGGCGCAGGCGCCGGCGCAGGACCGCCCGCTCCCAACGGGGCCGATGGAGCTCGTAGTAACGCAACTGGGAGGCACGGTAGAAGCGCTCCACGCCGAGGACCAGAGAGCGCTCGCCATCGGCGCCCGTCATCGCTCCCCGCACGTGCCACGCTCGAGCCCCGGCCACCTCACGCTGCCTGTATCCGGCCCGGTGGAGCCGAAGACAGAGATCCGCGTCCTCGAAGTAGAGAAAGAAGCCCTCGTCGAAACCGCCGACCTCCTCGAAGGCCGAACGGCGGACGAGCAGACAGGCGGCCGTGTGCCACCCGGCGCCGACCAGCGGCTTGAGCAAACGCGGCAGCAGACGATGGTTCCATGCGGCCTTCTCGAACCGGTTGCGGAGTCTCTGGATCGCCTCGCCGGGAACCCCGACCGGCGGCGACCATGCGAACTGCCTCGACCCGTCCGGGTAACGAAGAGCGGGCGCCGCAACCGCGAGCCGCTCGTCCTGCTCCTGCGCCTCGACCAGACCTCGCAGGGACTCCTCGTCGATTCGTGCATCCGGGTTCAGAAGCAGCAGATGACGGCCGGCCGACTTCTCGGCGGCCAGATTGCAGGCGGCGCCGAAGCCGAGGTTGCGACCCGCCTCGACGAGTCGCACCGGCAACGCCGTCGACGCGTCCGCCGCGAGCTCGCGAACCGTCCCCCGTGGAACCGTCGCTCGAGGCGTTGTCGACCACGACCGCCTCGAGAGTGCTCGCGGCGCCACGCTCCGCTTCACCATCCTTTGACCGCCACGCCTCCGCGATCGCCTGGAGGCTCTTCAGACAGACTCTGAGCCAGTCCCCGGCATTGTGGTTGACGACCAGGGCGCTTACCGCCGGGGGTTCCCAACCGCTCACGGGACCTGCTTTGGGAACCTGCGCCAGGCTGTCTCCACCTCGTCGGCGAAGCACTCGGCAGCACGGTCCCAGGTCAGTTCGCCGACGCGGCCGGGCCCCTCCGATATCGCCAACCGACGCGCTTCGCCGTCCCCCACCAGCCGCCGGAGCCCCTCGGTCAGGTCCTCGACTTCGAGCCGGTCACAACGCAGCGGATACTCGGGCCACAACTCCGTCAGGGCCGGCGCGTCCGAAACGAGGACCGGAACCCCGGCCGCGAGCGATTCGAGAGGCGGCAGACCGTAGCCCTCGTACTCCGAGACGTAGATCGTTCCCAGAGCCCGCGCATAGAGTCGCGGCAGCAGTTCGTCCTCGACGTAGCCGAGGCGAATCACCCGATCGCCCAGATCCGCGGCACGGACGATGCGGTCCAGCTCCTCCCGCCGGGGCAACTGGTTCCGGCCCGCGATGACCAGGCGGACCTCGGCCGGATTCGGCGCCCCGGGGCAGGTCACCGACCCGGTTGGCGACTCCTCGCGCACCAGCCGACCCAGAGCCGGCAGCACCAGGTCGAGCCTCCGGCGCGGCAGAACCGAACCGAGCATCAGCAGGTAGGGCGGCCGAACGCCCCGGTCCGCCAGCGCCCGGTCCTGCTCCCCCGCTGCCGTCCCGCCCGAAGCGGAAGCGGCAGCGGCCACGAAGCGCGGCGACACCCCCAAAGGCACGACCGCCACCCGTCCCGGCGGCACGCCGTAGCGTTGCTGCAACTCGGCGGCGGTGCGCCGGGTGTCGGTCAGCACCCGCGTCGCCGTTCGCGCCGCGCCGCGCGCCAGGTAACGGCGACGCCGCAACTCGCGGTTGCTGAAGTCCGCCGGGAAGTGCTCGAAGGAGAGATCGTGGATCGTGACCAGAGACGCTCGCCCGCGGGTTCGGGGCAGGCTGTAGCCGGGCGAAAAGACGAGGTCCACCGGCTGACGCCTGAGCAGCCTGGGCAACCGGAACTGCTCCCACAGGACCGGATGCGCGCCGGGCCGCCGATCAAAGACCGGCTCGACGCGGCAGCTGCCGCTCCCCGGGTCGGCCCACAGCGGGTGCTCGAAGGGATCACCCTTGAAGAACAGTCGCAACCGCCACCCTTCGGCCCGCGGAACTCGACCAAGCGCCGTCAGAATCTCCTCGGTGTAGCGGCCGACGCCGGTCGGCGCCCCCTCCATCTCGTAGCCGACGACGCCGACCGAGCGCGAACCTGCCCTCGTCTCGTTCATCGGACCGCGCCCACCATCCCGCCGTAGATCTCGATCGCTTCCTTCGCCGCGGTGCGCCAGGAGAACCCGGCAGCGCGAACGAGACCGGCCCGCCGACAGTCCCGTCGCAGGGCGCCGTCGCCGAGCAATTCTTCCAGGCCGCGGCGAATAGCCGCCACATCGAGCGGGTCGACGCAAACTGCGGCGTCTCCGCCGACCTCGGTGAGCGAGGACACGTTGGACGTCAGCACCGGCGTTCCGCATGCCATCGCCTCGACGACGGGCAGACCGAACCCCTCGACGAGGGACGGATACGCCATGACCGAAGCCACGTTGTAGAGGGCGATCAGGTCCTCCTCCCCGACCGCGCCCAGGCGCCGTACGAAGGCGGGCCAAGCGCCGCCGAACGCGTCATCCTCTTTCCAGCTGCTGCCCCCCACGAGCACCAGCGGCGTACTCTCCCGCAACTCGAAATCGAGCCCGGCATAGGCCTCGACCAGACGGGCGATGTTCTTGCGCGGCTCGAGCGAGCCTACCGAGAGGACGAACCGACCCTCGAGCCCGAAGCGCGCCGCGACGCGCTCCCGGGCGGCTGCCAGTCCCGTGGCGTCGAAGGCGACGAAGACCGGCGACGCCGCCGGGTAGACGACGCGAAGCCGATCCTCCGGCAGCACGAACCACTTCCGCACTTCCTTCGCCGTCGCCTCCGAAACGGCCAGCATCGTGGCCTGCCGCGACACCGCCCGCAGAGTGCCGAGCAGGCACAGATTGCGGTTTTCCGGCACATGGAACTCCGGGTGGGTCAGGAAGGTCAAGTCGTGGATCGTGAACACGACCGGGCCATCGAAGCAGGCAGGATCCGAGAACGACGGAATGTGGAACAGGTCCAGGTCGGCGCGGCGCGGCCAGCGACCGGTCCCCTTCCGAACGTTTCCCGGCAGTTCATCCAGCAGGCGCTTCCAGGCCCGGGAGTCCGGCTCCGCACCCAGGGGGTAGAGGCGGAGCGCCGGCGTGCCGCCCCGCTCGTCCGCCTCCTCGGCGAGCGCCTGCAGGAGGCTGACCGAGTACCGGGCGACGCCGTCCCGCGGGCCGAAGATCCTGCTGACGTCGAAACCGACGCGCATCACTGCCTAGGCCGGCCTCGAAGCCTGCGATTCCCGTCTCGTTTCGGCCCGGATGCCAAGCGCCACGCCCCGCAGTCTCTTCGCCGCACCGGCCACCAGGTGTCCCTCGCCGTCGAGCTGCTCGATCAGCGGCAGGATGTCCTCGTGCAGCGGATCAACCTGGACCGCCTGCTTCGTCCTCGCCCAGACGCCAAGACGCAGTCGGTCATAGCGTTCCCGGCCGATCACCAGCCGCAACAGGTGGCGTAGCGGCCTGGCGGCGCCCGATCGCGCGAACCGGCCCAGCAGCACAACGAAGGGTCGGAGCAGGTCCAGGCGCCGGGGTCGCCCCGAACGGCCTGAATGCGTGGGTCGTCCCGCTGGTCCAACGAAGGGCCGGAGCAGGTCCAGGCGCCGGGTCGCCTGCCGCATGGCGCCCGGAGCGCGCGCCCAGAGCCCTGGTCGGCGGCCCGAGCCATTTCACCGTAGATGGCAATTACCTGGTCCGCCGCCCTTTGCCAGGAGAACCGTGCGGCGTGCCGGAAGCCGGCTTCACGGCGCCGCCGGCGCAGGGACCCGTCCCGGAGCAGGGACTCCAGGCCACGCCGAATCGCCGACACATCGAGGGGATCGACGCACACACCGCCGCGTCGCCGCCCACTTCGACGAGCGAAGAGACGTTCGACGTAAGCACAGGCGTGCCGCACGCCATCGCCTCGACGACCGGCAGGCCGAATCCCTCAACCAGGGACGGGTAGGCGACGACCGACGCCGCGTTGTAGAGGGCCACCAGCTCCCGCTCGTCAACCTTGCCGAGGCGGCGCACGGACTCGGGCCAGTCCGCGGTCAGGACGCCCTGCTGCTTCCAGCCGCCGTCCCCCCACCAGCACCAGCGGCGTGCTGCCCTGCAGGTCCGGTTCGAGCTCCCCGTACGCCTCGATCAGGCGGGCGACGTTCTTGCGCGGCTCGAGCGCGCCGACCGACAGGACGAACGGACCTCCGAGTCCGAAACGATCCGCGAGTCGTCGCTTCGCGGCCGCCAGATTCCTCCCCCTCCAGCGCGACGAACGTCGGCGACGGCGCCGGGTAGACCACCTGCATCCGCTCGGCAGGTACATGAAACCAGCGGCGCACCTCGTCCGCCGTGGCCTGCGAGTCGACCGCCAGCATCGCGTCCTGCGACACGGCACGCAGCGTCGAACGGAGGCAATGGGCCCGGTTGACCGGCCGGTGGTACTCGGGGTGAGTGAGAAAGGTCAGGTCGTGAACGGTGAAGAGCACCGGTCCGTCGAAAAAGCCCGTGTCGGTGAACGAGGTCGTGTGGAACAGGTCGAGGTCGTCCTGCTCCGGATGACGCCCGGGATGCCGCACGGCACTGTCCGGCAGTCGGCCCAGGGTCCGCTCCCAGTCCGCCGGCTCGACGTCGACATCCGGGGCGTAGAGATGCAGGGAGTACCCGTCGCCCTTCTCCGCCCGATCCGCCAGGACCCTCAGAAGGCTGGTCGTGTAACTGGCAATGCCGTCGCGCGGCCCGAAGACCTTGGCGACATCGAAGCCGATGCGCATCGTGCGGCGCTAGCTGCTGGTCATCCGGTGATCGCTCGCAGGCCCGGCGGCGCCCGTCTCCTGGTCGGACCACGCCTCCGCCCGAATCTCCAGCGTCAGCCGCCGCAGCCGTTCCGCGGCGCCCTCGGCCAGCCGACCGCCGCGGTCGAGCCGGTCGATCAGGGGCAGCACCCGAGCCGGATACAGCTCGAAGAAGAGCGCCTCTTCGAGTTCCGCCGCTCGATCCGACATTTCGCCGATTCTCGTCTGCAGCGCACCGCACAACGTCGCAACCCGCGTCACTTCAAGCCGCAGGGCGTGGATCCGCTGCCGAACCCGCAAGAGGACGAAGGCCGCGGCGGCGACTGCTCCGGCGCCGAGCAGCACAACAAGAACGAATGACGGCCGCACAACGGCCGCAGACTAGCAGCCGTCGCGGTCTTCCCGTCTCACGCCGGGTCGGGATCCGCCCATGGACGCGGCTGTCGCTCGCGTCCAGTCGGCGTCGCGGTCCTCCCGTCTCACGCCGGGTCGGGATCCTCCGCCAGCCCGATCACCTCGTCGTACAGCTCGGCCCGCCGCCGCCGCAGGCGCTCGACGGCGCCGGTGCGCAGGCCCACCGTCCACAGTGCCCTCAGACCGTGACCGAGCTCGGCGGTCAGGCGATGGTAGCGGAGACCGAGCAGCGCCGATGCCGAACAGAAACCGAGCATCCCGGCTACGCGCACCCAGAGGGTTTCGGGCGCCCGGTCGAACCCCGGCAACGGCTCGGTCCAGGCGATGCCGACCGCCAGACTGGCGACGATCCACGCCGTCGGCAGAATGACGAGACCGAGCAGCATCTTGAGCCCCGCCTGCTCCTTTCTGGTCTTCGAGAGCTTCTTCGCACCGAGCACCACCAGAAGAGCCGCCGGCAGGTTGATCAGGCCGCCGACCAGAACGACGGTCGGCAGAAGCAGAAGCATGACCAGCGCTTCGGCGCCGAGCAGCCCCAGGCGCAGGACCGTCCGCGCCAGCGGCACGCCGTCCAGCTCCCGGTCATTCAGGCCCAGCAGTCGAAGCGCGTCGTCGTAGCGCCTCACCCGGTCCAGGAGGCTTGCCGCCCCCTCGGGGTCGATGGCGCTCTGCGTACCGTAGCCGGTCCAGACGCGGGCAAAGCCCTGGTCCCTTTCGCGCATCGGCGCCCGCCGCAACCGTTCGCCCGCCCGCGCGGCAGTCTCGGCGCGCACCAACGACCGCACCCGCTCCATCGCCCGGTGAATGCCCCAACTCTCCGTCGGGTGGGTCACCTCGACCAGTTGCTCCTCGATCACGCCCGTCATCCGTTCGACGAACGTGTCCGTCGACAAATCGCCCGCAAGATCGGCGGGCAACTCGACCGGTGGGTGGAAGGTCACCAGAGCCCGGGACCGGAACCTGTGCTTTCGCTCGTAGTGCAGCCCGACCGGCACGAGCGCCGGGTCGCCGCCGTTCTCCCGCGCCAGTTGGAACAGGCGCGCCGCTCCGGCCCGCAACTCGAGCAGGCTCGGCTCGTCGTGCGTGGCCCCTTCGGGAAAGATGGCCACGAAAGACTGGCGGGCCGCCCCGGCAAGGGCGGCAACACTCCGTTGGTTCGCCGCCCGGCGTTCCCGATCGCTTGCCGGGGCGCCCGCTTCACCGCGGTCCCGAGCCCGGTACAGCGGCACGGCGCCGACACCGCGCAGCAGCCAGCCCACGATGGGCAGACGGAACAGGCCGTGACGGGCCCCGAACGTGACCGGCCGCGGACAGAAGCCGAGGATCAGGATGCCGTCGACGAGACCGTTGGGGTGCCAGGCGACGAGCAGGCCGCCACCACCCTGAGGTACGTTCTCCCTCCCGGTGACCTCGACCCTGCGGAAGAACAGCCTCGCCAGCATCCGCAGAAAGAACGTCAGGCAACGCTTTCGGAACCCGGGTGGCGCGTTCCGCGCCACCCGTGAACCATCCGCAAGGCCGTCATCGGGCATACGGATGGCGCCCGGTGGATCGACGCTGTTCATGGACGTTAGTTCGCAGACGCAACTGTACGCCACCGCAGCCCCGGGCATCGCCCGAACCGTCCGACCGGTCGGACGCTTGACAACTCCCTTCCCCGGCCCTAACGTGTCCTCATCGATGCAACGGAAGGAGGCGCCATGACACCACCGGGCCATCTCCAGCCCCCGGCCCACCTGAGCCGAAGCGCCCAGGATGCGAAGCCGGGGGCCGCCAAGTCCGCAGCCTGAGTGGACGAACGACATCCGGCCGCTTGACCGTTACCTGAATCGCCCGCGCATCTTTGTCGGATCACTGGTCCGAACCGGATCGCGACGAGGCCAGCCGGAACGAGTCGAGGCCCAGCGGGCGCCGAACGCCCACCGCGAAAACGCATCCATCCAGGCTTTGGACACTTTCGAGAGCGCAGGTTGACACCTGCGCTCTCGCTGCGTTCAGGCGTGCCGAACGCGCAGCGCCCGGCCGCGGCCGCGGCTTGTCCCGGCGCCGGATCGTGGTTCCCGGAGGTGGTTTCCGTCTAAGTCAGTGTGATTGCCTACATGAGTTCGGCGACGCCCTGGGGCATCGAGGCGCGAGAGGTCCAGGTCGAGGTGGGGGCCGACTTCGGTCTGCCCGCGATGCAGTTGATCGGGCTGCCGGACACCGCCGTGCGCGAAAGCCGCGACCGGGTCCGTTCCGCAATCCGCAGCAGCGGCTACGACCTGAAGAACCGCAACGTGGTGATCAATCTCGCCCCGGCCGACCTGAAGAAGGAAGGCAATCAGCTCGACCTGGCGATCGCTCTTGGCCTCCTCACCGCCCACCGCGAGCTGACGACTGATTTGCTGGAAGGCCGCATGGCCTGTGGCGAACTGGGCCTGGACGGCGAGGTACGTCCCATCCGGGGCGCTCTTCAGGTCGCCGAGCTGGCCGGCCGGCTCGGCATCCGCGAACTCCTGCTCCCGGCCGCCAACAGCCGCCAGGCCGCGGCGCTTTCCGGGACCCCGGTGATTCCGATCACGCACCTCCGCGAGGCGATCCAGCACTTGAGCGGCGACCTGACCATCGCCCCGGCCACCCCGCTGCCCCGTGCCCGGACGAACGGCGCGATTCCGGACTTCTCCGATGTCCGGGGCCAGGAAACCGCCAAGCGAGCGCTCGAGGTCGCAGCCGCCGGGGGCCACAACGTCCTCTTCATCGGGCCGCCGGGCACCGGCAAGACGATGCTCGCTCGCCGGTTGCCGGGCATCCTGCCTCAACTCGGTGAAGCGGAAGCGATCACGGTGACCAAGATTCACTCGCTGTCGGGCTCCGCGCGCGGCAACGCACTGCTGTGGACACGCCCTTTCCGCAGCCCGCACGCCGGGGTTTCGTCGTCCGGACTGATCGGGGGCGGCGCCATGCCGCGCCCCGGAGAGATCAGCCTCGCTCACGGCGGCGTGCTGTTCCTCGACGAACTGCCCGAGTTCCGGCGCGACGCGCTGGAAGCGCTGCGCCAGCCGCTCGAGGACGGCGTCGTCACCGTCGTCAGGGCTCAGGCCCGGCTCACCTTTCCGGCCCGCTTCACCCTGGTCGCCGCCTGCAACCCCTGCCGTTGCGGCCATCTTGGAGATCCCCGCGCGGAGTGCGTCTGTACCACCCGGGACATCGACCACTACCGCCGCAAGCTCTCGGGACCTCTGCTCGACCGCATCGATCTCCACGTCGAGATGCCGGCGCCCAGCCTGGACGAACTCAAGGGCCCTGCATGCGAAACCTCCGCCTCGATTGCCGAGCGCGTGGCGGCCGCCAGACGCACCCAGGCCTCCCGGTTCCCAACCGGACATCCGACTCCGTTGAACAGCGCAATGGCGCGACGGGAACTCGATTGGCACTGCCGACCGACGGCCGCCGCGCAAAGCCTCATCGACGCCGCGTTCGAGCGCCTGGCCATGTCCGCGCGGGCTCTGACCCGTGCGCTCAAGGTCGCTCGCACGATCGCCGACCTGGACGAGTCCCCCAAGGTCGACGTCACCCACGTTGCGGAGGCGATCCAGTACCGACCTCTGGATCGCAGCGCACCGTGACGTCGAAGCAGAAGGCGGCCGGGCGGGGTTCTCCCCTCCGCCCCGTCCGGCCGCCCACTGACGACCGCAGGCGTTTGCTGCTAGAGTCGCCGCGTCGATCCCGTACTCCTCGCCGCCCTCGGGAGGACCGGTTTCTTGACACAGATGCGCGCAAGACGAATAATATTCGGGCTCTTCTATACATCGTGCCCCGGCGACTGACGCCCGCAGCGACTCAGCCCCACACAGGCTCCTTTCAGCATGCGATCCAGGTTTCACACGATTGTCTTCGTCCCGCATTCCCAGAAGCGGACCCGACAGTTCCGCGTCAGCAGTCGCTGGTTGACGGCCGTCGCGGCTGCGACCGCCCTCGTCCTGGGGTTTGTCGGCTGGGTCTCCGTCACCCGGATGCGGTCGGCGGCGGAACTCCGCGACCTTGCCCGCATCGAGCGCGAAAACGAGCAGTTGCGTCGCGCGAACGAAACCTTCGAAGCCAGCATCTCCCGCCTGCAGCGAGCGCTGACCGACGCCGAGGACCGCACTCGCGACCTCGCGATCGTCGCCGGTCTCGAGCAGATGGCGGGTGGCGAACCGGAGACTCGTCCATCCGAAACCGGCGCCGGCGGCGGCTACTCGAGCCCCGCGGTTCCCACCAGTCACGACCTGTCGCTGCTCGAAGCCCGAGCCTCCCGGCTCGACGGCCAGCTCGACGAGGTGAAGGGGGCCGTCGAGGATCGTCTCCTTCTGCTGCGTTCCACGCCCATGATCTCGCCCGTGCGTGGCGTGATCAACAGCGGTTTCGGTTTCCGCCGCGATCCGATCACGGGGCAGCGCACCCACCACGACGGCATCGACATCTCGGCAGACCGCGGTCAGCCGGTCCTGGCGACGGCCGACGGCATCGTCGTGCGCGCCGCGCGGGCGGGCAACCTGGGGCGCGCCGTCTACATGGTCCACCGCTTCGGCCATGAAACGCGGTTCGGCCATCTGTCGAAGATCCTGGTTGAAGAGGGCCAGGAAGTGCGGCGCGGCGACACCCTGGGCTGGGTCGGCAACTCCGGGCGAGCGACCGGCTACCACCTGCACTACGAAGTCCGTCGCGGCGGCGACGCGCGCGACCCCTTCGAGTTCATGCGAGACCAGGGATAGCGGCAGCACCGCGACGGCGGACGTGTCGCGCCCCGGGGAACTCACACACGGCGAATCGTCGCTGCGAATCGGCAGAGTGTCCGGGCTCGCCGCGGTCGCGCGCCTTCCCACGGAAACGAGTCGATGATTTCCAAAGCGATCACCCGCGTCTTCGGCAGCAAGCATGACCGCGACCTGAAGCGGCTCCAGCCGCTCGTCGACGCGATCAACGCCCTCGAACCGGAACTCGAGTCGCTGAGCGACGATCAGTTGCGGGCCCGCACCGGCGAGGCCCGAAGTCGGCTCGACCAGGGCGCCGACCTCGACGATCTGCTGGCGCCCGCTTTCGCCACGGTCCGCGAGGCCTCGCGGCGCACCCTGGGGATGCGGCACTACGACGTCCAGTTGCTGGGCGGCATCGTGCTTCACCAGGGGAAGATCGCCGAGATGAAGACCGGAGAGGGCAAGACCCTCGTCGCGACCCTGCCGGTCTACCTCAACGCCCTCGCCGGCCAGGGCGCCCACGTGGTCACCGTGAACGACTACCTGGCCCGCCGCGACGCCGAGTGGATGGGGCAGATTTACCGGTTCCTCGGTCTCGATGTCGGCGTGGTCCAGCACGGCCTGACGGACCGGGAACGCCAGCAGGCCTACGGCGCGGAAATCACCTACGGGACGAACAACGAACTCGGCTTCGACTACCTGCGCGACAACATGAAGTTCACGCTCGGGTCCATGGTTCAGCGTGGCCACCACTTCGCGATCGTGGACGAGGTCGACTCGATCCTGATCGACGAAGCGAGAACACCGCTGATCATCTCCGGACCTTCGGAGCAGTCGACAGAGAAGTACACCCTCGTCAACCGGATCATCCCCAAACTCGAGCGCGGCGAGGAGCTTCGCGACGGCGACCGGAAGTACACGACCGGCGACTTCATCTGCGACGAGAAGACCCATACCGCGAACCTGACGGACGAAGGCGCGGCCAAGGTCGAGAAGCTCCTTGGCATCGGCAACCTGTACGAGATGGAGAACATGGATGTGCTCCACGCGGTCAACCAGGGGCTGCGCGCGCACCATCTCTACCGGCGCGACGTCGAGTACCTGATGGAGAACGGCCAGGTCGTCATCGTCGACGAGTTCACCGGCCGCAAGATGCCGGCCGACGCTGGTCCGACGGCCTGCACCAGGCGGTCGAGGCAAAGGAAGGCGTGCGGATCGAACGCGAGAACCAGACCCTGGCCACGATCACGTTCCAGAACTACTTCCGCATGTACGAGAAGCTGGCCGGCATGACCGGCACGGCCGACACCGAGGCCGGCGAGTTCAGTCAGATCTACGACCTCGACGTGGTCGTCGTGCCGACGAACGAGCCGATGATCCGCGACGACCGCTCGGACCTCGTCTACCGTACGGCGCCCGAAAAGTGGAATGCCGTGGTCGAGGAGATTCAGGACTGCCAGAAGCACGGCCAACCGGTGCTGGTCGGCACCGTCTCGATCGAGAACAGCGAGATGCTGTCCCGTCTGCTCAAGAGGAACAGGGTCCAGCATGTCGTGCTGAACGCGAAGTACCACGAGCGCGAGGCGTCGATTGTGGCGCAGGCAGGCCGTCGCGGCGCGGTGACCATCGCGACGAACATGGCCGGTCGCGGCACGGACATCGTCCTCGGCGGCAACCCGGAACAGATGGCGCAGGCCGAGGTCGACAGGGACAAGGACCCGGAAGGCTTCGCCCAGGCGCTGGAGCGCTACAAGAAACTGTGCGCAGCGGAACGGGAAGAGGTGGTCGCCGCCGGCGGTGTGCACATCCTCGGCACCGAGCGGCACGAGTCGCGTCGGATCGACAACCAGCTTCGTGGCCGTTCGGGCCGCCAGGGCGATCCCGGTTCCTCGCGCTTCTACCTCTCCTTGCAGGACGACCTGATGCGTATCTTCGCTTCGGACCGCGTCCAGGCTCTGATGAAGCGGCTCGGCATGGAGGAAGGGGTGCCGATTGAGGCCGGCATGGTCAACCGGGCGATCGAGCGCGCCCAGACGCAGGTCGAGGGCCGGAACTTCGAGATCCGCAAGAACCTCCTCGAGTACGACGACGTGATGAACAAGCAGCGCGAAGCGATCTACGAGCTGCGCCGCGACATTCTGGTCGGTCGCGAGGGGCGTGACTACGTGATGAAGATCGCCAGCGACGTCGTGGACTACCTGATCGAGCGGCACTGCCCCACCAAACTGGACCCGCGCGATTGGAAGCTCGAGGAGATGCGTTCCGAGATCCGAACGTTCTTCGATCTCGAGGAGGCCGACCTGGGGGCGCCGCTCGACGAACTGGGCACTGAGGAACTCCAGGACGCGATCCTGAGCGCCGCCGAGCGGAGCTACAGCGAGAAGGAGGAGACGCACGGCGCCGAAGCCCTGCGCGCCGCCGAGCGCCACCACATGCTCCGCGTGGTCGACACCGCGTGGAAAGACCACCTGCTCGCTCTCGATCACCTCAAGGAGGGCATCGGTCTGCGCGGCTATGGCCAGCGGGACCCGAAGAACGAGTACAAGCGCGAAAGCTACGAACTGTTCACCGAAATGAAGGAGCGGACCGAGGACACGATCATCAAGGATCTGTTCCGGCTACGGCCCGTTTCCGCCGAGGAGATCGCGGAACTCGAACGCCGCCGCCGTGCGCTCGGCCCGCAGGGAATGAGCTTCCGCCATCCGAGCGCCCTCGGCCTGCCGGCCGCCCCCGCCGGTACGCAACCCGGCGCGGGACCCGGCATGCCCGGCGGAATGCCCGGCAGGGGTCCTTCTGGTCCCGCTTCCGGGCGCACCGGCGGCAGCCCTTCTACTGGATTCCCGCCGCCCCAGGGCCCAACCGGACCGCCGCAGCGTCCGCAGAAGCCGACCACCTTCGTTCGGCAGCAGGCCAAGGTCGGCCGCAACGCCCCATGCCCCTGCGGCTCCGGCAAGAAGTACAAGAAGTGCCACGGCGCTCCCGTCGCCGTGTAGAAGTCGGCACGGACCTCCAGGAATCGGCACGGCGGCGGCGCGAGCACGCGGAGACGCTGGGCGATGAAGCCGGGACTCGGCACGGACCTCCAGGAATCGACACGGCGGCGGCGCGAGCACGCGGAGACGCTGGCGACGAAGCCGGGACTCGGCACGGACCTCCAGGAATCGACACGGCGGCGGCGCCCGGAAAGCCCTTTGCCGACCAGGCGCGCGGATGCGCGCCGCCTTCCCGGTTGATAGCGTTCGGCATGGAAACGCCGGACTCCGGGGGTAACGCCCCCGTACTTGCCCTTACCTTCGACGATGTCCTTCTGGCCCCGGGCCTGTCGGAAGTGCATCCGAACGATGTCCGCCTCAACACCCGCATCACGCGCGGGATCGAGTTGAACATCCCGTTGATCTCCGCCGCGATGGACACCGTGACCGAGGCCGAGTTGGCGATCGCCCTGGCTCAGGAGGGCGGCATCGGGGTAGTCCACAAGAACCTGACGATCGACGACCAGGCAACGGAGGTGGACCGGGTCAAACGCTCGGAGGCGGGCATGATCGTCAACCCGATCACGATCCGGCCCGAGCAGCGCATTCACGAGGCGCTCGACCTGATGGCCCGCTACAAGATCTCCGGCGTCCCGGTGACCGATCGCGACGGCCACCTGGTCGGCATCCTGACCAACCGCGACCTGCGGTTCGAGACGAACCTGGGCCTGCCCGTGTCCGATCTGATGACCCGCGAGAACCTCGTCACGGTTCCGGAGGGGACGACCCTCGACCAGGCCAAGGCCCAGCTTCACCGCCACCGGATCGAGAAACTCCTCGTCGTGGATGACGAAGGCAACCTGAAGGGCCTGATCACGGTCAAGGACATCCAGAAGATGATGCAGTACCCGATCGCCTGCAAGGACGACCTGGGTCGTCTCCGCGTGGCGGCGGCGGTCGGGACCGCAGGCGACTACCTGGAACGGGCGCGCGCGCTGGCGGCGGCCCAGGCCGACGTCCTCGTCGTGGACTCCTCCCACGCCCACAGCCGCGGCGTCCTCGATGCGACGGCCCGGATCCGCGACGCACTGCCCGACGCTCAACTCCTCGTCGGCAACGTGGCGACGGCCGAGGGCGCGCGATCGCTCGCCGAGCGGGGCGCGGACGGGATCAAGGTCGGCATCGGCCCGGGCAGCATCTGCACCACACGCGTCGTCACCGGCGCCGGCATGCCCCAGGTGACGGCAATCCGCGACGCCGCCGGCGCCGCCGGCGCCGCCGGCGCTCTGCCGATCGTCGCCGACGGCGGTATCCGTTTCTCGGGCGACCTGACCAAGGCGCTGGCCTGCGGCGCCCACGGCGTGATGGTCGGTTCCCTGCTCGCCGGCACCGAGGAAAGCCCGGGCGAGACGATCCTCTATCAGGGCCGCAGCTACAAGGCGTATCGGGGCATGGGCTCCCTGTCCGCGATGGCCGAAGGCGGCGCCGAGCGGTACTTCCAGTCGGACGATCAGCCGCTGTCGAAGCTGGTGCCGGAGGGCATCGAGGGGATGGTCCCCCACAAGGGCAGCGTGCACCAGGTCATCGCCCAACTGACCGGCGGCCTGCGCGCTGGCATGGGCCTCTCCGGCTGCGGGAGCATCGGCGAACTGAGGACCTCCGCCCGCATGGTCCGGGTCACCGCCGCGGGCCAGAAGGAAGGCCACGCCCACGACGTGGTGATCACGAAAGAGTCGCCCAACTACTGGGTCGACCGGAGCTGAGCCGGGCAGGACCGAGTGCGCCGCGAAGCTGCGACCTCTACCACGCCGCGGGATCGAGGGCGTACGGAAGCGGCGTGAGGTTCTTCATGCCGTTCTCCGTCACCACCGCCAGATCCTCGAGACGCACTCCCCATCCGGCTTCCGGATCGTAGAGCCCGGGTTCGATCGTCACGACGTCGCCGGCCCGGAGTTCCTCCGTGCCCGGCCCGCTTTCCCGGAAGCTGGGCAGTTCGTGCAGTTCGTAGCCGACGCCGTGGCCGAGCAGGTGGAAGTAACCCCTTTGCGCGCCGGGGTTCCTGTCGGGCGACTCGAAGCCCGCGTTCTCGACCAGGCGGCACACGCGCTCGTGCAGGGTCCATCCCCGCACGCCGGGCCGAACGGCCTCGAGACTCGTCTTGAGCGCTTCCAGCACGAGGCCGTGCGCTCGCAGCAGGTTCTCCGGCGGCTCGCCGACGCAGAAGGTCCTCGTACAGTCGGCGAAGAGGAGGCCCCTCGGGAACAGGTCGACGACGACGGACTCGCCAGCCCGCAGGACGCGCTCAGGCGTGCCGGTGCTGTGACCCGTCGCGCCCTCCTCCGCCGGCGCGACAATGGAACCCTCGGGCTGTTCCAGGCCGTGGCCGGCGAACACCTGAGCCGCAAGCCCCTTGACCCGGGCCACGGTAAGACGCTCCTCCGCGAACCACAGCTCCTCACCTGTTCGGATCGAGCAGTCGGCCAGCATCCGCGCCACCGATTCGAAAGCCTCGACCGTTGCTCTCGCGGCGGCGGCAATCCCCTCGATCTCGCTCCCGGTCTTCGTCCGACGGAGCGCCAGCATCACTCGGCGTCCCGAGACAGGCTTCCATCCGCCTTCTTCGAGCGTCGCCGCCATTGCCAGGGCAGCGCCCGCCGTCGGCCGGCCAGCAACCGCCACTCGACCCGGGACGACGCCGGCCCGAGCGAATGCCGCCTTCACCGCCGCCGCGAGGATCTCGTCATGGCTCTTGCCCTCCTTGCGGAGCGACTCCATGTCGAAGTCCGCCGGGTGTACGAGCTCGATACCCTCCGCCTCCGCCCGGGCCGCCTCCTCCCGCTCCATCGACGTGAAGTACGCGAGAAAGGCGCCACCGCCATTTGCCGCCACGCAGGCGTCTCCAAGCCGGGCGCCTCCGACGAAGGGCAGCAGATCCGGGTCGCGGCTCGACCCGGCCATCACCAGGAGCGCCTCGGCGCCTTCTTCCGCAAGAAGCGATCCCAGGAACTCGCTGCGAGGCCAGACCATGCAGGCCTCTTCAGAGCTCCGGCGCTCGAACATCCGCCGGGACCCATCCCCACGTGACCGACGCGCAGGGTGCATTCGATCCGTCATGCATCCCGACCGGCATCGTGCCATCCGTGCGCCCGATGACGGGCGCACGGACTGGCTCGCGGGTGGCGCGAAGCGCTCCACCCGGGCAAGCTCCTCGGTCGCCCTTGTTCCCGGGATTGCGGGCGGCCCGAGATGCTCCCTCGTCGCGCCTTGCTGGACGGGCGCCGGACCACTCTCGACGCCACACGGACTATCGCCACGGGCGGCTAGACGTGGTCGTCCAGGAAGGCCTGGAAGCGCCCCTTCGGCGCCGCGCCGGTCATGCGGCCGGCAATCTCGCCTTCCTTGAACAGGATGAAGTGCGGGATCCCCTGCACGCCATAACGCACGGCGACGTCCTGGGCATGGTCGACATCCAGCTTGGCGATCCTCACGCGGCCGCCGTACTCGTGCGCGAGCTCGTCGAGAACCGGCGCCACCATGCGGCAGGGGCCGCACCAGGTGGCCCAGAAGTCGACCAGAACCGGGCTGTCCGCGCCCAGTACCTGGTCCTTGAAGCTCTGACTGTCCACGTTGAAGATCTGTTCGCTTGCCATGGGTTCGGTCCCTCTTCTCAGGTGTCATCGCGGCGCCCGCGCACGGCCGACGCGACTGGTTCGCGGTTCGCGCGCGATCGCGCAAACCTGTTCGGTTCGTTGGTTGGAGGCCGCATTCAGCCGGAACTCTCAAGACGGCGAAAGTACTCCCGCGCCGCGTCGGCGTCACGTCCTATCTGCGCGGAAAGGTCCATCATCGACGAGAACAGCTTCTCCTCGCGAAGGTGCCGACAGAACGACAGCTCGACGCGCTCGCCATAGACATCGCTCGAAAAGTCCAGGATGTGGCTCTCGATCACCCGCCGGTAGTTCTCGTACACGGTCGGCCGGGTGCCGACGTTCGTCACGGACCGGAACGTCGCCTCGAAGCTGGGAAAGTACACCTTGGTCACGTACACACCGTTGTGCGGGTAGAGCTCGCTCTCGGGCGCCAGGTTGATCGTCGGCCACCCGAGCCGCTGCCCCATCCGGTCGCCGCGGGCGATCGTGCCCGTCATTGTGTACGCACGTCCGAGCAGATCGTTCGCCTCGGCAATCCTGCCCTCCAGCACGAGGCTGCGGATCCGGCTGCTCGACACCCGCTCGCCACCCGAACGCACTTCGTCGATCTCCACCGCCGCGAAGCCGCAGGACGCTCCCATCTCCTTGAGCAGCGCCATGTTGCCCTCACGCCGGCGGCCGAAGGTGAAGTTCGAGCCGACATAGAGCTCGGCAACCCCGAGCTGGCCATGCAGAAAGTCCCGCACGAACGATCGCGCCCGGGTGTTCGAGAACTCGTGCGAGAAGTGGATCGTGAGCACGTACTCGATGCCGGCGGCCGCCAGCAGGGCCTCCTTCTGGTCCTGGGTCACCAGCCGGGGCGGCGCTTCCTCCGGTCGAACGACACTCAGAGGATGCGGATCGAAGGTGATCACGGCAGAAGGAACGCCGACTTCCCGGCTCCGGCCGGTCACCATGTCCAGCACGCTCTGCTGACCGATGTGGATGCCGTCGTAGTTGCCGATCGTGGCGATCACGCCACGCGGCAGTTCCGTCGACTTCATCGCGTCCCGGATCGCCGGCATCAGGGATTCGCCCCCACCGTGGCCGGCGCGGCGGCAGGCGCCCCCTCCGGGGCGACGACCCGGCCCACCAGGTCGTCCGCGAAGGCATCGGTCACCTCGACCTGCGCGAGCCCGCCCGCGACGATGTCGGCCAGCGACAGGCCGTTCGCGCCGTTGCCTGCATCGCGAGAGACGACGTCGTTGATCAGCACCCGGCCGTCGACGTCCGGCGCCATGCCCTGGTGCCGGGCACAGAGCAGGTGCTCCGTCTCCTCGCAGGGGCCCTCGATCAACATCGGCAGGGTCCTGCCGACGAAACGCCGGCGTCGTTCCAGGGCGATCTCCCGTTGCAACTCGAGCAACCGCTCCTTGCGCTCTTCCGCCACCCGCCGCGGTACCTGGTCCGGCAGCGCCGCCGACGGCGTATCGCTCTCGCGGCTGTACAGGAACGCCCCGAGGTGGTCGAAGCGAACTTCGGCAACGAACTCGAGCAGGTCCTCGAAGGCCGCTTCGTCCTCCCCCGGGAAACCGACGATGAAGGTCGTGCGCAGGCTCACTTCGGGGTCGAGTTCGCGCGCCCGCTCGAAGATCCGTCGGTAGCGGTCGGCGGTTCCGCCCCGGCGCATCGCCCGCAGCATGCGCCGGTCGCTGTGTTGCAGCGGCATGTCGAGGTACGACGCGACCCGCGGCTCGGCCGCCATCAGCTCAAGCAGCGCGTCGTCGAGCGTGGTCGGGTAGGCGTAGAGGAACCGGATCCACTCGGCGTCCGTGCCCGCCAGCAGCGCCTCCACCAGGCGCGCAAGGCCATGGCGGCCGTACCCCAGATCCTCCCCGTACCGGGTCGTGTCCTGAGCGACGAGGACGAGTTCGCGCGCGCCGCGCGCCACGAGGTCGCGCGCCTCCGCCACCAGGCTGTCCGTTGTCCGGCTGCGCAACCGGCCCCGCCACACTGGAATGGCGCAGAAAGTGCAGGGGTTGTTGCATCCCTCCGCGACCTTGAGATACGCGTAGCCGCTCGTGGTGAGCAACCGGCTGTCCCGGTGGTCGAACACGAGGTGGGACGGCGAGGGGTCCGCGGCCGGCGCGCCGCCGAGCCGCACCAGGGAACCCACCTGCCGCAGCGAGTCGAGATCGACGAAGCCGTCGATCTCCGGGATCTCGGCCTGAAGTTCCTGGCCGTACCGGTTCGCCATGCAGCCCGCGACCAGGACCTTCCGGACCGGCGCGCCGCGGTCCAACTTGCGGGCAGCGGCGTCCAGGATCGCGTCGACCGACTCTTCCCTGGCCTCGTCGATGAAGCCGCAGGTGTTCACGATGACCGTCTCCGCCTCGTCCAGATCCGCGACCAGCCGGTAGCCCTGGCGGTCCAGGACCCCGAGCATGATCTCGCTGTCGACGTGATTCTTGGCGCAACCGAGGCTGACCAGGCCTACCGCGACCCGGCGCCCCGGCCCACCGGACTGGCCGCCCGGCGCCGCCCTGCTCCCGGGGTTCGACACGGGCCGGCTACGAGGCGGCGGCCGCCGCCTGGCGCTGACGCGCCGACGGATCGAGTGCTGCCAGGAGTTCCTCGCGGCCGACATGCCGACCCTTCATCACGTCCTGGGCCGTGCTGTACTTCAGCGCGTCGTCGTTGTGCCACAGCTCGTGGAAGAGCTGCTTCACCCGCCGCCGCGACATGCGGCAGAACAGGTCGCAGAGCGCCGCCGACCGGGCGGCCGATTCGGCGCCGTTCTGCGCCTCGCTGTGGGCCCGCGAGATCGAGGCGGCCATCGCGAAGAGTTCGTTGACCACGTCCACGAGCCGGAACAGGAACATCTGGCGACGCTCCATCTTCTCGCGGTAAACGAGCATGCCGTGAAAGCTCTCGCGCGCCAGCTTGCGCGCCGCGCGATCGATGAAGCGGAGGTGCCGGGCGTGGCGACCGTACCCGGCGTAACGGGGCCAGCGACCCCACGCCAGCCACCGGGTCGGATACCACCAGGCGTAGAAGAAACCGATCTTCGGCAGCGCCGCCAGCTTGGCGCCGAACCCGGCCCGCTTGTCGATCAAAGCACCCGCGACCTGAAGGTGCTTGTCCACCGCCTCGCGCGCCATGATCAGGTGCATGATCTCGCTCGAGCCCTCGAAGATGCGGTTGATCCGGAAGTCGCGCATCATCCGCTCGATGCCGACCGGCTCCTCGCCGCGGTCACGCAGCGAGGACTCCGTCTCGTAGCCGCGGCCGCCCCGCACCTGCATCGTCTCGTCGATGATCTGCCAGCCGCGCCAGGTGTTCCACTCCTTGCAGGCCGCGCTCTCCAGCCGCAGATCGAGCTTCTTGTTGTTCGACATGTGGCTGGCCAGCTTGACGATCGCCTCCATGGCGAACCCGTAGGCCGCGATGTCGGATATCTTCTGCGCGATCGCCTCGTGCCTGCCGATCGGCACGCCCCACTGAACCCGGCTGCTGCTGAACTCGCGCACCGCCTTCAGGCAGTACTTGGCGGCGCCGACCGAGCTGTTGGGGATCGACAGGCGGCCGTCATTCAACGTGGTCAGGGCGATCTTGAGACCCTTGCCCTCCTTGCCGATCAGGTTCTCCTTCGGCACCTTGACGTTGTCGAACTGGATGATCCCGTTGGCAAGCGCCCGCAGCCCCATGAAGTGGCAGCGGCGCTCCACCGTGACCCCTTCCCAGTCCGTTTCCACGACGAAGGAGCTGATCTTCTCCGTCGCGGGGTCCATCGCCATGACCACCAGGAGGCCGGCCTTGGTGCCGTTCGTGCACCACAGCTTGGTGCCGTTGAGCAGGTAGAAGTCGCCGTCCAGCACTGCCGTGGTCGACAGGCGCGCAGGATCGGAGCCCACCTCGTGCTCGGTCAGGGCGAAGGCGGAGATTTCGCCGGAGGCGCAGCGCGGCAGGTACTTTCGCTTGAGCTCCTCGGCGCCGAACAGATTGAGCGGCTGCGGCACGCCGATCGACTGGTGAGCCGACAGCAGAGCCGTCAGGTTGCCGTCGAAGGCGCCGATCAGTTCCATCACCTGGGCGTACTCGACCTGGTCGAATCCGAGCCCGCCGTACTCCGTCGGGATCTTCATGCCGAAGGCGCCAAGCCTGGCGAGACCGTCGAGCACGTGGTCCGGGTAGTCCTCCGAGGCGTCGATCTCGATCGGATCGACCTCGTCCCGGAGAAAGTCGCTGAGCGCCGAGTAGAAGGACTCGAACTCCGGGCGCCACTCGTCCCGCGTGGGATAGGGGTTGATCAGGTCGAAGCGGAAGTTGCCAAGGAACATCTCCTTCATGAAGGACGGGTTCTTCCACTCCTTCTCGCGGGATGCCTCGGCGACCGCACGAGCCTTCTCTTCGCTCACCCGAACCTGTTGCTGGCTCATCGACTCGGCTCCTGTTGGATGCAGACTGGCAGTGGTTTGTCCCGACGCGCGGGGACGGTCGCCTCGGGACGCCGGACACGACGACCGGCTCCGCAGGTTCGTCCCGACGCGCGGGGACGGGCGCATTCTACCCGGCCGCGACCCCGAACGCCGCTTCCTGGCCTTCTTCCTGCTCGCTCTCGCCCCAGGCGCCGCCGCCCGGTGTTTCAAGCACCAGGAGGTCTCCCGGCTCGACATCGGCCTGATCGACGGAGGCCAGTTCCCGGACCCCGCCGGAGGCACGCAGGATGCGGGCGCGGCCAACGGTTCCGCTCGCGCCGCCGAGGACGCCGAACGGCCGCTCCACCCGGTGCTGCCCGAGCACCGACACCTGCTGCCGGGTCAGGAACCGCAACTCGCGCCTGAGACCGTCGCCGCCCGGGAACTTCCCGGCCCCGCCCGAGCCCGGCCGCAGGCTGAATCGCTCGAGACGCACCGGATAGCGGTGCTCCAGCACTTCCGGGTCGGTGATCCGCGTATTCGTCATGTGGGTGTGGACGCCGCTGGCCCCGGCGAACCCGGGACCGGCGCCGGCGCCCCCGCCGACCGTCTCGTAGTAGCCGAAGCTGTCGTCGCCGAACAGCGTGTTGTTCATCGTGCCCTGTCCGCAGGCGCAGAGTCCCAGCGCCCGGATCAGCGTGTCGACCACCCGCTGGCTCGTCTCGACGTTGCCCCCCACGACCGCCGGGCAACGCTTCGGGTCGGCCGGGAACTCGGGATTCAGCATGCCGCGCGGAATCTCGATCTCGACCGGTTCGAGCAACCCCTCGTTGAGCTGCAGCGGCACCCCGATGAGCAGCCGCAGAACGTAGATCGCGGCGCTTCGCACGATCGCCGGCGTCGCGTTCAGGTTGCCCGGATGGACCGGAGCACTGCCGGTGAAGTCGATTCGCGCCGACCCGTGCTCGATCGTCACCTCGACTTCGATCGGCGAACCGTCGTCCAGCCGCTCCAGAGCGTGAAAGGACTGGCGTCCCGCGCTGCGCACGTGTTCCTCGAGGGCGACCTCCATCCGGTCGGCGGCGCGCGAGTAGAGCGCCGTCATGTAGCGGCGCACCTCGTCCTCGCCGTGATCGGCAGCGAGCTGCCGCAGCGCGGCCACTCCGCGCCGGTTGGCCGCAACCGCCGCGCCGAGATCGGCCAGATTCTCCGCCACCGACCGGGACGGGGACGGCCCGCGGCTGAGCAGCGCCTCCATCCGCTCCCACCGGGGCTCGCCCGCTTGCACCAGGAGCTGCGGCGCGATGACGACGCCCTCCTCGGCCAGGTTGGCGGCCTTCGGCGGCATCGAGCCGGGACGAATGCCGCCCAGTTCGGCGTGGTGGGCCCGGTTGGCGACGTAGCCGAGCAGCCGGCCGTCGACGTGGGCCGGCGCGATGACGGTGATGTCCGGCAGGTGGGAGCCGCCGTAGCCCGGATGGTTGGTGACCGCGACATCGCCCGGCCCGAGTTCGAGCTCGGCGGCGACGCCGCGCACGCACTCGCCGAGAGCGCCCAGGTGCACCGGAATGTGGGGCGCATTGACCAGCAGACGCCCGCCGGCATCGAGCAGGCCGCACGAGAAGTCGAGCCGCTCCTTCACGTTCACCGACATCGCCGTCCGCTGGAGCATCACGCCCATCTCGGACGCGATCGCAGCGAACCGGTTGCTGAACAGCTCGAGCCGGACCGGATCCATCGCCGGAGTCTACGCCGACGCACGCGGGCAGGCATTGGTGGCGCTCTGCCACGGGGCGGCTAAGGTACCGCTTTCAGACGAACCGAGCGGACACCGGAACGCGACCCGAGCCTCCTGAGGAGCCGACATGACCGACAGCACGATGATGGACTTCCCGTTGACGATCCGCATGATCTTCGATCACGGCCGCCGGGTCTACAGAGACAGCCGCGTGATCACCTGCCAGGCGGACGGCGCGCGGATCGGCGCCTACGCCGAGGTCGCGGACCACGCCGCGCAGCTCGCCCACGCCCTCAAGGGCCTCGGCATCGAGCCGGGCGACCGGGTCGGCACCTTCGCCTGGAACAACCAGGAGCACCTGGAGGCCTACTTCGCCATCCCGTGCATGGGCGCCGTGCTGCACACGCTGAACATCCGCCTGTTCCCGGAGCAGTTGACCTACGTGACGAACCACGCCGAGGACCGCGTGGTGATCGTCGACGATTCCCTCATCCCGCTGCTGGCCCGGGTCGCCGCCGACCTGACCACGGTGGAGCACTTCATCGTCGTAGGCGACGGCGACGCCTCGGCGCTCGCCGCCGGCGGCGCGGCCATCCACCGCTACCACGACCTGCTCGAAGGCCAACCGACCACCTTCGACTGGCCCGAGATCGACGAGCGGGCCGCCTGCGCCATGTGCTACACGAGCGGCACGACCGGCAACCCGAAGGGCGTCGCCTACAGCCACCGGTCGTCCTTCCTGCACGCCCTGGGGGTGGCGTCCGGCGGTGCGCTCGGCATCAGCCAGCAGGACAGCATCCTGGCGATCGTGCCGATGTTCCACGCGAACGCCTGGGGCCTGCCGCATGTCGGCTGGTTCACCGGCGCCGACTTCGTCATGCCCGACCGTTTCCTGCAGGCCGAGCCCCTGTGCCGGATCATCGCCGAGCACCGGCCGACTCTCTCCGGGGCGGTGCCGACGATCTGGAACGAAGTCCTTCGCCACTCGGAGAACCACGAGGTCGACTTTTCCTCGTTCCGCGCCGTCCTGTGCGGAGGCTCGGCCGTGCCGCGATCCCTGATCGAAGGGTTCCGGGACCGTTTCGGCGTCGACATCATCCAGGGCTGGGGCATGACCGAAACCTCGCCGCTCGCGGCGATGGCAATTCCCCCGCGCGGCACTCCCAGGGAGGAAGAAGTCGATTGGCGGGTCAAGACCGGCCGCATCATCTCCGGCGTCGAGATCCGGATCACGAACGACGCCGGCGAGGTCATGCCCTGGGACGGCGAGGCGGTCGGCGAGATCGAGATCCGCGGCCCCTGGATCACCGGCTCCTACTACCTCGACGACGACCCCGGGAAGTTCCACGACGGCTGGCTGCGAACCGGCGACGTCGCCTCGATCGATCCGCACGGCTTCCTGCAGATCACCGACCGGGCCAAGGACGTGATCAAGTCCGGCGGCGAGTGGATCTCGTCCGTCGACCTCGAGAACGAGCTGATGGGCCACCCGGCCGTCGCCGAAGCCGCCGTCGTCGGCGTGCCGGACGACCGCTGGGACGAGCGACCCCTCGCCTGCGTCGTGCTCAACGACGGCGCCGACGCGGACCCCGCCGAACTCCGGAGCTACCTGGCAGACCGCGTCGCCCGCTGGTGGGTCCCCGAGCGCTGGACCTTCATCGACGAAGTCCCGAAGACCAGCGTCGGCAAGTTCGACAAGAAGGTCTTGCGCGCCCGCTACGGTGATGGGGAACTGGACATCGCATCGTCGTGACGGTTGCTCGTGGAACTTGAGAAGGCGCATGCAGGGAGAGTGGAGGGGTGACTCGACGTTCGCCGCGTAGACGAGGACATTCGCGTCGACCACCAGCACGTCATCCCTCTTCCTCCATCGCGCGGTAGAGGGCGTCGCGGTCCGAGATGTCGACGAGCTCCGGGCCGCCGCGCCACGAAGGCAACGGTGGCGGATCATCCGTCATGTTGGCAGGCACGACTTCCGGCGCGAGCACGTGCCGCAGGCCCGCTTCGACCAAGGCGGACATGCTAGTGCCCCGGCGCGCCGCCTCTTCGCGCAGGCGCTGCATCACCGAATCGTCGATGTTCAGGGTCGTCTTCATACGGAGATTCATACCACCAGAACCACGCACCGCCCCGGTGCCGCCGAGAACGCCGAGGCGGCCGCCGAACGGATCGGGGTTGCAATTTCGGCGCAGATGACCGCGCGCGATCCGGCGGCACTTTCCCACGCTCGCGCCGGCTCCAAGTCAATGCAACTTACAAGACTTCGTGCGAAGAACCAGATCACGCTACCCGCCAACGTCGTGGCGGCTGTCGGCCTCAAGGAGGGCGACATTCTGCATGTCGCGGCCGTCCAGGATCGCGTCATCATCACCGCACAGGAGCTGCGCGACCGCGGTCGGACCTACACGATGTCCGATCTGTTCGGAGCGGCCTCCGGACTCTACGATTCGGTCGAAGACATCGACGCCGAGGTCGCCGCGGGCCGCGCCGAGTGATCCCGACGCGGGCGTCGCTACGTTTCTCACCAACGATCGACGTCTCAGAGCCGGGAACCGGATCCGAGTCCTCACGCTACGCCGCCAAGCGCCACGGACGCCCCTCCGACGACGAGTCGCCGGTCAGTTCATCCTGCGCCGCCAAGCCTCGATTTCATCCTGGAACTCGAGCAGGAAGACGGCCATGCCGGATCGGCCCCGCTCCGCTTCGCCGGCCCCGACCCTGCGGACCACGTCGGCTGGCTGCCGGTCGAGTTCCACGGCCAGAGCGGCAAGGCTGGCCTTTGCACGATCGCCCTGCTGGACGGCGCCCTCCGTGACCCGCCCAATCTCGACCACCCGCCGGGCCAGTTCCACGGGCCCAAGTCCGAGCTCACCGGCGTAGTCGCTGCCTCGCCGCCCGAGCACCCGCCAGGTCCAGTCCTCCGGCGAGCCGTCACCCGGAAGGAACAACGGCCTGGCGTGAGCCCCGTGGAGTTCGGCAGCGCTCCGGATGGCCGCTTCCACCGACCTGGAATCGCCGTCGAGAACCATGACGAAATCGCGGAGCCGGCCGAACTTTCCCAACGTCCGCACGTGGCCCGGGAACTCAGCCTGGCCTGTGTTGCGGCCAATGACGAAGTCGTCGTGCCGCAGGCCCAGCCGGGGGTTCAGCACGTCGAGGACGCCCCGGATGAGCGCTTCGGCCGCTTCGTCCTCGCACAGAATCGACAGCCGATCCTGCGACTGCCCGTAGAGCGCCTTCTGGAAGATGTCGCGGTAGGCCGGCGCCAGAACGACCTCGCCCGACTCCACGTCGCGGTCGAGAAAGATGCGGGCTTCAGGCGGCACCGAACCGAGCACGACCGGGCTGTGCGACGCGACCACGATCTGCAACTCCTGCCGCAGAGCAAGCCGCTGCAACTCGAGCATGGTCTGCTGCTGGGTGTACGGGTGAAGGCCCGCTTCCACCTCGTCGATCAGGACGAGCGCTCCATCCAGCGACGAGATGTCCTGCGAGATGCGCAGCACCGCCCGCTCACCGGACGACATGTGAAATTCGGAGTAGCCGGTCCTCGAACCAGCCGCCACCTCGGCGAACAGAAGGTCCCGCAGGCCCGAGCGGATCAGCGAGAGTCGGCGGTACTCCCGGGGCAGGATCCGGTGGGCAAAGACCAGAAGGTCGGCGCCGATCTCCCTCGTCTCGAAGGGCTTGCGCGCAAGTTGCAGCAGCCCCCGCACCTCGGACGGATTGGTCAGGTTGGCGAGGGTTCTCAGGTAGACGCTCCGCTCGGGTTGCCGTCCGCCCTTGCGTCCGAGGAAGCTGCGGTTCCAGGACTTCCCGCGCCTCCAGGCCATGGCGTAGGGGGCCCCCTCGTGAACGTAGTCGAACTCGAGTTCCGTTGCGTCGACCGCGTCCGAAACGGCCCGTCCGCCGGGATCGATGAAGTTCGGGAACAGGCTGGTCGGGACGAACTCGCGCGGTCCGCGAGCCGGGTCGCGGTAGGCCGAGGCGCACGAAAACAGGACCGTCGACTTCCCGCAACCGTTCGGTCCCGCCAGCACACAGACCGGATAGTTGAAGGGTACTCGCAGGTCCCGGATGCCGCGCAGACGCCGGATGCGTACCGCTCGCAGCACGTTCGATCTCTGGGCCTGCTGGGCACGCAGAGCGTCCCAGACTTCCCGAAGCTGACGATCCACCAAGGGCACGGCTGCCTCCTACCCTACAAGCCGCGTACCGCACCTCGCGACCCGCCGCTGGCGCAGCTTCCACCTGAACGCAGCAGGACTACGAAGCGGCTATTCGTGCCTGCTCCGGGCGCTGCGCGATCCACTGAATCTCGGGCCAGCTTTGCACGAGACCGTTGTAAGCCAGAGCCTTCTTCGCGCGCTTCTTCCGCTCGCACACGGTGTGAAGGCGGCAGCAGAGTTCCCGCGCCATCTCCGCCATGCCGCCGCCGAGCTTGCGCACCAGGGCGGCGGCGGCTTCCTCGCCGCCGGTGTACTCGTCGATGCGCGAAACACGGTCGCGGATGTGCCCGAGGAGCACCAGGTCGGTCCTCCGGTCAGCCTTCACAGGGTCTGGGCGTCTTCCAGAATCCGATGCCGAAGAGCGGGGTGCAAGCTGCGGTCCGTGACGATGTCCACCCTGCGCCCCAGGAGATCCTGAACGTCCATCAACAATGCTCCCAGGGTCGAGCCGCTCTGGCCTCTGGGCAAGGTCACGAGGAGATTCCACGTCGCTCCCGTCGTCTGCGTCCCCTCTGGCCATGGAGCCGAACACACGCACGTCGCCAAAGCCGTGGCGGTCGGCCAGAGCGCGTATTTCAGCCCGGTGGGATTCGATCAGTGAATGCATGCGGCGACCGTGCGACCCTCTCCGCTAGACCGAAGTTCTGCACATTCCGGCGGCTCCGACGGTGCGCTCGGCCGTGTCCCAGTTGGGTTTCCGGGCGTTGGGCGGCTCTTTGTTTGTGTCAACAGTAGCCATGTAACGGCAATCAAAGTGCGCCACAAAGAGCCGCTGGGCTGGTGAGGTGCCATGACAGCGGTCGTGTTCGGCAACCTGGTCGCGTGGGCGATCGCGACCGCCGCGGAGCGTGCGGGCTCGCACTGTCCGAGGCCGCTAGAACCCTGGAGAGCCTGCCGTAGGGCTGCTAACCGCTCTCCAGCCACGCGATCCTCTCCTTCAGTTCCGCGATCATCGACGCCTTCGCGACGCTGTCTTCGGACGTGCCCTTCGTGAGATTGCACGACCGGCAGAGAAGTTGGCGGTTCTCGAGTTCGTCGCCACCACCCTCGGCCTTGGCGACGATGTGGTCAACGTCCATGAGCCGGATCTCGGTCAGGGTGGAGCACATCGCACAACGGCCTTCCTGCTCGCCGTAAAGCAGATGCTTGTGGCTGGTCGCCTTCGGCGGCGCTTCCGGCTCTGTGGCGCTCTCGGCAGTCCAGTACTGGATGTCGTGGAGCACCGTACCCATGAACGAGACTTCGTTCGTGAGCCGCTCTCTGACGAGCTTGTACGCCATGTCGGAAATGTCGATGCCGATCCACTGCCGGTTCAGCCGCTCGGCGGCCACGCACGCCGTCGCGCAGCCGCAGAACGGATCCAAGACGAGGTCGCCCTCGTTCGACGACGACCGGATGATCCGGTCCAGCAGCGCTAGCGGCTTCTGCGTCGGGTAGCCGGTTCGCTGCCTTCCGAGCGCGAACGGTATGTCGGTCCAGAGGTCTTGAAGCGGGACGCCGGGCATCTCGTCCAGGTAGCGCTTGTAGTTCGGCATCCCCGTCTTCGCGTAGACCAGGCGGCCTTGCTCCGCGAGTCCGGTCGGCGGTCGGTTCTTCGTCATGCCGGAAACCCTACCCGGCGATCTGGTGTTGACTTTGTCGGCTAGGATCGCAGAGACAACGGATCGCTTGGGAGACCCTGACATGCACCACATCAGACGCTCCGAGAAGAGACCCGAGGCCACGCTGCAGGCGGGCGCGTGACCGTCGCAGAATGGGCGCCTGCGGTGATCGCGATTGCGGGAGTCTCTACGGGCGTCGTGGTCTTCATCAACCTGCGCAGAGACATCCGCAAGGAGATTCGGGCCGAGTCGGAGTGGAAGGGGAAGGTGAACGCAGACATCGGGAACTTCCAGGAGTTCATGGCCGAGGTTCGCGCCGACATCAAGCGCATCTTCCTGCGGCTGGAACCCGAGGTTGCCAGTAGAAGAAGCCCACTTCGGCTCACTGACCTAGGGAAGAAGGTCTCGGCAGAGATTGAGGCTGCCGCGTGGGCGGCCAGAACCGCGCCAACCCTGACGGGTCGGATTGACGGCATGGAAGCCTACGACATCCAGGAGTTCTCCTTCATCTACGCGGACGACGAGCTTGAGTTGACGGATGAGCAGCAGAGCCTCGTCAAACAGGCTGCCTACGGGAACGGCTTGGCGGAGAGCACCGTCCGGCGTGTCATGGCGTTCGAGCTTCGCGATCAGTTGCTAGACCTGGCGGGACTTGAACAGCCTGACGAGAAGACTCTGCCGCCACCCACGCGCGCTAACTGGTCTCAACCTCAACAATGGCAGGACGATCCATGAGAGTCCACTGGAACAAGTGCGGTGACGGGGATTGGTGCAACCTGTTCGACCTTGAACTGAATCACGCTCACTTCAACGGCCTCGGGGGCGTCTACGTCATCTGGCGGGCGTCAGATGGCCGCGTCGTCTACGTGGGGTCTGGTGAGATCGCCGCCCGTCTAATGGAGCATCGACGAGCGACCTGGGCGACCACCCAGGGCGCACTGCTAGCAACATGGACGCCGATTCCGGAGGGCCAGCGAGCGGGTGTCGAACGGTTCCTAGCCCACCAGTTCAACCCGCTGGAGGGGAAGGCCTACCCCGCCGTCGCTCCGATCACAGTCAATCTGCCTGGCCAATGAGGCTTGGCGTGCATGCCCTGATCGCGCGCTCACCGTCGCCGACTACACCGCCCCCTGTCTAGCCACCGTTGTAGTCCCCTATCCGCCCGAAGTTCACCGAGCGCCGGGCAAAGCTCTGCGAACAACTGGACGGCGGCGCGGTGCTCGTGTTCTCGGAGACGATGCCGCGATACGACGCCCGCTTCCGGCAGGACCACGACTTCTTCTACCTGACCGGCTACCAGGGTCGGAACGCCGTGCTGCTGCTCGAGGTCGACGACTGCGAAGCGCGTCTCTACCTGCCCCACCAAGGCGACCGCAAGCCCGCCCACGGCGCCGGCCACTTCGTCGGCTGCTCGCGCAAGCGGCTCGGAATCGCGTTCAGGCCGCCTGCTGGCTCGGAGCAACGACATCCGGCACTATCCGGGCTACGGGACGAGGTCGTCGAGGAAGTCTTCAGGCTCGCCGACGTTCTCGCCAAGATCGGCGAACCCGAGCTTCTCGAGGATGTCCGGGTCTGCGGAGACGAAGGCGCCGGCATTCAGCGCGGCGACCGCCGACGCCTCGTCCTCGGCGTGGACGACGGGGACTTCGGAAGAGTGGCCCGCTTCGGCGGGTTGCTCGGTAGGCTTGCGGCCTATTGGCATCGGGGCCTCCCCTGAGGTGAGGTCAGTCGTTGGTGAGGTTCTTCAGGCGGCGAAGCGAGTGTTCAGCTAGAGCTAGACCGGCATGGCCAGCGTGCTGGCAGTGCTGGGCCTGGTTCCGGAGCTGGCCGGAGATCAAGCGCCTGGCGAGTCGCCGACCCGCTCCGGAACAGACGCGTCTCGACGCTTCGTAGCCAGTGCCTGTCGTCGTCGTCAAGGCGCCGTTCTTCGAGCCCTGACGATGCAGCGCACCTGGCTGGCCGACACCTTGAACTCGAGGTCCGGGTGGCCTCCATCGCGGAGAGACCGCCGCGCGGCTGGGATGCCGAATCCGAATCTCTGGACGAGCCCCAACACCCGCATCGCCTCCGCGATGTTCGGGTTCCGGTAATCCACCAGACCCTCGGCCCCGAAGTTGTCGGTGGTGACCGCTCCGTAGGGACCGCCGGGGCTGGCGATTTCGACGCGGTCGTCGAACCAGTAGGCGTGCACCGGCGCTGTGGAGTCCTCATAGGTCCGGTGCATTACCGCGTTGCGGACGAGCTGGCCCAGGGCATCCAGCGGATAGGTGGACCGCCGGATTTCCACGGGCGCCGAAAGGAAATCGACCGCTACGCGGTTGTGAGCGGAGAACTTCTCGTCCAACCGACGCACGACTTTGGAGATCGGTCCGCGGCACGCCTCCGCGTCGGCCACCGGGTCGCCGTACTCGGTTCCTTCGACCCGAAGGAACTGGGCGTAGGCGCCGGGCAGCAGGTCGTGAGGCTGCCGGCCCAAAACCACTACGCCGCTGACCGTGGGAACCGGATCGTCCACGGCGACGATCATCTTGGCGGCGGCCAGCCTTTCCCTGGTGGTGCGCTGATTGGCGGCGAGCGCCTCCGGTTCGAGCGCGCCGGGGAGGTACTCCTCTTCGAAGCGGACCAGACTCAGGTCTGCAAGGCTGGCGGTCGGCAGTGGACGCGCGTCGAAGTGGGAATCCCGGTTCCGGCCAAAACGCCGTTCAAGCCGCGGCCCAAGCCCGGCGTCGGACGGCGAACCCCGGCCACCTGGCTCCTCCATCTGGCGGCTGGGCGGATTGTCCATTCGTCCCCGGGCGGGAACCCGGCCCTAATCCGCCGACACCCCCAGGTGCTCGTTGAACCAGGCGACCAGCGCGCTCGAGGCGCGCTCGCCGTCTTCGCCGCGGAAACCGTGGGCCGCGCCCTCGATCACGATCAGCTCGGAGGTCACGTTCGCCTCGTCAAAGGCGGCCTTGATCCGCTCGCTGTTGCTGATCGGCACGAGCGCGTCCTGGTCGCCGTGAATCAGCAGCGTCGGCGGGTCGTCCTCGCTGACGAACAGGACGGGTGAGATGGCGGCAGCCTTCTCCGCATCGAACTCGAGCGCGGGGAAGCGCTCGTTCGGACCGGTCAGCCCCTGCAGGTCGACCGGCGGGAAGTAGGCGACGACGGCCGCGACCCGGTTGCCGGTCTGCTCGATCGGATCGTTGCTGCCGGAGTTCCCCTCGTCCGAGGCGTTGCCAAGCATCAGGGACAGGTGGCCGCCGGCGCTGCCGCCGGTCACGCCCAGGCGCTCCGCGTCGACGCCGAAATCGTCCGCGTTGAGCCGGATGTAACGAACCGCGCGGCGCACGTCCGCGACCGCCTCCGGCACCTTGAACAGCGGGGCCGAGCCGTGGCGGACCATGAACACGGCGTAGCCGTTGTCCAGGAGCTCGCCAATCGCGCCGAACCGGCGTCCCTCGCCCGACACGATGCCGTGCGGGTCGGACCAGCGCGAAAACCACCCGCCGCTGACCATGAACAGTACGCCGGCGCCGTTCTGGTCCCCGGGCACGAGTGCATCGAAGGTCAGGGCCATGCCCATCTTGTGGCCGTAGACCACGTCGGCGTGGACCTTGGCTTGCGAGCCCGCCGACAGGGGGGCGGCGAGGAGGGCGGAGGCGAGCAGGATTGCGGCCGAGTGCTTCACGAGTGTCTGTTTCAATTGGGTTCTCCTTGTTCTCTGGCTGCACAGATCGCCGGGATTCGCCAAGGCTGCTACGGCCGCGCTCCTCCCGCCGTCTCCTGCGGCGGCGCTTCGAGCTTCATCCGTTCGGCGGCAACCATATCCGCCACGTCGGCGAGCAGCTTCTTCGCGTCGAAGACGATGCCGTCCTTGATCGTGTAGCGCACGCCGCCGACGCGCTCGGGACGTCCCGTGTCGTCGTTGAGTCGCACGGCGCCGGTGCCGTAGAGCACCTTGAGGTTCGCGACCGGGTTCTCGCCGACCACGAGCAGATCGGCCAGCATGCCTTCGCGCACGATGCCGAACTCCATCTCGGCGCCGCTGGCCCGGGTCAGTTCCTCGGCACCGTACATCGTCGCCGAGCGGATCACCTCCAGCGGATGGAAGCCGGCCTCCTGGAGGAGTTCGAGCTCCAGGATCGTGCCGAAACCGTAGGTCTGGTAGATGAACCCTGAATCCGAGCCGACGGTGACCCGGCCGCCGCGGTTCTTGTACTCGTTCAGGAACTGCATCCACACCCGGTAGAAGTTCTTCCAGGCCACCTCGTCCCAGGTCGTCCAGTCGTACCAGTAGGAGCCGTGGTCAAGGCGGCTGGGGGCGTAGAATTCGGCCAGCGTGGGCAGCGTGTAGTCGGCGTGCCAGTCCGCGTTGCGCGCCCGCATCACGTCGCGGCCGGCCGAGTAGATCGTCATCGTCGGGTTGATGAAGAAGTCGAGTTCCAGGAACTCGTCGAGCAGGGCGTTCCAGCGCTCGCCGCCGGGCTCGACCATGCTCCACTGGCGGGCCACCTGGCCGAAGCGGAACTGCTCGTCCATGTAGTTCATCTCCGCGGGCCACGGCTGGACGTCGGCGCCGTCATACATCGACTCGAACAGGCCGTAGAAGTGGGTCATCCCGACCAGGCCGAGCCGGGCGGCGTCCAGGGCGTTCATCTGCGCCACGCCCATCTGGTCGAGGTGGGCGGTCGAGCCCATTCCCAGGCTGCCGGCCTCGTCGATCAACGCCGCCATGATCTTCGGCGGATAGGCGCCGAGCTTGAGACCGTCCACGCCCTTCTCGTGCGCGTAGCGGACCCACTCCCGGGCGTCGGCGGGGGTCCGGATGTTCCGGTCCTTCCACTCCTCGCCGCCGCCGGGACGCTGGTAGGAGACGATGCGCGGCGCGGTGATCTCGTTCCTCTCGCTGCGCGCCTTCTCACTCAGGTCCCATTCCAGCGGCCCGGTGGGCACGCCGCGAACGGTCGTGATGCCGTGCGCCAGCCAGAGCTTGTAGACGTACTCCGCGGTCGGCGCCTTGGGCACGCCGCCGGTGTGGACGTGGAGATCGACCAGGCCCGGCAGCACGTACGAGCCGCTGAGATCGAGTTCGACATCGGCATCCTTCGGCCGCTTGCTCTCGTCGATTTCCGTGTTGGCCATGCCGAGGCTCTTGATCTCTTCGATCCGGTTGCCTTCGATGACGATGTCGACCGGCCCCCTCGGCGGCGCGCCGGCGCCGTCGACGACGGTCACGCCGCGCAGGATGAGGCGGTCGAAGGGACCTTGGCCCTCGTCGTCCGGGCGCGGCGGCGCCGGCTCGACGAGCTTTGGCTCTTCCTCTTCCGCGGCCGCCGCGGCGGCGCCGGGCACGACGACGGCCGCAAGCAGCGCGACGACCGCGACGAGGAAGAGGATGAGTCCGGGGCCGCGGTAGCCTGCCGGACCGTACGTTGAGGCATCAGGGATCCGTCTGGACACGTTCCTCTCCTGACTGGAAGGCCGAGCGACCGGGGTTCCCCGGCCGCAGGCGGGCCTGCCGCAGAGTCGAGCGATCCGGCGCGGGCCGCAATGGTGTGGATCGGCAGGCAACGGTGGATTCACGACAGGGACGGTCGCTCGCCGGAATCCACGACCGCGCTCAGATAGAGCAGCGCCTGACCGGGCTGGGGCGCCTGGACGAGGAGGCCGTGGGTGGCGGCGAGCACGTCACGGCGACTGATCTGGCCCACCAGTCTCCGGCCCCGCAGCACCGGCAGCCGCCGGTACGGCGTGCTCTTGAAGATGCGCGCGATGGTCAGAAGGTCCGTGTCCTCGAAGATCGTACGGGCCTTCCGGTCCATGAACGCCGAGGCATCCGTGGAGTCGAGCTCGAAGTCGGCGGACTCCCCGTCTTCATCCGGCGCGGCCAGATCCTCCAGACCGAGCTCGCTGCTGCGCTCCCGCAGGATGGAACGGCGGCCGTCGAGGGCCGAGGTCAGATGATGCTCCGCCGTGAGCACGTCGCGGCGGCTGACCTGCCCCACCAGCGTGCCGTCCCGCACCACGGGCAGACGCCGGTAGGGCGTGTCCAGGAACCGCTGCGCGATCTCGAGCAACGGCTCGGAACCGTCGATCACGCGGCCGAAGTCGGCGTTCATGAACGCCTCGACGGGGGCCGCCGGCAACTGGTCGTAGGCCAGCCCCAGCAGGACTTCCATCGAGAACTTCTCCGAAAAGACGCCCAGAAAGCGACCGTCCGCGTCCACCACCGGCGCGCCCGAAATCCGGTTCTTGAGCAGCAGGCCGATCGCGTCAAGAGCCGACATGCCCGCTTGCAGGGTGACCAGCCGCTTGGCCATGAAGTCACTCGCCCGGGTCCGTCGGCTCCGCGCCAGCCCCTGTTCGTCCGCGGCACGGGCGGTCACCGTGAGCACCGTGAGACAGCTCTTCTCGGACAGCATGCCGAGATAGCGATGCCGCTCGCCGATCACCGGCGCGCCGGTGATCCGATGCCGGAGAAGCGCCGCGACGCCGTCGAACACATGGGTGCGCGGATGCAACGTGACCAACCTGGTCACCATGATGTCGTGCGCCAGCTTGGGCCTGTCGATCATCCTCTCCATCAGGAAGTCACTCATCGTAGCAGCCATCGCCGGCAACGACCGTCCCAACCGACCGGGATCGAAGCCTCTCTACCGTCGCCGCTCCACGATCATCTCTCTACTGGAAACACTTCCCCGGCAGGCCCCCGGCAGGACCATCCAAGTCCAGTGCACGACGCCGAGTGGGCAGGAGAATTCCCGGGCCGCGCCACACGCGAACCACCTTCGGATGCGAGTCGTCGAGCACACGAGCGGCACGATGCCGGACGAACTCCCGTGGCCCGCCTCCACCGCATGGATGCTGCTAGTCTCGGCCTGTCGTCAAGCTCCAGTTCACTGCCAGTTCAGGGGAGAGTTCCATGACTCGTGCCGCAACATCGTTCCGTCTGGCCACCGCCCTCCTCGCCGTCGCCTTCCTGAGCCTCGGGCTCGTCGCCTGCGAGCAGACCCGCGCAGACGTCCCGGTCCAGGGTCCCCGCGATCTGGCGCGCGCGGCGCCCGAGGACGTCGGCATGTCGAGCGACCGGCTCGAACGCCTGAACGGCGCGATGCAGGGTCTCGTCGACGACGGCCTCCTGGCCGGCATCACGACGATGATCTCCCGTCACGGCAAGGTCGCCCACTTCGGCGCCTTCGGACACCAGAACCTCGAGGACGGCGTCGAGATGAGCGAGGACACGATCTTCCGCATCTACTCGATGACCAAACCGATCACCGGCGTCGCCCTGATGATCCTCTACGAAGAAGGCAAGTTCCGCCTCTCCGACCCGGTCCACCGGTACATCCCCGAGTTCGAGGGACTCGTCGTTGCCAAGGAGGACGGGCCGAACGGCCAGCCGATCACCGAGCCGGCCGACCACCCGATGACGATCCGCGAGCTGATGGCCCACACCGCCGGCCTCAGCTACGGCATCTTCTCGCAGTCCCAGGTCGACGCGCTCTACAACGAAGCGAACGTCCTCGACAACGACTCGACGCTCAAGGACATGATCGACAAGCTGGCGAAGATCCCGCTGCGCCAGCAGCCCGGCTCGATGTGGCACTACAGCGTCGCCGTCGACGTCCAGGGCTACCTGGTCGAGGTCCTCTCCGGCCAGAAGTTCGACGAGTTCCTCGATGAGCGCGTCTTCGGACCGCTGGGCATGAACGACACGGCCTTCCACGTCGCCGCGGACAAGGCGGACCGCTTCTCCGAGGTCTACACCCACGACGCCGACGGCAACCTGATGGCCCAGGAGGGCTTCGGCGGCCGCCGTGACTACCTCGACCCGCCCGCCTTCCTCTCCGGCGGCGGCGGCCTCGTCTCGACCACGATGGACTACATGCGGTTCTCCCAGATGCTGCTCAACGGCGGTGAACTCGACGGTGTCCGCATCCTCGCGCCCTCGACGGTCGAGCTGATGCACCTGAACCACCTGCCCCGCGAACTCAAGGAGATGTCCCCCGGCACCGGCTTCGGCCTCGACTTCGCCGTCGTTCTCGACCCCGTCGCCGCCGACGGCATCTCGAAGGGCGAGTACTACTGGGGCGGCGCCGCCGGCACCTGGTTCTGGATCGACCCGAAGGAAGACCTCGTCTTCGTCGGCATGATCCAGCACTTCGGACCGCTGCGCCCGGACGTTCGGTCGCTATCCCGTCGCCTCACCTACCAGGCGATCCTCGAGCCGGGCTCGTAGCCGAGCAGCACCCACGGGCGTTGCCGGCGCGGCACTACCGCTTCGCCTTCTTGCCGAACATGATCCCCGCGACGCGGCGGATCTGGATCTCTTCGGAGCCTTCGGTGATCCGGTACCGCCGGTGGTGGCGGTAGATGTGCTCGAAGGGCATGTGGCGGGTGTAGCCGATGCCGCCGTGGGTCTGGATCGCCCGGTCGGCGGCGTTGCAGACGAGGCGGTTCGCGCGGTAGTTGCACATGGAGACCTTGTCGGTGACCTCCATGTGGTGCTGCTGGTCGAGTTCCCAGGCGGTCTTGTAGACGAGGTTGCGGACCATCTCGCACTCCGTCTGGAGTTCGGCGAGCGGGAACTGGATCGCCTGGTTCAGCCATAGCGGCTTGCCGAAGACCGTCCGCTCGCGGGCGTACTTCACGCTTTCGTTGATGCAGAACTGGGCGGCGCCGACACCGGAGGCGGCCTGGCGAATGCGGTTCTCGTGGACGAAGGTCTGGGCCAGGGCGAGGCCGCGGCCCTCTTCGCCGAGGATCGCTTCGTTCGGGACCCGCACGTTGGTCAACGACACCTCCGCATGATCCGTCGGCATGTTGAAGGTCCACCACATGAAGGGGATCTCGAAACCGGGCGAGTTCGTCGGCACGATGAAGCAGGTCACGCCGTCCGCCTTTCCCGGATCGCCCGCGGTGCGGGCGAAGATCAGGTCGTGGGTGGCCGCGTGGAGGCCCGAGTTGAACCGCTTGGTGCCGTTGATCACCCAGTCGTCGCCATCCCGGACACCGGAGGTTTCGAGCCAGGTCGCGTCGGAGCCGTGATTCGGTTCGGTCAGGCCGAAGCCCATCCGCACCGCGCCGGTCATCATGCCCTCGATGAACTGTTCCTTCTGAGAGGGCGTCCCGAAACGGTGCATCATGATCACGGTCGGGAAATTGCCGACAATCGAGGACTCGTTCTGCAGGTCGTTGTGCAGGCCGAGGCCCCTGGCGGCCAGATGTTCGCGGATCACCGCCATCGCCAGGTTCGAGCCGTCCTGGCCGCCGAGCTCCTTCGGCAGGCCGAAGCGAAGGTGGCCGGCCGCGTCGGCCCGTCGCTTCATCTCGCGCAGCAGAGCCTCCCACTCGGGGCGCGGCGTGCCGTCGTTCTCGAAGTCGGTCCGCGCCCACTCGCGGCGCTGGTCGAAGAACCGGATGTTGTCGTCCTGCTGCTCCAGCGGCTTGATCTCCCGCTCGATGAAGTCGTCGAGCTCGGCCAGCTTGTCGCGGATGTCCCAAGGGATCTCGAAGTCCATGTTTCTCCCGTTACCCGGCTTCCAGGTAGGCGTCGATGATCTCGCCCAGCCGTTCCGGCGCGTCGAAGTGGACCATGTGGCCCGCCTCCGGGATCTCGACGTGGTGAACGTTGCGGAACAGGCGGACCCGGCGCTCGATCTCGTCCGGCGCGGCCGGCGTGTCGTGATCGATCCCGCCGCGGCCGCGGTAGAACTCGGCGGAACGGCCTCCGGTGACCACGAGCACCGGGCAGGCAACCCACGGCCAGCGCTCCTCGGACAGCCGGCTCGACATCGTCAGCCCCGTCGTCTCGACCTGCGGATCCCACTTCCACTGCAGGCCCCCGTACGGATGCTCGGTCGTGCCGATCTCGACCAGGCGCCGCGCCAGGTCGTGGTCGAGGCCGGGATGGAACCGGCAGTACAGCCGCCAGCCGTCGTCCAGGTCCATCATCGGCCGCTTGTGGCCTGCGGGCCGCAACAAGCTCGTATGGCCGTTCTGGAGGCGGAACTGCCGGTTCTCGACCGGCATGTCGCTCTCGCGGAACGGCGCGCCGACGCCGTCGATGTTGACGACCACACTCGGCACGTCGGTAAACACCGCTGCGTAGTGGCTGACGATGTGGCCGCCGAGGCTGTGACCCACCAGCACCGGGCGCTCCAGTTGGAGTTGGAAGATGACCGCGTGCAGATCGGCGACAAAATGCGGCAGGGCGTAGACACCCGGCTTGCCGCTGTCGCCGTGACCGCGCAGATCGAAGGAAACGACCCGGTAACGGTCGCTGAACCGGCTCGCCAACGGCTCGAACGCCAGCGCCAGGTCCTGCATCCCGTGGAGCAGAACGAGAGGCGGCGCACCCTCGTTGCCGTAGTCGTAGACCTGCAGTTCAATGCCGCCCGCTCCGGGAAGGCGCAGGCTCCGGGGCGAGGATGGGTTTTCCAGCATGATGCGGGAGGATACGCCAAGCTACGCATCTCGCCTTCAGTGCACGTCGGCCGCGGCCTCGCGGTCCCCGCGCTACCGTTGGTCCCTGGTGCTGATCTCCGCTTCGCTCCAATCAGCAGACCTGAAACAACACCCCACACCCCTCTCGCCATCACTGCCGATGAGACCCCCGTCCAGGCTCACTCTCTGTATGGGACCAGCTAAACGTCCCGGCCCGGGGCGGGGTATCCTTGCCGCGACCCCACCATCGAGCCCCGAACGGAGACACGAGATGAAGAAAGTCCAGTGGATCGCAGTTGCGGCGGCCGTCCTCCTGCTTCCCGCAGCAGCGCAGGCGTCCGACGAGCTGACCGCTGAGCAGGCGTTCGAGCGGCTCAAGGCGCTGGCCGGCGCCTGGGAGGGTTCGGCCAGCGGCGAGGGCGCGGAGGCCGCAGCCGAGGCCGACGCGACCGAGAAGGTCGTCCACGAGTTCGAGGTCACGGCCAGCGGCCATGTGCTGATGGAGCGCATGGGGCCGGACACCGAGTACGAGATGGTCAACATGTACCACCTCGACGGTTCCGACCTCGTCCTCACCCACTACTGCTCGAGCGGCAACCAGCCGAAGATGAGGTTCAACGCCGCCACCAGCGCCCCGAACCGCCTGGTCTTCGACTTCGACGGCGGCACGAACCTGGAGACCACGCCCAGCCACATCCACTCGGCAGAGATACGGCTCGAGGGCAAGGACCGGATCGACAGCGCCTGGATGGCTCACATGGGAGACACGGAAGCCGGCACGATGACCTTCCATTTGAAGCGGCAGTAGCAGTCCGCTCGGCGGTAGCAACGGATGAACCCAGGTAACGGTGGAGCTGCCGAGGCCGGTGGCCACGCAGCAGTTCGCTCGGAGGTACGCAACGGATGAACGAGCCTCGGAACGGCAACGGCGGCAACGGCCTCTACGGCGCCCACGGCGCCCACGGCCGCGCTCTCTTCGTCGATCTGTCGACGGGCGCGTACCACGCGGAGACGATCCCGGCGGACGTCTTCCGCCAGTACCTGGGCGGCTACGGCCTGGGCGCCTGGCTGATGTGGAAGCACTTCCCCGCCGGCGCCGAGGCGACCGCCCCCGAGGCCTGCTTCGCCCTCGTCTCGGGGCTGCTCACAGGGCTCCGCACGCCGTTCTCGGGGCGCATCCAGATCGTCGGCAAGTCGCCGCTCACCGGCACCTGGGCCGACTCGAACTCCGGGGGCAGCACGGCGATCCATCTGCGCCACGCCGGCTACGACGCGCTGGTGGTCCGCGGACGCGCTGCCGAACCCTCGGTCCTCGTCGTACAAGAGGACGGCGTTGCGGTCGAGCCTGCCGGCGACCTGTGGGGCGCCCAGATCCCGGAGGCGTTCGACGCGCTCCAGGAGCGCTACGGCACGAAGTTCCGGGTTGGCGTCTCGGCTATCGGTCCCGCCGGGGAAGGCGGGGCGCGCATCGCATCGGTGATGAACGACCGCTACCACGCTTTCGGCCGCCAGGGCTTCGGCGCGATCTTCGGCTCGAAGAACCTGAAGGCCGTGGTCGTGGACGGCGGCGAGTCGGTCGTTCGGGAGAGCGGCGGCCACACGGTGCCGATCCGCGACGAGAAGCGCTTCCGGTCCCTGTGCGACGGCGTGAACCGCGAGTACCGCAGCGACATCAGCCTGCCGATGCGGCTCGTCGTCAAGATGGCGGCGCCGAAGAAGCACCTCGGCTTCCTGTACCGGATGTTCGCGAAGCTGGGGATCAAGATCGAGTCGCCGCAGCCGGCGATGCGGCAATTGTGGGCCGACCGGGGCACGACCGCGGCGGTGGCGCTGTCGGTCGAGAACGGCGACGCGCCGCTCAAGAACTGGACCGGCGTCGGCGCTCGCGATTTCCCGCTCTCGAAGAAGGGCTGGAAGCTCGACGGCGCGGAGGTCGACAAACTGATCACGAAGAAGCTGAGCTGCGGCGACTGCCCCGCGCCCTGCAAGGGGATCGTCGGGGTGAAAAGCCGCGGCCTGTCGGACGTGCGCCGCCCGGACTACGAGACGATCGTCGGCTTCGGGGCCAACATCCTGAACGACGACCTGGAGCTCGTCACCGCCTGCCACGACGCGTGCAACCGCTACGGCATGGACGCCGTGAGCTCCAGCGCCACGATCGCCTGGGTGTGCGAGGCCGTCGAACGCGGCGACATGACCGCCGCCGACCTCGACGGCGTCGACATGCGCTGGGGCAACGGCGAGGGCGCGCTCGCCCTGACCGTGAAGATGGGCGAGGGCGTGGGCTGCGGCCAGTGGCTGAGACACGGCCTGGCCTCCGCATCGCGCCACGTCGGCCGCGGCACGGAGGCCTACGCGGTCCACGTCGGCGGCCAGGAACCCGCCTACCACGACCCGCGCTTCACGTCGCTCATGGGCGTCACCTACATCGCCGATCCCACGCCCGGCCGCCACACCGCGGGCTCGGCGTCCTGGAACGAGACGTTCGGCGCCGGCTTCCCGCTCCCGGAGGCCGTCCCGAAGGACGAAGTCCGGATCGCCTGGAAGGGCACGAAGAACAAGGGGACGGCCCAGGCCCACTTCAGCAATGCCCACCAGACGCTGAACGGACTGGGCCTCTGCATGTTCACCGGCCTGACCGGCGGTTTGCCGTGGGTGGACATGGTGAACGCCCTGACCGGATGGGATGTGGACCAGAAGGAGTTGCTGCTCTGCGGCGAGCGGATCCAGAACCTGCGCAACGCGTTCAACGTCCGCGAGGGCATCCGGCCCGCGGACTTCCAGGCCCACGCCCGGATGAAGGGCGAGGGCGACGGGCTTCTCGATACCGGCCCTCTGGCCGGCGTTCAGGCGCCGCTTGACGAGTTGAAGCGGGACTACTACCAGGCGATGGAATGGGATCCCGACACCGGCCGGCTCAGTCGGCGCCGCGCCGAGCAACTGGGCATGGACGACCTGCTGGAAGCGCACCTGGCCTGATCGAGCCGCCTGGCGGCGCCGAGGCAGATCGCCTTGATCTGCGACCCGAGCGGGTCGTGGATGCCGACGGCCCGACATCGCCCGTGCCAGACAGCCGCGCCGGACTCGAGCTGGACGGGCGGCCTGACCGCTCTCGGGCGACAGGGACCTCCAAAACCGCTTGCTGCTAGGTTGTTCGCCGCGATGGGCCTTCTGCGCAGCCTGGTTTGGTCTCGCTCCGCTACGAGAATCCGCGTCCGGGTCCTGATTAGGGGCCGCATTGGCGCCGGCTGGCACGACGTGGACCGCACGTTCCGGCTGCCGCAGGGCGCCACACTCGCGGAGCTGCTGCCAGCCGCCGACCGAGCCGGAGTGCCGCTTTCCGAGGCGATCAGGTCCTCGCCCCACCTGCGCGACACGCTGATGATCAACGGCGAGCGTTGCCCGCTGGAGGCGAACCGCGAACGGCCGCTTCAGGACGGCGACGAAATCTACCTGCTCGCACCCGTAGCCGGCGGCAGCAGCCGCAACGCCTGGACGCCGGACAGCTTCGAAGCCCGACTGGAGTGCGTACTCCAGCGCGAGATCGACGGCTGCCAGCGGCTGACCGCGGTCGAACGTCTCTCCGGAGGCGCCAGCCAGGAAACCTACCGCCTGCGAATCGAGACGGAGGCCGGCGATCGTCAGCTCGCCCTCCGGCGATCCCAGGGCGGCAAGCAGGAAGAGACCCGGGCGGTCGAGCGCAGCGCACCGGGGCTGCGGATCGAAGCGAAGCTGATGCAGGTCGCCCGCGAGAACGGGATTCCCGAGCCCGAGGTGTTCTACGTGCTGGAACCCGACGACGAACTCGGCAGCGGTTTCGTCATGGAATGGCTCGAGGGCATCGCCCTCGGCGCCCGAATCGTCCGGCTGCCCGAACTCGCCAAGGTGCGGCCGAAGCTGGCCCGGCAGTGCGGCGAGATCCTCGGCCGGCTGCACACGATCGACCTGGAAGCCCACGGCCTCGACCGCGATCTGGCAAGCCTGAGCGCGGCGGACTTCATCGAGCAGACGCGCGGCCGCTACGAGGCGCTCGGCACACCGCAGCCGATGATCGACTTCACCGCCCGCTGGCTGCTGGAGAACCTGCCTGAGTCGCCTGATCAGACCCTGGTCCACAACGACTTCCGCAACGGCAACCTGATGGTCGATGAGACCGGCGTCATCGCGGTGCTCGACTGGGAGATCGCCCACATCGGCGACCCGATGCGCGACCTGGGCTGGATCTGCACGAACTCCTGGCGCTACGGCGCCGGCCCCGAGCTGCCGGTCGGCGGCTTCGGCGCCTACGAGGATCTGTTCGCCGGCTACGAGGCGACCAGCGGCCAGCCGGTCGACCTGAAGCGGGTGCAGTACTGGGAGGTGTTCGGCTCCTTCTGGTGGGCCGTCTCCACCCTCGGCATGACCCGGCACTACCGCCAGGGGCTGGACCGTTCGGTCGAGCGCGTGACGATCGGGCGGCGGACCACGGAGTGCCAGGTCGACTGCGTGAACCTCTTGATCCCCGGTCCGGTCGAGCTGGTCGGGCCGCCCGGGCAGCTCGCCGACCCGGACATGCCGCGGCTCGAGGAACTCGTCGGCGCGACCCGCGACTTCCTGCACGGCCCGGTGCGGGAAGAGACGTCCGGACGGACCCGCTTCCATGCCCTGGTCGCCGGCAACGCACTCGACATCGTGTACCGCGATCTGCACTTCGGCGCCGAGCATCGCCGTCGCGAGCACGAGCGGCTGGCGGGCCTGCTCGACACAGGCGGCTCGCTGCTGGAACTGCGATGGAAGCTGGTCCACGCGCTCCGCGAGGGGCGGATCCCGCTCCACGACCGGCGGCTCCATGAACACCTGCGCGCCACCGTGGTCAACCAGATCGCGATCGACCAGCCGAAGTACTCGGGCTTCAGAACCGCGGCGGAAAGCGCCTGAGGAGAAAGGCCGCACGCATGCACGCAAGAGCGATGGGCTTCCTGGACCTTGTCAACGGTCAGACCCGGTACGTGGCGCCCCGATGGCAGCGCCGCTACCGCTGGGGACAGACCAACATCGAGCGCCTCGCGATCGACCAGCCGAAGTGCTCGGGCTTCAGGACTGCGGCGGAAAGCGCCTGAGGAGAAAGGCCGCACGCATGCACGCAAGAGCGATGGGCTTCCTGGACCTTCTCAACGGTCAGACCCGGTACGTGGCGCCCCGATGGCAGCGACGCTACCGCTGGGGACAGACCAACATCGAGCGCCTCGCGATCGACCAGCCGAAGTGCCCGGACTTCAGGACTGCGGCGATGAGCGCCTGAGGAGAAAGGCCGCACGCATGCAAGCAAGAGCCGTGGACTTCCTCGACCTTCTCAATGGTCAGACCCAGTACGTGGTGCCCCGATGGCAGCGACGCTACCGCTGGGGAAAGACCGACATCGAGCGCCTCGTCGAGGACCTGGTGGCGATCGGCGGCGCCAAGGAGAACGACGCCGCCCACTACGGCGGCACCCTGCTCACCTTCCCCGAACCAGGAGCTGCGGGCGTTGTCTCGAGATACCGCGTCGTCGATGGCCAGCAGCGGCTGACCACGGTGAGCATTCTTCTCGCCTGCATCGCGGAAGAACTCGGTCCGGACGGCGACTGTGCTGGCTGGACGGCCGAGATCATCCGCAACGATCGACTGCTCAATCCGGGCAAGTCCCGGGACCTGCGACGCAAGCTCCGGCTCCAGAACGGCGATGAGGAGGACTATCGCCGCTTCCTCGATGGCGAGATATCGAACGGCCCCGGCGCCGTGCCCCAGGCCTGCAGGACATCGCGTCGACTGGTGGCGAAGAAGGATCCGGCGCTGTTGCTGCGCGGGTTGCAGCGGTTCCGCGTCGTGAGCGTCGGCCTCGACAGGACCGACGATCCCCAGCAGATCTTCGAGAGCCTGAACGCGACCGGCCGGCCGCTCACCGAGAGCGAGAAGGTGAAGAACTGGCTGCTCATGGGCCTCGACGACGAGACCCAGAAGGAGCTCCACGACAACGGCTGGCTCGAGATCGAGAGGATCCTCGATGCCACGTACGAGAGCGAACGGATAGACCTGTTCCTGCGCGACCTCCTGCGCTGGAAGACCGGCAGGCTCGTGGGCGGCGACCGCGTCTACGAAGAGTTTCGGCGCTGGCTGCGATCAACGGGCAACCAGGACCGTTCCGCCGTCTGCCATGAGCTCGTCGGGTACGCGGAGCTCTACCGCCTGCTGACCGGCGCCGCCGGACACGTCGAGAATCGCGGCCTCCGCGCCCACTTCGAACTCTCGCATGCCGGGGTGCTCAGAGTAGAGCGGGCGCTGCGCCATCTGCGGGAGCTCGGTCTGGGAGCTCATCGCCCGCTGACTCTTCGTCTGCTGCACGATGCCTCACGGAACGGGGACAACACATCGGCGGAGGGCGTTGAGGGCTCCCGACCGAACGACCAGCGACCAGGCGGCAGGCAACCCGGCGCGGCGGGCGAGCTGGCAGCAGCGATCGAGGCGATCGGCGCCTGGCTGACGCGGCTGTGGCTTGCCGACCGCCCCGTCACCGGCGTGAACCGAGCCGCGACGGACCTTGCGCACGGCCCCGGCCCGCAAGTCGGTCGGTCGTTCGCGGACCACTGGGTGGGCCGCATCCGGAGGCTGCGCCACACCCGCGTCGGCGTGCCGACCGATGAACAGGTAACGGAGGGCATCCGCAGCCGCAAGGCCTACGGCGGAAGCAGCAGCCGCGCCTCGACGGCGGTCCTCTGCGCCCTGATGGAGGCGGAGCACCGGGAGGAGGCGCCAGCCAGGGACCGCCTGTCGCTGGAGCACATCATGCCGCAGAAACTCAGCGCCGCGTGGCGCCGTGACCTCGGCGAGGACGCCCCGGAGTTCCACGGGAGGGCCAGGCACGTGCTGGCGAACCTGACGCTCAGCGGCGATGCGACGAACGCCCGCCTCGGCGCTCGACCGTTCGCCGAAAAACGCAGGATGTACGAACGGAGCCCGATCGGCATGACCCGGCGTCTGGCCCGGGAGGAAACCTGGGATGAAGAGGCGCTGGAGCGGCGCGCCGAGGATCTCGCGGAGCGGGCACTGGATCGATGGCCGTGGTGCGACCCGAACCGGCCGACGGACAGCGAATCGCACGACCGGCTCGAATGGCGCATCGGCGATGGCGCCTGGCGCCGCGAGAACACGGCCGCCGCGATAGTCCTCCACGTTGCCGCAGCGCTTCTGGACGCGGATCCGGCCAACGTTGAGCACCTGTCGGGCAAGGCGATCAAGGGGAACATCCATCCGGCCAGCCGCTTCCCGCCGGGGACGAAAGCGGGCAGTTGCACGATGCGCGCAATTCCCGGACACGACGACTACGTGCTCTACCCCTACCGACAGGACTACTCGGAGTCCGCCGAGTTCTGCCTGGCAATGGGAAGCCGCTGCGGCGCCGCCATCGAGATCAGACTTCCAAACCAGGGGGAGAAGAGGGTTGCGTTCTGGCGTCTGCTCCGGGAACGAACCGGCGGCGTCAAAGGCCAAAAGAGCGGCTGGCGAGGACCCAGCCAGCGGACGGCTCAGCTGAACTCCTTCGGGGACCGCATCCGGATCCACGTGGCCGAAGAACAGATCAGCCTCCACGTCCGGGCCGGCGAGGCAGAGTCGGGACGCACCGAGAGGATGCGCCTCTACACGAGTCGGATCCGCGAAATCATGGGCGACCAGGAAACAGACGGAGGCGCCAAGGCCAGGACCTGGGCCTGGTCCGGCTGGACGGTCGGCGTCGTCAGGCCGTTCTCGCTGGCGGACCGGGACCAATGGGAGGAAGCAGCCGACTGGACCGGCGAGCAGTACAAACGGCTCGCGGCGATCGTGTCCGACTGAGAACACCACGGGCGCAGCGCTTCGCCCTGCGGTTGCACTCTGTATAGTCACCGGCATACGGAGGAACACCACATGAACGTCCACTCGACCCGGAAGGCCGCGGCCGCCGGATTTGCTCTCGCGCTCGCGCTCTCGACAGGCACGCTCCCGGCACAGGGGCAGAGACGCGACACGGGACCCAGGATCCCGCCGGCAGAAGGCGTGGAGAGCATCAACCTGCTCCGCACCCTCTCCCATCATCCGCCGCTGATGGAAGCCTGGGGCCCCTTCGGGGGGTACATCCTGCGCGGCAGCACCTTGCCCGACCGCGACCGCGAGATGGTCATTCTGCGCACCGCGTGGCTCAACGAAGCCGAGTACGAGTGGGGGCACCACGCACGCGCCGCCAGCGCCGCCGGAATGACCGACGAGGAAATCCGCAACGTTGCCGTAGGCGAGAACGCCGGCCCGTGGAGCAGCTTCGAGCGCTACCTCCTGCGCGCCGCCACCGAACTGCACCGGCGCTCGGCCATCTCCGAGCGGACCTGGGCGTTCCTGAAGGCCCGCTACACCGACCAGCAGATGATCGACCTCATCTTCACCGTCGGCCAGTACCGAATGGTGTCGATGGCACTCCGCAGCATCGGCGTCGAACTCGACGAGGGCCTGGAGCCGTTCCCCGAAGACGTGCCGCGCCGCTAGACGGCGGACACCGCCAATGCCGAGCGCGATTCGCTGCAAGCGCGCGGCCGAGGTTCTCGTGCCGGACCGGGTTCCGCTCGACCTGGTCGTCACGGCGGCGGTGCAGCAGGAGTCGCTCCGGCGAAGGCTCAAGGCGCAGGGATGGCGCAAGCCAGTCCTCGTCCAACCAGACTGGTTCTTCTGACATGGCGAAGGTCGAAGTCGTTCGGGGGAACATCTTCACCAGCCGGCATCAGACGCTGGTCAACCCGGTGAACTGCGTCGGCGTGATGGGGGCCGGCCTCGCCCTGGAATTCAAGCTCCGCTATCCGGAGATGTTCGACCGCTACGTGGAGCTCTGCCGGGCGGGTCGGATGGAAGTCGGCAAGCTCTGGCTGTACGGTGACGCGAACGCGCCGCCCGGCGGACCGAAGCAGAAACGGGTGCTCAACTTCCCCACCAAGAAGCACTGGCGCTGGCCCTCCAGAATGGAGTACCTGGACGCCGGGCTCCGCAGATTCATCGAGACGTATCGCAAGCGCGGGATCACTTCGGTTGCGTTCCCGCTCCTGGGCGCCCAGAACGGTGGCCTGGACGAACAGGATGTGCTCGAACTGATGCAGGGCCGGCTCGCTCCTTGCGACGTGCCGGTCGAGATCTACCGCTTCGAACCGACGGCGGAGGACGAGTGGATCAACCCTCTCAGGCACCGTTGCCGTGAGCGCGACGAAACGGAACTCGCCAGGGAGACTGCGGTCGCAAGGAAGCGCGTCGCCACAATCCGCCAGGCGCTCGAGCGGAATGGCGTATCCACTGTGGGACAGTTGGCTTCCCTTCCGGGCATAGGCGAGAAGACGGTCGCCAGGGTTCTCGACTGGCTGCGTCGGGTCGAGGAGCCTTCGCAGCCCACTCCGGCGCGTCAAGACCCGGAACAGCTGTCGTTCCTCGAATCCCAAGGCGGCCCACTAACAGGCCGTGGTGAAGGTCCGCGCCGCACCGAGAGCGGTCAGGCGCCCGTCGGAGCAAGCTCCCGGGTCTGACGCAGAGACACGCCTGAGCGGCCAGAGATCGACCCTCACGGAGACGATGCCGCAATCACCCTTCAACAGTCCCGGACGATGTGTCGACGGCAAACTCGTCTTCACGATCGGCCACTCGAACCACCCGATGGAGCGCCTTGAGGAGTTGCTCCGCCTGCACCGGATCACGGCTGTTGCGGACGTGCGGTCGGCGCCGTACAGCCGCCGGAATCCGCACTTCAATCGGGAGGAACTGGCCCGGAGGTTGACCGGGGCCGACATTGCCTACGTCTTCCTGGGACGCGAACTCGGCGGCCGATCCGACGATCCCGCAGACTACGAGAACGGACGGATACGCTACGACCGGCTGCAGGTGAAGCCGGCGTTCAAGGCCGGCGTGGAACGAGTATCCCGCGGCGCGTTGAAGCAGCGAATCGCCCTCCTCTGTTCAGAGAAGGAGCCGCTCGACTGCCATCGCACGCTGCTGGTGGCGCAGGCGCTGGCCGGTCGAGGGATATCCGTCGAGCACATCCTGGCCGACGGATCGCTCGAGAAGCACGCCGAGGCGATGAATCGGCTGCTTGCCATGACCGGGCTCAAGCAGGGACGACTGTTCTCCCGGGAACCAGAAGACAACGAGCCCACCGACGACCTGGCTACCCGGGCGGTCGCCCTGCACGCGGCCCGAGTCGCCCACCGCACACCGGTCCCGCCAGACAACGCACCCCCACGGAGGATCGGGAGATGACTCCAGTTCATCCTGAAGGGGCCCCTTCGGCGCGGCCGAGGCTCAGGGCGCAGGGGATCGCGCGAGCCGGTCGATGTCCGACGAGACTCTGGCTGTTCTGACGTGGCGAAGGTCGGAATCGTCCAGGGAAACCTCTTCACCAGCCGGCCAACCGTTCGCGGACCGTCGCGAGCCGGCCGATCGACTCGAGCACCTGCGCCGGGTGCTGAACCAGGTGCCGCACGACGACCTCGTCGTACCCGATCTCGGCCAGCTCCCCGAATGCACCGGCCACGCGATCGATGTCGCCGAGAATCAACGCCTCGGGCGGAAAGCCCCGGTATCCGCGTGAGACGATCCCCGCCGCGGTCTGCTCCGCTTCGGCCGCCGTGCCGCCGACGTAGATGTCGCGCCGGATCGCGCACACGCCGACCGGGCGGTTGTGGCGCTCACAGGCGTCCCGGTAAAGGCCGAGTTGATCCGCCGCGTCCGCCGGCGTCAGGCCTGGCGCCGCCAGCCAGCCGTCGCCCAGCCGTGCGGCGCGGTCGATCGCCGGCGGCGCGGAGGCGCCGATCCAGACCTCGACCGGCGCCGGCGGGCACGGCGAGAGGCGCGCCTCCCGGAGCCCGAAGCGATCGTTCTCTCCTCCGGTCGTCACCGTCTCGCCCGCCCATAGGCGGCGCAGGATGGAGAGCGATTGCTCGAACCGCGACGGCCGCTGCCGCGCCGAGACGCCCATTGCCGGGAACTGGTTGTCGGCGGGGCCGATCGCGCACTGGAGGATGAACCGGCCCTCCATCAGGCTAGCCAGCGTCCCGACCTGCTCGGCGACGATCAGCGGGTGCCAGAGCGGCAGCAGATAGAGGGCGCCCGCGGGACGATCCCCCCACTCCGCCAGCATCCGGCCGAGGATCGCCGTGTTCTGGTAGTAGGGCAGCTCGGTCGCGTGGTGGTCGCCCACGAACAACGCGTCGAGGCCAGCCTCCCGCGCCGCGCGGGCCCGGTCGATCATCCTCCGGGCCCCCTCGCGGGGGTCGGTCACGTTGTAGGCACTCTGAACGGAAATGCTGACCCGCATGGCTCCCTCTTCCCGGTCAATGTCGGTCAATGTATAGGATCGCGCGTCAACAACGTACAGGAGGACCCGCGAGTCCCATGTCTGAGCTGATTCTCGCCACAGCCGCGTATCCGGCCGGAGGTCTGATCGCCGGCGTTCTCGGCGCCGCAGCAGGCGTCGTGATCGTCGTCATCCTGGCCGACGCCGCGAATACCGAACCCGTCAAGCCGAGGACGATCCCGATCTGGATGTGGATCGTATTCTGGATCCCCGTCGGCCTCATCCTGATTCTCACCGACATGCCGGGCTGGCTGCGCACCCTGCTGTTCGTCATTCCGCTGGCGCTGACGGTCGGGCTCTTCAACCGCCGTGCAAGCTGACCGCTTCGCTGCCGCAACCGACGGCGCCAGGATTCGCTCGGTCGGGCTCTTCAACCGCCGTGCAAGCTGACCGCTTCGCCACCGCAACCGATGGCGCCAGGATTCGCTATCGGGTCGCGGGCGCCGGCCCGGTCGTCGTCCTGACACACGGTCTGGGCGGTCATCTCGACTCCTGGGGGTCCACCGTGGAGACGTTCCAGGACCGCTGCACCGTCCTGACCTGGGACGTTCGCGGCTTCGGCGGCTCGGACCGACGCCCCGACACGATGGCGCCCGGGACCTGGGCCTCCGACCTGGCGTCGGTGCTCGACGAAGTCGGCGCCCCTGACGCCGTGATCGGCGGGATCTCGATGGGCGGCGTCGTCTCCCAACGCTTCGCCCTCGACTTCCCCGAGCGCACCCAGGCCCTGATCCTGATCAGCACCTCGAGCGAGCTGAACGAACGCGCCGAGGCCGGCTGGAACGCCCGGGCCGACCTGATCGAGCGGGACGGCCTTGCCAAGGCGCTTGCGCCGACCGGCCCCGCGCTCTCCTACGGCAAGGAGTACCGCGAACGCCACGCCGAGGACATCGCGGAGGCGGCGCGTCTCGCGATCGAACGCAACGACGACGCCTGCTACGCCGCCGCCTGCCGCGCCGTCTCGGACATCGACTACACCGCCGACCTGGCGGCCATCTCCTGTCCCACCTTGATCCTCCAGGGCCTGGAAGACGCCCTCACCCCACCGGGCGGCAGCGTCATCATGTCCCGCCGCATCCCGGGCGCCCGCCTCGTCATGCTCGAACACTGCGGCCACGGCATCCCGACGGAACGCCCCAAAGAGTTCCACACCGAAGTCGGAGCCTTCCTGGCCGAGGTCTCCTGACAGCCCGAGGCAGGGCCGCCGCCAGCGCCGCTTCCGGGAGCAACAGGGCCGTTCCAAAGCCGGGAACTTCGGTGACCGATGCGAGGAAACCACTCCGGAATCGGCAACTCGGCGCCGGCACGGCTCTCGACCCTCGGGAATGAAGGCCTCCCGCCCGCGCCCAGCGTGGAGCGCTGGACTTTGGATTGGAATGGTCCTGGCACAGCAAGTTCTTCGGCGCGCATACCGACGCACGCTCGAACGCCGCGCCGGGCGCCAGCTCCTCGCCGCACCGACAGCACTGGATCAGGTCCTCGCCGCGCACGCCGCTCTGCGCTACGCCATCCGTGCGCCCGTGGACGACCTCGCGGAGTCGTTCGCAGCTGGCAACTACTTCAGGTGGCGGTCGAAGAAGTCGATTTCGGCTGCCATTGCCTTGTCGAGCCAGTCGCCGCTGTAGATGTCGTAGTGGCCCATCTCCCAGGCGTGGTACTCGACGGGAACGCGGCCGGACAGGATTTGGGCGACTCGCTGGCCGTGTTCGCGGATGTCGAAGTAGTGCTCCTGCTTCGCGTCGATGATGATGGTCGGAGCGGTGATGCGGTGGGCGTGCTCGACGGGCGAGAACTTCGCGAAGCGCTCGTAGTACGGGCTGCCGGTCAGGCCCTCGGGCTGAGGGCCGCCGACCGGCACCGGCGCCACTTCGCCGCGGGCGCGCTGGATGGCGGTGTGGTGGAAGCCCTCGAGGCCGCCGGGCGCCGTGACCAGGCCGGAGCGCTGGTCCATCGCGCCGACCTGGGCGGCGACCGCCTTGACGCGACGGTCGTGGGCGGCGCGCCAGACGACGTGGCCGCCGCCGAAGCTCGAGCCCCAGATGCCGATTCGGGACGGGTCCGCGTGCGGTTCGCCTTCAACGAACGTGATTGCCGCGTCGATGTCCTCCTGCTGGTCGAGCGGGTCCACCAGCTGCCGGATGGCCTGGGCCTTGACCATGACGTAGCCGTCCTCGTCCGGCGCCGGCATCTTCCCACGGACGACGAGGCGGGCGTCGCTCTCGCCCCAGCCACGGTAGTCGAAGGCCAGTACGAGGTAACCGGCGGCGGCGAAGCGAGGCGCGATGCCGCGGTTCAGATGCGACTTCGTGCCGCCCCAACCGTGGCAGAGGACAATTGTCGGCAGCTTCTCGCCCTCGGCCGTCGCCTTCGGGTAGAAGACGTCGCCGGCCAGCCGGGTGCCGTCGCTCCAGATCTCGACCGGCTTGCGGACGAGGGTCGGATAGCCCTCGACCTCCATCGGTTCGCCGGCCGCCAGCGCCGGCGGGACGGCCATCGCCGCGGCCAGGACTGCAGCCAAGGCCAGGCCGCAGACGTCAATCTTCCGGCAGAAGTGCATTCTCCGGTCGTGTTTCCGGGTGTGATCCTGCATCGCTGATCCTCCTCCGAAGATGTTCAGGGTCGTTTCGCCTTATGCTAACGGAGCTTGCGCCGCAGGACGCGACGCAGGGAATCTGCGTGCCCGCGGACGCAACCAGGGCCGTCATCGAGACACCAGCCGGGTTCCGGGGAGGGAGCATCCGCGCTCATCGGCATTGGCCAGACCTTCTGCCGGTGAGCTTTCGCTTGACTGGCGGCGGCAGAACGGCTGCTGCGCCTGCTTTCGGAGTAGAGTCGCGGTCCGTGAGGCGCATTCCCACGGCGGCCATCGCCGCAGCCCTGTCGCTGTGGGCCGCCACGTCCGAGGCCCAGACCGCACGTCCGTCCGCGACGGCGGTGGCGATCGGCGAAGCCCCGGCGCTTGACGGCGCGGTCCTCGACGACCCCGTCTGGCAAGCCATCGAGCCGGCATCGGGCTTGACGCAGACGCGGCCCTACGCCGGCGAGCCGGGCACCGAGCACACGGAGGTCCGCTTCGCGTACACCGGGGACACCCTGTTCGTCGCCGTCGTCTGCCACGACCGGGAACCGGACGGGATCGTCATCTCCGACAGTCGCCGCGACGCGGCCCTGGACGAGACGGACAGCTTCCAGGTCATCTTCGACACGTTCCAGGACGGGCGCAACGGCTTCGTCTTCGGCACCAACCCCGCCGGCATCGAGTACGACGGCCAGGTCCTCGAAGGCGGCTCGGGCGTGTTCAGCGGGATGGGCGGCGGCGGCCGCTTCCGGGGCGCCATGTCCACGGGCTTCAACCTGAACTGGGACGGCGCCTGGAACGTCGCCACCCAGGTCGGCGAGTTCGGCTGGAGCGCCGAGTTCGCGATTCCCTTCCGCACCCTGCGATATCCCCCTGCCGACGTGCAGACCTGGGGCCTCAACTTTCAGCGCAACATCGCCCGCCACAGGGAGGTCGCCTTCTGGTCCGAGCTCGACCGCAACCACGACCTGGACCGGCTGACCGACGCGGGCGCGCTTCAGGGCGTCGAGCCGCCGCCGCAGCGCAACCTGAAGCTGATCCCGTACGCCATCGGCAGCAGCCACGAGCCGCGCCAGACGGACCGCGACAACGAGTCGGACTCCGACCTCGGCGTAGACCTCAAGTACAGCGTGACGCCGAGCCTGACCCTGGACCTGACCTACAACACGGACTTCGCCCAGGTCGAGGTGGACGAGCAGCAGGTGAACCTCGACCGGTTCAACCTGTTCTTCCCCGAGAAGCGGCCCTTCTTCCTGGAGAACGCCGGCCTGTTCACCGTCGGAGCGCGCTCCGGCGGCAGCCGCGCGTCGGCCCGCGTCGACCTGTTCTTCAGCCGCCGCATCGGCATCGGCCCAGGCGGTGAGCTGATCCCGATCGACTACGGCGGTCGGCTCTCCGGCAAGGCGGGCCGCTTCAACGTCGGACTGCTCCACATGCAGACGGCCACGGTGGGAGGGCTGCACGGGAACAACTACGCCGTCGCCCGCGTCAACCGGGAACTGGGCGAACGCTCCAGCATCGGCGGGATGTTCGTCAGCCGCGAAGGCGTGGGCAGCCTGGCCCCGCAGGACGACACGAACCGCACCTTCGCGCTCGACGGCAAGTGGGGCATCGGCGAGCACCACACGATCGAGTCGTACGTCGCCCGGACGGACACGCCGGGACTCGACGGCGACGACAGCTCGATGCTCCTGAGCTACAACCTCGGCAAGCCGGAATGGCGCAGCAGCGTCAGCGTCGCCGAAGCCCGTGCAAATTTCAATCCGGAAGTCGGCTTCATGTCACGACGGGACTTCCGGAACTTCTCCGCGTTCGGCATGCGCACGATGCGACCGAAGAATCTCGCCGGCCTGCACGAGATCAGGCCCCATGCCTCGTACAGCGGCATCTGGGATTTCGACGACTACAAGGAAACCCAGTACATCCATGTCGATACGCACTGGGAGTGGCGCAGCGGCTTCCAGATCCACACCGGCGTGAACTTCACCGAGGAGGGCGTCAAGGAGACGTTCGAGATCGTCGACGGCTTCCCCGTCCAGGCCGGCAGGTACAGCCACGACGAGCTGCAGACCGTGTTCTCGACGAACCAGGCGAAGCCGTTCTCGGCCTACATCCGCAACATCACCGGCGGCTTCTTCGGCGGCGACCGGAGTTCCACCTCGCTCACCCTGCTCGCCCGGCGCGGTGAACGACTGACTTCGGAACTGACCTGGGACCACAACGACGTGGACATCGCGTCGGGCAGCTTCCAGGTCAATCTCGGGCGCCTGCGACTCTCCTACTCGATTACGCCACGGATGCTCGTCCAGGCGCTCGCCCAGTACAACGACCAGTCCGACAACGTGTCCGCGAACCTCCGCTTCTCCTGGCTGCAGGATGCGAACACCGGCCTGTTCGTCGTCTACAACGAAATCGACGAGCTGGGCGCCCGGCTTCTCTACGAGCGCCCGGACCGTACTGTCATCGTCAAGTACAGCCGCCTGATCGACATCTTCCGTTGAGTCCGAATCGGCTTTCCCGCAGGAGCCCCGCCAACATGAATTCCAGCGACCTCCGCATCTACTTCTCCTTCCGTTCCCAGTTCTCGTGGCTGGCCTTTCACCGGATCACGACGACCGGCGCGTTCGACTGGAACGAAATCGACGCGGTCCCGATCTTCCCCTTCGGCAAGGGCGCCAACCTCTCGGCAGGACGCGCCAAGTCGTCCTACCTCCGGGAGGACACGGAGCGCATCGCGAAGGCCTACGGGCTCACCGTCAAGTGGCCGGAGTCGGAAGGCGATCCCGACTGGTTTCCGCCCCACCAGATCTACCTTTGGGCCCGAGAGCAGGGCAAGGCGATCGACTATGCGCGCGAGGCCTTCTCCGCACGCTTCGAACGCGGCCTCGACCTCGCCAGCGACGAGGTAATGAAGGCCGCCGCCGAAGCAGCGGGGCTCGACGGCGACGAAGCCCTCGCCGTCGCCCACGACCCGAAGTGGAAGGAGGCCGTCATGGCCGGTTTCGCCCACACGAGAGGGGACGGCGCCTTCGGCGTACCACTCTTCATCTACCGCGGCGAGCGCTTCTGGGGCAACGACCGGCTCGACTGGTTGCTCCGCGCAGTCGCCCGAAGCGAGGGCAAGGAACTGCCGGACCTGGCAGCGGATCCGCTGGCGCCGGTCTATTCCCCCTAGCCTGGCGGGAGGGCATCGGGAACATCCGTCAGGCCGGAGGGCTGGAGGGCGGGAGTGCCGGAGGACGAACCGGGCAGCGCGCTGGCCGGATCGAAGTCCTCCCGCCGCCGGGCCGCTATACGCGGGCGGCCGCCGCGACGCGGCCCACGACGAGCACGCATGGCGGCTCGATGTCCCCGGAGAGCTCGCCCGCGGCCAGGGCCTGCAGGTTGCAGGACACGACTCTCTGGTCCGGCGTCGTGGCCCGCTCGACAATCGCGACCGGAGTGGCCCGCTCGCGGCCAGCGGCGATCAGGCCGCGACCGATGCGTTCCAGTCGTCGGGCCGGCATGAGAACGACGACCGTGTCGGCGCCCGCGAGACCCGCCCAGTCGGGTTCGCCGCCCTCGGCGTTTCGCGCCGAGACGACGGCGAAGCCCTGGGAAACGCCCCGATGCGTCAACGGGATGCTTGCCGCCGCGGCCGCCGCAGTGAAGCTGCTCACTCCCGGTACGACTTCGCAGGCCACGCCGGCCGCGGCGCAGACCGCGATCTCCTCGCCGCCGCGACCGAAGACGGCAGGGTCGCCGCCCTTGAGCCGGACCACATGAGAGCCGGTCACGGCCGAACTGATCATCAGCTGCTCGATCCGCCGTTGCCGCGCCTGCACGTCGTCGCCGGGGCGCTTGCCGACGTCGACGATCTTGGCGTCCTCCCTGACCTCGGCGAGAAGCTCGGGCGCCGCCAGGCGATCGTGCAGCACGAGGTCGGCGGCCCGCAGACGTTTCAGACCCAGAACGGTGATCAGGTCGGGGTCCCCCGGGCCGGCGCCGATCAAGGTAACTCGTCCCCGCTCGCTCTCCCAAAACGATTCGGCCGCGCCGCTCATCGCTTCGAATCCTCGGCGGCCACGCCCAATGTCTGCTCCGCCAGTTCAGACGCTTCGGCGGTCTTGCCGTCCCGGAACAGGGCAAGCACTTCCGAGTCGACGAGTTCATACCAGCGGCGCCGCCGTTCCTCGAACTCGGGTACCGCTCGTGCCAGGGGGCGCCGAAGACGGCCGGCAAGTTCCAGCAGCGCCCCGTACTCAGGTCCCAGCTCCTGCTCGAGTCGCTGCCGGAGACGAACCGCCAGGGCCGGCGCCCGGCCGGAGGTCGAGATGGCGACCACCAGGTCGCCGCGCCGCACGATGGAGGGCGCGATGAAGCTGCAGCACTCGACCACATCTTCCACGTTGGCGAAGATACCCCGAGCTTCCGCCTCCGTGAAGAACGCCTCGTCCGGCGCCGCGCCGCCGGGCTCCGCGAGCGCCAGGAAGGCGCCCTCCAGATCACCCGGTCGGTAGTCGCGCGCGCGGTGCTCGATCTCGCCGCGGCCGGCCAGTCGCGCCAGGTCGGGCGTCAACTCGAGCGCGACGACCCGTACCCGCGCTCCACTGGGGAGAAGGCCCGCCACCTTTCGTTCGGCAATCGAACCGCCGCCGATCACGACCACCAGCCGCCCGGCCAGCGAGAGGTAGACCGGGTAGTAGGCCGCCTGGGGCCGGCTCAACGCGGCTGCAGCACGTGGAGCCCGCATTCCTTGCCGGTCTGGGACTCCCACCACCAGCGTCCGCCGCGGGCGCCTTCACCGGGGCGCGAAGGCCGCGTGCACGGCGCGCATCCGATCGTCCGGTAGCCGCGGTCGTAGAGTGGGTGGTACGGCACTCCCTGCTCGTGGATGTAGGCCCAGACCTGATCCTCGGTCCAGTCGAGCAGCGGGCAGACCTTGACCAGACGTCCCTTCGTCCGCGTCACCCGGTCGACCTCCACCTTGTTCAGGACGTCCCGGGTCGGGGTCTGATCGCGGCGCAGACCGCTGAGCCAGGCCGGTGTGCGCGCCAGGGCCCGGCCCATCGGTTCCACCTTGCGCACGTTGCAGCAACGCTGCCTCCCGGCAACCGACGCGTAGAAGAGATTCGGCCCCTCCCGCCGGACGAGTCGCGCAACGTCGGAGGCGCGCGGAGCGACCACCTCGACCTCGACGCCGTAGTGCAGCCGCACGTGGTCGATGTGCCGGAAGGTCTCCTCCGGCAGCCGCCCGGTGTCGAGCGTCACGACACGGACCGGCAGGCCGAGTTCATGGCACATGTGGAGGAGGAGCATGCCCTCCGCCTGGAACGAGGTCGCCAGGGTCAGCTCGTTTCCCCAACGGCCGTGCGCCCAGCGCAGGACCTGTTCCGGAGTCGCGAGCTCCAGCTCCATCGCCCAGCCGAGAACGCAAAGATCCCCGTCGGCGGCCTGGCCGGGGAACTCCAGAACGGCGCCGCCGAGGTCGTGCGAATGCTGGTCTTGCTGCATTTGTGACAAATACGATCACAAATGTCTCTTGGTTGCAACGGATCAGCGGCCGAAGCCCGCCGAGCGCCTGGATCAACGCCGCTGCAACGCCCCGAGCACGAGGCCCGAGCAGCCGACTGCGAGTCCTCGCTCACCGCGCGGCCTGGATCAACGCCGCTGCAACGTCCGCAACGTCGCCGCCAGGGCCTCCAGGTCCGAGCTGTCGTTGTAGACCTGTGGCGCCACCCGGATCGCCGTACCCCGCACCGAGACGAACACCCGAGCCTGCCGCAGCGCCGCCGCGGTGGCACCGGCGTCGAGACCGCGCCGCGAGCGCAGACCGAAGAGATGGGCGCCGCGCCACGCCCGATCCTCCAGGTCGAATCCGGCCTCGCAGAAGGCGTCCTCGAACGGTTGGAGCAGCGTCGCGCAGTACTCCTGGACCCGCTCGGGTCCCCACTCGAACACCATGTCCAGGGCCGCGTTCAGCATCGGCAGCTGAATCTGGTTGCTCCGCTCGCCCACGTCGTAGCGCGCCGCCGCCGGCCGGTACTCCTGCACGTACTCGAGCCGGCCGGCAACGAACAGCTCGCTGCTCTTGCGGGCGGCCCACGGTTCCTCCAGCGGCACACCGCCGTCGAACCGCTCGCCGAACCAGGCCAGACCGCTCTGGTACGGGCCGAACAACGTCTTGTAGCCGGCGACGACCAGCGCGTCGGGGGCGACCTTCTCGACATCAAAGGGCATGGCGCCGATCGACTGCGTGCCGTCGATGACGAAGGCCGCACCGACCTCGCGCGCCCTCCGCCCGACCGCCGCCACGTCGAAGCGCGTGCCGTCCGCCCAGTGGACGATCGGCGTCGCCACGACCGCCGTGTCGCCATCGATCGCGTCGAGCAGGCGCTCGTTCCAGACCGCGCCTGCGCCCTGCTCCCCCACCGCAGGCCGATCGACCGTGCGGATCGTCGCGCCACTCTCCTTCGCCTTCCGCATCCACACATAGACGTTGCTCGGAAACTGCTCGCCCAGGATGACGATGTTCCGGTCCGAGGAGATTTCGACGTTCTGTGCCGCCGTGGCGATGCCGTACGAGACCGCCGGGATGATCGCGACCCGTCGCGAATCGGCGCCGCCGATCAAGCGCGCGAACCGCTCGCGCAGCGCGTCTGCCTGGTCGAAGAAGTCGTCCGCAACGATCGTCGACGGATCGCGACGCCGCGCCATACCCTCCCGCCCCGCCGCCTCGACCTCACGAGCCAGCGGCGCCATGTACGCGCAGTTCAGGTAGTGCAAATCCGACGGAAGCTGGAACCGATGCCGCTGGCACTCAAGCATGGCGGCCGATCTTACGCCCCTGCACACCGCACTCGATCCGACCGCAAGCGCGACGACCGCCCGCCAGCCCGGTGGGCTCAGGAGGGGAACGGCGCTGCCGCCGTCCCTACGCGGCCGCCAGCGCGCGGTCCAGGTCGCGGATCAGGTCGTCAACCGTCTCCAGGCCGATCGACAGCCGAACCACTTCCGGGCCGGCGCCGGCGGCGACGCGCTGCTCGTCCGAGAGCTGCCGGTGCGTCGTCGATGCCGGATGGATGATCAACGAGCGGGCATCGCCAATGTTCGCCAGGTGCGAGAACAGCTCGCAGGTCTCGACGACCTTGACGCCCGCGTCGTAGCCGCCCCGCACACCGAAGGTGAACACGGCGCCCGCGCCGTTCGGCAGGTACTTTTCTGCCAGTTCTCGGTACGGACTCGTCGGCAGGCCGGCGTGAGACACCCATTCGACCTTCGGGTGCTCCGTCAGCCACTCGGCGACGACTTGCGCGTTCCGGCAGTGGCGTTCCATTCGCAGGGCGAGGGTCTCCGTCCCGAGCAGCGTGAGAAAGGCGTTCATCGGCGCCATCGAAGCGCCCAGGTCCCGCAGGCCAACCGCGTGCGAGTGGACGGTGAAGGCAAGGTCGCCGAATGTCTCGCTGAACTTCAGGCCATGGTAGGCCGGCTCCGGCTCGGACAGGCCGGGGAAGCGCCCCGACGCCGTCCAGTCGAACCGGCCGCTGTCCACCACGGCGCCGCCGATCACCGTACCGGTGCCGGAGAGGAACTTCGTCGCCGAATGGACAACCAGATCGGCGCCCCACTCGAAGGGTCGGCAGAGCCAGGGCGTGGCCAGTGTGTTGTCGACGATCAGCACGGCGCCCGCGGCCCGAGTCAGTCCGGCCAGGGCTTCCAGGTCGGTAACCACGCCGCCCGGGTTCGCCAGGCTCTCGACGAACAGCGCCTTGGCGCCCTGCGCCAGGACCGCCTCGACCGCGGAGAGGTCCTCCGTGTCGACGAAGTCGCAGCGCCAGTCGAACTTCGGGAACGTCCGGCTGAACTGCGTGACCGACCCGCCGTAGAGCCGATTCGATGCCGCGAACCGCTCGCCGGCCTCGAGCAGCGGAAAGAACGCGAGGACCTGGGCGGCGTGTCCCGAGGCGGCGCAGGTCGCACCGCGACCGCCCTCCAGGCTGGCGATGCGCTCTTCCAGCGTGGCGACGGTGGGGTTCCCGAGACGGGAGTAGATGAAGCCGAAGGTCTGGAGATTGAACAGGGACGCCGCATGGTCCGCGTCGTGGAACGCGTAGGCCGAAGTCTGGTGAATCGGCGTCTGGCGCGAGCCCGTCACCGGATCCGGGCCGGCGCCGGCATGGATCATCCGCGTCTCGAATCCCAACCCCCCGCCGCTCTCTCGAGGGCCGTCGCCATCGCCTCCGGTATCCGCCTCGCTGCCGGCTTCCTGCTTCGCTTCCTCGCTCATCTCTGCCTCCCTCTCCCCGGGGCCGGCGCCAACCGCTGCCGGCGGCTGGAGATGACCCCGCTGTTCACGCCGCCCCACCCGAGTTCGCCCGACAGGCGCCCGTACTCGATCTTCGGGCAGCGATCCATGATTACCGTGAGCCCCGCGGCCGCGGCCTCCGCCGCAGCCTCGTCGTTGCGCACGCCGAGCTGCATCCAGACGACCTGGATGCGCTTCTCCTCCCGCAGCCGGATCGCCTCCCTGGTGACCTCGAGGGCCGCGTCGGCGCCGCGGAAGACATCAACCATGTCGACCGGCGCCGGCGCCTCGTCCAGGGAGGCGCAGGCCCTCTCGCCCAGAATCGAAACGCCCCCCGAAGCCGCCCGCGGATTCACCGGGATCACGCGGTAGCCCTTCTCCTGCAGGTACTTCATCGCGAAATTCGACGGCCGCTTCCAGTTCGGCGACGCGCCGACCATCGCAATCGTCCGTACACGGCGGAGAATACCCGCGATCAGCGCGTCGCTGTAGTGCAGGGCGGAAGCCACGGCGCGCATCCTAGCGCCGGTCGCCCCGTGTCGGCTCACCTGTCTGTGGCCAGAGGGCGCAGGGGGCGCAAGCGCCCTTCCCCCGTCAGCCACTTCACTTCCCTCAGCCGCTCGAAGACCATCCCGCCGACGGTGCTACGCTCAAATGCCCTTGTCACGCCCGAGACCGAAGCGGGTACTGCGACCGGCGGCTCGCGCGCTCGGTCCGCGTCGCATCGGTCTGTGCGAACGCTGCATCCGTGACCTCCGGACGTCGTCTCCGGCGCCACCAGACACACCTCATGGCACAGGCTCTTCACGCCCTGGTGGACTACTTCAACGTCGCCAACCTACCGACTCACCGGCGCCCTACCTACGCGGACCATGCCGGAGCGCTGGACCGCCTTGTCTCGACGCTCCTTGACCACACCCGCAACCTCTTCCCCAAGCCCGAGGCCCTGCGCCTCCGCCTCTATGGCGGCTGGCACGACGAACGGAGCGACGGAGCGACGGACGCACGGGAGACGCTGGGAGCAATAGCAAGACGGCACTACCCAGCGGGCAGACAACCTTGCCGCGTCTTCGTCGGGATGGCGGATTCGCTCATGGCACTGCCTCGCCACGACCTCCAGCACACACTGAGGCTGTGGCACGGCCTCCCCCCTCTTCGGATTCGGCGGCCCGACAGCTGCGCCCACTCCACGAACTGCCCGCTTGACGACCTCAGACAGTGGCAGAAGAAGCGATGCCCTCGACACAACGACTGCCCCGTCAAGACCCGCGACGCGATTGGCGCCGAACGCCAGAAGCTGGTCGACACGGCCATCGTCGCCGACACGATGTACCTTGCGCGCTACCATGGACGCGACTGGGTCGCCGTCGTCTCCAACGACGACGACATCCTGCCCGGTTTGCTGTCCGGAGCAGCCGACCATGAGCGTCTGATGCTCGCAACGGTCGCCCGCACTCAGCCGAGCGCCTACGCGGGGCTGCTGACCCGGATGTCGGTCGCCTACGCCGCCTTGTAACCACATACATGACCACGCTCAACGAACGAATCCTGACCCAATTGCGAACTGATTTCGTTTCGTTCGCCGACACGCACTCTCCGGTCGTGCTGGAGAGCGACGGCGCCATATGGACACAGCAGGGAAGAACCCTGGAAGCGACTTTCCGCGGAGGGGAAGCCGCCGCCGCATATCCGGACGTCAAGCTCAACGGCACAACCCAGCCATACGCCGCTTTCCTGGCGTCAGACGAGATGGCCAATCTCACCGCCCTGGCCGAGTCCATCTCCCAGGCATTCGGCGAGGGGCCCGAGAACTACGTTGAGCCCCAGGTGAGAAGCGACGAGAGTACTCCCGAGGAAGGCCAGGCAGGCGAGGTTGTCCCAAAACTGCTCGGGGAGTCGTCATTCGGCTCGACCCGGGTCGTCTTCCTTCGGGGCGCGGCCGGCGCAGGAAAGACAGTAGCGCTCCGGAAGCTGGTTCGCCGCCAGGCAGACGCCTACCTGGACCACAAGGCAACCTTCCTCTACCTCTATGTCGACGCGCAGGCTCGCTATCTCGCCCGGCTGGACGACGCCGTGGCGCTCGTGCTCCAGGACCTGAACGCCCACTTCACCTACCGGGCCCTTGCCACGCTGACGAGGCACCGTCTCGTTGTGCCTGTCGTCGATGGTTTCGACGAACTCCTGGGCGCGGGCGGCGGCGCCGAGGCGATTCAGGCGCTGACGCTGTTCCTGACCCGTCTCGACGGGCGAGGCGCCATGGTCGTCTCTTCCCGTTCGACCTACTTCGACTTCGGACGAATTCGGACTCAAGCCGATCACTACCGATCCAGCGACGCGAACTTCGAGATCGTGCCCGTCGAGCTCCTGCCCTGGACGGAAGACGAGATGTGCTCCTACCTCGGTTCGGACGGTCTGTACCAGGAGCTGGGGGCCGCCACGCCGCAGGAAGCCCTGGACCGCCTGAAGCAGGCGTACTTTGCCGGCCCGGACGAGGCCAGCCTGCTCTCGACTCCGTTCTTCCTGACCGCAGCCGTGGATGTGGCTCTCCAGCACGCAATCGAAGACGGGGATCTGATCGGAGCACGCGCCTACCGGCCCATCGTCAGGATCATCGAGAGCTTTGTACGGCGCGAAGTCGAGAAGTTCCGCAACACGGCTGACGATCCGATTCTCTCCGCGCAGGACCACCGGGGGTTCCTGCGCATGCTCGCCGAGGAGATGTGGTGGCAGGAGCGGCGGGAGCTCGACAGGGAGTCCGTCGAGACGATCGCGGAGCTCTTCGCGGAGAAGGTCGGGATGTCGGACCGCGAACTCCGTGCCTTTGCCGCGCGCGCGTCCTCCTACGCCTTTCTCACCGCGGGGGAGGGTCAAGGCCCGGGGCCTGCCCTGCTCGCTTTCTCGCACGAGTACTACTATGCGTTCTTCGTTGCCGGGTTTCTTGCTGAGAGTCTGTGCAGCGGCCACGACGTCGCCGGGCTGCTCGGCCGTACCGAGGTGAGCCCGACGGTCGCCGAGGAATTCGGCGAGCAGATTCTGGAGAACCCGGATCTCTCGTTGCCAGGTATCCTGAGAGCTCTCGCGACCCGTCCCGTGCCGGTACCCGAGCGCGAGACGAATCGTGGCAACGCTGGAGCCATCTACGCCGCCATCCTCGCGAAGTCTCCCGCGATCCCCGGCCTCCACCTCGTCGACGCGTCCTTTGTCGGCGTTGACCTTCGGAACACTGTTCAGCGAGACGTGGCTCTCACTCGTTGCGACTTCATCGACGTCGACTTCCGCGCCGCCGACTGGTCGATTGCCGAATCATCGAACTGTACGTTCGTCAGGCCCCGCGTCGCCCCTGCGACCACCCGGCTAGCCGGACTCCAACTCGCAGTCGGAATCGAGCTCAACGGGATTGCCCCGGATGATGGCAGAGCGGAGTACGACCCTGGGCAGGTCCGGACCATCTGCAGACAGATCGGCATTCAGCTTCCGACAAACAAGTCGGCCGACACGGGAGTCAAGGAGGTCGGACACAGCGAGCGGTCGGAGCAGACGATCGGACTGCTGCACGAGCTGCTGCGCGTCGCGGAAAGAACCTACTACCTCTCCGATGACGTCCTCAGGCGCCGCGGCATCTCGAACCGCCCGCCCTGGAACGACCTCGAGAGGTTACTCCGCAAGCACGACCTGCTCGAAGAGAAGGCGGTCCACAAGAGCGGTACCGAACGTCTTCGCCGTCTGGCCTTCCCTCCCAACGTGATCGCAGAAGGCGAAGGCACTGCGGCGGACCCCGGTATCGAAGGATTCTGGCAAGCGATCAAGCATCTCTGATCGGCGGACTCGCGGGAGCCTCCCCGCGTGGCGCCGGCCCACGGAAGGCACGTTCGCCACTGAGACTCTGAACCCGCCGGCGGAGTCCGCCAGCGGGCCGGCTGGCCGATTCTCCGCCAGCTTCTCGAAGTCGATCTTGCTCAGATCGGTCCTGTAGCGGCCTGGCTCGGCGATGGCGTATCCCTCCGTCGCGATCGACTTGGCTAGCAGTTCCTCGAACCCCTTCATGGTCACCGAAATGTCCACTGGAGGCGTCAGGGCGCGGATCCGGTCCGCGAGAACGGACAGCAGCCTGACGGCACGCCGGAACTCCTGCGCCTCGATGTCCGGCAAGACCGCCCTGTACAGGCGCCCGACTCTGCTCGCCAAACCGATGTAGCGCCGCTTGATCTCCCCGGTGGCGACAAGAGACAAACACGAGTCGGAACGGATCGTCGGCCGCCTTGAACTTCTGCCCCAGGTCCTCATCCTGCCTCCGCCGCCGGTTCCGGCGGAAGTCGAGACCCCCGATCAGTGCGTCGCTATAGTGCAAGGCGGAAGCCACGGCGCGGGATGTTAGCGCCGGAGCGCGGGAAGGACCTTAGCGCGGCGGATGGGCCGCAAGCCCCTCCTCGTCCGGCTCCGTGCCCCAGCCCGGCCGATCGGGCACGACCAGGTAGCCGCCGTCCTCGAACTCGGGCTCGTGGGTGAAGACCTCCTTGTCCCAGGGCAGGCGGTCGATGTCCGTCTCCATGATCCGCAGGTTCGGCGCCGCGGCGCTCATGTGGGCGTTCATCATCGTCGCGAGATGCCCGTAGTAGTTGTGCGGCGCCACGTTGACTTCATGGGCGCCGGCCAGGGCCGCGATCTTCATCGACTGCCAGACGCCGTTCCAGACCGCGTCGATGATCGCCACGTCGACCGCCTCGGCCCGCAGGAACGGCAGGAAGGCGGCGGGCGTGATCAGCGTCTCGCAGGAACTGATCGGGTGCGGGCTCTCCTGGCGCACCGTCGCCAGGCCCTCGGCGGACGGCGTGTCGATCTCGATCCAGAACAGGTCGAGGTCGGCGAGCGCCCGCACGATCTGGCGGTAGCCGGAGATCTTCGCGTTGAAGTTCAGGTCGAGCAGGATGTCCATGTCCGCTCCCGCCCCCTCGCGCAGCGCCCCGAGGTGCCGCCGCAGGTTCGAGATCACCTTGCGGTCGACGTTCTGGCCGGGCTCGAAGGGACGGCCGAAGCCCGGCGCCCAGCCGCGGGGCGAGCCGCTCGAATAGTCGAAGATGTTCGTCTTGAGCGCCGTGAAACCCCGCTCCCGGACCTCGGCGCCGAGCGCCTTGACGCCATCGATGTCCGTGATCGCGTTCCCGTAGTGCTGCGCCAGCCCGATCCGCCAGGTCCCGCAGTGCGACCAGTAGACCCGCACGCGGTCGCGCACGCGGCCACCCAGAAGGTCGCAGCAGGGTACGCCGAGCTCCTTGGCCCGGGCATCCAGCAGCGCGTTCTCGATCGCACCGATCGCCATCGCCATGACGCCGGACATCGACTGCCGCGCCCGCGTCAGCAGGCGCTGGTAGATGCGCTCCAGGTCCGCGACCCGGTAGCCTTCGACGACCTCGCCCAACTGCTCGATCACGGTCGTCACACCGAGCGCGCCCTGGTGCTGGTCGTACTCGCTCCAGCCGACGACGCCATCGTCGGTCGTGAGCTTCACGAAGTGGTAGTTCCGCCAACCGGCGTCGCAGTGGCGGGTTTCGATGCGGGCGATCTTCATCGGGCACTCCTTTCGTCAGATGCTTCACCGAGCCACTCGGAGATCACCGCGTCCGTGTCGCGGCCGAGTTCGGGACTCGGCTCGAGCGGACCGGAGGACCGGGCATCGAAACGGAGCGGGCTCGTCGGCAGGGCGACCTCACCCAGCGCCGGATGGTCGACGTTCTCGAAGAAGCCGCGCTCCCAGAGATGCGGATCCGCGTTCACCTCGGCCAGATCGCGGACCGGCGCGCAGGGAACGTGGCACTCGCGGGCGATCCGGCAGACCTCGTCCCGGCCCCGCTCCGCGGTCCAGGCCGCGACCAGAGCCTCCGCCTCCTCCATGTGGGCCACCCGCGCCTCGTTGTGCTCGAAGCGCGGGTCCGAAGCGAGTTCCTCCCGACCCATCGCCCGCGCCAAATTCCGCCAGTGCCTCTCGTTGACGCAGATGATCGCGACGAACCCATCCCGGCAGGGATAGACGTTGTAGGGCGACACGCGGCCATGGCGGTTGCCGATGGGTTCCGGCGGCCGGCCTTCGACATGCATCAGGCCGAGCTTCGAGAGCATGCTCGGGTAGACGGCCTCCTGCATCGCCACCTCGACGAGGCGTCCGCGGCCGGTCCGTTCCCGCTCGTAGAGCGCGCTCACGATGCCCCCATAGAGGTGCACGCCGCCAAGGAAGTCGATCAGCGCCGGTCCCGCCTTGAGCGGCGGACGCCCGGCCTCGCCGGTGATGCTCATCACGCCGGACGCGGCCTGGACCGTGATGTCCATGCCCAGCCGGTCGCGGTCCGGTCCGCTCAGACCATAGGCGGTGCCCGAGGCGTAGATCAGCCGCGGGTTGAGCTCCCCGAGCGTCTTCCAGCCCACTTCGAGCCGGTCGAGGACGCCGGGCGCGAAGTTCTCGACCAGCACGTCGGCGGCGCCCGCCAGTCGGCGCAGCAGTTCGCGCCCCTCCTCCACCTTCAGGTCGCAGACCGCGGACCGCTTGTTCGAGTTCAGGAACGCGAGCGGGTAGGACGGCGGCCCGCCGTGGACCTCCCGGCGGCGCAGCGGCTCGCCTCCAGGCGGCTCTATCTTGACCACGTCCGCCCCGGCCTGGGCGAGCAGGAAGCCGGCGTAGGGCCCTTGGTAGATCTGGCCCAGATCGAGAACGCGGACGCCCGCGAGAGGTTTCGGGGCCTGCGCCTCGCCGGTCACGGCGCTGCGAATCCTCAGTGGAAGGACCCGCCGATCACGTCGCGGGCGACGATCAGGCGCTGGATCTCGTTCGGGCCCTCGCCGACCCGGCGTATGCGGAGTTCCCGGTACCAGCGCTCGAGCGGCAGGTCCTTCGTCATGCCGTAGCCGCCGTGGATCTGCATCGACCGGTCGACGACGCGGCTCGCCCCTTCGCTCGCGACCAGCTTGCAGATCGCCGCCTCGGTCCGGAACGGCTTGCCGGCATCGGCCCGGGCCGCCGCCTCGAGGGTCAACGCCCTGCCGGTGCGCAGATCGATCTCGTTGTCGACGATCATCCACTGCACCGCCTGACGGGTCGAAAGGTAGTCGCCGAACGTCTTGCGCGTCCTGGCGTAGGCGATGGCCATCTCCTGGGCCTTGAGCGCCACGCCAATGCAGCCCGCGGCGTAAGGGATCCGGTTGCGGCTCAGCCGGTCATTGGCGATCGCGAAACCCTGGTTCACTTCGCCGAGCACGTTTCGGCCCGGCACCCGCACCCGGTTGAACTCGAGCTCCGCCGCGTAGTGCGTCGACCGCAGGGTGTGGACGATGCGCCGGACCCGGAAGCCCGGCATGTCCGTGTCGACGATGAAGCAGGTGATCCCCTTGCGCCCGAGTTCCGGGTCGGTGCGGGCGAAGACGATGCCGAAATCCGCCTTGTCCGCGCCGGAGATGAACGTCTTCTCGCCGTCGACGATCCAGTCGTCCCCGTCGCGCACCGCCGTCGTCCGGATCGCGCGGGCCGGATCGCTGCCGCCCGAGGGCTCGGTCAGGGCAAAGAAACCGCGCTTCTCGCCCCGCAGAACGGGATGGAGGTAGCGCTCCTTCTGGTCGTCGTCCGCCTCGTACAGCTGGGCCAGACCGGCGCCGCCGAAGACCCCGTAGCAGGGCGCGTAGAGGCCGGCCCGGTGCTGCGCCATCTCGAACGCCATCAACGTCCTGGTCACGAGATCGATGCCGGGGCCGCCGTACTCCTCCGGGATGTCCAGCCCGTAGAAGCCGAGTTCCTTCGTCATCGCGACGAGGCGCTCGCGGTGATGCGGCGGCAGTTCGCTCGCGTCCGGGTCGAGGTCCGCTTCGAGCGGCACGATCTCCTCGTGCACGAAGCGGCGCACCGTCTCGAGGATCAGTCGCTGTTCGGCAGTGAGTTCGAAGTCCACAGCCTCACCTCCCCGGCGCGGCGATCCGGCCGATCCGCCGGTCTCCCCGGTCCGCGTTCCCAACCGGCAGCTCGCCGTGATCGGCAAGGTGGACGGCCAGCAGTTCCTCGAAGCGGCTCCAGTACTGCATCGTCACCTCGTAGCGGAACCTGGCCGCCCGTTCGTGTTTCGCGGCCGTTTCGGCGATCGCGCTTCGCAGACCGAAACGGGAACGCCCTCCCGCGAACCCCAGTTCGAGGACGACGCCCTCCGCGTCACCGATCTGGAACACGCCCAGCTGGCCGGGCAGCGCGGCGACCGCGGCATCGTCAAGGTCCCGCCACGGCTTGCCGAGCCGGACCCCGGTCATGCTGCCTCTTGCCCGAGCATCCGCGGAATCGTATCCCGCACTCCGATGCGTCGCCGGCAATGCCCGGGGCGGACACACGCCCGGACACACACAGGGGGCTGCGCTGCCGCGGCAGGTCCTGCATCGGGCGAAGGACCACACGGAGCCTCGCTGCCCGGCCCGACGAACCCGACGGACGCTGCTGTGTCAGAATCCCCGCCGCTCTGAACAGACATCGCCAATCTGCGCGCGGCGGGAAGCCGACGTGACGCCGAACCCGCCCGCCGCGCCGCCGGATGCGCGCCGACCGTCCCCGGAAGGCGCGCTGCTCGAAGGCGTCCGCGTGGTGGAGCTCGCCACGATCGTCATGGCGCCCTCGGCCTGCGCCATGCTCTCCGACTTCGGGGCCGAAGTGATCAAGATCGAGGCGCCGGGGAGAGGCGATCTCTACCGCTACTTCCAGGATCTTCCCGGCATGCCGGACTCGGAGATCCCCTACTGTTTCCTGCTCGACGGCCGGAACAAGAAGAGCGTCGTGATCGACCTCAAGCAGGAGAGCGGCCAGTCCGTGGCCCACCGCCTGATCGAGACGGCGGACGTGTTCCTGACCAACTGCCACAACTCCGTGCTCGAGGATCTGGGCATGACCTGGGACCGGCTGCGCGAGGTCAACCCGCGGCTCATCTTCGCCCACGGCACCGGCTACGGGCACACTGGACCCGAGGCCGAAAAACCCGGCTACGACCAGGTCTGCTACTGGACCCGCTCCGGTCTCGTCGCGACCTTCACGCCGGTCGACGGCCATCTCGGACCGCTCGGCTGCGGCACGGGCGACCACCCGACCGGCGTCACGCTCTTCTCGGCCGTGCTCGCCGGCCTGCTGAAGCGGGAACGCACCGGCGCCGGTTCGTACGTCACCACCTCGCTGCTCGCGGCCGGGGTCTGGGCCAACGCCTGCGCCATCCAGGCCAAGCTGGTCGGGGCGGAGTTCCATGAAAAACGCCCGCGCGAACACACGATGAACTTCGGCCAGCTCTACTACCGCACCCGGGACGACCGCCTGATCAAGCTGAGCATCGTCGAGCAGGACCGGGAATGGGAACCTTTCTGCCTCGCCCTCGACCGCGCCGACCTGATCGCTGACGAGCGTTTCTGCGCCACCCCCGAGCGGATCGAGAACATGCCCGAGTTCGTCGCCCTGCTCGACGCCGACTTCGCCAAGCGGGACTTCGCCGAGTGGAGCGAGCGGTTCACGCGCCACGAGATCGCCTACAGCCTGGTCTCGAACCTGGACGACATCGTCGCCGACGAGCAGTTGGAGGCCATCGGCATGTTCCGCGACCTGGACCACCCGAAGTACGGACGCCTGCGAACGGTGGACAGCCCCGTGCTCATCGAGGGCGAAGACAAGGTGAAGCCCCAACCGGCCCCCGAACTCGGCGAGCACACCGGCGACCTGCTGCGGGAACTCGGACTCGACGCCGCGGAGATCGCCAATCTCGCCAACCGCGGGATTGTCTCGGGGCGCCTCTGAACCACCCCGCCAGCCCCTGCGCAGCCCTCGCGAAACACGACTACAATCACACTTCCCCGGAACCAACCGCACCGCTGCCCAGGAGACGCTCCATGGACTTTCAGGACTCACCGCAGGAAGCCGCCTTCCGAGCCGAGGCGCGCGCCTGGCTCGCAGCCAACGCCGAACCCCTGGCGCCTGGCGATACGTCCCGCTACGCCGGGCTCTGCGAAGACGAGGGGCTCGCCGCTGCCAAGGGGTGGCAACAGAAGAAGTACGACGACGGCTGGGCCTGCATCACGTGGCCGAAGGAACACGGCGGCCGCGGCGCGACCTTCATGGAGGGCGTGATCTGGGACCAGGAGCAGGCGAGGTTCGACGTTCCCGATGGCTACCTCAACATCGGCCACGGCACCTGCGCGCCGGCGATCATGGCCCACGGCACCGAGGAGCAGAAGCGCCGCTACCTGCCGAAGCTGGCGAGCGGCGAGGAAGTCTGGTGCCAGCTCTTCTCCGAGCCCGGAGCGGGTTCCGACCTCGCCGGCCTTCGCACCCGCGCCGAGCGGGACGGCGACGAGTGGATCGTCAACGGCCAGAAGGTCTGGAACTCGGGCGCCCACTTCGCCGACTGGGGCATCCTGGTCACCCGCCACGACCCCACCGTGCCCAAGCACAAGGGACTTACGTTCTTCGTCGTCGACATGAAGTCGGGCGGCATCGAGCCCCGGCCGATCCGGCAGATCCCCGGTACCGCGGAGTTCAACGAGGTCTTCCTGCAGAACGTCCGGGTCCCCGACCACAACCGCCTCGGCAATGTCGGCGACGGCTGGCAGGTGGCGATCACGACGCTGATGAACGAACGGCACGGCCGCTACCAGATGACGCCCGACTGGAGCGACGCCCTGCGCATCGCCTCCGAACTCGAGATCGACGGCGAACCCGCGGCGGCCCAGAGTGCCGTGCGCGACCGGATCGCCGACTGGTACGTCCAGTGCCGCGGCGTCGAGTTGACCTTCCTGCGCACCCTGACCGCGATCTCCCAGGGCAAGCAGCCGGGTCCCGAGAACTCGATCTGCAAGGTGATCACCGCCACCGCCCGGCAGGACATCGCCTCGTTCGCGGCCGACCTGCTCGATGTCGCCGGTTCCGTCAGCGGCCGCGACGATGCCCCCTCGGGCGGCATGTTCCACTACGCCTACCTGGCGGCGCCCGGCATGCGAATCGCCGCCGGAACGGACGAGATCCTGCGCAACATCATCGCCGAGCGGGTCCTGACCCTGCCCGGCGAGATCCGCGTCGACCGCGACCGGCCCTTCAGCGACATCCCGACCGGCTCGAACTAAAGCGGTTCCGTACCGAGCGCCCACCTCACATCAACCCAGAAGAGCGCGAGCGGCCGATGGGACGCGTCCCCTCCGGCCGCAGAAGCGGACGGGTGATCCCTCCGACCGTGCCCTAGCTGGCGACCTCGCTCTCGCTGCCCGGGAACAGGAGCCTGGCCATCTGGGTCTGCGAGCGGTGGACGAAGAGGATGACCTGGTCCTCGGCGCGCAACATGTTGCTGCGTTCCGGCATGAACACGCGGTCGCCCCGCACCACCGCGCCAACGATCAGGCCCCTGGGCGCCTGGAGGTCGGCGAGCGTGGCGCCGGCCGCCGGGCTGGCTTCGTGAATCACGCGCTGGACGACCTGAAGCGCGCCGTCGGCCAGGTTGACGAGGTTCGCCTTGTAGCCGTTGGCGACGAAGTTCCGGACGTGGTCGATCGCCAGGGAGTGCGGCGACACGAGTTCGACCTCGCCGACCCGCTGCCAGAGCCTGCTCGTCGTGTGGTGGATCAGCGCGACGACCTGGGGCACGCCCAGTTCCTGGGCGATCAGCCCCGCGACCACGTTGCTGTCGTCGTGGCTGGTGGCCGCGATCAGCACGTCGGCCCGGCCGAGACCTTCGCTCTCCATCGTCGCCGCGTCAATCGGGTCGCCGTGCAGGACCTCGACGTCGGGGAACGACTGGGCCAGGAACTCCGCCCGGCGCCGGTCGCGCTCGATCCACCGCAAGCGCTTGACCTCGTTGCGCAGCGCCTTGACCACCGCGACCGCGGCCGAACTGCCGCCGGCAACGGCAACGGTGTGCGGATGCTCGACCCGCGATGCGAACAACTCCTCCACATCGTGGGTCGACTGCGTCCGGCACAGGACCATGGCCAGCCCACCCGGCATCGCCTGCAGGTCCGGCCCCGGGATCGACAACTCGTGCTCCGCGTCGAAGTAGCCGACGACTCGTGCGCCCTCGGGCAGCGGCACTTCCCTGAGCGGCAGGCGGGCGACCGTGCTGTTCGCCTGCACCTGGATCGTCCTCAGTTCGAAGCGGCCCTTGGCCAGGTAGTCGACTTCGTAGGTGTGGTGGCCGAGTACGACGTTCAGGATCGCGTTGGTCGCCAGACTCTGGGGCGACAGCAGCAGGTCGGCGCCGAACAACCGCTCATAGGAGCGGCGGTAAACGGTCAGATCCTCGGAAGTGTCGAGCCGCACCACGCACCGCTTCGCGCCCAGGTTGCGGGCGATCACCGACGCGACCAGGTTCGCCTCCTCCGAGGAAGAGGCGGCGATGAACAGGTCCGCGGCATCGACGCGCGCCCGCTCGAGCACCGCCTGGTGGGCGCCGTTGCCGACGACGAAGGCGGCGTCCAGCTCCTCCTCGATGCGGCGCCCCTTGTCCGGATCCGTGTCGATCAGGGTAAGGCTCCGGCCTTCGCGCCCGAACGCCTCGGCGATGTGGAAGCCCATGTCGCCGATGCCCATCACGCAGTAGTGGCCCTTCCCGCTCACGACCAGTCAAGCATAAGCCACGTGCACGAGTCACTGAGCGCCCGGATGACTTGACCGGAGGTTCCGCAGGGCTGTTCCAGAGTCGGGAGCTCCGAAGTCCGAGGTGCGGAAGCCACTCCTGGGTGGGAAGATCGGTGCTGGCACGACTCTCTGCTCTCAGGAACGCGGGCGCCTTGGCCCGCACGCGGCGCGAAGCGTCGGACCTTGAAACGGTCCTGCCGGAGGTTCCGTGGGGGGCTCGGGCGGCGGGTCACGGTCTGCTACGGTCTACCGAACCACTGCCTTTCGCAGGGAGGCGAGCGGCCATCACCGAGGATCGCCTGTGAGCGAGCTGAAGACGAAGCAGAACGACGCCAGCGTCGAGGCGTTCCTCGGCGCCGTCGTCAACGATCGGCGGCGCGAGGACAGCTTCACGGTCCTTGAACTGATGAAGCGGATCACCGGCGAGGCGCCCCGCATGTGGGGCGCCGCGATCGTCGGCTTTGGCAGCTACCGGTACCGCTACGCGAGCGGCCGCACCGGAGAATGGCCGCGCATCGGCTTCTCGCCCCGCAAGCAGAGCCTGACGGTCTACGTGATGCCCGGGTTCGCGAGCTGCGACGAACTCCTCTCCCGACTCGGCAAGCACCGGACCGGCAAGTCCTGCCTCTACATCAACAAGCTCGCCGACGTAGACATGGGCGTGCTCGAAGAGCTGATTGAGAACTCGCTCGAGACAATGAGCGAGAGGTACCCGGAGTAGCGCGGCCAACCTGTCGCAGGCTTCATGTCCGGCCCCGGCCCGGGGGCTCACGGGGAACCTGCACCGCCGAACCCGCTCCGCCACGTCGCCACAACGCCAACTCGCAGGAAACAAGCGATGAACTACGAACGAATCCTGCTCGAACAGGACGGCAGTCTCGCCACGATCACGCTGAACCACCCGGAGGTGCTGAACGCCACGGACGCCACGATGGTCGCCGAACTGGGCGACGCGGTGCTGCGCATCCGCGACCCGGAGAGCGGCGTGCGCGCCCTCCTGATTGCCGGAGCGGGCCGCGCCTTCTGTTCCGGGGCCAACCTCTCCGGCCGCGGCAGCCAGGAAGACGGGGCGGTGAACCCGACGGCCCGCGAGAACCTGCGCAACAACTACCACCCCCTGCTGCTCTCGCTGCGCGACCTGGACATGCCGGTCGTCACCGCGGTGCACGGGGCCGCGGCGGGCGTCGGCATGAGCTTCGCCCTGATCGGCGACCTCGTCTGCGCCTCGAAGCAGGCCTTCTTCCTGCAGGCGTTCGCGCGCATCGGCCTGGTGCCCGACGGCGGCGCCACCTTCATGCTGCCGCGCCTGATCGGCTGGGGCCGCGCGGTCGAACTTTCCATGCTCGCGGAACGTCTGCCGGCCGACAAGGCGTTCGAGTGGGGTCTGATCAACCGCCTCTACGACGACCGGGAGTCCCTGATCAAGGGGGCCACCGAGCTGGCCCAACGCCTGGCCAACGGTCCGCGATCCCTGGCGATGATCCGGAAGGCCTACTGGGCCACGTGGCAGAACGTCTACGAGCAGCAACTCGACCTGGAAGCGAGGCTCCAGGCGGAGGCCGGCGCTACGGAAGACTCCCGCGAGGGAGTCCTTGCCTTCCTCGAGAAGCGGCCCGCCGAATTCAAGGGACGCTGATCGTGGCGCCAGCCCGCCTCATCCTCATCGCCTCGCTCACGTGCTCTACCGCGCTGGCGGCGCAGGAGACGGTCGAATGGCGCCACTACGCCGCCGACCGCGCCAGCACGAAGTACTCGCCGGCCGCTCAGGTCGACGCCTCGAACGTGTCGGATCTCCAGGTCGCCTGGCGCTGGGTCACGCCGGACGGCCGCGTCGAAACGAAGACGCTGGCCGGTGACATGAAGGGGACGCCGCTCATGGTGAACGACACGCTGTACGCCGTGTCGGCGATGAACCTGGTCAGCGCCGTCGACCCCGCGACCGGCGAAGAGCTCTGGACCTGGGATCCGTTGGCCTACGAACGCGGCATCCCGACACACGGCGGCTTCACCCAGCGCGGCATCGAGTTCTGGGAGCACCGCGGCATGCAGCGGATCGTGCTGGTCACCGGCACCCATCAGCTCATCTCGCTCGACGCGAAGACCGGCAAACCCGACCTCGAGTTCGGCGACGCCGGGATGGTCGACATGCGCGGCGACATCGGCCGACCGGACCAGATGCGCGAGACCGGCGCGAACTCGCCCGGCATCGTCTGCGGCGACACCATCCTGATGGGCATGACGATCATGGACTTCGCCCTGACCCAGGAGATGCCGGCCGGCCACATCCGCGGCTACGACATCCGCACCGGAGAGAAGAAATGGGTCTTCCACACCGTGCCCCAGGGCAACGAGCCCGGCGCCGAGACCTGGCACGACGAGTCCTGGCGCTACTCGGGCAACACGAACGTGTGGTCCTGGATGAGCTGCGACGACGAGACGGGCTGGGTCTACTTCGGTACCGGCACGCCGACGAGCGACTACTACGGCGGCCACCGCCACGGCGACAACCTCTACGCCGAGAGCCTGGTCGCCATCGACACGGCGACGGGCGAGAAGAAGTGGCACTTCCAGGCGGTGCGTCACGGACTGTGGGACTACGACTTTCCGTGCGCGCCGATCCTGCTCGACATCGAGGTCGACGGAAAGCGGATCGAGGCGGTGGCCCAGGTCAGCAAGCAGGCGTTCACCTACGTCTTCGACCGCAATACCGGGAAGCCCGTGTGGCCGATCGAGGAGCGCAAGGTCCCCGAGAGCCTGGTTCCCGGGGAATGGACCGCAAGCATGCAGCCCTTCCCCACCAGGCCGCCGCCCTTCGACCGCCAGGGGGTACGCGAGAGCGACCTGATCGACTTCACGCCGGAACTCAATGCGAAGGCGAAGGCGATCTACCGCGAGACGCTCCTGGGCGGCCCGATGTTCACGCCGCCGACCCTGGCCGGAGAGGGCCGGAGGGTGATGGCCCAGTTGCCCGGCCAGGCGGGTGGCGCAAACTGGGGCGGCGCCGCGGTCGATCCGAACAGCGGCGTCCTGTTCGTCCCCTCGCAGACCCGTCTCGGCACGATGGCGCTCACCCCGCCGACGGCGCGCCAGCCCTCCGACCGCGACTACCTGCCCGCGTTCACGTTCCCCGCCGGGCCCGAGGGTCTGCCGCTGGTCAAGCCGCCCTGGAGCCGGCTCACCGCGATCGATCTGAACCGGGGTGAGATCCTGTGGCAGACCCCGGTCGGAGACGGTCCGCGCGACCACCCGGCCCTGGCCGACCTCGACCTCGGCCCGCTCGGCGCCTGGCCGCTCGCCGGCCTGACGCCCGGCTGGCCGATGGCGACCGCCACGCTCGTCTTCGTCGTCACCAGCGAGCAGGTCCCCGGTGCCTACCAGGAAGGGCCCGCCGGCTTCGTGTCCAGCGGCCCCTCGACCGGCTTCCTCTACGCATTCGACAAAGGGACGGGCGAAGAAGTCTGGCGCACCGAACTGCCCGACACCCCGGGCGGCGGCCCGATGACCTACACCGTGGCAGGCCGGCAGTTCATCGTCGTTCCCGTCGGCAACCGTGGCCAGGAGCACTCCCTGATCGCGTATGCGCTGCCCCAGTAGTTCAGGACGAAGTCGTTCACGAAGCTCGCACTCACGGAGCACTCCCCTGATCGCGTACGCGCTGCCGCAGCAGGGCCGAATCAGCGGCGCTTCGAGAGCCGCGCGTCCGGCGGATCGCTGATCCACTCGGCGCCCTGTTCCCAGCCGTCGTCGAACACCGTGTCGCGGATCGGCCGCCGGCGCAGCGGGCCGTGGCGTCCCAAGGGCTTGCCGATCGTGATCGTCAGCGAAAGCTCGACGTTGTCGGGGATCTCGAGAATCTCCCGCAGCTCGTCCGACACCGCGTGGTGCCAGCCGCTGTAGCAGGCGCCGTAGCCCAGCGCCCGCGCCATGAGGAACAGGTTCTGGCACGCCGGGAAGACGGACGCGCCCTCGGAGTGGGTCAAGGGCCGGTAGCGGACGTAACAGGCGATGATGACCGCCGGGATGCGCTCGAAGTGATCCACGTAGTGCTGGATCGCGCGGTTCACCCGCGACTTCGGTGAGTTCGGATCGGCGGCCGAGCCCGTGTTCCAGCCTTCCTCCGCCGTCTTGCGAGCCCAGCCGCGACGGAAGGACTCCCCGAGGAGGCGGCGGGCGCGCCGGGCGCGCGGTCCGTCACGCAGGACGACGAAGCGGAAGGGCTGGCGGTTCGTGCCGGACGGCGCGCGGCTCCCGGCGTAGAGGATCTTCGCCAGATCCTCGTCGGGGATCGGTTCCGGGCTGTAGCGGCGAACCGAGCGGGCAGTGGAGAGCAGTTCGAGAAAGTCGTCGGAATTCATGGTCCGTACGATCCCCCACCCGCGAAGTCCGCGTCAAGCGCTAGAATCCGCGGAATCCCTCCACTCTTCCCCGGTGAAGCGCCGGCCCACGGGTGCGGCGGCCGATTTTGAGGACCCAGACCATGCAGAAACTCGCCCTTCGACTTCTTCCCCTCGCTCTTCTCCTCCTGGCCTCTTCCGCGGCCGCCCAGCGCAAGGAGCTGAATGTTCAGATCGTCGACATGAACCGTGCCGAAGTGGGGCCAGTGAGTCTCACCTTCACGTCGCCCGAGGGCGAGGTGATCGAAGCGGCCACCAAGAAGAACGGCAAGCTCAGGATCCGGCTGACGGCGTCGGAAGAACCGTGGAAGGTGGTGTTGCGGATGGACGGCTACCCGGACCAGGAGCATGAGGTGCTCCTCAACGAAGGAGGCCCCGATCGTTCGTTTACCGCCACGCTCTACGACGAAGAAACGATGACCAAACAGAAGGCCGTCGACAACTTCAACGACGGCATCCGGGCGATTCAGGGCGGCGACGCCGAGAGTGCCCTGGAGCTGTTCCAGAAGGCGGTGGAGCTCGATCCCACTCTCGCCGCGGCCCACCGGACGATCGCCGCGATCCTGCACGGCATGGGCAAGCTCGCGGAAGCGCTGGCGCCGCTGGACAAGTACCTCGAGTTCGAGGAACTGCCGCCGGAGTTCGTCGGCATGGCGTTCGACATCTTCCTCGCCGCGGGCGACCCGCGGGTCGAAGACGCGAAGCAGCGGGCGATCGAAGCCGGCATGGGCACGGAGATCGCGGCTGGCATCTTCTCCCAAGGTGTCCAGGCAGTGCGTGACAGCGATGACGAGCGCGCCGTCGAGCTGTTCACCGAGGCGGCTTCGCTCAACCCGAAGCTCTACCAAGCCTACCGCAACATCGGCACGATCCACTTCAACAACCAGAACTGGGAACCGGCCCTGGAGGCGCTGGAGAAGACGCTGGAACTCGACCCGAGGAACACCGAGGCGATGCGGATGAGGTTCTTCAGCTTTGCCCTGCAAGGGCAACTGGAGGCTTCCATCGAGGCCGGCAAGGCCTGGATCGCGGTGAATCCGACGGCTGGCGCCCAGGTGCAGCACCAGTCCGACCAGCTCTTCGAGCAAGAGGTCTACGGCAACGCGAAGCTCTACGATCAGTCGCTCATCGCCTGGGACGACAACCACCCCCGCGCCCACTTTCGGCTCGGCGTGATCTACCGCCGCAGCGCCGACTCCGCCCTGGCCAAGCAGCATCTGACGAAGTACCTCGAAACAGCGCCGGCAGATGAAGACGGTCGGCCAAGGGCGCACTACGAACTCGGCATGCTCGCGGTGAACGCCAGCGACGCGGCCTCGGCCCGCGAACACCTGAACAAGTTCCTGGAGCTGGCGCCGAACGACGAGAACGCCGACGTGGCGCGCGCGGCCCTCGAGCAACTGTAGGGCGACCGGCAGGACCATTCCAAAGTCCGGCGCTCCATGCTGGGCGCGGGCGGGAGGCCTTCATTCCCTGAGGGTCGAGAGCCGTGCCGGCGCGCAGTTGCCGATTCCGGAGTGGTTTCCTCATATCGGTCACCGAAGTTCCCGACTTTGGAACGGCCCTGAGGGCGACCGGGCCGCCCGTGACCGGGCGGCCGCCTACGCCGCGGAGCCGCCCGAGAACACGCGGAAGAGCTTCTTCAGCGGGTCGTAGAACTCCGACACGACCCGTTCCTTGAGCGGGATGATCGCGTTGTCGGTGATCGTGATGTGCTCGGGGCAGACCTTCGTGCAGCACTTCGTGATGTTGCAGTACCCGATGCCCTCGTCCTGCTTGAGCGCCGACAACCGGTCGCCGGTGTCGAGCGGGTGCATCTCCAGTGCCGCGTTGTAGACGAAGAAGCGGGGCCCGACGAACTCGTCGTGGAGGTGGTGGTCGCGGAGCACGTGGCAGACGTCCTGGCACAGGAAGCACTCGATGCACTTGCGGAACTCCTGCACCCGCTCGACATCCTCCTGGGCAATCCGCCAGGTCCCGTCCTCGGCATCAGGCGGCCGGGGCTCGAAGGGCTGGATCTTCTTCTTGACCTCGTAGTTCCAGGACACGTCGCAGACGAGGTCCCGGATGACCGGGAACGCCCGCATCGGTTCAACGGTCACCGGGCGGTCCGTCGGCAGGTCGCTCATCCGCGTCATGCACATGAGGCGGGGGTTGCCGTTGACTTCCGCGGAGCAGGAGCCGCACTTGCCGGCCTTGCAATTCCAGCGCACGGCGAGGTCGTTCGCCGACTCCGCCTGGATCTGGTGGACCGCGTCCAGCACGACCATGCCCTCGGTGACCTCCGTCGTGTAGTCCCGGTAGCCGCCTTCACCTTCGGCGCCCTCCTGGCGCCAGATCCTGAACCGTGTCGCGGCCATCTCAGCCCATCTCCTCGACCAGTCTGGTCAGTTCGTCGCTCATCGGTTCCACCGGAATCTCCTCCACAACCATCTCCTTGTCCGCTCCCCTGGCGACCCGGATGTTCACCTTGCCGAAATGTTCTTCCTTCTGCGGGTAGTCGTCACGGAACTGCGCACCGCGGCTCTCGCGGCGCAACAGGCCGGCCCTCGCCACCGCCTCGGAGACGACGAGCAGGTTGTGAAGGTCGAGGGCCGTGTGCCAACCGGGGTTGTACTCGCGGTTGCCGGGCGCCGACACGGCCTTCGCTCGTTCAGACAGACGGTCGATCTCCTCCACCGCTTGCTCGAGTTCGGACTCGACGCGGACGATGCCGACCTTCTCCTGCATCAGGTCCTGGAGCTCGTACTGGATCTGGTACGGCCCTTCGCCACGCTCCCGCTCGAGCGGCTGGAGAGCCTCCCTGATCCCCGCGTCGGCCGACGCCTGGTCGAGCCGGACATCGCCATGCTCCTTGGCAAACGCGGCCGCATACGCGCCGGCCCGCTGCCCGAACACGAGCAGGTCGGACAGCGAGTTGCCGCCCAGCCGGTTCGCGCCGTGAAGCCCCGCGGCGCACTCGCCGGCGGCGTAGAGGCCGGGGACGGTCGACATCTGGCTTTCGGCATCGACCCGAACGCCGCCCATCACGTAGTGCGTCGTCGGCCCGACCTCCATCCTTTCCTTCGTGATGTCGAGACCGGCCAGCTCCTTGAACTGGTGGTACATCGACGGCAGCTTCTTCCTGATGTGGTCCTCGGAGTTGCTGATCTTCTCCTTGATCCAGGCGATGTCGAGGTACACGCCCCCGTGAGGGGAGCCCTTGCCGGACTTGATCTGGTTCACGATGCAACGGGCGACGTGATCCCGGGTCAAAAGCTCCGGCGGACGCCGCGCGTCCCGGTCGCCGACCACGTAGCGCCAGCCCTCCTCGGCGCTGTCCGCGGTCTGATCCTTGTACAGAGCCGGGATCTCGTCGAACAGGAACCGTTCGCCGTCCGAGTTCAGCAGGATGCCGCCCTCGCCGCGCACACCCTCGGTCACCAGGATGCCGCGCACGCTCGGCGGCCACACCATGCCGGTCGGGTGGAACTGGACGAACTCCATGTCGATCAGGTCGGCGCCCGCGTCGTAGGCCAGCGTATGGCCGTCGCCCGTGTACTCCCAACTGTTGCTGGTGATCTTGAAGGCGCGGCCGATACCGCCCGTGGCGAGCACGACCGCCTTCGCTCGGTAGACCCGGAACCGGCCCCGCTCGCGGTCGTATGCCAGCGCGCCGGCGACCCGGCCGTCGTCGAGCAGCAGCCGGAACACGGTGTACTCCATGTGAAAGTCGATGCCGTGGTGGATGCCGTGATCCTGCAGGGTGCGGATCATCTCCAGCCCGGTCCGGTCGCCGACATGCGCGAGCCGCGGATAGCGGTGGCCGCCGAAGTTCCGCTGCAGGATGCGGCCGTCCTTCGTCCGGTCGAACAGCGCTCCCCAGGCCTCCAGCTCCAGCGCCCGTGCCGGAGCCTCCCGGGCGTGGATCTCGGCCATCTTCGGGTTGCTCAGGTACTGGCCGCCGCGCAGGGTGTCCGTCACGTGGACCTTCCAGTCGTCGCGCTCGTCCACATTGCCGATCGCGGCCGCCATGCCGCCCTCGGCCATCACCGTGTGCGCCTTGCCCAACAGCGACTTGCAGATCACGCCGCAGGAAGCCCCCGCGGCCGACACTTCGATCGCGGCGCGCAGTCCGGCGCCGCCCGCGCCGATCACCAGCACGTCGTATTCGTAGGGGGTCTGCTCCATCAGACGAATCTCAGGTCGGTCCAGATGCCCATCGAGCAGAGCCGAACGTAGATGTCGGAGAAGGTGACCCAGATCAGGCTGCACCAGGCCCAGGCCATGTGCCGGCGGTTCAGGCAGGAGACGCAGCGATAGCAGGCGCTCTGGAACGGCCGACCCGCCATCACGTTGCGAACGCCGCCGACCACGTGGCGCAGCGAGTGGCAGCCCAACGCGTAGCCGCCGAGCAGCAGCCAGTTGATCAGCAGGACGAAGCTGCCGACGCCGATGCCGAAGGCGTGGCCGCCGGACGCCGTCTCGAACTCGAACGCCCGGTACACGTCAATCGGGAAGAAGACGAAGATCCAGGCCATCATCGCGTACAGGAAGTACCGATGGATGTTCTGGACGATCAGCGGAAACGAGTTCTCGCCCCGGTAGGCGTTGCGCGGCTCGCCGACCCCGCAGGCCGGCGGATCGGCCCAGAACGCCTTGTAGTACGCGCCCCGGTAGTAGTAGCAGGTGGCGCGGAATCCCAGCGGCAGGATCAGGATGAACAGCGCCGGCGACTGGGGAACGAAACTCGGCCACCAGCTCGGGAAGCCCTCGAACCAGGCATGGTGCGAGAGGCCGAAGACCTCGGGGGAGTACAGCGGCGACAGGTAGCCGCCGTACACGTAGTGGTCGGCCTGAAGCGCCGCCCAGGTCGCGTACACGCTCGCGAGACCAAGACCCGCGACAACTGCGCCCGGTTGCAGCCACCAGGCGTCCTGACGCTGGGTCTGACCGAAGGATCGCCGCTTCAGCACGGCGGGGAAAGCCATCTCGGATTCCGTCCTCTCTGTCGAGTCTGTGGTTCGTGGGGGCTGTGGGGGCCGTGGGGGCCGTGGGGGCGTTGGGACCGTCGGCCCGCCGGTGATCATAGCCACAAAGCGGAGGGCGGTTCGACCCCAAAGGCCGCCCCGAGCATGTCGGCGGCCGCCTGTGATCGAATCGCTGTCGGATGATCCGGAAACCGGAGCTCGGCGACGCCCTGCCGCCCCTGACCAGGCAGATGCGCGCCCGGACGGGAATCGGTCTCCTCTCGGCAGTCCTCCTGGCGACGGGATGGGCCTGGGGACAGCCTGCCGACGAGCCCGGCGACACGCGCATCGTCCGCGCCTGGTTCAACGATCCGCTGATCGCCGCCAGGGCGGTCATCTCGCTGGAAGCGCTCGAATCGGAGTACGAGAAGGGCTACATCGTCATCCGGGCCACCGAGGAGGACATCGAAGCCGCCCGCCGGGCTGGACTGCGGGTCGTCGAGGACGATTCCTACGTCCCGTTCGTCGTGCCGTCCGAACTGCCCATCGCGGTCCCCCAGGGAACGATCGCCGGCTTTCCCTGCTACCGCACGGTCGAGGAAACCCATGCCAGCGCCCGTGCGATCGCCGACCGGCACCCGATGCTCGCGACGTGGACCCGGATCGGCAGGTCCTGGAAAAAGGCGCAGAACGCAGCCGAAGGCTACGACGTGTTGGTGCTGAAGCTGACGAACAAGGAAACCGCGGGTGCGAAGCCGGTTCTCCTGATCACGACCGCGATTCACGCGCGCGAGTACACGACCGCCGAACTCGGCCTCCGCTTCGCAGAGCGCCTCGTCGACTCCTACGAAACGGACGCGGACGTGAACTGGCTGCTGGACCATCAGGAGGTTCACCTCGTCCTGCAGGCGAATCCGGACGGAAGGAAACGCGCCGAAGAAGGAATCCTGTGGAGAAAGAACCACAACACGGACCACTGTCCCCTTGGTACTCCGGGCGTCGACCTGAACCGCAACTTCGCCTTCGGCTGGCGCCACCCCGGCGGATCGAGCGACAGCCAATGCTCGGAGATCTACCGCGGGCCCGGTCCCGCTTCGGAACCTGAGACGAAGACCGTCGCGCGTTACATGCGGAGACTCTTTCCCGACAGACGGGGGCCGGCGGACACCGACCGGGCTTCGCCTGGAACGAGCGGCGTCTATCTGGACATCCACAGCCACGGCCGCCTCATCCTGTGGCCGTGGGGACACATCGACAAACCCGCCCCGAACGAGACCGCGCTGCAGACGTTCGGCCGCAAGCTCGCCTTCTTCAACGGCTACCTTCCGATGCAGGGAGTCGGGCTCTATCCCGCAACCGGTACGACCCTCGACCACGCCTACGGCGAACTCGGAGTCGCCTCCTTCCTCTACGAACTGGGAACAACGTTCTTTCAGGACTGCGGCGGCTTCGAGCGTTCGATCCTCGAACCCAACCTGGAATCGCTGCTCTATGCCTTCAAGGCGGCACGGACGCCGTACCGGACCCCGGCAGGCCCCGACGTTCGAGACCTGAGTCTGAGTGGCGGCGCCTCGGCGAGCGCTGTCGCCGCGGGTTCACCCGTCACGCTGTCCGCGACCTTCGACGACACCCGCTACCGGCACGGCAACGGCCTGGAGTTCACTCAGACCATCGCCGAGGGTGAGTACTCCATCGATGTCCCCCACTGGATCAGGGGAACGAAGCGTCACTTGATCTCCGCCGCCGACGGCGCCTTCGACAGCGGCCTGGAACAGGTCACCGCGACCATCGACACTTCGGATCTTGCCGGAGGGCGGCACACCGTCTTCGTGCGAGCGAGAGACGCGGACGGCAACTGGGGCGCGGTCAGCGCGGTCTTCCTGTTGATCGAGGACGACGATCCCGACGCCGGCGACGATCCGGGGGATGGCGACGACGGGTCGGACGACGGCGACGACGGGTCGGACGGCGACGACGACGGGTCGGACGACGGCGACGACGGGTCGGACGACGGCGACGACCAGGGCCCCGGGAGTGAGGAAGAAAGCAGTTGCGTCGCGGACCGGAACACGCTGTGCCTCCAGGACTCCCGCTACCAGGTTCGGGCAACCTGGCAAACCGGGGACGAACGCACGGGAACCGCGAACGTTTCCGAACTGGCGGAAGACGACTCCGGGCTGTTCTGGTTCTTCGCGCCGGACAACCCGGAGATTCTGATCAAGGTACTGGACGGCTGTGCCGTGAACGATCACGTATGGATCTACGGCGCCTCGACGACGGACCTCGGGTACGTGATTCGCGTGACGGACACGGTGACGGAGGCGGTGAGGGAGTACCGGAACGACCCCGGTGTGGCGGCGCCGGCGATCACCGATGCGGAGGCGTTCCCGGAGGGTTGCCGGCCCTGACGCGGCAGGCCCGCAAGCCTGCGCACGCGGTTTCTGCCGCGCAAGTTCCTGGTGCGCTGCCTGCCGCGGTTACGAGAGGCCTGAAGGCCCTGATTGGAACGACTTCAAGGCCTGCTGCGTCCAGGACGTCGCGGCCCTCGCCTCCGCCTCGGCGTCGCGCGGCTCAGAGAGCCGGCGAGGATCGGAGATCGTCCATCTCGGACACGCTCGCCGTTGCGCTGCCGCCCGACCGCTCCGCGTCGAGCAGAGAGGCGCCGCGTTCAATCCAGGTCCGGCCGCGCACCCGGACGGCGAGCAGGCCTGCGAGCAGCCCTACATGGACGATGAAGCAACTCCAGGCGCCAACCAGGCCCCAGTTCCGCGTGGCGAAGAACACGAGCGGCACGAAGACGAGCCAGGCCACGCCGATGTGGACCACCATCGGGTAGGTCGTGTCGCCAGCGCCCCGAAGCGCGCCGGAGTAGATGTTGAACGGCAGCTCGAAGATCAGGCACAGGGTGGCGATGAGAAACAGCGGCCGGGCATACGGCAGGAGCGCGGCGAGATCGCCGGCCTCCCGCGCGAACAGCTGCATGAGCCAACCGGGGAACCCGACGTAGACGACAGCCATGATCGCCATCGCCCCGTAGCCCAACCACATCACACGACCCACCACGACGCGCACGTCGTCGAGCTGTCTGGCGCCCAGGCACTGCCCGACCAGCGTCGTGCAGCCGACAGCCAGCGCGACAGCAAGCATGAAGGAGACGGACCAGGCGTGAATCACGGCGTTCGTCGCCGCCATCTCCGCGTCGCCCAGGTTCGCCACGAGGGCCGTGAAGACACTGATCCCGCCCATCTCCATGAACACCTGGACGCCTATCGGCAGGCTGACGCGGAGCATCGAGCCGAGCAGGGCCGCCTCCGGCGGCCGAGGGCGGGTCGCGCCGTAGTCGCGCCCGATCTTCGTCGCGAGCACTCCGGCCAGCAGGCCCAGCGCGACCAGAAACTGGGCGACGACCGTTCCCACCGCGGTGCCCGCGGCGCCCAGCTCCGGGAACCCCCAGACGCCGAAGATGAGCAGGTAGTTCAGACCGCAGTTCAGGGCCAACTGAATCAGCCCCGCGAACATGGGGACGTCGGTGCGTCCAAGTCCTCGGTAGTAGTTCTCCGCGACGAGGAAGATCATCAGCCCGACCGCGGCGCCCAGCCGCACCTCGGTGTATTCCGTGGCGATCGCCTGGACTTCCGCCGACGACCCCATCACGCGGAACGCCCAGCCGGAAAGCGGCGCGACGAGCAGGACGGCCACGCCGGCGCCGGCGGCCAGGTAGAGACCCTGCCAGAAGGCAACGCCGACCCGATCCTTCTTGCCGGCGCCGAAGAACTGGGCGACGAACGTGTTCACGCCCTGGAGAAGGCCGACGAAGAAGCCGAGCAGCCACCAGGAGATGATCGCGCCCAGGCCGACCCCGGCCAGGGCGACGACCCCCAGACGGCCGACCATCATCGCATCGATCAACCCCATCGCCGTATGGGTCATCTGGGTGATGACGACCGGCGCGGTCAGCGCCAGGATGCGCCGATAGGAGATGTCGATGTTCATCGCCTGGGGTTCGCGTGCAGTGGTTCAGGAATCCGTGAGCAGGGTCTCGAACTGCGCCGCCATCCGCGGCCCCGCCCCTTCGTCTTCGTGCTTGAAGAAAACGTAAGCCTCGCGCCAGGGTTGCAGGCGAATCCGGTCGGCCCAGGAGCGAAGCGCGGCCTCGTCGTAGTCCTCGCGGCGAAGCCGCAGATAGCCGAAATCGGCGGTGGACACGACCGGGGCGTCGTGGTCGCCACCGGCATCGGCAATGCACAACGCGGCGCCGGCACCCTCGAGCAATGCGAACACATCGTCCTCGAACCAACTCGCATGGCGGAACTCGAACGCGGCGCGCATCCCGTCGGGAAGGACCTCCAGGAAGCTCGACAGCCGGTCGACATCGCGCCTGAGGTACGGCGGCAACTGGAAGAGGAAGGGACCAAGACGCTCGCCCAGCGCCCCCGCGACGCGAAACAGGTAGTCGACCGAATCCCCGGCGTCCCGCAGGCGCTGGTGATGGGTGATCCGGCGCGACGCCTTCAGCGCGAAACGGAAGCTCCCTGGCGCCGCATCGCGCCACCGCTCGAGCAGGTCCGTCTTCGGCATGCGGTAGAACGTGTTGTTGATCTCCACCGCACCGAGTCGGGAAGCATAGAAGGCGAGCATGTCAGGCCGCTTCGTCCCGGACGGGTAGAAGGGTCCCGTCCACGCCGGGTAGGAGAACCCGCTGGCGCCGGTGCGTACCCGCACTGTTCAGTCTGGGTCGAGCCGGTTCGAACGGAACTAGGCGCCTTCGTCCAGGAACGGACGGAGCTTCTGGGCCCAGTCCGGATGCCGGAGCTTGCGCAGCGCCTTCGACTCGATCTGCCGGATGCGTTCCCGGGTCACGTTGAACGACTTCCCGACCTCTTCCAGCGTGTGCTCGGAACCTTCGCCGACACCGAAGCGCATCCTCAGCACCAGCTCCTCCCGCGGCGAAAGCGAACGCAGGACGTTGCCCGTCTGCTCGCGCAGGTTGGCGGAGATGACTTCGTCCACCGGCGACGGCGAGTTCTTGTCCTCGATGAAGTCGCCGAGATGGGAGTCCTCTTCCTCGCCCACCGGCGTCTCCAGGGAAACAGGCGCCTGGGCGATCTTCATGATCTTGCGCACCTTGGAGGCGGGCAGGTCCATATGCTCGCCGATCTCCTCGGCCGTCGGTTCGCGCCCCAGCTCCTGCACCAGGGATCGCGACGTGCGGGTCAGCTTGTTGATGTTCTCGATCATGTGGACCGGAATGCGGATCGTCCGCGACTGATCGGCGATCGCCCGCGCAACAGCCTGACGAATCCACCAGGTCGCGTAGGTCGAGAACTTGTAGCCGCGGCGGTACTCGAACTTCTCCACCGCCTTCATCAGGCCGATGTTGCCCTCCTGGATCAGATCCAGGAACTGGAGGCCGCGGTTCGTGTACTTCTTGGCGATCGAGACGACCAGGCGCAGGTTCGACATGATGAGCTGCTCCTTGGCACGCTCACTCAACGCCTCGCCCCGCTTGACCTTCGCGACCAGAGCGCGCAGTTCGCCCTGGGTGATCGAATAGCGGGCCTCGAGCCCTCGCACCGCTTCGCGGTACTTCTGGATGCGCCGGCGATGCAACGCCTTGAGCTCCTCGTTGCTTTCGCGCTCGAGCGCCACCTGGGCGCGGCTGATGTCGCGCTCGCTGCGCCGGAAGCGGTTGTCGATCAGCTTGACCAGGTCGACCACCCGGTTGCGGTCCGGACCGGTGAAAGCCAGTTCCACGATCAGCGACGACACCTTCTCCTCGAGCCGGTCGATATCCCGCCCGATCTCCTGGTAGCGGTCGCCGCGGGGGCTGTAGCGCTTCCGCTTGCGGCGCGTCTTCTCGAGCTGCTGTTCCAGCTCCTCCATCTTCTCGAACACGCCGACCCGCTTGGCGATCCGCTTCAGCCCGTTCTCGTCGAGCAACGACAGCGGATGATCGATCTCGACCAACTGCGACAGCGGCTTCGCGTTCTTGCGGTCCGCCAGTTCGGTCAACGCCAGCAGCCGGGTCATCAGATCGGGATTGCCGGCCATCGCCTGGAAGATCAGCCACTCGCCGTCCTCGAGCGCCCGCGCGATCTCGACCTCGCCGTCGCGGTCAAGCAGCGGCACGGTGCTCATCTCGCGCAGGTACATCCGCACCGGATCGCTCGTGTTGACCGGCTCGCTGACCGTCGGCGTCGCCGGATCGTCGTCCGCCTTGTCGATCTCGAGGGTCACCGTCTCGTCGAGGTTGGCCACGTACCAGCCGGGACGCCGGATGACTCCCACCCGGAGTTCCCGGAGCCGGTCATGGAGCTCGCGGATCTCGCCATCCACCCCGACCATGTCGGCCGGCATCATGTCCTGGATTTCGTCGCCCAGGAGATAGGTCTTCGCCTTCCCCAGTTCCAGCAACTGACGGATCGAGGCGTACCTCGCCTCGATCGGTTTTCCTGTGTCCTTGACGGGAGCAACTGCCATGCTTCGTTCTCCGGAAGTTCGATTCGGCCGCGGCGGCGTGTGTTCTCTCGGCGAGCCTTCAGCCTGCAGACCAACCCCTCCGCTGGAGGCGCCTCTCAGCGGGGTTGCGGATCATCTCACGGCCGACGACGCGCAAGTGTACCAGTGTGAAGACGATCAACCACCCTCTGGTGTTTCGCTCCGTTCTCCTTCAGGGGCTGCGTGCGTACCCTGACCAACACCAGAAGCGCCAGCACTTCTTCCCCTTTCCTGAAGCGCCTGGCGGATCATGTACTCGATCTGCCCATTCACACTCCGGAGTTCCGCCGCCGCGAGGCGCCGGAGCTCCTCGTAGACGCGCGCGTCGAGCCGCAGCAGAAACGCCTTGCGCGGAGCCGCCACCAATCACCCCTTCGCTTACGGATAGAGCGTGCCGGTGTTCACGACCGGCTGCGTATGCCGGTCGCTGCAGAGGACGGCCAACAGGTTGCTGACCATCGCCGCCTTGCGCTCGTCGTCGAGATGGACGACATCTTTCTCGCTCAGCATGTTGAGCGCCTGCTCCACCATCCCGACCGCGCCGTCGACGATCTGGGCCCGCGCGGCAACCACGGCGGCCGCCTGCTGGCGCTGCAGCATGGCCGCGGCAATCTCGGCGGCGTAGGCGAGATGACTGATTCGCGCTTCGATCACGTCCACCCCGGCAGTAGTCGGATATCTTCTTGCAATCTCTTGCTCTCCGCACTCTCCACCATGACGGCGAAGCGACGACCGCCTGAACAGGAGAGGGTCCTGCGAACCGCCGCCCGCTTCCAGCTCGACGGCGAGTCCACCGCCGCCGTTGAGCTGAAGAGCGGCCACATCAACGACTCCTACGTCATCACCAGCCGCGACGGGCGGCGGGGACTGCTGCAACGGATCAACGAACGCGTCTTCGCCAATCCGCGCCGGCTGATGGAGAACGTCGAGCGGATCACCCGACACCTCGCCGAGAGGCTCGGTCCCGGAAACCGGCGGCGCCGGCTGACCCTGATTCCGGCCGACACCGGTCGCTCCTTCATCGAGATCAAGGACGCTTCCGCAGGAAGCGGCAGGAGCAAGAGCGCCTCCGCAGGAAGCGGCAGAAAGAAGGACGGGTACGGCGCCGACGGCTGGTGGAGGATGTACGAGTTCATCGAAGACACAACGACCCGGGTCGCCGCCTCGTCGGCCGATCAGGTCTTTCGGGCAGCGCGGGCATTCGGGCGCTTCCAGGGCATGCTCGCCGACTTGCCGCCACCGCCCCTGTTCGAGACGATTCCCCGCTTTCACGACACGGTCAGCCGTTTCGAGGCTCTGGACCGTGTGCTGGCCGCCAAGGCGGCCGGCGCGGTCCGCGGCAAGCAGGCCCAGGCCGAAGTCCAGGCCGCCGCCACGCATCGAGGCCTGGCCGACCGGTTGATCGAAGCCGCAGCCCGAGGGCTGCCCAGGCGCACCGTTCACAACGACTGCAAGATCAGCAACGTCCTCTTCGACCGGCAGAACGGCGAAGCGCTCTGCGTCGTCGACCTGGATACCGCGATGCCCGGTCTGGCCGCCTTCGATTTCGGCGACATGGCGCGGTCGATGGCCCATCGGACCGACGAAGATGCCCGCGATCCGGAAACGGTCGAGGTCGACCTGGAACTGTTCGGCGCCCTTGCCTCCGGCTATCTCGACGGCGCCCGTTTCCTGACCCCCGACGAGCGCCGAAGCCTCGTCGACGGCGCCCTGGTGCTGACTCTCGAGCAGGCGGTACGGTTCCTCACGGATTACCTGGAAGGAGACGTCTACTTCCGCGTCGAGCGCCCGGAACAGAACCTCGAGCGCTGTCGCGTGCAGTTTGCGCTCCTGGAATCGTTGCTCGACCGGGAAGCGGACCTGAGGCGGATCGTGGCCTAAGGGGGAGAACTCCGCGGCTTCAGTCTGAGCGCACCAGTCACGCTTCTGCCGAACGAAACTCCTAGAAGGTCTCCGTGTCGACCATTCCGCAGATGCTTCCCTGCTCGTTCGTGTAGTTCTCGGTGAGGCCGGTTGCGGTATCGGTGACCGTCAGCGTGTACTCGACATCCGAGACGCCACCGTAGAGCAGCCAGAAGTGACCGTTGTTCGCCCGGCCGTCGAGCACTTTCGCCGCCAGCTCGATGTTCGACGGGGTGAAGAACCAGAAGAAGCCCGTCTCCGCCGTCGTCAACGAGTCGACGACCGTCGCTGCCTTCTCCGGGTCGACACCCGGAGTCGACTCGTTGGGGTCGCTGAACCGGACCTCGAGCGAGAACCGGTTGTCCTGGACGCACAGGCGTTCCGGGCCCGGTTCGCAGTAGCCGTCGCCATCGACCCGCAGGCCGACCGCGGTCGGCCCGATAGGGAGTGCCTCGATCCGAAGCAGATCCACGCCGGCTGAACCCGTCGAACCGCGTTCGACAGCCGTGGCCGCAACAGCGGAAACGCCACTCTCGGGGAACGCCTTCGTGTCGTTCTGACCGCAAATCCGGCCCTGCTCGTTGTGGTACGTGCGCCTGACGCCTGCCGCAACGTCTTGCACCGTGACCCAGTACTCGACGTCGGAGAGCGCACCGTAGAACACCCAGTGGTGGTCGTCGATCGCACGGCCGTCGAGGACCTTGACCACGAGCTCGACGTTGTCCGGATTGAAGAACCAGAACAGTCCGGACTCATCGGAGACGTCGACCGGAACGCTGCGGCCGACCCCGTAGTCGCCCGCTCGATCATTGTTCTTCCAGTGGACCTGAACCTCGAAGCGGCCTCCCCGCAGGCAGAGGAACTCCTCGCCGGCGCGACACGCATCGCCAAAGGCGCCGGTCGTCGCGCTGACCTGTTCCGAGTACTCGAAACCGCCGTCCGCGCTTCCACTGCCTATCCGGAACGTGTACGGCGCCCCGGTCTCGAGGCCGTCGATGCGCACCTGACCGGCACGGGCGTCAGCGGTCACAAGCGGGGTCCAGTCGGCCTTCCGGCTGCGCGCCTCTACGCTCAGAACTCCCCGCTCCCCGTCGGCCCACTTTCCCTTCCAGAACACGGAGATGGCGGAGTCGCCGGCTGGCGCCGCGGCCACGTCGCCGACGAAGCGTGGTTCCGGCTCCTCCGAGTCCCCCGGACCATCCCCATCGTCCGGATCAGGCTCGAACCGTTCAAACGTCAGAGTGGCGATCGGTCGCTCGGTGAACTTCCCTGTTCCCCGGATGCTGGTGATCGTGCCCTGCGGCACGGTCGGCGGGTTGTCGAGCGAGAACTCGGCGCCCTCCTCCGTGCCGGCGTCGTAGGGGAACAGCTCGACATGAAGGCTGCTGAGCCAATCCCCCTCTTCGTCGAGCAACGAAAGCCCGGAAACACCCACGAACCAGTCCGGACTAGGCGCAATCATCGTGACCAACGTGACCAGGGACGAGTCCCTGGCCGCCTGGAACTCGATCGTGGTCGACGCCCTGCCGCCCCTCGGAAGGTCCTTCTCAAGCACGGCCAGAACATGCGGATCGCGTGTCATCAGCGTTCTGAGGCTCGACTGAATCCCGAGTTCCGCCACCCTCTCGATCTGACGGGAAGCTCGCCCGCCAGGGATCCAGAAGCTCGTCCGGCCATTGTGAACAGCACCGATCAAGGGCGAGAAGTGAGCGCTGCCCGGGACTCCGCCGGGCGTGACACTCCGTGTCCACGTGCCCTGAAACGTCAGCCGGTAGTTGGCGGAATCTCCGTCCTGACCAAGGATCGGTGCAGCAACCAGTGAAGAGCCCAGAAGGAATGCCGCGATCAACACTCCCGGAACTGCCCGTCCTGAACCCGACCTCATTCCTGCCCTCCAGCGCAAGGCATCGGGTGGCGGTTCCGGGCCGTTCGAACGCCGAAGAACACCAGGCCGCCGACGACCACGCCGATCAGGACCAAAAGACCCAGACAACCCGGGAGCACGCAGACCCTTGGGTGAACGACGCTCCGCGACCATTGACGGGACCGTAGCACGCGCATCCGAGAGGTCGGTCGGCGGCGCTATGCTCTGGTCATGCGGGCCTGCTCCTCCGTCCGTGGGGCGCGCGCATCCGAGAGGTCGGTCGGTGACGCTATGCTTGGCCGATGACCGGAATCGGCCGTCCACTCGCGACGAACAGAGCTTCAGGAAGAGGAATGGTGCGCGGCACCGCTCTCGAACGGGCGATCCACGCCAAGCTGATGGAGGCGACCGGCGCCGAGGTACTCCAGGTCCTCAACGAGAGCCGCATGCACAACGTACCGCCCAAGGCCGAGACCCACTTCCGGGTCGTCGTGGTCAGCAGCCGGTTCGAGGGCGCAACCCGGCTTCGCAGGCACCGCGTCGTCCACAGCGCCCTGGCCGAGGAACTGGCGGGCCCGGTCCACGCTCTGGCGATCGACGCATTGACCCCTGCCGAATGGCGGGCACGGGGCGAGAACCGGAGCCTCTCCCCTGACTGCCGGGGCGGCGCCCGGGCCGACGCCGCGGACTAGCAGCCCCGGAACGCCAGACCTGGACCTGCGCCGCTACGGCTGCGGGATCACCCGGATGTACGGCAGCGGTTGCTGCCAGCCCTGCGGGTACTTCGCCCTGGCCGCCTCGTCCGAAACGGCCGGCAGGATGATCACGTCGTCGCCCTGCTCCCAGTTTGCCGGCGTCGCCACCTGCTCCTTCGCGGTCAACTGCACCGAGTCGACCACGCGAAGGATCTCCGCAAAGTTGCGGCCGGTGCTCATCGGGTAGGTCAGAGTCGCCTTGATCCGCTTGTCCGGGCCGATGATGAACACCGATCGAGCAGTCGCGTTGTCCATCGGCGTGCGTCCTTGCGAAGTGTCGCCGGAGTCCGCGGGCAGCATGTCGTACTGCTTGACGATCGCAAGCGTCGGATCGCCGATCAGCGGATAGTTCACGGCGTTCCCCTGGGACGCCTCGATGTCCTTCGACCAGGCCTCGTGATCCGAGACGCCGTCGACGCTGATGCCGACCACCTTGCAGTCGCGCCGGTCGAACTCGCCCTTGAGACCCGCCACCGTGCCCAGCTCCGTCGTGCACACCGGGGTGAAGTCCTTGGGATGCGAGAACAGAACGCACCAGCTTTCACCGATCCACTCGTGGAAGTCGATCTCTCCCTCCGTGGTCTGCGCGGTGAAGTTCGGCGCCTCGTCGTTGATTCTGAGCGTCATGGTTCCTCCGGTCTGTGTCGGGGCGACTGTCGTCGGTTCGGGTTGATGCGCAAAAAGATGACCATTCTAGTCATGTTTAGCCCCCGCACGATAGAAACGAGCCATGCGCGGCGTACCCACGGCCCTGCTCCTCGCCGCGCTGACCGGAGCATGCGTAGCGCCTGAGTCGCCGCCCCGCCCGAACGTCGTCCTGTTCCTCGCCGACGACCAGGGCTGGGGCGATCTGAGCGTCAACGGCAACGCGAGCGTCCGCACACCGAACATCGACGCTCTGGCCCGCGAGGGCGCCGCCTTCACCCACTTCTTCGTCAGTCCCGTCTGCTCGCCAACACGCGCCGAGCTGCTCACCGGCCGCCACCACCTCCGCTCCGGGGTCTACGCAACGACCGCCGGCGGCGAGCGGATCGACCTCGACGAGACGACCCTCGCCGAGATCTTTCGCAACGCCGGCTACGCCACCGCCGCCTTCGGCAAGTGGCACAACGGGTCGCAACCGCCCTACCACCCGAACGCGCGGGGATTCGACGAGTTCTACGGCTTCACTTCGGGCCACTGGGGCAACTACTTCGACCCTCCCCTGGACCACAACGGCCGCCTCGTGCAGGGGAACGGCTACGTCACGGACGACTTCACGGAGCGCGCGATCCGCTTCATCGAGAATCACCGAACGGAGCCCTTCTTCGTTTGGGTCGCCTACAACACGCCGCACAGCCCGATGCAGGCGCCCGACCGCTGGTGGGACCGTTTCGCGGGCAATCCCATCTCCCAGCGCCACCGCGATCCCGAGAAGGAAAGCCTCGCTCACACCCGGGCCGCCCTGGCGATGACCGAGAACATCGACTGGAACGTCGGACGGGTCACTTCACGCCTCGCGGCGCTGGACCTCGCAGACAACACGATCGTCGTCTACCTCACGGACAACGGTCCCAACGGTTGGCGCTGGAACGACGGGTTGAAGGGGCGAAAGGGCTCGACCGACGAAGGCGGCGTCCGTTCTCCCCTGTTCATTCGCTGGCCCCGGTCCATCGAAGCAGGCGCCACGGTCGATCGGATCGCCGGCGCGATCGACCTGCTGCCCACCCTCGCCGACCTGGCCGGGATCGCCCACGATACGGCCCACCCCGTCGACGGCCTCAGCCTGAAGCCGCTGGTCGTCGCAGAACCGGAGTCCGTCGCCTGGCCCGATCGCCATCTCGTGAACCACTGGCGCGGGCGGACGAGCATCCGCGGCCAGCGCTACCGTCTCGACCATGAAGGCCAACTGTTCGACATGGCCTCCGATCCGGGCCAGCAAACCGACATCGTCAGGGAGCAGCCCCGCGCGGCGGCCCGGCTCACAGCCCTCCGTGAGGCATTCCTGTCCGAGGTACTGCCCGAACTTCCCCAACGCGACACCCGTCCGTTTCCGATCGGCCATCCGGAACACGAGTACACCCGTCTGCCCGCCCGTGACGGCATCGCAAGCGGCGGCATCCGCCGTTCCAGCCGCTACCGCAACGACTCCTACTTCAGCAACTGGACCAGCACCGAGGACGTGATCACGTGGGACGTCGAGGTGCTGGCCGACGGCCGCTTCGAGACCGTCCTCTACGCCACCTGCGCCGAAGCCGACACCGGCTCGCTCGTCGAGCTGCGCCTCGGAGACCAGGCCGTCGCCGGCCGGATCACCGAAGCCCACGACCCGCCCCTGATCGGCATGGAACACGACCGCGTCGAGCGCATCGAGTCGTACGTGAAGGACTTCCGGCCCATGGTCCTCGGTACGATCGAACTCAGGGCGGGCAGCGGAACGCTCACCCTCCAGGCGCTCGAGATCCCCGGCGAACAGGCGATGGACTTCCGCCTGCTGACTCTGCGCCGGCTCCGCTGATCAACTCGGACGCCGGTCCGTGCCGATGTCGACCTGCCGGCGCAACTCCTCGAGTTCGCCGCGATCCGGCCTCAGGTCGGCCGCGCCGTGAATGTAGACGTGTTCGATCCCGGAGGCGGGCAGGGTCGTGTTCCAGTGCAGCAGAATGCGCACGCAGCGATCCAGGCCGCCCGGGACCGCCATCTCGTGACCGCAGAGCAGGGCCACATCGCCCCAGCCCATCAGACGGGCCGCCAGGGCCGGATACTCCGCGGTCAGGTCCGGCGTCGTCGTGAACAACGCACTCGCCACGTCCTCCGGCTCGATTCCGTTCTCCTGGACCATCCTCTGCAGGAGTTCCGCGGTCGCAGCCAGAATCTCCTCCCGGCTCGGGCCCTCAACCGTCGTCGCCCCGCGGACGCCGCGGCAAACGGGGCGGCGCGAACGCCTGGCCTTCGGGCGCGGCTTGGGAGGCATTGAACGAGGTCAGCGCTACGATCGAAGACGACAGGCCGTGGCGACGCTACCGATCCGGGTCCGCGCCCTCGTCCAGAAAACGGATCAGGCTCGTCAGGTCGCTCAGCGTCATCGCGTCGAGCAGGCCCTCCGGCATGATCGACAGCGCGGACGGATCCTGACTGCGAATGCGCGACCGATCCAGGTCGAGCCGGTTGCCGCCGGCGTCGATCAGGGTCAGGCGCGCCGCCGTGTCCTCGACGACCATGCCGCTGTGGAGGCTGCCGTCGTCGAGTTCGACGTCGACCGCCTGGTACTGGTCCGAGATCACCCGCGACGGGAACATGATCGACTCGAGCACCTCGCGGCGGCGGAACCGCTTGACCACGGTCGATAGGTCCGGGCCGCCGCCACTGCCGATGTCTCCGAACACGTGGCATGCCGAGCAGCGGGCGCGGTGGAACACCCGCTCGCCATGCTCCGGGTTGTAGCGCTCGTACGCCATCACGTCGTACTCCAGGTACTCGGCGAGTTCCTCGAAACTCATCTGGGCGAGGTCGCTTCTGCCCGGCCGATCGCCCTCGACGTCCGTGATCAGTTCCGCGGCGCGCCGGGCGCGCTCGGCGCGCCGGAGTTCCAGCCGTTCCTCCGCGGCGGCGCGCTCCTCCGCGGGGAACCGGGCCAGGACGTCGTTCCAGATCGCGTCGACGTACCCCTCCATGCTGGCCGCGCCCCGGAACTCCCGGGCGTCGTCGAACCAGGCCACGACCCGGCGCCGCAGTTCCGGCGTCCAGCCCTTGTCCATCGCGCGCAGGCAGTAGGCGGTGTGGATCTGTTCCTCCGGCGGTCGCTCGTCGTCCAGACGATCGACCATCTTCGGTAGCGCACCGTCCGGCTGCAGGAAGGCCAGCAGTCGCTCGAGCTGCCTGCCCACCCGGTCGTCGGCGTGCGGGTAACGCGCCAGCAGCAGCGGGCCCAGGCGCGCCCGGGCATCGGCGCGGCCGGGCGCCTCCGGATCCTCATCGCGGATGAGGAAGAGCTCCAGCATGCGCAGATAGTCGAGCTCTCCCTCGACGTCCAGGTCGGTCCGCGCCAGCTGAAACAGCCTGCCGGTCAGGAAGTTGTACTCCAGCTTGTGCTCCTGGCGGTAGATCGTGGCCACCATCGCCTCGAAGAAGCCGCGCGGACGTTGCTCGGGTGAAGCCATGAATGCCTGGTCGAACCAGTAGCCGTGCGGGATCCGCAGGATCGCCTCACGCGCCGCATAGCGCAGGAACCGGTCATCGTGATCCAGCAGATCGTAGAGGGCCTCGGAGGTTGCGACCTCCAGTCCCCGGACACGTGGATGCAGCCCCGACCGGGCGAGCGACTCGGCCGCGCGCCGCGCCACCAGCGGATCGGGGTCCGCGAGCGCTCCACGAAGCGGTTCCTGCACCTGCGCGAGGGTGTAAGAGCCGAGGAGCGACGCCGCCGCAGCGCGCACCAACGGCTCGTCGCTCGACAGCAGAGCCGACGTCTCGTCGAGGGTCGGCCTTGGGCCGTGGACCTGGAGCAGTTCGAGCGCGCGTTGGCGATCCAGGGCCTCGCTGCCCGAGTCGCGGACGATCCGCCACAGCTCCGGCGCCCACGCATCCCCGGCCTCCGCCCGTGCGGCGACGATCGCCTCCTTGCCCCACCCGGACCGCGGCATGGGCTGCCGCACGGCGCGGAGCGCGTCGGTCGCCGCCGAAGGCGCGCCCGGCTGCTCGCAGGTAACGCGGTAGAGGCCGCCCGAAGTCCCCCGGCCGCCGGTTGCGAAGTAAAGCCAGCCGTCGGGTCCGACATCCATGTCGGTCACGTTGAGCGGCTCGCCGAGCACGAAGTCGTGCGCTTCACCCGTCCAGGTGGCCCCGGATCGTTCGGGAAACAGGACCCGGATGCGGCCCCGCGACCAGTCGCCCATGAAGTACGCGCCGAGGTACCGCTCGGGGTAGGCGGAGTGGTAGTAGAAGGCGACGCCGACCGGCGACCCGCGACCGATGTCGACGACCCCGGGCAGCGTGTCGATCTCGTGGAACGCGAACTTCCCGGAGCCCGTCCGCCAGCCGTAGTCTCCGGCCGGAATCAGGTGAACGACCCGGGTTGGCCTGAACCATGGCAGACCCCGGTCCCACTCCATGTCGGCCTCGTAGGCGAAGACCTCGCCGGCCGCCCCGATCGCCAGATCGAACGGGTTGCGCAGACCGCCGGAGAGCCGTTCCCAGGTGTTCGCCTCCGGATCGAAGCGGTACAGCGTGCCGCCGGGCGCACGCAAGCTGTTCGCGTGACCCCGGGGATCGAGGATGCGCGGCAGGAGTTGATCCTCCTGCAGCTCGCGCAGCGCCGACGATTCGGCCAGCCGCACGTCGGGGCCGGAGAAGTTCCCGTACAGCAGGTAGAGCGCCCCGTCAGGACCGCGGGCGATCGTGTGCGGGCCGTGCTCCTGGATCCGGCCCGTTGCCCGGGCGATCCGTTCGACCTGGTCGATCCGGTCATCGCCATCGGTATCCCGCAGCCGGTAGAGCCCGGTGTCGTCGACGGACCCGCTGGAGCGCGCCTCGCCCTCGACACCGGCGGCTTCCGCCAGACGGCCATCGCCGTTGGCGTGCACGAGCAGGTCGCCCGGGCCGTTGACGTAAAGGCCGTGCGCCGTCCGGACCTGGGGCGCGATATCGATTCTGCGGTCGTAGACACCGTCGCCGTCGCCGTCCTCGAGCACCGCCAGACCCTCGTTCTCGAGCGCCAGCAAGGGCCGACCCGAGGCGTCGAAGGTCATGTTGACGACAGAGCCGAACAGCCCCGGCGCCGCCGCCGACTCGACCTGGAAGCCCTCCGCCGTGCGGAAGCGATCGCCACCGTAGTCGAGCCGCTCCCGGCGCGAAGCGTCGTGATCCGGCATCACCTCCTGGGCGCTCGCCCCGGTGGCCAGGCCCAAAACGAGCACCAGGCCGAGAGTCAGCGAGACGGCCTTGTTCATCGACTGCAGGATCAGGGAAGAGGTCGCCAATCGTCGCCAGCACCGGTGCGGCGCGCCGGGTCCCGACATGAGCGCCGCATCCTTTGATCCTATCCCCGAATGTCTTGTCTTCGGACGCTACTCCTCCGTAGGATGGCAGGGCTGTGCCCGACGCACCCTGCACGATCGCGGTCCTGGCCACCCTCGACACGAAGGGCCGCGAAGTCTCCTATCTCGTGGATCGCATCGTCGACGATTGGGGTTGTCGCGCCTTCGTCATCGACCTCGGCGTGTTCGGCGAACCGGCGCTCGACGGAAGCTGGCTTCCCGACGTGAACCGCCGCGAGGTCGCCAACGCCGGCGGCGAGAAGATCGAGCAACTGGTGCAGGCGGCCAACCGCAGGCGGGCGATCGCCGCGATGTCCGCAGGCGCCGAGGAAGTCGTCCGCCGCAACTTCGGCCGCGGAAACTTCGACGCGATTGTCGGTCTCGGCGGCCGGGCCGGCACGGCGATGGCGACGACCGCCATGCGCGCGCTACCCCTGGGCGTGCCCAAGGTCATGGTCTCCACGATGGCCGGCGGCGACGCTTCGGGCTACGTCGGCGTCAAGGACATCGTCATGGTGCCTTCGATCGTGGACATCGACGGCCTCAACCGCATCAGCCGGCAGGTCCTGAGCCGCACGGCCGCCGCGGTCTGCGCCATGGCCCGGGTCGAGGTCCAAAGCGGCGACGACCGACCGCTGATCGCGGCCTCCACTTTCCGCAGCGCCACCCCCTGCGCGGACGCCTGCCGGCGCCAACTCGAGACGGAGGGGCTCGAGGTGCTCGTCTTTCAGGCCACCGGCGCCGGCGGCCGTACGATGGAAAGCCTGATCGAAGCCGGTTTCGTGCGCGGCGTGCTCGATCTGACGACCACGGAGTGCGCGGACGAACTGGTCGGCGGCGTGCGTACCGCCGGCCCGTCCCGCCTGGAGGCCGCGGCGAAGAGCGGCACCCCGGCGATCGTCGTACCCGGCTGCCTGGACATGGTCAGCTTCTTCGCCCGCGACACGGTCCCCAACGAGTTCGCGGGGCGCGTGTTCCACCACCAGAGCGACAACATGACCCTGATGCGCACATCGCCGAAGGAGTGCGGCGAACTCGGCCAGGTCCTTGCCTCGAAACTGAACGCCTCGACCGGCCCGGTCGAGGTCTATCTGCCCCTCGGCGGCGTCTCCACGCTCGCCGCTCCCGGAGGACCGTTCCACGACCCGGAAGCCGACCGGGCACTCTTCAGCGCCCTGCGAAACAACCTGAAGCAGTCGGTGCCGGTCACCGAGGTCGACGCGAACATCAACGACCCGCGGTTCGCCTACGCCGTCAGCGACGCGATGCTGCGGCTGGTACGGGACGCGAACTAGCGCCACCGGGTACAGGTCCGCGTGCGCTGCCGGCCCACGGGCGCCCTGCCGGGAGCGAAACTCAGCCTCGATGCAACACCCGCTCCCCGAGAGGCTGAACCGGCCGGCAGTTGTTCGGATAGATCGCCGCGAACGCTTCGATCTGGCCGGACGAGAGCGCCAGCGCCTCGGCAAGGACCACCCATGCGACCCCTTCGGTGCAGGGCGGCGTGGTGAGCGAGCCCCGGTATCGCCACGAGGTCCGGTCGTCGGGCAGCAGCGAAGCGAGGTCGAGGTCGCCCGGCATCGCGCGCGGCGGCGCGGGTCGGTCCGGAAGATGAGCCCAGACCGGCTTCAGGGCGTCGTTCTCTCCGCCTTCGTCGAGCAGTACGCCGACGACGGCGAGCGCGCCGTCGGCGCTCTCGTGCACAAGATGCATCTCCAGCGCCAACCGCACACCGTCGAGGGTGTGCTCGCTTTCGCGGTGGAAGTGGAACTGGCGCAGTTCGTACCGGACCCCGTCGAGCACGATGCCGCTGCCGGGGACCGGGTTCACCTGAATCCCGTGCCCCGTGTTCTCGATCGTCGCACCGCCCTGCCGGTAGTCGAACTCCACCTCCGGCAGTTCGGCTCGCTGGCCGCCGGCCAGATCGATCGGAGACTGCTCCGTTCCCAGAGCGCACGTCGCGTACGCCGGGTCGAGCCCGGCCCACAGCCCCGGACCGTCGTCCGCGTCGTACCCCCACGGCGCACCCGCGCCCTCCCGTTCACACATCGGCGCGGAAGATACAACGAACCGCGAGGCCTCGGGTCGAATGTCGCCGCTGCTCTCGCGGGTGACGATCTGAGGAGTCACCAGCGCCTCCGCTCGTTCGCCTCAGCTGCCGGTACGGTACATTTTGCCCATGCCGAGCCCGCTGCCCCGCCTTCGGTCACCTGGTTGGCTCTGCATCCTTTTGGGCCTCCTGGCGCCGGTCGACGGCCCCGCGCACGCCGCTGCAGCCGATCCGCTGGCGATCGAGCGCGGCGCCGTGATCTACCGCCAGGGAACGTGTCCCGTTTGCCACCACTGGCAGGGCCAGGGCAACCGCCGCGGCCCGGACCTGACGGACGACGAGTGGCTCCACGGCGACGGCTCGCTGACGGCCGTGCGCCAGGCGATCGAAACCGGGTTCCGGCACGGCGCCGGCCGTCGCTTCCGCGGCAAGTACGAGATGTGGCCGTTCGGCGGCATGGAGCTCGACGAACCCGACGTCGATGCCCTGACCGCCTACGTGTGGTCCCTCCACCGCCGGCGTCGCGCCGCGGACACCCTGACCCGGGAGGTGGTCAGCCGCATCGCCTTCGGTTCCGGCGCCGATCAGGATCGGTCGCAACCGGTCTGGGACACGGTGCTCGCGCTCCGGCCCCAGCTCATGCTGATGCTCGGCAACAGCGTCCTCGCCGGCACAAGCGACATGGACCAACTCCGTCTCCAGTACGACAAGCTCGCCGCGAAACCGGGCTTCGCCGAGTTGCGCGGACAGAGCCGCTTCCTGGCCACCTGGAACGACCTGGACTTCGGCCACGAGGACGGTGGCGCCGATTTCGGACAACGCGCCGAGTCGCAGCAGGTGTTCCTGGACTTCTGGGGGGTTCCTCCCGGATCGGCACGGCGCGGGAAACCGGGCATCTACACGTCGCAGCGCTTCGGACCGCCGGGACGTCGCCTCCAGGTCATCCTGCTCGATACCCGCTACCACCGCGGACCGCTGTGGCGCGTTTCACCCAACGAGGCCGCGGACCGCGAAGCGCGCGGCATGGGTCCCTACCTGCCCAACGACCACCAACGCGCGCGGATGCTGGGCGAGGAACAGTGGCGTTGGCTCGAGGAGCAGCTCCGTCAGTCGGCCGACCTGCGCCTGATCGTGACGAGCATCCCCTTCGTCATGGAGTTCAGCGGCTGGGAGAGCTGGGCCAACATGCCGCTCGAACGAATGCGGCTGATCGACCTGATCAGGACCACCCGCGCGAACGGCGTCCTCCTGCTCAGCGGCGACACGCCCTGGTCCGAGGTTTCCCGCCTGGACGGGGAGCTCACGTACCCGCTCTGGGACATCACCTCGAGTTCCCTCAACCGGCGCAGCGGCGGCATCGGCCCGAACCGGCACCGCGTCGGCCCAGCCACATCGGAGCCCAACTTCGGCTACATGGAGATCGACTGGACCCAGGCCGACCCGGCGATCCGGATCGAGTTGCGCACCGTCGCGAACCGGGGCCTGCTGCGCCAGACACTGCGGTTGTCGGAGCTGCAGCCGAAGTAGACGCGGCGCAGGCTTCCGGAAGAACACGCAGGAACGGACGACGACGTTCCTCCGGCAGGGGCGCATTGGCGGGCGCGGTCGGGTCGATACAGGCGGTGTGGAAGGACCTGCGCGAGACTGCGCCGCATCACGTTCGGGAAGTGCAGGCGCCTGCTCCCGCGCTGCGAAGCGCCTGTTCGACGACTCCTCGGGTGTGGACCGGGTCGCAACGTGATGCGCACTCATTCGATCAGCTGCCTTGCTTCCCAAGCCCGCACCTTGCGGTTCGCTTCGTCGAAGATGCGCTCGTAGTTGCCGATCGTCAACGCGTGCAGCGTGGCTTCGCTGAGCCGTTCCAGGAGCGGCTCGTAGTCGCGCCACGTCTTCAAGTACTTGTCGCGGTCCCCCGGTGCAACGGAATCCGTCCCGAAGAGGAACCGGTCGGGGTGGCGTTCCAGCAGCGCAGCCCAGGCCCCAAGCGCGGCCTCGTCCCGGACGATGTACTTCGCGACTTCGTCCCACGACAGGTCGCAGTGCACATGGGAGAACGCCTCGTCAAAGAGCAACGCGTCAAGCAGCTCCACGTGGTTCCCGGCGGGCGCCACGAACCGGCCCAGCCCGGTGTGAGCCCAGATGATCGTGACGTCGGAGTGGGTCCGAAAGAGCTCCCGCACGGGCGCCAGGTGGACCGGCTCGTGCGCCTGCGTGGGCAGCACGACATCGATGTCGTTGTGGAAGATGACCGCCAGCCCCACCTCGGCAGCGAAGTCGAACACCCGGTCGAGTGCCGGGTTCCGCAGACTCGCCGTGTGACCGAGAATCTTCGACGTCACGAACTCCTTGTGAATCGAGAACTCCCCGATTCCCGAGAACACGCCCGGATAGTGTTCAAGCACGCGACGGATGTGGTCCGCGGCGTACATGTCCGTCGGGTTGAACCCCGTGATCATCGGGTCGAAGCGGGCCTGGTCCTCCGGCGGCAGCAACTGGTACTCCTCGGCGATGATCGCGTCGACGAACGAGTAGTAGTAGAGCGCCGCATCCGAGTGCAGGTAGTAGTCGGGCGCCCGCTCACCCGACTCGAAGTAGTCCCACTTCTGCTGCAGCGGGATGCCGAAGACGGCCGTGCGGCCGACTTCGTTGCCCGCCGTTTCAAGGAACTCGCTGAGCGTGATCCCTCGCTGGACGTAGTTCGTCAGGTGGAAGTGGACATCGTGGAACGACGGCCCCTTACCCTCCGGCTCCTCCGCCCCGGCCGCGGGAACCGCGGTCCAGGCGAAGGCCAGAACGGCTACAGCGGCAACAGGCGCCTTCAATGACTCAGCCTTCCAGGCACCGAACACCGAGTCTGCAGGGTTCTCTCGGCATTGCGTACCCGGAGCGTACAGGCTTGCGCGGCGAGTCGCGCCGCCCACCGGCGCCACCACGCGATCCGCCCGGTCTCAGCTCGTCACGCTCTCCTGCGCCGCCTTCGCCGCCTGCATGTCGTCCTCGTCCGGCATGAGGATGAACTCGGGGTATGACTCGATGCCGAGTTCGGCCATGTCCTGGCCGAGTTCCTCGACTTCCGCAGAGACTCGCACGCCCATCGTCTTGTCGATCACCCACCACACGAGCATCGAAATCCCGAAGACGAAGACGCCGACGGCCACGATGCCGATCAGCTGATTGACGAAGTTGCCGCCGGCCGCGATGCACACCGCGAGCGTGCCCCAGATGCCGGCGAACAGGTGGACCGGGACGGCGCCTACGACGTCGTCCAGCTTCATCCGCTCGAGCAGCCTCATGCCGGCGACTGTGACCACTCCGCCGACGGCGCCGATGAGCAAGGCCCAGTGGTGGCCGACGAGGTCGGGTCCGGCGGTCACGCCGACCAATCCCCCGAGCGCGCCGTTGAGCACCGCCAAAAGGTCGACTCGGCCCAGCAGCGGCCGCGACAGGACGAGCGCCGCCACGACGCCCGCGGCTGCGCCCAGGTTCGTGTTGATCAACAGGTTGCCCATCGCCGTCGCGTCGGCGGCGCCGCCGAGCGCAAGCTGGGAGCCGCCGTTGAATCCGAACCAGCCCAGCCAGAGAATGAACACGCCGAGGGTGACGATCGGCACATTCGAGGGCGGCGTGACCTTGACGCTGCCGTCGGAACGGAACTTGTTGCGCCGCGCTCCGACCATGATGATGCCGGCCAGCGCCGCCCAGCCACCGGTCGAGTGGACGATCGTCGAGCCGGCAAAGTCCTGGAACCCGAGCTCGTACAGCCAGCCTTCGCCCCAGGTCCAGGCGCCAACGACCGGGTAGATGACCGCGGTGAGCACGGCGGTGAAAACGAGGAACGACCAGAGCTTGACCCGCTCGGCCAGCGCGCCCGAAACAATGGACGCCGTGGTGGCCACGAAGGTCATCTGGAAGAACCAGCTCGACATCTCCGAGTAGCCGCTTGCCGTGACTGCCGCGGTCTTGTCCGCATCGCCGCCCAGCAGTGCCATCTCGTCCGCCGACGCCTCGAAGAAGGGCGTGATCGAACCGATCCAGCCGCCCACGTCGACATACATCAGGTTGTAACCGATCGCGTAGTAGGCGATCCCGGCGATCGAGTAGAGACCGATGTTCTTGAGGCAGATGACGGAAGCGTTCTTGGTCCGCACCGAACCCGCCTCCAGCATCGTGAAGCCGGCGCACATCCACATGATGAACGCGCCCCAGACCAGGAACGCGTACGTATTGAAGACGTAGGTCGCCTCCGCGGACACCTGGGCGCCCGCCGCTGACGCGACGAGCAGAAGCACGACGCCGGCAAGGAGCACCTTGGCGGCGGTCCGTCGTGACAAAGGCGGCTTGAACTGGGGCTTCATCTTTACCCTCCGGCTGTTGGTGGAGGCCCGCCCCCTCTCACGAGGATCTGAACGGCGCGGCCCGATCGCGTTCACACGCGGAGCGTGAGCATTGTAGCGTCCGGTACGGCCCTCCGGCGACGACGTGGATCCGCAACCAGGACGATTCCAACGTCCGACGCTTCGCGCCGCGTGCGGGCAGGGCGCCCGCGTTCCCGAGAGCAGAGAGTCGCACCAGCACCGATCTTCCCATCCAGGAGTGGTTTCCGCACCTCGGACATCGGAGTTCCCGACGTTGGAACAGCCCTGGGATCCGCAACGGATCCACGCCGAATGCAGCCTCAGTCGGCGCGCTTGATCAACGCGCCCAGCACCATGCCGCCGATGCCGAAGGAGATGATCTCGACCGCCAGCCACATCCAGGCGACGTGGTACGGGAAGTCGCTGATCACCAGGGTCAGGTAGAACTGCTGAAAGCCGATTGCGGCCCCCAGCAGGATTCCGAAGTGGAGCCCGCCCTTGGCGCCCGCCTGCCAGGACTGGCGGCTGCACGTAAAGAGCACGCTCGCGACGACGCCGAGCACCAGAGCGATGACAAGGAACCAGACGATCTGCATGGCCATGCTGTCGGGTTCCTGGACGAACGCCGGCTCATCGACATAAGCGCCGCCGAGCACCAGGCCGTGCAGTACGAAGTTCACGATGTTCTGGACGAATCCGGCCGCGAGACCGGCAACCACTGCTTTGCCCCAATTCATGCTTTCCCTCCTCTGAAGTAAACGAGCGCCGCCGACCCGGCGTCCCCGAACCGCCCAAGCCGAACCGTCAGGCCAGTATTTCCTCAACCACCCGGCCATGGACGTCGGTGAGACGGAAGTCACGACCACTGTAGCGGTACGTCAGCCGCTCGTGGTCGCCGCGCTCGACGATCAACCGCGCTGTCGTGCGCTGCGTATGCAAGGAGTCGAGCGTCACCGCCTGATTCTCGATGTCGAGGCGGCGCAGCAACTCGCGCACACCCTCGATCTCGCCCCCGGCGCCGTCGCAGGTCTCCTGGCCGCAGACCAGGCCCCGCGCCTTGCGGTACTCCGGCACCCGACGCAGGAACTTACTGGCTCAGCGCTGTCCAGCGCCGCCGTCAGGCCGGAGACGACGCCCTCCAGCCCGCGGCAGGGCCCAAGGGCAGAGGGCCCCAGGAAGGCTGTCGGCAAGCGACGTCCGGCGCCAACTCATCGTCCAACGCCCAAACGGAGCGCAGCCGACCGCAGCGAGCGCTTCACCCTCCATCGATCTGCCAGGCGCGGGCGGCCCCTGCGACCCTCTCCCCTGAGACCCAAGCGGGCGGGCGCCGGCGCCGGCGCCGCCGCCGGGGCCGCCGCGGCACGCGGCGCTACACTGCGCCCAACGCCTACGGCACGGGACACGGCATGGACTTCGGCATCTGCGTCGCCAGCAAGATCGACGACATCGGCTACATCGAGCGGGCGGAGGCGCTCGGGTACAGCCACGCCTGGATCGCGGACAGCCAGATGATCTGGTCGGACTGCTACGCGGTGCTGGCGCTGGCGGCGGAGCGGACGAGCCGGATCAGGCTCGGCACCGGGGTCGCGATCACGGGTACCCGGATCGCACCGGTCACGGCGCACAGCATCGCGACGATCAACCGGATCGAGGCCGGGCTCGATCAGCTCATGCTGCTGCCCTCGCTTGCCACGCAGGAGCGGGTGATCGGGCAGTTCCACGACGAGGTGTTGGCCCACCTGTAACGGCTCTGCGCGCGCGAAATGACCTGCCTGTTCCTCATCCTTCACGTCAGCGCGCTCGTCGTGCAGCCGCTGGCGCTGTTCGTGACGATCCCCCTCCACATCATCGCGTCCGTCATCGCGAACAAGAAGGACTCGTAGGGCCGTCAGGCCCGCGTACGATCACGCGATGTTGCTGCTGGTCCTGCCCTGGGACGCCGAGGCCCAGGCCTCCGCCGAGTGGCGGTACCTCCGCCGCTGGCTCGTCGGCGAGGCGCGCGCCGTCTTCGGCAATGTCGAGGTGGTGTCAAAGCTGCCGGCGAGACTGCCGGACGGCGCCCAGGCGGCACTGATCCTGGCATCCTGCCGCGTCCTGATCGGCCGCACCTCCCTGAGGCGAATGCGCGAGAAACTGACTGGAGACGCCCGCCCCGACTGCGGCGCCGTCTACGCGACCGACCTGACGACGACCGGCCCGGAGGCGAGCAACGACCTGTTCACCCTGGCCGATTACGAACTTGCAGAGTCCGCCTGGCTCGCCGGCGACGCTGCGGAATCGTCGGTCGGACCGCCCCCGCAAGGTGCGAGTCCTGCCGTCCTGCTGTCCCGCGACGCCTGTGCCAGGTGGGCGGCGGGCGAACAACCGGGCGGCCCACGCTCGGGCCTCTGCTACGAGTTCATCGACTACTACGGCGGCGAGCGCGCCGACGTCCTGCCCCTGCTGCCCGAGGACCTCGGACCCGCGTCGTCCGTGCTGGAAATCGGCTGCGGACGCGGAGCAACCGCGGCGCTGATCAAGCAGCGCTTCGGCTGCCGGGTGGTCGGGCTCGAACTGAATCCCGAGGCAGCCGCGGCCGCCGAAAGCCGGCTCGACCGGATGATCCGCGGCGATGTCCAGGACGTCGAACCCGGCGAGACCTTCGACGCGATCGTCGCCTTCGAGCTGTTCGAGCATCTGACCAATGGCCAGGCGTTCCTCGAACGCGCGGCAACCTGGCTTTGTCCCGGCGGCCGGATCGTGCTCTCGGTACCCAATGTCGGTCACTACTCCGTCGTCGAGGACCTGATCGCCGGGCGCTGGGACTACGTCCCCATGGGCCTGCTCTGCGCCACGCACGTCCGGTTCTTCACCCGCCGCACCCTGGAGAACTGGCTGCACGCCGCAGGCTTCGACCGCTACCGGATCGACGCCCAGACGACTCCGCTGCCGAAGCGCATCGATGCGCTTCCCGAGTCGCTTTCTCCTGACCGCGACAGTCTGACCACGGCCGGCTTCTACGTTTCGATCTTCAGGTAGGCGGGCGCCGGAACGCCCGGATCAGCGCTTCGGCCGTCCGTCGTTCCGTGTACGTCTCGGCGATGGCGCGGCCGGCTGCGCCAAGCCTGCCGCGCAGATCCCGGTCGCGCCACAGCCGCTCCACCGCCTGGCGAAGGGCCGGGCCGTCTCCAAACGGCACCTTGATCGAAGCCTCGCTGTCCGGATCCAGGTCACGGTGGGAGGGAATGTCCGTCAGCACGCACGCCCGGCCGCAGCCCATCGCCTCGAGCCCGATCAGGCCGAAGCCCTCGAGCGGCGACGACGGCCCGATGCACAGGTCGACCCCCTGCAAGAGCGCGGGCACCTCCGCCGGCGGCACGTGCCTGTGCCGGGCCGCCTCGGGCCACAGGGTCACTTCCTCCTCGTCCGCGTCGAGCGAGAGACGCACCAACTCGATCCCGCCGCCCGTCTGCTCGAAAAGAGGCCGCAGCGCCCGCAGGCACCAGGCCACGCCCTTGACCTCGAGTTCCCAGTGCCCGCTGACCAGCACCCGCAACCGGCCGTCATCGGCGCGTTCCCGTTCCGGCGGCCGGAACAGGTCCGGCTCGAAGGGCTGCGGTATCCACCACGCTTCGACGCCATGCCCCTCGCGCACCGTACGAAGAAGGTGCGGCGACACGACCAGCTTCCGCGCCGGCAGGTCGTAGGCAGCCCGCATCGCCGCGCGAGCGTCCGGCGCCAGCGTGTCGTGGCCCGGCTCGTAGCCCTGGCAGAGGTGGCAGGCCAGCCGTTCAGCGATCTCGAGCGCCGCGACGACGGTCGGCGCCAGCGTACCGACCGCCACGTCCACCCGCGGCAGGAATCGGCGTTCGAGCGCCGGCGCCTGCCGGTAGAAGGCGCGGGCGCCCTCGAACCAGTCCGGACAGGGATCGGGCGAATGGACCGTGACCTCGACTCCGAGCCGACTCAAGGCCCGGGCGTGCTGGAAGACGACCTTGACGCCGCCGTAGAGCGCCGCGCCGGGCAGAAGATAGGCGACCTTCAGACCCCAAGACTCCTCACGCGACGATCCCCAGCGGCGGCCGCGTCCGGTAGGCGCCACGGGTGAAATCCGGGAACTCGACCGGCTCGCTGCCCCGAGCCACCGACAGCTCGCTCAGCTCGACCGGGGCCGAGAGCGCCGCCGCGTCGTAGACGTCCATGTCCGTCGGAGTGCCCTCCAGCAGACAGCGCACCAGCCGGTAGTCCTCCAGGTAGTCCATGCCGCCGTGGCCCGCGCCCTCGGCGTTGTCCGCCTGCTCCGACCACAGCGGGTGCTCGAACCGCTCCCGGTAGGGCTCGACATCGCTCCAGTCTTCGCCCTCCGCCTCGCCCTCGATGAAGATGCGATCCGGAAAGCCCGCGAAGACGCCGCGCGTTCCCTGGACCAGGTTCAGGCGGCTGTACGGCCGGGGCGTCGTCGTGTCGTGCTGCAGCAGAATGCTGCGCCCGCGCCGGGTCCGGACCAGGCTCGAGTTCATGTCGCCCAAGGCGTAGCGGACCCTGGCCCGCGGGTCGTCGGCGCCGAAGCGCTTAGCCGCGTACTTCGCCAGACCGCGGGCCGGGCTCGAAAGCGAAACGAGGTAGTCGAAGCAGTCGCCCCGGTTGATGTCCATGCACTGGGCGACCGGCCCGAGCCCGTGGGTCGGATAGAGGTTCGCGTTGCGCTCGACCGAATGCCGGCGCCGCCACAGGCCCTCGTTCGCGTCCGAGAACTTGATCGACCGCAGGTCGTGGATGTAGGCCGCCTCGCCGTGGAGAAGATCGCCGAGCAGGCCCTGGCGCACCATGTTCAGGACCATCATCTCGCTGCGGCCGTAGTTGCAGTTCTCCATCATCACGCAGTGGCGGGCTGTGCGCTCGGCCGTTTCGACGAGTCGCCAGCAGCCCTCGAGCGTGGTCGCGGCCGGCACCTCGACCGCGGTGTGCTTGCCCGTCTCCATCGCCTCGACACAGACCGGCACGTGCCACCGCCAAGGCGTCGCGTTGAACACCAGGTCGACGTCATCGCGCTCGCACAGGCGCTTGAAGTCCGTCTCGCCCCGCGTGTAGAGCAACGGCGGCGCCCCTCCGGCTTCCACCACCCAGGAGGCGACCTCCTCCGCCCGCGGCTCGTCGATGTCGCAGACCGCGACGACGTCGACACCCTCCAGCCCCAGGAAGTTCCGTACATGAATGCCGCCCTGCAGGCCGACGCCGACAAAGCCGATCCGCACCCGTTCCAGCGGCGGCGCGGAGAACCCGGCACGGTAGGCCTCGGCTGCCGCTTCCTCAAGCGAGGCAGGGCTGTCCGGCGCCTGTCCTCCGGCCTTGGAACGCACCGCGGCCGCGGCTGCAGCAGGGCCGACCCAGGCGGCCTTCAGCAGTTCGCGCCGTCCCCACTGGCCGGTCCCACGCCTCACGACATGAGGGTACACCGCGAGCCCCGAACGTACCGCGTGCTCCCTGCGCGACGGCGCAGCGAGCAGGCGAACCGCCTAGTTGAAGAAATCGTCGTCCCCGCCGCCGCTGAGGTAGGACGCCTCCTCGTCGAGCCAGGCCTGGTATTCCTCCTCCGTGTGCACAGTCAGGAAACCGCGCATGGAGTAGTGGCTGTTGCCGCAGAGTTGGGCGCAGGCGATCTCGTAGACGTAGTCGGGGTTGCCGGTTTCCTCGCGGATTTCCGCGGTCGTCTTGTTGGGGACGAACCACACCGGAATCGAGATCCCGGGAATCGCGTCCTGCTTGATCCGCATGTTCGGCAGGTTGAAACTGTGAATCACGTCCTTGGACGACAGGTGAACGATCGTCGCCTTGTCGACCGGGACGTGCAACTGGGTTCACCGTCCAGATGTCGTCGGCGCCGGCCGGATCGTCGCGGTCAAGGCCATCGGATTCGTCGCCTCGTCGACCAGCGAGACGTCAGCGGCCCCGAACTCGCCGTCGGCGCCCGGATACCACACGTTCCAGGCGAACTGCTGGGCCACGACCCGCACCACCGTGGAGTCCGATTCGGAGGGCACCTGGTCCACCCGCTCCGCCCAGATCGGAATCGAGAAGCCGAGCAGAAGAACCCCTTCCACGACGGCCACAGCGACCTCGCCGTACGTGCTCGCCTTGCTCTTGACACCGACGTAGTGCGCCTTCGGATTGCGCCGGGCGGCGGAAACGCATCAGCACGTAGACGAAGAACGCGCCCCAGGCGATGAACACCGCGAACATGAGGTAGTGCACCACGTCGATCATCTGGTCGATCTGGCCGGCGTGCTCCGACGCAGCGGCGGGAAACATCGCATCCATCATGACTTGAGAGGCTCCTCGACAGTGCTCCACCAGGGCGGCACCGGGTCGGTACGAAGGCGCCGCGCACGGCGCCGGAGGTAGAAGAAGAAGAGAACGAGGGCATCTGAATCAGGAACACCGCGCCGAGCAGGAGCAAGGCGCCGGCGCGCGCGGCGTTCAGCATTCCACCGTCACCGCCGCCGCCGCCCGCCGAAGAAACTCCCGGCGACGCCCTCCTCGCCCAGGCCGCCGTAGCACGCCCTGCAGGCCCAGGCAGCAGGTTCGGAGGCGAACCAGGCGGCCACGACAACGGGAAGGGTGCGGAACAGCTTGCGCCGGCGAGCCCACGCCTCCTCGGAGTCGTGATCTTCCGCCAGAACCAGATGCCGTACCAGACCAGAGCGGCCGCGACCCGCGAAGGAAAGGACGGCGCCGACCGTGTAGCCGCCTCCCTGCGCAAGACACCAACCGCCCGAAGAACAGCGCGAGAAGCACTGCGCTGCCCCACGAAGACGATGTGAATGACCTTCAGGTTCATCGTGCGATCATCGGGGCAGTCAGTGCGGATCCGGCGCTTCGACCCGTTCGAACTCGCCCACCTGATCGGTGAACGAGGTCAGGATCGGCACAGCCAGCAGGACGACGAACAACGCGACGGTCAGTCCGAGCGCCAGGTAGATCACCCTCTTCTCGTCGATCAGGTGCATGAAGAAGCAGGCGACCAGCGACGCCTTGATCGAGGCGATGAACAGGCCGATGGTGATGGCCACCGGCACGGAAACGTTGAGCTCGGCGGCTCCAACGGTAATGAGGGTACCCACCATCAGGGCGCCGAAGACCAGTAAGTAGACGCGGACCTGCTTGTCGATGTCGACGTGTTCACTCATGGGATGCGACTTGCTCCAAAGGGTAACGAAGCTCAGGGCAGGGAATGCCCGCTACAACAGGTAGAAGACGGGGAAGAGGAAGATCCAGATCAGGTCGACGAAGTGCCAGAACAGACCGGAATGCTCCACCCGGTCGGTCAGCCACTGCCGGTTCGTGTGGAACAGCTTCGACCCCGGCCCGGCAAAGTAGGCGTTCCAGGCCATGCCGCCGATCACGTGCAGAGCGTGGAGGCCGGTCATCGCGAAGTAGATCGCGAGAACGTGCTCGACTCCGGATAGTGGTCGTGAGCGAACTTCGCCGTGTACTCGAAGTACTTGATGACCAGGAAGATGCCGCCGCAGCCGACGGTCGCCCAGCCGAACACGCGGAAGCGCGTCAGCTGCCCGCGCATCAGCGATGCCCAGGCCATGACCATCGTCAGACTCGAGCCGATCAGCACCGCGGTGTTCAGCGTCGCCAGCGGAACGTTGAGCTCCGCCTCCGCCTGCATCGCGCCCCAGTTGCCGTCGGCGCCGAGGCGCAGCATGATGAACGTGGCGAACAGCGCCCCGAACAGCATGACCTCCGAGGCCAGGAAGAGCCAGATGCCGATCTTGCCGTTGTTGAGGCCCGTTTCGGGATGGGCCTCGATCGTGTACGGAATTTCCATGCTCTAGAGCCCTCTGCCGGTCAGGTCTTGACTGGGTCTGCCTGGGGAACGAAATCCTGATCGCTCCCGGGCACGCTGTATTCGTAGGGACCCCGCTTGACCACGATCGGCTGATCGAAGTTGCCATGCGGCGCCGGCGAGGGCGCCAACCACTCGAGCGTGGTGGAGTTCCACGGGTTGCGGCCGGCCTTCTCGCCGTTTCGGATGCTCATGAAGAAGTTGATGATGAACGGAATCTGGGCCAGCGCCAGACACCAGGCCGAGACCGACATCATCACGTTCAGCCCGGTCACGTCGCCCGCGAAGTCGTAGGTGACGCCGCCGTCCGCGAGCCGTCGCGAAACGCCGTTAAGGCCCTGGATCAGCATCGGGAAGAAGACCCCGTTCATGAAGACGAGAGACGGCCAGAAGTGGAGTTTGCCCAGGAACTCGTTCATCTTGCGCCCCGTCACCTTCGGGAACCAGTAGTAGATGCCGGCGAACAGCGCGAACAGGGTTCCGGGCGCCACCACGTAGTGGAAGTGCCCGATCACGTAGTAGGTGTCGTGGAGCGGAATATCCGCCGCCGAAAGACCGAGCGGCAGCCCGGTCAACCCTCCGATGCCGAACATCGGCAGGAAGCCGAGCGCGAAGAGCATCGGCGTGTTGAAGCGGATGGAGCCGCCCCATAGCGAGATGAACAACGCGCTCAGGATGATGACCGACGGAATCGAGATGATCATCGTCGTCGTCTGGAAGAAGGTGGACATGACCGAGCCCATGCCGGTGATGAACATGTGGTGCGCCCAGACGAGGAAGCTCATGAAACCGAGGAAGACCAGGGAGTAGACCAGGGAACGGTAGCCCCAGAGCGGCTTGCGGGAGTTGTTCGCGATCACCTCGGCGACGATCCCCATCGCCGGCAGGATGAGGACGTAGACCTCGGGGTGGGCCAGGAACCAGAACAGATGCTGCCAGAGCAGCGGACTGCCGCCACCGCTGCGTTCGAGCACCTCTCCGCCGACCACCAGGCCTTCGGGAATGAAGAAGCTGGTGTTCGCGATCCGGTCCATCAGCTGCAGCACGCCGGCCGCTTCGAGCGGCGGAAAGGCCAGCAGCAGCAGGAAGGCGGTCACGATCTGCGCCCAGCAGAAGAACGGCAGACGCATCCAGGTCAGCCCCGGCGCCCGGAGCTGGATCGCCGTGGTGATGAAGTTGACCGCACCCAGAAGAGACGAGGTGATCAGGAAGATCATCCCGATCAGCCAGGCGCTCTGACCGTTCAGCGCGATGTCGGCCAGCGGCGAGTACGAGGTCCAGCCATTGCCGGCGGCGCCGTTCGGCAGGAAGAAGCTGGCGAACATCGTCACGCCGCCCAGGAACAGGAACCAGTAGCTGAGCATGTTGATCCGCGGGAAGGCCATGTCCGGGGCGCCGAGCTGCAAGGGCATGACGAAGTTGCCGAAGCCGCCGACGGCGAGCGGCACGACACCCAGGAAGACCATGATCGTGCCGTGCATCGCGCCGAGCTCGTTGTAGAAGTCCGGCAGCATGATGCCGCCGGGCGCCCGGTTCTCGCCGAAGAGCGAGCCGACGAAGGGAATCGGCTCGCCCGGGTAGGCGAGCTGCCAGCGCATCAGCATCATCAGGGCGAACCCGAAGAGCAGGAACGCCAGGCCGGTCACCGAGTACTGGACACCGATCACCTTGTGATCGGTCGAGAAGATGAACTTCCGCCAGAAGCTCTGCTCGTGGTGGTGCTCCTGGTGTGCGTGTGAAGCTTGAACGGGCTCTGCCATGGACGCCGCTCCTTTCTGGCTACTTGCCGGGGTTGCCTCGCCTACTCCGGCTTGAAGACGAAGTTCGCCGTCACTGTGCCGCTGTCGCCGACCTCGACGGTCTCAGAGTAGATCTTGAACCGGTCGAACTCATGCCGGGCCTCGATCGTGTAGGCGCCAGCCGGCACGTTCTCGATGCGGAAGGAGCCGTCGGCGCCCGAGACCGCGTAGAAGGGATGGTCCACGACCGTCACCCAGGAGGTCATCCAGGGATGGACGTCGCACTTGATCCGGAAGCGTTCCGTCTTGTCGAAGCTGTAGTCGGCCTCGGTCACGCTGGCCGGCATCGCGCGGTTGAACGGGGGATTCTCCTTGGAGAGCGAGTGGACGTTGTGCAGCAGGCCGTCCGAGTTCTTCACCTTGAACTGCTGTCCGGTCTGGATGCCCATGATGCGCGGCGTGTAGATGCAGCCGTTCTGGTCCATGACCACCGGCTGCGAAGGCGCCTCCCAGGACTTCCCCGCGAGGCCGTCGGTGATCGCCACGAAGACGTTGGCAAAGGCGCCGCCATCGCCGATCATGAAGGTCTGGTCGAGAACCGTTCCGCTGTGCTTCGCGGCGCATTTCGGGTCCGCATCCATCCCTCATCGGGCGTTGCGGAGGCGTGCGTCCTTCGTACGTGACCTTGCCGACGATCGTGCCGCCGAGCGCAACCGAGGAGGAAGCCAAGGCGAAGGCGAGAAGAACGGCACAGACGCGAATCGTCTGCTTCGGAATCATGTGGATGCTCCTTGTCAGGGAGGTGGTGTGAGGGGTTGATGAAGTGGAGGCCGGCTACCTGGCCGCGGTTCCTTGCGACCGCGGCATGGCGCTCAGCGACGGGCCGGATGACTTCCCCGTAGTGCAGGAAACGTCCTCCCAGGACCGCGGGCAGCGTAGCAAGGACCAGGGCGCGGAACAAGACGAATCGGCGGGACAAGTGGTCGGAGATCGTCGGAGGGGTTGGAGATCGTCAGAGGGGGGCGCCGGGATCGTCAGACGTTCTCGAAGGCCAGCGACTCGACCAGCCGCGGGTCGCGGGAAGGCACCAGCGAGCCGCGGCTCAGGAGCCAGCCCGCAGTCGCCGCGAACAGGCCGCCGACGCCGAGCAGCGACGTCACGTCGAGCAGGCTGAAGGTCATCTCGCGGTGCAGGTTCGGCATGACCAGCCAGAACACGTCCCAGAGGTGCATCGCCAGCATCCACAGGGCGCCGACCATGAGCAGGCGCCGGTTCCGCTTGATCGTGCGGGGCATGAGGACGAAGAACGGGATGGCGAAGTGACCGATCGCGAGCAGCATCGTCGCCCCGCGCCAGCTCGCCGGATTCTCCGGGGTGCCGTGGAGACGGCTCAGGAACCAGTTCGTCTCCTCCGGGATGTTCGCGTACCAGATGAGGAAGAACTGGCTGAAGGCGATGTACGCCCAGAACACGGTGAAGGCGAACAGCAGCTTGCCGAGATCGTGCAGGTGCTCTCCGGTGATCACCCCGCGGAAGTAGCCGGCGGACTCGAGCAGAAGGGTGAGGACGATCAGGGCCGCCAGGGCCGAGACGATCGTGCCGGCGAAGAAGTAGACGCCGAACATCGTCGAGTACCAGTGCGGCTCGAGCGACATGAGCCAGTCGAAACCGGCAAAGGTCAGGGTCAAGGCGAAGAGGGCGATGGCCGGCGGGCTGAATCGGGCCATCCGCCGGGAAAGCCCATCGTCCCCGCTGGCGTCCTGCCGCCGCGAGGCGTTACGGAAGAACAGCGCCAGGGCCGTCCAGACCGCGAAGTAGACGACCGCGCGAATCCAGAAGCCGCTCTCGTTCAGCCAGGGCTGCTTGCCCTGGAGCAGGCGGTCATGGGCCACCGCGTCGGCGTGGGTCCAGTGGAACAGGTCGTACATGCCCAGCGCCGCGACCGGAACGAACAGGACCGCAAGCAGCGGCACCGTACAGGCCAGGTTCTCGGCCAGTCGCCGGACCACGACGCCCCAGCCCGCCTTGGCGGCATGCTGGATCAGCACGAAGAAGAGACAGCCGAGACCGATGCCGAGGAAGAAGATGACGGCCACCAGCCAGGAGTGGAAGAACTGCTTCGCGTTCTCCTCGGAGCCCATCGCCAGGACGACCGACACGACGGTGAACACGACCCCGACCGCGGCCGCGATGAGCGGCAGCCGCGCCCAGCCGCTGCCGGGCCGGATGACGAGCTGGTCGAGATGAACGATGCGCGGTCCGTGACTCATGCGGCGCCCTCGTCGTCCCGGGGATCCTCGATCGGCACCCGCTCGACCTCGACCGCGCCCAAGCCGCTCAGGAAGTCGGCCGTACCCTGATCGTCGTACTTCGGATCCCAGGATTCGATCGCGATGAAGAGGCCGTCATCGGTAACCCGGGCGAAGTTCTCCGAGCGGAACAGCGGATGGTGGTAGGTGGGCAGCTTGTTCAAGGCGAACATGCCGAGCACCGCCCCCAACGCCGCGCCGAGAACTCCCAGCTCGAAGGTCACCGGCACGAACGCCGGCCAGGTGAACAGCGGCTTGCCGCTGATGACCAGCGGATAGGCCATGATGTGGACCCAGCTCTGCAGGCCGAACCCCAGCCCGGCGCCGGTCAGGCCGGTCGCCAGCACCAAAAACGGCAGCCTGGACGGCTTGAGACCCATCGCCTTCTCGAGACCATGCACCGGGAACGGCGTCAGGGCGTCCCACTTCGAGTATCCGGCGTCCCGGACCGCCTCGCACGCCCGGTAGAGCGCCTTCGCCGTCCTGAAGCGGGCCAGCACGCCGTAGTGGCTGTAGCCCCCGGACGCCTCGGGCACGTCGAGGTGCATCAGACCCATGTCAGGCCCCTCCCCCGCCGGCCGGCGCGGCCTGGGCCAGCGCATCCGTGTCGGAACCGACCGGCACAACGCGGACCAGCTCTTCGCCCTGATGGGGGTCCGCCTCCGGCAGCACCGTCTTGACCTCGGCGGTCGCCACCATCGGCAGGAAGCGGGCGAACAGGCAGAACATGGTGAAGAACAGGCCGAAGCTGCCGATCAGCGACGCGAAGTCCCAGAACGTCGCCTGGTAATAGTCCCAGCTCGCGGGCAGGAAGTCACGGTGCAGCGACGAGGCGACGATGACGAAGCGCTCGAACCACATGCCGATGTTGATCAGGATGGAGGAGACGAACAGCCAGCCGATGTGGTTGCGCATCTTCTTGAACCAGAACAGCTGCGGCGTGATCACGTTGCAGCTCACCATGATCCAGTAGGCCCACGCGTAGGGTCCCAGCGCCCGGTTGGCGAAGGCGAACTGCTCGTACGGGTTGCCGCTGTACCAGGCGATGAACATCTCGATCGCGTACGCGTAGCCGACCATGCAGCCGGTCAGAAGCATGATCTTGGCCATGTTCTCGAGGTGGCGCATCGTGATGATGTCCTCCATCCTGAACAGGACCCGGCAGATCAGCATCAGGGTCATGACCATCGCGAAGCCGGAGAAGATCGCGCCGGCAACGAAGTAGGGCGGGAAGATCGTCGTGTGCCAGCCGGGCAACTGCGCGGTGGCGAAGTCCATCGACACGACCGAGTGGACCGAGAGCACCAGCGGCGTCGCCAGCCCGGCCAGCATCAGGTAGGCCCGCTCGTAGTGGAGCCAGTTCCGGTGCGAGCCGCGCCAGCCGAGCGCGAAGGCGCCGTACGCGAGCTTGCGAATCCGCGTCTTCGCCCGGTCGCGGATCGTCGCGAGATCCGGGATCAGCCCGACGTACCAGAACATCAGCGACACCGTGCCGTAGATCGAGACCGCGAACACATCCCAGATCAGCGGACTGCGGAAATTCGGCCACATGTCCATCTGATTCGGAAGCGGGAACATCCAGTACGCGACCCACACCCGGCCGACATGGATGCCCGGGAACACCATCGCGCACATCACCGCGAAGATGGTCATCGCCTCGGCGGCGCGGTTGATCGACGTGCGCCACTTCTGCCGGAAGAGGAAGAGAATCGCCGAAATCAGGGTGCCGGCGTGGCCGATCCCGACCCAGAAGACGAAGTTGACGATCGCGAAGCCCCAGCTGACGGGGTTGTTCAGACCCCAGATGCCCGTGCCTTCCCAGAACAGCCAGCCGATCGAGACGCCGAACAGGCCAAGCAGCGCCAGAGACGGCAGGAAGAAGAACCACCAGCCGATCGGCGTCTTGCGCTCGACCGGGACCGCGACGGCCTCCGTCAGCGAACGGAAGTCGTAGCCGCCGACAATCAGCGGCGCACGTCCGGTGACGGGCTCGTGAGTGTTGTCCTGACTCTGTGCCATCGAGGGCGAAGAAGTAGGGCGTCGTACCCCCAAGGGCGGGCCGGGCCACGAATCGCGGGGAAGCTAACACCGGCCCCCATCCGGGTCAAGGAAAACGGGCCGTGGAGCCTCGATTCCTTCCCACCGGCCCAGGTGAGGGCGGCGGACACAGAGGCGCCGGACGCCGCAGTCACATTCCGCCCCCGCCGGCGCGGTGAAGGCGTACCACCACGACAGCGAGCAAGGCATGGGGCTATTCCGCCCCCACCGGCGGTGAAGGCCCATAGAATGGCCGCCATGATCGACTTCAAGCACTCCCGCCGTGGATTCGCACTTCCCATCCTCCTTCTGGCGCTTGCCGGCCTGAGCGGCTGCGGCGGCGAAGGCGGCGACGCCGGCCAGGCCGAACCGGAAGCTCAGGCGCCGCCTGCGGCGCCGCTCGGCGCCAGCACGATCGCCGGCGCGATCCGTTACGACGGCGACCTGCCCGCGCTGCGGCCGCTGAACATGGACGCCGACCCGGCCTGCGCCGCCAAGCACACCGAGGCCGTCTATCCGGAGATTCTCGAGGTCGACGAACAGGCCGGTCTCGCCAACGTTCTCGTCTACGTGGTCAACGGCCTCCCCGGCGGCCCCTATCCCGTCGCGGCGCCGCCCACAATCGACCAGCAGGGCTGCAAGTACACGCCCCATGTCGCCGGCATCATGGTCGGCCAGGAACTCGAGGTCCTGAACTCCGACGGCCTCCTCCACAACGTCCATTCGCTGTCCCAGATCAACCGGCCCTTCAACCGTGCAATGCCGGCCGCGATCAAGCGAGCCAGCTTTTCGTTCACCGACGAGGAACCCGCCTTCCGGATCAAGTGCGACGTCCACCCCTGGATGTCGACCTACCTCGGCGTGTTCAGTCACCCCTACTTCGCCGTCACCGGGGCCGACGGTTCGTTCGAGATCCCCGGCCTGCCCGCCGGCACCTACGAAATCGAGGCGTGGCACGAACGCCTCGGGACCCTGAAGTCACCCGTGACCCTGCTCGACGGGATCGCCGCGATGGTCGAGCTCACCTTCACCAGGCCCGAGTAGCGCACACACCGGGTAGAACAGGAGCCGGTCGGTGTCGCGCACCTTGACCTCGCGCTCTTCCCCGCGTCTCAGCCGCTCAGCGTCAACCACAGTTCGGCCAGGGCCTCATCCGGGGCGTCCACCTTGATCGTCGTCATGCCGAGCGCGCGCGCCGCCTTCAGGTTCGACCCGATGTCGTCCAGGAAGACCGCCTCAGAGAACTCCACCCCGATTCGACCGCAGGCCAACTCGTAGATGGCCGGGTCCGGTTTGCGCAGGCCGACGACGCTCGACTCGATGTAGTGATCGAACAGGGCGCGGACTTCCGCCCGCATCGCGGCCTCTTCGGCGTCCTTCGGTTCCCGCTCCTTCTCGCTGAACCAGTTGTTCGTCAGCGCCGCGACCGTGTAGCCGTCCGCCCGAAGCCGGCGCAGGGCGTCGATCATCTGCGGCCGCGGTCCGGACTCCTCGGCGATCGCCGCCATCATCGCCTCGGCCGAGAACCGCTCGGCGACCGCCGGATCGGCCGCCCTGACATCGCGGTCGAAGGCGGCGAAGAAACCCGGCCCCATGACCAGCTCGCCCCGCTCCATCCGTTGCCAGGATCCCGTTGGCCCGGCCGAAACGACCAGACGGTTGACGAAGTTCTCCTCGATCCCGTTCGCCAGCTCGTAGCGCCGGATCGCATGCAGGGGAGATCCGAAGACCACGCCCCCCAGGTCGAAGATCACGGCTCGGTACTTCATGGGCAAATCACTCCGTGTCGCCTCAGGTCCAGTGCGCCGCTTTCTATCTCAGCAACCCCCCCGTGCCCCCAGGCGTCGACCGTGCTGACGCCGAAGGTCGCGTACCTGCTGACCCACGTGGTGTCGCCTCAGGTCCAGTGCGCCGCTTTCTATCTCAGCATTCCCCCCTCCTATCTCAGAAGGGTCTCCGGCAGCGGCAAAAGAGCCTCCGGCGCTGCTGCGACTCCGGCGACGATCGCCTGCTCGTTGTTCCAGCGGTAGTCGAGAATGTGAATCCTCGGGTCGACGGGTCTGTAGCTCCCGTCGCGCCCGCGCTTCAGGACCGCGTAGTGCAGGTTCGGCTCCACGCTCCAGCCGGTTGCCCCGACCGAACCGATCGTCTGGCCGCGCTCGACATTCCGTCCAGCGCCGACCCCGGTCGCTTCCAGGTGACCGAAGATGGTGATGAAGCCGTCGCCGTGGCGAATCCCCAGCATCCGACCGTACCGTCTCCACTCGGGTCCCAGCGCGGCGCCGCGACCGGCGAAGGTCACCCGGCCATCCGCGGTGGCCCGCACCGGCGCGCCGGCGGAAGCCGCGAGATCGATGCCGAGGTGAAACTCGGCCGCCCCGGTCACCCGGTTCGTCGTCTCGCCGAAAGGGGCGACGAGAACGAAGTCGTCACCAGCCAGAGGAGAGGCGAACGGCGTGAACTCGATCAGGTCAGGGCGCGAAGCCTCGACCTCGACCGCGGCCTCCAGCCGGCTCGCGAAGCGAGCGGCGACGCTTTCCACGTCATCCTCGATCGCGGTCCGCACCAAGCGCACCCGGTCCTCCGAGATCGTCGCTCCCGTTGCGTCGACTGGACCGGGAGGCTGGCCGCAGGCGTCTGCGGCGACGCCTTCGACACCGTAGGCGAGCACCACCTTGCAGATCCGGTTGTCGAGATCGGAGGCCACGCGACGCATCTCCCCGTAGCGTCCCGTCAGCGCGTCGAACCTCTCCCCGAACCGCTGGCGCGCCTCGACCAGCTCGACCTGGTCAGCCCGAAACAATGCGACCTGCACCACGCCCGGCGCCGCGACGACGGCGCTCATGAAGAACCCCAGGAAGACGACCGCAACCGCCAGGGCGAGCTGCAGCCACAACTTCGTCAGCGTCAGGTAGCGCACCCGGCCGCGAGGGCTGTGGAACTGGATCTCCCCGAGTCGCGGATCGCCGCCAGGGGCTGGAGAATCAGGCGACGGCCGATGCCTGCCGCGCGGCTTGATCTCCCAGAGTCGCGGATTGCCGCCAGGGGTCCCCTCAGCCATCGCGTCGCGCCGCCCCGCCGCCGGCGATCCGGCCAAACACGGCGCCGGCCGTCAGGCCGGAACCGCCGGGGTAGTTGTCGTAGAAGAGCCCCCCGACCAGCTCGCCGGCCGCGAACAGGCCGGCCAACGGCCGGCCGTCTTCGTCCAGCACCCGGGCGAGCGGATCGACCCGAAGGCCGCCAAAGGTGAAGGTGATGCCGCAGGTCACCGCGAACGCCTCGAACGGTGGCCGATCCAACGGGTTGGCCCAGTTCGACTTGTCCGGGACGAGCCCACAAGTCGAGCGGCCGTCGCGGGCGCTGGGGTCGAAACGCACGTCCCTCCGGACGGCGGCGTTGAAGTCGCGCACCGTGCGCAGAAAACCCTCTTCATCGACCCCGTCGAGGCGTCTCGCGAGTTCCTCCACCGAGTCGGCCGTCACCCGGCTCGCATGGGACCGGCGGTACTCGTCCCGCAACAGGCCAAAGACCCGGGAGTCGAAGACCTGCCACGCGAAGCGCCCGGGCTGCTCCAGTACCTTGCGCCCGTAGCGGGCGTAGGTGTAGTTGCGAAAGTCCGCACCCTCGTCGAGGAAGCGCTCGCCGCGCGCATTGACGACGATGCCGAGCGGATAGCTGTGCTTCTGGTAGCGGTGCCGAACCTCGAGGTTGCCGACCTCGGGCGCGTTGAGGTCCCAGGCGACCGCGTGACACCCGCTCCACTGCCCGGCGCGCGCGGCGCCGGCTTCCAGCGCCATCCGAATGCCGTCGCCCGTGTTGAAGCGGCTGCCCCGTACCTTCGCCGCCTCCCAGCCCTCGCCCAGATGCTGCCGCCGCCACTCGCGGTTCGCCTCGAAACCGCCGCTGGCCAGCACGACGGCGTCGGCCGGCAGCGTACGGGAACCCGAAGGTCTCTCCACCTCGACGCCGCGGACCGACCCGCCCTCCACCTCCAGCCGGACCGCGCGGCTCTCGTAGAGGACCTCGATCCCGGCCCGCTCCGCGGCCCGCTGAAGCGACGCCACCAGGCCGGGGCCGCCACCCCGGGCCTGCAGGGTCAGGCCGCCCCAGAACCTGTGCTTGCCGTCGACCTCGAACGCCTGACCCGCATACAGGGGGGCGAACGGAACGCCCAGCCCGCGCATCCAGCGCAGCGTCGGACGACTCCGGGAAACCAGGGTGGCGACCAGATCCGGGTCGGCCCGGCCGCCGCTCATCCGCTCCAGATCACGGACGAACTGACTTTCCGGGTACGACCCGAAGTCGCTCGTCGCGGTCTCCTCGGCGCTCAGCCGCCCGGCGACTTCCTGTAGTTCGTCCAGGCCTTTGTACGCGAAGCGCATGGACGCCATCGTGAATCGGCTGTTGCCGCCGCGCTCCGGGCGCGGCGCGCGTTCGAGCACCGTCACCTCGGCCCCGCCCTCCCGCGCCGAGAGCGCCGCGCACAGCGCCGCGTTCCCCGCTCCGACAACGAGGACACGCCGCTTGACTGGTACTTGATCCCGCATCGTCCAGGCGTCGTCCGCCGCCGGAAGGTAGCGTAGCGCCAACTCAGGGAGGCCTAACGATGGATCACGCGAAGATCGGCGCCAACCTCGCGAGCAGCGACTCGCGCTTCGCCGGCAAGGTCGCGGTCGTGACCGGCGCCGCGGGCGGCTTCGGCCGGGCGATCGCCCGGCGGCTCGCCGGCGAGGGCGCCGCCGTGGCGCTGGCGGACATCGATTCCGCCAAGGGAGAACGGACCACCGCCCAACTCGCGAAACGGGGCGCCGCCGTTCTCTTCGAGACCGTCGACGTCTCGCGCGGCGACGACCTGCGCCGACTGATGGAGAACGCCTGCGGCGCGTTCGGGGGCATCGACATCCTGGTCAACAACGCCGGCTACTGCCACCGGGCCAGGGCGCTCTGGGAACTGCCGGAGGCCGACTTCGACCGCATCTTCGAAGTCAACGTGAAGAGCGTCTACCTGGGCGCCGTGCATGGCGTGCCGCGGCTGCTCGAACGCGGCGGCGGCGTGATCGTGAACACCGCCTCGATCGGCGCGCGTCGACCGCGCCCCCGTCTGACCGCCTACAACGCGAGCAAGGGCGCCGTCGTCACCCTGACCCGCGGTCTGGCCACGGAACTCGCCCCTCACAACATCCGCGTCAACGCGGTCAACCCGGTCGCGGCCGACACGGACTTCATGAAGGGTCCGTCCGGCGGCCGTTCATTGGGTGAGAAGGGCCGCGAGATCCTGGAGGCGACGATCCCGCTCGGGCGCCTCGCCGAACCGAAGGACGTCGCCGCGGCCGTCGCCTATCTCGCCTCCGACGACGCGGCCTTCCTCACCGGCGTCTGCCTCGACGTGGACGGCGGGCGCAGCATCGGGTAGCGCCCCTCGCCGACCTCCATCTACCCCCCCTTGACAACATGGATACTGCTAGGGCAGCTCGATCACGCGGCCGCCGACGATCGTGCCGGCCGGCGCGCCCCGGAGCGTCCAGCCGGCGAAGGGCGTGTTGCGCGACCGGCTCCGGAAGGCGGCCGGGTCGACCTCGACCTCGCGGTCCAGGTCGATCAGGGTGACGTCACCGGGCGAGCCGGGGACCAGGCTGCCGCCGGGCACGCCGAGGATGCGCGCCGGCGCCGCCGACAGCAACTCGACGAGGCGCGGCAGATCGATCACGCCCTTCCCCACCAAGCGGTCGAGACACAGGCTGAGGGTCGTCTCGAGTCCGACGACGCCGTTCGGGGCGGCGACGAAGTCGAGTTCCTTCTCGTCCGGGTGATGGGGCGCGTGGTCGCTGGCAATCGCGTCGATCGCGCCGTCGGCGATGCCGGCGACCAGGGCGTCCCGGTCGTCGGCGCTTCGCAGCGGAGGGTGCATCCTGAAGTCCGGGTCGAGGCCCGAATCGAACACGTCCCCGTCGCAAAGCAGCAGGTGGTGCGCCGACACCTCGCTCGTCACCCGGTGGCCACCCTCCTTCGCGCCCCGGACGAGTTCCAGGCTGCGCGCCGTCGACATGTGCGCCAGGTGGTAACGGCCGCCGGTGTCGGCGGTCAGGATGAGGTCGCGGGCGACCATCGCGTCGTCGGCGGCGCCTGGAATGCCCTCGACTCCGAGCCGGGTCGAGAAAGCGCCCTCGTGCATCACCCCGTCGCCCGAGAGTTCGAGTTCCTCCGCGTGCTGGATCACGGGCAGGTCGAAGTGCCTCGCGTAGCGAAGCGCCTGCCGCATGAGAGCCGCGTTCCAGACCGGCCGGCCGTCGTCCGAAACCGCGACCGCGCCGGCCCTGCGCTGGGCGCCGAACTCGGCCAGCTCCCGCCCTTCGAGGCCCCGCGTGACCGCCGAGATCGGGTAGACGCGGGCCCTGCCGGCACGCGCCGCCCGGGCCAGGATGAACTCGGTGATCGAAGGATCGTCGTTGACCGGTTCCGTGTTCGGCATGCAGGCGACCGCGGTGAAGCCGCCCGCGGCCGCCGCGCAAGTCCCGCTCTCGATCGTCTCCTTGTACTCCTGGCCCGGCTCACGCAGGTGGACGTGCATGTCGATCAGTCCCGGCGTGACGACCAGGCCGGACACGTCCATCCGACGCGCCTCCTCCGGCGCCTCGAGGCCAGCGCCGCAGGCGGTCACCGCGCCGTCCTCGATCAGCACGTCCGCCGTGCCGTCCAGGCCCTGGCTCGGGTCGACGACCCGCCCGCCGCGAAGCACCAGCGCCGCGCTCAAGCCGAGCCCTCGCCGCTCTTGACGCCGGCCAGCAGGTAGAGCACCGCCATGCGCACCGCGACCCCGTTCGCCACCTGTTCGAGGATCACCGACCAGGGGCCGTCCGCGACTTCGCTCGCGATCTCGATGCCGCGGTTCATCGGCCCCGGGTGCATGATGATCGCATCGTCCGCCGCGGCTTGCAGCCGGCCGGCGGTGAGACCGAAGAACTCGAAGTACTCGCGCTCGGAGGGAAAGGACGCCCGCGCCTGCCGCTCCAGTTGCACCCGCAGCATCATGATCACGTCCGCACCCGCGATCGCTTCCTCGAGCGACCAGGCGACCCGCGCGCCGAGCGCTTCCGGCTGCTCGGGCATCATCGTGCGCGGGCCGGCGATCGTCACCTCGGCGCCCAGCTTGCGCAGGCACAGGACGTTCGAGCGGACCACGCGGCTGTGCGCCACGTCACCGACGATCGCCACCCTGAGGCCCTCGACGCGGCCCTTGTGACGGCGAATCGTGAAGGCGTCGAGCAATGCCTGGGTCGGATGCTCGTGGGCGCCGTCGCCCGCGTTGACGACCCCCGCGCCGACTCGCTCCGCAAGACCGTGCGGCACCCGCGGGTGCGCGTGCCGGATCACGACCAGATCCGGCGCCATCGCCTCCAGGTTGCGGGTCGTGTCCAGGAGGGTCTCCCCCTTGGACAGCGACGACCCGGAAGTCGAGAAGTTCACGTTGTCGGCCGAGAGCCGCTTCTCGGCAATCTCGAAACTCGAGCGGGTGCGCGTGGAGGCCTCGAAGAAGAGGTTGATCACCGTCTTGCCGCGCAGCGTCGGCACCTTCTTGATCGGCCGCGCCGCGACCTCGACGAACGACTCCGCCGTGTCGAGAACGTGAACGATTTCCTCGGTGGACAACTCGGCGACCCCGAGCAGGTCGCCTCGCTGCCACTTGTGTTCGCTCACGCTTCGCGCTCGAGGAGCTCGACCCGCTCCTTGCCGTCGTCCGTCGCGGCGAAGGCGACCTTGATCACTTCGGTGTCCGTCGTCTGGACGTTCTCGCCGACGCAGTCCGCGTGAATCGGCAGTTCCCGGTGACCGCGGTCGATGAGCACCGCGAGCCGGATCGCCTTCGGCCGGCCGTAGTCCATCAGCGCGTCCATCGCGGCGCGGATCGTCCGGCCGCTGTAGAGCACGTCGTCGCAGAGCACGACGATCTTGTCGTCGATCGCCACCGGCAGCACGCTCTCCTTGACCACCGGCTGCGGCGCGATCGTCGACAGGTCGTCCCGGTAGAGCGTGATGTCCAGCACGCCGACCGGAAGGTCTGCTCCCTCGGTGCGGGCGATCTCGGCGGCGACGAAGTCCGCGAGCGGCACGCCGCGGGTGCGCACGCCCACCAGCATGAGCGTCTCCGTGCCGCCGGCGCGCTCGACGATTTCGGCTGCCATCCGGCGCATCATGCGAGCCATCTGGCGGGTGTCGAACAGCGTCCTCTTGACGGTCAGGCGGCTCACTGACGCGGCAGCGTATCAGCCTGTCCCGCCTGACGCTACATGTTGTGGAAAGCGAAGCGTACGGGCACAACGAGTTGTGACTCATGCGCGAAAGCTGCTAAGTTCACCGAAGGCGACGGCTTCCCGCGCCACCGCCGATCGCAGCCCCGGCTGAAGCAACCAGGCCCTGCCGAAACAACCGAGCCATGCTCAAACTCGAACGCCTCGACGTCAACGGCTTCAAGACCTTCGTCGAGCCGGTGGTGAGCCACTTCGCGCCCGGGATCACCGCGATCGTCGGCCCGAACGGTTGCGGCAAGAGCAATCTGGCCGAGGCCGTCACCTGGGTGCTGGGCGAGCAGAGCGCCAAGTCCCTGCGGGGCAGCTCGATGGAGGAGGTCATCTTCAACGGGACCCACCAGCGCAAGCCTCTGGGGTTCGCCGAGGTCAGCCTCTCGTTCCGGACCGACGGCAGCATCGAGGAGGCGGAGGACGGTCGGATCACGATCGGGCGCCGCATTTTCCGCGGCGGCGAAGGCCAGTACCGGTTGAACGATCGGGTCGTCCGGCTCAAGGACGTCCGCGACATCCTGATGGACACGGGCCTCGGCATCCGCGCCTACTCCGTGATCGAGCAGGGGCGAATCGGGATGATCCTGTCCGGCAAGCCCCAGGACCGCCGCAAGCTGATCGAGGAGGCGGCGGGGATCACCCGCTACAAGAACCGCAAACGGCTGGCGACGCTCAAGCTCGAGGACGCGACCGCCGACCTGCTTCGCCTCGACGACATCATCCTCGAGGTGGAGCGACGGCTGCGTTCGCTCAAGCGACAGGCGAACGCCGCCCGGCGCTACGGCGAACGTCGGAAGGCCTTCCGGGAGTTGCTCGAGGCCGTGCTCCAGGAACGCTGGGCCCTGCTCCGCGCCGACCTGGACGACCTGGCCGCGAGCCTCAAGCAGGAAACGGATCGCGAGGCCGACCTGCTGGCGGAACTCGCGCGCGGCAACGCGGAACTAGCCGCCTGCCGGGAGGTGATCGACGCCCGCACGGAAGAGGCCGCTCGCTCCCACGAGCGTCAGGCGAAACTGCTCGCCGTGATCGAGGGTCGCCAGGAACTGATCAAGGGCGCCCGGACCACGCTTGAGGAGATCGCCGAACGGCTCGAGTCCGGCGGCGAGCGCGCCGAACGCCGACAACGCGATCTGAAGGCCGCCGAAGAGCGGCTCGCTGACCTGCTCGGCAGGCGCCGGATGCTGACGTCCAGGCGTGAGCAGGCACTGGCCGAAGTCCAGGAGGACCGGCGGCGCATCGGCAGCGCCGACGCCGCGATCGCCGAAGCACGCAAGCGGCAGCGGTTGTTGCTGGACGAACTCGCCAGGCGCCGGGCGCGGCAAGGCGAACTGCGCAGCCGCCTCGTCGCCGAACGCATCGGCAGCGAGAAGGCGGTCGACCGCCGGAACCGGGCCGAGGCGGTCCTCGACCGCAGCAAGGACGCACTTGTGGCCATCGACGGCGAAGTCGCGGCTGTGCGCACCAGGATCGAGTCTCTCGAGGTCGCACTGACCGCGGAAACCGAGACCGCGCGGCGGGTAGCGACCGACCTCGAGGCGAATCGGAAGCGCCGCAAGCAGGCCCAGGCCGAGCTGGAAACGCGGCGCGAGGAACTCGTCGAGGCACAGAAGCGGGCCGCCGTGCTGGACGAACTCGGTCAGCGCGACGCCGAGCAGCGAAGCGAGATTCGCCAGGCACTGCTCGAGCTGGGTCTGCCGGCGCCGCGCTTCCTCGGCGATGAACTCACCGTGCCGGAGGGCTGGGAGCACAGCCTCGACCTGTTCCTGGGCCCCCTGCGCAACGCGGTGATGGCCCCCGAAGACGAGGACGCCCTGGCCATCGCCCGTGCCATCGGCGGTTCCGACTTCCAGGCCACCCTGCTGCGTTCCGGCAACGTCGCGAAGCCGCTGCCGGCGGTCGAGGATCCGGCGATCGTCAGCGATCTCGCCGCGGCGCTCGGACTCCCCGAGGAAGCGCGCAGCGCCCTTCCCCCCGCCTGCCTCGTGGAGAGTGCGGAGGATGCGGAGCGTCTCGCGCCGGAACATCCAGGGACTGCCTTCCTGTGCCGGGACCGGCTCTGGATCGAGGCCGGCCGGGTCACGATACGCGGCGAGCAGGCGGCGCTCGGCGCCCTCGGCCGCCAACGCGAGATGGACGACCTCGGGCGCCGAATCGCCGAGCTGGAGCAACAGCGTTCGGCCCTTGACGGCGAGATCGAGGCAACGGGCGAGCGTGCCCGCCAGGCCGCCGCCGAGGGCCAGCGCCTGGAACGCGCGGCCGCGGAACTTCGTCAGCAACTCGCGGTTGCCAAGTCGCGCCTCCAGGACATCGGCGAGCGTCGCGCCGCCGTGCGGGGCGAGCACGGCGCCGCCCGGTCCGAGCATGACGAGCTGGAACGCGAGATCAAGGTCAGAGAGGTGCGCCGCCTGAAGGTCGAAGCGGAGGTCGCGGAGACTGAGAGCCGACTTGCCGACCTGGTGAAGGCAGCCGACGAAGCGAGCGCGGCGGTCGAGCAGGCGCGAGAGGAGCGCGAAGAGCGCATCACCGCGGGCGCCGGCCGCCAGGGGAAGCTCGAACTGATCGAGGAACGCGCGGCCCTGGATCAAAGCGAGCGGGAGCGAGTCGAGGGTCAGATCGCATCGCTGCGCGAGGCCGACGCGGCCTGGACCGCCGAAACGAAACGACTGCGCGGCCGGATCGGCGAGCACGAAGCAGCCGCGGCCAGCGCCCGGCGCGAGCTGGAAGCAGCCCTCGCCGAACGGACGAACGCTCAGGACGAAGCCACCGCCGCCCAGCGCGTCCTCGACGACGAAAGAGAACGGGGCCGAAGGCTCGAAGCCCGGCTGCGGGAAGAGGGCACGCGCCGCGACGAGTTGCGCGGCCGAATCGAGGACCTGCGCGTGCGCCAGGCCGGCCTGCAACAGGACGCGGAGCACCTGGGCCAGGACTACATCCAGGAGTTCGGCCGCGAGCTGACCGGCCAGGCGCCGCGGACACCCGAGACCGGCGAAGCGCCCGACCTTGAGGCGATGGCCGACGAACTGGAACGGCGCCGGACCCTGCTGGAGCGGATGGGGCCGGTCAACGTTCTCGCCGCCGAGGAGTACGACGAACACCAGGAACGTCACGAGTTCCTGACCGGACAGCGATCCGACGTGACGGAATCGATCGAGAGCCTCAAGCGCACGATCCGTGACATCGACAAGACCTCGTCCGAGCGCTTCGTCGCCGCTTTCCGCGAGGTCAACGAGAACTTCGGCCACATCTTCACCGAGCTGTTCCGCGGCGGCGAAGCGGAAATGCGCCTGATGGACGAGGACGACCCGCTGGACTGCGGCATCGAGATCACGGCCCGGCCGCCCGGAAAGCGGGTGCAGAACATCATGCTGCTCTCGGGCGGCGAGAAGGCGCTGACCGCAATCGCCCTGCTGTTCGCCCTGTTCCGGACCAGGCCTTCGCCCTTCTGCATCCTCGACGAGGTCGACGCGCCGCTCGACGACGCGAACATCCTGCGTTTCATCGACATGCTGAAGCGCATGTCGGCCGACACCCAGTTCCTCGTCATCACCCACAACAAGCTGACGATGCAGGCGGCGAGCACGCTCTACGGCGTCACGATGGAGGAACGGGGCGTCTCGAAGATCGTCGGCGTCGACGTCGACGAGATGCACCCGGAACAGCAACTGGCCACCGCCTGACCGCCGGACCTGGGTGCGCCGGCCGGCCATCCGTGCGCCCGCTGGTACTCTCTCGCGCCATGAAGCCCTCGACCTTGCCGCGTCCACTGCTCGTTCTCGCCCTCCTCGCCGCGCCGGCCACAGCGGCCGACCGAGATGCGCCGACCTTCTACGCGGACGTGCTGCCCGTGCTCCAGATGCACTGCCAGGACTGCCACCGGCCGGCGGGCGCGAACTACGGCGGCATGCGCGCGCCGATGGCGCTGACCAGCTATGCCGACGTGCGACCCTGGGCGAAGTCGATCGCCCGCACGGTCGCCGCCCGCCAGATGCCGCCCTGGGACGCGGACCCCCGGCACAACGGCACCTTCGCCAACGAACGCGTGCTCAGCGCGGCCGAGATCGAAACCCTGGTGAACTGGGCCGGAACCGGCGCCGCCGCCGGCGACCTCGCGGACGCTCCGCCGCCGCGCGAGTTTCCGGTCACCGGCGGCTGGGTGGTCGGCGAACCCGACCTGGTCGTCACGATGCCCGAGCCCTACTTCGTCGAGGACGACGTGAACGACCTCTACGCGGCCTTCTCCTACGTCCTGACCGAAGAGGATCTGCCGGAGGACCGCTGGGTCGTCGCCTTCCAGTGCAAGCCGGACAGCGACATCATCCACCACTTCAACCTCCACCTGCTGCCGCCGGACGAGAACGGCGAGCTGCCGCCGCCGCCCGAGTTCCCGAACCAGGATCAGATCGCCCCGTCGCCGGACAACGCCGGCAGCTACATGGGCGGCGTCTCCTCCGGCAGCGACGCGAATCGCTACCCGGAGGGGTACGGTTTCCTTCTCAGGAAGGGCTCGCGGGTGACCTTCGACATCCACTACCACAAGGAAGCCGGCGACGGCACCGGGGTGTGGGACCAGTCGTCTATCGGCTTCGTTTCGCCGACGAGCCCGTCGAACGTTCGCTCGGCTCCGGCCTCCGGCCGATCATGAACTTCACCTTCGCGATCCCGCCGAACGACGGCAACCACCAGGTCGGCCCCTACTCCACCGTCGCCCGCCACGACACGGACATCATCGCCCTGATGCCGCACATGCACATGCGCGGCAAGGCGGCGCGCTTCGAAGCCTTCTACCCCAACGGCACGACGGAGGTCCTCCTCGACGTGCCGCAGTTCGACTTCTCCTGGCAGACCGTCTACTACTACCGACGAGTTGAAGCGCATCCGAAGGGCACACGGGTCGAGTACACCGCCTGGTACGACACTCCGCCGAGAAGGGGGCCCGCTACGGTTTCACTCGGACCGCACCGTGCGCTTCGGCCAGCCCTCGACGACGAGATGATGATGGGCGGCTTCATGATGAGCGCCGCCGCGCCGGAGGAGTAGCCCCGGCGCCGGGAGCGCGAACACCGGGTGAGCCGGCCTGCCATCCGTGCGCCCGCTGACGGGCGAACGGACTGGTTCGCGGGTAGACGCGGGGCGCGCCACCCGGGTTTCATCCGCGCGCCCGCTGACGGGCGAACGGACTGGTTCGCGGGTAGACGCGGGGCGCGCCACCCGGGTTTCATCCGTGCGCCCGCTGACGGGCGAACGGACTGGTTCGCGGGTAGACGCGGGGCGCGCCACCCGGGTTTCATCCGTGCGCCCGCTGACGGGCGAACGGACTGGTTCGCGGGTGGACGCGGGGCGCGCCACCCGGGTTTCATCCGTGCGCCCGCTGACGGGCGAACGGACTGGTTCGCGGGTGGACGCGGGGCGCGCCACCCGGGTTTCATCCGTGCGCCCGCTGACGGGCGAACGGACTGGTTCGCGGGTGGACGCGGGGCGCGCCACCCGGGTTCCGGCCGGCATCCGGCGCAAAGTGACGGTCCCCGGGCAGGGGCCCGCCGAACCGCGGTCACTGCCGCCTGGATTCCTGGCCCCGCTGCCGCGAGAGCCGGTGCGAAACGACCAGGCACGCCCCCGCCACGACGAGTCCCAACAGTTCCCGGCTGTGCTCGATGTACATCCGGTCCGCCGACATCGGCGCCCAGAGATCGCTCGTCGGGCGGTTCAGAATCCAGTCGGCAAAGCCCGGCAGGGCAAGCACCGCGCCGGCCGCGGTCACGGCCGCCAGGCCCAGGAACGCGACCGTGGGAAGCGGCCGGTAGGCGGCGACCGTACAGGCGCAGGCGATTGCCGCGTAGTAGCTCACCCAGATCAGGGGATCCGGGTCGTTGAGCTGCAACAGGGCAAAGACCAGCATGCCCAGACCCAGAAGCAGAGGCACGAGGCCGGCGCTCGAGCGAGGACCTGAGGACCGCATCGTCGCAAGCCTAGCGCCCCGCCCCGCGTGTACGCCGACCGGGACCGCCGCCGCGGGGCCGTTCAGGATCGTCGTGTCCGAAGCCGGCGGCGCCGTGACCGACGACCGGCGCCCGCTTTCAGCGAAGAGGTCTTTGTTCATGCCGTTCACCTTGTTCAGTCTTGACAAAACAAACCGGATGTTCCAAACTCCCTGACCAATGACCGTCTCCGAACCGACTCCCGTTCCGGACCGATCCGCCGAGCCCGCCGCCGCGGCGGAGTACGCCCTTCACGCCGCCGAGGAGCGCTTCATCGAGGGCATGGGGCTGGCGCTCGAAGAAGACCGCCTGCCCCGGATCGCGGGCCGCCTGGTCGGCCTGCTCATCGTGTCGCCCCGGCCCCAACGCTTCGACCACCTGGCCGAGCGTCTTCGCGTCAGCCGCGGCAGCATCAGCACGAACACCCGTCTGCTGGAGAACATGGGCGTCATCGAACGGGTCACCCGCCCGGGCGACCGCCGCGACTACTTCCAGATCAACGAGCAGCCCGGCCTGCTGCAACGGGTCGCGGACCGCTTCCGCGACCGGCAGGCCATGGCCGAGGAGATGAAGCAGGCGCTTGCTCCCGGCGCCGACGGCGGCGACGTCGTCGGCGACCGCCTGGACGGGCTTATCCGCTTCTACGCCATCCTCGCCGACAGCCTCAACTCCATGCTCGCAGCGATCGAGGAAGCCGGCGGCAACTCCCGATCCGGCGCCCCGTAGACCACCCCGAACGGCTCTCCCGAAACAACCTGAGAGAACGACAACCATGGCGATAGTCCAACCCGAAGGAGCTGGCGCCGGACCCGCGCCGCCCCGCTCCCGACCAACCGCCGGACCGGCGGCCGCCCCGCCCGCTCAGGCAGGGCACACCCACGGCTCCGGGCGCCCCGTCCCGGCCGCCTCCAACGCCGGCGTCAAGCCGCCAAGGCGGATCAGCGGTCGACAGATCGCCGGCATTGCGGCTGCGGTCGTCGTCCTGGCTGCCGCCGCCGTCCTCGCGTTCGGCCGGCCGCCGCAGTCCGGCGCCGCGATGCCGGGCGCCGACGCCCTGTTGGCCCAGGCGGTGCCTGTCCGCGCCGAGGCCGCCCGCAGGGGCAACCTCTCCGTTCGCACCGCCTACTCCGGTGAACTCGTCGGCGAGGTCGCCGACATCGCGCCTCAGGTCTCCGGACTGCTGGTCGACGTGCCGGCACGAATCGGCCAGCGGGTGGCGGTCGGCGCCGTTCTCGCCGTGATCGGGGATATCGACCTCAAGAACCAGTTGCAGGAAGCCCGCGGTCAACGCGGCGTCGCCGAGGCGAACCGGGACAAGGCGGCGGCCGAACTCGTCGGCGTCGAGGCGAACTACCAGCGGGCGATGGAGCTCTACGAGCAGAGCCTGCTGTCGGAGCAGGAGCAACAGCAGGAGACCTCCCGGTACGCCACGGCGAGGGCGAACCTCGCCGCCTCCGAAGCCCAGGTTCGGCAGTCCGCGGCGCGCGAGGCCCAACTCGCGGAGGCATTCGCGAACACACGGATCCGGGCCCCGTTCAACGCCGTCGTCGCCGACCGCTATCTCGACCGCGGCGCCCTGGTCCAGCCCGGCACGCCGGTTCTGCGACTGGTCGAGGAGGCGCCGCTCATGGTCCAGTTCCGCGTGCCGGAACGGGACCTGGCCTCGGTCAGGGCCGGCGCGGCATTCGACGTTTCCACCGAGGCCACGGGCGAGCAGACCTTCTCCGGCGCCGTACGCCGGGTCGCCGGCGAGGTACGCCGCAACGATCGCACCGTCCTGGTCGAGGGCGAACTTGTCGAGAATGACGAGTTGCTGCGGCCCGGCATGTACGCGGACGTATCCGTGAGCCTGCGCGATCTCGACAACGCGCTGATCGTCCCGGGCGCCGCCCTGCTGGAGCGGGTGGCGATGGACGGCGCCCGCTCGGTTGGCGTTCTGGTGCCGGTCGACGGCCTGGCCGAGTGGAGGACGGTGACCGTCGCCGGGCGTTCCGGCGACTTCAGCGCCGTCGACGGCCAACTGGCAGCCGGCGAGCTCGTGCTGACCCTGGGACACGACCAGCTCGGCAACGGCGCGCCGGTGCGAGTGGTCAACGCGGTCAACGAGCCGGGCGGGGCATCCCCGGCTGGCGCAGCAGGACCCTAGGAGCGGCCGATGAACCTCCCCCGTCTCTCCGCCAACCGTCCGGTCGGCGTCGGCATGCTCTACGTGTGCGTCGCCGTGCTCGGCCTCGTCGCCGTCCGCCAGCTTGCCGTGGACCTGATGCCCGAAGTCGACATGCCGCGGATCTCGATCTCCACGACCTACGAAGGGGTGGCGCCCGAGGAGATGGAAACCCTGATCACGCGGCCGATCGAGCAGGCCCTCTCCACCGTGACCGGTCTCGACAAGTTGACCTCGATGTCCGCGGAGGGCATGAGCAGCATTCAAGCCCAGTTCGACTGGGGCGTCGACTTGAACGAGGTCGTCAACGACATCCGCGAGCAACTCGACTTCGTGCGCGGAATGCTGCCGGAAGACGCCTCGGAACCGACCCTGTTCAAGTTCAACCTTTCGGACATGCCGGTCGTCTTTCTGGGCCTTGCCGGCGAAGGCGACGCACGCCAGGTCCGCCACCTGGCCGAACAGACGATCAGCCGGCGACTGGAACGCCTTCAGGGCGTCGCCTCGGTAGAGGTCCAGGGCGGTCGCGTGCGGGAGATTCAGGTTCAGCTCGCCGCCGATCGGATGGCCGCCCTCGGCATCACGCCGAGCGAGGTCACCAACGCCCTGTCACGGGAAAACCGCAACGTCTCCGCCGGCGACATGCTGGAAACCGGCCGCGAGGTCCTGATCCGCGCGATCGGAGAGTTCGAGCGCAAGGTGGACATCGAGAACACGATCGTCGCCATCCGCGACGGACGGCCGATCCTGGTGCGGGATGTCGGACGGGTCGACGACGGCATCCGCGAACTGACCAACGAGCTGTGGATCAACGGCGCCGAAGGCATGCGGATGTACGTGATGAAACAGTCCGGCACGAATACCGTCGAGGTCGTGGACCGGTTGAAGCGCGAGATCGACGCGATCAACCGCGAGTACGCCGGCCGCGCCGAGATCTCGGTCCTCATGGACGGCGCCGAGTTCATCCGGCAAGCCGTGAACAACGTCCAGATGGGGGCGATGTTCGGCGCCGTGCTGGCGGTGCTCGTCCTGATGTTCTTCCTCCGCGACCTGAGAGCGACGCTGATCGTGGGCGCCGCCATCCCGATCTCCGTGCTGGCAACGCTCGCCCTGATGTACTTCAACGGCTTCACCCTGAACGTGATCTCCCTGGCCGGCATCGCGCTCGGGGTCGGCATGCTGGTCGACGGCTCGATCGTCGTGCTCGAGAGCATCTACCGCCGGCTTCACGAGGGTGAGCGCCCCACCGCCGCCGCAATCGCCGGCAGCAACGAGGTGGCGATGGCGATTGCCGCCGGCACGCTGACCACCGTGGCCGTCTTCCTGCCGGTTGTCTTCATCTCCGGCTTCGCCGGCATCTTCTTCAACCAGTTGGCGATCACCGTCAGCTTCGCCCTGCTGTGCGCGCTGTTCGTCGCCCTCACGCTGATTCCGGCCGCCGCCGCCCGCTGGTTGCGGCAGGTCCCGAAGAGCCGCCAGGTCGACGACGACTGTGTCGCCGTGCTCGGCCCGGTCGACATGGCCTACGGCCGGCTGATCGAGCGGGCCCTTGCACGGCCCGGCCTGGTGATGGCCACGGCTGTCGTGCTCCTGCTCGGTTCCTTCGCCCTGGTGCCCGTGATCGGTCTCGAGCTGATGCCCGAGAGCGACGAGGGCCGGCTCAACATGCGGGTCGAAATGCCCGTGGGCGCTCCACTCGACACGACGACGAGCACGATGAAGGAGATCGAAGACCGGGTCCGCGGCGCTCTGCGCCCCGGCGAGCTCGACAGTCTGATCACCACCGCTGGTCCCGAGAGCTGGTGGCGCCCTGCCCAGTCCAACCAGGGCACGATGGAGATCATGCTCACTCCGTTGACCGAGCGCAGCCGCGGCCAGGATGAGATCCTCGCGTCGATCCGCCACGGGATCGCCGACGTTCCGGCCGCCCGGATCCAGCTCTACGCCTCCTCCAACAACATGATGATGCGCATGATGCGCGGCGGAGGGGACGCCCGCCTGGTGGTCGAGATCCGCGGCCACGACCTGGACCAGGGCGACGAGCTCGCCCAGCGCGTGATCGACGCGATGGCGGCGGTCCCCGGCGTCGTCCACCCCCGGCTCGACCGCGAATCAGGGCAGCTCGAACGAACGCTGCGGGTCGACCGCGCCCGGCTGGCGGAGCTGGGCCTGAATGGCAGCCAGGTTGCCAACGCCGTCGAGCACTACGTCCTCGGGCGGGTGGCGACGAAGTTCCGCGACCAGGGCGACGAGTTCGACATCCGGGTCCAGCTCCAGCCCGAGGACCGGTTGCGCATCGAGCAGTTGCCGCAACTGCCCATCGTCACTCCGCGCGGCGACATCGTGCCCCTGGGTTCGATCGCCAGCATCCATCCCGGCGAGGGGCCCCTGTCGATCAACCGCGAGAACCAGGAACGCTTCATGCAGGTCCTCGCCGGCATCGATGGCCGACGGTTCAGCGACGTGGCGAGCGACGTCGAGGCTGCCCTGGCGCGGGTCGAGACGCCCTACGGCTTCTCGGTCGACATGGGCGGCGAGCTGGAAGAGCAGCGCCAGGTCTTCGTCGAGCTGCTGATCGGCGTGCTGCTCGCGGTCTTCCTCGTCTACACCGTGATGGCGGTCCAGTTCGAGTCCCTGGTCCAGCCACTGGTCATCATGACCGCGGTGCCGTTCTCACTGCTGGGCGTGCTCCTGACCCTGGCGGTCACCGGCACCACCCTGAACATGAACTCCTTCCTCGGCCTCGTCGTCCTGGTCGGCATCGTGGTCAACAACGCGATCGTGCTGGTGGACAACGTGAACCGGATGCGCCGTGACGTCGGCTGCACCCTGCACGAGGCGCTGATCCGCGGCGCCAGGCGGCGCCTGCGGCCGATCCTGATGACGACGCTGACCACCGCTCTCGGCCTGCTGCCGCTGACGCTGGGAATCGGCGAGGGCTCCGAGCTGCAGGCGCCTCTGGCCCGTGTCGTCGTCGGCGGGCTACTCGCCTCGACCCTGATCACGCTGGTCTTCGTGCCCTCGCTCTACCTGCTGGTCGAACGCGGCCGCGAACGGCGGCGGGCGATTCGCGGCCGGCGGAAGGCGGCCCGGAGAGCCGGCGTCCACCTCCCGCAGGCAGCTCCGGCGATGCAGCGGTCCCGGGCTGAAGTTCAGGCCTGAGCGCGTTAGCGATTCAGTTCCCGCTGCCCCATCGGTACTGCAGCCGGGCGTAGTAGAAGCCGCCGTTCGTATCGAACGGCGCGCGCGTGCTGTACACGTTGCCGATCACCGTCGGGTTCGGATTGCGGTCGGCGGCGCCTTCCAACGCGTTGCGGCCGCCGATCACGAAGCGGGTGCGGTCGTCGATCCGCACCGCCGCCTCGAGGTCGAACAGGTAGGCGCCGCCGTAGGCCCAGGCGTCCCGGGGATCCCACCAGCCGTCGAAGTAGCCGAGGCGTCCCAGCAGTTCGACGCGCCCGATCTCGTGATGCACGGAGGCGTTCCAGCGCAGTCCCGGAAGTGCGTCGCGCAGTTCGCGGATTCTCCGAGCGTCCAGAGTCGCCGGGTTGTGCTCGACGACTTCGGTGCGGGTCAGGTTGACCGCGAAATCGAGCGTCGTGTGGCCGCCCCAGGCCGGCGGCTGCCAGAACGCGACCAGGTCGACGCCCTCCGTGCGGGTCTCGAAGTCGTTGGCGAAGAAGCGGAAGTTCGCGAGATTCGCGGCGCTGGTGATGCCCTCGGCCAGGAGTTGGTCCACTTCGTCCGCATCCAGGGCGAAAAGCTGGGTTACGCCCAGGCGGTCACCCAGATCGATGCGGAACACGTCGGCGGTGAGCAGGAACGATCCCCGCTCCAGGACCATGCCCGCCGCCAGATTCAGTGACTTCTCGGCGTCCAGGGCCTTGCCGCCGCGCAACTCCGCCACCCGCGAGGTGGAGCCGCTCGCTCAGGTTGCGGGCGACGTCGAAGTTCGCGCTCACCTCCTCCTGGGTGTAGGCGCCGGGGTCGAAGGCGGTCGGGGTGTCCGGCCCCAGCGACGCGTTCACGCTGTCGTAGAGAAAGAAGTCCGCTTCGTTTGAGCCGGTGCTGACGCTCGCATCCCAGGTCGTCCCCGAAGCCGTGTACCCGCGCACGCCGACGACCAGGGCGGCGTCCGTGCGATCGCCGCCGAACACGGGCTGGAAGCCGCCGGGGAACATCTCCTGGTAGCTGAAGCAGTTCGGATCGGCAAACACTCGGGCAAGCGCGCTCTGGTCCGGCACGCCGTTCGTGATCGAGACGGTCGGACAGCCGGCCGATCCGTCCACGACCCCGTCGGCGACGTCCAGGACGTCGCCGATCAAAAGCGTTGCCCCGCCGTCGTTGCTGAACACCGCGTCGCGGGTGTTCGGATTGCGGAAGAAGAAGTTGCGGCTCCCCACCCGCCGGTTGGCGTAGTTCGCATGGCCGTAGAACTGGGACCCGTCCCCCAACGGGCGGCCGAAGTTCCCCCACAGCTTGAGGTCGTCCTCGACCTTCGGCGCGCCGAAGAGCTGCGCCGGGGCGGCCACATGAGTGTTGCCGGCGGCGATCAGGAGCGCGGCGTCGGCCCGCTGAACGTTGCGGTTCGTCGACCCGGCGCCGCCGTACTCCAGGCTGAGATTGACGAAACCGGTGTCGCCCCACGGCAGGCCGACGTTGCCGGCGAAGGTCACGGACTCCCCGTCCCCCCGGCCGTAGGCGCCGGTCAGAAGCTCCAGGGAGCCGCCGGAGCTGGCGTCCTTGAGCAGGAAGTTCATCACCCCGGCGATCGCGTCCGAACCGTACTGCGCCGAGGCGCCGTCGCGCAGCACCTCGACCTGGCGCAGCGCGATCGCGGGGATCGTCGACAGGTCCGGCCCCTGGGCGCCGTGCGAGACACCGATCCGCGACCAGAGGATGACCGCGCCCCGATGGCGCCTCCTGCCGTTGACGAGCACCAGGGTGTGGTCGGGCGCCAGACCGCGCAGGTTCGTCGGCCGCACGACGACCGCCGCGTCGCCGGAGGTGGCGCTGATGTTGAGCGACGGAACCACGTTCCGCAGCAGCGCGTCGAGGTTCGTCTCGCCCTGATGCGCCACGTGCTCGGCCGAGATCACATCGACCGGCGCCATCGACTCCGTGATCGACCGCTGCCGCGCGCGGGTGCCAGTGACAACGATCTCCTCGTGGACATGTGCGGCCGGATGATCGGACTCGGCTTCGACGTTCCCATCGCGCTCGTCGTGGCCGCGCTCTGCCGCGGCATCCCGCTCGTCCGCGTGAGACGCCGCCTCGTCCTCGACCTGTTGGGGCCACAGTGAACGGGGCCCTGCGAAGCCCAAGAGGAGCAGCGCGACCGCGGCGAGCCAAATGCAACGGCGCAACGAAGCCCGCAACGAGCCGACCGGCAGCCCGACGCCGTCCAGCCGGGGCTGGAGCCCTCCCCTCAGGCCGCGGCGCCGGCGGGCGCCGTCAACGGCCACCGCCCTCCGGCGCCGGCCGCCGTTTCGGCTCGACCTTGGCCACGGCCAGCAGCGATTCGACGCAGTCGCGCAGCGACTCGTCGAACGGCCGGAAGGTGATTCCCGTCGCCTCGCGCATCCGGTCGTTGCGCAGTTCGACGCCGGCCCAGATGCCGCGCAGTTCCTCTTCCCGCTTCTGGATGTGCTCGGGATGGCCGTCCTCGACCTCCGGCGTGTCATGGCGGAGTTCCGGCAGCAGGCGGTCGATGCCGGCGTTGATCTCCTCCACCGGCGGCGCGTCCGCCGACCAGGCGATGAAGCGTTCGCCGTTCCTGACGTTGATGCTCTCGAGCAGCCGGATGTGGCACTCCGCGTCGTCGTGCACGTCCACCGTCATCCACGGCCGGTAGGCCTGGTTCTGCGCGCACTCGCCGAGCAGCATGAGCTCGATGTTGTGCTGCCAGGGGCCCTTGTCCTTCTGGTGCGCCGACAGGATCGGACCGACGTTGTCGCCCGGGCAGCACGTGATCGCGTCCCAGCGGCCGCTCTTCTCCGCCGCCTCGCTGAACGCCTTCTGAGCGTGGATCTTGCTCATCGAGTAACCGTGACCGCGCTCGGGCGTCCGCTTCGGATTCGACTCGTCCGGATAGCGGTCCTCGTACAGGACGGGTCGCCGAACGAACTCGTAGATGTCGGCCTCCATGATCACCGCGGCGATGCTCGAGGTGACGACAACCCGCGTGACCGAGCCCGACTTCTCGATGCTCGCGACGATGTGGTCGCACACGTTCTTCACGTAGTCGAAGTCGTTGTAATCGCTGACGTGCGCGATGTGGGCGACGCCGTGGCAGCCGGCGAAGATGTCGTCGAAGCAACCCGCCTCGTCCAGGTTCGCCGAGTGAATCGTGAGCCGGCCCGAGGCGAAGCCGTTCATCTCGCGAAGAAACGTCGTCTTCGCCGGATCGTTCGCGTCGCGCACGCAGGCGCGCACCCGGTAGCCCTTGTCCAGCAGCAATCGAACCGTCCAACCGCCAACGAAACCGGCGGCGCCGGTCACGGCGACCGTGCCGCCCTTCGGAATCGGAGCCATGCAGTTTCTCCCTTGTCTGGTTCGCGCGACGATACCCGACGGCCGGCGAGGAGCGCACGTGTAGCCCGGACCGGCGCATGGTGCTAGCGTTGTCCGGGTGGCCAATCGGGCGCTGCTTCAAAGCGTCCAGCCGTCGCCCCTTTCGCTTCGCACATGTCCGACCTCCGCAGTGCCCTGACTGCCGCCGTCCCGCAGCCGGGAACCGATTCCGGCGCCGACGATTCGAACCGGCGCACCGAGAGCGCCGACACCCGCGAACGGGTCCGGTGCGGCGACCGCTGCTACGACTTGCGCCGGCTGAACCCCGAAGCCCGCGACGACATCGTGGGGCTGGCCAGCGCCCTGCCCGAGATCGACCTGCAGTTCCTGCGCTCCGACCTCACCGACCCGGACGTGGTCGAGGGCTGGATCCGCGACGCGAGTTCCGGCAGCCGTTTCACCACCCTGGCCTACTACGACGGCGCACTCGTGGGCTACGGCAGCCTCAATCTGCGAAGCCTGCAGTGGATGAGCCACATGGGCGAGATCCGGGTGATCATCGCGGAGGGACACCGCCGCTCCGGGCTCGGCCGGGTCCTGACCCGGCGCGCCTTCGATCTCGCGCACGATCTCGGCCTGCTCAAGATCGTGGCGCAGATGACGCGCGAGCAAATCGGCGCCCGCCGGCTCTTCGAACGGCTCGGCTTCTCGCCCGAGGCCCTGCTCACGGACTGGGTGATCGATCGCTCCGGGCGCACGCGCGACATGATGATCATGTCGTACGACGTCGACCCGGGGGCCCGGAGCGGCAACTGAGCCCCCGCCGCCGGCGCCGCATCCGCGTCGTCTCCTGGAACGTGAACGGTCTGCGCGCGTGCGGGCGCAAGGGCTTCCTCGACTGGCTGGGAACCAGCCGGGCGCAGATCGTCGGTCTTCAGGAGACGAAGGCCCGCGCCGAACAGTTGCTGCCGGAGCTGCGAAAGCCGACCCGCTGGCACACGAACTTCTTCAGCGCCGAGCGCCCCGGCTACTCGGGCGTCGGCCTGTACTCGCGCCTGAAACCGACCTGGGTGCGCACTTCCCTCGGCGAGCGCCGCTTCGACGCCGAGGGCCGCCTCCAACTGGCGCTCTTCGGGCAACTGCTCGTCGCCAACGTCTACTTCCCCAAGGGCAGCGGCAGCAAGCGGGACAACAGCCGCGTGCCGTACAAGCTGGACTTCTACCGTGCGCTGTTCGAGCAGCTCGACCATGCCAGGCAGGCCGGCTACCGGGTCCTCGTGATGGGCGACTTCAACACCGCGCCGCAGCCGATCGACCTCGCCCGACCGAAGCAGAACCGGAGGAACTCGGGCTTCCTGCCCGAGGAGTGCGAAGAACTCCAGCGCTGGCTCGACGCCGGCTGGGTCGACACCTTCCGCAGCCTGCACCCGGAGACGGTGCGCTACAGCTGGTGGCGGCAGGCATTCAATGCCCGCGAGCGGAATGTCGGCTGGCGGATCGACCTGGTGCTTGCCTCCGAAGCGGCCATGCGCTTCGTTACGCGCGCCTTCATCTCCACCCGGGTCACCGGTTCCGACCACTGCCCGGTGGGCGTCGACCTCTCGGCCGAGGCGCTCGAATGAACGACACGGGTTCGACGCCGCGCCGCGCAACGACTGCCGACGGCATCCGCCGCCGCATGGCCGGCTTCTCCACACGGGAAGGGATCGAAGAGGGCCTGAACTTCCGACCGCAGCCGACCGACGTCTTGATCGCCACCTACCCCAAGGCCGGTACGACCCTGATGCAGCAGATCGTCCACGGTCTGCGCACCGGCGGCGACATGAACTTCGACGAGATCACGCAGGTCGTGCCGTGGCTCGAACTCGCCCACGACCTCGGTCTCGACCTCGACTCTCCGCAGCGGGCCCAGCCCAGGGCGTTCAAGACCCACCTGAGCCGGGACCTGGCCCCGAAGGGCGGACGCAACCTCTTCGTCGTCCGCGACCCGGTCGATTCGCTCGTCTCCTTCTTCCACTTCTACAGCGGCTGGGTGTTCGAGCCCGGAACCGTCTCGATCCGCGACTTCGCCCTCGACTTCGTCCTCCACGGCACCCGCAGCGGCCGCTACTGGGAGCATCTCGTGTCCTGGTGGCCCGAGCGCCTGAACCCGGACGCGCTCTGGCTCTGCTTCGAGGACATCGTCGCCGACCTTCCGACCGCCACAGCCCGCGTCGCCCGGTTTCTCGGACTCGACCCGGAGCACCCCAACGTCCGTATCGCGACCCGCCAGGCATCGATCGACTTCATGCGCAAGAGCGGTTCCAGGTTCGACGACCACCTGGTCCGCAACGCCCGCAACGCCGCCTGCGGCCTGCCCACTTCCGGCGCCACCTCGAAAGTCCGCAAGGGCAAGTCCGGCGAAGGTTCCCGCGAGGTACCCCCCGAGGTCCTCGAAGTCTGGAACCGGGAGTGGAAGGAGGTCGTCGAACCCTCTACGGGCCATGGGTCGTACGCGGACCTGCGTGGCGCCGTCGCAGGCCCTTCCTGCGGCTGAGCAGCCTTGTACCGCCGGTCTCGGGCTCTGCGCGCACCCAGGCACGGCCGTTGCACCGGCTAGCGCCAGGCGGACTCGCCGCTTCGGCCGCGATAGGCTGACTCACTCACCCGAAGCTCACGCTGCAACAGGAGATACACGGTGTACGCCATGACGAGAACCCTGAGAACGACGATCACCGTGCTCGCACTGGGCTGCATGGCGACGGCCTCGATGGCCGCGGAGCCCTCTGACGCCGCGGCCCAGCTTGCCGCCGCACTCCAGGCCGCGCCGGAAGACCGGCGGGACGCAGCGCGCGTGCTCGGCTGGACGGCCGACGGCAAGGTCGCCGAACTTCGCGCCGGCAGCAACGACCTGGTCTGCCTGGCCGCCATGCCGGACGCTCCCCAGTGGAGCGTCGCCTGCTACCACGAGTCGCTGGAGCCGTTCATGGCCCGTGGCCGCGAGCTGCTTGCCCAGGGCGTCGAGGGCCAGGAGCGGATCGACATTCGCGAGCGCGAGATCGCCGAGGGAAAGCTCCGGATGCCGCGCGAGCCTCGCACCCTCTACGTCCTCCACGGCAGCGGCTTTGACGCGGAAGCCGGCGAAGTCACGGACGCCTACCTGCGCTGGGTCATCTACACGCCGTACGCGACCCCGGAGTCCACCGGCCTCTCCACCCGACCGGTACCGGGCGCGCCCTGGCTCATGGCGCCCGGTACCGCGGGGGCCCACGTGATGATCAACCCGCCGCGCCCGGACACGAGCGGCCAATGACGGACCTCCATGCCCCGCCGCCGGAGAGCGGCCGCGCTCCCACGCCGGACTGCCGGGCCGACCCGTGAGCACCGCCTTCAGGGACAGCCCATTCCGGGACATCGTCGGCCCGTCTTCCCAGTTCTACATCTCGCAGCGCCTGCGGCTCCACTACCTGAGCTGGGGCAACGAGGACAAGCCGCCCCTGGTGCTGATCCACGGCGGCCGGGATCACGCGCACAACTGGGACTGGGTGGCGAACGCGCTCCGCCGCGACTACCACATCGTGGCCCCCGACCTCCGCGGCCACGGCGACAGCGAGTGGGCGATCGGCGGCATGTACGCGATCACCGACTTCGTGCTCGACATCGCGCAACTGCTCGAGGCGCTCGACCGCTTCCCGGTGCGGATCGCGGCGCACTCCCTGGGCGCGAACATCGCGCTCCACTACACCGGGTTCTACCCCGACAACGTCCACAAACTGCTGGCGATCGAAGGGATGGGGCCGCCCCCCCGGATACTCAGTGACCGGGTGGGCGCGGCGGTCGACGAGCGCATGCGCGGCTGGGTCCGCAGCATGCAGAAGCTCGCGGGCCGGCAGCCGCGCCGGTACCCGTCACTCGACGCGGCGGCCGAGCGGATGCAGGAGGTGAACAGCTTCCTCAGCCCCGAGCAGGCGCGGCACCTCACCGTCAACGGGATGGCGCGCAACGAGGACGGCACCTACACCTGGAAGTTCGACAACTACGTCCGCTCGTTCCCGCCCTACCGCTACGACGAGGAGGAGCTGCGCAGCATATGGGGCCGGATCACCTGCCCCACCCTGCTGGTGCGCGGCACGGAGAGCTGGGCCAGCGACCCGGTCGAGGACGGCCGCATCGACGCCTTCCGCAACGCGGAGCTCCGCAACTTCGAGGGCGCCGGACACTGGGTCCACCACGACCAGCTCGACAACTTCGTCGCCGTGGCCCGGGACTTTCTCGCCGACTAGCGCCGGGGGACCACACAATGGCCATGACAGCAGCCGCTCCACCCACCGAAGCTGCCGCCGCGCCGAAGGCCGCACCGGTCAGGGCCGGCGAACGGATCGCCGCCATCGACGTCCTGCGCGGCTTCGCCGTGCTCGGCATCCTGGCGATGAACGTGCAGAGCTACTCGATGGTGTCGGCGGCATATCTGAACCCCGCCGCGAACGACAGCCTGACGGGCATCGGCTTCCCGGTCTGGGTCCTGACCCACGTCTTCTTCGACACGAAGTTCATGTCGATCTTCTCGATGCTGTTCGGCGCCGGCATGGCCCTGATGGCCGAGCGGGCCGCCTCCCGCGGCGCCTCGGCCACCGGCGTCCACTACCGGCGGCAGTTTTGGCTCCTGGTCCTCGGCCTCGCCCACGCCCACCTGATCTGGTACGGCGACATCCTGGTGCCGTACGCGCTGTGCGGTTTCGTCATCTACTCCCTGCGCAACGTGCGGCCCAGGCGGCTGATCGTCGCCGGGTTCGCCATGACCTCCGTCACGCCGGTCATCTTCCTGCTCGGCGCCCTCTCGATTCCCGACATGCCGGCCGCGGCGCGGGACGCCATGGAACAGGACTGGGCGCCTCCCATCGCGGACGTCGAGGCCGAGATCGCTGCCTACACGGCCGGCTGGCTCGAGCAGATGCCGCACCGCACGGCGAACGCCCTGGAACTGGAGACCTTCGTCTTCCTGGTCCTCTTCTTCTGGCGCTCGGGCGGCCTGATGCTGGTGGGCATGGGGCTGTTCAAGCTCGGTGTGCTCTCGGCCCGGAGTTCGCCCGCCTTCTACCGGCGCCTCGCGGCGGCCGGATTCGGGCTCGGCTTTCCGATCGTGGCCGCCGGCGTGATCTTCAACACCCGGCACGACTTCGCCTTCGAGTACTCGATGTTCCAGGGCACGCTCTTCAACTACGTCGGCTCGCTCGGCGTCTTCCTCGGCTACGTCGCGCTGGTCATGCTCGCGGTCCAAAGCGGCTGGCTGCCCGGCCTGCAGCGGCGGCTCCAGGCCGCCGGACGGATGGCGTTCACGAACTACATCACGCAGAGCGTCATCTGCACGCTGATCTTCTACGGCCACGGTCTCGGCCTGTTCGAGCAGGTCCATCGCGTCGGTCAGCTCGCCTTCGTCGCCCTGATCTGGGCGCTCCAGCTGCTCTGGTCGCCGTGGTGGCTGGCCCGTTTCCGTTTCGGTCCGCTGGAGTGGCTGTGGCGGTCGCTCACCTACATGAAGCTGCAACCGATGACCGCGCGGCCGCACACCTGACGTCCCACCGGAAGATGAGATCCATGAACCGTATCGGCCCGCGCCTGATCCCGAGGCGAACGTCCGGCTGCTGAAGTCCCACCCGAAAGGAACCTCCCATGAACCGCATCGGCCTGCGCCTGGTCCCGAGGCGAACGTCCGGCTGCTGAAGTCCCACCCGAAAGGAACCTCCCATGAACCGCAAGCTCTCCGCTCCACCCTCGATCGCAACCTCCGTCGCAACCTGCATCGCCTTCTTAACCGTGGCGGCCCTCGCCGCCGGGAGCCCCGCCATGGCGCAGATCAGCCCCGAGCCCGAACAGATCGAAGAACTCCTCAAGGGCCCGGCCGACGCGCCGGTCGTCATGGTCAACCTGCTCCGGTTCAAGGACGGGGCCGACGCTCCCGACGAAGGCCTTTCCGGCGAGGAGGCCTACGGAAGGTACGGCGCCCGGATGGTCGAGTGGATCACCTCCCAGGGCGCCCGCGTGATCTGGTCCGGCCGGGTCGACTCGATGGTGATCGGAGACACCGAGGAACGCTTCCACTCGATCGCCCTGGTCGAATACCCCTCGCGCGCGGAGTTCCTGCGCATCGCGGGTGATCCGCGGGTCGCCGAGTTCTCGGTCCATCGCACGGCCGGCCTCGAAATGCAGTGGCTGATCGCGACCACGACTCGGGCCGACCTCACCTCAGCTTCGCCCGACGACACCTCGAACGACTAAGTTACACTCCCTGCTCGCAAGCCCGCGAACCACCTCAACAACGCTGTTCCCTCTTACAGGGAAGGAGATCCGCAAATGCGCTTGAGCAAACTGGCGCCGATTCTGGCCGCGGCAGTGTTTCTCGCCGCCTGCACGACAGTCGCCGCGACGCCCGTCGCCGCCTCCGAGCACGAGGAACCGGTCGGCAACCTGGCCGAGTTGATGCGCGCCATTCTGTTCCCGAACTCGAACTTCCTGTTCGACGTCCAGACGACGGATCCGGGCGCCCCGCCCGAAGCCGGCAGCGAGGACGATCGCTCCGCCTCGTCCCTGTTCTCCGGCATCTACACCGGCTGGCAGGTGCCGCAGCAGGCGGCGCTGGCGCTGGCCGAGGTCGAGCCGCTGATCATGAACGCCGAGCGCAAGTGCGAGAACGGCAAGGACGCGCCGGTCGCCAACGAGGACTACCAGAAGTGGGCGAAGCAGTTGACCGATGTCGCCAGGCAGATCCATGCCGCGGCGCACGAGGAAGATCAGGAGAAGGTAAGCGATCTGACGAATCAACTGGCCGGCGCCTGCGAGGATTGCCACGCGGTCTACCGGAAGTACCAGGATCGCTGCCGCAGGTAGGACGGCGCCGGCCCCGGCCGGGCTGAGTCGACTTCCTGACCATGCGTAGCGCCTTCGAGTGGGTCGACGCCCTTCCCAGCAGCATCGCGCTGCGGGAATCGCTGAACGCCTACCCCACCCTGCTGACGACCCACGTCGTCAGCATGTGCCTGTTTGCCGGCCTGATCGCCTTCTGGGACATGCGGCTGGTCGGGTTGACGCTCAGGAAGGTGCCGGTGTCCAACATCCCGACCCGGCTCTTCCCGTGGGCGCTGACCGGCTACGGCATCAACCTGATCACCGGCGGACTGCTGCTCTACAGCCAGCCGATGCGCTACTACGACAACTTCTACTTCTGGGCCAAGATGGCGCTGATGGCGGTCGCCGGGTTCAACATGCTCTGGTTCCACTACGCGACCTACAAGTCGGTCCAGGCGTGGGACCAGGGACGCGAGATCCCGATGAGCGCCCGGCTCGCCGGCGTCGTTTCGCTGGTGCTGTGGGCAGGTGTCGTGGTCACCGGCCGCATGATGGCCTACGCCGGCCTGATGCCCGAGTGGTGGAACAACCTGAACATCGGCGCCTGAGCCGACCGCGGAGGATGGATCGGTGACGCAGTCCTTTTTCGAGTGGATGCAGGGTCTGTCCTTCAGCGCCTGGATGCTGGAAGAGACCTGGGCGTCGCCGATCATCCAGTGCATGCACCTGCTCGCTCTGGTGGCGTTCGCCGGCGCCGTCCTGGTGGTCGACATGCGGCTGCTCGGCCGCGGCCTGATCAAGACGTCCACCGCCCGCCTCGCGCGCGAGCTGGACCGCTGGATGATCTGGAGCTTCGTCGCCCTGTTCGTCACCGGCGCGCCCCAGGTCCTGTCCACGGCGCTCAAGCAGTACTACAGCCCGTTCTTCTGGTGGAAGATGCAGATCATCGTGATCGGCCTCGTCTTCACCTTCACCATCCGCCGCCGCGTCGCGTTCGCAGAAGAGGGAACGCTGGGGCACTGGCCCAAGGTGGTCGGCGTGCTGTCCATCGGCATCTGGACCAGCGTCTCGGTCTGGGCACGCCTGATCGGTCTCTTGTCCTGACCGGGCGTTCCAGGTCACGCCTCGCCGCGGCCGGTCTTGCGCTCGCAGCGGCCCTCGCGAGCTCGCCGCTCGCGGGCCAGGCGGGCGCCTCCGGCGACTGGCCCGTCTTCGGCGGCGATCCCGGCAACAGCAAGTACTCGGCGCTCGACCAGATCGACCGCGACAACTTCCAGGAGGTCGAAGTCGTCTGGCGCTGGCGCTCCGTCGCCGCCGACACCGAGGTCCCGAGCACCGTGCGGCGCGGTCAGTTCAAGGCGATTCCGCTCGAGGTCGGTGGCCGGATCTTCGTCTCCACGTCCCTCAGCCAGGTCGCCGCGATCGATGCCGGGACCGGCGAAACGCTCTGGACTTACGACCCGGAAAGCTGGCGGGCCGGCCGACCCGCGAACCTGGGCTTCCATCACCGCGGCGTGGCCTACTGGACGGACGGCGAACGGGAACGGGTGCTCATGCCCACGCACGATCGGCGGCTCGTGTCGCTCGACGCCGCGACCGGCGAACCGGACCCCGTCTTCGGGGATGGCGGCGCGGTCGAGATGACGCCCCACCTCGGGCGCAAGGTGATGGAGCGTCTGACGACCCACAGTTCGCCGCCCGCGATCTGCGGCAACACGGTGATCGTCGGCTCGATCGTCGCCGACTTCGCCACCCACAAGGAGGCCCCGCCCGGCTTCGTCCGCGCCTACGACATTCCGACCGGCGATCTCGCCTGGGTCTTTCACACGATCCCCCAGGAGGACGAACTCGGCGTCGAGACCTGGGAGGACGAGTCCTGGCGCTACAGCGGCAACACGAACGTCTGGTCGATGATCGCGGTCGACGAGGAAGCGGGAACCGCCTATCTGCCCATCGGCACGCCGACGAACGACCTCTACGGCGGCCACCGTCTCGGCGACAACCTGTACGCCGAGAGCATCGTCGCGGTCGACTGCGAGACCGGCGAACGCGAGTGGCACTACCAGTTCGTCCACCACGGCCTGTGGGACTACGACCCGCCGACCGCGCCGAACCTGTTCGAGGCGACCGTCGACGGCGAGTCCGTGCGCGGAGTCGTCCAGGTCACGAAGCAGGCCTTCGCCTTCGTCTTCGACCGGACGACCGGCAAGCCGGTGTGGGAGATCGAAGAGCGCGAAGTGCCGCCGAGCGACGTGCCGGGCGAACGCGCGGCGCCGACCCAACCCTTCCCCACCCGGCCCGCTCCGTTCGACCGCCAGGGCATCACCGAGGACGACCTGATCGACTGGACCCCCGAACTCCGCGCCGAGGCGCTCGAGATCGCAGCCGACTACGACCTCGTGCCCCTGTACACGCCGCCGCGGATCGAAGGATCCGGCAAGCCGACGATCCAGTTGCCGGCCGACGGCGGCGGCGCGAACTGGACGGGCGCCGCCGTCGACCCGGAGACCGGCGTCATCTACGTCTTCTCCCACACCCGAGCCGCCAGCGTCTCCCTGATCGAGCCCGACCCGAACCGATCCGACCTGAACTTCGTGCCCGACCGCTGGTACGCGACGGTCGAAGGGCCTCGGGGGCTGCCCCTGGTGAAACCGCCGTACGGGCGGATCACGGCGATTGACCTGCACACCGGCGAGCACCTGTGGATGGTCCCGCATGGCGTAGGGCCGGTGAACCATCCGGCCATCCGCCACCTGAAACTCGGCCGGCTCGGCCACGCGAACCACACCGCGGCGCCGCTGGTCACGCCTGCGCTGCTCTTCGTCACAGCGGCGAGAGAACCCGACGTACCGCCCGAGATCAGCGTCTACGACAAGTCGACCGGCGACTACCTGGGCGGCATCGAGTTGCCGGAGACACCGAACTCGAACGTGATCAGTTACGAACACGCCGGCCGGCAGTACCTCGCCGTCGCCACCGGCGGCGGCAGGTTCGGCGCCGGCGGCGGCGGCACGCCGCCTGAACTCGTCGTCCTGGCCCTGCCGACCCAAGCCGAAGACGAGTAGGGTCGACCAGATTCCAGGCCGCTCTGGTCACGGCCACCGGCCGCAACGCCTTTTCTCCCGGCGGATCTTCGACCCCTGCGAAACGGCCCGGTTTGCGTGGTGGTCGTCCTGTACTGTCGGGAACGGAATGAACGTCGAGAGCTGGCGGCGCTACCTGCTGTACATCCTGCTCTTCGGGGCCGTCGGTCTGCTGGCCGAGCTGTACCTGCTGGATCACGATGAAGAGTTCAGGCAGTGGATTCCCCTCGTGCTTCTGGCGGGCGGCGCCATGGCCGGTTCGTGGTTGGCCGCGCGTCCGGAGGTCGCGGCGGTGCGGACCTTCCGCGCGCTGGCGACGGCGTGGATTCCGGCCGGCCTGCTCGGCGTGTACTTCCACTTTCGGTCGAACGTGGAGTTCGAACTGGAACTCCACCCGGACTCCGGCGGACTTGAACTCTTCCTCGAGAGTCTCGGCGGCGCGATGCCCTCGCTGGCGCCGGGGGCGATGATCTCGCTTGGCCTGCTCGGTATACTCGTCTGCCGCCAGCACCCGGCGGCCCGGTGAGCCGCGGCCAGGCCAGAAACCGGCGGCGCGGCGGACCCTGCGGCGCGGCGCCGCCAGCAGAAAGCAACAGGAGGAAGAATCCCGAATGAAGCGCTCGGCCCTGATGTGGACTACAACAGTTCTGTTTCTGGCTGGCCTGCCTGCCGCCGCCCAGGTGGGCGCCAACGACGGCCTCCTCAACCCCAACCTCGCCGGCGAGGAAGAACTCGGCGCGGTCGACGGCCTGGTCGAGGAAGCGGTCGCCGCGATCCTCGAGGGCCGTCCCTTCCTGCGCGCGGCGGACCTCCACGCCGTGGTCTCGGCTCACGTCGCGGAGGATGGGCTCGACGCGGTCTACGGCGCGATGTGGGTCCCCATCGACCTGAACGATGCGACCTCCGAGGAAATCGGCCTCATCCCGGGCGTGGGCCGGCGGATGACCCACGAGTTCGAGGAGTACCGCCCCTACACGGCGCTGGCCCAATTCCACCGGGAAATCGGCAAGTACGTCGACGACGACGAAGTGGCGCGTCTGGCGCAGTACGTGTACGTCCGCATCGACCTGAACACGGCCTCCGGCGAGGACATCCTGAGCATCCCCGGCGTCGGCCGCCGGATGCGGCACGAGTTCGAGGAGTACCGGCCCTACGAGGCGATGGCCCGGTTCCGCCGCGAAATCGGCAAGTACGTCGACGACGACGAGGTCGAACGGCTCGCCCGCTACGTCGAAATCAGGTGACCTGAACACCTCCGGTCAGCGAGGAGACCGCTCAACTCGGCCAGACCGATCACCTCGACTCCGCTCGCGACCGGGTAGCGCTCCGTGCCGCCGCCAACGATGTACGTCCGGCGCGGCTTCAGGTCCTCCCGCGCGTGGTGCAGGCCCCGACTGGGCCGCGGCGCCAACGCGCGCTTGATCTCGATCGCCCACCGCTCCTCACCGGGCAGTTCGAGAACCAGGTCGATCTCGGCGCCGGAACGGGCACGGTAGAACCCCGCCCGGGTACCCTGCGGCGCCGCGCCAAGCAGGTTCTCCACGACGAAGCCCTCCCAGCTCGCGCCCGTGACCGGGTGGCCGGCCAGAGCGTTGTAGTCCGCGATGCCGAGCAGGGCATGCACCAGGCCGCTGTCCCTGATGTAGACCCTGGGCGACTTGACCAGCCGCTTGGCGACGTTCGCCCGAACCGGCGGCAGCCGCCGCACCAGCATGAGATCCACCAGAAGATCGACCCAGGTCGACACGGTCGGCGCGCTGACCGCCAGGCTCGCCGCCAGTTTCGACGCATTCAGCACGGTCCCCTGGCCGTGCGCGAGCATCGTCCACAGGCGTTCCAGCGTCTCCGCCGGCACGCGCCGCCCGGTCAGATCGAACACGTCCCGATGCAGGCAGGTACGCACGAAGCTCTGCCGCAGCGCCAGGCTCTGGGCGTCACTGGCGGCAAGGAGGCTGTCCGGGAGGCCTCCGCGCAACCACAGCGAGTTCTGCGGCGGGGCCTCGCCCGCGATCTCCAGGACATCCACCGGTCCGAGCTCGACGTACTCGATCCTCCCGGCGAGACTCTCGCCGGACTGCCGGAGCAGATCGATACTCGCCGATCCAAGAATCAGGAAGCGGCCGTGGCGTCTACCCCGCCGTCTTCCCCGGTCGATGAGCCCGCGAAGGTCCCGGAAGAGCTCCGGCGCCCGGTGAATCTCGTCGAGCACCACGAGCCGGTCCTCGTACTCGCCGAGGAACAGGTTCGGGTCGCCGAGCTTGATCCGGTCGGCGCTGGACTCCAGGTCGAGATAGACGGCGTTCCGGCTCTCGGCGATCCGCCATGCCAGAGTCGTCTTGCCAACCTGCCGAGGCCCGATCAGACCCACAGCCGCCTGCCGGTCGAGCGCCTCGTTCACCACACGCTCCACCCGTCTCGGGAGGATTCTCCGCTCTGCCATCCTGTCCGATCCTAACCCCGACTTTCAAAAAACCACCTTCCGAGGCGATCTCCCTCACCCACCGGACGAGATGGTCCGCCCGCTGACCCGCGAGGAGTTCGCTGCGAACCCTGTCGATGCTGAAGACCCGGCCTTCTCGGTGTTGGTGCAGCACGCTCTTCCAGAACCCAGGGCACAGATCAAACGCGTAGTACAGGTTTTTCGCCGTGATGAAGACGTCCGAGTCGATGAGGTAGGTCGTGCCGTTCGTCATGGGAGGTTCACGCCCAGCCGCCTCGCGTACTTCCGGAAGGTTCCTCCGCGCAGGCCAGTCAGGTCGTAGGCCTCCTTGAATCCGATGCGACCCTCCATGGCCGCACGCAGCACGTGGGACGCGAACAGCTCGCCGACGCGGGTGTTCTGGTTGTTGTAGAAGTTGCCGCCGATGGAGCTCGGGCCACCCGCACGGTCGCGTTTGACGTACCCCGTGTAGAAGTCGCGAAACGCGTCGCGGTCAACAAGGCTCAGGTCCAGGGCCCGGCGGGCGGCAACGACCGGACTCACCTTGAAGGCCCGGGCGAGCGTCTCGAACGGCTGCGGCCCCCTCTTCACCTCCTGCCAGCGCGCTTTCAGTTCCTCCACGGGAACGAGGAGTTCAGCCGCGGCCGCGTTGCACCAGTCCTCCACGGCAGAGCCGCCGGGGAGAAGCGACTCGAAGCCGGAGAGGCCCTCCGCGCCAAGCCAGACGTGGGCCAGCTCGTGGGCGAGCGTGAACATCTGCGCCGACTTGGCGTCAGCGCCGTTCACGAAGATCAACGGTGCGTAACGATCCGAAAGCGCGAAGCCCCGGAACTCCTCCACGCTCAGCTTCCGGCTCGTGTTGTTCCCGACTACCCCATTGATGACCGCCATCACGCCGACCTGCTCGATGGCCCGTCGAAGGTCCCTCACGGCGTCCTGCCAGGTGCTCACTCCCGTCGCCCAACCATCATCGAGACCGAGCGCTCGCCGCATCTCGCGACCAACGGATGCCGGAACATCCGTCAGCCGGGCGCTTCCTGCGAACGACAGCGGTTCCACGCCGCTATCGATCAAGCACTCCCGGAGCCACTCCTGGCGCCGTTGCATGCCGTGCACCGTGTCCAGCAGATCGGGGCTCGGTCTCACCTGAAAAGCACCCCCCACGGTGCGAAAATCGGGAACCGGAAGACGCTCCTCCGGCGGCTCGGCCAAAAACAGAAAGCCGAACGGGGTCCGCGTAGCCGTAGCCAGTTTCTCCAACTGCTTGAAGGTCGGCTGTCTCTCTCCCCGAACCCAGGCATGGATCTGCGGCACACGGTGCGCAAGTTCCTCCAGGTCGCGACCGGAACGCTCGCAAGCCCAGCGGAGCATCTCCGGGGCCACTGGCACGCGAGTCATGCTCCGGCGCTCGCAACGCCAGAAACATCCCGCATCCTCGCGGTCTCGTGAGAGGCGTGTACCTCATGGAGCAGAGAGTCGAGCAGCAGGCCCCGTGTGTCCTCTGCGACGCGAAGCCCTGCCTCCAGCCGATCGCAGAGCGCCATGAGTCCATCGACCCTGGCGACGATGCGGTGCTGCTCGGCGAGGGGTGGTAGGGGGAAGGGAAGAACGACAAAATCGGTGCTCTTGATCGCAGGGTAGGCTTGGCCGCGCTGGCTTTCCTCAACACGTTCAATCATGAACGAGCTACGGAGAACGATCCACGTGTACCGCGGGAGTACGAGCCCGCACCCGTTCAAGATCTCAAATGCTGTGCTGACTATTGGTGCTGGTTCAAAGTCCTCTTCGATGATGGCAACATTCAAGAGGTAAGGGCGAACGCAGGAGTACACGACATCGCCGCGCCGTGCGACCTTGCGAGCTCGGCTCGGCGCCTCGGCGGGCTTCAAGACCCTCGGACCGGCGACCAGACCTGCTTTCTTGTCGATGGCCGTCACATCGATGTAGGTAAAAGGCCGGTCCGGGACCTTTTGGCCTCGATCACCTACGACGTCCCCGATTCGAGCCCAATGCCAAGTCGCGGGAAGCGAGAAGGGCGGCTCACCGGGACGTGAAGCTACCTTCCGCTTTCTCATCTCCCCCCCTTTCACCAACCGCGCCTTCTCCGCCTCAATCCGTTTCAACAACTCCGACGCCTGTTCATCGGACGGATCCTGCTCGACCAGCTTGCCACGCACGGCCAGGCTGAGGATGGTCCGGCGCAGATCCTCGACCTGATCAGATCGATCGGTCAGGGCGGGCAGGGCATCAACGACGAACCGTGCGTGGTCCCGACACTTCCGAGCGCCTGCATTGGTGTCCCTCAGGAGGTCATGGCTGGCCTTCGTTAGCCGATCCCGGGTGCCCTCCCGGGCTGAGCGAGCTCCCTCCAGCCGATCGCAGAGCGCCATGAGTTCATCGACCTTCGCGACGATGCGGTGCTGCTCGGCGAGGGGAGGCAAAGGAAAAGGCACTCCGGCCATCCTCCCTCCTGACACTTCCTTGAACGTCGTGCCCGACGCGGTCGCCTCAATTTCAGAAACCAACGATTGCAGTGCCAGAGCTATGTATCTGGAACAATCAAAATCATACGGGACAACGGACTTGAATCCTTGGTTCGTTGCCACCGGGTTTGCCGCGATGGCTACGTATCCAACCGGTGCACGGCTACTGAAGAGGACAGTTCCCGCGGGCATCAAGGTCGCCGCCGAGCGGTCCAGGCCTCTTGGCGACAGGTCGCGGCTGCCGCGTCCAATGTACAGGCTTCGGCAACCTCCGAGATCCCTCGGCGTCAGCCACGCAACACCTTCTCCCGGTGCCGCGAAGCTCCGGGCATCGCTAGCGCGTGGTGTGCCACCACCAACGATTGCTCCAATGGCAGCAAGGCGACACCAGCACCAACTCGCCGGAATCCGGAAGGCTACTTCCAAGTCCATGGTACCGCTCGCGACGCTGCGGGGCTTTCGGGGCTTTCGGAGCTCTCCAGCCCTCACCATTCGGTGCTTCTCGGCCTCAAGCCGTTTCAGCAGCTTCGTCGCCGGTTCATCGGACGGATCCTGTTCGACCAGCTGCCCCCGCACGGCGAGGTCAAGCACGAACCGGCGCAGGCGGGCAACGGCGTCCGGTGCGTCCGCCATGCGGTGGTAGAGGCCGAGAAGGCGGTCGGCGTTCACCGCAGGAGCGCCTCAGCCAGGATTCGCTTCAACTCGTCCCGCACCGCGACCACCTCGGCCTCGGCGCTCGTCAGTTCCTCCAGAAGCACCGCGGGGTCGCCAAGGTCCTCCTCCTCGGTGTGAGGATTCCTGATGTCGAGGTTGTAGCCGCGTGCCTTGATCTCCTCGGCGCTCACCTTCCAGGACCAGCCACCCTCCTCCCGGCCCGTGCGTTCCGTGCCACCCCACCAATCGGCGCAGGCGTCGAGATGCTCCACGCGTATGGGCCGTGTCATGGAGTAGGCCTTCTGGCCTTCGGGCACGAGATGTTCCCAGAACCAGACGTCCCTGGTCGGCTCGCTCTTTTCGAAGAACAGGAGGTTCGTTCCAATTGAGGCGTAGGGGCGGAACACCGAGTTCGGCAGGCGCACAATGGTGTGAAGGTTGCATTCCTTCATCAAGTGCTCCTTGAGCCTCGTTTTGACGCCCTCGCCGAACAGGGAGCCGTCGGGCAGAACGACGGCGGCCCGGCCTCCGGGCTTCAGAAGCCGGATGATCAGAGCCAGGAACAGGTCCGCCGTCTCTCGGGTCCGGAAGTGCTGCGGAAAGTTCGACTCGATGCCGTCCTCCTCCTTGCCGCCGAACGGCGGATTGGTCAGCACGATGTCCACCCGCTCGTCGCGGCCCCAGGAAACATAGGGCCGTGCCAGCGTGTTGTCGTGGCGCAGGAACGACGGGTCCTTGATGCCGTGCAGGAGCATGTTCGTCACGGCAAGCATGTGGGGAAGCGGCTTCTTCTCGAATGCGCGCAGCGAGGACTCCATTCGCGGACGGTCCTCGGGCCGCTTCACGTAGTGTTCGCGCATGTGGCGGATAGCGCAGGTGAGGAACCCGCCGGTGCCGCACGCGGGATCGAGCAGGGTCTCGCCCGGCGCCGGGTCGATCATCCGGGCCATGAACGTGGTCACCGCGCGCGGCGTGTAGTACTCGCCTGCGTTGCCGGCCGACTGCAGATCGTTCAGGATCTGCTCGTAGATGTCGCCGAAGTGCCGTCGCGCGGCCATGTCGTTGAAGTCGACCCCGTTGATCTTGTTGACCACCTGCCGCATCAAGTGGCCGGACTTCATGTAGTTGTAGGCATCCTCGAACACGTCGCGCACGACGTTGGCACGAGGGCCGGCCCTGGACGGGAGCTCCTTGAGCTTCGGGAAGAGCTCACCATTGACGAAATCGAGCAGTTCCTCGCCGGTGATGCCCTCCGGGTTCGCCGCCCAGCTCCGCCATTGCAGACGGGCGGGAACAGGCGATCGGTAGCCGTCGTCCAAGAGGTCGAGTTCCTGGTCCTGGTCGTCCACGATCTTGAGGAAGAACATCCAGCACAGTTGGGCGATTCGCTGCGCGTCGCCATCGACCCCCGCGTCCTGGCGCATGACGTTCTGAATCGACTTGACCAGAGTGCTGACGGACATCCCTCAGGCCACCTCCGTGTAGATCGCCGATTGAAGATCGCGCACGGCACGGTCGAAACCGGGCTTCCCGCCAAAGGCCTGGACGAGCTCGACCGGCGTGCCGAGGCTGTCGAGCGGCGGGATCCTGAGCACGTTGGCGTCGTCGAGATTGAGGACGCCAACGTCGGCGTACTTGTCGAGCAGCGCACCGAGCACGGCCCGGGCCCGTTCTCCGTACTTCGCGAACACGTCCTGCTTCTTGACGTTCTCGGCCCGCTCCCGGCGAGTCAGCGGCCTGGCGTCGAAAGCGATGTGGCAAACGAGATCGAAGGGATCGAGATCCTTGTCCAATTCACGGCCGATCGCGGTCAACGGGAGGCCCTCGGCCTCCATCTCGTCGAGGATCGCCTGCTTGCGCTCCGTGGCGTTCCAGCGGCCCAGGAAGTCGTCGAGACTCGCGAAGCGTCTCCGCAGCGCCTTCCTCGTGAAGTCGCGCAGCGACTCGGTGATCAGTTTGCCGTGCTCGTCAAGATACTCCACGCGCTCGGCGACGATGGTCGCGTCGAGGCCATCGACGTAGATCTTCCTCAGTGGTTCCGGCTCCGGGGGCGGCAAGCCGTTGCGGCCACTGACTACGGCCAACTCCTCGTCATCAACCTCTTCATCCTCGGGCGTATCGGGAGGAAGAATCGGATCCCCTGGACGCGGCTCGTAAATCTGGACCGGCTCGCCGTCGAAGTCCGGGTCCGCGAAGTGACTGGCAGCGCCCCGAAAGTCGATGAGAGTGAAGTAGTGCTTCCCGGTGTCCTCATGCACTCGGGTACCGCGACCGACGATCTGCTTGAACTCCGTCATCGAGCCCACCGTCCGGTCGAGCACGATCACCCGGCAGGTCTGGACATCCACGCCGGTGGACAGCAGGCGCGAGGTGGTGACGAGCACCGGGTGAGTCGATTCCGGATCGATGAAGTTCCCCAGTTCGGCCTTGCCGGCCTCATCCGCACCCGTGATCCGCATGACATAGCGTGGGTTCTGCTCGACAAGATCGGTGTTCTCGTTGACGAGCGCCTGGCGCATCCGCCCGGCATGCTCCTGATCGACGCAGAAGACGATCGCCTTCTGGAAACGGTCGCCGCTCTCCCGCAGGAACGTCGTGACCTTCTCAGCCACGACTTTCGTCCGCCCATCGATCACCAGTGCGCGGTCAAAGTCCTTGACGTTGTAGACGCGGTCCTCAACCTCCTCTCCGTCGCGGTCGAGCTGCCCCTTTTGCGGACGGTAGCCCTCAACGTCACGGTCGATGTGGACCTTGACCACCTTGTAGGGCGCCAGGAAGCCGTCGCGGATGCCCTGCTTCAGGGAGTAGGAGAAGACAGGCGCCCCGAAGTAGTCGATGTTGGAGATGTACGTCGTCTCCTTCGGCGTGGCGGTGAGGCCGATCTGGGTTGCGGAGGAGAAGTACTCGAGGATCTCGCGCCACGCCGAATCCTCGGCTGCACTGCCCCGGTGGCATTCGTCGATCAAGATCAAGTCGAAGAAGCCCGGGGAGAGCTTCCGATAGGCCTTGTCCCGCTCCCTGTGTCCCGTGATCGCCTGGTACAACCCGAGGTAGACCTCGAAGGACGTATCGATGGAGCGTGACAGCTTCGTCATCGCACCGCGAAACGGCCGGAAGTCGTTCGCGATCGTCTGGTCGATGAGCACGTTGCGGTCGGCGAGGAACAAAATGCGCTTCTTCCGACGCGCCCTCCACAACCGCCAGATGATCTGAAAGGCCGTGTACGTCTTGCCGGTACCCGTCGCCATGACGAGCAGGATGCGGTCCTGCCCCTTGGCGATGGCCTCGATCGTCGCGTTGACGGCGTTGATCTGGTAATAGCGCGGCGTCTTGCCGCCACCGTCCTCGAAGTAGTCCTGGAGCACGAGCTTTTCGGCTTCCGGCGTCAGGTCCTTCCAGACCAGATACCGCGCCCACAGATCGTCCGGTGACGGAAACGCGTCGAGCGGCAGGTTCGTCTCGCGCGGCTTGCTGGCCCCCGTGCGGTCGTGGAAGACGAATCCGTCGCCATTCGACGAGAACACGAACGGGATGTTCAAAGCCTCGGCGTAGGCCAGCGCCTGCTGCATGCCGTCGCCCACGCTGTGCTTGTTGTCCTTAGCCTCGATCAGCGCGATCGGAACGTTCGGCTTGAAGTCGAGGATGTAGTCGGCGCGCTTCCGCTTGCCGCGCGAGACCAGCCTGCCTCGCACGGTGATGCGGCCATCGGTGAAGCTCACCTCCTCGCGAAGCTGTGACATCTCGTCCCATCCGGCCCTGCGCAGTGCTGGCGTGATGAACTTCGTGCAGATGTCGCGCTCCGACAGTTCGCGCTTGTTCATCCGGCCGGTGACCTCCCGTGGCGCCGCGTCACGTCAGGCATGTCCTGCCGGACATGCCTGAGGCGCCAACTCTATGTCGCGCCGAAGAGCGGCAGCGCCGGGAACTCGCCCTTGAGGATGGCCGAGGCGTCGTCCATGCTCATCCAGCCCTCGATCATCGAGGCGTAGACGCGCCGGAAGTCGGTCGTCATCTTCAGGTTGCCGTCGTCGAGGTCGGTGAGGTCTGGCGTGTCGCCGTAGAAGCCGCCGGCGACGCCCTTGCCGGCGACGAACATCGGGCCGGCGGTGCCGTGGTCGGTGCCGAGGCTGCCGTTCTCCTCGACCCGGCGGCCGAACTCGGTGAACATCAGCACCGCCACGTCGTCGGCGCGGCCGAGCCGTTCGATGTCGCGAATGAAGCCCGCGACCGCGTCGGACATGTACATCAGCAGGCGGGCGTGGGTGTCCGCCTGGTGGACGTGGGTGTCGAAGGAGTTGCCGCGGAAGCTGACGTAGTAGATGCGGGTCGGCAACTCGGCCTGAATCAGGGCCGCTACCTTGCGCAGGTCGGCGCCGAGCCCGCCGATGCCGTAGTCGACCGGGGTGCGGTAGCCGGACCACGCGTCGCGCACCAAGGCCGCGCTGGAAGCGGCGTTGGCGGCCGTGCCGCGCAGGAAGTCCAGGGCGTCGTTGCCGCTCGGCGCGTCGGCGCCGAGCCGCTCGAGCGCGTCCTTCTGCTGCGGCGTCCCCTGACGGCGGAGGCGGCCCGGATCGTCGAACACCAAGGGCGAGTGGCGCGCCGCGCGCACCGCGAGGGACTGGGACCGCGCCACGTTGACGATGTAGTTCGGGGCGCCGTCGGGTCCATGATCGTCGGCGAGGCGGCCGAGCCAGCCCAAGGCCTCGCCGCCGTTCGGCACGCCGGTGTGCCAGAAGCCCATCGACGAGAAATGGGAGAGGCTCGGGTTCGGGTAGCCGCAGCCTTCGACCACGGCCACCTGCCCTTCCTTGTACAGGCGCTCCATGCCGACGAGCGAGGGGTGAAACCCTGCCTCGTCCGTAAGCCCGAGCACCTGCCGCGGGCGAATGCCGAGGTTGGGCCGCACCCGGTAGTACTCGTCGTTGCGGAACGGGACGACCGTGTTCAGCCCGTCGTTCCCGCCGGACAGTTCGACCACGACGAGGACACGCCGCGAGGCGTCCGAAACACCGGTTTGCAGTTCTTCGAGCGCGAGCGCCGCGGAAGTCCGGCCGAGCATCGCCGGCAGCCCGGCCGCAACGCCGATTCCGTAGAGGCCGCGGCGCATGAAGTCGCGCCGCGAGCAGCCGCAGGGTAGTCGTTGAGGCATTTCGGCTCCTTCTCCCAAGTCTCGGGCGGCTCTAGCCCAACTGGTACTCCGGCGAACTGAAGATGAGGTAGAGCGTCGAGCGGAGCGCCTCCTCCACCTTCTCCGGCACTCCCGCCGCATCTGTGTCCAGCGCGGCCGAATCGAGTTGCGCGGCGAGGTAGTCCACCAGCGCGCTGCGGCCGGCCCCGGTGAGCGGCGTGCGCAGGAACCGGTGCAGGAGGTGGTCGACCGCGCTCTTTGCATCGCTGGCGCCGGCCGTCAGCACCATCGCCCGCAGGTCGACATCCGGAACGTGCCGGGGAATCAGCTTGACCCGTTCGTACGCCATCGCGTAGCCCCGGTAGCCGCCGTAGCGCGTGTTGTACTCCTCGTCGGCATCGGCCATCGCGTTCGACGCGGCATCACCCTGCTTCGTTGCCGCGGTGATCGTCATGCCCTGCGCCAGCCGCTCCTCGACCTGCCGGTAGATTCCCGGAAGGCGCCGGTCCGGATGGCCGAACTCCTCGAGGCTCGGCGGAAAGAGCACGGAGCGCATCGCGTTGCCGCGCTCGAGCAGGGTCGCCGGCGTGATCCAGGTCCGTCCGCCGGCCCAGCCGGCGACGTTCGGCGGGTAGAGCAACTGCTGGCCCAGGCGGCCCGCCAGGCTGTTCATGTCCGGCGCCGTGGGCGCCTTCCCGAGGCCGAGCTTGCGGTAGGTCGACACGACAAGCTGGACCGGACTCTTGATCTGCGTCGCGACCGACGGCGGACTGTAGAAGTCGCGCGACGAGAGGATCTTTCCCAGCAGGGCCTTCAGCTCGTAGCCGGACTCGCGCAGGTGGCGACCCAATTGCGCCTGGAGCGCGGGCTCCAGGTCCTCGCGAACGAGGTAGCGGTACACCTTGCCGGCGATGAACTCCGCCGTCGCGGGTTGTTCGAGAATGATGTCCAGCACCTCCTCGCCGCCGAGACGGCCCCGGCGCCCCAGAAACGTCTTGGGGCCGTCGTCGTGGAGTGCGGCATCGAACCGGAAGTCCAGCACCTCGTTGGTCCAGCCGGTGAACGCCCGCGACGCCTCGCGAATGTCCTGCTCGGTGTAGTTGCCCACACCCATCGTGAACAGTTCGAGCAGCTCGCGTCCGAAGTTCTCGTTCGGGTGCTCCTTCACGTTCTCCCGGTTGTCCAAGTAGACCAGCATCGCCGGGTCGCGCATCACCGCGAGCAGCAGGCTCTTGAAATCGGCCGTCGCATGAGCGCGCAGGGTGCGGTTCTGCAGGTGCATCTTGCGGACGTCGCGGACCTTTACCTCGGAGGTGGCGAAGTGGTCGTGCCAGAAGAGGGTCATCTTCTCCTCGAGCGGCCGCGGCGTGGTCACCATGCGGTTGCCCCACCACAGGGCCAGCCGCCGCGTCTCCAGGACGTTGCTGCGCAGGCCGTAGAAGAACTTGTCGACCACCGGCTGCAGCGGGCGCGAGGAGCCTTCCGGCAGCACATCGACGCCCAGGGCCCGTCCGTCGCGGCGCCCGAGCCGGACCGCCGCGGCGCGGCTGGGCGGGAACGGGTCCATCCCGGGGTCCCAGATCCCGGATTCGTCGAAGGGAAGAAGATCCGAGTCGTCTACCTGCTCATAGTCCACGAGCCGCGACACGGCGCCCTGGAGGCCCAGGGAAACGAGCTCCTCGATCTCCGCCGGGGTACCGCCGAAGCCGGCCCGTTCCAGAAGATGCGCCGCCTGTTCGCAGCCGAAGTCCGCTTCGGCGAGAGGCGCCAGATCGCCGATCCAGGCGTGACCGGCCGAGTCGACCGGCGCGCCGAGCGCCGCGGTCGCGAGCACGAACGCGCAAGCGACCGTCATCGCCCCGCGGATTCCTGGATGGACGCGATACTGCAACCGGTTTCCTCGACTGTGGACTGCGGAGACCGCCGCCGATGATAGCGCTTCGGGTCCACGCAGGGCGCGCGGCGTGGCGCCGGCGGAGGCGCCGAACCACGGTGGCGCCGTATCTCCGGTTCCGCGGTCGCGGCATCTCCGGTTGCCCGGTCGCAGCGCCGTCGGGGCGGAGTGCTCGCAGCGCTGGCAGGGCCGCGCATCCTCGGCTGCCCCGGTCGGCCCGCGCGCGGCGGCCCGCCTCGTCACGGACCCGCGGCGACCGCATCCGGCAGGCGGTCGGCCCGCGCGGGGCGGCCCTGGCCTCCCTCAGGAATGTCCGAGCGAAAGCAGGTTCTCCACCGGCTGGTAGAGCTCCTCCATGTAGGCGACGTCGTCCGCTTCCAGCTCGATCTTCGTCGCCTCGACGAGCTGTTCGAGCTGACCCACCTTCGACACCCCCACGACGGGCGCGCAGACCTCGGGCTTCCTCAGCAGCCAGGCGAGGGAGATCTGGGCCGGCGTGCGGCCGTACTTCTCCGCCACCTCGACCACGCGGTCGGCGATGTCGAAGGTCGCGGCGCCGCGGTAGAGCATCTCCGTGCGCGCCCGGTCGCCGCCCTTCGAGCGGTCCGTGCCGCCCTCGTCGAAGCTGCCCTTGTACGAACCGGTGAGAATCCCGCGCGCCAGCGGCGACCATGGCGTCAGCGCGACGCCGGTCCGGGCGCAGTACGGGTTCATCTCCCGCTCTTCCTCGCGATAGACCAGGTTGTAGTGGTTCTGCATCGACACGAACTCGGTCCAGCCGTTCTGCCGCGCCGTCATCTGGAGCTCGACGAACTGCCACGCGAACATGGACGAAGCGCCCAGGTAGAGCGCCTTGCCGGCCTTGACGACGTCGTGCAGCGCCTCCAGCGACTCCTCGATCGGCGCCCTGACCTGGCCCGGAATCCCGTGCGGATGGCGGTGGATGATCAACTGGTCGATGTAGTCGAGCCCCAGACGCTTCAGGCAGCCGTCCACACCCTCCATGACGTGCTTGCGCGACAGGCCGCCCTGGTTCGGGGACCGCCCCATCGGCATCGAGACCTTGGTCGCGATGACGTACTCGTCACGGGGCAGCAACTCGCGCAGGAGCGCCCCGACCGTTCGCTCGCAGGCGCCGATCCCGTAGATGTCGGCGCAGTCGAAGTAGAAGAGGCCACGCTCGATCGCGGCCTGGAAGATCGGTCGCGAAGCGTCGATGTCGAGCGTCCAGTCGCCCTGGTGCCCTCGACCCGGCTCGCCGAAATTCATCGTCCCCAGGCACAACTCCGACACCCGGAGCCCGCACTTTTGACCCAGTTGAACCGCCTTCAACACGCTCTCGCCTCCCTTGCATCCGCACGCCCGAAGCACGCACGCCCGGACCCGGTTCGCGTGTGGCGCGAAACGCGCCGCACGGGTTCCTGAAGCCGCACGATGATAGCGGCCCGCCTGCCGGCCCACAGAGCTGTTCAACGCAGGGCCGTCCCAAAGCGGTGACCGTAGTGTGATCGTGAACGAGGCCAAGAGTCCAGCGGGAGATGATCGTCAGCGGTCAACGCACGGGAACGCGGTCACGTCGAACTTCGTCGCGAAGGGCGCGCCCTCCGTGCTCGCGTACGCCTTCACCGCGGCATCCGACTCCGTGTCCCGCACGATGACCTCGACGCCGACATCGGTCAGACCGCCCATCAGGACCCATCGGTGGCCGTTCAACGCGCAACCGTCGAGAACCTTGACCACGAGTTCCACGTTGTCTCGCGAGAAGAACCAGAACATCCCCGTGTCCGACGTGCGCGGGATGCCCCCGGCGGCGCCGGCCTGTTCGCCGGTCCGCCAGTTGGCGCTCACCTCGTAGCGCCCGTCCTGCAGGCAGAGCGAGCCGCCATCCTCAGTGCAGGTCGCCGCCGCGACGGCGTCCCCGGACCCGGACAGGCCGCCGGGGCCGCTGCGCGGACCCTCCGGCACGGGCCGGTGATCCACGACGAACTCATCGTCGAAGCGGCCGAGAGCGGCCCCGCTCAGGACATTCCTGGGGCGACCGGCCCCTCCGGCTACTGGCGCTCCGGCCGCGCCGGCGCAGGTGGCGAACGCGGCCACGTCGGCGATCGGACCGAAGCGCTCGCCGACGGAACTTGTCCACACCTTCACCGCGCCCGAGGTGGCAACGCCGGCGAAAGGACTGCCGGCGCGGAGGTCGCGCACCGTCATCGTCACCGCAACGTCCGTCAGGCCGACGGCAAAGACCCAGTAGTGGCCGTTGATCGAGCAGCCGTCGAGGACCTTCACGACCAGTTCGATGTTCGCCGGCTCGAAGAACCAGAAGTCGCCGCTGCGGGCGGTCAGCCGCTCGGACCGGCCCCGGCCGGTGCGTCCGCCGCCTTCCTCCCATTCCACCTCGACCTGGAACCTGCCCAGACACAAAACGTCGTCCTCGGCGCAGCGGCCCGTCTCCGAGGTCCAGGTCGTCGCCGTGACCTTCGGCGTGCGCTCGGAGGACAGTGCACCGTTGCGGGCCTCGACCGCGAAGCGGTAGGTGACATTCGGCACCAGCTCCGCGACCACCGTCGACGTGCTGTCCGCGGGCGCCGTCCCGATCAGGCGCAACGTCGAATCGCCCGGCCCCTGCAGGAAGATCGCAAAGTCCGTCTCCACGTCCGAGTTGTCCCGCCAGCGCAGTTCGATTTCCGTCTCGCTCAAGGCGGTCGCGGCGAGTTCGGTGGGGGCCGGCGGCGGACCGAGCGGCTGGTGGATCTCGACTTCGTCGTTGCCAGGCCCCGGATCCGCGGCGTCGCTGCCGACCGTCGCCCGGTAGCGGAGCGAGGCCTCACCGGCGCCGCCCACGTCGACATCGATCGTGAAGGATGCCGAATCGCCGGCGCGAACAGCGCCCAGGGCGCACTCCGGCACACCTTCCGGGTCCTCCCCGCAGCCTGCCGTCGTCGCCTCGACCGCGTCGTCCATCCCGGGAAAGGAACTCGTGACGACGACGTTGGCCGCGGTGTCGGGCCCCGCGTTCTCGACCTCGACGCGGTAGCGCACCGTGCTCGCCGAGACGACCCGGCTCTGTGCGGCGACGGACAGGTCGGCCTCGGGGTCGTCGGCCTCCGGATCGTCCGGACCGTCCGGATCGTCCGGTCCCGCCGGACCGCCCGGCGGCGCCGGCGCCGGACGTCCCGGCGCCGACAGGTAGACGACGAAGCCGTCGTGGTCGGACGCGGCGAGCGCCGAACCCGCCCTGTCCGCGTCTGCCCCGGCGGCGTCCGCGTTGCCGCGCGCGTACCGCATCTCGCGCACGCTGCCGGCCATCTCCTGGTTCACCAGCGCGTGGTCGAGTGCCTGGGCGTTGCCCTGGAACACGAAGGAGTAGCGCTGCGAACCCGGGAGATCGTCGACCAGGTTCTTCAGGTTCGGCGTAACCAGGTCCGACCCCGAGAGCACGTTCTCGCTGGCAATCACGCTGCCGGCAATCTGCCCCACGACATCGACGTAGCCGTCCGTGAACTGGTACGCGTTGTAGTCGCCGACGATCAGCAGCTTCGAGGTCTGGAGAGACTGCGCCAGGCGGGCCACGGACTGCGCCTGCTCCAGCCGCTTCGTGCGAATCCAGCCGCCCCGGGCCGTGTCGTCGATGTCGCTCAGCGACCGGTTGTGAATCACGATGACCGAGAACTCGAGGTACCCGCCGACGGCAGCGTCGAGCAGCACGGGCGGCCGGTCGTGCAGCGTGTCGACCGAGCTGTCCCTCGGGTCGACGAACGTCTCGCTCCTGCCGTGTTCCGTCACCGAGTTCACGGTGACGTCCGAGCGGGTCAGGAAGCCGACCGCCTGGCTCGTGTCGCCGGGCGCCTGGACATGGGCGGCGTAGCGGACGTTGGGGTCGTCCGCCATGATGCGGGCGGCCAGATTCTCCAGCGCCGCGAGGCCGTAGACCTCCTGCACGGCGACCACGTCGGGCGAACCGAGGACCCCGCGCACCAGGCTCGACAGCTTGCCGAGCTTCGTCGGCGAGGCGCCCCCGCGCAGGTTCAGCAGGTTGAGCGAGGCGACCGTGACCTCGCCGGCGCCGCGCGCGCGCACGGCGCGGGGCAGTGACGGCCCGTTCGTCTTCCGGGCCATCTCGGTCGGCCAGAGTTCCCAGCCCCCGAACTCGTACCCGAGCACTCCCGTGGCGAAAAACGTCGTCCCCGGAACCCAGGACACGTTGGGCAGGCCGAGCTTGTCGGGGTCGAGTTCGAACACCTCCGGGTTGCCGTCCCACACGGGAACGCCGGGGTCGCCGGCGGCGCCCGGGTAGGCCACGCCCTTCTCGCGGAACGGCCTCGACGCAGTCGGCGTGACGTACATCTCGGCGACCGGATCCGATCTGAAGTGCTGGCTCCCGCTGGCCACCGTACCCAGCGCCATGCGGACCCTCATGCCCTCGTAGCACTCGTACTCGATCGCGCAACTCGGGCTGGCGGGGTCGGTCGACGGCCGGACGGCGCTGAACTCGACCGGATCGGGCAGGGCGGCGTTGCTGCTGTCGACCGTGACCGAGCCGTCGGCCGTCGTCGCGTCGATGCGGGTGAAGCCGAAGAACTCTTCCACCGTGCCGACCACGTCCACGATGTCGCCGACCGCAACCGACGGCGAACCGGTGTGGACGACGAAGATGCCGTCCGAGGTGTCGTCGTCATCATCGCTGCGCGCGGTCGGCGTCTGGATGAAGAACCCGCCGGCGCCGACCGCGGTCACCACGTTGTCGTTCGTCGTTGCCTTTCCCAGCGCCTGCGGGCTGTCCGCGGCGGCGCTCTGGATCGCGAAGATCTCCCCGGTCACGGGATCGGGAATGGTCGGGCCCGCAGGGCAGTCGTTGGCGGCGCCCGGCGTGCCAAGGTCGCCGCTGCCGTAGGCCGTCGTCGCAACGCACCAGTTGGCCCCGACGGCGTTGTCGAGGTCCGGCGCCTTCAGCGACATCGACGCGCCGTTCGGATCCGGGAACGTGCTGCCGTTGTCCCAGACCACCCGGTCCTGCTCCACATCGCTGGCGTTGGTGAGAATCAGACCGTCAGTCGAGTTCCCCAGGCTGATCGTCGAATAGTCGTAGTCCGCCGTGATCCCGCCGTTGACCGTGGAGTCGCCGTCCTCCGCGAGCACGATGTAGCCCCCGGCCGCAATCGTCAGGCCGCCCGACTTGCTGATCGTGTGCGTCTCACTGGAGGTCGAATCGTCCTTGATCTTCCAGCCGTCGATGTCCACCGCGGAACCGCCGGCGTTGTGGAGCTCGAACCACTCCCCGTTCGCGTCGCTGACCGCACTGGGGTTCTGCATGACCTCCGTGATCACGATCTGCCCGACCCCGGCACCGGTCCCCCAGAACAGAAACACGAGCCCCGCCACGAGACGCAGCGTCGCACGCCCGGCACTCGAACCCATCGATTGTCCCCTCTCTTTCGGCCTGAGGCTCCCCCAGCCTATCCGCTGGCCTCAACCACCGGCCGCGGTCACCCGCCTGCCCGGCGCGCCTCTTCCGGGACCCGTTGGACTTGTGGGATTCGCCCGAAGGATGCCCAGGCGTCGCGGAGAGAGATGATCGTTGCCGCAGCCAGATACGGCGCACCGGTTCTCTTCTCGGCCCCGCGGGGTATGCGCAGCGGACAAGGCGATCCGCCGCGGCGACCGCCACCGTCCGGACTTGGTCGACAGGCCCGGCGCCGGTTACACCGGCCATCCCCGATCACAGACCGTTCCGTCAAGGACAGGAGATGAGATGTGATCAGGAAGCGCTGAGATATTGGGAGGGGCGTATAGCGTAGCCAGCGGACCCGATGTGGCGAAGCGGAAGGCTTCGCCCGGATCGGCGCTTGGCATCGGATCCCACACGTCCCCACTTAGCCGGCTCGCAGTCTCGGGTGGCGGGCGTTCCCGTCGCTATTGGGTGGTCTACGGGGCGCTACACCGGGCAGTGCTCGGCGGTCAAGGCGCACCGCCCAGGCTGCGGAGGATGTCGAGGGCTCGGGGATGGTTCGGGTCGAGCTCGAGCGCCTTCTCTAGCTGGCGCAGGCCTTCTTCGGCTCGGCCCGTCTTGAGGTAGGCGATCGTGAGGAGGGCGTAGGCGTCGGCGCGGGCCGGGTCGATTTCGATCGCCCGCTCCAGGGCGGTGGCGGCCTCCCGGTTCCGGTCGGCGAGGCCGTGGAGGACGCCCAGGCTGAGGTGGGCGTCGTAGGAGTCGGGGTCAAGCCGCAGGGCCTCGCGGTAGAGGCGTTCGGCGGCGGGGTGATCGCCCTCGGCCAGCCGCTGGTTGGCGGTCCGGATGATGGTCTGGGTGTCGCGTACCAGCGCGAACACGACCTCCAGCATCGGGTCCTCGAGGCTCGGCGCCTCGGCGTCCTCAAGGTCGGCGAGCAGGTCTCCGGCGCGCTCCGCGTTCCCGAGTTGCCGCTCGGTCATCGCCAGCAGGTAGCGGGTCTCCCGATGGGTCGGATCGAGCGTCAGGGCGGCGCGCAGATGCTCGGCCGCGGTCTCGGGCCGGCCGCGGCGCCGGGCGATCTTTCCCAGGCCGAGTTCGCCCCAGGGCGTTCCGGGGGCCGCGGCCCGCGCGGCGCGGAACGCCGCCTCCGCGCCATCCGCGTCACCCGCGGCCAGCAGCGCGTTGCCGAGCCGGACGTGCGCCGCCCAGTACGACGGTCTGAGTTCCAGGGCGCGCTCGAAACTGCGCGCCGCTTCCTCGTGAGCTCCGCGGGCCGCGGCAAGAAAGCCCAGGTAGTACGGCCAGTCGGGGCTCGACGGATCGAGTTGCTGCGCCAGCTCGTAGCAGCGCCGCGCCTGGTCGACGTAGCGGTGCGCCTGGTAGAGGCGGCCGAGCGCGCCGACGGCAGCGCCGTTCGACGGGGCGCGGTCGACCGCCGCGAGGGCATCGCGGACGGCGGTGGCGAAGCCCGGGTCGAGTTCGGACAGGTTGGAGATGCGGGGGATCTCGACGTCCGCCGACGGCGCCGGTTCAGCGGGAACGTCGGGTGGCGGAGCGGCGCAGCCGGGCAGCAACGCGAGCACGGCAGCTGTTACGGCGAATGCGCGGCAGAGCCGGGCCAGCCGTGGGGCTCCCGCGGCGCGATGTAGCCACGTCCGGGGTATCGAGTACGAGTGGGAGACGGCGCCGGAGGACGGCGCGGTCCGCACGACGAGCGCCGCCAGACCTCTCGCAGTCTCCACGTTCGGCCCCAACCCCCACCTCGCCAGGAGCTTGCCCAGCGGCGGCGCTGCGCTGGTCGGGCGCGCAGACGGCAGGCTCGCGCACCCGGAGATGCGTCGTCGGCGGGCCCGCGCGCTCACTCCGCAAGCGCGGTTCCTTCGTGGCCCCCGGCGATCAGTCCGCGTCACGGCAGACTCCCTCCGCCGGTGCGGCGCCGCCCGGCGCCAGCAGCCGCAGAATGCTGTTCACCGGCACCCCCGACCGTTCGGTGACCCCGCCGTGGGACCAGTGCACCTCGATGTGGTCGACGCCCGGAATGTCGCCGAACGCGAAGTGGACCCGCGGATCGTTGGCAGCGGCGAAGCTCTGCGCCGGCCGTACGTCACGGGTCCAGCTTCTGCCTCCCCCACGGACGGTGACGCGCGAGCCGATGGCGGAACGGTCGAGGATGCCGCCGCCGCAGAGGTCAACGATCAGCCAAGGCGCGGCGTTCCCCACTTCGTTGCGGAGCAGCCGGGCCGGCCCCTCGTTGTTCACGACGAGGATGTCCACGTCGCCGTCGTTGTCCAGGTCGCCGAACGCCGCGGCCCGGCTCACTTCGAGCAGCTCGACCGCGGCGCCCGCCGCGGTCGATGCATCCTCGTAGCTTCCGGACGCCAGGCCGCGCAACAACTGGTTCGGCTCGCGATAGTCGAAAGCGGCGGTATCCCCCGGCGTCACCTTGCCGTTGGCGATGAACAGATCGAGCACCCCGTCCCCGTCGTAGTCGAACCAGGAGGCGCCGAAGCCGGTGTACGGCTGGCTGACGCCGCCGAGCCGCACTTCGTCGGTCGCGTCCACGAAGAAACCGGCGCCGTCGTTGCGGTAGAACGTGTTCGTTTCCCCGCTCAGGTGGGTCAGGAACAGGTCGAGGTCGCCGTCGCCGTCGGGGTCGGCCACCGCGATGCCCATGCCCGCTTCCGGTTGACCGAGCTCGTTGAGCGCCGCGCCGCGCGCCAGAGCGTCCTCCCGAAAGGCGCCGTCACCCTGATTGAGCCAGAGGTGGTTCACCGCCTGGTCGTTCGCCACGTAGAGGTCGACGAGGCCGTCGCCGTCAAAGTCGGCCGCGACGACGCCCAGGCCGGGCCCGGCCACCTGTCGGATTCCCGCGGCCTCGCTCACGTCGACGAACCGGCCGTTCCCTTCGTTGCGGTAGAGCGTGTCCGGCGCCGGCGGATACTCAGCCGGGTTGCAGTAGTTGCGCAGGCCGTTCGGCCCCAGACAGGGGCGCTCCCGGGCGGCGCTCCAGACGACGTAGTTGGCAACGAACAGGTCCAGGTCCAGGTCGCCGTCGTAGTCGAAGAAGACGGCGCCCGAGGACCAGGAAGCGTCGCCGACGCCGGCCCGTTCCGTTGCATCCTCGAACGCGCCGCCGCCCAGGTTGCGGTAGAGCCTGTTCGGGCCGACGTTCAGGACGTAGAGGTCGACCAGGCCGTCCCGGTCGTAGTCGGCTGCGGTGGCGCCGGCGCCGTACCCGGTATCGCCGACGCCGGCCGCGGCTGTTGCGTCCTCGAAGGCGCCGTTACCCAGGTTGCGAAAGAGCCGGTTGCCGGGCCGGTCGGCGGGCGGGCCGCCAAATGCGGGTCGGATCCCCGCGTTCCCGGCGGTTCCGGGTACAGGACCGCTCTGGACCAGGTAGATGTCGAGCAAGCCGTCGTCGTCGATGTCGAGCAGCGCCCCGCCGCCCACCAGGAGCTCGGGGTAGTTGTACTCGCCGGTCGCGCCGCTCTGATGGATGAAATCCAGCCCCGCTTCGCTCGCGCGCTCGACGAAGATCGGCGTCGGCGAGGGCGCCGCCGCCCTTGGTTCCGCACCGCCGTCCGCCTCGCCGCAAGCCCAGACAGCCACGGCCAGACCAATCGAGACAAGCACAAGAGGACGTCGCATGACCGCAGAGCCATCGTCAAGTTTCGTGTACGGGCGGCTGATCATCAGGCGGCGTTCGTGGTGTGGTCGGCGTCCTCGGCTTGTTCGATGCCGTCAACGAAGCGGACATCGCGGATGACCTTGGCGATGTGGCGAAAGCTGGAGTTGCCCCGGTTTCGTGGACGGTTGGTGTTTGGGGATTCAGGCGGCTTCCTGGTACGCCTTTTCGAAGTTGACCGGGGACTGGTGTCCGATGGATGACTGTCTCCGGCGCATGTTGTACCAGCCCTCGATGTAGCGGAAGATCTCGCCTCTGGCTTCCGTGTCGTTGCTGAAGACGGTGCGGTCAAGCAGTTCGCATTCGAGGCTGGCGAAGAAGCTCTCGGCCATGGCGTTGTCGAAGCAGTCTCCCACGGAGCCCATCGAGAGCACGATGCCGGCTTCGCGGCAACGTTTCCCGAACTTCAGCGAAGTGTACTGGCTGCCTTGATCCGAGTGATGAATCACACTTTCACCGGGTCGGCGCTGAACCACGGCCATGTTCAGAGCATCGATCACGAGGTCCGTCTGAAGGCTGGAGGCCATCGCCCAGCCGACGATCCGGCGGCTGAAGACGTCCAGCACGACGGCCAGATACAGGAACCCGGCCAGCGTTGGCACACAGGTGATGTCCGCGACCCACAGGCGGTCAGGAGCCTCGGCCGTGAACTCGCGGTCCACAAGGTCCGGCGCCGGTCGAGCCTTCCGATCGCGGCGGGTCGTCCCGAGCTTCTTGCGCCGGCTTACGACAGCCAGGCCGTACTCTCGCATCAGCCTTGCGATCCGGTTGCGGCTCACAGAAACTCCCTCGTCGGCCAGCTCGGCCTGAATCCGCGGCGCGCCATAGGTCCCGCGGCTTCGCTCGTGGATCGCCCGCACACGCGCGCCGAGAAGACGGTTCGACTTTTCCCTGGCCGAGCGTGGCCGCCCAAGCCAAGCGTAGTACCCGCTCGTGGAGACGCCGAGCACGCGGGCCATCGTCGTGACGTGGAACTCGGCCTGGTGCGCTCTCATGAACCGGAAGACCCCTTCGGTCCCGTCTCCCGAGCGAACCAGGCCGTTGCTCTTGCCAGGATTGCCCGCTCTTCCCGCAACCGGCGGTTCTCCCGGCGCAGCCGGCGCAACTCCTCACGCTCCGCCGTCGTGCTGCCGTCGCTCCGGCGGCCCTCGTCCCGGTCCGCCTGGGCCGCCCAGTTGCGGATCGACTGCGCTGACGGCTCGAACTCGCGGGCCAGTTGGTCCGGGCTACGCCCGGACCGGACCAGATCTACCATCTGCTGCCGGTACTCCGGGGCGTACGAAGCTCTTGATCGTGACGACTTGCCGAGCCGCCGCACTCGGGCCAAACGGTACGACTCGTCCCTGCCACGAGCCACGAACACCTCCCACCTCCCCTGCCTCAAGCCGAAGCTCGACGCGCGCCACCTCCCAAGGACTCTCGACACCCAGAATCCGACCGTACAGGTCTGTGTCTCGCATCGCGCGAGACTACGGCATCTCCACCATCAACCCGGAAAGCCACTTGCTGTATGTCTCGTCCAAATCAAAGAAATCTGGCTGCGGCATCACATACCCTCCTGGTCGACTGACAAGATCAGTCTCAAACAACGACGCTGCTGGCAATACGAGAAACTCCCTTCTGAGGGAGTCAGGACCAGATCGGCATCGAGTTCAGATCGTCAGCACAGTCTGGCCGCAACTACATATACATAGCCCAAAGCGGACACGGACGGAGGCCTTCATGCAGACGGACTGATCGCTGCAGCGCACGAAGATCTAAGCCGTCTGGGTTCCGGCGGCGCCGACTGCGGACAAGGCGAGCCTCCTCGGGCGCCGCGCACCCGGCTGCTCCGAAAGCGCACGAACGAGCTCCTGCAAAGGTCTTCTGAACTCGGGCGCGGAACTGCCCACCGCCGAGGCGTCCCTCCGGGTTCGGTATTCTGAATTCTCTTGTGTTCATCCATGCATCGGTGATAGATTCTGTGCCTTCGTTCAAAAGCCCCAAAGGGGCCGGCGCGCGGCCTCCGAAGCAGTGTCTGACCATCCCGACCAACAACGACTGACGACGATATGATTGACAAGAAAATCGGCATGAACTTCAAGGAGCGCCTGGGCGAGGAGATCGCCGAGCTCGCGGGCCGCATCGACGCGGCCACCTACCAACTGCTCGTCCTGATCCGCGAGTTCGATGAGAAGGAAGGCTGGAACTGCGGCTTCTTGAACTGCGCGCAATGGCTCGTGTGGCGCATCTCACTCGCGCCCGGCGCGGCTCGAGAACGGGTGCGGATCGCCCGGGCCCTGGGCAAGCTGCCACTGATGAGCGAAGCGATGAAGCGGGGCGAGCTCTCGTACTCCAAGGTGAGAGCGCTCACCCGCGTCGCCCGGCCCGACACGGAGAAAGAGCTGGTCGACCTCGGCAGGGCCGGTACCGCCGCGCACGTCGAGCAGGTGGTCCGGGCCTGGCGGAAGATCGACCGTTCGGTCGAGGCGAGCGACGACGAACTCCGCGACGCTTCCAGCCACGTCTCCACCCACATCGACGAGAACGGCATGGTCGTGATCCGCGGTCGTCTGGCGCCGGAGGCCGGCGAGGCGCTGATGAAGGCGCTGGAAGCGGCGGGCGACAAGCTCTTTGCGGAACAGGACCGGGAGGACCGCCCGCCCGCCGGGAAGGTGCGCGCCGACGCACTGGCTTTGGTGGCGGAGAGTGCGCTTGCGGGTGGTCTCGATCCTGGAACCAGCGGCGACCGCTACCAGGTCGTCGTTCACGTCAACGACCGTGAGTTGGAAGCCCCGGAACCCGCGGCCACGAAGAACCGGCCCCGCGTTCCCGCGGGAACGTCGCGGCAACCTGAGGTCCAGGCCAACGGAGCGGCAGAAGTGAACGGCCACGTTCCCGCGGGAACGCCGGGGCAACCCGAAGTCCAGGCCAACCGAGCGGCAGAAGTGAGCGACCGCGTTCCCGCGGGAACGTCGGGGCAACCCGAAGTCCAGGCCAACGGAGGGGCGGAAGTGAACGGCCGCGTTCCCGCGGGAACGCCGCGGCAACCCGAAGTCCGGGCCAACGGAGCGGCAGAAGTCAACGGCCACGTTCCCGCGGGAACGTCGGAGCAACCCGAAGTCCAGGCCAACGGAGCGGCAGGAGCGGACGGCCACGTTCCCGCGGGAACGTCGGGGGACCCGGCGCGACACTCTGTCGCAGCCGAACCTGCAAGGACCGAATCTGCCGACTGTGTGCACTCCGCCGGCGCCTGGGTGGGCAAGTCGCATGTCCGCGTTTCCGCTGAAACAGCTCGGCGCATCGCCTGCGACGCAGGGAAGGTCGTCATGCAGCACCGTTTCGGGCAGATCCTGAGCGTCGGCCGCAAGACGCGGACCATCCCGCCGCCCATCCGCCGCGCCCTCGAGTTCCGGGACCGGGGCTGCCGCTTTCCCGGCTGCACCTCGCAGCACTGCGACGCCCACCACATCGAGCATTGGGCCGACGGCGGCGAAACGAAGCTCTCGAACCTCGTGCTGCTCTGCCGCCGACACCACCGCCTGCTCCACGAAGGCGGCTTCAGCCTGCGCATGGACGACCAGGGCGCCGTGGGGTTTTACAACCCGCGCGGGCGACTGCTCGAACGGAGCCCGGCGCCGCCGGTTGTCGGCGACGACGCCGCCCGGGAGTTGATCGAACACCTGGAGGATGCGGGCATCCTGATCACCGGCGACGAATCGATGCCGGCCTGGAACGGTGAACCGATGGACCTGCGCTACGTCATGGAATGCCTGTGGAGACCGCCTCCGCACCTCGAAGCCATCGTGGCCCGGGAGCGGCGCACATCCCAAAGCCGCTTGCACTTCTTCAGCAAGCCCCTAGTCTCTTCATTGTTACTGTTCTTGCCACATCGAGTAGCTCGGCGCCGCGAACGTTGGTCTTGACCGCGGTACAGGCTGGCCCCATCTTGAAGAACGACCGCGTTCGACCTTCTGCCCCAGGCGGACGTCGTAGCGGAGCGCGACGGCGTGTCGATCCTGTTCGGGTCGCAGTCCGGCCGGCAGGCATCGGCGAACGCGTTGCCGATACGCCGGCAGTCGACGGCCTCGAGGAAGCCCGATTCGGAGGCGGTGACCACGGCCTCGACGGGCGCCAGGTCCAGCGCGTCCGTACAGCCGGGTTTGGCGCCCTGCGCATCCGCACAGTCGAACAGCTTCTGGCGGGCCGCGCCGGTCGCAATCACCGCCTCGATGTCCTTCGGCGCTGTGTCCGCACCGACCAGCCGCGAAGCCTTCCGGCACACCGCCGTTACCACCTCGAACAGCCGCGGGTCGCCGTCCCCGGCCAGCAAGACGCCGGTGTTCAACCAGGGCCGCGCCCGTTGACTGAAATCCGGTTTCGGTGATACAGATTTCTGTATGAAGACCACGCTGAACTTCGACGACCACCTGATCCGGGCGGCCAAGGCACGCGCGGCTGAGGATGGCGAACCGCTGACGCGCTTGATCGAACGGGCGATCCGCCAGTATCTGCAGCCGCCGCAGCGAGCCGAGGCTCCGTTCAAGCTGAACCTGGTCATCAAGAAGACGCGCACGCTGCCGGGCGTCGACGTCGCCGATCGAAACTCGCTCCACGACATGATGGACGGTCTGGAGTGATCGCTGTCGATACGAACATCCTGGTCTACGCCCACGACCCGAGTTCACCCATGCACAAGGCCGCCCGCGGCCACCTGACGGCGCTCGCCGGTTCCCTGTTCAGTTGGTCTCTTCCGGCGCCCTGTCTGGTCGAGTTTCTTCGTGTAGCGACACATCCCAAGGTCCTCGATCCACCGTACACGGCGGATGAGATCAGCACGAACGTCGAGCGCATCCTCGCGTCTCCGAGCCTGACGCTGCTGCGGCCTGGCCCGCACCATGCCCAACTCCTCCTTGAAGCGATCCGCGAAGTGAACGCCGTTGGGAACCTCGTCTTCGACGCCCAGATCGTCGCGCTCTGCCGTGAGCACGGCGTCTCCAGGCTATTGACCCACGACCGCGACTTCGACCGCTTCAAGGGACTCCGGACGGAGAGACTTGAGATCTGAACTCCGGTTTCCGGGGGAAGCAGCAAGGCGACGGCTCGCCGCGACCTCGACGCGCTGGCGGCTCTCACTGAATAGACTCGCGTGCAGAAGGAACTCACCTCATGGTCACGAAACAGCGCCATCGTCGCCGGGCTCGATCCATCCTCGGACCCTCTTTCGTCGCCTGCGTTGTGGCTGGCGCACTGGCCCCGATTCCGGCCGCTGCCGCCGAGAAGGACCCCGTCTTCGCCACCCGCGGCAACCTCGCAATCCGCGGCTACGACCCCGTGGCCTACTTCACGGAAGGGGAAGCCGTGAAGGGCCGCAAGGAGTTCACCCTCGGCTGGCAGGGCGCCGACTGGCGTTTCGCGAGCGAGGAGAGCCGCGGCCTCTTCGCCGACGACCCGGAGAAGTACGCGCCGCAGTACGGCGGCTACTGCGCCTGGGCCGTGAGCCGGAACTACACCGCGCCCACCGACCCGGACGCGTTCACGGTCGTGGGCGACAAGCTCTACCTGAACTACAACAGGAAGATCATGGAGCAATGGCTCGAGGACCGCGACGCGAACATCGAGAGTGCCGACAGGAACTGGCCGACGGTGCTGAAGGAGTAGGCGTCTATCCCCTCGCCCCCCGCCGGCTGCGCCGACACATTCTCCGACCGATGCGGCAACCCCCACGCTGAGGTTTGCAGATGAAGCTCCTCGCCTTCAGCGACGTCCACCTGGACTCGAAGTTCGGCTGGGCAAAACGCGAGGTCGCCCGGCGGCAGCGGCAGCGGTTGCGCGACGGCGTGACTTGGGCATTCGAGCAGGCCCGGCGCGAAGACGCCGCCGCGGTGCTGATCGGCGGCGACCTGTTCGAGCACGACCTCGTCTCGCCGGACACGGTCCAGTTTCTGCGTCGGACCTTCGAGCAGTCGGGAGCCCGGATCTTCGTCGCACCGGGCAACCACGACTACGCGGACACCGAAAGCCCGTACCGGCGCCTCGACTGGCCAGACAACGTCCACATCTTCGGCGAGACCCGGTTCACCTCGGCGCCGCTCGGCGAGGGGGTGACGATCTGGGGCGCGGCGCACCGCAAGCCCGCCGACACGGCCGGCTTCTTCGACGACGGCTTCCGGGTCGGGCGCCCATCCGGGCCCGGACCGACAGACGGCGGCGACGACGACGACGACGGCATCCACATCGCCGTATTCCACGGCGATGAACGAAACGCCCTCTTCCGGGGCAGGCAGCGACACGCCCCGTTCGAGGGCGGTCAGATCGCGGCGGCCGGCTTCCATCACGCGGTCGTCGGTCACTCCCACAAACCCGCGGACCGTCCGACCTGGACCCGGCTCGGTTCTTTGGAGCAGCTCAGGTTCAACGGAGCCTGCGGCAGCGCCGTGATCCTCGAAGTCGAGCACGGCCGGGTGTCGGCACGCCGACTCGAGCCGCGACCGCCCACGCTCCACAGCCTGACCGTCGACCTGACGGAGGCGGAGAACGCCGACGAAGCGCGGGTGCGGATAACCCACGCGCTTGACGGTCTGGCCGGCGCCGCCCGGGTCCGGCTGACCGGCGAGCCGGACCTTCTCGATCTCCACGCCGACGACTTCGCCGCCGGCGCGTTCGATCCACCGGACGGCGTCGACCAGCTGCTCGTCGACACGTCCGGGCTTGCGTCTCCCTACGACCTGGAGCAGATCGAGAAGGAACCGACGGTCCGAGGGATGTTCGCGCGGCGCGTTCGACAGGCCGGACTCGATCAGGAAACGGAACGCCTCGTCCTGCTCGCCGGCCTGCGTGCCCTCGACGGCCGCGAGCTCGGTCTCGTCGACGAACTTCGGATGAGAACCGCTGAGGACAGGGCGGCCGCCACCGCGCCAGACGGAGCAAGCGGATGAAGATCCTCCGCGTCCGGGCCCACGACTTCGGCAAGCTGAGCGGCGACCTCGACCTGGCGCCGGGCCTGACGGTCGTGCACGGCGCCAACGAAGCCGGAAAATCGACCTGGCTGCAGGCGATCTTCGCCGGCCTCTGCGGCCGGCGGCGCGGGCGCGGCGCCAACACGCGGGAGGCGAATGAGTTCAAGCGACAGTACGAGCCCTGGAACGGCAGGCTCTGGCGGGCGACCGTGAAACTCCAGCTCGATGGCGGCCGCCGGGTGGAGATCCAGCAACTCGATCTGAAGAAGAAGAAAAGCGTCGCCCATGACGTGGACACCGGGCGCCCGATCGACAACGAGCTGATGTATCGCGGCAGCGTCGACGGTTCAAGGTTTCTGGGACTCAACCGCGAGGTCATGCCATCTACCCTGGTCATCGGGCAGGCCGACATTCTGCGGCTTCGGCAGAACAAGGACCACGAGGCCTCGGCGCTCCGGAAGGAACTTCAGCGCGCCGCCGCCTCCGCTGGCAAAGCCGCCACCGCGGTCGAGGCGCTGGACCGCCTGACGAAGTACGCACGCGAACAGGTCGGCGCGGAGCGCCGCAACTCGACCAGACCGCTGCAGCGGGCCGTTGAGCGATTGGCCAGGGCCGGCAGGGAGCTTGAGCAGGGAAGAGCCCGCCATCAGGAGCGCACAAGACTGGAACGGGGCCTCACGTCGGCTCGGGATCGGGCGGAGAGAGCGGAAGTCCTGACTCGGCGCTGCAGACAGCTCCTGGCGCAGCGCGACCTGAAGCGCCTCGACGCACGGCTCATTGAAATCGAGTGCCTGGCAAGGCGGTTCCCCGGCGGCCAGCCTCCGCCGGCGCCCGGTGACGGTCCAGACGCCAGCGCTGCTCAAGAACTGCTGGAAGCCGTGTTCCAGTATCGCGGGCGCACGGAGGAACCCGCACAACTTTGCGGCGCCAACGCCGAGGACTTGGCCGGAGAACTGGCCACACTTCCGGGCTCGGTGGAAGGCGACCGCGAGCCGGCGCCAACAGTCGCTGCAGCGGCACGCGTCTGGCGGGAAGCGGCCGCCGAATCCCGCGCACTGCCAGCCCAGCCGGAAACGACAACTGGCGAAACCGTCGAAGACCTGGAACGCCAACTCCAGCAACTACCCGACAGGCCTCAAGGAGATCGTGAAGCGGCGCCGGAAGTCGCCGCAGCCACGACCGCCTGGCGCGAAGCGACCGCCGAATCCCGCGCACTCCCGGCCGAGCCCCGAACGACAACTGGCGAAACCGTCGAAGACCTGGAACGCCAACTCCAGCAACTACCCGACAGGCCTCAAGGAGATCGTGAAGCGGCGCCGGAAGTCGCCGAAGCGACGACCGCCTGGCGCGAAGCGACCGCCGAATCCCGCGCACTCCCGGCCGAGCCCCGAACGACAACTGGCGAAACCGTCGAAGACCTGGAACGCCAACTCCAGCAACTACCCGACAGGCCTCAAGGAGATCGTGAAACAGCGCCGGAAGTCGCCGCAGCCACGACCGCCTGGCGCGAAGCGACCGCCGAATCCCGCGCACTCCCGGCCGAGCCCCAAACGACAACTGGCGAAACCGTCGAAGACCTGGAACGCCAACTCCAGCAACTACCCGACAGGCCTCAAGGAGATCGTGAAACAGCACCGGAAGTCGCCGCAGCGACAACCGCCTGGCAAAACGCCATTGAGCGAAAGCGCTTCCGCCAACAGATGCAACCACGCGAACCAGCCAAGCCTCCGATAGCAGCAAGTGATCGCGAAAGCGTTCGGCTGGCCATGCAAGCCTTGCTGAGACCCTCGGTCGGCGCTGGCGACGAAACGGAGGAGCTCCTCGGGCGCCTTCGCGTCCGGAAAGAGACTCTCCACAGGCAGATCAAGCGATCAAGAACGAAGGAGGGGTGGGCCTGGTGCGGCGCGACTACCGGCCTGCCACTAGCCGCGCTCACGCTCCTTGATGCGGTTCCTGCCTTCGGCGGTGTCGGATCGGTCATCCTGATCATCGTCTCCTGCACGTTCATCCTTCTCTCGCGGCGCAGCCGCTCCAGCCTGTTGGATCAGAAGCGGACCTTGAGCGCCGAGGCGGCCTACGCCGAAGCAGAGGCTCGGAAGCACACACAGCGACAAGACCGAAGACGCACGGAAACCGATCACGCCATCCGAACTCTGCAGAGGCTCGGTCTCGACGCCGAACCGGATGCCGCAGATCAAGCCCTGGAACACCTCGCAAGGTGGGAGAGGTGGGAGAACGAGCGATACGAATGGCAGCAGCATGTAGCAGCGGCGCGGACCGACGAGACGACAGCCGAAACCGCATTGCGAGCTGAGCTGGCTCGCCGCGGAGTTGTCGAGTTGAAGGAGTCGAAGGAGACAACCGACGCGCTCCTGAATCGGTATCTCCAGGAATGTCGGCAAAACGTTCAAACACACCGCGAACTCGCCGCGAAGCGCCAACAACTCACCTTGCAACTCGAAGCTCTCCGACGCAACCAGCAAGCGGCAGCCGAGCAGCGGGAACGCTGGCAGAACGCCAGGTCAGCCCAAGCCGAAGCCGAAGCGCGACTTCGCGCAGTGCTGGACCAACGAGGAGTTACGGATCCGGAGCAGGAGGTCGACGCTCTTCTGGGCCGCTACGAACGGGAGTGCCGAGACAACACGCGAGCAGGCCGCGAACTCGCCGTGAAGCGCCAACAACTCAACCTGCGTCTCGAGGCTCGGCGACATCACGAGCAAGCGGCGGCCGAGCAGCGGGAACGCTGGCAGAACGCCAGGTCAGCCCAAGCCGAAGCCGAAGCGCGACTTCGCGCAGTGCTGGACCAACGAGGTGTCGCGGATCTGGAGCAGGAAGTCGACGCCCTTCTGGGCCGCTACGAACGGGAGTGCCGAGACAACACGCGAGCAGGCCGCGAACTCGCCGCGAAGCGCCAACAACTCACCTTGCAACTCGAAGCTCTCCGACGCAACCAGCAAGCGGCAGCCGAGCAGCGGGAACGCTGGCAGAACGCCAGGTCAGCCCAAGCCGAAGCCGAAGCGCGACTCCGCGCAGTGCTGGACCAACGAAGCGTCGCGGATCCGGAGCAGGAAGTCGACGCCCTTCTGGACCGCTACGAACGGGAATGCCGAGACAACACGCGAGCAGGCCGCGAACTCGCCGCGAAGCGCCAACAACTCAACCTGCGTCTCGAGGCTCGGCGACGTAACGAGCAAGCGGCCCACGAACAGCGGGAACGCTGGCAGAACGCCAGGGCAGCCCAAGCCGAAGCCGAAGCGCGACTCCGCGCAGTGCTGGACCAACGAGGTGTCGCGGATCCGGAGAAGGAGGTCGGCTCTCTTCTGGGTCGCTACGAACAGGAGTGCCGGCGAAACGCGCAGGCCGACCGTGAACTCGCCTTGAAACGGCAACAACTGACCTCGCGGCTCGAAGTTCGGCGAAGTGAGGAGACAACAGCAGCCGAGCAGCGGATGCAGCGCGAGCAGGCGGAAGCGCGCTTCCGAAGGGCCCTCGCCGGTGCGGGCTTCTCGGCCGACTCCGGTGCGGATCCCGAGCAGTGGGCGGTCGACTGGCTGAAGCAGCGCGAAGCCCGCCTCGGCCGGCTGCGCACCGACTGGGAGCGACTGCAAGGGCTCCTCGACGGTCGGACCCGAGAAGACATCGCGGCCGAGTGTGAATCCGCCGCGGCCCGCCTGCGCGAACTCGAGAACCTGGTGAGGAACGACGGCGAGATCCCCAGCCGGAAGGCCGGCGGCATTCCGGTTCTTGAAGGGCTGGACTCCGGCGAACTGGAACGACGACTGACCGGTGCTCGCAAGGAGGCAATCGAGGCCGGCAACGAGGTCAGCAATTGCGAGGGCCGGCTCGCGGCCGAGGCGAATCTCCTGTCCCTTGCCGAACTCGAGGAGGAGCGGGCTGCTGCCGAGCGTGAAGTCGCGCTCCTTCGGCGGGCCGCCGACATCGTGCAGGCGACCCGGGAACATCTGGAAGCCGCCCAGGACGAAGTGCATCGCATACTCGCCCCCGACCTCAGAGCGGCACTGGCCACGCGCCTGGACCTGGTGACGGACGGCCGCTACTCGGCGGTCCGCATCGACCCGGAAGAAGGTCTGGAAGTTCGCCTCGAAGTCGAAGACGGGGTCTTCCGTTCGGCCACCGAGCTGTCCCACGGCACGATCGATCAGGTCTACCTGCTGCTCCGCATCGCTCTTGCCGAAGCTCTGGGGGACCGCACGGAGTCGGCGCCCCTGTTCCTCGACGACGCGACGGTCCACTGCGACACGGACCGCACGATGCGCTTCCTCGACCTGCTCCTCGAACTGAGCGACGAACGCCAGATCGTGGTCTTCAGTCAGGAGGAGGAGGTCCGGGTGTGGGCGAAACGGCGCCTCGCCGGTGACGCGCGCCATCTCCTGATCGAGCTCGACGGGAACGGGCTGCCGGCCGGCAACATGGATGACGCCGAAGCAGTGGCCGGAACCACACCGGCGCCGGACCAGCAGCACTCCTTCCTGTAGATGTGGATTCTCGCCCGGCCCGTGCTGTCCGGGTCGGAGGGCCGGTGGTCACAGACGGCGACCACCGGCCGACCGGCAAACAGGTGGCGACGGATAGCCCGAAGTTCTTGAGCTTCTGCGGCCCCGGGATGGTCGACAGTCGTTGCCAGGCTTGGGTTTGCGGGTTGTTGGCCGGTCGTCCGGGGGCGCATTTCATAGCCATGTAACTGCGAGAGAGGAGCTGCGAGCAGAGCCGTTTCAAAGTCGGGAACTCCGATGTCCGAGGTGCGGAAACCACTCCGGAATCGGCGACTCCGCACCGACACGGCTCTCGACCCTCGGGCATGAAGGCCTCCCGCCCACGCTCGCCCACGCCCAGCGTGAAGCGCTGGACTTGGAATGGTCCTGGGAGCTGCGAGAGAAGCGGTAGACAGAGCATGACGCTGGAAGCTAGACTTCGTTCGCTTCAAGAACGGCGCCGCTCGTTTCGCCGCTGGCAGCCAGCCAGTTCCCCGATGCCTGGCGCCACTGCTACCTGCTCCCAAGGAGGGCTTGATGGATAAAGACAAAGCTCCAGATCGAATCCCGGCCTTGTCATCGTCCCCCCCCCCCCCCAAGAAATTACGGACTCGCGCCAAGGCGACTTCACCACAGGCTGCCAGAGTTGATCGTCGCCGAACGCTTCTCACGCTCCTTGAGCGTCGGTTCCCGGCAGTCGGCCCGCGTACCGCGTCTGGTGCACAACGTCCTCGGCCTGGCGCTGACGCTCGGCCTGTTCGGCGGCGCGTCCCACGCCCAGACGTCGCCAACCTGCGTGAGGAGCGACATAGCCGTCATTGGGGCCGTGGGGAGCAGGACTCTGAGCAACGCCAAGCGGGACATGCTGGCTGCCGACTGCACCGCCCTGCTGGCCTTCAAGGCTGCGCTGACTCTCGGCTCGGGCGACAACACGAGCCTGAACTGGGCGCGCAACAGGGGCATGCATCAGTGGCAATCGATCGGCATGAACGGCGAAAGGAGCCGCGTCACCCGGCTCACGCTCGGCCCTGGCTACAACATTACGGGGACGCTCCCCGATCTGAGCGCCCTCGACGCACTCACGTATCTCCGGCTCAGCTACAACAACCTCACCCCCGGGCCGATCCCGGCGTGGGTGGGCACGCTGACCAACCTGAGGCACCTCGACCTCCAGAGAAACAGGTTCAACGGGGCCATCCCCGCATCGTTCAGCAACCTGACCAATCTGACGTACCTCAGGCTCAATCGGAACAACCTGACCGGGGGACTCCCGTGGTGGAGCGCCCTGACCAGCCTGGAGGAGCTCCATCTCAACAACAACTTCCTGACCGGGTGCATCCCGTCGTTGAGCGGCCTCACCGCCCTGACCCATGTGAATCTCCACACCAACGAGCTGACCGGGCAGTTCCCCAATCCCAGCGGCCTCGCCAACCTGGAGGAACTCGATTTCAGCAGAAACGCGCTGACCGGGCCGATCGGAGCGATTACCGGCACCCCCAAGCTGCAGAGGCTCGCTCTCGGCAGGAACAAGTTGACCGGGGAAATCCCGGCGTTGAACCACCTCACCAACCTGAATTACGTCGAACTCAACGACAACAACCTGACCGGGGAAATCCCCGCCCTGTCCGGCCTCACGAACCTGCATACCCTCAATGTGGGCAACAACTTCAGATTCACCAGAGGCGTGGCAAACAACCTGACCGGGGAAATCCCCGCCCTGTCCACCCTCGGGAACCTGGTCCAGCTCATCGTCAGCGACAACCAGTTGACAGGGGCAATCCCGGCCCTGCCAACCGGCAACAACCTGCAAGAGATCTCGGCCCATCTCAACAGATTGACCGGGGGCATCCCCAGCTTGCCCAGCACCGGCATGAGGGTGCTCAACCTCCGCGACAACAGGATGACCGGGAACATCAACAACGTGACCGCTGCCACGAACCTCAGGCGCCTTTTCCTCGGGAGGAACAGCTTTAACGGCCCGATTCCCGCCAACCTCGGCAACCTCGGCAACCTGCAGCATCTGTCCCTGTGCAGGACCAGTCTCTCGGGGGGCCTGCCGACTGCCACGAACACGCGGCGGACCGACGGCGACCTGACCATGTGGCAGTGTCTCCATATCAACAGCCCCAGCGTGAACGAGGGGGGGAGGTTTGAATTCGACGTGAATTACAGTAGGAAGCCCTTGAGCTCGGGAAACACCCCAGGCGTCGTGACGATTGAGTTCCAGGACGGCACGGCGACAACTGCCGAGGACTACACCCCTCTAACCGGCACTAACCTGAGAGCTAATATGCCTATAGCCAGCGGGAATCAAGCTTCATTGTGGCCGCTGGACTATGTGAACACCAAAACCGACTGCCTCGTCGAAGGCCCGGAGACCTTCACGATTGCTTTCTCGAGCATCCCCAGCGGAGCCCTCTGGAGCTACGGCGGCACGGGAACGATCAACGACGTGGCCCCGGCGCCCAGTTGTCCCGCGACCCCGACCCCGGATCCGGATCCACCACCCGACCCCGAGCCGGCGCCCAGTTGTCTCGCTCCCCCCGGGCCGGGCCCCGACCCCGGGCCGGGCCCCGACCCCGAGCCGGACCCCGACCCGGAGCCGGACCCCGACCCCGAGCCCGAGCCGCTTGATCCGGACCGGTTCGTCGCGCCGTACTGGCAGGGCACCGGCGGCATCGTCGTCAAGCCGGCCAACGGCCTTTCCGTGAAGTTCGAGATGTCCTGCCGGGGCGCCCGCACGACGGAGACGCTGTATGCCAACGATGACGGCCTGATCGTCCAGCTGGTGCGCCGGGACGCGTGCACCGACGATGACGGGAATCCCGTCCGCGGCGAACTGGCGGTCAGGAACATCGAGCCCGGCGGCTGGTACTGGATCGACGGTCCCCGGAACGCCGCCGTCGCGCCGCTGGTCTCCGAAGTCGAGCTGGGCGGCGCCGCGGCGACGATTCCCCCCGGCGTGGAGACGGACGTGACGGCCAACGGCACGTTCTTCGAACACGAAGTCGCACAGATGATCGGCATCGTGCCGCACCTGCCGACGCCCGGCGCCAACGCGTGCAGCGAATTCGTCAGCCCGTACTGGCGGGCCGCCGGCGGCATCGTCGTCAAGCCGACCGACGGCCTTTCCGCGAAGCTTCGGACCACCTGCGGCGGCTGGAACGCGACGCAGACGCTGCTGGCGAACGATGAAGGCCTGGTCGTCCAGTTGCTGCGCGGGGACAGCAGCAGCACCGCCTGCACCGACGACGCCGGGAATCCGATGCGCGGCGAGCTCTCCTTCGAGGGCGTCAAGCCGGGCGGCTGGTACTGGATCGAAGGCTCGCGGAACGCGGCCGTCGCGCCGCTGGTCTGCAGGGACATGCTGGACGGCCCCGCGGCGGCGGTCCCGGTCGGCGTGGACGCGGACGAAGGGAACGACGGCACGCTGTTCGAGCACGACGTTGCAAGGCTCATCGGCATCGTGCCCCACCTGCGCCGCCCACCCGAGGAATAGCGATTCGGCATTGGCCCCGGAACTCCGGGATAGCCAAGGCCCGACCACGCGGCCTCGACTTCCTCGACTTCGGCCGCGGCGGCGCAGGACCCTCCTGCGCCGCCGCAGGCCCCTTCGTATACTCCGCCGCATGCACCTGCAGTTGCCGCCTGGCGGCGGGAGGCGCCGATGCGCCGCCTGCTGATAGCGAACCGCGGCGAGATCGCGGTACGGATCGCCCGCGCGGCGATGGATCTGGGCATCCATGCGGTCGCCATCTACTCCGAGGACGACGCGAACGGACTGCACCTGCGGATTGCCGACGAGGCCGTGCCGCTCAGCGGCCGGGGAGTCCCCGCCTACCTCGACATCGAGGACGTCGTGGGCCGGGCCGCTTCCGCGAACTGCGACGCGGTCCATCCGGGCTACGGCTTCCTGGCCGAGAACGCCGACTTCGCCGCTGCCTGCGCGGAGGCCGGGATCACCTTCGTCGGCCCGCGGCCCGAGGTCCTGGAACTGTTCGGCGACAAGGGCCGGGCGCGCGCGGCGTCGACCGAGGTGGACGTGCCGGTGCTGCGCGGGACGGACCGGCCGACGACACTTGAGGAAACGCGGGAGTTCTTCGCCGCCCTGGCGCCGGGCAAGGCAATGATCGTCAAGGCTCTTGCCGGCGGCGGCGGTCGCGGAACCCGAATCGTCACGTCGGCCGACGAGATCGAACAGGCCTGGGAGCGCTGCCGGTCCGAGGCCGAGCGCGCGTTCGGCAACGGCGGCCTCTACGTCGAGGAGTTGATCCCCCGGGCGCGCCACATCGAAGTCCAGCTCCTGGGCGACGAAGACGGTGGGCTGATCGACTTCGGCGAACGCGAGTGCAGCGCCCAGCGCCGGCGCCAGAAGGTCGTCGAGACCGCGCCGGCGCCCAATCTCTGCCCCACCCTGCGCGCCGCGATGATCGACGCCGCCCTGCGCCTCGGTCGCTCCACGCGGTACAACAGCCTGGGCACCTTCGAGTTCCTGGTCGACGCCGGAGAGGGCGGCAACGGCGGCGGCAACGGCAACGGCGGCGGCAACGGCGGCGGCGGCGGCAACGGCGGCGGCGGCGGCAACGGCGGCCGCGGCGGCGGCGGCGGCAACGGCGGCGGCAGCCCGAAGGACGAAACGCGCGCCCGCTTCGCATTCATCGAGGCGAACGCCCGCCTCCAGGTCGAGCACACGGTCACCGAAGCGGTCACCGGAGTCGATCTGGTCCAGGCTCAATTGCGGCTCGCCGGCGGCGAGACACTCGCGGACCTGGGCTTCGGGACGCCCGACACCGCTCGCCCCCGAGGCTTCGCGATCCAGGCGCGCGTCAACCTGGAGACCCTGGACGCCGACGGCAACGTGCGCCCATCCTCCGGCGTCCTCGCAGCCTACGAACCGCCGAGCGGTCCCGGCGTACGGATCGACGGCTGTGGTTATGCGGGCTACGAGGCGAACCCCGCCTTCGACTCGTTGCTCGCCAAGGTGATCGCGCACTCACCCTCGGACGACTTCGCCAGCGCCGTGAAGCGAACCTCGCGAGCGCTCGGCGAGTTCCGGATCGGAGGTCCGTCGACGAACATCCCGTGGCTGCAGAGCGTCCTCAGCCACCCGGACTTTGCCGCCGGCAACCTGCACACGCGCTGGCTCGACGAGCATGCCGGAGAACTGGCGGCGGCCGCCGGCAACGGCCGGAGGCAGCGCTTCGTCCCGGCCATCGGCACAGCCGGCGAGGAGTCAGCCGCCGGGCCGTCAGGCGCCGCGGAGTCAGCCGCCGGGACATCACGCGGCGACGACGCGCCGACCGGCGACGCCCGCGACAGCGGCTTCGCGGGCGCGCGCGTGGACACGGCCGATCCGCTCGCCCTGTTCGCGTACGACCAGGCGACCAAGGCGGCCGAGACCGCGCGGCCGAACGCGGACACTGCCGCGACCGCGCCGCAGACCGGGCCCGAGGGCGCCATCGGCATCGTCGCGCCGATTCAGGGCACGATCGTCAGCATCGACGTCGAGGAGGGCGACGAGGTCCTGCGCGGACAGCAGGTCGCGGTAATCGAGGCGATGAAGATGGAGCACGTGCTCCGCACCGGCACGAGCGGCGTGGTGCGACAGGTCACGATGGCGGCCGGCGACACGATCCGCGAGGGCTACCCCCTGGTTTTCGTCGATGGGGCTGAGGGCGGCGAGGCGGCCGACGCGGCCGAGGAGATCGACCCCGACTACATCCGTCCCGACCTGGAAGAGAACATCCGCCGTCACGCGTACACCCTGGACGAGAACCGGCCGGAGGCCGTCGCCCGGCGCCGGCGGTTCGGCTTCCAAACGCCCCGGGAGAACATCGAGCAGCTCGTCGACCCCGGATCGTTCAAGGAGTACTGGCCGCTGATCGTGGCGCGGCAGCACCAGAAGTACAGCGACGAGAAGCTGCGCGAGTACACGCCCGCTGACGGCGTGGTGGCCGGCACCGCATCGATCAACGGCGACCTCTTCGACGACGAGCACTCCCGGGCGATGGTCCTCTCCTACGACTACACGGTGCTCGCCGGCACCCAGGGCGGACGCAACCACTACAAGCAGGACCGCCTGTTCGACCTGGCGAATCGTTTCCGGCTGCCGCTCGTGTTCTTCACCGAGGGCGGCGGCGGCCGGCCCGGCGACGACTACACGGGGCCGCGGGTCGCCTTCGACACGTTCACCTTCACCCAGTTCTCCAAGCTTTCGGGGCTCATTCCCCTGGTCGGCGTGAACAACGGCCGCTGCTTCGCCGGCAACACCGCCCTGCTCGCCTGTTGCGACGTGATCATCGCCACCGAGGCGTCGACCATCGCGATGGGCGGCCCGGCGATGATCGAGGGCGGCGGCCTGGGCGTCTATACGCCGGAGGAGGTCGGCCCGATGTCGTTCCAGGTGCCGAACGGCGTGGTCGACATCCTGGTCAAGGACGAGGAAGCGGCGGTCGAGACAACGAAGAAGTACCTCTCCTACTTCCAGGGGCCGGTCTCCGGTTGGGAGGCCCACGACCAGCGGCCGCTCCGCCACGTGATTCCCGAGAACCGGCTTCGTCTCTACGACATGCAGGAGATCCTCCGCACGCTGGCCGACAAGGGCTCGGTGCTGGAGATCCGGCCGAAGTTCGGGATCGGCGTGATCACCGCCTTCATCCGGGTCGAGGGGAAGCCGATGGGAGTCATCGCGAACAACCCGCATCACTTGGCCGGCGCAATCGATTCCGACGGCGCGGACAAGGGCGCCCGCTTCCTCCAGCTATGCGACGCCTTCGACATCCCGGTGCTCAGCCTGATGGACTGCCCGGGGATCATGGTCGGCCCCGACCACGAGAAAACCGCCCTGGTCCGCCACTGCGCGCGCATGTTCAACACCGGCGCCAACCTCTCGGCGCCCCTGTTCGGCGTCGTCGTGCGCAAGGCCTACGGCCTCGGCGTGCAGGCGATGTGCGGCGCGAGTTCGCTGGTCGGCTTCTTCACCGTCGGCTGGCCCACAGCCGAATTCGCCGGCATGAACATCGAGGGCGCGGTCAAGCTCGGCTACCGCAAGGAACTCGCTGCGATCGAGGATCCCGAAGAACGCCGCCTCGAGTTCGAGCGTCGGGTCGAGGCCTCCTACGAGCGCGCCAAGGCCGTCAACGCCGCGGCCGGCGGCGGTCTCGACGACGTGATCGATCCGGCGGAGACCCGCTCCTGGATCGCCGAGAGCATGAGGCGGCTGCCGCCCGCGCCGCCCCGGACCGGCAAGAAGCGGCCCTTCATCGATACCTGGTAAACCGCACGGTCTGCCGACGCCACGACCACGACCAAGGGACCGACCGACCGACCGACCCCCGTCAAAGCGCACCGCGAACTTGCGGCCGGCAACATCCGGCGCCGCGGCCCTTCTCCCTTCGCCCTCGACCCTTCACCGTTCACCCTTCGACCCGCACCAATCCTTCCATCGGGAGAGTCATCCGAATGTCCTATGAACCACCCAAGGTCTGGAAGTGGGACGCCGAAAGCGGCGGCCGCTTCGCCAAGATCAACCGTCCGATCGCGGGCGCTACGCACGAGAAGGAGTTGCCGGTCGGCGACCACCCCTTCCAGCTCTATTCGCTGGCTACGCCCAACGGGGTGAAGGTCACGGTCATGTTCGAGGAGCTGCTGGCCCTGGGACACAGCGGCGCCGAGTACGACGCGTACCTGATCAACATCGGCGAAGGCGACCAGTTCTCGAGCGGGTTCGTCGCCGCCAACCCGAACTCGAAGATCCCGGCGCTCGTCGACCGCGGCACGGCGCCGCCGACGCGCGTCTTCGAGTCCGGCGCGATTCTCCTCTACCTGGCCGAGAAGTTCGGGGAGTTCCTGCCCGACGACCACGCGGCGCGCACCGAGTGCCTGTGCTGGCTGTTCTGGCAGATGGGCAGCGCGCCCTACCTGGGCGGCGGATTCGGCCACTTCTACGCCTACGCTCCCGAGAAGTTCGAGTACGCGATCAACCGCTTCACGATGGAGGTCAAGCGGCAGCTCGACGTGCTGGACCGCCACCTGGCCGACTCCGAGTACATGGCCGGCAGCGAGTACACGATCGCCGACATGGCGATCTGGCCCTGGTACGGGGCGCTGGCCGCCGGCAAGATATACGACGCCGGCGAGTTCATCGAGGCGCACACCTACGAGCACGTGAACCGGTGGTCGAGCCAGATCGCCACGCGCCCGGCGGTCAAGCGCGGCCAGATGGTGAACCGCGCCTTCGGCCGGCCCGAGAAGCAGCTCCGCGAGCGCCATGCCGCCAGCGACTTCGAGACCAGGACACAGGACAAGCTCGAGCCGGCCGAAGACGACCAGGGAGACTGATCCCGCCTCCAGCCGGCGTCACATCAGGCGCCGCCGGGACGATCCCGGCGGCCGCCTCGACACCGGGCGGTCCGCGGCGCCGATCCGGATCTCCGGGCCCGGCCGCTCCGGGCCGGGGGCCGTCTCCGATCTCATCGGCCGTTCGACGTCCGCCCGCGCCGCCGCCCTGAAGGCCTTTCGGATCAACAGGTCCATCCGTCGCAGGTCGGAACTGACCAGGTAGAACACGCACGCCACGACGACCGCGAGCATCGAGGCCAGTCCCACCGCGACCGGCGCGCCCCAGACCTGGGCCAGGGCGCTGATCGGCGCCACGCCGAGCATCGGCAGCGAGAACGACATCGTCAGGAAACCGGACACCCGACCGCGCACCGAGTCCGGGATCAGGACCTGGATCGCCGTGTTGTTCAGCGTCGTGTAGACGGCCTGGAACGCCGAACCCGCGAGCACCAGAAGCAGGCCCAGCCAGAACCACGGACTGAGGGCGAAGCCCATCATGAACATGCCGAAGGCGAAGACGCTGGTCATCATCAACCGGAGCCGGCGGGTCGCCCAGGACCGCCAGGCGACGAACGCAGCCCCCAGAACGCCGCCGACGCCCGCGGCGCCGCTCAACGCCCCGAGGCCGCCCGCGCCCACCTGCCAGATGTCCTCGGCGAAGACCACGAGCAGGGTCTGGAAGGGCATGACGAGGAACATCGGCACCAGGCCGAAGAACAGCAGGACGAGGACCAGCCGGTTGTCCGCCACGTAGCGGAAACCCTGCCCCATGTTGTGGAGCATCGAGTGCCCTGACGGGTCGGCCACCGGCGCCCGATGGACCCCCAGCATGCCCGCAAGGGCCAGGGCATAGAGGCCGGTGTTGATCGAGTACGCGACGTTGACGCCCGCGGCCCAGATGAGGAAGCCGCCCACCGCAGGCCCCACGACCCGGGTCACGTTGACCGCGGTCATGCTCAGCGCCATCGCGTTCGTCAGCCGGCGCCGGCCGACCACGTCGGCGACAATCGCGTTCCTAGCCGGCATGACGAAGGGGAACACCGCCCCTACCACCGTGACCTGGACGAGGATGTGCCAGTAGTCGAGCTTCCCGCTCAGAAGCAGAAAGAGCACGATCACCTCGGCTACCACCACCGTAGCCTGCCCGGCGGCCACCAGGCCCCTGCGTTCGAACCGGTCGGCCGCAGCTCCCCCGACCGGCCCCAGACTGAGCATCGAGAGCGCCACCATCAGGCTGACGAGACCCAACGCGAACTCGCTGCCGGTCAGGGAGTAGACGAGCCACGAACGGACGACCAACTGGCCCTGCATCGCCAGGAAGAAGGTCGTGTTCGACAGGTAGAGCCAGCGGAACTGGGGAATCCGGAGCGACTCCCACATGCCGCCGCGTCCGGGCGGCGGCCCCGGGGTCCGGCCGGGAAATCGTTGAACGGTCATCAGTTAGGCGCCAGCGTCGCGGCAGGGTATCCCGGAGCAGGCTGACGGAGTCGATCCGCTGCTACACTCCGGCGTCCTCGCGCCGCGACCGGCGAGTCTCACCCGGTCATGCCGACGTAGCTCAGTGGCAGAGCAGCTGATTCGTAATCAGCAGGTCAGCGGTTCAAATCCGCTCGTCGGCTCCATCCCCAAAGCTCTCGACGAGGCAAGGGCGATGGCCTCGCCACCGTCGTCCTTCCTGGCGCTCGTCGTCGTGGTGGCGCCCACCGAGGAAACCGTACCTCAAAGGCCCTGACGGTTTGACAGCGGACGCTCAGGCACTTAGGTTGGCCGGCGAACCTCCGAGGATCTTCAAGATGAGCGAACCGACTGCGACATCACGGTGGGCGACCCGCGCGCCCGTTCTTCTCCTTCTGCTGGCAGCCGGCTGCGGCGGCGGCAACGGCGGCGACGGCGGCGGCGACATCGACATCGCGCCGACCGCCGGCAACGTCGACGACGAGCGGATCATCCGCGCCGCCGAGGCTGAGCCCGGGAGCTGGCTGACCTACGGCCAGACCTACAAGGAGCAGCGCTTCTCGACCCTCGACCAGATCACCCGCGACAACGTCGCCGATCTGAAGCTCGCCTGGTCCAGGCCCATCGGCGGCCCCAGCGAGCGGATGCAGGGCACGCCGCTGGTCGTCGACGGCGTGATGTACGCGACGAACGGCTGGGGTGTGATCTACGCGCTGGACCCCGCGACCGGCGAGGAGATCTGGACCCACGATCCGCAGACTGACCGCACCTACGTCAAGTACTCCTGCTGCGGCGGCGTGGCGAACCGCGGCGTCGCCGTCTACGAGGGCAAGGTCTACGTCGCCCTGTTCGACGGCCGGCTGGTCGCGGTCGACGCAGCGACCGGCGAGGAGGTCTGGGACGTCGACACCTGGCATCCCTCGGCGCTCGGCCGCTTCAACATCACCGGCGCTCCGCGCGCCGCAGGGGGCAAGGTGTTCATCGGCCAGGGCAGCTCCGAGAGCGGCAAGCGGCGCGGCTACGTCTCCGCCTACGACGCCGAGACCGGCGAACTCGCCTGGCGCTTCTACCTCGTCCCCGGCGACCCGTCGAAGCCGTTCGAGCACCCCGAAATGGAGATGGCCGCCAGGACCTGGGGCGGCGAGTGGTGGAAGATGGGCGGCGGCGGCACCGCCTGGAACTCGCTCGTCTACGACGAGGAACTGAACCTCCTCTACATCGGCGTCGGCAACGGCGCACCGTGGTCGCGGCAGGTCCGCTCACCGGGCGGCGGCGACGACCTCTTCTTGACCGCAATCGTGGCGGTCGACGCGGACACCGCGGAGATGAAGTGGTACTACCAGACGGTCCCGGGCGACAACTGGGACTACAGCTCGGCGATGGACATCGCCCTCGGCGAAATGAACGTCGACGGCAAGAACCGCAAGGTCCTGCTCCAGGCGCCGAAGAACGGGTTCTTCTACGTGATCGACCGCGAGACCGGCGAACTCCTCCGTGCCCACCCCTACACCGACAGGATCGACTGGGCGACCCACGTCGACATGGAAACCGGACGTCCGATCGAGAATCCCGACGTGGTCTTCGAGGAGAAGCCGCAGTGGATCACGCCAGCGAACGCCGGCGCCCACAACTGGGAGCCCATGTCCTGGGACGAGGACAAGGGCGTGATGTACTTCTACTACCACGACTACTCGAACTTCTACGCTTTGCCCGAGGAGTTCGTGGAGACCGGCGCCTACACGATCCGGGAGTGGGGCCTCAGCCTTGGCGTCGCCTCCGGCGCCTACCGCCAGCAGCTCCAGGCGCAGGCGGGTCCGCGCCCGGAGGACAGGGGATTCCTCGTCGCCTTCGACCCGTTGTCGGGCGAGAAGGTGTGGGAGAACCGGCTGCCCTCGGCCTTCAACGGCGGCGTTCTGGCCACGACAACCGGGGTGCTCTTCCACGGCGGCGGCGGGGGCGACCTGAACGCCTACGACAAGGACACGGGCGCAGAGCTGTGGGAGTTCGACGCCTACGGTTCGTTCTCCTCGTCGATCATCAGCTACATGGAAGACGGCACGCAGTACGTCGCCACGATGGTCGGCGGGAGCACGCGGTACGACCGGCCCGGCGAACTGCTCGTCTTCTCGCTAGACGGAGAGGCCACCCTTGCCAAACCGCCCGCGCGCGACTTCTCCATCCCGGAACAGCCGCCCCTGGTCGCCGACGCCGAGACGATCGACCGCGGCAACACGCTCTACCACGAGCACTGTGCGCTCTGTCACCGCGGCCTCGGCCAGAGTTCGATCGTCGCCACCGCCTCGCCCGACCTGCGCCGGATGTCCGCGCAAGTCCACGACGACTTCAACGCCATCGTCCAGGACGGCCTGCTGCCGCTCGGCATGCCCGGCTACGCCGAGGTCTTCGACGAGGAGGCGACGACGGCGATCCACCAGTTCGTCATCTCGAAGGCGCTGGAGTTGAAGGGCGAGCAGTAGCTCTCATGAAGCTCGTCCTGGACTGCGACCCGGGCCTTGACGACGCGGTCGCGGGCCTCGTAGCGGCGAACCACGCCGACCTCATAGGCATCACGACGGTCGCCGGCAACGTCGGCATCCGCCGCACGACCCGCAACGCGCGGTGGAGGCGTACTAGCACGCACGCCGTTGGGAGTTCGTGAAACGGGCCTTGACCACGGATCTGCTGGCCCGCATAGCTTCGCGCCACCGACCCCGAGAAACTAGACGCGTGCGCTACGCTGGGTTCATCTCGGAATCAGTGTCGGCTTCTCGGCATTGGTGAGAGTGATGAGAGCGGCGAGGAAGGAGCTTCCAAGGTGCAACCACAGAATCTGAAGGTGAGGGTCGCGTGGAGAGGCGAAGGCGTCGAAGTACAACCGGCCAACGTCTTCGTGATCCAGGGCACGAAGGACTCCCTTGTGCTTTCCTTGGGCTACGTCTCTCCCCCTGTGGAAACCGCCGACCTCCGCGGCGACCAGTTGGACGAGTTCCTGGCGGGACACTCGGTGAGCGTCCAAGGAGTCACACGATTCTGGCTGCACTCGAAGACCGTGAACGAACTCGTCGAGGCCTTGCAGAGGCACGTCGCCACTTCCGAGGAGGAGGAAGAAGCATGAGTCCGCCTTCCCGCGCCGTGAGAGAGAGTTGACCCTACACGAGCGCCTGATCGAGTCCGTCCCCGATGTTCACGTCGGCGTGGAGGAGCTAACCGCTGGACTTGCTGGCCAACCCTCTCAGACACGCCGCGTAGACATGCAGTTTCACTCGCCCGGCACCATTCCAGAGGTGAATTGGCGTTCTTCGCCCGCGGTCTCGGCCAAGCCCCTCCGCGACTACCTGAAAGCGACGGCGCAAGCCAGCGTCGGTCTCAACCGGGAGGCGTTTGCCACCACTCTGACGCCGGCAGAGGAGGTCAGCGGCGCACTCCATGACCTGTCCGCCTTCTGGCCGGACGTAGGTTCGCGCATGCGCGAGATCCAGAGCGCATTGCGTGAGGACTTCGGCTGCGACATCAATCCCCGTTCGCTCAAGACCCTCCATCAGGTTCTTCGACAGGTGCCGCACGTCCCCCGACCGAGACTCGGTGCGGGAGACGACGGCACCCTCGCCGCCATCTGGGCGGTGGGCGCTGCCGGCATCTTCACCGCGGAGTTCCTTGCGGACGGCAAGGTCGGCTGTGTGGCCCTGCTCGACAGGGGGGGGCCTTCGTACTCCGAGACCCTCGAAGTGAGTCCCGCCTGCGCTCTCTTGAGCTGCCTTGCCAGACTGAGACTCCTCCTAGAGCGCCGCTAGAGGGAGCGACCCCCAAGGTGAGCCCCCCAAGGATCCCGGCGACTCATCATGTCGCCGGGTATTGCAACCACTCGAGTCTTGACGACGACGGATGTCCGACTACGCTGTCTTTCCGGCTCGACACCAATGGGGTCTCCGGCAATCACGTGGAGTGGTTTGACCAAGACGATCTTGCAGCGGCAATGCTCGGCCTCCAGAAATGGAAGCTGAAACAGAAGAACTTCACGACCAGGGTCTCGGGACGCTTCGCCGTCATGCCCGTCGGCGACATCATCGAGTGCACGGGCGCTGTGGTGGTTGAAGACCCGATTGAGAACGCCGAATGCCCGCTCTGTTCGGATCCGTCCCACGTCCTCATCCAACCCAGCCCCGACGACGAAGACGCCAAACGAGACTTCAAGACACGCCTGCTACAGGCCGTCCAGACCGTACACCCCGCCCGGCCGCGCGAGACCTCAAGCGCCGTACCCTAGCAGCTACCACCTCACCCGGCCTACCCGAGCCTTGTCCCATGACAGATGAGCCTGAAGGGGCGATGCCAATCCCACGAGAGATGAGCCTGAAGGGGTGTTGGGGATCATTGGAGGATGATCTTGCAACTCGACATCGAGCGCCTTCGCAGCCTGGACGAGGTCCAGGACTTCATGGCCGGCAGCGCGCCGGTCGACTTCCGATTCTTGGATCGCGCCGATGCCTACGGCTTCGTGCGGCGGGTTCTGGTCCGTTTTCGGTACGTTCGGCTGTCGAGGCCCGACAAGGGTCTGATCCGGCGGTTTCTGATCAAGGTGACGGGTTTCAGCCGAGCGCAGGTGTCGCGGCTGATCTCCCAGTTCCGGATCGACTGCGCTGACGGCTCGAACTCGCGAGCCAGTTGGTCCGGGCTACGCCCGGACCGGACCAGATCTACCATCTGCTGCCGGTACTCCGGGGCGTACCGGGCTCTTGATCGTGACATCGTGAACTCCTCCTCCTCCAAGAATGAGGTGTCCACGGAACCGGGTCAACCCCAGACGATGCCAACGCTTCGTTTCTGCTCGTCGATCCGTTCCCTGAGGACTCGGCGAATCTCCTCATCGTCCGGCATCGAGCCTGGAGGCTGGACGGCGAAGCTAGCCGCTCCAGCCAACAGAAGGCCGACAAGCACGGTCACCGGCCGCCGCACACGGGAGTCCTCCTTCACCTCAACTGCTCCAACTCTTGCTTGGCGCACTCCAGAATGCCGAGACGACGGCACATTGCCCTGACGTGGAACGAGTTCACGTCACCGCGGAGAGACTGCTGTTTGCTGTGTTGGCCCTTTGGCAGCCTGCGGTAGGTCGTACCCTGGTAGCGGATGACCCAGTGGTGCTTGGTCTCCACCCTTTGATGACCGGGAGCACACTTCTCGAGCATGGCGAGGATCCGGCGGAGTTGAATCTGCGCCACCCGCCTGACCAGCCGGAGTCAAGCTGCCGCCAGCCACATCGCATCCGGCTCGAGATCGATCTCGGACAGCGGCTGTTGAAACTCGACCACGTCGCAGCGGAACTTCGGGTTCTTCACTCGGGGCAGGTCACTCTGAATCTCTCCCGCCCCTACCTGCTTGCGCGCCGCTTCAAAGGTCTCTTCGGCCCAACGGTCCGTGTCGGCGAAGAACTCGGTCACTTCCCGCCGGAAGGTCACGAAGTCCACCGCCTCGTCCGCAATGTCGTCGAGAACAAGCTCGATCCCCCTGCGCAGATCCGCGTAGGCATCGAGCAGACAGCCCCCGGTACCGGCAATGCCGCCCGGCTGGAGACCGTGCGCGAGATAGACCTCGGCGCCGTCGTCGTCCTCGATGGTGACGACAGCGCCGCCGCGCATCTCGACGCCAGCGATGAAGGTCTTGCCCTCTACCGGAACCCGGACGGTGAAGAGAAGCGGATAGGTGGGACCCAAGGCACTCATGGCTCGGCACCGTAGCACGGGGCACGCGGTCCTCGTCATGCACTAAAGGTCAAGAGTAGTTTTGCTGCGAGCCGTATCATCTCTGTCCCATGTGCGGCCGGTACACGCTCCGTTCGAAGGCCCGGTCCGTAGCCGTCCGCTTCGAGCTGGACGAGCTGCCGGACCTCGAGCCCCGGTACAACATCGCCCCGACCCAGGACGTGGCAGTCGTCGCGCTGGACCGCGAAGGCCGCCGCGCCCTGGGCACGATGCGCTGGGGCTTCCCGCGGAAGCGCGGCGGCCCCCAGATCAACCTCCGCGATGACACCGCGCTCGAAGCGCCCAGGTTCCGCAACCTGTTGAGCCGGCGCCGCTGCCTCGTCGTTGCCGACGGCTGGTACGAGTGGCAGGCGCAGCTCGACGGCGCCCGCCAGCCTCACTACATCCGGATACCCGGCGGCGGACCCTTCGGCTTCGCAGGAGTCTGGAACCGAACGCCGGACGGCCTGGCCTGCACGATCGTGACCTGTCCGCCCAGCAAGGCCATCGCAGCGATCCACGACCGGATGCCGGTGATCGCCCGGCCGCCGTACCGGCAGTGGCTTGACGGTCCGCTCCGCGATCCCGACGCTCTGGCTGAACAGCTCGAGACGTACTCCGGCGACCTGGAGTTCTTTCCCGTCTCGAACCGCGTAGGGAGCTACAAGAACGACGATCCCCGGTTGATCGAACCCGCATGACGGGGCCGGTTGCCGTGCTCATCGACGGCGCCAGCCAGCACCAGCGAGAAGCCGATCTCGACCGGGCCGCGGAGCGATCAACGCCCAGCCGCCGCCGCTCGCTCACGAAGCGCCTCCGCCAGCTCAGGGCGGCAGGAGACGAAACCGCGACTGCCCCCTCAGCCGGCAGTGTTCACGTCGCCGCGCCTCAGACCGATCGACCTCCACACGACGTAGAGCGCCGGAAACACGAACGTCACGCCAAGGAACACCGTGACCAGCCCCCCTACCATCGGCGCCGCGATTCGCTTCATCACGTCGGCGCCGGCGCCGGTCGCCCACAGGATCGGCGCCAGGGCGATGAACGTGGTCAGCACGGTCATCGTGATCGGACGAATCCGCTGCACCGCGGCGTGGGTCACCGCGTCGCACAGATCGCGCAGGGTCTCCATCGCTCCAGCGCCCTTCCGCTCGTTGTACACGAGGTCAAGGTACAGCAGCATGACGGCGCCGGTCTCTGCCGCCAGTCCCGCGAGGGCGATCATTCCCACCCAAACGGCGACGGACCAGTTGTAGTTGAGTTGATCCAGCAGCCAGACCGATCCGACAAGCGAGAACGGCGCCGCGGAGACGATGAACGCGGTCTTGATCACCGAGCGCGTGCTCAGGTACAGCAGTGCGAACGTGAGAACGAAGGTGAGCGGAACGATGACCAGGAAGCGGTCGCGGGCTCGCTCCATGTACTCGTACTGCCCTGACCAGAGCAGGGTGTAGCCCGGAGGCAGCGCCACCTTGTCGGCGACCTCTTCGCGCGCGCGGCGGATCCAGCCGCCGATGTCGCTGCTCTCCAGGTCGACGTAGACCCAGGCATTCGGCCGCGCTCCCTCGGACTTGATTCCCGGCGGCCCGTCGCGGAACTCGATCGCAGCCACCTGGCCGAGCGGCACCTGGGCGCCGCCGGGGGCCGTCACCAGGATCTGCTCCAGGGCCTCCGGATCGTCCCGCAGTTCCCGCGGATAGCGCAGGTTGATCGGGTAGCGCTCCAGGCCTTCGACAGTCCAGGACACGTTCATGCCCCCGACCGCGGACTGGATCGTGTCCTGGATGTCGGCGATGCGCAGGCCGAAGCGGGCAGCCGCCTCCCGGTCGATGTCGAAGTCGAGATAGGCGCCGCCCATCACCCGCTCGGCGTAAGCCGAAAGCGTTCCCGGCAGCGGCTTGACGACCGCCTCGACCTGTTCCGCGAGACGCTCCAGCGTCGCGAGGTCCGGGCCGCCCAGCTTGATGCCGACCGGCGTCTTGATCCCCGTCGACAGCATGTCGATCCGGGTCTTGATCGGCATCGTCCAGGAGTTCGTCACACCGGGAAACTGCAGCGCCTGGTCCATCTCGGCGATCAGGTCGTCCGGGGTCAACCCGGGGCGCCACTCGTCCTGGTCCTTCAGCACGATCGTCGTCTCGAGCATCGACAGCGGCGCCGGGTCGGTCGCCGTCTCCGCCCGGCCGACCTTGCCGAACACGCTGACGACCTCCGGGAAGGTGCGGATGATCCGGTCCGTCTGCTGGACGATCTCCCGCGCCTTGCCGATCGACACGCCCGGCAACGTCGTCGGCATGTAGAGCAGGTCGCCTTCCCACAGCGGCGGCATGAACTCGGAACCGATGCGCTTGAGCGGCGCGAGGGTCGAAGCCAGCGCCCCGATCATCAGCACGATGACCAGCCAACGCAGCCGCACCGCTCCGGCGACGAGCGGGCGATAGACGAAGCGCAGGAACCGCGACACCGGATTGCGCTCCTCCGAGACAATCCGCCCGCGCACGAGCCAGAACATGAGCACCGGCACGACGGTCACGGCGACCAGGGACGCCATCGCCATGGAGTACGTCTTGGTCAAGGCCAGCGGCTTGAACAGCCGACCCTCCTGGGCCTCCAGCGTGAAGACAGGCAGGAAGGACACCGTGATGACCAGCAGGCTGAAGAAGAGCGTCGGGCCGACTTCCTGCGCGGCGCGCAGAACGATCTCGAAGCGGGACCGCTTTCCCTTGTGCGCCGCGAGGTGGCGGTGGACGTTCTCCACCATGACGATCGAAGCGTCGACGAGGACGCCAATCGAAATCGCGATGCCGCCCAGCGACATGATGTTCGAACCGAGCCCCTGGGCCCGCATCACGACGAAGGCAAGCAGGACGGACACCGGGATCGCCAGAATCGGCACCAGTGCCGACCGAAAGTGGAACAGGAAGACGAGGCACACGACCGCGACGACGATCGACTCCTCGAGCAGGGTGTCCGTCAGCGTCTCGATGGAGCGTTCGATCAGTCCGGTCCGGTCGTAGGCGACCGAGATCTCGACATCGTCGGGCATGCCGCCGGCCAGCTCGGCCAGGCGCTCCTTCACCCTTTCAATGGTCGACCGGGTGTCGGCGCCGGAGCGCACGACGACGATTCCCCCCACCGTCTCGCCCTCGCCGTTCCAGTCGGCCAGGCCGCGGCGGATCTCCGGTCCGATCGTCACGTTCGCCACGTCCCGGACCAGCACCGGAACGCCGCCCGGGCCCGACGCCAGAACGATCGTCTCCAGGTCCCGCAGTTCCCGCACGTAGCCGCGGCCGCGCACCATGTACTCGCGTTCGGCCACCTCGATCAGGCGGCCGCCGACGTCCGCGTTCGACTCCTGGATCGCCCGCCGCACCACCGGCAGGGAAAGACCGTAGGCCCGGAGCCGGACCGGGTCGACCTCGACCTGGTACTGGCGCACGAAGCCGCCTATCGACGCGACTTCGGAGACTCCTTCGACCGCGAGCAAGTTGTACTTCAGATACCAGTCCTGGAGTGAACGGAGTTCGGCCAGGGACCGCGACCCGGAGTTCAGCACGTAGATGAAGGCCCAGCCGACGCCGGTGGCGTCCGGCCCGAGCTGCGGCGACACGCCCTGCGGCAACCGGCTCTGCAGCCCCGCCACCGACTCCAGCACCCGGGAGCGCGCCCAGTAGAGGTCCGTGCCGTCCTCGAAGATCACGTAGACGAAGGAGAAGCCGAAGAACGAGTAGCCGCGGACGACCTTGGCGTGCGGCGCCGAGAGCATCGTCGAGGTGATCGGGTAGGTCACCTGGTCCTCCACGACCTGGGGCGACTGGCCCGGAAACTCCGTGTAGAGGATGACCTGCACGTCGGAGAGGTCGGGTATCGCGTCGATGCGCGTCGTCCTGACGGACCACACGCCGGCCGCTACCGCCACGACCAGGCCGGCCGCCACCAGCAACTGGTTGCGCAGCGACCACTCGATGAGTCGGTTCAGCACCGGCTCACCTGCCGTGGTTCTCGTGCATGTGCCGGGGCTCGGCCGCGTCCTCAGGTTCGGCAGCGGAGTGACCCTCGTGGTTCAACTCGTGGTCCATCCCACCCATGTCGTGGCCCTCACCGTTCCCGCTCATGTCGTGGCCTTCATGAGCCGCCGCCGGCGTTGCGGCGCCGCTCAGCATCGTCTGCACCGCCGCGCGCAGCTTGGACTCCGAGTCCAGCAGGAAGTGCGATGAGGTGACGATCCGGTCGCCCGCCTCGACGCCCGAACGGACTTCCACCAGCCCCCCGTGCGCATGACCCGTTTCGACTTCCCGAGGCTCGAACCGACCGCCGCCCAGCGCCACGACGACCACGCTGCGGCGTCCGGTCCGCAGCACGGACTCGCTCGGAACCGTCACCGCGCCCCGTACGATCACCGGATCGAAGACCACCGTGGCGAACATCCCCTTGCGCAGGCGGCCGTCCGGATTCGGCACGGCGATCTTGACCGTCAGCGTCCGGGTCTGTTCCGACAGTTCGGGTTCGATGAACTCGACCGTGCCGCGGATCGTCTCGCCCGGGAAGTAGGTGAAGGTCACCTCCGCTTCGGCGCCGGGACGGATCCACACCACCTGGTCCTCGAAGACCTCGACCGACAGCCACAGCGAGGTGATGTCGGCGATGTGGTACGCCTCCATGCCCGGCGTCACCGCCATGCCCTCCAGACCCGGCATCCGCTTCATCACCAGACCGCTCGCCGGCGCGGTCACCGTCAGCGTCCGGAAGATCTCCCCCGTTTCCTCGAGGCGGGCGATCTGATCCGCGGAGATGTCCCAGAACGCGAGCCGCGTCCGCGCCGCTTCCACCAGAGCCTCGGCATGAAGCCGGGCGTCGTCCGGCGCGTTGCCCAGCCTGGCCGCGTAGCGGATCGCCGACAGCAGTTCGTGCGCGGTCTGGACCAGCTCCGGCGAGTAGACCTCGAACAGCCCCTCGCCCTTCGCCACCGGCTCGCCGACGTGGTTCACGTAGACCTTCTCGACCCAGCCGTCGTACTTCGTCGTCACGGTGACCATCCGCTCCTGGTCGTACTCCAGGTAGCCGACGGTCCTGATCTCGTGCCGGAGATCCCCCTTCTCCACCATCCGCGTCCGGACGTTCATGTTCTGGACGACGACCGGGTCGATCGTGACGGTCGTTCCGGCGCCGAGCGCCTGCTCCGCCTCGTCGGCGTAAACCGGCAGGTAGTCCATGCCCATCTCGTCCTTGGCCGGCACGGGCGAGGTGATCGTCGGATCCATCGGATTCCGGTAGAAGACGACCTCGCGTTCGCCGCTCAAGACCGAGGCGCCCTCGCCGCCGCTCGTCGCCATCGACCCGGTGTGGTAGCCGACCGTCCGCTGCAGCCAGCCGTCCACCGGGTGAACGCCCAGCGGATCGAAGAAGAAGATGTAGAAGGCCGCGAAGCTGCCCGCGACCCACCCCGCACCGCGGAGCCAGGTTCGGACCGCATGTCCGGCGCTGTTCGTCTCGTTCGTCATTGCTCCGTCCCTCCGCTCGCCGGCGCCGGCAGCGGTCCGCCGACAGCGCCCTCCAGTTCCGCCAGGCCGATCAGATAGTCCACCCGCGCCTTGTCGACCGCCGTCAGCGCCTCGAACAGCACCTCCTCGGCGTCGACCAGGTCGAGACTGTTCAGAGCGCCCGCGACGTACCCCGCCTCGGCCGACTCGAGCGCCTCGTCCGCCTGGACGACCAGCAGGTCCTCGAGCAACCGCAATCGGCGCCAGGCCAACGGCAGCCGCTCGGCAAGATCGCCCACTTCCGTTTCGACCGACAGTTCCGCGTGCCGTTTCTCGTCCACGGCGTGCGATCGCAGCTCGAGCGCCTCCTTGATCGCGGCGGCGCGGCGGCGTTTGCGGACCGGCAGGGTGACGCCGCCGCGCAGGCCGAACACGTCGTTCCCGTCACCCTGAATCGCCAGCAGACGCGCCGCATCGTCGTCGCGCGACGTGACCAGCGTGTACGTGACGCCGACCCTGAAGTCGGGCCGGCGCGCCATCCGCGCCAGGCGTTCCACCAGTTCGGCACGCGCCAGCCGTGCATCGGCGGCCTGCAGCTCAGGCCGCGCACTTCGTGCCCGGTCGAGCAGACGCTCCGGCTTCAGGTCGACCTCACCAACTGCCTCCGGCAACCTCCCCCTGGTCACCGGCGTCGCCGCCGGCCGATCCCGCAGGCCGTTCAGCCGCGCGCGAAGAGCGGCTTCCCTGGAGTCGAGGTCCAGCAACTCCTGGCTGGCCTGCGTCATCTCCACCTGCAGCTTCAGCACCGCCTGGGTCGAACCGACGCCGGTCGCGTAGCGGGCCTGGGCAACTTCCTCGTGCAGGTCCAGGTCTTCCAGCAGGGTGGTCACCGTGGTCCGCGACCGATCCAGAAAGAGGAGTTCGTAGTACAGCCGCCGCACCTCGGTGACCAGCCGCAGGCGATCCGCCTGAACCTCGCGTTCCAGCGCGACCGCCTCCTGGAGAGCGGCGGCTTCCTTCAGCTCGAGCTTCGCCAGCCACGGCAGAGCCTGGCTCAAGCCAAGCATGAGGCGCTGAGGACCGACGCGGGTCTCCGGCGGCAGGAGAAAAGCCGTCGCCTCGGCCGTCGGGTCGGGCAGGGACGCGACCTGGGGGGCCTTCTGCGCGGCGGCGCGGGCGCGGGCAAAGCCGGCCTCAAGCCCCGGATTGCGCGCCAGCGCCTCCTGGACGAGCACGCGCAGCGACTCGTCCGCGATCCCTTGGGCGACCCGGTCCGCCGGCGCCCGATCCGGGGCCGGTCGGCCTGTCTCGGCCATCGATGTTCCCGCCCCGGCGACCGTCCACAGGACGGCGGCGAGCAGGCAAGGCGTATGTCGAAGCATCTGATTCCTCCGCGGAAACGTGTTCCCGCGGCCGCCCGCTTCCGGGGGCGACCGCTGCGACTCGCTTCAGCGGAGGATCAGAGCAACAGGGCCGAGAACAGCCTGTAGCGCGGTACAGCGGACGGCGGGTCCCCGTCGCAGGCAGGCGCCGAGGCGCCGGCGCCTTCGTCGCCGGGCGCGTCCAGCCGGCTGTGCGCGAGCGCGGGCAGGTCGATGTCGCCGGCCGGACCGGGGAGAATCCCGGCCGCGGCGGGGTCGACGGAATCGGCGGCGCAACAGGCCGTCATCACCATCTCGGTGTGACCGCACGACACGACTTCATGGGACTCCCGCATGTCGCAGGGGTCCTCGGCCGAGGCGAGCGCGGCGCACATTCCCGCCACCGGCGCCGCCAGCACGGCGAGCGCGAGCAACGAACCTGCCAACCGGAACGCGGTGCCCATGACGACCATTGTACGCAGAAAACCACGCCGCCGCCCGAAACAGCGCTGTCCAGCGAGAAATGAGCGTGAACGTGGAGCGTGAACGTGGAGCGTGAATCCAGCGAGAGGTGAAGCGTGAGCCGGGTGGGATCGGGGATCATCGGAGGATGATCTTGACTCTCCAGACCCACGGACATCAGGCACTTGAAGATGTGCGCCGCTTCCTGTCGGGCAACGAGGCGGTGGACTTCGTACTTCGTGACCGCCTTTCGGCCTACTCGTTCATCGTCGAGACGCTGGTCAAGTTCCGTTACCGCGCGCTGCCGCGGCGCGACAAGGGCTCCACGTCCCGGAGTTCACCAAGTCGCGCCCCCGACGCAGCAATGACAACGCGCTGGTCGAGTCCAGGAACGGCAACGTGATCCGCCGGCACTTCGGCTACCGGCACATCCCCTTAGCTCTTTGCCCGCGAGGTCAACGCCTTCGCCCGCGACACTTTGAAACCCGCTCGCCGGACCGCCGCCTTCGGCGTCAGCGGACGAGAAGTGTTGCCGGGGCGGACCGTGTGCCGGCGCCCCGCAGGCAGGAATGGCTGTTCCCCTGGTCCACGGGGAACGGGTTGTCCGGCGCCAGCTCGTGGCCGTGGTTCGTCGCCGAAGCCTAGGGGCAGACAACCGTGAAGTTTGTGCTTCCGACCACGCCCGTCGCCGACCGGCTGACAGAGGGCGTCACCTGGGCCGCGTCGGCTGCAGCGACCATCGATAGGGTGACGGCCACTGGCAGGGAGAAGTTGCTCGTCCTGCTGCAGTAGGCGCTGTCCGCACTGACGGTAACTCTGCCGTAGCTCACCAGCGTGGCGAGGGCCACGCCGGCTACCGGGCTGCCGTCGTTCACAAGATCTGACGCCGTCGGGCCGCTACCTACGCGCACCTGGTAGGAGACGCCGCTCAAATGAAGGTCCGCCCTGTCTGCCATTTCTACGGTCATCGCTAACTCCGGGTGTCCGAGCCTTGGGCGTGCATCTGAGGCGGAGGAGGTTGTGTAGTGGCCGCTCCCGTTCATCCACAGGTCGACAACGACGACGACCGTCTCAGTCGCCCCCGCGACGGGCCGGGTGACGGCGCCCCCGTTCGGGATCTGCGTCCTCTCACCGGTGATGGCGTTCGTGGTCGTCGCCACGACGACCGTGCCGCCGTCGCCCAGCGCGCACACCGTATTCCGGCGCGCGTAGCGCGGTGATGCGCCGGCTCCCCCGTCGTCGTAGCCGCACTTCCTGAGCGGAGCCGCCGGCGGCTCCGGCAGGATGTTCGGCAGCAGGCCGAGACGGCCGGTCGCGGCTTCCTCGAGGAGGACGGCGCCCCTGCCCATCGTCATCGTCACGCCGGGGCCGGCGTTCGTGATGCCGGCCCTGGCGTTGTCGAGGATGTCCTGGCTGACCAGAGAGCCCACGGCCAAGTTCGTGTCGTCCGTGATCCAGTACCAACCGCCGTCCTTGACGGGGCCGATCTGCAGTCGGCTCTCTTCCTCGTCGCAGACGAGGCCGCTGTCCACGAACTGCAGCATGACCACGCCCGCTTGATTGGGCTCGAGTTCGCCATGGTGGGTCACGCCGCCGCAGGTGGCGACCCAAGTCACCATGTCGGCGCCGTCGGCCTCCGCGATAAGCCCGCCATCGCCCCTGTAGACGGACACGTCATGGGTGCAGGCATCGCAGGAGACGCTCTGACCGAAGGCCTGCGCCGGAATCCCGCACAGAACCAGCACCATCGTGACTTGCTTGATCGGCTTCATCAGTTCTTTCTCCTTGAGAGCGGCTTCGCCGCCCCGTTCGTCTCGGCCAGGACTCTCCAGGCCGCCCGCGGGTCGTTCGATCCGAAGGGGTTGTTCAATCCGGGCCGCCGCCGATCCGGGGAACACGCGCGGCCGGGACCCGTTCAAACCGCCTGATTCGCCCGGGCGCCAGAACCCGGGAGGCCTACGGGTTCCGGGAGGCCTACGGGTTGACGCGGGTCTCGACGGTCTGCGCGTCCTCCGCCGGCTCCCCTCCGCTCAGCCGCCGCTCCCGCGAACAGACGACCGGCGCGCCACGTCCCGGAAGCGCCCGACGGGATCCCGCTCCGGCCGGCGGGCGGCGCCGGCTCTACCTGGCCGCAACGGTCACACGGAGCACACAGCCAGACCGAGCCAGGGCCGGTGTGTGTGTGTGTGTGTGTGTGTGTGTGTGTGTGTGTGTGTGTGTGTGTGTGTGTGTGTGTGTGTTCACGAACTATGCCAAGACGGGCACCCCGAAGAAGGGGGCGACAAGCCGCCTGAAGGATCGGAGTGGGCTTCACCCGACGCCACGTGAGGTGCGAGCATACATCAGCCGTCCCCGACGCCAACCGGCGAGAGCTGTCCAACGAGAAGTGCCTTGCCGAATGTCCAGTTCGTTGCTTGTCGCCGCCGGGCTCCAGGCGGCGCGCAGCTGCCGCCTGGTCCGAAGACGACACTTGTGCCGCGGAGGAAGACGAACACTCGGCAGAAATCCGGTGCTAGATTGGCCGGCAGAACATGAGCTTCTCGTCCCGTGGAGCCCCTCACCCCGAACGCAACATGCAGGAGGCCCAATGGTCCATCCTTTCGCCCTCTCCCGCCGCAGCTTCCTGCACAACACGGGCGTTCTGGCCGGCGCCCTGGCGCTCCCCCGCCTGTCTCATGGCGCCGAGGTCCGACCGGCGCCCGGCATGCCGTCACCCCGCTTCGTCGACACGAACGGCATCCGCATGGCCGTCTACGAGCAGGGATCAGGCGTCCCCGTCGTCCTCTGCCATGGCTTCCCCGAACTCGCCTTCTCCTGGCGATTCCAGCTTCCGGCGCTGGCCGACGCCGGGTTCCGCGCCATCGCGCCCGATCAACGCGGATACGGCCTGACCGAGCGGCCGGAGGACGTGGACGAGTACAGCCTCCGCTACCTGTGCGACGACATGGCCGGCATGCTCGACGCGCTCGAGATCGACCAGGCCGTCTTTGTCGGCCACGACTGGGGCGGCGGCGTCGTATGGATGATGGCGCGGCTGCACCCGGACCGCTGCCTCGGCATCGTCGGCGTGAACACGCCCGGCGGTCGGCCGCCGGGAATGGCCCGCCCGCAGTTGTCCGAGGAACCGCTCATCGTCCGGTCCGGGAACTACTACACGGTCCAGTTCCAGGAGCCCGGCCGGGCGGAAAGGGCACTGTCCGCCGACGTTCGCAAGACCTTCGAGATGATGCTGCGCCGCGGCTACATCTGGGATGTCGAAGCGTTCAGGGCGATGCCGGAGGACTCGCCGGAACGGCAGATGGACCTGCTCCGGATGCTCGACCGCGAGGACTACCCCGGCGAGGTGTTCCTGTCCGAGGAGGCCCTCGACTACTTCACCGAGACCTTCGAGATCACCGGCTTCACCGGCGGCCTGAACTGGTATCGCAGGGCCGGCCGCCCCTTTCCGGGCATCGAGAACGCGAAGTGGGAGATCGACGTGCCGTGCCTTTACATCGGCGCGGAGAACGACGTCATCCTGAGACCCTCCTCCGCCGACGGGATGGAGGACTTCATCGACGACCTCGAGAAGTACACGGTCGCCGATTGCGGCCACTGGACGCAGCAGGAGAAACCCGAAGAGACGAACCGGGTGCTGATCGACTGGCTGCGGCGGAAGATCGCCAAGTCCGCGTAGTCGCACACCGGGTGCGCCGGCGTGCCATCCGGCCTTCCACCCGGGCCGGAAGCTGAAGCGTCAGAGTCCCGTCGCCGCACCCGCGCAGCCACCGAGCAAGACGGCGACGGCGACGAAAGAACAGTGACCAACGCCAGCAACGGGACGCAAGGTCAGGATCCTGGCGACTCGGCGGCGTCGGCATCCGGGAACCGCCAGTTCGGCGGCGGCTCGAACCCTTCCCAGCCTGCGCCGAAAGGCTCCGCCGCGTTCGGTGGCTGCAGGGCGCGGAACTCTCGCGCCTTGACCAGGAGACGCGCCGCCACGTCCGGACGATCCGCAGCCAGGTCCCGTTCTTCGAACGGATCCTCCTCGATCCGATACAGGAGCTGGTCGGACGCCTCCGCCGACCCCGGCCGATCGAGCGGCGGGCCGATGACGACGAGCTTCCAGTCCTCGGACATGACCGACACCTGCTCCCGCGCCGGGTTCTTCTGACCGACGTAGGAGTACAGGTCGCGCGCCGGCCCGTCCAGGTCCGAGCCGGCGAGGACCTCGCGGACGTTCCGGCCGTCGAGCTCCTTCCCGCCGTGATCCTCGAGGCCCGCGATTGCCGTCAACGTCGGCAAGACGTCGATGTAGGCGACCGGCGCCTTCACCCGGCCGCCGCCGGAGATGCCGCCCGCCGGCCAGCGCGCCGCCGCGGCGACCCGCGTGCCCCCCTCGAAGACGGTGCTCTTCGCGCCCCGATAGGGACCGTTGTCGCCCACGTCGACGCCGCCGCCGTTGTCGCTGAAGAAGAGGACGAGGGTGTTCTCCGCGATGTCGCGGTCGTCAATCGCCTGGAGGATGCGGCCAACCCCCTCGTCCAGCGCGTGGACCATCGCCGCGTGGACGCGACGCCTTTCGCGGCGTTGTTCCTCCGGCGCCAGAGGCCCGCCGGACGTGATTTCCTCCCAACTGCGCGCCGGCTCGATCGCCTCAAGGTGGGCGTAAAGCGGCAGGTCCTCCTCCTTCGCCTGCAACGGAGAGTGCGCCGCGTTGAACGGAACGTAGAGAAGGAACGGCGCCTCGCCGCCCGCGTGACGGTCGATGAACCGGACCGCGTGTTCGGCCACCAGGTCCGTGACGTAGCCCTCCTCGGAGGCCGGCTCGTAGCCGTGAAACCAGTCCCGCTCTCCGAACCGCTCCTTGGTGAAGTAGTCGATCGACGTGTTGTGGCCCACGGACTCGGTGAAGCCGCGCCGCAGCGGGTGGTACTTCCGGCTGATGTGACCGAGGTGCCACTTGCCGAAGACGCCGCGGTGCTCGTAGCCCGCCCTTGCCAGCACCTCGGGAAGCGTGACCTCCTCGGTGTCCAGCCCGAAGTCCTGCCAGGGCGCGATGACGTTCCGCATCAGCCCGTAGCGGATGGGATAACGGCCCGTCATCAGACCTGCCCGGGTCGGCGAGCAGATCGGCGCCGTGTAGAAGCGCTCGATCAGCACCCCCTCGGCGGCAATCCGATCGATGTTCGGGGTCGCAATCTCGCCGCCGTGGAAGCTCACGTCGTGGCGGCCGAGGTCGTCCGGGACGATCAGGACGATGTTGGGGAGGGAGTTGTCGCCGGAAGGAGCCGGGGAAGCCCCGCAAGCCGCCAGGAGGAAAACGGAGGCAGCGAGTGCGACAGCCCCTAGGAAACGGATCGGAAGCGAAGGCACTGTCCCACTAGGTTACACCCGGAGGATCGCTCGCCGCTTCGCGGCGTCGCCTGGAATGCCGGCCAGGACCCGGGTCGCGCTTGGCGCGACCCGCGAACCACTACGGGCGCCCGTCATCCGGCGCACGGATGGAACCCGAGTGGCGCGATCCCGCGCCACCCGCGAACCACGGTCAACCGGCCACCGTCGGATCCGGTCTCGACGCGCACGCTCCGCGCGCCCGTCATCCGGCGCACGGACGGCAAGCCGGCGCACCCAGGCCTCTACGCTTCGCGGAGGAGGTCCGTGATCTTCTGCCGCGAGGCGCCGAAGGCCGGCAGCAAGCCGCCGAGGACGCCGGTGATGGTCGCCAGGAAGATGCCGGAGAACATGGCGAACGGCGTGGTGCGCAGCTGGAACGTGATCTCGCTGAACGTGACCTGGTTCATCGTGCCGGTCTGGATGGCGTTGAGCGGCAGTGCCAGCAGGGCGCCGAAGCCGCCGGCCGCCACCCCAAGGAGCACCGCTTCGAGGAAGAAGCTGCCCATGATCGAGCGCCGCTTGAAACCGAGGGCGCGCAGGGTGCCGATCTCGCGGGCGCGCGCGGCAACCTGCGCGTACATCGTGTTCGCGGCGGCGAAGCAGGCGCCGACCGCCATCAGCACAGCCAACACGTTGCCGAGGATGATGAACTGGCCCGATGACGTTTCCGACTGGAGCTCGTAGTACTCGGGTTCCGTCAGGGCCTGCACCTGGAGCCGCTGCTCGGCCTTGACCGTCTCGATCAGGTCTCGGGCCGCCGCGGGCGACGCGGCCTTGAGCCGGGTCGAGGAGTAGTAGCCGCTGCGGCGGAACGAATCGCCCAGGTCGCGGTAGTCCCCCCAGATCTCGGAACCGTGGGCGCCCACGCCGGTGAACAGGCCGACAACCCGGAACGTGTTCCGTCCCAACTCGCGCTCGTCGCCGACCCGCAGGCCAAGCCGGCCGGCCAGGCTGCGGCCGACGACGATCTCGCCTCGGCCGGGCTCGAAGCGCCGGCCCTCCGTGATCTCGAAAGCAGGCCGGATGGCAAACCCTCCGGGCTCCACCCCGCGGACCATCACGTTCGTTTCCGTACCGTCGACCCGCTCGAAGATCTGGATCGTCACCGTCTCGCCGGACGCCGCGACGTCGCCGTCGGCCGTTCGCTCGACGCCGGGCATCGCGGTCAGCAGGCGGTGGCTCTCCTGCGCATAGGAGCTCTCCATCTCGGCGCGGGTGCCGTCTCGCATCACGATGACCACCGAGGGGTCCCCGGTGTCCGCGAAGGCAGCCCGCAGCCCGCCAGCCAGGGCGAGCACACCGATGTAGACGAGAACGACGAAGCCAATCGAAGCCAGGGTCATGAAGGCCACGCCGCGGCGTTCGAACAGGTTGCGGTAGGTGTACTTGATCGGGATCATGCCGTCTCCTTGCGCATGCAGCCGCCCAACGTCAGAGCCGCCTCAGTCCGTCGACGATCTTGAGCCGGGCCGCCGCGACCGCCGGGAAGACGCCGCTCAGCAACCCGACCGCGATGCCGATGGCGACAGCGGTCGCCAGGACCTGAACATCGAGTGCGAATCCGCCGAAGCCGAAGCCCATCTGATCCAGGAACGGGGTGGCGCCCTGAATCGCCACCGCGGTGAAGCCGACGCCGAGTGCGGCGCCCAGCACGCCGACCGCAAGAGACTCCCCGATCACCATGCCGAGCACCTGGTTGCGCCGGAAACCCAGGGTGCGGAGCACGGAGACCTCGGTGGTCCGCTCGCGCGCCGCCATCGCCATCGTGTTCGCCGTGATCAGGAAGATGGAGATGACGATCGCAAGCCCGATCATCGAGAAGAAGAACCGGATGTTGCCCAGCATCTCCGTGAACGAGGCCGCGAATGCCTCTGCCGTCTCTGCCCGCACCTGGTTGTCCGAGTTCTCGAACATCGCCTCGGCGGCGGCGATGACGGCGGGCGCGGCCTCCGGGTCGTCGAGCAGCAACCAGTACGTTCCGTTCTGGCCGGGATTGCCCATCGCCTCCTCGACATAGCGCCGATGGAAGAAGATCTGCCGCTCCTGGCCCGGCTCGTCGAAGTCGTAGATCGCCCGCAACTGGAGCTCCACGTCGATCGGGTAGATGTCCCCCTTGATCGTGATCGTGTCGCCGAGCGACCATCCCTGGATCTCGGTCAGTTCGCGGCCGGCCGCGAAGGCCGTACGCTGCGCCGCGAAGGCCTCCCACTCCTCCTCGTTCCACTCCAGGTCGTAGAAGACGCTCCGGAACGTCGCCGGATCGATCGTGAAGCGCGGAAAGAAGTTCTCGGGTCTCTGGTCCTTGTAGACGCCCTGGAACCAGTTCTGGGGCGTTACCGACACGACGTTGTCGATCGTCCGCAGCCGCTGCTCGTATGCTTCCGGCAACGGGAACGTGAGCGAAATCGCGTTGCGTACGACCAGCCGGTCGGGCATCGCCGAATCGTCCGCGAAACTCATCGCGTCGTTGACCACGCCGAGCAACGACAGGATGAACAGCGCCATCGCCAGACTCGCCATGGTCAGGAAGGTGCGCCGCTTGTTGCGCAGCAGGTTGCGTCGAATCAGCTTGATCATGCTCCCGTTCCTCCTCCCGGCGCCGACGCGACCAGCCGGCCCTTGTCGAGCCGCACCAGGCGTTTGGCTCTCGCCGCGGCCTTCGGATCGTGGGTCACCATCAGGATCGTCTTGTTGAACTGCTCGTTCAACTGACCGAGCAGGTCGAGCACTTCGCCGCCGGACTCCGCGTCCAGATCGCCGGTCGGCTCGTCGGCGAGCAGCAGGGTCGGGTCGGTGACGATCGCGCGGGCAATCGCCACCCGCTGCTCCTGGCCGCCGGAGAGTTGCCGCGGGTAGTGCTTCATCCGGTTCTGCAGACCAACGACCGAAAGCGCCGTCTCGACTCGCTTCCTGCGCGCCGCCCGCGACGATTTCCGCAGGGTGAGCGGCAGTTCCACGTTCTCGTACGCCGTGAGCACGGGAATCAGGTTGTAGAACTGGAAGATGAAGCCGATGTGGCGCTGGCGCCACAGCGCCAGCTTGCTTTCGCCGAGTCGACTCACCTGCTGGCCGGCCACGATCAGTTCGCCGCTCGTCGGCTGGTCGATGCCCGCGAGCAGGTTGAGCAGCGTGCTCTTGCCGGAGCCCGACGGGCCCATCAGGGCGACGTAGTCGCCGGCCTCGACGTCGAGCGTAATGCCCTGCAGCACCTTCAGCTCGAAGGCGTCGCGCCGATAGTTCTTCGTCACGTCCCGCAGTTGGACGACGGTCTCAGCCATGGATCAACTCCTCCATCGCGCCGTGTGTTCGCGCGCCTCTTCGCTTCGCCTCAGTCATCGATCCGTTCCTCCATCGCGCCTCGTGCAACAAACGCCCTTCGTGCAGCTTCACACATCATTCCCCCTTTGCGCAGTCAGGACACCTCGCGCACCCGCATCCCCTCGACCAGTTCAGTCGACGGTTGCCGCACGACCGATTCGCCGCCGCTTAGCCCCGACAGCACTTCGAAGTCGTTGTCCTGCTCCAGCCCCAACTCGATCGACGAGCGGGCCAGAACGCCATCCCGCACGACCCACGCGTAGCTTCGGCCACCCTCGGTCACGACGGCTGCCGCCGGGATCAGGACCTTCGGTTCGGCCTCGAGCGCGGCCTGGTCCGTGCCCTCCTGCAGGAAGGTCACGGTGCAGCTCATGTCCGGCACGAGCCGCTCGTCGCGGTCGTCGATCGTGACCTTGACCTGAACCACGGCGCGCTGCCGGTCGGCGGTCGGCACGATCTGGCGCAGGCTGCCGCTGTACTCGTGGTCGGGCACGGCGTCGACCCGGATCGAAGCCGGCTGACCAAGCTCGATGCGGGCGATGTAACTCTCGTTGATGTCCGCCTCGACCTCGAGCGAGGTCGGATCGGCGATCCGTACCAGGGCGCCCGTCGCCTGCTGGCTGGTGAAACCACCCGGCGCGACCATCTCCCCCACCTCGACCGTCCGCTCGATGACCACGCCGTCGACCGGAGCACGGATGATGGTGTACTCCAGTTGGGCCCGGATCGAGTCGAGATTGGCGCGCGCGGCGCCCACCTGCGCCCTCGCGACCTGGAGCGTCGTCGTCGCCGCGTCGAGGTCGGCGCCGGGCCCCACCCCCGCCTCGACGATCCGCCGCTGGCGGGCCTCCTCCCGGACCGCGTCGGCGAGGCGCGCCGTCGATTCGAGCAGGGACGCTTCCGCCCGGCGCACCGACGCTTCGAGGTCCCTGCTGTCCAGCACGGCAATCATGTCGCCGGCCGCCACGGCATCGCCCTCGTCGACGTACAGCTCGGTGATCCGGCCGATGATCTTCGCCCCCACCGCGGCGCGCACCCGTGCATAGGTGTAGCCGGTCGCGTTGAGCACCGCGGACGCCTGCTCCGCGGTCAGCCGCTGCACGGTCGCCGTCTCGACTTCCGGCATGAGCCACGGAACGTACCGCTCGAACGGCGCCGTACGCCACGCGTAGACCGCCGCGATGACAAGCACCAGGACAATGCCCCACTTGATGTAGCGGCCCCGGCGCGGCCGGTATTCGTACTCGTCGTCGGCGCGGAGGATGGAGAGATCCGGGCGCGCCGGCGGCTCGGCGCCACCGCCCGGACTCGCCACGGCGCTCACCGGCGCACCGTTGGCGTTGGCGCCGGTAGCACCGGCGGACGCACTCCACCGGCTGATCGTCCCATGCCGCGCATTCTATGGTCCTGACCTACGCGGCGCGGGCCCTCAGGGTTTCGGGCTAGCAGCCCGTGCTGGCCGAACTCGTCGAGATGCGCGGCATCGTGGACATCAGGTCATCGAGGGCGCCGGCGTATCGGGCCAGTTCCGCCCATGCCCGTCGAGCGATCCGTCATGAACAGGGCTTAGGCCCCGGCGGCGAAGCGCCTGAAGCTCCTCAGGCGTCAGCAGGTCATCGAGGGCGCCGGCCTACCGAGCCAGTTCCGCCCATGCCCGTCGAGCGATCCGTCATGAACAGGTACTCCGTCACCTGCCGGTATGTCTCGCCGGGCCGAAGAACGGTGCTCGGGAACCCTGGCTGGTTCGGGGAATCGGGGAAGTGCTGCGTCTCGAGGCAGAGGCCGCCTCGGCGGACGTAGGGCCGGCCGCTCTTGCCGACCAGGGCGCCGTCGAGGAAGTTGCCGGTGTAGAGCTGCAGGCCGGGGGCGGTGCTGGTGACAAGGAGCAGCCGACCGCTCTCCGGTTCGTAAAGCCGCGCCACAGGTTCCGGTTCGGCAACAGCGGCGCCGGATTCCTGTACGACCCAGTTGTGATCGTAGCCGCCGGCGAAGCGAAGCTGTTCGAAGTCGTCGTCGATCCGGTCGCCGACCCGCGTCAAGGAAACGAAGTTCATCGGCGTCCCCTGGACCGATGCGATCTCGCCGGTCGGGATCAGGTCGGCGCCAACCGGGGTGTAGGCCAGGCTGGGCAGAGCGAGTTCGTGATCCAGGATGTCCCCTTCGCCTTCCCCCTTGAGGTTGAAGTAGGAGTGGAAGGACAGGTTGACTACGGTTGGCCTGTCGCTCACGGCCTCCGCTTCGATGCGCAGATCGTCGACGTTCAGCACATACCGAACCTCGAAGTCGACGTTTCCCGGATAGCCCTCCTCGCCGTGCGGACTCCGGTAGCGGAGCGCTACCCCCCTGCCGTGCTCGGTCAGGATCGGCTCGCCGTCCCAGACGACTCGGGTCAGCCCGCGGACGCCGCCGTGGAGGCTGTTCTGTCCGTCGTTTTGCGGCAGGTTCCAGGTCTCCCCGTCGAGCGTGAACCGGCCCCCGGCAATCCGGTTCGCGTACCGGCCGACGATCGCGCCGAAGTACGGGTTCGTGTCCGCCAGGTAGGACTCGAGATCGTTGAACCCCAGGACGACATCGGCGAACTCGCCGTCGCGGTCCGCGGCCGTCAAGGACACGATCGCGCCGCCCAGCTCGGAGATCTCCACGCTGGCGCCGGAACGCGATTCGAGGCGGAACAGTTCGACCTCCTTGCCGTCGACTTCGCCCCACGGACGCCGGGTCACCTCCACGATGAGCCCCGGGCCAGGACAACCGCCGGCGAGCGCCGCGGCAAGCAGGAGAAGGGAAACAGGTCTGCGCATGGCACGCCGCAGGCTACCAGCGGCACTTCACCGGCAGCCGCCATCCGGGCTAACCTCGCGCCATGGCCGACTTCCACCACCAACACCTCTTCGAACACGGCGGCGACGAGCCGGGGTACCGCCTGCTGACGTCCGACCACGTCCGCGTCGAGTCCGCCGGCGGCCGCGAGACCCTGCACATCGAGCCCGAGGCCCTGCGGCTGATCGCCCGCGACGCGATGGACGACATCGCCCACCTGCTGCGGGCCAGCCACCTCGAGCAGCTGCGCCGCGTCCTCGACGATCCGGAATCTTCGGCGAACGACCGCTTCGTCGCGATGGAGCTGCTCAAGAACGCGAACATCGCCGCCGGACGCGTGCTCCCCGGCTGCCAGGACACCGGCACCGCGATCGTCCTCGGCTACAAGGGTCAGGACGTCTACACGGACTGCGACGACGAAGAGCTGCTCTGCCGCGGCATCTACGACGCCTACCAGGAGCGCAACCTGCGCTACTCCCAGATGGCGCCGCTGTCGATGTACGAGGAGAAGAACACCGGCACGAACCTGCCCGCCCAGGTCGACCTCTACGCAACCCGCGGCGACGACTACCGGTTCCTGTTCATCGCCAAGGGCGGCGGCTCGGCGAACAAGTGCTTCCTGTACCAGGAGACGAAGGCGATCCTGAACCCCGTCTCGCTGATGAACTTCGTCGACGAGAAGCTCCGCACTCTCGGCACCTCGGCCTGCCCGCCCTACCACATCGCCCTGGTCGTCGGCGGCGCCTCGGCCGAGTCCACGATGAAGACCCTGAAGCTCGCGACCTGCCACGCGATGGACGACCTGCCCGCGAGCGGCAACGAACTCGGCCGCGCCTTCCGCGATCTCGACCTGGAGCAGCAGATCTTCGACCTCTGCACCCGAATCGGCATCGGCGCCCAGTTCGGCGGCAAGTACTTCGCCCACGACGTGCGGGTCATCCGGCTGCCGCGCCACGGCGCCTCGCTGCCGGTTGGACTCGGCGTGTCGTGCTCGGCGGACCGGCAGATCCTCGGCCGCATCAACCGCGACGGCGTGTTCCTCGAACAGCTCGAGACCAACCCGGCGAAGTACCTGCCGGAGGTCGAGGAAGACGAACTCGGCGGTCAGGTCGTCGCCATCGACCTGAACCGTCCGATGGACGAGATCCGGGCCGAACTCTCGAAGTATCCGGTCGCCACCCGGCTCTCCCTCACCGGACCGCTGATCGTCGCCCGCGACATCGCCCACGCCCGCCTCAAGGAACTGCTCGACTCGGGGCAAGACCTGCCCCGGTACTTCAAGGACCAGCCCGTCTACTACGCCGGCCCCGCGAAGAAACCCGAAGGCAAGGCGTCCGGCTCCTTCGGCCCGACGACCGCCGGGCGCATGGACCCCTACGTCGACCTGTTCCAGAGCCGCGGCGGCAGCATGGTCATGCTCGCCAAGGGCAACCGCTCACCCGAGGTACGACGCGCCTGCGAGAAGCACGGCGGCTTCTACCTCGGCTCAATCGGCGGCCCGGCGGCCGCCCTCGCCGAGCACAGCATCCGCAAAGTCGAGGTCCACGAGTTCGAGGACCTGGGGATGGAAGCGATCTGGCAGATCGAAGTCGAGGATTTTCCCGCCTTCATCGTGATCGACGACAAGGGGAACGACTTCTTTGCTCCGTTCGCCAAATCCGGCTCGGTAGCGATCGGCGGCGGAAGAAGATGACAGAACTTCGCGACACGAGCTCCAGGAAAGTGTCCCTCTCAGCAGAAATTCAGAGAAAACTCCGGGGATCATGTACCTGGCTTGACGGCTCGGCCGCTGCCCTCAGCCCCGGAACCCCTTGCAGGGCAGGGGATTCCGGCTGATCCTGGGGCCTGCCCTGCCAGCGGCCTCAGGGCTAACGAAGCCTCTTACCTAGCCAACCGGAGGTCGCCGCCACGAGGACGTGCTGCGGCGTGATCGGGCCGTCCCATTTGAGCCACCCGATGAGGGCGCCTATGGAAGCGACGAGTACCGTAACCCCGACTACATAGGCGGTCCAGTCGCGGAACATCTTGAGCTTGAGCTCGTAGCTGCTTCGTCGGTCTCCGCGGACCGCCTTTCGCCGCTCTTGCCACTCCGAGACATCCTCATACTCCCGGATGTCGCCTTCGCCGGGACCCCTACTCCGCTTCGTCATCTGCTTGGAGCCAATCCCACAGGGCCGTCTGGTGCCGTCCATGGAAGCGATCGAACTGGACCACGAACGCAACAAAGGCGTCGTCGACCTCGTCCTTGATCCGCTGGTAGACGGACTTCCCGCCGTTCCGCGGCTGCTTGACGATGAACTGGGTTTCTGCGATCTCGTAGACCCGGTCGCCATACACGTCGCGGATCGCCTTCGAGACCTCCTTGTTCGGCTCTCCCAGGCAAACCAGATGCAGGTTCCTCCTCATTTGGCAGTTCGCTCAGCGGGAGAGGCAGCAGTTCGGGCCGCTGTCATGTGTCTGTCCCCTTTTTCTCTGATACCGGCCAGCCGCTTGGGCGGTCGGCGGCAAGTCGTGGTCCGCCGTCTTCTTTGGGCGGCTTCAATACTACTTGCGCCCGCCCGCCAGCTTGCCCGTTCGCCTAGCGGATCTGCCGCCGAACAGTGGGCGGCAGCTCGGGGCTCGCCGCCTTCTTGGCCGGCGGCTTCCAGTTCGGCCACGGCTCACCAGCCCTCGGAGCGACAGGCTCACCGCGCTTACCGTCCTTGTAGACCGCCGGCACTACTTCGCCGCCTCTTGCGCCGTCCTCTTCCCAGGCCGATGCCGCAGCAAGGCCCGGGCAACCTGCTCTGGGCTCGCTCCGCCATAGTTGGCCTTGAGACCTCGACGCCGCTTCGTCTTCGACTTCTCGGAGGCTTCGGGCTTGGCCATGCGGGAGATCCTAGCAACAATCGCCGGGGAGGAATCAGGTTCTCAGTTTGGGTCGAGCACCGGCAGCTCCCCGGAAGCACATTCCCTGTCGATCGCCAACGCCCCGATCAAGAGCTCGACCGTCCCAAGCGGGACCCGGATCTCTCGGCCCTCACACGGGGGCAGAAAGGGGAACTCCGAACCGTTTCGTCGAGCGATCGCCCCGCTCCCGTGGCAACTGACGATCCCATCTGGAGCGCACGCACGGAGCATGGCCCGGACCTCGTCCGACCCGACGGCGGGATTCATGCCGCCTGCTGTTCGACCCGCAAGTCGCCGAAAGTCATCAGGAGCGACTCGGGACGACCCAGCGGACGTTCGCAGACGAGAGTATTCTCGATAGCGACATCGGGAGTTCGGTCAACCGCACGAACTCGTCTCGGTCGGGCAGATCCGCTACTGCCGAGCAGGCATCGGCCCACCGCTTCGCGAGGCTTGCGAGTGGACGCCCCACAAGCCGCTCCGAGCGCTCGTCGAACTCGGTGTAGCTGCCGGAGTCTTGGGCGAGAACCACCAAGCCGCGCCCAAGCTCATCAACCGCAGCGGTCACAGCATCCCCGAGGCTGGCAGCTTCGACGTACACGCCAGCAGGACTAGCCGTCCAGATCTCGGTCTGCTAGTCCAAACCAGGAATGAATGCGCTGTCATTGTGACCTTTCCAGCCATGGGCCAACTCGCCATTCGCAACGTCGATGAAGCAGTAGTGCAGGCCTTGCGGCGCCGCGCAGCGGCCGCAGGCAGGTCAACCGAGGAAGAAGCGCGCCGGTCGCTGGCCATGGCCGTGGGGATCGACCGGGAAGCAACGCGGGCTCGGCTCAACGCCGTCCGTGCGGCGATAGCCCACGACGACGACGAGCCCGTCGAGATGCTGGTTCGGAAACTGCGGGACGCAAGAGCCCACGCCCTCTCGGGCTGACCCGTCTTGCCGCTCCAACGCGTCGTCGTTGACGCCAGTGCCGCCCTGAAGTGGGTTCTCGAAGAGGAAGGCTGAATGGCCAGGGTGGTCTTGCCGGGTACGCCCTTCTGGTTGACGAAGGCGAGGATGCGCGCGGGAGAAGAGCCCCGAAGTCACGGCAGTCGGCCCGCGGCGTCAAGGGTGAAGGCTGGCCGTCCGTCGCGCCCGTTGAATGGCACGGATGGCTTCGCGGACTCGACAAGCTGACGCGGATCAGGCTTTCGACGCCGACGTTGCAGCCGATGTCGACGGACTATTCGGCGCCCGTGCTCGCTCCGCTCAGTGCGTCCGCCTCGAGGACCCGGGCCCCGCGCAGCGTGCCGCCCATCGAGTAGTTGCCTTCGTGGCAGGCGTACTCGTAGACGCGTTCGTCGCTTGCCTTCCAGAGGTACTCGCCGGTCCAGGGCGCCGTCCAGACGGTGTCGTCCTCGACGGTGAAGTTGTAGAGGACGTTCCCGTCGTGCTGCACGGTGAAGCGCTCGACGACATGCGTGTTCTCCGAGCCGCCCCGGAAGCCGCCGCGGCCAGGCCGGAAGTTCGTCGTGTCGACGACGAGGGTGTCGCCCTCCCACCAGCCGATCGAGTCGCCCAGCCACTTGGTGACCTCGGGGCCGGGATGCTCGGAGTCGAGGCGCACGACACGGGCGTCGTGGATCATCTCGAGGAGGATGACGACGTGGGTCTCGGTTTGCACGATCCTCTTGAAGTTGTTGTACAGGCTCGGGAAGGTGGGCGCCGCGCCGGTGAATCCGACGAGGCACCGCTCGCTCGTGGGCAGCGACTCGGGGCCGTCGTAGGGGCCGGGCCCGTCGTGCTCGACCCACCAGGCGGAGCCGTCGTTGGGGCGAAGCAAGCCAGCGAGGGTGGTCCGCAGCCGCTGCTGCGCCTCTTCGGTCATCGCCGGCATCCGGCCGTTCGGGGGATCGATGATGATCGAGGTCGGAATCTGGCCATCGACCCGGTAGGTGTCGGTGCCGCGGTCGATCCAGAACAGGTTGTAGCCGCCGACGTTGCCGGCGCCGAACTCGTTGCCGCCGCCAGCGGTGTGCTCCAGTCCGACGACCTTGGCGCCTCCTTCGGGCGGCGCCTCGCGGTTCGCGTCCGAGCGCTGGACCGCGCCTTCCTGGATCGCGCGCTCTTCCTCGGCGATCTTGGCGGCTTCCTCGGGCGTCAGGTAGGCCCGTTCGCCGAGGTGCACAGGCCGCTCGAGCGGCGTCAGGGTCGCGGCGTCGAAGTGCCCGTTCAGGTCGGGACGACCACTGGCGGTGCGCGGAAGGCCGTCGTCCTGAGCGGCCAGGGCCGGGACACCGACGAGAACGAGTGCGGCTATCGACAGCAAGCTTGTGAGGCGCTTCATCTTTCTGGACCTCCGAAACGAGACTGAAATGGTTGATCTAGTGTAACGCCACCTCACTCCGTGGCGCCACCTGCGGAGCTGTCCAGCCCAGGGCTGTTCCAAAGTCGGGAACTCCGATGTCCGAGATGCGGAAGCCACTCCTGGGTTGGAGGATCCGTGCTGGCACGACTCTCTGCTCTCGGGAACGCGGGCGCCCTGCCCGCACCCGGCGCGAAGCGTCGGACTTTGGAATGGTCCTGAGCTGTCCAGCGAGAAGCGAGCGTGACCGGGGAGTGCGAATCCAGCGAGAGGTGAGCGCCAGCCGCGGCGCCGGCGGATCTCAATGGCGGCCCGCCGGGCGTGGTCCGGGCAGGGGCCAGATGCCGAGGTGGCGCACGACCAGCGCGACGCCCACGACGTTCTTCAGGATCAGCAGCCCCGCGAAACCCGCCGCGAAGCCGAATGCACCCAGCGTCCAGATCAGGACCGGCAGGGCCACGAGGCCGACCACCAGCAGGCTGACGGCCACCCGTTTCTGCACCTGCTCGTACCGCGTCATCGTCAGCAGGTGCTCGACGGCGCCGGTCGCGACGTGGACGATCTGCCCCAGCAGCATGACGCGGAGGTACGGCGCGGCCGCGCCGGCGTCCGACTGGACGAGCGACAGCAACGGCCGCGCGAAGACGAAGCCGAGGACCGCGACTGGCAGCCCGACCGATCCGCAGAGCAGGGAGACGCGGCGCGCCAGAGCCGCCAGCTCGTCGAGGCGCCCGCGGTGAAACGCCGCCGCGAAGCGCGGCGCCACGATCGGATTGACCGCCAGGTTGATCAGGCTGATCGAGGCGGCCAGCCGCTCGGCCACCCGCAGGAGGCCGACCTCCACGTCCGGCAGCATGAATCCGGCGACGAGCAGACTGCCGGCGGAGGTCATGTGGGTCGCGACGTGGATGATCAGGAACTGGCGGCTGGATCGGCGCCAGGCGGTTTCCTGCGCCGCCCGGGCGCCGGGCGGTACGGGAACGGGCGAGGCCCGGCGCTGCCATCTCCTGTAGCACCACCACGCGAGACCGGTCACCGCCGCGTTCGCCCACAGGAAACCGTGCCCCGCCGTCAGCACGTCGGCCCTCGCGCCGGCCTTGAGGGCGGAGACGAACAGGACGGCGGCCAGCAGGGCGGCGCCGCCGCTCTCGAAGAGCACCGCCCGCGCCGGCCGGGACAACCCCTTGAAGAACCCGGAGAGCTGCCATGCCGCCGCGGCCAATGGCGCCGACGGCGCCATGATCAGCAGCAGCCTGCGTTCCTTGAACCCGATCAGGTCACCGGGGTTGGCGAGCACCCAGACCAGAACAGCGGCCGTCAGGACGGCGGACAGGGTGAGGGAGCGCCGCAACGCATGCTGTGCGGCAGCCCGCGCGGTCGCCGCATCCCGACCGACCTCCGCCTGACTCACGGTGCGGACCAGCACCTCGTCGCCGCCGCCGCGGCCCACGATCACGGCCAGGGCGCAGACGGTCTGCGCGATGGTGAACTGACCAAGGCCCGCCGCTCCGAAGTAGCGGCCCACAGCCAGCGGAAGAAGGGTTCCCCCCAGGGCGGCCGCAGCGCGCGCCAGCCCGGTGGCAAAGCCGACCCGTGCGAGTCGAGCTCTAGCGGCCACGCTTCGAGCTCTAGCGGCCACGCTGCATCGATCGCACCGGCGCCTCGGCGAACGCGTACTGGCGGAATGTGGTCATGTTCGGCAGGAGGCGCCGGGAATCCCGTGCAACCTGCGCACCGTGCAGGCCGGGAAGGTCGCGCCCGAGCAGCCTGTGGCAGGAGTCACGCTGCATTCCCCCCAAAGGCGCGATGAGGGAGTGTATCGGGCCGCCCGACAGCCGCCCTCGGCGCGCCTTGCCGGGCGGGCCTCTGACCGCCCTCGGCTCGACCCGGACTTCTGGCCAGGCTACGAGAGCTGCCGAGGCGATAGGATGTCACCTGACGCCTGCGACCTGAGGTGGGAATGAGAGTTCTGCACGTGTCCGCCAGCATGTCGCCGCAGTGGGGCGGGCCGGTGACGGTGCTGGCAGGACTTGTCCCGGCCTTGTCGCGGCACGGCGTGCGCTGCGAGATCGCCACCACCTGCGGGTACCGCGTAGGGACCGATCCGCTGCAGATTCCCGGAGCGCCGCTGCATTGTTTCGATACGGCTCTCCCGGCGCGGGTCTGGACCGCCTGGACGCGGAACCTGCCCGGTTTTCTGGCCAGCCGGATCAACCGCTTCGACCTCGTCCACGTGCATGAGCTCTGGCATCATGCGGGCTACGCGGCATGCCGCGCGGCCCTCGCCGCGGGGCTGCCCTGCGTCGTGACACCTCACGGCGCGCTCGACCTCCCGAGACTGAAGGGGAAGTCAATCCGAAAGTGGCTCTACCTGTGCACCGTGCAGCGGCCCATTCTCAGATCGGTCGACGCGATTCATGCCCTTGTCTCCTCCGAGAAGGAGGACCTTTCCAGGCTGGGCATCGACACGCCCGTGTTCCTGGCGCCGAACGGAACCGTCCTTTCCCCGCCGGCCGAGCTGGCCGACACGGCGAAGTTCCTCGAGCGGTATCCGCGGTTGGCCGGCAGGCGCGTGGTCCTGTTTCTGGGACGGCTGCATGCCATCAAGGGGCTGGACGTGCTGGCGAGGAGCTTCGCCGCGACGGCGGCCAGGTTCCCGGACGCCGCTTTGCTCGTCGTCGGTCCGGACGAGGACGGAACCGGACGCCGCGCGAAAGCGGTCCTGGCCCGGGCCGGCGTGCTCGACCGGGTCGTGTTCACCGGCCATCTTGCCGGCGCCGGCAAACAGGCCGCGTTCGCCTGCGCCGACCTGTTCGTCCTGCCCTCGTACTCCGAGGGGTTCAGCATGGCGGCGCTTGAGGCGCTGGCCGCGGGTCTGCCGGTGGTCCTCTCGGAGCCGTGCAACTTTCCCGAGGTGGCCGAATGCGGGGCGGGTTTCGTCGTTCCAACGGCGGACGCAGCGGTGACGGCCGCCGTCGGCGCACTCCTGTCGGACGAGCATCTCCGGGCCCGGATGGGACGCAACGGTCGCGCGCTCGTGGAGGAACGGTACACGTGGCCGACGATCGCGGAGTCCTTTGCCCGCCTCTACCGGACACTGGCGCAAGAGGAGCAGGGATGACAGTCGCTTTTCCCCGTCGCCGCCCATCACGCGCTCTTCCAGAGTGTGGGAAAGAAGTTCCTGCTCGTGCCGCTCGATCCGCTCCAGCCCGACCGACTCGAGGACCGTGCCACGCCGGGAGGGGACGGCTCAGCCGTACGCCTTGACGTACTCCTCGTGGATCCAGCGGTAGGTGCGTTCGAGGCCGTCGCGCAGCCGAATCGAGGGCTCCCACCCGAGCTCCTGAAGGATCCGCGTATTGTCGCTGTTGCGGCCGGCGACCCCCTTGGGCGCGTCGAGCTTGTAGCGCCGTTCGAGCTTCACGCCGGCGATCTCCTCGATGATGTCGATCAGCCCGTTGATCGTCGTCAACTCGCTCGACCCGAGATTGATCGGGTCGACAATGTCGCTTTCCATGATCGCCTGCGTCCCCTTCAGGCAGTCGTCGATGTAGGTGAAGGATCGGGTCTGCCGGCCGTCGCCCCACACCTCGATGCCGAGGTCGCCCGTTCGCACGGCGTGGATCACCTTGCGGCAGAGCGCGGCGGGCGCCTTCTCCCGACCGCCCTGCCAGGTGCCGTGCGGTCCGTAGACGTTGTGGTAGCGGGCCACCCGGGTGCGCAGCCCGAAATCCTCCCGGAAGTGGCGGCACATCCGCTCGGAGAACAGCTTCTCCCAGCCGTAGCCGTCCTCCGGCAAGGCCGGGTAGGCGTCCTCCTCCCGGAGCGGCACGACGTCGCTGCTCGCCTGGAGCGTGGCGTTGTAGACGCAGGCGGACGAAGCGAAGAAGAACGACTCCAGGCCGCAATCCCGCGCCGCCATGACCAGGTGGGTGGTGATCAGGACCGAGAGCATGCAGCGCGCCTTGTAGCGCTCGATGAAGCCCATGCCGCCCATGTCGCAGGCGAGCTGGTAGCACTCCTCCATCCCGTCGCAAGCCGCCAGGCAGGCGTCGAAGCGCTGCAGGTCGGCGACCACATTCTCCGCATCCTCATGCAGCTGGTACCAGTCCTCCGGCCGCCTGCAGTCGACCGCCCGAACCCGATGGCCCTGCGCCAGCAACGCTCCGACGAGATGTCCGCCGATGAAGCCGCCGCCGCCGGCAACCAGAATGCTCCGCCGGGGCCTCACTGCCGGCCTTCCGCCGCCAATACGGTGGCGCCGGAGAGAGCAACCACCTGCCCGCTGGCCAGCTCCACCACCTCCGCCCGAAGCGCTCCATCGACGGCGCCGCACTGGTGAACCGTGACTTCCTCGCTGGCGCCGTTGGCCGACATCCGACTCTCGTCCAGCTGCTCGGCGCTGCTCTCGGTCAGCGGCCGGGTGACCGCGTCAAGGGTGCAGGATGCGTCGAAGCCCGCGCCAGGCGGCGCTTCGAGTCGCACGGCGTATCGGTCGGCGATCGCATCAGCCGGCAGCGCGACGTCGATTCGCACGTCCCTGCCGGCCCCGGTCCCGTTCTCCAGCTCGCTCTCCAGCCAGGTGATCGTGACCGCAAGCGCGCTCCTCGCTCTGCTGCTGTCGGTGAGAAGACGAATCACGCCGTCCTGTTTGTTGATCAGAAACACCGTACCGTCGGGTCCACGGTCCAGCCGCATGTCAGCGCGTCGAGCCTTCGGTTTCCTTTCTTGAATCATCTGCAGCAAAGGCTCGGGGGCGTGCGCAGGTTCGCTGTCGGTCACCGGCGCACTCGGATCCTCGAAGAACAGAACGCGGCCCATGCCCTCCGGTCCACCGGCGGGCAACTCATCGGCCTTGACGTAGAACACTTCACCCGAGACGAGGTCGCCAAACAGCATCAGGTCCTCGAGCTGAGGAATGGCGTTGTCTCGATACACCACGATGCCGGTGATGGCAACGGCCTGGGGCTGAAACAGTTCATCCACGTGGTCGAATTCGACCACCGGCCAGGTGATCTCGGGATCGCTCCGAGGGTCATCGAGCGTGACGCCGGGGCTGCCGTCCTCGTCCCTCGCACCGCGAAACGATCCTTCCCAATCACGCCAGCCAAGATTGCCGCCCCGCGGGACGAGGCTTATCTCCTCCACCGTGTGCGCCCCGATGTCGGCAACGAACATGTTGCCGTTGTCAGGGTCCCAGGCGAAGCGCTGTGGGTGTCTCATGCCGTAGGCATAGATCTCATGCAGGGCCTCCGGACGGTCTTCACGCCCGGGATGGACGCCAGAGAACCCGGCCGGGACGAACGGATTGTCCGCAGGGATGCCATACCGGCCGCCGGGGGCGTCCGAACCCAGCGGATCGATGCGCAGTATCTTGCCGAACACGCTCCTCCGATTCTGGGGATTGCCATGGGGAGACGACAAGGAGATGAAGAGCATGCCGTAGTCCGAGGACTCCGGCCCAACAAGGGCATTGAAGCCGATCGTCACCTTCACAGGCCCTGCGCGCCGAAACACCTCGCGCGGCGGACCGCCGTCGTAGACCTCGGCCGCAGCGTCCTGCGCCGACCACTCCAGGAAGACGACATCGGCGAAGCCCTCTTTCGTCAGGGGGAACTCCCTTGCCTCACCGTCGGCGTCGGGCCAGATATCGGAAGCGGTGTAGAACCTGCCGTAGCCGGGAGCGCCCGGAATGCCGAACTCCGGATGGAAGGCAACGCTCTGCACCCCGTAGGGGCCCTTTGTCTCCAAGGAGAAAGCCCAACGCGGGGATCGAAGGTCGAGGTATGGAAACACCCGCGTACCGTCGTAGCTGACGCTGAAGACCGTACCGTTCATGTCGTTGACGAACAGACGTTCGGCGCCGGGTTCGTCCACCAGCGTCATCATTTCCGCCGGACTGTCCTGCGAACCGGGCAGGAAGGCGAAGTCTGCGGTGCGCACCGTGACACCAGGGGCTTGCGGCAGGGGTGACGGCCACGGATTCTCCGGGGCGGCATCCGCGTCGAGCTCGAAAGCAGTCGCCGGCGTATCCGGAGTGGTCGCCGGCGTATCTGGAGTGGTTGCCGGCGTATCTGGAGTGGTTGCCGGCGTATCCGGAGTGAAGGGCGGCAGGCCGCACCTGCATGGTTCCCGGCAGCCCGAGGTCGACAACAGCGCCAGCCCAAGAACGAGAAGGTGTCCTGTCAGCCCGTGGCAGAAACGGGCTGACAGCGCGCGGGAGCGCCGCGCAGCTTGGGCAGTCTGGAACGCGGGCAAGGTGTTTCCCTGAACTCGGTTGACGGGCTTTGCCGGCAGAGCGACGTACGCTACGACACGAAGTGGTTGCTGACAAGCGCCCGAGAACGCCGGCGCCAACCCCGGCGCCCGGCCTCGAACTCCCCAAACGCCTTCCCCGTCCTTCAGCGCCCGGAGAATCTGAGAGCCGCCCTGACCGTCAACATCACGATACGGAAGTCGAGCAGCAGGCTCTGGTGCCTGATGTAGTGGAGGTCGTAGTCCAGCTTCAGGGCCGCGCCGCTCACCGAGCTGCCGTAAGGGCAGTTTACCTGAGCCCAGCCGGTCAGCCCCGGGCGCACCTGGAACCGCTTCCGGTAGAGGGGAATCCGGCGCTCGAGATCGACGACGAATTCGGGGCGCTCCGGCCGCGGCCCGATCAGGCTCATCTCGCCTTTCAACACGTTCCAGAACTGCGGCGCCTCGTCCAGGTGGCAGGCCCTGAGGAACCGGCCGACGCCGGTCACCCGTTCATCATCGACAGCCGCCCACCGCGGCCCGTCACGCTCGGCATCGACCACCATCGTCCGGAACTTCAGGAGACGAAACGTACGGCCCCTGAGTCCGACCCGCCGTTGCCAGAAGAAGATCGGACCCGCGTCGTCCAGTCGGATCGCCAGTCCAACCACCGGCAGGATCAGGAGCAGCAGGATGCAACCGAGGCATCCAGCCACGAAATCGACCGCTCGCCTCACCCTCTGCGAGCGCGCCCCCGGAGCGGGCCCCGACGGCAAGCCCGGACTCTCATCATCCTGAGCGGCAGCTGGTTCGTGCATCGGAGTCGATAGATGCGACATGGCCCGGAGCGGGTTGGAACTCGTGCAGCACCCCGTACAGTGCCTTGCAGGGAGTGCATACACTACATTGTCGGCCGAGACGTCCTGCGGCGCGCGGCACGTCAGCCGGGGGCTGCTGTTCGGCCGCCACCGGGTCGGGGCGCGGCGGTACGACCGCCGGGAGACGCCGGCGCCCTCTTGCCGTCTCGAAAGGTCCTCGTGGATCCATCGAGGAACGCCGCTCCGACACGCAACGCGATCAACGGCACGATGTACCACGACATGCGCATGAACAGCGCCAACGAATCGCCGCGCGTGGCGACGAGGAGCACCACGATCATCCACGCCGACCAGAGCAGCATCACCGGACTGCACGCCGTATAGACCTTGTACGAGAGATAGCGCACCGCCACGCCCAGGAACAGGAAGAAGACGGCGCCGGCCCGCCCGAAGTTCATGTAGGCCTCGGCGAGGATGCTGAAGTCGAAGCTCGTCACGCCGAGCCGGTGCGTGTTCGTCATGATCTCGTACCAGGGCTTCGGTTGCGCCAGTAGCGGCTCATGGTTCGGCAACGTCCGCGACAGCACGCTGTCCAGGTAGGTTCTGCCGCCGGCCAGGCCGGTTTCCTCGACGAAGGCGATCGTGTTCGACAACACGACCTGGCCTTCGCTGATCATGACCACATAGGAGAAAATCCCATCCATGAAAGTCAGTCCGCCCGCTACCGCCAGCTGCTGTATCGATTCCAGGTCGATGCCGGTCAGCCCGGTGGCGATCCGGCGCAGAAGCGCGCCGCCGTTGACGAGCGCCACGACCAGCACCGCGCCGGCGACGTGACGCACCCCGAACTGGCGGTAGCGGAAATGCCAGACGATGCCGATGGTCACCAGCACGCTGAGCGCCATCAGGCGCCCCAGCAGGGCCAGGTTGTACAGCAAGACGCCCGCCACCAGAGCGCCGGCCGCGAACCGCCGGAAACGGCGCCCGGAGCTCGCATCGAACCAGGCGGATACGAACACTGCCGGCACGACGAGGAAGAGAACAGGATAAAGGGAGATCAACCGCTCGTAGATGCCCGGCCGATAGAAGTTGAACACGATCGCCGGCAACGTGAACCGGCCCAGCAGGGCCATGCCGACGAACAGCATTCCGAGGACAACCGCGCACGCCGTCGCGGCCCAGAAGAACCCGGTGCGCTCGAACATGCGCGCCGGCCGCACCGCGATGTAGCGCTCCTTGTCGCGGTGCAGCGGCCACCACGGGAGAAGGTAGCCGACCACCAGAGCGCCGTAGCACAGAACGTTGTAGATGGTCAGCGTTTCCCAGGTCAGCAGGTTGAACCCGTTGGGGTGGATTCCCAGGTAGCGCAGCGTCGGGTCCAGAAAGCAGTGGACGCCGTAGAACCCCAGCAACAGGGCCCCGGGGGTGATCAGGGTCTTCTCCCGCCAACGCACCGCCAGCATGGCGAGCACCGCCAGCAGCGCCCCGACGATCAGGTAGACAGCCGGAGTCACCGGACCCGGATCGTACCGGTCGCCGTCCGCGCCGGGCTCGCCCGGCGCGCAGCTCCAACCGATCCGACGCCGCGGGCGCCCGCGTCCCGCGACGCGGACTTCTGCCACGGGCTGCCAACCGGAACCACAGGGACCGGGCCGGTCTCCGAGCACCGTCGCTCACGCCACTCGCCCGAACCACCTGCCAGGCCTACCCGAGCGTCTCCGCAACAGTCCTTCGTCATTCTCTCGAAGGTCTCACGCTGTGGGCTCGTGGAGCGGATGAGAAGAGTCATGCTGCTCTTGCCACGCGCTGTCCGAAGAACGGACGCACGCCCAGGAAGTTCGCCGCCAGCGCGAAGAGCACCGACCCCAACAGTCCCGGAACGGCGCCAGTGGCTGCACCCATCATGACGCGAAGGACCCGGTTCTCGCGCTCCGGCGGGATGGCCGGCGAGCCGAGGCGGACCTCTTCCGTGAAGATGAGGTGCGCCAGACGCAGTTCCGTATCGGCCTCGCGCATGGCGGCCACGACGTTGAGCCGAAGATCGCGCTCCGTCGTGAGTTGCCGAAGGGTCGCCTGCACCGCACTCCACCTGGCCCGAAGCAACTGCAGGTTCCGCTCCAGTCCGCTCATCGGCGGGCCAGGCACTGCCGACTCACTCGGTTCTTCCTCGACTTTGGCGCCGGGGCGGTCGCCGGAGAGAGCCGGCGCGTCGAGTTGACGGAGCCGCTCCCGGAGCATCTCGATCAGCGTTTCCACGTCGGCGACCTGGCCGGCCACATCCGTTTCCGCTCCGGGCGCAATTTCGATGCTCAGGCTCCCGTAGCCCGGAGGACTTCCGTAGCCCCGAAAGCCCCGAAAGCCCCGAAGATCTGGAAGATCCAGAAGGGGCTCGCTCCAGACGGAGGATGAGAAGACCTGGGACTTGAGAAGCATGATCGCCATCGCGTTCGAGGCGCCGGCGGCTTCGCCCCCTCCCTTGATCTGAGCAAGCAGATTCTGCGCGTCGACCAGCAGCAGGCGATACACCTGCCGGATGTCGAGGTCCCGCTCCAGCTCCAGAATCCGTTGGTGCAGCCACTCCTCTTCGCTGGTGGCGATGAACGACTCCAGATTCCGTTGCGCATTCGCGTAGGCTTCCTGCGCCCGGGACAGATTCGCGGCCATCGCCGGCCCTCCGGTGGGTATCAGGGCGTACAGGCTGTTCACCTCGCGCACATAGGCCTCCGCCCAGGCGTTGGCGACATCCGCCGCCTTCTCCGGCGTGTCGGCGGCGTACTTGATGGAGATCAGATTGCGCTGCTGGATCGCCAGGGCTATTGGCGCGGAGACCGATTCGAGGAGCTTCCGGAGATCGCGCTCGTCCTCGGTGAGTCGGTCGCCCACGGCTTCAACCACCGCGCGCGCCACGGAGGTGTGGTGGACGAGCCCCAGGAGCGCCATCCGCTGCGGCACGGGAACATCCCTCACATCCCTGCGCACCAGATCGGCAACAACGTGGCCCTCCCGGTCCACATCGAAGGAGTCGGCCCCGCTTCGAACGATGGCCACAGTCGCCGTGGCTTCGTATTCCGGCTTCAGAATGAGCGCGATCAGGGCGCCCAGGAGTGTCGCCACACCGGTGGCCAGGAGAATCTCAAGCCGCCACGCCCTCAGAGCGCGAACATGGTCTCGAAGGAGCACCTCGCCCGGCGGGTCCTCGCTCGGGGGGACGGCAGACGAATCGTGAGGTTCCGCCGCCACGAAAGAACCCTATTGGACCAGCCGCCGCTCCGTCAAGACAGGGTCGGACGCACCGCAGGGCCGTTCCAAAGTCCAGCGCTCCACGCTGGGCGCGGGCGGGAGGCCCTCATGTTTCCGAGGGTCGAGAGCCGTGCCGGTGCGGAGTTGCCGATTCCGGAGTGGTTTCCTCACTTCAGTCACCGAAGTTCCCGACTCTGGAACGGTCTTGCCGACGCACCGTCTGCGGACCGTGCACGGCGAGGACGATGGGCTGTCTCCGGGGAATCAGGAACGGCCTGGCCGGCGTCGAGGCCGTTCCCCGAGGCGATGGGGGCGCGGCGGCGGTCGCCGGGTGTTTGGGTCCTCCACCCAGGACCGGTCGGGTTCGTAGCCCAGGTCAATCAGCGTCCGGCCGGCGTGGTGGTCGAACACCTCCCGCGCCTCCCTGGTGAACTTGTTCTTCCAGTCGCCGACGATTCCCTTGCGGACGAAGTCGCGCACGTCCTCTTCGCCCCGCTTGCGGCCGGTGAGCTTCTCGAACGAGAACCGCTCGATGCAGGCATCCAGCCGGGCCCCGTCGACGGGCACTGCTGGCTCGGAAACCAACGCGCGGCGCCCGTTCGTGCGCCCCTCCCGGCGCGCAACGCGGGCCGTCCGGTCGAGGATTCTCGTCATCTCGCGCTTCGGATCCGCCGTCATCGCCTCGTAGCTGGTCGTCACGCAGTCGGTCCGACGCCGCCACGCGTCGGCGAAGCTCGTCCAGGTCATGCCGCGCACCGGCCCGCTGGTGAAGCAGTACTCGATGAACCGCGGCAGGTAGCGCTGCACGTCGTGCACGTCGTGCACGTCGTCTATTCCGAGGCGCCGCCGGTGCATCTGCGTCCAGGAGCTGCGCGTCGTCGGCGTCTCCAGCAGCGCGTAGTAGTAGTAGGAGACGGTCACGTCGCGACCGTCGCGCCAGACGACGACGATGTCGTTGGCGCCGGCGGCGTCCATGAAGTGGCCCTGGACGACGCATCGCCGGCGCGGCGGCAGCCGGTTGCGCGGATGCGGGATGTCGAGGTAAGCAGCCAGCATCTGGCTGACCCAGGTTCCTCCCGACTTGGGGTACTCGGTCACCACGATCTTCGAGTCGCCGAATCCGGGCGCGCCGCGCACCATGCCGCGCCGGATCAGACCGTTCAGCGCGAACCACCAGCGGGCGTTGATCTGCTCCACCATGACAGTGCGTGTCGTCTCCGGTCTGTTCGGGCTCGGGTCGTGGCCGCGCTGCGGGAAAGGAGCCCGGGGCGTTGTTTGCCCGCGCGAATCCCGGCGTCGCGCCAACCCGGCCAGCAGCTGTCGAAGGTTAGCGGTCCCGACCCTCGTCAGGATAGCGCCCACGCCGGCCGAACGCTCGCGGCCTGCCGGCTGACGGGAACCTCCGACCCGGCTGCTCTCGGGTAGAGTCCTGGACACGCCGTGAAGATCTCCATCGTCACACCGGTCCTGAACGACACCCGCGTCGCCCGTGCGCTCGACTCCGTCCTGGCGCAGCGGCATCAGCACACCCTCGAGCTGATCGTGGTGGACGGAGGCTCCACGGACGGCACGCCGGCAATCCTGGACCGGTACCGGCACCGCATCGCGGCCCTGATCAGCGAACCGGACGACGGCATCTTCGACGGGATGAACAAGGGCATCCGCCGGGCGACGGGCGACGTCGTCGGCATCCTGTGCGCCGACGACCGGTACAGCGACCAGTTCGTGTTCCGCGACGTGCTGTGCGCGTTCGAGGACGCCGCGGTCGAGGCCTGCTACGGCGACCAGACGTACGTCGACGAGCAGGGCCGCACCGTGCGCCACTGGAAGGCCGGCGCCCCTTCGCGGGCCGCCTGGCACGCCGGCTGGATGCCCCCGCACCCGACCTTCTTCGTCCGTCGGCGCACCTACGAGAAGCACGGCGGCTTCGACACCCGGTTCCCCATCGCCGCCGACTACGAGCTGATGCTGCGGCTCTTGTTCAGGCGCCGCATTCGCGCGGTGCACCTGGATCGGGTGCTGGTCCACATGGCGCCCGGCGGCACCTCCACCGCCTCCGCCGCGGCGATCCTGCAGGGGAACCGCGAGGCGTTCCTGGCCTGGCGGCGCAACGGCCTGCGGGGCGGCTGGTTCGTCCCGGTGCTGAAACCGGCTCGCAAGCTCCTGCAGCTTGCACGTCCTCGTCTGCTGCCTTCCGTATCAGCCGAACTCCCGCGCACGACATGATCTCGGCGCGCCAACTACTCGGATCGGTCCTCGGATCGGCGTTCGCCCTCGCAACGACCCTCGCTCCGGGGGCCGCAGGCCAGACGCCCGAGACCGCCTCGTACGAGAAGATCGTCGCGGAGTGGCGCGCCGAACGGCTGGCAAGTCTCAAGGGTCCCGACGGCTGGCTCAATCTGGTCGGCCTGCACTGGCTGAAGGAGGGCGAAAACAGCTTCGGCGCCGGCGTCGGCAACGACCTCGTGGCACCCGAGGGGTCGGCGCCGGCAAAGCTGGGCGACTTCGTGGTGGAGAACGGTCAGGTCACGTTCCGGACCGAACCCGGCGTCGAGGTGTTCCACGGCGGATCAGCCTTCACCGGGATGCTCCTGACGGACGATCAGGAGAACGGCCCCACCCTCCTCACCCACGGCTCACTGGCCTGGACCGTGATTCGGCGGATGGACCGGCTGGGCGTGCGGCTGCGCGACTACGACCACCCCGCGGTCACGGCCTTCGCCGGGATCGAGTCCTATCCGACCGATCCGGATTGGCGCCTGGAAGCGCGCTTCGAGGCCTATCCCGAGCCCCGGACGATCCGCGTCGCCACCGTCGTCGAGGGCCTCGGCTGGGAACCGACCGCGCCCGGCATCCTGGAGTTCCAGGCCGAAGGCCAGTCCCTGTCGCTGGAGGCCTACCGATCGGGCGATGAGTTCTTCATCGTCTTCGCCGACCACACGACCGGCGACACGACCTATCCCGCCGGCCGCTACCTGGAAGTCTCTCTGCCCGGCCCGGACGGCGTCACCGTCCTCGACTTCAACCAGGCCTACAACCCGCCCTGCGCCTTCAGCGAGTTCGCCACCTGTCCGTTGGCAACACCGCGCAACCGGCTGCCGCTCGCGGTGGAGGCCGGAGAAAAGTACACGGAGCAGCCGTAGAACGCCTCTCCGGGGAGACGCCCTTCTCCGGTGTCGGAGACCCGCTGTCCGGTCATGTCTCCGGCGTGGTCATCGTCCAGCCAGAGGACGACCCGCTGCACCGCGTTTCCCGGCCTGCTCGGCCGAAGCCCCGCCGGCCTCCGCGGCGCGCAGGACCCGGATGAAGTTGCCGCCCCAGATCTTCGCGATGTCCTCCTCGCTGTAGCCGCGCTCGAGCAGACCCACGGTGACTCCCGAAGCCTGACTGGCATCGGCGAACCCCTCGACTCCGCCGCCGTGGTTGAAGTCCGACCCGATGCCCACATGGTCGACACCGATCCGGTCGACGATGTAGTCGAGGTGATCGAGCATCGAGTCCACGCTGCCGGGGCCGAGGAGATCGCTGATCGCTTGGGTGAAGGCGGAGCGGGCGCCCGGATCGTCGATCTCCCAGTACAACTCGAACGGATAGAGGTAGTCCTCCAGGACGCCTGCTTCGCGCCGCGCCTCCCGAATCGCCTGGTCCAACGCCTGATCCGCCGAGTCGAAGAGGTAACCCCGGAACGGGCACAGGTGGATCACGCCGCCCATCGCGCCGATGCCGTCGATCTCCTCGTCGGTCAGGTTCCGGGTGGCCTCGGTGAGCTGCCGCACGTTGGAGTGGCTGGCAATGACGGGCGCCGTCGAGGTCTCGAGCACCTGCAACACCGCGTCCCGCGACAACTGGGACACGTCGACCACGCCGCCAAGGGCATTGATCCGCTGGATCGCAGCGACACCCAGGTCGGAAAGTCCCCCGTGCTCGGGCGGTTCGTGCGTACCCGTCGCCGCGTCGAAGACGGGACGCGACGAGTCGGCGAAGTCGTTGTTTCCCAGGTGCGTGAGCGCGAACACCCGCGCTCCGGCAGCGTAGAAGTCGTCCAGAGCCGAGACGTCCGTACCGAGGATCATGCCGTTCTGGAAGCCGAGAACGAGGGCCACCTTGTCCTGCTCGTGGGCAGCGACGATCTCATCGGCCGACCGGGCGACCACCGCCTCGTTCGCGGGGTCCGCGGCCAAGGCGACGACCGCCGCAACCTCCTCGTCCGCCCTGGCCCGCGCCGCGGCGTAGCCCTCCGCCGTCCTCGGTCCGGAGCCCACCGCGACAGCCATGACGACCGCATCGACTCCGCCCGCGTGCAGCTTGGCCGGCGCGACCTGGGACAGCCCGTCGTCACCGACGTAGGGAGACGGCGCGCCGGGAAGTTCAATGTCCGCGTGGGCATCCAGAACCAGTACGCGCTCGTGAATGGCGCGCGCCTGTTCGAGCAGCTCCTCGGCCGACCGTCCCGCATCCGTGCCCTTCTCACCAGAGCCAGCGCACGCCCACGCCGCCACGGCAACGACCACCGCCGTCCTGCCTGCACGCAACCAGTTCCGCGCAGACGGACCCCCGCCGGAGGACGGCATGAGGGAGGGCGTCACGACGCCACCCGCACGATCCGCGTGCCCACGTTGCCGCCCGCCAGCAGGTCGACGAACGCCTCCGGCGCCTTCTCCAGGCCTTCGAAAACGTCCTGTTTCGGGACCAGTTTGCCGGCCTCGACCCACTCGCGCATCCGGCCCCAAGCCTCCGGATAGCGCCTGGCGTAGTCGAAGACGAGGAAGCCCTCCATGCGGACGCGGAAGTTGATCAACAGGCCCGGCACACCGCGCGGCCCCGGCGACGGATTCGAGGTGTCGTACTGCGAAACCACGCCGCAGCAGACGATCCGGCCACCGACTCTCATGCGTCGCAACGCGCCGCCCAAAACCTCGCCTCCCGTGTTGTCGAAGTAGATGTCGATGCGCTCGGGCAACGCCTCCTTGAACTCGAGCCGGAAGTTGGGGCTCTTGTAGTCCACGGCAGCGTCGAAGCCGAGCTCCTCGGTTAGCAGGCGGCACTTCGACTCGCCGCCGGCAACGCCGACGACCCGGCAGCCGGCGATCTTCGCCATCTGGCCCACAAGGTGCCCGACGGAACCGGCGGCCGCCGAGACCAGGACCGTCTGACCCTCCCTCGGCTCGCCGACGTCGAACAGCCCGAAGTAGGCGGTCAGCCCGTTCGTGCCGTAGACGCCAAGATGATGGGCCGGGTCGCCGCCGCTGCCGCCCCGCTCGTCGACGATCCGCACCTTCGCCGCCTGATGGACCGAGTAGTCCTGCCAACCGGCCGGACAGACGACCAGCGCGCCGACCGGCGCCCCGCCGTCGTTCGACGCCTCGACCCGGGCCACGGCCGTGCCGCCCATCACCATTCCGGCGCGCGGCGCTCCCGCGTAGCTCGCGCTGCCCTGGAGTCCGGCCCGCTGGCCGGCCCCGATCGTGATCGCCAGCGTGCGGCACAACACTTCCCCGTCGCCCGGCACGGGCGCCTCCACCGTGCGCAGCGCGTAGTTGCCCGGCTCGAGCCGGTCCGTCGGCAGCGAATCGATGATGATCTGGCGGTTCTCGGTCATGGTCGCCTCCTGAGGGGTTCCTGGCTTCTGCACCGGCGTCACGCCGGTCGCGGCACCCTATCCTCCGGAGTTGCCGGCCAGCCGACCTTCGATCCGCAACAGCGCGTCCCGGATCTCCGTCAGCAGCTTGCCGGACTCCACCGCCGCTTCACCCGCAGCCGCGGCCGCAGGTGACGGAGCCGCCGATGCTCCTCCCGATCCTCCGACGCGCTCGCGTTGCGCCAGGACTGCTGCCCGGAACTCCTCGGTTCCCTCGATGCCGACCAGCTTGATCAGGCTGCCCGGCCCGGACTGTCCGGCCGTCTCGACCGAGAGTCCGCGCAGCCCCAGGGACCTCATGATCGGCCCGTGGGACATCGCCAAGTCCGTGATCTTGTCCAGGGGAACCGTCTTCTCCTGCCGCACCAGCACGCCACGCGCAACGTGGAGGTTCTTCTCCGTCAGCACACAGCGGAGGCGCTCCATGTACCTCCCCGTGAGCGCGTAGCCGATGGGGAACCAGAAGATGAGGAGCGGGATGCCGACGATGGTAGCCGTCAGGATCAACGCTCCCGTCAGCAACCAGTACTTGCGCACCTGCGGGTTGAACGCGGCCTGGCGAAGGACTGCCTCATCGCCCGTGTGGAGTTCCGGATCGGCTATCGCGACATCGGTCATTGCGGCTCCTTTGTCAAGGCGATTTCGCAGAATGGGGACGCGTCGTCTTCGACCGCCGCCGACCGCTTCCGCGAAGAACTCGCCGGCCGGGCGGGTCGCCTGACCGCATCGCTGCTCTTGAAGAGAACCTGGAAGGTCGGCCCCTTGAGATCGGCGGATCGCCCGGTCGACGATCGAAGACAACCTGGAGAATGTAGCCCATGAAGAACGCATCGCCGCTCGTCTTGGGATCACCGCGCTGGCAGCGGGTACTGCGACGTCGAGCTGTCTGAGCGTTTCCCCTCCCCTGCGGCGAGCTCTCCGGCACAGACGCGGCGGAGTGGCGCCCAGGACTCCGGGGAGATGTCGAGGCGGCTCTACCTCGACAAGGGAATCCACGAGCGCATCGGCCTGCCTGCCCTGGCCAACCGTGAAGCCCGCTACGCCTACGCCCCGGGGCGAGATGGTCAAGGAACCTCTCGGCGTCGCCGAAGCCGCGCGAAGACCCGACCAATCCTGCGATCTTCGGGGACGATAGGATGCCCGCCTGTCTCAACCACAGACCTTCGCGTCTTATGGAGGAAGTCCGGCATGAGAGGTCCGGCCACGTTGGCATTCGCAGCAGTCGTTCTTGCGGCGCTCGGCATCGGTTGCACCCAGAGCACCGGCGCCGAAGGAGCGCAAGCCCGGGAGTCCGAAAACACGGTCCCGCTCCGCGCAGTCCAGGACGGGGAGACCGGCTCGATTGCGATCTACCGCGAGGGCGAAGACGAACCCATCGTCACCCAGAACGCCGGCGCAGAGCACCGTCCGTTCCTGCACCCGATCGCGGCCCCGGACGGCAAGGGGCTGGCGACGCAGTACAGCCCGGGCCACCACCCCCACCAGACCGGGCTCTACTGGGGCTTCACCCGGGTCAACGGCGAGCCGATGGACGAGGACACGCTCCGCCAGTGGTTCTATCGCCGCGACAAGCCGGAGGACATCGCCAAGGCGGTCGGCCGGGACTACTTCCACAACCCGGGCGGCGACTACTGGCGCCGCGATTCGGCCACCGTGGTCACCGAGTCCGGGTCCGAGGTGCAGTGGCAGACGGTCTACGGGATGCTCGACGCCGACGGCAACGCCTTGATGACGGAGACCCAGAACTGGACGATGCGGGCCGAGGAAGACCGCTTCATCCTCGATCTCGAATGGGCCGGCGAGGCGCACACCGACGTCTCGATCAACGAGATGTCCTACGGCGGCATGTTCCTGCGCATGCCCTGGCACAAGGACATTCCCGGCGAGGCGGTCAACGCGGCCCGCCAGCGCAACAGGCAGGCCGAAGGTCAGCGTGCGATGTGGGTCGACGTCGGCATGCAGGTCGAGGGCCGCGACGACTTCCTCCACGTCGCCATCTTCGACCACCCGATGAACGCCGGCTACCCCCAGACCTGGCGCGTCGACGGCCAGCTCGGCGTCGGCCCGACGCGGGCGCGGATGGGCGACTGGCACATCCCCGAGGGCGTGACCGAGGTCATCCGCCACCGGCTCATCGTCTACACCGGCGAACTCAACGATCTCGAACTGACCGAGGACTGGCACGAGTACACGGGAGCGGCCGAAGACGCCTACTCCACCGCGTCGCTCTGGGGCATCGCCCAGCAGGAGGCGAAGCAGGAGAAGTTCCTGACCCCGGAAGAGGCGGTCGCGGCGATGACGGTGCGCGACGGATTCCAGGTCAACGCCTGGGCCTCGGAGCCGATGATCACCCAGCCGATGGCCTTCGCCTGGGACGACCGCGGCCGCATGTGGATTGCCGAGAACCGCGACTACGAGACCCGCGGCCGCGGCTTCTCCGGCTCGGGCGACAGCCGCATCCTGATCCTGGAGGACACGGATCGAGACGGGACAGCCGACAGCAAGAAGGTCTTCGCGGAGGGCATCCCCTTCCCGGCGGCCTTGGCGGTCGGCTTCGACGGCGTCTTCCTCGGCGCCCCGCCCCACCTGCTCTACCTGCCCGACCGCGACGGCGACGACGCGGCGGACATGGACGACGCCGAGATCCTGCTGACCGGCTGGGGCATCCGGGACCGTCACGAGACGATCAACAGCTTCCACTGGGGGCCCGACGGCTGGCTCTACGGCCTGGAAGGGTTCGCGACGCCCTCCAGGATTCGCAAGCCGGGCCCCGAGGAGACGATCTACGGCCACAACGATCCCTTCCCGGACGACCTCTTCGAAGCGGACGGGGTCGACATCAACGGCGGCGTCTGGCGCTACCACCCGACCAAGGACCGGTTCGAGGTCGTCGCCCACGGCTTCAGCAACCCCTGGGGCATCGACTACGACGCGAAGGGCCAGATCTTCATCACCGCCTGCGTGATCCCCCACCTGTTCCACGTCGTCCCCGGCGGCATCTACCACCGGCAGGGCGGCTCGCACTTCAATCCGTACGTCTACGGCGACATCCGCACGATCGTCGACCACCGGCACCGGTCCGCCCACGGCGGCGCTCGCGTCTACCTGTCGGACGCCTTCCCCGAGGAGCACTACGGCCGGCTGTTCATGGCGAACATCCACGAGCACGCGGTGCTCTCCGACGAGCTCAAACCCAGGGGTTCGGGCTTCGTCGCCAGCCACGGCGAGGACTTCCTGCTCGCCAACAACAAGCAGTGGGTCGGCTTCAGCATGGAGATCGGACCAGGCGGCGACGTCTACGTCCTCGACTGGCACGACGCGGACATCTGCGGCAACGACGTCCAGCACAAGGAGACCGGGCGCATCTTCCGCATCGCTCCCGAGCAGTCCCGCGCGGACGACTGGGAGGGCCGCTACGACGACGTCAAGGCGATGTCGAACGAGAAGCTGGTCGAACTGCAACTCTCGAAGAGTTCCTGGCACGCGCGCCGGGCGCGGGTCGTCCTCCAGGGCCGCGCGGCCAAGGGCGAAGTCGACGCCTCGGTGCACGACGCGCTGCATGAGATGTTCGCGTCCAACCCGGACGGCGACCTCCGTCTGCGGGCCATGTGGGCGCTCCACGTGACCGGCGGCTTCACTGCAGACCAGTTGACCGAAGCACTCGACGACCAGGATCAGCACGTCCGCGCCTGGGCGATCCAGCTCCTGACCGAGGATCACGACGCGCCGGCTGCCGCAACGGAAAAGTTCATCGAACTGGCCGAACGCGACGCCTCCCCCGTGGTCCGCCTGTACCTGGCGGCAGCCCTCCAGCGCGTCGAGCACGAGGTGCGGTGGCCGATCGCCGAGCACCTGGCGACGAAGGGCGAGGACGCGGACGACCACAACATCCCCAAGATGATCTGGTTCGGCCTCGAGCCCCTGGTTCCGGAAGACCCCCAGCGCGCGCTCCGGCTCGCCCGGACCTCCCGGATCCCGATGCTCTCCGAGAACATCGCGCGCCGCGCCGTCGCCGCGAACCAGCTCGAGTTCCTCGTCACCTCCATCGACGACCGGTCCGACGCCCGACCCGCGCTTCTGCGCGGCATGCGGGACGGGCTGGAAGGCCAGTTCGAGCTCGACCGGCCGGAGGACTGGGCTTCCGCCTACCGCAAGTTGAAGAGAGACAAGTCGCTCGCCGACCTCGCCGAGGAAGTCGACGAGCAGTTCGGCGGCGTCGAGGTCGCGCGTCGATTCCTCGCCACGCTCGACGACGAGAGCGCGCCGGCCGAAGACCGGCGGGGGGCCATCCGCGGCCTCGCCGACCAGCAGCACTCGGAGCTCTTCGAGCGGCTCCCCGCCCTGCTGGAAGTGCCGGAGCTGCGCCTCGCCGCGATTCGGGCCTACGCCGCATTCGACGGCGGCTGGGAATCCGCGTTCCTGCTGCTGGGCCACTACGGCGCCTTCAACTCGGACGAGAAGCTCGCCGCGGTGCAGACGCTGTCGTCCCGGCCCATCTACGGCCGGGTGCTGATGGGCGCGATCAAGAGCGAGGACATCCCCCGACGCGATGTGCCGGCCTACGTCGCCCGCCAGCTCCACCGGGTCGTCGGCAGCGGCTTCCTAGAGGTCTGGGGACCGATCACCCGGGTCTCCAGCGAGAAGACCGCCGCCATCGCGAAGTACACGACGATGCTGAACGACGAGGCGATAGCGGCGGCCGACCCGGCTCACGGCGAGCAGATGTTCAGCGAGCTTTGCGGCGTCTGCCACCAGATGTTCGGCGAGGGCGGCATGATCGGACCCGACCTCACCGGCTCCAACCGCACCGAGCTCGACTACCTGATGACGAACATCATCGACCCGAGCGGCGACATGCAGGACGCCTACCAGACCCTGATGGTGACCACCCGGGACGGCCGCACCTACTCAGGCACCGTGGCGACGAAGGACGCCCGAGCGATGACGCTGCGGGTCGTCGGCCAGGACGAGATCGTCATCCCCCATTCGGACATCCAGTCGCACGACTACTTCCCGCTCTCGATGATGCCGGAGGGACTGCTCGACGGGTACGACGACGACGAAGTGACGAACCTCGTCGCGTACCTGATGACCGCCCAGGAAGAGACGAACCCTCAGGGCCCCTGAGGCCGCCCTGAGCCAGGTTCCCGAGGACACCGAAATGACGAACGTCGCGATGATCGGACTCGGCTTCGGCGCCGAGTTCATCCCCATCTACCAGGCGTACCCCGGCGTCAACGTCCACGCGATCTGCCGCCGCGACGAATCGGAGCTGAACCAGGTCGGCGACCAGTTCGGCATCGAGCATCGCTACACGGACTACGACGACGCGCTGGCCGACCCGGCCGTCGACTACGTTCACATCAACACGCCGATTCCCGACCACGCCTGGATGTCGCTGGCCGCGCTCGACGCCGGCAAGCACGTGATGTGCACCGTGCCGATGGCGACGACCGTCGACGACTGCCGCAAGATCGTCGAGAAAGTCGAGGAGACCGGTCTCAGGTACATGATGGCCGAGACGGTCGTGTACAGCCGCGAGTTCCTGTTCATCAAGGAGCTGTACGCGAAGGGCGAGCTGGGCGAAATCCAGCACCTCGCCGCCTCGCACCCGCAGGACATGGACGGCTGGCCGTCCTACTGGGAGCGGATGATCCCGATGCACTACGCGACCCACGTCGTCAGCCCGTGCCTTGGCCTGGTCGACGGACTGGCCGAGTGCGTGAGCTGTTTCGGCTCCGGCTCGGTCCGCTCCGACATCGCCGAGAAGTCGGGCAACCGCTTCGCCGTCGAGACCTGCCACATCAAGTTCAAGGATCGCGAACTCACTGCGCATATCTGGCGCTTCCTCTACGACGTCGCCCGGCAGTACCGCGAGAGCTTCGACGTCTACGGGACGAAGAAGAGCTTCGAGTGGACCCTGATCGAGAACGAACCGCACGTCCTGCACACGGCGAAGAAACCCGAGCACGAGATCCCGGAGAAGACAGACGTGCCGGACTATGCGCACCTCCTGCCCGAGGAGATCCGCCACTTCACCCTGCCGCAGGAAATCCACGACGCGGAGCACCTCTCCTTCATCCAGGGCGGCGGCCACGGCGGATCCCACCCCCACCTGGTCCACGAGTTCCTCAGCGCGCTTCGCGCCGACCGCGATCCCTGGCCGAACGCGACAACCAGCGCCAACTGGACCTGCGTCGGAATCTGCGCGCACGAGTCCGCCACGAAGGGCGGCGAGATCGTTCGCCTGCCCGGCTTCACGCTCGGGCCATAGGACCCCAAACCAAACGGACCGGCTCCAGGAGGGCCAATGAACAAGACCAAGCTACTGATCGCGAGCTTCCTCACCATCCTGGTTGCCGGACTTGGCACGGCGGTCCGGGGCGGCCTCCTCCTGGAGTGGGGCACGGAGTTCGGCTTCACCCAGACGGAACTCGGACAGATCACCGGCGGCGGTTTCGTCGGCTTCGGACTCGTCATTCTCCTGGCCAGCGCCTTCCTCGACCGCTACGGCTACAAGCCGTTCCTGATGGGCGCCGGCGTTCTGCACGTGCTGTCGGTCATCATCGCCCTTGCGGCCACCTTCGTCTACAACGGAGCAATCGACACGGACCCGGACCTTGCCCGGGCCGGGGCCTACTTCTGCCTGTTCTGGGGCGTCTTCATCTTCGCGGTCGCGAACGGCATCTGCGAAGCGGTGATCAACCCGCTGGTCGCGACCCTGTACCCCAAGGAGAAGACCCACTACCTGAACATCCTCCACGCTGGCTGGCCCGCCGGCCTGATCGCCGGCTCGCTCCTGGGGATCGGCCTGATCGGCCGCGTGCGCTGGGAGATCGTCCTCGCGCTCTACCTCGTCCCGACCCTCATCTACGTCCTGATGATGGTCAAGGAGAAGTTCCCCAGGTCCGAGGCGGCGGCCGCGGGCGTCAAGTTCATCGACATGGTCAAGGAGTTCGCCGCGCCGATGCTGCTCTTCCTGCTCGTGCTCCACGTCTGCATCGGCTACGTCGAGCTCGGAACGGACAGCTGGATCGTCAACATCATGGACACGGTGCTCGGCGGCAAGGGGCTCTTCATCCTCCTCTACACCTCCATCCTGATGTTCGTGCTGCGCTTCTTCGCCGGCCCGATCGTCCACCGGATCAACCCCCTCGGGCTGCTGTTCGTCAGCGCCTGCGTCGCCGCCATCGGCCTCTACTCGCTCGGCTCGCTCGCCGGCGCGGTCACCGTGATGATCGCCGCGACGATCTACGGCGCCGGCAAGGCCTTCTTCTGGCCGACGATGCTGGCCGTCGTCTCCGAGCGCTTCCCCAAGGGCGGCGCCCTCACCCTGGGCGCCGTCGGCGGCGTCGGCATGCTCTCGGCGGGGCTTCTCGGCGGCCCGGGCATCGGCTACCTGCAGGACCGGCACGCCTCGAACAATCTGCAGGCGAACGCGCCCGCCGTCTACGAGGAGTACAAGGCCGACGGCACGAACAGCTTCCTGTTCTTCGCCCCCGTCCAGGGCCTCGACGGTTCCAAGGCCGGTCCGGTCATGGAGAAGGCGAAGGACTTCAGCATCGAGCTGCCCCCCGACGAGCAGGCGGTACGCGATGCGTCCTTCCACGGCGGCCAGACCGCCCTGCGGATCACCGCGGCCATACCGGTGTTCATGGCGCTCGGATTCCTCTACCTGATCATTCACTTCAGGCGGAAGGGCGGCTACAAGCAGATTGAACTGACGTCGCAGCGCGAGAACTGATACCGCGGGCTACCGCAGCGCGGGAAAGAGCAGCTGCGGGGCCGGGCGGTCCGATCGCGCACCGCCGAATCGGCGGTGAGCACGCTACGTCCTGGCAAGGTACTGGCTGAGTATCCGACGCTGCTCGGCAGCGTCTGGCCCCAACTTGTGCTCCTCGAGGAGCAAGTCGAAGGTGTCCAGGATCTCAACCACGAGGGCCTGCAGGGCATCGTGGCTGTCGCTGCCGGAGATCGCGATGTTCGCGGCTCGGAACGAGGCTTCGAAGTCGCCGATATCGACTCTTCTGATCTCCACGGGGATTCGCTGCAGAACGCGGTAGGTCGGTGTACTCACGGTCAAGGCATCTCGAAAAGAGGCGCAATCCAGAACAACCGTCACAGTGCGTCAATCCTCCTTCGCCGAACAGGTTGGCTCGGCCGCAGTCGTCGCGTCAAGTAGTCCTCCGCATCGGAACTTCCTGTAGGCTCCGCCGTCAGCCTACGCTACGAGATGTCCAATTCGCCTCTCAGTGAGCTTCGCGGCAAGCGCAGGATCACGGTTCGCCTGGATGCCGGCGCGACGGCGGCATTGGATGCCCGTGCCGAGGTCGTCATCGGCGACGACCCGCAGGGGGCCGAGCTGCAAGTCCTGATCGCGGAACGGCCGGGCGCCGGCGACCCGGCGATCTCCGAACTCCGCGAACTGCACCGCTGGCGGCTGGGCAGGAAGTCGTTTCCGCTCGTTACCGTGATCCGGCCTTCGTCGTCCGAGGACAGGTCGGGCGCATCGGAAGCGGGGACGATCAGGGAACCCGCGGCGTCACCTGTCCAGACGCCAGGCGGTCGCCCGGACTCGAGCGAGGCGGCTGCTGGCGCTGCCTGGCGGTCGGACCCGCCCGCGGAGCGCCAGCCAGTCGAGGGCGCCGCAACCGCTGGCGCCGGGCAGGCGCGCAGGGTTCGCCAGGCGCAGCCGAGCCTTCTGACCGACCACGGCGACGAAGCCCCGCTCCACCGCCGCTGGCTCGGCGGGCGGGTGAGCTCAAGGGGCCGAAGTGCGGCCGGCGATCCACCCAGGGTTCTCGTGGTGGGTCCGGACCCGGCAGTGGCTCCGGTTCGACTTCCCGAGGAGCAGGCGGCGCGGATGCTCCAGGCCGCTCTCGACGAACCGTCCGCAGTGTCCGCGCGACGGCGGATCGTCGGCCTGCTGAAGCAGTCGGCAGAAACCCCGGACGGCGACGGCGCCCGCCCCGGCGTGGAGAACAGCGGTCTCTTCTCGCTGCACTACCTGGTCCGGTCCCTGCCGGGCGAGGAACGCTGGACCGAAGCGCAGAACCAGGCCCGGCCCTTGCTCCACCGCCGCGGCACGGACCTGATCCGCTGCCTCGGCTTCCGGATCGGCGAACGGCTCGACCAGGCCCTCGTCCTGATGGACCAGAGCAGCGAACAGCGCGCCGTCGCCGTTCTGCTCGAACGCACGGAGATGTTCGAAGCCGGCAGCGGCCGGCTCGGCATGTCGCCCGCGGCCTACGGCCTCGACAAGGCCTCGAAGCGCGGCGCGCAGTGGCTCATCCTGCTCCGCGGCGATCAGATTCGCCTCTACGCCACGAAGCCGGGAACCGGGGTCGGCAGCCGGAGCCCGGTCGAGACCTGGTTCCAGCTCGACCTCGCTGCGACCCTCCCGGAGGACGCCGCGTACCTGGAGCTCGTCTTCTCGGCCGCCGCACTGGCGCCGGAGGGAACCGTCGCCGACCTGCTCGCCGGGTCGAAACAGTTCGCCGCCGACCTCGGCGGCCGCCTGCGACAGCGCGTGTACGAGCGGGTCGTCCCCGGCCTTGCCGTCGGCGTGGCGGAGGCGCTCGATCGACACGGGAGTGCGGGAGGATCCGGCGATCTGAGCTACGCCTACCGGCTCAGTCTGCGGATCTTCTTCAGGCTCCTCTTCCAGGCGTACGCCGAAGACTGCGGACTCCTTCCCTACGGCCGGAACGAGCGCTTCGACCGGCACTCCCTCAAGCGCCTCGCCACAACGTTCTCCGACGACGAGAGGATGCGCCGAGGGGATGGATCTCCACCTGTGGTCTCCCGCCGCGACCCCGGGGCCGGAGAGGCCGGGCCGGGGCGGCCCGATCGACACGTCCAGACCGACGACTCCAGCACCGTAGCCGCGGCCGTTGAGCTGGCCGCTGCTCGACCGCCGATTCGCGGATCGGCCGCGGCCGGCGGCCCGGCGCCTGATGCCGGGGCCCGGCCGAACGCAGCCGACGAGCACGGCGTGGAGTCGGCCCGCGAAGCAGCCGCGGCGACTCATGGCGAGGCCCGGCCGAACGCCCCCAACCGGTCCGCCTCGACGTTCGACCCCGGGGCCACCACCCTGTGGCGCGATCTCCAGACCATCTGGAGGGCGATCGACAAGGGCGACCGCGGTCTGGACATCCCCGCCTACAACGGCGGCCTGTTCGACGCGGACGCGACTTCCGCCATCGAGGGAACGGACCTCGTGGACATCGAACTCGGCGACGACTGCATCGGACCGGCTTTGCGCGACCTGCTCGTCGACGAGACGCCGGACGGCGACATCGGCCCCGTCGACTTCCGGTCGCTTTCGGTACGCGAGTTCGGCACGATCTACGAAGGCCTGCTCGAGTCCGAGCTGAGTCGCGCCGAAACGGACCTGGCCGTCGACCGGAAGGGCGTCTACGTGCCCGCCAAACCGAAGGATGAGGTCGTGGTCCCGGAGGGCGGCATCTACTTCCACAACCGCTCCGGCCAGCGCAAGGCGACCGGCTCCTACTTCACGCCCGAGTTCGCGGTGGAGCACCTGCTGGACCACGCCCTGGAGCCGGTACTCGCCGAACACCTGAAGCGCGTCGCGCAACTCCACGACCGGGGCGACCACGCCGGCGCCGCCGAGGCCTTCTGGGACTTCCGCGTCGCCGACATCTCGATGGGCTCGGGCCACTTCCTGATCGCCGCCGTCGACCGCATCGAACGCGGGATGCGGAGCTTCCTCGCCGACCGACCGCTCGCAAGCGTGAACGACGAGCTCGGCCGGCTGGAACGAAAGGCGCGGGAGGCGCTCGGGGCGGCCAGAGATGCTGCTGGCCATCGTCATGCTCCAGGCGGTCACCGACCGACGAGCGGCGGCGACTCATCGCAGTTGCCGGAAACCTCGGCCACTCGGCGCCGGGCGCTCGCGCCTCCCGGCCAGTCGACCCGTGCCGACGGCCCCCGACTCGAACCCTCAACCCTGCTCCGCCGCCAGATTGCCCGCCGCTGCATCCACGGCGTGGACGTGAACGAGACCGCCGTCGAGCTCGCCCGCGTCGCCGTGTGGATCCACACCTTCGTCCCCGGCCTGCCCATGTCGACGCTCGACCACAACCTCGTCTGCGGCGATTCCCTGACCGGCATCGGCACCGTGGACGAGGCGCTCGACGTGCTTGACCCGGACCGGGGCGATGCGCAGAGGTCCTTCTTCTCGCAGCCGATCGAGGACGCGATGGCCGAAGCGGCCGCAGCGCTTGGCGAGGTTGCCGCCGCCCAGGAGGCGGACACGGCTGAGGTCGTGCGCAACCGCGAGGCCCTGGAGGACGCGAAGGCGCGAGCCGAACCGGCGCGCCGCCTGTTCGACGCGGCAGTTGCGGTCCGGCTGGGTGTTGCCGAGCTGCCCCGGAGCCTCAATGTCGACGCTCTTGCGGCGCTGCCGACGCAGCTCGAAACCGCCAACGAGCTTCGCCGGTTGCGAACCGCGCACATGCCCACACTGTTTCCCGATGTGTTCACGCGGGAGCGCCCGGGCTTTGATGTACTGATCGGGAATCCGCCGTGGAAAGAGGCCAGGATCGAAGAACAGGAGTTCTGGGCGCTCCGCTTCCCTGGCTATCAGGGCCTCCAGCCTGCCGTACGAGCCAAAAGGCTTCGGCAACTGAAGCTGGACCGGCCTGATCTGGTCAGGGAGTACGGCAAACTCGCAGATGCCGCCAAGACAGTCCGGAAGCTGCTGCTGGCGGGCCCATACCCTGGCATGGGAGTGAGCGATCCCGACCTTTACAAGGCCTTCTGCTGGCGATTCTGGCAGTTGGTCCGGGACGGCGGCGCGGTGGGCGTCGTGCTTCCCAGGTCGGCCCTCGCAGAAAAGGGGTGCAAGGAGTGGCGGCTAACCGTGCTCAATGGCGGCGCCTTCGCCGACGTCACCCTGCTGCTGAACAAGGGGCGTTGGGTGTTCGACATGGAACCGAGATACACGGTTGGCCTAGTCTGTCTCCGACGAGGCGCGGACCACGACAGTGTTGTCCGGCTGCGCGGCCCCTACGACAACCATTCGGCTTACCATGCCGGCGTGCGAGCAGACGCGGCCACGATTCCGGTTGGTGAGTTCCTGGCGTGGTCCGACTCTGCCGCGCTGCCCTTGATCCCAAGCGCGGACGCATTACGAGTCTTCCGCAAGATGAGGCGGCACCCGCGTTTGGGCTTGCAGCCATCTTTGGAATCTGCTAGCCGGCCCAAGATACTCGATACTCGATACTCGATACTCGACCGCGAACAGCGAGCCGCGTAGCTCCTTCAGATCCAGATCTCGATCCTCTGGTCGAGCGGAGCCCGCCAGCACCGTCAGCAGCCAACTCCGAGATCCGACCCCCAGTTGGCGGGCCAGACCGACGACGGACGTCCACGCCTCAAAGGACCGGAACTTCTTCCGCATCGACGAGGATCTTCGTGGCGAGCCCGGCCGTACCGCGAAGTCGACGCCGGCAAACGCCCGGAGGTTCTTCGCGCTTACGAGGCCACGAGGCGACTGGCCGGTCTTCAGCGGCCGCTCGTTCAGGCACTGGATGCCAGACACGGGGAACTACTACGCTTGGGCGAATCCCGAAGAGGTCGTGACTTTCCTGCAACGGAAACGCGTGCGGGGGAACCGGAACCGACGATCCGCCTTCAGCGAGTTCCCACGGGAATGGGCCGAGGATGAAGCCACCCAGCCTTGGCTCCGGCCTCGAATCGCGTATCGCAACGTAACGAACCGCACGAACAGTCGGACCGTGATCGCGGCGCTGGCGCCCGGTGCGGCCATCCTCGTCGACAAGGCGCCCTACCTTCTCTGGCCGCAAGGCGACTGCCGCGACGAGGCATACGTCCTCGGCGTCCTGTGCTCGATGCCGCTCGACTGGTTCGCCCGCCGCGTCGTGGAACTCAGCCTGACTTACCACATCTTCAACTCCCTCCCCATCCCGCGCCCCGAACTTGACGATCCGTACCCGGACTCCCCCGGCCTCCGGCTGCGTGATCGGGTCATCCACATCGCGGGTCGGCTCGCCACGGCCGAGCCGGACCACTCGGGCTTCCGCGAGTGGGCGGCGGCGGTCGGGGTCGAGGCGGGTTCCATCGGCTCGGAGGACGAGAAGAACGACCTGATCGAGGAACTCGACGCCGTGGTCGGGCTGCTCTACGGGCTCGACGACGCGGACCTGCGGGTGATCTACGACACGTTTCACACCGGCGCGGACTACTCCGGGCGCTGCCGTCGGGTGATCGATCACGCACGCGCCTGGCGGGATCGGCTGGGACTGCCTGGCGGAGACCGGGCCGCCCATCAGCCGATCCGCGGTCCGGGTTCGGGGAACGGACCGTGACGGCATTCCCGACGGGACCATGACTTCCGCCACCGCGTCTTCAAGCCGCCAGCATGTCGTCCCCGACCGTGACGACATCCCCGAGCGGGTCCATGACTCCGCCACCGCGTCTTCGAGCTCGCCAGCATGTCGTCCCGGACCGTGACGGCATCGCCGGGCGGGTCCATGACTTCCGCCGCCGCGTCTTCGAGCTCGCCAGCATGTCGTCCCCGACCGTGACGGGTTCGCCGGGCGGGTCCATGACTTCCGCCGCCGCGTCTTCGAGCTCGGCATCATGTCGTCCCGGACCGTGACGGCATCCCCGGACGGAGGCCGCGCGATCTTCCCTCCCGTCTTCGCCACGAACAGGCCGGAGCGGGGCGAGACGGTGGCGGGGGAAATCAACCGGCTGCTGCGGGGCAAACGGGAGTCCCTCAGCACGCCGCCGGAGGTCGCCATCGCGACGGCCTACGTCAATCCGGCCGGCATCGCGTTGCTTCTCGACGAACTGGAGCGGGCGCCGCGGGTGCGGCTGCTGCTGGGCGCGGAACCGGACCGCGCGACCGGGCGGCCGGCGGCTGCCGGGCTCAGCCGCGACGAACTTGTTCAGGCACTCAGGCGCCATGAGGCCTGGCTCGCGGCCGAGCGCGACCTCACCGGCTTCACCCGCGAGGCGGACGGCACGGCGCGACGGCTTGTCGAGTGGCTGCGCTCGGAGGATGCCGGCGGCGCACCCGTCGTCGAGGTGCGGCGCTACGAGCACGGCTTTCTCCACGGCAAGGCCTTCCTCGTCGAGCACGAGTTCGAGCCCGCCGTGCTCGCGGGTTCCTCGAACCTGACCCACGCCGGGCTGATGACGAACGCGGAACTCAACCTCGGCTACCCGTCCGGCCAGCACACCCATCTCGTGCAGGACTGGTTCGGCCACTTCTGGGAGCGTTCGGCGCCGTTTCCGCTCGCCGACCTCTACGCCTCGCGCTGGGATCCCCACTCCCCGTGGATCGTTTTCCTTCGCATGTTGTGGGAGCTCTACGGCAGGGACCTCGAAGCGGACGACCACAACGCGCTGGCCGAGGAGCTGCACCTGACCGCCTTCCAGCGCGACGGCGTGATGCGCGCCCTCAGGTTGCTGAAGGCGAACGGCGGCGTCCTGGTCGCGGACGAGGTCGGGCTCGGCAAGACCTTCATCGCCGCCGAGATGATCCGCAGGGCGACCGAGGAGAACCGGCAGCGGGTCCTCGTGCTGGCGCCGGCAGCACTCAGGGAGAGCATGTGGGAGCCCTTCCTCGAGAGCCGCGGCTTCTCCCGCCGGGTCCAGTGCATGTCCTACGACGAACTCCGGATTGCCTGGCAACGCGACGAGGCGAGCATGCGGCGGAAGCTCGACGACTTCGCCCTGGTCGTCGTCGACGAGGCGCACAACCTGCGGAACCCGCAGGCGCAGCGGACCGAGACGGTCGCGGCGCTGGTCGGCGGCGAGCACGCGAAGCAGGTCGTCCTGCTCACCGCCACGCCGGTCAACAACAGCCTGGGCGACCTCCACGCCCTCGTGTCGCTCTTCATCCGCAACGATGCCTTCTTCGCCCACGCCGGCATCCCCTCGATTCGGGGCTACATCGCGGAGGCCGAACAAATCGAACCGGAGTCCCTGTCGCCCGAGCGCCTGTTTGACCTGCTCGACCGCACCACCGTCCGCAGAACAAGGAGCTTCGTCAAGGAGCATTACCGGGGCGACCGGTTCCGCGGCGCAGACGGTACCGAGCAGATGATCGTGTTCCCCACCCCCACGCTCCACCGGCTCGACTACGAGCTCGACTGGAAGGGCGAGGCGCTGCTCGATGCGGTGACGCGCGCGCTGGACTCGCCGGACGAGTTGGCCAACGGGCAGCCGGGCAGGACGGCGAAGGCCGCGGCCGACCCGGACTGCCTGATTCTCGCCCGCTACACGCCGGACGCCTACAGACGCCAAGGCGGCGGCGGGGACCGGACGCAGATCTCGAACGCCGGCCTGCTCCGCTGCGCCCTGCTCAAGTGCCTGGAATCCTCGGCGACGGCTCTGCGATCGACCCTGGGCACGCTGATCCGCTCGCACGAGGCGTTCCTCGACGCGTTGAGCGGCGGCTGGGTGCTGACCGGCGATGCGCTGAGGGACTGGATCGCGTCCGATGCGGAGGACCTGGATGAGCACCTCGCCTGGCTGGACGACCGCTCGAAGTCCGGCGCCGCCGAGGCTTCCGGGTACCGAATCGCCGACCTGGGCGCCCATGTGCGGGCCGACCTGGCCCTGCTGAAACGGCTTCAGACCCTGGCCGCCTCGGCTGCCGACCAGGCGCACGAACCCAAGGCCGAACGGCTCGTGGCCCGTCTGCGCGAGATTGCCGCCGAGGCGCGCAAGGTCAGCCGCGACGGCATCGCCCCCTCCGACCGCCGCAAGACGATCGTCTTCACCAGCTTCGTCGCCACGGTGCGGGACCTCCAGCGCCGGGTGGAACGGGCCGTCGACGCCGCGGCGCCTGAGGACCCGCTCTCCGACTTCCGAGGTCGACTGCCCGATCAGCCGATTCACGGCAAGAAGACCGGTGTGGACCAGCGCCGGCGGGCGCGGATCCTCGGCGGCTTCGCGCCCCGAACCGCCGGCTCGAAGCACGACGAGGACCGGTACGACCTGCTGTTTGCGACCGACGTCCTCTCCGAAGGCGTGAACCTCCAGCAGGCCGGACGGATCGTGAACTACGACCTTCCCTGGAACCCGATGCGGGTGGTGCAGCGCCACGGGCGCATCGACCGCATCGGCTCCTCGCACCGGCGCATCGTTCTCGACTGCTTCTTCCCCGCCAGCAGGCTCGACGAACTGCTCGAACTCGAACAGCGCCTGCGCCGCAAGCTGGCCCTGGCCGACGCCGCGGTCGGCACGGGAGAGGTGCTGCCCGGGGTCGCGCCGGGCGCTGGCCAGGTGTTCAGCGACACGCGGCGGCAGATCATGGAACTGCACAAGGGGGACGTGTCCATCCTCGAACGCGGCGCCCAGCACCGGGCGCTGTCCGGCGAGGAGTACCGGCATCGCTTGCGGCAGTCGATGAAGCCGGACGCGGAGCGAGGGGAGATCCTCGGCCTGCCCTGGGCTTCCGGATCCGGCTTCTGCAATCCGGAAGCAAGGCAGTCCGGATTCGTCTTCTGCATTCGCGTCGGTCAGTGTCGGTCCGGCGCCGCTTCAGGCGCCACGAGCCGGCCCGGCGCCGCTTCAGGCGCCACGAGCCGGCCCGGCGCCGCTTCAGGCGCCACGAGCCAGCCCGGCGCCACGTCAGGCGCCGCGAGCCGGCCCGCAGCCCGGGGCCCGCACCTCGCCTGCGGCAGGGCGGACTGCGAGGTCTGCGGACGAGATCCGTTCTTCCGTTTCGTGCCGACCGGGCCGGACTGGCGGCCGCTCACGGACGGCGCGGGCGCCCCGATCGTGCAGAGCGACACCCTGCAGGCGCTGATCGCGGCGGACCCGGTTCAAGAAGATACCGCCCGCGAGCTCCTCCGGCCGGCCTACGACCGCGCGTTCGACGCCTGGGACCTCGCCCGGCGCGACGTCTGGGAGGAGTGGATGCGGCTGGTCGACCCGGCCAACCTGCAGCCGGACCTGCCGAAGGCGTTCCGCGACGCGGCGGAGCTGCTCCACCGGCACGGCGCGGAGGTGCTCGGCACGGACGAACTCGAATGGCTGATCCCCTGCTTTCAGACCGTGCCCACGGTGCGCATCCAGCGCGACGTGCGCGCCATTCTGAACGCCGCCGAACCAGCTACGGCAAGAGTCCGCCGTCTCCGGGACTTCGCGCGGCACGCCGGACTGAAACCGTCGGCGCCGATCGAACCGCTGCCCGCGGTCGCCGAGGAAGAAGTCCACCTCGTCGCCTGGATGGCGGTCGGGGCCGACGCGCAGAACAACGCGGCGCGGCCTGCACTCGGGCCAGCCGCTGCGCGGCGTCGCCCTTGATGCCGGCCAGAAGGCCGGCGCACCGACTGATTGACCTCTCAGCCGCCTTTGGCGGGGTACTCCTCGTCAAGGCTGCGCGAGCACCACCGAGCTGTCGACGTAGATCACAACCGGTCGCTTCTCGTTTCGTCGAGAAGTTCCAACAGCTCCTCGAAGCTCATGATCGGCTTCTGTTCCGGCAGCGGACGCGACCCCGGCTCGGTCGCGCGCGGCGTCAGAATTCCCTCCCTGACCATCTCGGCGAACTCCGCGTCGGCCAGCCTCGGGCTCCGATCAGGACGCCGCGGGCCGAGCTCGGCGACGACCCGGTCGCGGTTCGTGACCAGCACGGTTTCTCCCGCGGCGGCGATGCGGACGTACTCGCTGAGCTTGCTGTTCAGCGTCTTGAGGCCTACAGATCTCATGAATAAAGAGTAGCTACTCGTAGCTTCCCTGGTCAAAGGCGCCGCCGTGGCCTGCCGCGGGCTGCTACGGCGACGGCGCCTGGTACAGCTCGATCTCGTAGCCGTCCGGGTCGTTGAAGAACACGATCGTCGGCGGGTTGTCGCCGGGGATCGTGACCCAACGGAGTTCGGAACCGGCGGCCTCGGCCTTCTTCGCGAGCGCCTTGGCTTGAGCCGTGTTGACCACGATCCGGCCGTACCTGCCCTTGCCCTCGGGCAGGGGATCGTCATTCAGACGCGCCAGGATCAGGCCCGCGCCGCCACCGCCGGGGGCCGCGAGGCCGATCTCTATCGGGTCGGTCCCGTCGGACGGATAGGTCCAGGCGCGCTTGAACCCCAACACGTCGCCGTAGTACTCCTCTGACCGCGCGAGGTCCTCCACGTTGATGGCTACCTGCCCCAGCACGGCGTCCGACTTCTCGTCTTCGGCCATCAGCAGGCCGCCCAAGCCCAACAACATCGCAGCAGCAGCGACACCAACGGTCCACTTCGCCATCTTCAGCTCCCTTCGAAGCACCGAGATTCCTGTCAAGAGAGGGGCGCCAGCATAGCGCGACACGTTCGCGGCGATCAAAGACCGCAGGCCATCGCTTCGAGCTTCAACACCGTTCTCCGGTTCCGAACGGTGTGCCGCCGACGTTGATGCCGCGCAGCAAGGCAACGTGCGTGTCCGCCGTCATGCGCTTCGCATCACCGCGCCCTGAGGCGGGGGCTCCTACTCCACCGGAGTCGCGGCGATGAACTCGTTGACGATGCCCGCCAGCTCCTCGCCGTGGGTCTCCTGGATGAAGTGGCCCGCGCCCTCGACGGTCACGTGGGGCTGGCCCTGCGCGCCGGGAACCCGGCGCTGGAACGGTCTCTCGCCGCCGCGCGTTACCGGGTCGCTGTCTCCGTAGGCGGTCAGGAACGGCTTCTCCCAGCGCTCGAACACCTCCCAGGCTGCGCGGTTCGCCTCGTTCGCCGGATCGTCGGCGAAGACCGGCACCCGCTGAGGCATGATCAGCGGGCCTGCCTTGTAGGCCGGCTCGGGGAACGGCGCATCGTAGGCGGCCGCGACCGACGGGTCGCCCGTATTGTTCGCCAGCATGCCGCCGGTGGGAATGTCGCCGCGATCGATCATCGCCTGGTTCATCCGCTTCCATCGGATGAAGGCGCTGTTCTCCGGGAAGTCCTCCGGGCCAGCCGCGCCGCCGACCGGCAGGCCGGTGTTCGACACGACGACGCGGGCGAAGCGCTCCTCGTTCTCCGCCACCACGCGCAGGCCGATCAGTCCCCCCCAGTCCTGGCCGAAGAACGTGGCGTCCCGGAGGTCGAGGGCCTCGACCAGTTCGGTCATCGCGTCGACGTGGAACTTGTAGGTGTGGGTGTCCATGCTCGCCGGCTTGTCCGAGCGCCCGAAACCGATCAGGTCGGGCACGATGCAGCGATGGCCGGCCGCAACCAGGACCGGGACCATCTTCCGGTACAGGTACGACCAGGTCGGCTCCCCGTGGATCAGCAGGATCGGTTCACCGTCGGCCGGCCCCTCGTCGAGGTAGGCGACCCGGTAGCCGTCGATTTCCAGGTAGCGGGGCTCGAAGTCGAAGTCCGGCAGGTTCTCGAACCGGGCGTCCGGGGTGCGGTACAGGCCGGGACGGATCTCCTCGCCAAGGGCTGGCGCCGCTATCGTCGCGAGGGCCAGGGCAATGACGCCCAGGCTCGCCGCAGCGACGAGGTTCGCCGTGATCTCTTCATCTCGCGTCCTCCGTTGTGTCGGGTGAAGGCTGTGGCAGTGTCGCGACAGCCTATCGGGCGCTATCCTTCCGGTCCGTGTCCTGCATCTGTGCCGCAGTCTCTCTCGGTGAAGGCTGTGGCACTGTCGCGACAGCCTGTCGGGCGGTATCCTCTCCACGCCCCTAGAACGGAAGTAGGCCTCCATGACTCAAAACGGAACGGCAGTGCGCCTGACCGGCGTGTGCAAGACGTTCGGCGCCCACACGGCGGTCGACGATCTCGACCTCGCAATCGAGCCCGGCACGATCTACGGCCTGCTGGGCCCCAACGGCTCCGGCAAGACGACGACGATCCGCATGATGATGGGCATCCTTCTGCCCGACGGCGGCTCGGTGGAGCTCTTCGGCGGCGCCCCCGACTTCGGCCGGCGCAGCCGGGTTGGCTACCTGCCCGAGGAGCGCGGCGTCTACGAGAAGATGAAGGTGCTGGACCAGCTCGTCTTCTTCGGCGAGATTCGCGGCCTCGCGCGGTCCCTGGCCCGCGCCCGGGCCGAGAAATGGCTGGAGCGCCTGGGCCTGACCGAATGGGCCTCCAAGAAGGTCCAGACGCTGTCGAAGGGGATGCAGCAGAAGGTCCAGTTCATCTCCACGGTGCTCCACGATCCGGAGCTGCTGATTCTCGACGAGCCCTTCAGCGGCCTCGACCCGATCAACCAGGACGTGCTGGAAGAGATCGTGCTCGAGGAGAAGGAGCGCGGCAAGACGATCCTGTTCTCGACCCACCTCATGGAGCAGGCGGAGCGTCTCTGCGAACGGGTCTGCCTCATCTCGCGCGCCCGCAAGGTGCTCGACGACGACCTGAAGGAGTTGAAGCGCCGCGAGCGAACCGGCGTCGTGGCGGTCGAGTTCGACGGCGAGGCGCCCCGGATCGCGTGGCCGGAAGTCCTGGAGGTCGAGCAGGTCGGTGACGCGTTCCACCTGTCCCTGGACGACGGTGTGCGCCCCGAGGAGATCCTGGGGGCGGTGCTCGCGGAGGGTGTCAGCCTGCGCCGATTCGAACTGCTCGAGCCGCGGCTGCACGAGATCTTCGTGCGCCATGCCGGAGACCCCGGCGACGACGACTCTGTCCAGCCGGCGGGAGGTGCATCATGAAGCAGGTCTGGTCGGTGATCCGGCGGGAGTACGTGGAGCGGGTCAAGACGAGGGCGTTCATTCTCTCGACGCTCGGCATGCCGCTGCTCATGATCGGCATCATGGCGGTGTTCGGCCTTGTGGCGTTTCTCTCCGAGCAGTCGGAGCGGCAGATCGTCCTCGTCGACCAGAGCGGACAACTCGGCGAACGCGTCCGGCAAGCCCTCGACGAGGCGGGCTACGAGGTTGAACTCGCGGCGCCCGGGACCGCCGCCGAGGAGCTGGACCAGCAGGTGCTCGACGACGAACTCGAGGCCTACATCCTTCTCGACGATGCGACGGCCAGCGAAGCCGTCTTCCACTACCGGGCGAAGGAACCGCCGGGAAGCGTGCGTTCCCAGTTGATCCGTTCGGCGATCGTCGAGGAAGTCGTCGACATGCGGCTAGGCCAGATCGAGGACGGCGAGTCGGTTCGGCGGCTGTTCGAAGGCGGCTCGCTGGAGTACGAACCCGTGGGCCTCGACGAGGCCGAAGCGGAGGAGGCCGAAGCCGAACGCATCTCCGGGATGATCACCGGCATCGCCGGCGGCCTCATCCTCTACATCATGATGCTCGCCTACGGCGCCCAGACGCTGCAATCCGTGCTCGAGGAGAAGCAGAGCCGGGTCGTTGAACTCGTCATCTCGTCGCTGCGGCCGTGGCAGCTCATGCTGGGGAAGATCGTGGGCGTCGGCGCCGTCGGGCTCACCCAGGTAGCGATCTGGATCGGCTGCGTGGCCCTGCTGGCTGGCCTGGCGCTTCCCGGCCTGATCTCCGCGGCGCCGGATCTCGAAGAACTGGGGCAGGTCCGGCAATACCTGCCGGGCCCTGGCGCCATCCTCCTGCTCCTTGTCTTCTTCCTGCTCGGTTACTTCCTCTATTCGAGCCTCTTCGCCGCGGTCGGCGCGATGTGCAAGAACCTGCAGGAGGCCGGTCAGGCGCAGACGCCCCTGATCATCGTGATCATCGTCCCCTTCATGATGCAGATGATGACGTTCCAGGGAAACAACATGCCGTGGATGAACTGGGTCGCCCTCTTCCCCTTCTTCAGCCCGATCATGATGTACCCGCGAGCCGTGATGGGCGACGTACCGGCCTGGATGGTCGCCCTCTCGATCGTGTTGATGGCGGTGACCGTCTGGGGCGCCGCCTGGGTGGCGGGCAGGATCTACAAGGTCGGCATCCTCAGTCAGGGCAACCGTCCCAACCTGCGCGAGCTGCTGCGCTGGATCCGGGAGGCGTAGCAGGGCGCACTACTCGCTGGATGAGGGGAGGCGCAGCGTTCCGATCAGGATCGGAGGGCATCGGGCAACTCATCAAGGCCGAAACGGCGCGCAGGAGTTCGGCCTCGTCCGCGGTCACATACCGCGACGCGCCTCGTCAGGCCGCGACGCGCACTACTCGCTGGATGACGGGAGGCGCAGCGTTCCGATCAGGATCGGGGGCATCGGGCAACTCATCAAGGCCGAAACGGCGCGCAGGAGTTCGGCTTCGTCCGCGGTCACATGCCGGTCCGCGGCGATGCAGGCGACCGCCGCATCGAGCGTCTGCTTCTTCACCTGCGGCGCTGCCCGATCCAGTTCAACGAGAGCCGCATCGAGTTCGGCGAAACCGCAAGCTTCGTGCGGGAGCAAACCCCTGTCCGGAAGCGAGAGGACCCGCCACCCTGCCGCGAACGCCGTCTCGGCCGCTTGCCGCTGCCGATGGCCGACGTACGCCAGCGTCGACAACAGCACCGCCAGCGAGGACTGCACCGCAGCGGCCGAACGGCGCCGCACCCGCGACGGCCCGGATCGCCCAAGGGAGGGTTGCATCTCGTGCAACAGGATGCGCTGGAGCGACCACTCGAACAGGTCGATGACCTCATCCGCTTCCACGAGTTCGACCACGTTCTCCTGGAATCGCTGGACCTGCCGCGAGGTCAGGGAGCGCAGTGCCGGGAGGGTGATCTCGAGCACCGGCAAGCGCACTCCGGGATCGAGCTGCTCGACGAGCGGCGCCAGCCGCACGGTTTCCTCGAAGACGCCGTCGTCTGCCGCCGCTTCGAGGTGGTCAAGCTGTACCTGTCGCGGTTCAGGGTTGCGGTCGAGCAGGAGTGCGTAGACCAGGGCGCGGGCGCCGTAAGGCTCGTGTGCAGCCACGACAACCGGCTCAGGCAAGCGGTCGATCAAGGCCGCCGCGTACTCGACGTGCGCGGGCGACGGCTGGCCGACCTGGTTGACCGCGTTCGAGATGTCCGGACTGGCTGACGCCCCGGCTTCGGCGCCGGCGAAACCCGCAGCCCCCGGCGAGCCAATCATGCCTGGAGCGCCATCGCCTGTTTCAGGCAACTCCGGAAACTCGCCGTCCCAGGACGGATCGATCCGCCTGATCCGCTCAGCCAGCGGCGGATGGGTCGAGAACATCGCGCTGAGCCCCGAAGTCGCCCGGCCGAAGAACATGTGACTGGCCTGCGGCGCGTTCGGGTTCTCCACCTTCGAGCCGGTCGCGAAACCGCCGATCTTCCGGAGCGCGCCGGCGATTCCTCCGGGATGGCGGGTGAACTGCACGGCCGAGGAGTCGGCCAGGAACTCGCGCTGCCGGCTGACCGCGGCCTTGATCAGGTTGCCGAAGAAGGTACCCGCAAACCCGACGACCGCGAGTCCGGCGCCGAACGCGAGAATCGGGAGCGCGCCCTTGTTGTCTCTGGAACGGCCGCCGCCCGTGAAGAGCGACATCCGCAGGACGAAGTAACCGATCATCCCGATGAGGAAGATGCCGTGCAGCAGGCCGATCAGCCGGATGTTGAGGCGCATGTCTCCGTTCAGGATGTGGCTGAACTCGTGCGCGATCACGCCCTGCAGTTCGTCGCGGTCGAGCGTCGTCGCCGCCCCGCGGGTCACGCCGATGACCGCATCCTGCGGCGCGAATCCGGCGGCGAACGCGTTGATGCCCGCTTCGCCGTCCATCATGTAGACCGGCGGCGTCGAGGCGCCCGAGGCGATGGCCATCTCCTCCACGACGTTGAGCAGCTTCCGCTCGACCGGGTCCGACGTGCTGCCGTCCACCAGCCGGCCGCCCAGTTCCTCGGCAATCACCCTGCCGCCGCCGCGCAACTGGGCGATCTTGTACAGGCTCCCCCCGCCGACCACGACCAGGGCGCCAACGGCGGCCAGGATCAGCAGCCGCGGATCGGCGACGGCGGTCCAGTCGATCTCGTTCGTCTCGGGATCCCGCCCGAAAAAGCCCATCGCGGCGGCGAGGAGGAGCTCGACGGACACCACGATGGCCACCACGGCCAGCGCGAACAGCACGACGAGCCGGGTCGTGCCCCGCCTTGCCGCGTCCTGTTGCTGAAAGAAATCCGTGGCCATCGCGCCGCCCCCCGAAACCGGGCGCCCGGACTACCCGCTCCCCGAAACGCTTCGCCGGAGCGGCATTTCGGCGCAGCCGGTCCCTGCCGGCAATCCGCGCGTGGAAGTCACTTCGCTGCCGTCCACGACGCCGGCTACTCGAACGAGATTGCCGGCGCTTCGGCGATCGCTTCGCTGTCAAACTCGAGCAGTGTCGCATCCTGGCCGTGACCGAGCATCCCGGCGATCGTCACCGCCGGGAACCTCTGCTTGAACGTGTTGTACGCGGTCACCGCGTCGTTGAACGCCTGGCGCGAAAAGGCGACCTTGTTCTCCGTCGAACGCAGTTCTTCGCTGACCTGCATCATGTTCTGGTTGGCCTTCAGATCGGGGTAGGCCTCAGCCAATGCGAACAGGCGGCCGAGGGTGCCGGTGAGCACGCCCTCCGCCGAGGCGAGACCCTGGATCGCCGCCGCGTCGCCCGGGTTCGCGGCCGCCTGCTCCAGTCCGCCGGCCGCCATGTTCCGGGCCTGGATCACGGCCTCGAGCGTTTCCCGCTCGTGCTTCATGTAGCCCTTCGCCACCTCGACCATGTTCGGGATCAGGTCGTAGCGGCGCTTGAGCTGGACTTCTATCTGCGCGAACGCGTTCAGGTAGCGGTTCTTCAGCGTGACGAGCTTGTTGAAGGTCCCGATCAGCGACGCGCCGAAGATGACGACGACGAGGACCAGACCGGCCAGAATGACGATCGTCAGAATGCTCATGACGCCATGCTGTCACAGACGGAATGTGTACTGCGCCTTGACCGCCAGCCTCGAGTCCTGTTGCCGGAAGTCCGTGCCGCGCTCGCCGAGCTCCTGCACCCAGCCCTGGCCGAAGATGAGAACCAACTTGCCCAGGAGCTGAGTCAACACGGCGAAGCGCACACTGACGAGATCGCTGTTGACCAGCCGATCGACCTCGGGATCGTCGCCTTCAACGACCTCCGACTCGCTCTGCCACGTTTCTCGTAGCCAGAGCGAGAGTTCATCGTTGTTCATTGCCCGCGGCAGGGTTCAAAGTTGAGCCACAGCGATTCCTGGCGAGTCTGTCGTACCGAGTGCGCCATCTTCCGAGGCGCGTCCACTCGTTGCCAACCGGCGTAGAGCTGGTCGTAGAGCGGAGTTCGATAACCGGAGAGCACAGCTCTGCCGCGGATGCTCTTGACCGTCTCCGCGAGCGCAGCGTGGTCCTCATCCGTCATCTCATGGGCGTACGCCGCCGCGTCGCGGGCTTCCGGTTGATGAGCACGGCCGCCGAACCGCCGAACACATCGCAGAAGTGAGCCGCGTCCTCCGGCAGATGGGGGAGGATGAAGTCCAGGTGGCTGAACTTGCCGCCATACCAACCGAAGGCGATCAGCCTTCTCTTCCGCGGCGTCGCACGGCTGGCGATGCGCCGACCGGTGCCGGTCGCATTGGCCGGCGGCACTTCGCGAACAGCTTCCCTACTCATCCGCTGGAGTCTACTGGCCGTGGTGGAACTGTGCGTCGCACCGGGAGGCGGAACGGAGCAGCGTCCGACGCGGCCGGAACGACGAGAGCCAGCAGGCAACACGCCGCGACGACCGCCCGCATCCGCTCGCCGGGTACGCCGACCTCCGGTCGGCATTCGGGCACGGCCCGGGACCCGTTCGAATCGGCAGCGCCGCCTGACAACCCGCTGGTTTGTCCCGGCTTCAGCGTGGTCTCACGGAGACGGCAGAAGTGCGTCCCGGTCCACCCACTCACCGCGCAGCATCACGCGGTCGATCCGGAGGCTGTTCCGGATGTCGGCCAGAGGGTCGGCGTTCAACACGATCAGGTCCGCGCTCATGCCGGCAGTCAGCGTGCCGAAATCCGCCTCCCCGACCGGCGGCATGCGGCTGGCGCCCGTAGCCGTCGCGGCGACGAGCGTTTCCATCGGCGTCAGGCCGGCCTCGACGTAGAGCTCGAGTTCATGGTGGGTTCCCCACCCCATCGGCACGTTCGGCGTACCGCTGTCGGTGCCGAGCGCCACCTTGATGCCGTGGTCGTGCAGCGTCTTGACGAAGTCCTGGACGTGCCGGAAGGAGAGCTTGCGCCCCTCGAGGCCGTCCGCTGCGAGAACGGCGGCGCGGGTCTCCTCGTCGCGCCACCGCTTGAGCGCCGCGGGGTTCATCACCGCCCGCAGTTCCGGATCCTCCAGCAGTTCCGGGTTCTCCGCGAAGTGCCAGTTGTTCTGGATGATCGACAGGGTCGGCGCGAAGGCGCAGTCCTTCTCCAGGCACAGGTCGAGGAACGCCCGGCTGGGCACAGGGTCCTCCATCGGCACGCCACCCCCGGGGCCGAAGGTCCGCACCGTGCTGTGCATGAACTCGTTCAGGCCGACCTCGAGGAGCTGGACGCCGTCCGCCTCCTCGTTGATGTGGGCGACCGGGATGAGCCCGTTCCTGTAGGACTCGTCAACGATCGCGGCCCGGAGCTCATGCGGGATCTTCAGCCCGGGCGCCGCGACCTCGTTGATCCACATCTTCGTGAAGTGGACACCGAGGGCCGCCTGCTCACGCACCTGGGCGCGCGCCTCTTCCGCGGTCGTCGGCGTGTTCGGAAAGCTGGAGTTGAATCCGCCCGGGTAGGAAAAGCCGAGACCCGCGGTGTACGCCCGGGGCAGGTCCGGGCGCCCGGCGTTCGCCTCCAGCATCAGAGCGACCTTCTCGGGATTGTCCGAGCCGATGCTCCGCGTAGTCGTCACGCCGTAGTAGAGCTGTGCCCGAAGCGCCTGCTCCGTCGCCTCCACCGGGCCGCCGTAGTGGGCGTGGAGGTCGACCAGGCCGGGAATCACCGTCTTGCCGGCCGCGTCGACGATCTGGGCGCCCTCGGGAACCTCGACGGCGTCGCTCGCGCCGGCCGCCCGCACGCGGCCGTCGTCGATCAGGATGACCGCGTCGGCGACGGGATCGCCACCCGTGCCGTCGATGAGCCGGGCGCCGACGATCGCCAGGTCGGCCGGCTCGGCCGGAGGAGCGGCAGGACCTCCGCAGGCCGCGAGGAAGACGAGCGCCGGGAGGGCCGGAACCGGAACTGCAGCTTGTCGTGTCATGGTGCGGACAGGCTACCAGCCGCCGCACCGGCTGGAAGCGAAGGTGAAGCGGCTGGAGAAGGAACTCGCCGCCGCGCACACGATCCTGGACGTCCAGGGAAAAGTTGCAGGGCTGCCGGGATTCAGCCTCGAAGACGGGAAGGACTGTTGATGGCGGCAAGGTCCCTGGCCCGGCAGGTCGGCGTCGCGCCCGGCGTGCCGGGCGCTGGGCGTGTCGCGATCGACCTTCTATCGTCGCGCGAGGCCCGCTCACAACCCCGTCTTGCCGGCAGAGGAGAGTCTGCCAGTCCAGCTGGCCGCCTAAGCGCGCCCGTGCCGCAGGCCCCGCCCCGTAAAGGTCCTCGGGATGCTGGACGAGTGCGCTCCGGGCTGTACCAGCGTCGAGACGGACCATCACTTGGATGAAGGGCATCCGGGGCGTCCAGATCTAGATCTGGACTGGAGCGCGCGCCCCTGCGTCCGTGCTCAGGCAAGGTTGTCAGCGGCCGATCTCAAGGCACTGAGATGCGCACCACTCCGTTGGCCATGACATCAACCCGTCGCATTCCGGGCACACCATCCACCGCCAGCGCCCAAACGCCCTCGGGCAGCCTGTTGAACGCGAACCGACCTGCATCGTCGACGAACGTCGTGCGGACGACTCCAAGCGCACGTGCCCTCTCGCGGTTGGTCAGCATCGGCCAAACGTGCGCCGTGGCGCCGGCCAAGGCTTGGCCCGTTCGTGCGTCAACGACGAAGCCCTCAACCCGACCGGACCGCAGGTCGACCGGCACGTCAGAGTCATGGCGCACGTTCAGGGTTCGGGTTTCCGCACCGACTGCCAGAGTGTAGGCGCCATCTGGCAGGTCGGCAAACCGGTACGATCCGTCGTAACGTGTCCAGACGCCACGAGCGCTGGCGAGGTTGCCATCAACGGCCAGCAAGACCAGCGTTCCGCTTAGCGGCTGACCGTCAAGCAGGACGGTTCCGCTCAGATCGTTCAGGCGCTCGAACACGAGGTCAATCCGCTCGTCTCTCTGATCCAGAAGAACCTCTCGCTCTGCGCGTCGGACGGAGTTCCCGACGGTTGCCACTACCGTCCAGCGTCCGGCATCCAGACCGCTGATCGAGAAGCTCGCAGCACCTGCGGCTGCTCCAGCTGGAGATGCCTCACCCTGGCGAGCCGCGAGTCGGTCGTTTACTGCTTCCACTCGCAGGCCAGCGACCTCCTCGGATGACAAGCCGTGGACCGTGCCGGTCACACGCAGATTGCGTCCGAAGCGAACTACAACGTTGGAAGTGCGCCTCCTGACCCGGACGGTGTTGGGAGACTGAATCCAGTCCGCGCCTTGTTGCGTTGTCACGCGATACTCGCCTGGGGGGAGCCGAAGGGCGAACGCCCCGTCCGAGTTGGTCATCGTACGTCCGCCGCTACGGTTGGTGTCGGTGACCGCACGAAAGGCGATGGTGTTTTCCGCTGCTGGCGACCCGTCGCCCAAGACGGCGCGCCCCGAAACTTCGTAGCTGCTGAAGTCGAAATCCAAGCGTTGAGATTGTGAGTCAATGACACGGTCTTTCGCAGCAGCGACCCTCTCTCGCCGGAACTGCTGCGACCGCGGTCGGCCGTGACGGAGGCAAGACCCGCCGTGAGCCCCGCTATGGAGTAACGGCCCTCTGCGTCGGTCATGGCATCGAGACCTGCGACCCGGATTACTACGCCTGGCAGGCTGACGCCTCGTTCCGCGACCCTGCCGAACAGCTGCCGGGCGCCGACCCCCAACTCCAATTCGACTTCAACTACTCCCCCCGAAGGCGCCGTCACCGATGTCCTGGCGTCTTCCGCGCCACTTGCTGCGTCGGAGAGCAGCGTAAATCGTCGTCCTGTCCGTGGCCGGACGAGCACCTGCGCGTCGGGAGGGTGGGCGATGAGGTCGAATCGGCCAGCGCCGAGACCCGAGGTTCTGAAAGCGCCGAGGTCGTCTGTCGGGAATGGAGTACCACGCCCTTCTTCGTCCAGAATACTGAGCCGGGTGGCGACACCTTTTCCGCGCCATGTGACGCGGCCGGCAATGACCGCCTCGGGATCAAGCGTCACTTTGAGGAGATCGTCGTGGGAAGAAGGCACATCAGACAGGCGTTGGGTGGCAAACCCCGGTGCTTCAATCTCCAGATCGACCGAAGAACCCGCGCTCAAACCGCCAACGAGGAACCGACCTTCACCGTCCACGCCGAGTCCAACGCCGAAACCGGAACGAGAGCCGGTCTCCGGCGGCAGGCCTGCAAGAACGCTGGAGGCAGTCGACCCTGCCGCCCACACCGTGGCTTGAGGTACCGGGTACCCGTCGCGATCCAGGACGACGCCACGAATCTGGTACTCGGCGTCAAGGCCTATGTCCCCGAGGTCCAGACCTGTTGCCGGGATCCTCAGATTCGGCGTCATGAAGAACGCTTTACCGGGCGCTCTCACTGCCAAGTCGTGACGGCCGGGCCAAGCGTTCATCGCGAACCGACCTGAGGTTTCCGAACGCGCCGTGCGTACTTGCTTCCCATGCATTCCAGTGTCGACCTCAAGAGGTCCGAGAACGACCGACCGGTTCCCGTGGGCTCTGAATCGCCCCAAGCCGACTTCGGCGCCGGCAATCGGTCTGCCAGTCGCGGCATCCACGATGCGGCCGCGAATCTGCGCACCACGGCGAAGCACGATTCGATAGAGGCCGCCTTCCGAGGCGAGTTCTTCCAGCCCCTGATCTCGTTGCGGTAGGTACCCCGGCCGTTCGACCTGTACACGACGTCCGGAGAAGTGGCTCGTTCCGAGCTCCACGAGCGCCAATGGCACGTGATCGCCGGCAAACCGTCCTGCGGAGTCGGTTCGCATGATCACGTAGCCCATGCGCCGCTGTGTTCCACCGACAATCGTTGCGGCTCCGAGTCCGGCCGGCCATTCGAAACGGAGTTCCGCGCCCGACAACGGCGCCCCGGTTTCGTCTACGACGACGCCCTCGATTCGGGGCGCGAACCGAAGTAGGGGGCAGTCGCGATCCGGATTCGCAGCCCCGTCGATGCGGCCGGGTCGTGCGTCGTTGCAGGCCGCGTGCCCCGTGCCGGTCGCCACGAACCACAGCCGCTCACCTGGAAGCGCGCGAATGCGGTACTCGGCGCCATCGAGCCGAACAAGCGGTGTTGCAGCCTGGGGATGGACGTTGGGCCAAGGCCAGTTCGGCTCTCGCCAGGACCATGTGGCTTCAGCTGCGGCTTGGCCCAACGCGGGCCCGTCGCGGGTCTCGAACCGAACAGTGCCAGTACGGATGCGAGAGCGATTGGCCACGATCAAGGTGTTGCTCGCCCGGCGGATCAGTTCGTAGACGGTGCCCTCGGCGGTTTCGAACCAGATCTGATTCGTGGCGAAATCCCCCCGCGGCCCGATCGTATTCGATCGCCGCTCGGCCGCATTCGCGTCGGAGATCGCAACGTTCAGGTCGATCCGTCCTTCGGAATCGCTGACCGCGAGGGGCACGCCGAAGCGGTCTCTCGCCAGCGCATCGGACAGCGGCTGGCCGCGCACGTCCTCGACTTTGAACGTATCTGACGAGGCGCGCTCAAGGGAGACCGCAGCCACGGCGCCCGCTTGGCACAAAGTCGTGGCGCTTCGGTACTCCGCAGCCGACACATGGAGACCGACGGACCCTCCTGCGGGAACGTCGACCGCGGCGTGCCCGGCGCCGTCCGTCCGCTTTGGTAGCAGCCACGGTCGCCAACGCGGGAACACTGCTGGATGATCGGCGTGAGTCTCCTGTAGCTCAGGCGGCCAGTCCTGGATGACAGGCGCAACCAGCGCACGGGGAATGCCTCTCCCGTCCTCGCCTTTGACCGAGACGCGGCAGGATCCACGCTCCACAAACGGTACGGGCGGCAAGTGACCATCCACTGCCACTGGTCGCCACAGCATGGCCAAGGGGTGTCCGCCGCGAGGTGCGACGACCACCCACCAGGAGTCACGAGGTTCAGGAACGGCGCCTCGAATGACTCCGCTGTCGTCGGCCGGGTCCCCGAACGTGAGAACCGCGACTGGTTCGGGTTGGTGATCCGTGGCGAGGAAGATCTGCGCGCATTCCCAAGGCGTGCAGGTTTCAAACAGGGAGACAGTTGCGTCCACGCCACTCGGTTGGGGTGTGTGGAGCCGAACGCTGAAGTCTGCAGCGAAGCCGGCTTGAGCTATCAGAAGCGCCGAGAGAAGAGCCCTTCCTGGTAAGCGCACCCTACCCCCTCTACTTCGATGAGAGTGCAGCTGCCATCGCTGTGGCCACAGTCTAGCTTAGCCAGATGAGCAGTTGAGAACGGCGGTAGGGGCGCCGTTCTCGTTGAAGCAGGTGACGGACTCGCTGGGAATCACCACGATATCGGCCCCACTGCAGTACGACGTAGGCATCGTTGAGGGGTCCTTGCCGTCGCACCAGATTCCTCCTAGGTAGCCATCGCCGTGCACCATGTGCCCGGTCGTCGTCCCGTTATCCGTACTGCAGGGAGCAACGAAGAGGCTCGCGGCCAAGAGAGTGAAGACCCCAATTGGCTTGGACCTGTTGGAGCGAAAGAACTGTGTCATTCCGCACCTCCTCATGCTGGTTGGTTGGAGCTTGGCGACGAGAATAGCAAACGTCGTCTGCGGGTGCGAGCTTCAGCGCTGTCCAGCGAGAAATGAGCGTGAACGTGGAGCGTGAATCCAGCGAGAGGTGAGCGTGAGCCGGGTGGGATCGGGGATCATCGGAGGATGATCTTGACTCTCCAGACCCAAGGACATCAGACACTAGAGGAGGTTCGCCGCTTTCTGTCGGGCAACGAGGCGGTGGACTTCGTACTTCGTGACCGCCTTTCGGCCTACTCGTTCATCGTCGAGACGCTGGTCAAGTTCCGTTACCGCGCGCTGCCGCGGCGCGACAAGGGCTCGATCCGGGCGTATCTGATGAAGATGACCGGGAAATCGGAGTCGCAGGTGACGCGCCTGATCCGGCAGTACCTGGCTACGGGCGGCATCCGGGACCGCCGGGGCGCGCAGGCTCATTCCTTCCGTCGGCGGTACACGAAGGCCGACATCGGTCGTCTGGCTGAGGTCGACGAGGCGCTGGGCCAACTGTGCGGGCACGCCACGCGCGCGGTGATGCGGCGGATCGCTAGCGCCACACCTTCAGCGGCACGTGCGCGGCCGCGTGACGGAAGTCCTGATCCGTAGTCAACAAGACCAACTCGTGTCGAATCGCGAGCTGAGCCAGGAGGGCATCGATCGTCCCTATCTGAACACCATTGCGCCGGCAGCGGTTGCGAACCTCGGCCGCTTCGACATGGTCGTCGCGGTCGGGCGCGATCGTTGGCAGCGCAGAGAAACGATGCAGGATCACGTCCCGCTGACGAGGGCCCCTGAACCCCTGCAGCAGCTCCTGCAGGATGAGCCCCGTGGTGTAGATCGACTCTCGCGCCAAGAGCGCTTCACGAAGCCGCGCCACCTCTCTCCCGGCGCCGGGTTCGCTCCGACGCAAAGCCAGCGACCAGACACTCGTGTCCACCAGGAAGTTCATGCGCCGGCGGCTTCGGCGTCAGCCCTGGTCGACATCAGGCGACCTCAGCCTTCTCGATCGCTCCTGCTTGTAGTCGAAGGTTTCGTCCCACTCCAGGGCGCCGAACAGATCGAGAATGCCGGCCTGCTCCCGTCGCGCGACGAACTCGCGGAGGGCAACGGTTACGGCAGCCGTCTTCGTCTTCTCGCCGCTCACTTCGAGGGCTCTGTCCAGGAGTTCAGGATCGATCGCGAGGTTCGTCGCCATGTGCGGATGCTCGCACAAGGAGACGCACAGGGCAAAACCCGCCTGTGCAGTCCGGCACACACATGGCGCAGCTCGCCGCCGCTTGGCGGCGCGTTCCTTCTCAAGAACCGCCGGGGACGCCGGCGCACCCCGTGGGCGGGTGGTGGCGCGAGCAGCCCGTGGCAGAAGTCCGTGTGGCGCCGAGAGTGGCCAGGCGCCCGCCCGGCAAGGCGCGACGAGGGAGCATATCGGGGTCGCCCTCAATCCCGGGAACAAGGGCGACCGAGCAGCAACCTGGGTGGCGCGCTCCGCGCCACCCGCGAACCAGTCCGTGCGCCCGTCATCGGGCGCACGGACGGCAGGCCGGCGCCCCCGGTGCTTGGCCCCGCCTACGACCAGGTCAGCGAGCCGCTGCTCTGGCCGAACTGGTCCGTCTCGACACCCATCGCCTGCAGCAGCGTGACGTAGAGGTTGCTGAGCGGCGCGTCGTGGCCGCCGTCGTGACGGTGGTGCTTGCCGTGCCTGAAGCCGCCGCCGGCGACCAGGATCGGCAGGTGCTTTGGCTCGTGGGAGTTCGCGTTGCCCAGGTTCGAACCGAACAGCACGGTTGTTGCGTCGAGCAGCGGGCCGTGGCTGTCGCCGCGTTCCCTGAGCTTCGTCAACAGCCCGTCGAACTCGCCGATGAGCTGAGTCTCGATCTTCTTGAGCTGCGCGATCTTCGCTTCGTCCTGACCGTGGTGCGACAGGTTGTGGTGAGAGCCGTTGACGCCCTGGACCTTGGGCACGACACCGTGATCCTGGATCATGATGCTGATCACGCGCGACGAGTCGGTCTCGAGGATCAGCGGAACCATGCTGAACAGCAACCGGACGCGGCCGATCAGGTCCGCCTTGTCGGGAATGTCGGTCGGCTGGTCCTCCTCCACCGGCGGCTTCGGCCGCTTCAGCCATGCCCCGGCTTCGCTCAGTTCCTGCTCGGCCGTGCGTACCGCAGCGTAGTAGGCGTCCAGCCGCACCTGGTCGGCGGAGCTCACGCGGCGGCGCAGCGCCGAGGCCTCGGCCTTCACCCGGTCGAGAATGCTGCCGCCGCTCGCCAGATTGCGGGACTCCCGCTCGACCTCCTCCGGCTCGCCGGCGAGGAACATCTTCCTGAACAGCCTGGCCGGGCTGGTCTCGGCAGGAATCATCACCCCGTTCGCGGTGTACGACTGGCTCTGCCCGCTGGCCGTTCCCAGGGTGACCGACGGAAAACGCGTCACGTAGCCGAGATGGTTGGCGGCCGCCTGGTCGATCGAGATCGTGTTCTTGAATCCGTCCCGGCCCGGGCCGCGGGCGGCTGTCAGGAAGGTGACCTCCGAGTTGTGCGGCTGGCGCCCGGTCTGGTCCTCGTGCGAGTAGTTCGAGAACAGCGAGTAGTGCTCGCGGTGCCTGTCGATGAGCGACAGGTACTCGGTCGTCTCGTAGCCGGCGCCCGTCTGCTTCGGCCGCCACGCCTCGGGGTAGATCCCGAGGGTGTTGCAGATGTTGACCATCCGCCGTGGCGACCCGCCGGTCGCGGCAACCAGGCGCCCGGGCTGCATCGTCTCGAGCAGCGGCAGGGCGAGCGCGACGCCCGACGCGCGCAGGAAGGTCCGTCTGTCGATTGATCTACTCATGTCGTGTTCCCGTTGTGGGGAGAACGGCGTCCGTCGCCGAACCGCCGCGCGCGGCGTCGATTGATTCGCTCATGTCGTGTTCCCGTTGTGGGGAGAACGGCGTCCGTCGCCGAACCGCCGCGCGCGGCGTCGATTGATTTGCTCATGTCGTGTTCCCGTTGTGGGTGCTGCCTCAGAGGCGGGCGAAGAGCTCGCTTCTTGCGACCTCCCGGATCATGCTGCGGAGCGGATAGCCCTCGCCCTTGAGCTTGCCGAGGAGACTCTCCAAGTCGTCGCGGTCCGCGAACTCGACCGGAGCGCCCGTGGCGAAGGCGATCAACCGGGACGCCAGGTGACGCGCGACCTGGTCGAGCTCGTTGCCGTAGAGCAACTTCTTGTACTCCTCGATGCCGACGAAGACCTGTCCTTGCGGCGTGATGCCGGTCACGTCGACCGGAAGCCCCTGGCGATAGCTGCCGGCGCCCTCCTCGCCCGGGATGCGGTACGCCTCGCGGAAGCCTCCGATCGGGTCGAAGGACTCGAGCGCGAAGCCCGGCGGGTCGATGTTGCGGTGGCAACTGTTGCAGACCGTGTCCGTACGGTGCCGGTCGAGTTGCTCGCGGATCGTCGTGGCGCCCCGGGTGTCCGGTTCGAGACCCTCCACGCCCGCCGGAGGCGGGGCCGCCGGCTGACCGAGCAGGTTCGCGAGCACGAAGTTGCCGCGCGGCACCGGAGACGTCGTCGTGCCGTTGGCGGTGATCTTGTGAATGCTGGCCTGGGTCAGCAGGCCGCCGCGCGGACTGGCCTCGGGGATGGCGACCTTGCGCATGTGCTGGCCCGTGATCCCCTCGATGCCGTAGTGCTCGGCGAGGCGGCGATTGAGGAACGTGAAGTCCGAGTCGATCAGGTTGCCGACGCTCAGGTCCTCCGCGACGAGCTCGGCCAGGAAGAGCTGCGTCTCCCGGGCCATCGCCTGTCCGAGCCGGCTGTCGTACTCGGGATAGAGCGCCTTGTCGGGCGTCGTCGCGTTCATCTCGTAGAGACGGAACGCCTGGCCGGCGAAGTCCGTGATGAAGCGCTCGCTCTTCGCATCGTCGAGCATCCGGTCGACCTGGCGTCCCAGTACGTCGTCATCCGACAGCCGGCCGGCGGCGGCCAGATCGAGGAGCTCCTGGTCGGGCATCGACCGCCAGAGGAAGTAGGAGAGCCGTGTCGCGATCTGGAAGTCGTCGAGCGCCGTCCCCTGGCTGCCCACGTGGTAGACGAAGGCGGGGGCGATCAGCAACGCGCGCAGCGGCTCGCGGACCGCCTCGAGGAACGGCAGGCCGTCTTCGAGGGCGGGCTTCGCCAGGGCCGCGTAGGTTTCCACCTCGCCCGCCGAGAGCGGCCGCCGGAACGCGCGCGGCCCGAACTGCGCCACGACATCGACGACGTGCTCCCAGGGCGCCTTGGTGAGCACCGGCTCGCCGGCCTCGTCGAACTCGATTCCCGCCAGCAGTGACCGCGTGCTCCGCGGCGGCCAGTCGTCGAAGAGCGGCCCCTCGATCGTCATCGTCCGGAATGCGATGCCCTCCCACGGGTAGTCCTGCACGTTGCGGTCCGCCGCGAAGTACGACGCCTTGTCGTCCGGCGGCCGGTACGCGTCGGCCAGCGAGGGAGCGACCAGGTCGCGCGGGCGCAGGTAGGGAGTGACTTCGACGACGCGGCCCTCGGGTTCCACCAGATCGAACGAGCCGATCAGGCGGTTCAGCGCGGCGGTCGCAACGCCCTGCTGGTTGCCGTGAAAGAGGGTCAAGGTGATCGGCGACGTCGGCTGGTAGGGGTAGGCGTCGATCGTCACCCGGTATCGGCCCGGCACGTCGACGAGGAAGCCCTCCGTCATGCTGTGGAAGGTGTAGGTCGAGCCGCCCTCGAAGAACATGACCGCCGCGTCGTCGACGATCTTGACGATCCCGGCGCCGAGGTACTTGCCGACCGCGTTGCCGTTCAGGTAGGGCGACTTCCGGTAGTCGATCTCGACGGTCCGCGTCTCGGGCCGCGGGCCGGTCCTGAGCGCCTCGTCCAGCGCGCCGGCCGCGGCGGAAAGAAAGCTGCGGACGTGGAGCGGCGAAATGCCCTGGTTCTCGGCCACGACGTCGAAACCGCCGGTGTCCGTCTCTTCCGGCAGGTCGTTGGCCAGGCCCGCGGCGACGTCGGGATCGATCCCCAGCAGATCCTGGATCGTGTACTCGTACTCCAGCCTGGTCAGGCGGCGGAGCGGCGTTCGCTGACCGGCACGTTCCGCGCGGTTCGCTTCAAGCAGCGCTGCTCTCACCGCGCCGAGCGCCGAGTCGACGATGCGCCGGGCCGGCCGGCGAGCGCCGGGCGGAGGCATCTCGCCTTCCCTCACGCGATCGTAGATGCGCTCCCACAGGCGGAAGATCTCCCGGTCGGCCAGGTCATGGCCGAGGGCGGTCAGGTCAAGCGGCGTCGTCTCCGTTCCGACATGGCACTTGAGGCAGGACGCCTCCAGCAGGGGCGCTACGTCCGCCTCGAACGAACCGGCGTCGGCGCCGCCCGGGACGAAGCCCGAGATCAGCAGCGCCAGGCACGCCAGCCGCACTGACTTGTCTTTGTACGTGGCTGTCTCCTCCGTCGGTCCGGCCGATCTTACAACGGCGTTCCAGGAACGCCGAAGCGCGGTCAGTCGCACCGGAGTCGGCTCAGGGCGGCGCGTCCGTCTTCTTCGTGTCGTCCGTCTTCGGCTCGGCCTCGGACGGCTTCGGCGCAGGCATGGCGTAGATGTCGACCGCCTTGGCGTCCTCTTCCTCTTCCGTGGGCGGACGCACACCCTCGGCGCGCATGATCGTCTCGATTGCGGCGACCGTCACCGGGGACGGCTTGAAGTTGCCGAAGCGGTAGCCGCGCGCGATCGTCAGCGGAGTCCAGCCGTACTTGTTGCGCTGGTTCCAGACCTCGATGTCCGCGCCGTTGTCCGCCAGAAAGTGGACGACTCGCGGCAGGTTCTTGTAGGCGGCGCCGTGCATCGGAGTGTCGCCGTTGGCGTTCACCGCATTGATGTCGGCGCCGAACTGCAGCGCCGTCCGCACCGCCTCGAGCACTTCCTCCTCGGTACCGGCGTCCTCGCCGGGCGAGCGGGTGCCGAGGCCCGCCGCGGCCATGAGCGCCGTCGAGCCATCGTCGGTGCGGGTCAACGGGTCGGCCCCGACCTCAACCAGGACGCGCATCAGGTCCGCGTCGGCGACCAGCGCCGCGAGGACGAAGGGCGTCGCGCCCAACTCGTTCAGGCTCGTGTTGTTCAGCCGGGCCCTGGTCGTCATCCGGACTTCCAGGTCGGCGCCGTGCGCCACCATGTCGCGGACGAAGTCCAGACCGTCCATCGAACCGGAACCGTCGGGCCGCGGGTTGTTGTCGCCGGCGCCCGGCTTGCGCACCCGCGGCAGCATGTGCAGCGGCGCATAGCCGGGGTGCGCCGCATTCGGATCGGCGCCCGCGTCGAGCAGCCGCGACGCGAGTTCGAAGTGGCCGTTGGTCACCGCGACCAGCAGCGGCGTCGAACCGGGTTTCACCGACCGTCCGCCGGGCAGCGGACGGTCCCGCTTCACCGGCGTGCGCGGCGTTGCCGCGTTCACGTCGACGCCAGCCCGCAGCAAGGCCTCCACCACGTCGATTCGACCTTCGCGTACCGCGAACAGCAGTGGCGTGAAGCCGGAGTCGAGCGTCGCGTTCAAATCGGCGCCGACTTCGAGCAACAGCTCGACCACCTCCAGGTTGCCTGCGGCAGCGGCCCACATCAACGCGGTCTGGCCGCGCGTCGGTTCGCGGAAGTGGACGTCGGCGCCGGCCTCGTAGAGGGCTTCGACTACCTCGATCCGGCCGGTGCGCGCCGCGGTCATGAACACCGTCTCGCCGCCCGGCAGCACGGAATTCGGATCGGCGCCCGCCGCCAGGAGCGATTCCACGATTTCCGAATTGCCGTTGGCGCAGGCCAGGGACAGGGGGATGACGCCGTAACGGTTCGCGGCGGAGGCGTCGGCGCCGGCGTCGAGCAGGCGACGGGCGAGGTCGTCGCGGTCGTGGTGGACGGCCCAGTGCAGCGCCGTCATGCCGTCGACCTGGCCGGCGTTGATCTCGTCTGGGGTCGGTGCGTCGGCGAGGAGGCGATCGAGGGTGGCGGTATCGAGGCGTTCCGCGGCGTCGGCGAGGCGAGCGGTGGTGGCGGCGTTTGCGGGGGCGGCCAGAAGGAACGTCAGACCGAGGATCCGGAGCAGATTCCGGCCTTGGGGCCGGATGCCGGCGAGAAGGCCGGCGCACCCGGTGGCGTACGGCCGGATGCCGGCCAAGAGGCCGGCGTACCCGGCGGCGGACGGCCGGATGCCGGCCAAGAGGCCGGCGTACCCGGCGGCGGACGGCCGGATGCCGGCGAGAAGGCCGGCGCACCCGGCGGCGGACGGCCGAATGCCGGCCAAGAGGCCGGAGCACCCGGTGGCGGACGGCCGGATGCCGGCCAAGAGGCCGGCGCACCCGGCGGCGAACGGCCGGATGCCGGCCAAGGGGCCGGCGTACGCGTCGGCGGAACGTCGTTTCCAGGTACCCATGCGCCTCAGCCTGCCAGGTGGACGGGTTCCGCCAGGGTGTCGATCCGGCCGGTGCTGTCGGCAAAGGAGTCGAGGCGCACGCCGACGCTGTCGAGCAGGGTCAGGTGGAGGTTGGCCATCGGCGTCGGCTCGTCGTGGACGATGTGCTGGCCGCCGCGGACACGGCCCGCCCCGCCTCCGGCGACGACGATCGGCAGATCCACGTGGTCGTGGACGTTCGGGTTGCCCATGCCGCTGCCGTAGAGGTAGAGCGAGTTGTCGAGCAGGTTGCCGTCGCCCTCGGGCACGGCCGCCAGCCGCTCGAGGAAGTAGGCGAACAGCGAGACGTGGAACTCGTTGATCTTCGCCAGTTTGGCCACCTTCTCCGGATCGTTGCCGTGGTGAGACGTCGGATGGTGCGGATCCGGCACGCCGATCTCGGGATAGGTCCGGTTGCTCGACTCGCGGGCGAGCTGGAAGGTGACGACCCGGGTCACGTCGGCCTGTAGCGCCAGCACCTGGAGATCGAACATCAACCGGGCGTGGTCGGCGTACGCCGCGGGCACGCCGGCGGGGCGGTCGACGTCCGGCAGATCGCCCTCGTCGGCCTGGGCCTCCGCCTTCTGGATCCGCCGCTCGACTTCGCGCACCGAGTCGAGGTACTCGCCGACCCTGACCCGGTCGCCGGGGCCCAGCATGCCCTGAAGCCGGGTGATGTCCTCGTGAACCCAGTCGAGCAGACTGGCCTTTCGCTTCAACGCCTGGCGCCGCTCGGCGGCGGTGCCGCCCTCGCCGAACAGCCGCTCGAACACGATCCGGGGATGCGCCTCGGCCGGCAAGGGAGTGGTCGGCGACGACCAGGAGAGGTTGTTCTGGTACACGCAGGCGTAGCCGTTGTCGCACTGGCCCACCATGTCCATCAGGTCCATCGCCAGTTCGAGCGACGGCAACCGGGTCTCCTGGCCGATCTGCTGGGCGGCGATCTGATCGACCGTCGTCCCCAGGTAGTAGTCCGTGCTCTCCGTCCACTTCGCCTTCGCCGCACTCAGGAAGGCCGCGTTCGAGGTGGCATGGGTCCCGGGATAGGCATTCTTGAGTTCCAGGTTGCCGATCACCGAGATCTGTTTCCTGAAGCTCTCCAACGGGCTCAGGGACGGCGAGAGTGTGCCGAGCGGACCGGCGCCGCCGGCCGGACGCCAGCGCGTGATGTCGGAGCCCATCGGCACGTAAACGAAACCCAGTCGCCGCACCGGTCTGGCCGCCGTCTTCGCCCAAGCCGTCATCGACGGCAGCATCGCGTCGAGCAAGGGCAGGGCGATCGCCGCTCCCATGCCGCGCAGAAAGGTCCGCCGCGGGAGCGACTTCTTGGTCAGGATCATGACGATGCTCTCCTCATCCGGAAGGGATCGCTGGCGACGACGGCCTCGATCAGGGAGGTCAGACGGTAGTCGTCGGCCTCGGCGCGGCGCAGGATCGCACGAACCGCGGGGCCGTCGCCCGCGGTCACGCCGCGGCCGATGCCGAACACCAGCAGCTTCTCGGTCAACGTGGTCAGAAACAGCTCGGGCCGCGCCAGCATCGCCGACTCGAGTTCCTCGACGCCGCCCAGCGCGGTCCCGTCCCACAGTTCGCCCGAGGCGTCGATCGGGAATCCCGCGTCGGCTGTCCGCCAGCGGCCGATCGCGTCGTAGTTCTCGAGCGCGAAGCCAACCGGGTCCATCAGGCGATGGCAGCCCGAACAGGCCGGGTTGTCGCGATGGGCCGACAGCCGCTCGCGCATCGGCAGTTCCCTGGCGACGATCTTCGCTTCCGGCAGATCGGGCACGTCGGGCGGGGGCGGCGGCGGCGGCACGCCAAGCAGGTTGCCCAGCACCCAGTTGCCGCGCACGACCGGCGAGGTGCGAGTGGCGAACGAGGTCACGGTCAGGATGCTGCCGTGGCGCAGCAGGCCGCCGCGCACGCTGTCGTCGCCGAGTTTCACCCGCCGGAAGCGGCTGCCGACGACGTGCGGAATGCCGTAGTGCCTGGCCAGGCGTTCGTTGAGGAAGGTGTAGTCCGCCCGCAGCAGATCGAGGGCGCTGCGGCCTTCCCGCAGGATGCTGTCCACGAACAGCTCCGTCTCGCGGCGCAGGGACTGCCGCAGGTTGTCGTCGAAGTCCGGGAACAGGCGCTTGTCCGGGGTGACGCCGTCGAGGTTCCGCAGATGGAGCCACTGGGCGGCAAAGTTGGTGACCAGGTTCGTGGCCCGCGGGTCGGCGAGCATGCGCTCGACCTGGCGCTCCAGCTCCCCCGGCGCGGTCAGCCGGCCGGCCGACGCCGTCTCAAGCAGCTCGTCGTCCGGGATGCTGCTCCAGAGGAAGAAGGCCAGGCGCGAAGCAAGCTCCAGGTCGCTGATGCGGTACGGCTTTCCCGGCGCCACTCCGGCCGGTTCCCGTTCGATCCGGAACAGGAACTCCGGGCTGACCAGGACCGCCGCCAATCCCATCTCGATGCCGGCTTCGAACCCGTGCTCGGCCCTGGCCTGCCGGTAGAGCGCGAACGGGCCGCGCACGTCCTCGTCCGTTACCGGCCGGCGGTAGGCGCGACGCATCACGCCAGCCAGGATCTTTCGCGCGCAGGGGTCCTCCTCGGCGGCGTTCCGCGGCTGGCAGACGAACAGCCGCCGACGGCTCGGCGTGTCGCCGGCAAACGCACCTGCGGCGGCGTACCCATCTCCCGCGGCATGCCCGTCTCCCCCGGCGTGCCCATCTCCGGCCACCGGGCGCCGGGTCGGACCGACGATCGAGACCGAGAAGACGGCCGGCTGCACCCGCGGGTGACGGTAGTAGTTGAAGCGCGACTCGTAGGGCTGCCGCGCCGTCTCGAGCAGCACCCAGGGGCGGGCCGGGAAGGTGACGCCGACCTCGTGCGGTCCCGCAGTGACCGGCGCCCGCACCACCAGGTGATCGTCGACGTCGTCCTGCGACGGCTGGTAGTTCAGCGCCACGTCGCTCATCAGCTCCGGCGGCGCGACGGTGAAGGTCTCGATGCGCTGCCGGTCGATCAGCAGCTCGAGGTCGTGCGGCTCACTCAGGCCCTCGACGTGCTCGTTGCGGTCGCGGGCGAGACGGACCGAGAACTCGTAGACCCCGTCCGCCGGGAAGTTCCAGGTCGCGAGCAGGCCGCCCCGGGTGCCGAGCGGCAGGCCTTCGACGTGCTTCTCCTGGGTGCGATCGGGCGCCGCGCGGAAGGTGACGCCGACCGGCTCGGCGGTTGGACGGCCGACCGCCAGCCGGCTGATCTTCTCCGCCGCCCTCACGTACCGCTCCAACAGGGTCGGCGAGAGGCCGCCGACCGTCACGTTGTCGAACCCGAAGCTCGCCGAGTCCGCCGGCAGCAGCGAGGCGGCGTCGACCTCCAGCGCCAGCAGGTCGCGGATCGCGTTGTGGTACTCCGTGCGGTTCAGCCGGCGGAAGGTGTCCGTGCGCCCCGGGTCGGGCTGTTCCGCAGCGATGCGGTCCAACTCGCCTTCGAGAGACGACAGCGCCTCCCGGTACGCACTCTCGTCCGGACGGCGACGGCCCGGCGGCGGCATCTGCCGCGCACGGAGCTTGCGGGCCACCTTCTCCCAGGTCGCGCGATCGAGGCCCGTGTGCTGCTCGACCAGTGCGTCCAGCTCGAGCCCCGCCGTCCGGAGCCGGTTGTTGTGGCAGCCCAGACAGTGGCGCGAGATGAGCACGCGGTGCGGCGCGGCGGCGTCGAAGGCCGGGGCGGCCACCGGCGTCGCAAGCGGGGGCCCGGCAGTTGCAGTCGATCCAGCCGCCGCCAGAAGCGCCCCGAGACACACGACAGCCACGCGAATCGCCTGAGGGCGACGACTGCTACTGCGTCGTGAGTGGCGCATCTCCAACTCCCAGGCTGAAGACCAGTTCTGCATGCAACGATACGTGCGGCAGTCTAGCAGTCGGCCCGCGAGCTGCGTGTTCAACAAACCGTAGCTCCCGGGTTCCTTCCGCCCACGGTCTTGGGGATCCATGCCGGCAGGCGTGGAGGCCGGGGAGAAGTGCGCAGAGCCGGATTCCCCCTAAGCCTGGGCAACAGGCCTGCTGCGGACCAGCCGGCCCGGCAGGGCGCCGGTGACTTCGTCGTTCTCCAGGACGACTTCGCCGGCGCAGATCGTGGCATCGTAGCCCTGCGGGCGCTGCATGTAGCGCTTCGCGTTCTCGGGCAGGTCGTAGACGAGGTAGGGCGCCTCGGACGACAGCCGGTCGAAGTCGATCACGCTGATGTCGGCCCGCTTGCCGGGTTCCAGGACGCCGCGGTCGGTCAGACCGTAGAGCGCGGCGTTCGCGCCGGTCTGCTTGTGGACGATCGTCTCCAGCTCGATTCGCTCGCCGCGGTTGCGGTCCCGGCCCCAGAAGGAGAGGTTCCAGGTCGGCATGTGCGCGTCGCTGACCGCTCCGACGTGGGCGCCGGCGTCGCTCAGGCCGTTGCAGGTCAGCGGGTGCCGCATCAGGCCGGCCATGTAGTCGAAGTTCCGCTTCGAGTAGCCGTCCAGGTAGAAGAGCAGCAGCGTGCTGCCGTCGCCCTGAGTCAAAAGGTCATAGAACGCCTCGGGCCCGGTGAGGCCCTGTCGCTTCGCGTAGGCGGCGACGCTGGCCTCGTCGTCCGGCTCGTAGTTCGGCGGGTCGCCAAGAACGTAGACGGCCTCAGGCTGCGAGTGCATGAGTTCCAGAAGTCCCGGCAGCAGGCTGCCCGGCGTCGCGTCGACCAGGAACGGGTGATCCACGTCCTCGGGGCTGTTGCGCCGGGCGTCGTTCGTCATGTCCCATTCGCTGGCCAGGATCTTCGCTCGCACTTCCGGGTCGCGCATCCGCGCGAGGCGCTCCGGCATCGGCAGGTCGCCGACCAGTTCCCGGAAGGCGTAGTTCAGGACGTAGGGGTGCAACGACCCCTCCAGGTTCATCAGCACCGTCGTGCCGCGGCCCCGGATCTGCGGAAACACCCGGATCCCCTTGTAGCGACGCGCCTCGAGCGCGGTCAGCGTCTCCTGCGCCGCCTCGCCCGAGAGGTAGGTCACGGTGATCCCGTCCTTGTGTCCGAGGCCCAGCAACCACTCCCGCTCGAACGGGCCGACGAACTGGAACACCCCGCCGCCGGCCTCGCTCATGCCGGTGGCGATCGCCTCGAGCTCCGGGTAGCGGGCGAAGGTGCCCGGGATCATCTCGCCCTCCTTCGTCCGGTGAGCCAGCAGCCGGTTGGACGAGACGCCGAAGGCGCCGGCACGCACGCTTTCGCGCACCAGACGGGCCATCTCGGCCAGTTCGTCATCCGTCGGATGGACGTCCTCGGCGCCGCGCTCCCCCATCACGTAGGTGCGAAGCGCACAGTGCGGCACCTGAGTGATCACGTCCATGATCCGCGGCTTGCCGTCAATCGCGTCGAGATACTCGGGGAAGGTCTCCCACTTCCACTCCATTCCCGCCGACATGGCGATGGCCGGAATGTCCTCGACCGCGTCCATCAGCTCGAGCAGCCAGTCCCGGTCCTTCGGCTTGACCGGCGCGAAACCGACCCCGCAGTTGCCCATGACGATCGTCGTCACCCCCGTTCCAGCAGGACGGCGTGAGGTACGGATCCCACGACACCTGGGCGTCGAAGTGGGTGTGGATGTCGATCCAGCCCGGGACGACCAGCTTGCCCTCGGCGTCGATCTCCCGGCGCGCCTTGCCGGTCCCGTTGCCGACGGACGTGATCGTCGTGCCGTCGATGGCGATGTCGCCCTGAAACTCGGGGGCGCCGGCGCCGTCGATGATGCGGCCGTTGCGTATTGCGATGTCGTGCATGGTCGGTCCTCTTGTGCAGGGTCGCGGATTCAGGCTCAGGGGGGCAGCGATGTTACCCGCGCCGCACGATCGCTTTCGTGCCGGGTGAGATCGCAGCTTGAATCGGTCAGCCAGAGATTCTGTTCCTCAGAAGTAGAGCTGGATCGCCTGGCCGTGCAGCTCGGCCAGGGTCGAGCGCCTGCTCGTCCACATCGGCGCCGCGAGCTCCGCCTCCCAGGCCGCGAGGGCCGCCTCAGGCGCTCGACGACCTGCGGGTGCTGATCGGCCACGTTCTGCCGCTCGCCGACGTCCGCCTCGAGGTCGTGAAGCACGGTGATCTGGCCGTGGGCCGACACTGGCGGGTAGTCCTGCTCCGGCAGCAGACGACCGGCGCGGTCGAGCACCGAGGCCGGATCCTGGTCGGTCAGGTCGACTCGCCACAGCTTCCACCTGCCCGAGCGCACCGCCGCGTTGGGCAGGGACCGCCAGAAGAGGACCTCGTGCGGCGGCGCCTCGATCTCTCCGCGCAGGTACGGCAGGAGGTTCACGCTATCCTCGGCGCCCGCGTTTGACCCGGCTGCCGCGGCAAACGTCGCGTACAGGTCGAGGGTGCTCGCCGGCTGGCTGTAGACCGCGCCGCCGGGCAGACCCGCCGGCCACTTCACCAGGTACGGCACCCGGATGCCGCCGTCCAGGTGAGAGCGCTTGCCGCCCGCGAGCGGCGAGTTCGTGCAGATGACCGCCGGCATGTAGTCGATGCAGCCATTGTCGGAGATGAAGACGACGAGCGTGTTCTCTTCCAGTCCGTGCTCCCGGAGCGTCGCGGTGACCCGTCCCACCATGTCGTCGACGGACGACACCATCGCCGCGAAGATGCGCGCTCCCTCTTCCTCGATGTGGGCGTAGCGGGAGACGTACTTGTCCGTCGCCTGAATCGGGGTGTGGGGCGCGTTCGGCGCCAGCATGAGGAAGAAGGGCTCCTTCGCGTGGCGCTCGATGAACGAGACGGCACGGGCGGCGAACACGTCCGTCAGGTACTCGTCCACCTCTACCACCTCGTAGCCATCCATGATCGCGCGGGGGCCGTCGCCGCGGTCCCCGACCACCGGCGCCGACCCGACCGTGTTCGGCGCCGTCGCGGCGGGCGCCCTCCGCGGCCAGCTGCGGGCTGTCGGGTCATTGGGGTCGACGTAGCTCGTGCCGCCCCCCAGATGGCCGAAGAACTCGTCGAAGCCGCGCTTCAGCGGGTGGTACTGCTCGCGGAAGCCCAAGTGCCACTTCCCCACCAGACCGGTTGCGTAGCCGGCCTCCCGCATCATGTCGCCGAGCGTCGTCTCGTCCTCGGGCAGCCCGAGTTCCGCGTCGGCGTTGCGCACGTAGTTGGTGGTCGGGTTGTACTCGTAGCCGAACCGGTTCTGGTAGCGGCCGGTGAAGAGACCCGCCCGCACGGGACTGCAGACCGCCGCCGAAACGTAGCCGTCGGTCAGCCGAACACCATTGGCCGCCAGTTCGTCGATGTGCGGCGTCGAGATGACGGTCGATCCGTTGGCGCCGATGTCGCCGTAGCCCAGGTCGTCGGCGAGGATGACGATCACGTTGGGGGGAGGCGCCGGTTCTTCGGGCGCGTCCGGCGCGGGAGCGCAACCGGCCACCGAGAGTGCCAGCGCGATGGTCGAAGCCGTGAGCGGCCAGCCAGGTGTCTTCATCCCAGGTTCCTCCCTCTGTTTTTGCCGCGGCGCCAGCTACCTGCAACTCCAGTTCGCCGCGTCGTTCACGTCGCCCTCGCCGTTGTACTTCGCGGCCTCGGGATACGCGCATAGCGGCCGCGCGAACTCGGGCGCCGGCCCCGGGCGACTCGCCTTGATCCGGTCGGGCGCGACGCCCGTCTCCGTCCAGGCGACCAGCGGAGCGACGTAGTCGGCCACCCAGGCGCCGGGGCCACGGGCGCAGTGGATCATGCCGGGGACCATGAACAGGCGGTAGAACTCCGCCGCCGCCTCCGCGCCACCGTTCTCCTTCTCCACCGCGTGCAGGTAGTCGATCGCGCGCTGCGGACGCAGCGGATAGTCGTTCCAGCCCTGGTACATCAACAGCTTGCCGCCGCGTTCGCGGAACGCCGAGAGGTCCGCGGTCAGCACGTCGAGCGGCGCGGTCGCCGCGGTGAGCAGGTCGCGGTCGGCGACCGGATCGAACGCCTCGACGTCGAAGTCCGGCTCGAACCGCATCAGGGCGTCGAGCAGAGCGTCCATGCCAGCGATCAGGGACTCGTCCCCGCCGGGCGCCCGCGGCAGCACCCAGGTGGCCCAGTCGCCCGCATCCTCGGCGCCCGGCGGCACGCCCGGCGAGAGAACGTTGCCGTGCGCGTCGACGACGTCTCCGTACATGTAGCGGGCGGTCTGCAGCTGGCCGGCGGTCAGGCAGTTCTCCGTCGAGTCCGGCGGGCACTGCAGCGCGTTCAGATCGAAGACGTCGGCGGTGCACTTCATCGGATCGTCGATCACGCCGTCCTCGACGCCGTCCAGGGCGTCGCATGCCTCGCCGGACGCCTTGCCGAGCAACTGGAACGACTTCTCGGTCAGCGGATGCTTCGCCTGCAGTCGCGCCCCGCCGATCATCCAGGGCACGAACTCCTGGAAACGGAAGGCCGGCGCTCCGGCCAGAATGCCGTCGTAATCGTCCGGGAACCGGGTCGCTTCAAGCATCGCCGCCCGGCCTCCGTTCGAGCAGCCCTTGACGTAGGAGTATTCGATCTCCCGGCCGTAGTAGTGCTGGATCACCCGCTTGGCGGCCGCGGTTGCGAGATGCACGCCGCGATAGGCGTAGTCGAGCAACGCCTCGGGCTGCCGCATGTAGTCGCGGTCCTGGCCCTCGTGGCCGGTGTCGGTCGAGGCCATCGCGAAGCCGCGGCCGAGCAGGCTCGTCGTGTCACCGATGAAGCCGGCCGCGCCGCCGACTGTGCTGAACATCATCCGCCCGTTCCAGTCGTCGGGCAGGGTGACCTCGAAGCGGATCGCCCGGTTGACGACGCCGCGCACCCGGCAGTGGGCCGGCGCCCCTTCCGAAGCAGGCGCCCGGAAACCCGGTTCGACCGCGTGGTCCAGGTCGGTCAGGGCGACCAGGCCCCGGCAGTCGTGGTCTGTCTCGTTGGCGGCAAGGGGCGGTGCGGCAACCAAGAGCGGTGCGGCAACCAGAAGAAGCAACGGCAGCGCGAAGGCGGAAGGTCGGGTCCTCATGAGTGCTCCTCTACGGAAGGTGTCGAGAATCAGACGGCAACGCCGGCGCGGGCGATCAGCGCCACCGTGCCGTCCGCCTTGGCGATCCACACGAAGGCCGCGGTGCGTTCGGAATCGTCCGGGTCGGGGCCGGTCACCACGCCGTTGACAGTGATCGCGTCCCCGGGCCACACCGGGTTCGTGAACTTGAGGTCGAAGGAGCCGCTCCGCCACCAGGCCTCGCCGAACCGCTCTTCCAGAATGTGGCCCACGTAGCCCATCGTCATCCGGCCGCCGACCACGACGTCCTGGAAGCCGAGTTCCCGGGACGCTGCCTTGTCGGTGTGGTAGCTCGCGTTGCCGTGAAAGAACACGCCGCACATCTCAAGTGAAATCGTGCGCTCGAGGCCGCCGAACCGTTCGCCCTCCGGCACGTCGAAACGCCGCGCTCCCGGCTTCTTTCGCGGGTCGCGCAGTTCGACGTCGCCGGCGTACTCCTGGTCGCGCAGGAAGCTCTGGTGATGGTGGGTCTCCAGGACCTGGCGGCCGACGCCGTCCCTGAGTCGGACGCGGTAGTCGACGACGACACGATCGCGCCGGTCATAGATGTCGCAGATGTCGCCCTCAACGCCGTACACCGCGCCGGCCACAAGCGGCGCCGAGAGCGCCCACTCCTCGCGCATCCAGAGATGGCCCGTCTGGTTCGCCAACGCGATCTCGTGGAAGTAGTCGCCGTCCGGGCCGCTTGCGATCGTCGACGGCAGGAAGCCGGAACTCGGCGGTTCGAGTTCCAGTCCGCCGCAGTAGTCGGCGAGCACGCCGTCATCGACGACGAAGGTCCCCGTGCTCAGGCGCTTGCCGACGTAGGGCCCGTTCCCGTTCAACTGATCCATCACGTCCTCCCGCTTCCTGCTTCCTGCTTCGCCTGCACCTGTTCGATGCTCGCGTTGTCGGGCGCCGCGAGGCAACAGAGCGTCGGGCGACGCGAGGCAACGGGGCAAGGTGTGCGTCGGAGCCTATCGCCGCCCGCTAGGCGCCCGCGAGCAACGGCCACAGACCGTCGCCGCCGGCGCCAATCGCGAGCCTGCCCACTTGCGCCTGCCAGTAGCCCTCGTCACCATCCGCATCCCGCCAGGTCCACAGCCGACGGCTGAACCGGTGCAGGTCGTGCTCGCGGGTGTAGCCGATCGCGCCGTGGAGCTGGTGAGCGATGCGGGTCACTTCGCAACAAGCCTCGCTGGCGCGGGCCTTGGAGCAGGCGGCGGTAAAGCAAGCCTTGTTGCTGCCGCCTTCCGTAGCTGCTTCGATCGCCGCGACGGCGGTGTCGGAAGCGACGCCGACCACGGCGGCGTGACTCGCCATCACCGCGACGAGTTGCTGAACGGCCTGGAAGCGGGCCAGGGGCCTGCCGAACTGAACCCGGCCCTGCACGTGTTCGATCGTCAGGTCGAGTATCCGCTCCATCGCGCCGGCGATCATCGCGGTCCGGGCCGTGGCCATCAGTTCGCAGGCGCCCGGACCGGACCGGCGCCGGCCCGACCGACCGGCCGGAATCGCCAGCCGATCGCGCAACCGTCCTGCCGGCTCGCCGGCGCCGTTGGTCCCTGCCTTGAAGTCGACGTCGACGGCAGCCACCCACCCGACGCTGTCCGGTTGATCGGCCACGACCAATGCCGCGATCTCGTCCGGCCACGCCACGGCAGTCACGGGCGCCGCCGTGACGACACCCAGCGGCCCCGCCGGGGGTTCGAGTCGCGCATCGGCAAGCAGCCGACGTCCGATGATGGTCTCCACCAGGGGCAGCGGCAGGGCGAACGCTCCCGCCGCCCGCGCAACCGCCATCGCGTCCCCGAAGTCCACCCCGGCGCCTCCCGCCGTCTCGGGCAGCAGAATGTCGGCCAGACCGTTCTCCTCGATCGCCCGCCAATGGTCGGCAGGGAAGCGGCCGGCCTCGACGCCTTCGAGCACCTCGTCGTCCGTTGCCGCCTCGAACAGCCGGTTCGCCGCATCAAGCAGGAGTCCGCGCAGCCCGCTCACCGCAACCTCAGCCCGCGTGGTCTTCGCGTCGATGCTGACCCAAACCCGTCATGTCCGCGCAGCCCGCTCACCGCAACCTCAGCCCGCGGGCCACGATGCCGCGCAGAATCTCGGTGGCGCCACCCTGAATCGTGTAGGAAGGCGCCGCCAGAACCACCTGCTGGAGGAGGTCCAGAAGGGCTTCGTCGCGGATCCCCTCGTCCGCAACGATCCGGCGCACGGCCTCCGGCACTTCCTGCTGGAAGTTCGTGCCCAGGTCCTTGACCAGGGCCGACTCGACGTTCGGGGTTTCGCCGGCCTCCAGAGCTGCCGCCACCGAAACGGAGGCCGCGCGCAGCGCCCAAAGCCGGCTGACGAGCCGTCCCACCTCCCGCTGCGCCGCCGGGGACGCGCTCTCGCGGAGCGCATCGACCAACGCGCGCAGCAGATGGAAGTTGGTCAGGAAGCGTTCCGGACCGCTGCGTTCCCAGGCCAGTTCGGACGTGACCTGCGTCCAACCGTCGCCCGGACTGCCGAGCAGGCAGTCGTCCGGCACGAACGTGTCCTCGAAGAAGACCTCGTTGAAGTCGTGCCGGCCCGGCAGATCGACAATCGGGCGCACCGTGATCCCGTTCGAGTGCAACAGGTCGATGATGACCTGGCTCATGCCGGCGTGGCGCTTGTCCGACTTCGGCGCCGTGCGAACGAGGGCGACGCAGTACTCCGCCACGTGCGCGTAAGACGTCCAGATCTTCGATCCGTTGAGCCGCCAGCCGCCGTCGGTGCGCTCGGCGCGGGTGCGAATCGAGGCCAGATCGGACCCCGAGTCCGGCTCGCTCATGCCGACCGCGAAGGCGATCTCGCCGCGGGCAATCGGCGGCAGGAAGCGCCGCTTCTGCTCTTCGTTGCCGTAACTCAGGATGCTCGGGCCGATCTGGCGGTCGGCGAACCAGTGGAACGCGGTCGGCGCTCCCGCCGCCAGCAGTTCCTCGGTCACGACGTAGCGCTCGAGGTAGCTCCGCTCGGAACCGCCGTACTCCGACGGCCAGGTCATGCCGATGAACCCCGCATCGCCGAGCGCCCGGCTGAGAGCCGGGTTCCGGCCCCACCAGGAGAGTCCGTCCGGCGACCAGACGCCCGCGGCGCGCGTTTCTTCCAACAGGGCGCGGACCTGCGCTCGCAGGTTCGCCGCAGTTTCGGGAAGAACCGCGGGCGAGAAACGAAGGTGAGTGCTCGGCGCCTTCACGGCGGGCGGCAGCGTAGCAACGATGACTGGAGACCAACCGGTAGGATGCCCGGCAGATGATCAAGACCAGGAAACGAAGCCGCTTTCTCGCCTTCCTGAAGTGGACCGGCATCACCCTCGTCGGCCTGGCCGGGCTGGCGCTGGTGCTGAACCTGACCACTGGAATGCACCTCCAGATGACCGGCAACTCCATGCCTCAACTGGACTTTCATCACGAAGACCGCCACTACCGCGCCCTCGAGGCACATCGGAACCAGGGTGGCGAACTCGCGCCGGTCGCGGCCGTATCGGCGCCGCCGGAGTCGGAAGCCGAGGCCCCGGGCGCCGTCGCCGCGCCGCAACTCCGGACGAACGTCGCCGACGCCGCGGTCGACCCGCCCGGCAACGGCGGAGACGACACGCTCAAGGTTGCCGAGGCGAAAGACGGTTCCGAGTCGGCGCCGACGGCCGAAGAAGCCCCCGCCGCCGGCTCCTGGCCCTACTACCGGGGCATCAACATGGACGGGCGTTATCCCGAACCGATCAACACTGCCTGGCCCAAGGCGGGACCGCCCGAGTTGTGGCGAGTTCCCGTCGGCGGCGGCTACGCATCCTTCGTCGTCGGCCAGGGACTCGCCTACACGATCGAGCAGCGCCGTGAGCAGGAAGTCGTCGCGGCCTACGACGTGATGACCGGCGTCGAGCGCTGGAGCGCGAGTTGGGACGCCCGCTTCGAGGAGAGCATGGGCGGCGACGGTCCCCGGGCCACGCCGGCCCTTCACCGCAACACCGTGGTTGCACTCGGCGCGACGGGCGAGCTTCGGGCACTCGACGCGGAAACCGGCGGCGAGATCTGGAGCGCGAACATCCTTGAAGACGCGGGCGCCGCCAACCTGATCTGGGGCATGGCCGCGTCGCCCTCGATCGTGGGCGATGCCGTGCTCACCGCGCCCGGCGGCCCGAACGGCGCGGTGATCGCCTACGAACTGGACACGGGCGCGATTCGCTGGCGGGCGCTGGACGCCGAGGGCGCCTACACTGCGCCAGCCGTCTACACCCTCGACGGGTTGCCGCAGATTGTCCTGATCGGCGGAGATCAGGTGATCTCGCTGGCCATTGACGGCAGCAAGACCTACTGGACGCGGCCCTGGGAGACGATGAACGGGATCAATGCCGCGCAGCCGCTGCAGGCAGCGCCGGATCGCGTGTTCGTGTCGTCCGGCTACGGCCACGGCGCCGCGATGCTCGAAGTCGACGCGGACGTCGAGGCCAACACCGCCTCGGTGAGCGAGATCTGGTTCAGCAACCAGATGAAGAACAAGTTCTCGAGCTCCGTGCTCCATCAGGGGTACATCTACGGTCTCGACGAGGGCATCCTCGCCTGCATCGACCCGGCCACCGGCGACCGGGTGTGGAAGGGCGGCCGCTACGGCCATGGCCAGATCCTGCTCGCCTCGGGCCACCTGGTGATCACGACCGAGAGGGGCCACCTCGTCCTGGTCCGCGCGACACCCGAAAGCCACCAGGAGCTGGCCGCCCTGCCCGCCGTCTCGGGCCGCACCTGGAACAACCCCGCGATCGCCGAGGGCATCCTCCTGGTGCGCAACGACCGCGAAGCCGTCGCCTTCGACCTGCGGCCGCAGACCTAGCAGCGGCGACGCCGCGCGGGCCGGCGAGGGACAGAGGGCCACGCGACGGGCAGAAAGCCGCTACGCCGGTAAATCGACCACCAGGTACTCGCCGTCGCGGCTGACCGGATAGGTTTCAACCGCGTACGGGCCCTTGACCATGCCCGGGGCGGGGGCTTCCGGGTCTTCCGGGGCCTCGGGTTCTTCGGCTGCCTCGGCGATCTCCCCGCCGGCGACGGTCTCGACCTCGTAGCGGCGCACGCGGAGGCGCTCGGGAGCGCACCAGGACTGGCCGGTGCGGACGTGGAACTCCCAGCCATGCCAGGGGCAGCAGAGGATCTCGCGGCTCGGGCGGTACTCGTAGGCGCCGGGCTGCTCGGACCGGATCACGCCCCAGAGCTTGCCCTCGCACAGCTTGCCGCCCTGGTGCGGACAGCGGTTGCGCAGCGCGAAGAACTCGCCGTCCAGGTTGAAGACGCCAATCGACCGGCCGGCGACGGTCACGATCTTGCGGCCGCCCAATTCGATCTCGGACGCCTCGGCGACGACGTACTTCACGCCCGCCAGGCCTCAGCCCGAATCGCCCGCACCCGCAACCCCGGCGGCCCCTGGCGGAAGTCCGCCGCGCACCCGGCAGTCAGACGCCCATCCGACAAGGCATGCCGCCGCCGACAGCATCGTCGCAACGTCGCACGCGGCGCCGTTCCAATGCAGCGCGACTCCTGCCACGGCCTGCCTACAGCCCGTAGAGCGCGCGGGCGTTCTCGCGCTGGATGCCGCGGACGAGCTTGTCGTCGAGCCCCGAAGGCAGCACGACATCCGGGTTGTCGCCGTCCCAGTGGGGGTAGTCGCTGGCGATCAGGATGTGGCTCGCCAGGTCGCCGAAGTGCTCGATCAGGTTCAGGAAGTCGCGGCGGCGGGGCGGTTCCTCGATCGGCTGGGTGGTCACGTAGACGTGCTCCGCGATCACCTCGGACGGCAGGCGTTCGAGGTGCGGCGCCTCGTCGCGCAGCAGACTCCAGGCCGAATCGAGGCGCCAGATCAGGGGCGGCAGCCAGGCGAAGCCGTTCTCGACCGAGATCATCCGCAGGCTCGGGAAGCGGTCGAAGACGCCTTCCACCACCATGCTGGTGATGTTCGCCTGCACCGCCTGGGGCGGGCTCGTGTGGTCCTCGATGTAGTACGAGGCGTGGCCGGCGCCGGTGATCGGATGCCCGTAGGCGCCGAAGGCGTGGGAGGCCACGTGCATGCCCGTCTCGACGCAGGCCTCGTAGATCGGCCAGAACCTGCGCCGGCCCATCGGTTCCTGCAGCCGGCCCATGAACAGCACCTGGGCGAAGCGCCCATCCGCGCCGCAGCGCCGAATCTCCGCCGCCGCGGCGACCGGATCCTGCGGGGTGACGACGACCGAGGCCCGCAGCCGCGGCTCGGGATCGAGCCACTCGGCAATCTGCCAGTCGTTGGCGGCACTCGCAAGCGCGGCGCCGAGTTCCAGGTCGAGCGCCGAACTGACCGGAGACAGCGGGTTCAGGATCGCGTACTCGACGTTGAAGGGATCAAGGAAGTCATCCCGCGCGAAGCCGACTTCCGAGCCGGGGGTGCGCCCCGACGGCGGCCGGGCCTCCTCGCGGTGGTCCATGAAGCGCGGGTAGTAGCCGCTGTTCGGATGACGGATGCCGAACGTCTCGAGGTGGTTGCGCCAGCGCCTGGACAGGTACGGATAGAGATCCTTGATCGAGTCGAGCTCGTTGTGGAAGTCGCAGTCGATGATCGACGGTCGCTTCGGCGCCGCCGCGGCCTTGAGCGCCGAGGTCTCCGTGGATGGCTCGATCAGGGTGACGGTCATGCTGGATGTCTGCCGGTTGAGAGCGGACGGATGGAAGTATAGACGGGAGGCTCGGGCCGGCCCCGGCTCTACCCTCCTTGTGCAAGACGGTAGAAGCTGCGCGCGTTCTCCGACCTGATCCTGCGCCCGAGTCCGTCCGGCAGCAGCCGCAGCAGCAGGTCGCCGGCGTCGCAGGCGTGGACGTGGGGGTAGTCGCTGGCGTACAGCAGCAGGTCGTCCGAGCCGAGCTGGTCGACGACTTCGGACAGGTGCGCCGGGTCGGGCGGCGAATCGAGCGGCTGAATGCCGACCCGCACGTGCTCGCGGAAGTAGTCGGAGGGCGGGCGGCGCACCCAGGGGACCAGCCGCCTCAGATTCCGCCACTCCTTGTCCATGCGCCAGAGATGGGACGGTATCCAGGTGAACCCGGACTCCAGGAAGACGACCCGCAGATCAGGACAGGCGTCGAACACGCCTTCGACGATCATGCTCGTGAGCTGGGTGGCGAAGACCTGCGCCATCGCCGTGTACTCCTCCAGGAAGAAGGACGGCCACCCGGTCGGCGTCGGCGGCATGACGGGGGCGCCGCCGAAGTGAATCGCCGCCACCAGGCCGCTCTGCTCGATCGTCTTCCACAGCGGGTGGTAGAGCCGGCTTCCGAGCGGGTGCTCGGTGCGCACGGGTATCAGGACCTGGACGAACCCGGGCCGGTCGGCGCAGCGCTCGACCTCCTTGGCCGCGGCGTCCGGCAACTGGACCGGCGCAACGATCGAGCCGCGGAGCCGCGGTTCCCGCTCCAGCCACTCCCGGGACTGCCAGTCGTTCACGGCGGTCGCGAGCGCGGCAGCGACGTCCGGGTTGTGGACGCTGTCGACCGCGTAGAGACAGCTCGAAATCGCCAACTCCGCGCCGCCCTGCTCGAAGACGGCCTCCCGAAGTTCCGCCAGGCCGCCGCGGCGGCCGGCGACGGGCGATCGCGGCGGGTAGTACTCCTGGGAGGCGCCCTTGTCCACCGTGTTGTTGAAGTGCTCCACCCAGTGCTCCGGCAGCAGGGGCATCAGATCCTGGATGCGTGGATTGGGGATGTGTACGTCAGCGTCGATCATTGGCCCGGTCGAAGCGACTTCCGATCTGCATGCGTTACCCCTCCTCACCGCTCTTCGAGATCCGCCGGAGCCTATCGCCGGCGCCGCGACGTCCCCCCCGGAACGGGTTATCGTAGCGCCCGCAACGCAAAGCCAGGAGGCCACTCATGCCAGCACTCGACGGTCTGCGCATTCTCGATCTGACGCAGTACGAAGCCGGGACTTCGTGTACCCAGGCCCTCGCCTGGCTCGGCGCCGACGTGGTCAAGGTGGAGCGCCCCGGCGCCGGCGATCCGGGGCGCGGTCTCGCGGGCGGACGGACCACGGACGACTCCGAGTACTTCATCAACTGGAACAGCAACAAGCGCAGCATCGCGATCAACCTCGCGTCCGGGGAGGGCCGCGATCTGCTGCTGAAGATGGCGCCCCGATTCGACATCCTGGTCGAGAACTTCGGGCCCGGCGTGGTCGAGAAACTCCGCCTCGACTACGACTCGATCCGCGAGATCCACCCCGAGGTGATCTACGGCCGGATCAAGGGCTTCGGCAACAGCGGGCCGTACAGCAACTACAAGTGCTTCGACCCGGTGGCCCAGGCCGCGGGCGGCGCGATGTCGATCACCGGCGACCCGGACGGACCGCCACTGCGGCCCGGCACGACAATCGGCGACTGCGGAACCGGCGTGCTGATGGCCCTGGCGCTGTGCGCGGCTCACGCCAACAAGCTGCGCACCGGCAAGGGCCAGCTCGTCGAGATGTCGATGCAGGAAGGCGTGACCTGGTTCATGCGCACGGCGGTCGCGATGGGCGGCGAGTTTGGCGCCAGGGCGGCGCCGCGCAGCGGCGCCGGCCGCGGGGCGATGATGAACCTCTACCCCTGCAAGCCGTACGGCCCCAACGACTACGTCTACATCCTCGTGGTGACGAACCGGATGTGGGAGGCGCTGTGCGGCGCCATCGGCCGCGAAGACCTCGCCGACGATGCCCGCTACGACACACCCAGGAAGCGCTTCGAGAACGGCGACGGTCTGGCGGAAGTCATCTCCGAGTGGACCAGCGGCTACACCAAGCAGGAGGCGATGGCGATCCTCGGCGACGCCGGCGTGCCGGCCAGCGCGGTGCTCGACACTCTCGACCTGTTCGCGGATCCCCACCTCAACGAACGCGGTTTCATCCAAACCGTCGACCACGAGGTCAAGGGGCCGGTGCGCGTGCTCGGGTCGCCGATGAACCTCAGCGACAGCCAGGTCGAGCTCGAGGCGGCGCCGCTTCTGGGCCGCCACACGGACAGTGTCCTGGCCGACGAACTCGACCTCACCCAAACCGAAATCGACCGGCTGCGCGCGGACGGCGTGCTGGGCGCTCCGCCCACCCCGGGGCGCACAAGGCCAGGAGAAAGCGACATGACGACGAGGAAACACGCAGGAGCAGGAACATCACGGCGCTCCACTCCCGCCGCCGACAGCCAGGAGACGACGACATGACCCTGACCGGAGACGCCCTGATCGCCCGCAGCCTGAAGCAGCAGGGTGTCGACTACATGTTCGGCATCGTCGGTTTCCCCGTCTACGGGGTAGCCCACGCCGCACAACAGGCGGGAATCCAGTACTACGGCTTCCGCAACGAGCAGGCGGCAAGCTACGCCGCCGGCGCGGTCGGCTACCTGACCGGCCGGCCCGGGGCCTGCCTCGGCGTGTCGGGCCCCGGCATGGTGCACGGCATCGCGGGTCTCGCCAACGCGGAGAAGAACTGCTGGCCGATGGTCCTGCTCGGCGGCGCGAACGACCGTTACCAGAACGGCCAGGGCGCGTTCCAGGAGTGCCCGCAGGTCGAGGCGGCGCGCCCGTTCTCGAAGTACTCGGCGGAAATCGACGCCGCTCACCGGGCGCCTTTCTACGTGGAGCAGGCGGTCCGCACCTCGATCTACGGTCGTCCCGGCGCTTCCTACCTGAACCTGACGAACGACGTGCTGACCGCGACGGTCGACGAAGAAGACGTCGAGTTTCCGCCCCGCTGTCCGGAACCGCCGACCAGTCTGGCCGACCCGCGCGAAGTCGAGCGCGCCGTGGCGGTCCTGCGCGAAGCGAAGAACCCGCTGGTCATCGTCGGCAAGGGCGCGGCCTACGCCCGCGCCGAGAGCGAAGTGCGCCGTTTCGTCCAGCGCACGAACCTGCCCGTGCTGCCGACGCCGATGGGCAAGGGCGTCGTCTCCGACGACGACCCCCACCTGGTGGCCCCGGCGCGCTCTTTCGCGCTCCAGAACGCCGACGCGATCCTGCTGATCGGCGCCCGGCTGAACTGGATCCTCCACTTCGGGCAGCCGCCGCGGTTCAGGAAGGGGGTCCGGGTGCTCCAGATCGACCTCAACGCGGAGGAAATCGGCACGAACGTCCCGACCGAGGTCGGCATGGTCGGCGACGCACGGGCGGTGACCGCGCAATTGAACCAGGCCCTCGACGCGGAACCCTTCACGCTCGCGGCCGACAACGAGTGGCTTGCCAGCCTGCGCGAGAGCGCGACCCGGAACCAGGCCGCCGTCCAGGCGATGCTCGATGACGACAGCGAGCCGATGGGCTACTACCGGGCCCTGCGGGAGATCGCCGACCGCCTGGAGCCGCAGGACATGCTGGTCGCCGAGGGCGCGAACACGATGGACATCTCGCGCACCGTGCTGCCGAACATGGAACCGCGCAAGCGGCTCGACGCCGGCACCTTCGGCACGATGGGCGTCGGCACGGGGCTGGCAATCGCGGCCGCCGTCGTTCATCCGGACCGGCGCACGATCTGCGTCCAGGGCGACTCGGCGTTCGGCTTCTCCGGCATGGAGGTCGAAGTCGCGTGCCGCTACAACATGCCGATCACCTTCGTCGTGATCAACAACAACGGCATCGGCGGCGGCGTCAGCGAGTACCTCCCCGGCAAGCCGCTGCCGCCGTCGACCTACACCCTGGGCGCCCGCTACGAGCGCGTGATCGAGGCCTTCGGCGGCAAGGGCTACCTGGTCGAGAAGGTGGCCGACCTCGGACCGACGCTCGATGCGGCGCTCGCCTCCGACCGGCCAGCGCTGGTCAACGTGCTGATCGACCCGAAAGCGCAGCGCAAGCCGCAGAAGTTCGCCTGGCTCACCCGCTGACGCCCGGGCGCCGAAGCCGCGGTTCAGAGCATTCAAGCTGGAGAGGTCTACCGATGGGCATCAAGATCGGCGACGTGTCGATTACCCCGATCATCGAGATCGACTATCCGGTCCCGGCCTCCTTCCTGTTGCCGGACGCCACACCGGAGAATCTGGCGCCGGACCTGGACTGGCTCGAACCGCACTTCGTCACGCCTGGCGGCGAGCGGCTCAAGATGATCATCCAGGCCTTCCTGGTCGAGTCGCGCGGCCTCAAGATCGTCGTCGACACCTGCGTCGGCAACGACAAGTTGCGCGGCCTGCCGGCCTGGAACGAGCTCGACGGGCCGTTCCTCCAGGAGATCCGGGACGCCGGCTTCCCCCGCGAACAGGTCGACCTCGTGGTCTGCACCCACCTCCACGTCGACCACGTGGGCTGGAACACGATGAAGGTCGACGGCGAGTGGACGCCCACGTTCCCCAACGCGCGCTACGTGATGGCGCGCCCCGAGTTCGAGTACTGGCGGGACGAGGGGGAGGCCAACTGGGGCGACGTCTTCGGCGACTCGGTGGCGCCCGTGTTCGAGGCCGGCCTGGTCGACCTCGTCGACTGCAACCACCAGATCAACCCCGAGCTCCGGTTCTTCCCCACTCCGGGGCACACGCCGGGCCACTGCAGCATCGCCGTCTCCTCCCGCAGCGAGGAGGGCGTGATCTCGGGCGACGTGATGCACCACCCCTGTCAGTGCGCTCACCCGGAGTGGTGCTCGATCGCCGACATCGACCGCGAGGCGGCGACCGCCGCGCGCCGCAGCTTCTGCGAGAAGTTCAGCGACAGCGGCATCACGGTCGTGGGCACCCACTGGGCGTCGCCGACCGCGGTGCAGATCACAGCCCACGGCGACGTCTGGAGGACCCGGATTGAGTGAGCCGCCTGCCGGCGGCCCACCGCCCCCCATCGGCTGGAGTTCACGGCCCCGTTCACGATCACTTCCCGGTGGACCACTTCCTCGTGCGGCTCTCGCGAGTGGACTCCGCTACACTCCCCTGCCGTGTTGAGCCGCGCCCGCAGATTCCCGGTTCTGGCCGCCGTCGTCGCGGCGGTCGCGCTTGGATCGTGCACCGCCGAGGAGACCGGCCCCCCCTTCCGGGAGGTGGCCGGTACACGGCTGTTGATGGCGTCGGTCATGGAACCGGCCGCCGACCACCTCTGGGCTTCGGTCGGCTGGATCATCACGCCCGAGGGCGAGGAGCACATCCGGCCTCAAACGGACGAGGAATGGACCTTGGTCCGCAACTCCGCGGTCACGGTCGCCGAGTCGGGCAATCTCCTGATGATGGACCGGCGAAAGATGGACGACGAGGACTGGGTCGCCTGGAGTCGGGACCTGATCGATGCCGGCGACGCCGCGATGCAGGCGGCCGACGCGCGCGATGTCCAGGGCGTGTTCGACACCGGCGAACAGGTCTACTTCGCCTGCGCCGGCTGCCACGCGCAGTATTGGGTCAACGATCCGAATCAGTTCCGGCAATAGGCGCCTCGCTGAAGGCCGCGCGGACAGGGCTCGGAGGAGGACCGGGTTGCAACGCGGGCTGATCCTCCTCCACCGCTGGCTGGGTATCGCCGGCAACCTGCTGTTCGTCGTCTGGTTCGCGTCGGCGCTGGTCATGATCTATGCGCGGATGCCGGCGCTCGATTTCGGCGACCGGCTGAACCGGCTGTCGCCTCTCGACCTGGACGCGGTTCAGGTGGCGCCGGCGCAGGCCGCGTCCGCAGCCGGTCTGGATGCCGAGAGCCGGGAGGCGGTTCAGATCCGCCTCGGCATGGCCGGCGACCGGCCGATCTACCGGCTGCGCACGGCGACCGGCTGGACCGCGGTGTACGCGGACACGGGCAGCCCGATGCTGCAGCTCGCCGAGGGGCAGGCGACGGCCATCGCCGCGCAATTCGGCGAGCAACCAGTCGTCGAGCAAGCAGCCGTCGAGCAAGCAACCGGCGGGCAAGCAGCCGGCGAGCAAGCAACCGGCGGGCAGGCAGCCGCCGAGCAGCCAGCCGGCGGGCAAGCAGCCGGCGGGCAAGCAGCCGGCGGGCAAGCAACCGGCGGCGCGACGCCGACGCCGACCGTCTACGACCGGCTCCTCTCCCGCCCCGACCAGTGGACGCTGCAAATTCAGCCTCTGCTTCCCGCCCATCGGATCCGATCGGGCAGCGACGTGCTCTACGTCTCCGACCGCACCGCCGAGGTCGTGTTGGAGACGAGCGCGACGTCCCGGTTCTGGGGCGCCGCCGGCGCCGTCTTCCACTGGCTCTACTTCACGCCGCTGCGGTCGCACTCCACGCTCTGGTACCAGCTCATCGTCTGGGCCTCCGCCGCCGGCTGCGCACTGACCCTGTCGGGCCTCGCTGTCGGCCTGATGCGCCTGATCCGGCGGAATCGCTCGCCCTACTCCGGCATCATGCGCTGGCATCACTACAGCGGCCTGGCCTTCGGCGCCGCGGCGTTCACCTGGCTGCTGAGCGGCGCCCTTTCGATGGATCCCTTCGGCTGGCACGCCGGGAGAACGCCGAGCCAGGCCCAGCATGCCGCGGTCGCCGGTGGAGGCCTGCGGCTCGCCGACTTCGATCTTGCTTCGATCCGGCCCCGCCTGGAGTCGCTCTCCGAGTCGTTCCCGACGCGCGAGGTCGAGTTTCTCTCGTTCGACGGCGAGCCCCTGCTGCTCGCGTACCGCCCGCCGGAATCAGGCAGGAGCGGCGGCTACCGCGCCGGCTGCTGCGGCGGCGGTCCTGCTGCGTTTCTTGAAACCGTACAGCCGTTCGAGCACCGGCTCGTTACGCTCGGCGGCGGAAAAACGCGGCGCTTCGACCGCGACGAGCTGATCGCCGCGGCCACCGCGGCGATGCCCGGGGCGCAGGTCGTCGACGCGGACGAACTGTCCGAGTACGACGCCTACTACGGCGACCGCAGGCACGGCCGCGATCCGCTGCCGGTCCTCCGGATCCGCTTCGGCGATCCGGACCGCACATGGCTCTATCTCGACCCGGCGCTGGGCCGCATCGTCCACCGCGAACAGCGCCGGAGCCGACTCGACCGCTGGCTCTATCGGGGCCTGCACCGGCTCGACTTCCCGGGCTTCTACGACCGGCGCCCGCTATGGGATGTCGTCGTGATCGTTCTGCTGCTGGGCGGCCTGTTCTCCGCGGCCTCGTCCTTCGTCCCGGCGGCAAAACGCCTCAGGCGGCACGGAGCACGCCTGAGGCGCAAGCAGCTGCAGAAGAACTGAATCCCTGAACGACGCGGTGTATCCGGGGTCGGAGAACGTGGCCGCCCGAGGCGCAAGCAGCTACAGAAGAACCGAATCCGGCTGCTTCACGGCGCTGACCGTGCGGCTCCGGCCCCGGGAACGTGAGGATCGCACTCGCATTCCCGGAAGCCGGCGCTGCGCGCCAAGTGCCGGCCGGACGGCCGGCGCACCCAGTGATCTACCGGGGCGGTTCAGTCGGGTCGCGACCGTCGCGCGGGGCGCCGGTACCCGAGGAACCCATGAAGATCTTGCTGCCGTCCTCGAAGGTCACGTCACGGCCGTTCGCGCGGCGTGAGCGGTCCTTGCTCTGGTAGCCGTCCACGATGATCACCGTGCCGGCCTGGAGGTCGTCCCGGGAGAGGCCGCGGCGCAGGAGGGTGTTGGGCGTGCCGCCCTCGACCATCCAGACGTGCTCGGTGCCGTCTTCCTCGGTGTGCTTGATGTGAATCCACGTGTGCGGATTGACCCACTCGACCTTGACGACCGGGCCCTTCAGCAGCAGCGGACGGTTCGGGTCGAACTCGGCGCCGAACGCGTGGTGAGCTACCAGGGGCGCCCCCACCGCGATTGCCGCGACGACAAGGCCGACCCCCGTGATGATCATGGCTCGCTTACTCATGGACGTCTCTCACTCCTCTGTTTGTGTCAGTGGTTCGGTTCGGTCAACAGACTCTAGCAGGATCCGGGCGCGGCTCTACTCTCCGGAATCGCCCGTACTGGCGGCCTTGGCCAGGGCGTCCTCCTCCAGAAGGCGGGCGCCGCGCATGATGTTGCCGAGGGCGTAGTTGCCCTCGTGACAGGCGTACTCGTAAACGAGGGCGTCGCTGCGAGGCCAGGCGTACTCGCCGCTCCACGGCGCCGTCCACACATTCGGATCCTCGACGGTGAACTCGTATCGCAGGTGATCCGGGCCCATCGGCGTGAACCGCTCGACCACATGCAGGTCTCGGGTCGCCGAACGCAGAGCCGGCCGGTCGGCGAAGTTCGTCGTGTCGATGACGAGAGTGTCGCCTTCCCACCAGCCGACCGAATCGCCCATCCACCGGCGCTCCGACGCCGGGGCGTGCTCGCCGCCGATGCGGACGACGCGCGCGTCGTGGACCATCTCGACCAGGATCATCACGTGGTCCTCGGTCTGCACGATCCGCTTCAGGTTGTTGTAGAGGGCCGGCAGCATCGGCGGCCCGCCGGTCGAGCTGAAGCCCAGCAGGCAGCGCTCGGCCAGCGGCCGCAGTTCCGGATCGTCGTAGGGGCCCGGCCCCTCCCGCTCGAGCCACCAGGCCTCGCCCGTGTTGGCGCGGAAGAAGCCCCTCCGGGCGGCGAAGCGTTCCCGGACAGCCTCGGTCACCGGCGGATGACGGCCATTCTTCGGGTCGACGATGATCGAGGTGCGGAACTTGCCGTCAACCGCGAAGACATCCGTCCCCCGCTCGATCCAGAAAGCGTTGTAGCCACCGACGTTGCCGGCGGCGCCCGGCGAACCGTCGCCGCCCTCGGGGGGCGCTTCGCGGTCGGGATCGCTGACCTGACCCGCCTCCTGCAGGCGCAGACGCTCCTGCTCGGCGATCTTGTCGGCTTCCTCCCGCGACAGGTACAGATTGTCGCCAAACGCCTGCGGACGCGCCAGCGGCGTCAGGGTGCCCACGTTGTAGTAGCCGGAGATGTCGGGCCGGCCGGACGGGGTCCGGGCAAGCTCCTCGTCGCCGGCGGCCACGGCAGGCGCGGCGAGTCCGACGACGGCAAGAAGAACAACAGCAACCTTGAGTCCGGATTCGCGCATGCTTGACCTCGCTTTGGCCCCGTTGGCGGAAGCGGCGCGACACCAAGGGGCGCGACTCCCGACAGGCGGCGCCGTTTCTAGTCGACCAGCTTCATCCGCGGCAGTGGATTGCGGCGGTACTCGCCGTACATCAGCTCCTCGACGAACTCGACGCACCGGAAGTCCATCAGGCGGGCGTTCGGCTCCATCCGCCGGTAGAGCGGCATCTCGATCGTCCACGGCTCGGTGTACGTCATCGGATCGGTGAGCGTCGCCTCGTAATGGAGGTGGTTCGGGCCGGCAACCGTGAAGCGCTCCTCGACCTGCAACTGGTTGCTGTAGTGGTTGCCCGAGCGGTCGAGCCAGCCGCCGCAGCCGGGCATGTCTTCCGCGCGCTCGGCGCAGTCCTTGGCCAGCAGGCCGCTGACGTCCACGACCAGCGTGTCGCCATCCCAACGGCCGTAGGACGTGCCCATCCAGCTGTCGACCTGGGACGGCTTCGGATCTTCCATGTAGATGTCGCGGACCGCGCCGGCGTACTGGTAGGCGATGAAGACCGCGTTCTCGCTGTGGAAGATCTGGAACGGCTGCGGCATGTACGTCGCACGCGGCACGCCGGGCAGGTAGCAGAAGACTTCCTGGTCGCGGGTTGACCAGTTCGCCATGTTCTCCATCTTCTTCGCGGCTGCCGCGTCCGTGTACGGGATCTTCCCGCCACCCTTGATCACGCCCATGCCCGGGGGCACCGAGCCAACCGCACCGAAGTTGAGAACCTCGGCCGCGGGCAAGGGACCGTGCGGACCCTCGCGCAACTGCATCGCGGCGCGGGCCATGTGCAACTCGAGGTCATAGTTCGCCTCGTTCAGGGCCTGCCAGATGCCGTTCAGATCGGGCTTGCCGTCCGAGAGCCGGTTCGGCTCGAAGTCTTGGGCCGCAAGCGGCGCCACCGCCACGGCGAGAACCGCGACCGCAGCCACGGCAGTTCGACAAAACGCGCTAGTTCCCAGTTTCATGACGTTGGCCATACTCCTATTTCGGCGAAACGCCGAGTTGTCTGAACGGAAGGAAGGCGAACCCTGTCACCTTAGGCGCACGGGGTCAACCTCGAAACAGGCGTCAAGGGCAAATCCGACTCTAGCAGCCCCGCCCACGGCGGCCTGCGGCCAGGACTTCCCGCCGAGCGGGGGCGGAAGCCTGCACAACCCGCAAGCGGCTATCATCAACGCTGATCGTCTCGCGGTCCGCCGCTCGGACGGCGTGCCGGACGCAGGCTATCCGCTCTTTGTCAACGCTCGCTGGAACCCCAAGGCGGCCACTCTGTCCTACACCCTCATTCATCGCGGCGTTGGTCGCATCTATGCACTTGACCTCGGGGCCGAACACCAGAATCCGGATGGCAGCTTCGTGGGGGAGAAGCACAAGCACCACTGGACGGAGGCCTTTCGCGACAAGCAGGCGTACGTTCCGACAGATATCACGGCTTCCTGGACCCAGCCGTCGGACGTCTGGGAGCAGTTCTGCGCGGAGGCGAAGATCGCTCACCACGGAGAGATGCGGGACCTGAACGTCCAGGAGGAGTTGCTGCCATGAGTCCCAACGCGTTGTGTTCGTCTATTGGCGATTCCCTGCCGTCGCTGTTCAGGTGTACGCCGGCGGCGGGGGGCGGCGTGCGCGTTCGGACACCGCTGATGTACCCGGATGGCGGTGTCGTCGACGTCTTCGTCCTTGAACGTGAAGGCGGCTTCACGATTACCGACCATGGAGAGAGCCTCGGCTGGCTGCGGCTGCAGTCTGCGAGCAGCCGGCGGTCCCCCAAACAGAACATGATGATCCGTGATGTCTGCCAGACACTGGGTCTTCAACTCGAACGCGGCCAACTCGTGTTGCGCGTTGCGGCGGGCGCCGTACCCGGTGAGTCGGTCCTGCGCCTCGCGCAGGGTGCAGTCAGACTCTCGGATCTGTGGTTCACATTGAGAACCAGAGCGGTCGAGAGCGCGTCCGACGAAGTCCACGAGTGGCTCGGCGAGCGACGTATCGCTCATCAGCGGGCGGTGCGAAAAACCGGGAGGTCCGGCAGGGAATGGACGGTTGATTTCGAGACTCGTGCCGATCGGCGAACCTCGATCGTGTTCCTGCTCAGCACCGGTTCCCGTAGCGCCGCACGACGAATCACGGAGCACGTTGTCGCCGGGTGCGTCGATCTCAGCCACCTGAGGGAGACTCAGCCGCAAACGATACTCATTACCTTGTTCGATGACACACAGGACTTGTGGCGAACCGAGGACTTCAGGCTCCTGGAACAGCAATCCGAGGTCGCGTTCTGGTCGTCGCCAGAGCGCTTTGAGCGACTGCTTGTGGCGGCTTGACCGAACGTGGCAGAGTCGGTCACCGCGGAGAGTGGGTCGATTCCCACAGCACCTCGCAGGTTTCCTGGTCCCCGGGGGTCCGGAAGCGGCCGCCGACATCGCCGACGACGGCGAGAACGGGCCGTCGCGGCGAGCGACATCGTCGCGGGCAACCGCTCGACTCACGCTTGAACACCCTGCTCAAGGCTCCTGCGGTCGGCGGAACGCGAGCGTAGCGCAGGCAGCGGCGCTATCCTCACCCGATGCCTGCGACCGACAACGGCCGGATCGTGATCACCGGGCTCGGCGCCGTAACGCCGGTTGGCAATGACGTGCCGACCTTCTGGCGGCGGATGAAGGCCGGGGACTCGGGCGCCGGCCCGATCACCGCGTTCGACACGGAGGCGTTCAGCGTCAAGATCGCCTGCGAGGTACGCGACTTCGACCCGACCGAGTGGCTGGCCGGCAAGGCGGCGCGCAGGATCGCGCGCTCAACCCACTTCGCGGTGGCCTCGGCCAAGCAGGCGGTTGCCCACGCGGGGCTGGCAATCGACCCGGCCGTGGCGCATCGGCACGGCGTCGCTTTCAACACCGGGGGCGGGGGCGCGTCGAGCATGGAGAGCGGCACGCGCCGGCTCGTCGCGCGGGGTCCGCGGAAGGCGAACCCGTTTCTCGTCACCGACGTGATGCCGAACGCGGTCTCCTGCCTGATCTCGATCGAACTCGGCGTGACCGGGCCGACGACGACCTCCACCATGGCCTGCGCAAGCGGCAACTATGCCCTGCTCGAGGCCTACCGGTTGCTGCGCTCGGGCGAAGTCGACGCAGTGATCGCCGGCGGCACGGAGGCGGCCATCACGCCGCTGATCGTCGCGACCTTTTCGCGGCTCCAGGCTCTCTCCACCCGCAACGACGACCCGCCGGCAGCCAGCCGGCCGTTCGACGCCGACCGCGACGGCTTCGTCTTCGGCGAAGGCGCCGCCGCGTTCGTCGTCGAGACCGAGCGTCACGCGGAGAAGCGGGGCGCCCACGTCTACGCCGAGGTGCGCGGGGGCGCCGTGACCGCCGACGCGCATCACCTGACCGCTCCCCGCCCCGACGGCGCCGGCGCGGCGGCCGCGATGACGCGAGCCCTCGAATCGAGCAACACGGACCCCGGCGAGGTCGACGCGGTGTTCGCGCACGGTACGGCCACGCCGCTCGGCGACGTCGCCGAAACCCTGGCGATCAAGGCGGCGATCGGCGACCGGGCCAAAGATGTCGCCGTGGCCGCCACGAAGTCCCAGGTCGGCCACATGCTGGGCGCCGCCGGCGCGGTCTCGGCCCTCGCCGCGGTCAAGACGATCGAGGAAGGCACGATCTGCCCGACGATCAACCTCGAGCAGCCCGACCCGGAGTGCGACCTGGACTACGTGCCGAACCGGGCCCGCGCCCACCCCACCGGCGTCGCGCTCGTCAACGCCTTCGGCTTCGGCGGCCAGAACGTGGTCGTCGTCCTCGCCGACGCGAAGTAGCCAGCCTCGCGCCCAACCGGGTGCGCCCGCGGCCTCGCCGGCATCCGGATGCCGCCCGACGCCAGAGCCCGAACTCACTCGCGCGACAGCACTCGCTCCCGTACCGACGCCAGCACGCTCCGCAGCGCGCGGGGCGCCGCGTAGTCCACGATCCAGGCCGGGAGTCGGCCGCCAGGGTCGGTCAGCAGCCGGTAGACGACGACGGTCCGTTCGGGATTCAGCGGAATCAGCGTCCACGAGCCCTTGCTTTCCAGCACGTTCCCCGAACCCTCGACGTACGTCCAACGGGCCTGCCAGCCGGCGCCGGCGCCGGTCTCGACGGCCCCGGTATCCACGCGAACCGTGTAGCGCCGGTCATCGACGGGAAACGGCATGTCCAGGATCTGCCGGTTCAGGTAGACGCCCGGCGAGACCGGCTCGACGTCGGACTCGAGAACCCGGGGCATGAACTCGTCGAAGTCCGCCGCCGCGTCGACCACGTCGCGGACCGCCGCCAGCGGCGCCTCGATCACGCCGATGCCGCAGCCCTCGGAAACGCGGCGACCCGCATCGCGTCTCGAAACGCGCCACTTCCCGACTGCCGGCAAGTCCCACGTCGAAGGACTGCCGCCGAGACGTTTCCGGGGCGCTGATTCGAAATCGACCTCGCACGGATCCATCCCCTGCGCTTGTGGGACCACCAGCGCGAGACAGACCACGAGCGCGCCGGCCGCTCTCTCCATGATGTCGGACTCTACTGCTGCCATCCCGGATTTGCGTCCCGTTCGTCAGCTCCTCCTGAACCCGCTGCACGCCGTCATGCGAAGATCCGATCGATCGCGGTACCGTTGTACGGCCATGACACAAGTGACTCTTTCGCCCAAGTATCAGGTCGTCATTCCACTTGAGATCCGCACCGCTCTGCGACTCAAGCCAGGCCAGAAGATCCAGGCCATTCGTGTCGGCCGCTGCATCCAGCTGATCCCGGTCAAGCCGATGCGGGAGTACCAGGGCTTTCTGCCCGGTATCGACACCGAAGTCGAGCGCGAACCGGACCGCCTGTGAACGTCGTCGACTCGTCGGCGTGGCTTGAGTCCCTGCCGATGGCCGACGCCTCGATTCTCGCAACCGCCTGTTCCGAAGAGGCGGAACTCTGGACCCAGGACGCGGACCTTGAAGGCTTGCCGGGCGTGCGCTGTTTCCCGAAGTAGCCCGCGACCGGTTTCACTCCGCCCTTCGCTCCGCCCGCAGCCGGTCGAAGTAGTCGGTCGCCGCCGCCTTCACCTTCGGCGCGAGCAGGAGCGTCGCAATCAGATTCGGCACGGCCATCAGCGCAAGAGCCGAGTCGATCAGGTTGACCACGGTCTCGACGGCGACGATCGCGCCGCCAAACAGGCCAATGAGGTACAGCCAAGTGTACAGCCAGTCCGATCTGACGCCAAACAGGTAGCCGAAGCAACGCTTGCCGTAGTACGAGTAGCTCACCATCGTCGACACCGCGAACATCATGACGATCAACACGAGGAGGACCCGGCCTGGCGTGCCGAGGGCGCTCTGAACCGCGTCGGCGGTGAGCGAGACTCCCGAGATCTTGCCGACGGTCTCCAGGCCGCTCGAGAGGATGACGAAGGCGGTGAGAGAGCAGACGACGATCGTGTCGATGAACGGGCCGAGCATCGCCACCAGGCCCTCGCGCACGGGTTCGCTCGTCTTCGCCGCGCCGTGCGCGAGCGGCGCGGTGCCGAGACCCGCCTCGTTCGAGAAGGCGGCTCGACGGACACCGATCATCATCGCTTGCTGGAAACCGATGCCCATCGCGGCGCCGGTCGCGGCCGTGCCGGTGAACGCCTCGCGAAAGATGCGACCGAACACGTCGACAGCCACGTCGGAGCGGGCGACGAGAATGCAGAGCGCCATTCCCAGGTACAGGAGGCACATCACGGGAACGAAACGGGCCGTCACCGCGCCGATCCGTTCGACGCCCCCGAATGCGACCAGCGCCACCAGGGCCACGCAGCCCGCGCCGGTGAGGAGCGGGTCGAGTCCGAACTGAGCGTTCAGAAGTTCCGCGACCTGGTTGCTCTGGAACATCGGCAGGCAGCCGACAAGCCCGAAGGTGCAGAACATGATCGCCAGCGGCTTGAACTTCCGCCCGAGGCCGAGTTCGATCGTGTACATCGGCCCGCCCTGGAGCGCTCCGCGCTCATCCGGACGGCGGTAGAGCTGGGACAGCGTGCAGGAGCAGAACTTGGTCGCCATGCCGACGAAGGCAGCCACCCACATCCAGAACACGGCCCCGGCGCCGCCCTGAGTCACCGCGATCGCGACACCGCCGATGTTGCCGACCCCTATCGTGGCCGCCAGAGCCGTCGACAGGGCCTGAAAGTGGCTGATGTGGCCCGGATCGTCGTCGGAGTCGTACTTCCCGAGGGTGACCGCGGTGGCGTGCCACACGTGGAACAGCGGCCGCAGGCGCAGGTAGAGACAGAAGAAGGCGCCCGAGCCGATCAGCAAGACGACCAGGGGCATGCCCCAGGCGTAGCCGACGACGGACTCCAGGAAGCTGTCTATAGCCTGCAAACGATCACATTCCCCTCACCGCCGGCCGCCTGGCCGGGGAACGGGGTCGATGGCCTGGGCGAAGCTGCTGCCTTCCAGCTGCCTGGTTGCGAGCGCGGACACGCGGTTCGAGCGCAGACGGCGACGAGGTCGAGGAAGTCCTGTTCGGCCTCCAGTCCGGTCTCACTCCTTGGTGACCTGGACGATCAGGTCCTGGCCACGCGGGGCGAAGCTGCTTCCTTCCGGCGTCCAGTCTCACTGCTCCGCCGCTTCCGGGGTCAGCGCTTCCAGACTCACCGGGTCGCGCGCCGGCAGCATCGTGACGCCGCCCCCGATCTTGCCCGCGACCTCCGCCATCGTCGCCCGACCGTCGCTGTCGCCCGGCTCGATCGCCTCCCAGTCGCCGACGATCAGCATGACGAGCCGGTCTGGCGAGAGGTAGCGCTCCGCCACCCGCTGCACGTCCGCCGTCGTCACGGCCTCGACGTTCTGCCGGTAGGTCCGCCAGTAATCGTGCGGTCGGCCCAGGAACTCGTCCTGCGCGAACACCTGCGCCACGGCCAGGGCCGAGTCGAACTCGTTCGGGAAGGTCTCGATAGCGGCCGCCTTGACCGTCCGGAGCTCGTCCTCGCCGACCGGCTCGGCGCGGATGCGATCGATCTCCTCGAGCGCGATCTTCGCCGCATAGGCCACCGTTTCGCTCTTCGACTGGAAGGTGACACTGAGATTCGAGGGCCAGTAGTTGCCGATGCGGAAGTTCGAGTACGCGCCGTAGGCCAGCCCTTCGTCCGAACGGATCCTCTTCATCAACCGGGTGGTGAAGCCGCCGTTGCCGAGAACGCTGTCCATCATCGCCAGGGCGAAGTGATCCGGGCTACCCCAATCCTCGCGCTGAAACGTCCGGTGACCGATCTGCACCCGCCCCTGCGGAATGTCCTGCCGAGCGACGTAAACGCCCGGCGCGGGCTCGTACGCCGCACCCTGCGGCGGCCACGACGCCTGCTGGCGCCCTTCGCCGTCGAAGCGGTCGAGCAGCGCGGACAGCTTGGCCGCGAGTTCGTCGCTGTCGAAGTCTCCGGCGGCCGCGATGACCATGTGACCAGGATGCACGTAGCCGCGGTGGAAGGCGGCGAGGTCCTCCCGCCCGATCGCCGAGAGCGACGAACCGGTAGCGAAACGCGACTCGACGTGGTCCCGTCCGTAGAGCAGCCACTGACCTTCCCTGCCCGCGACGGAAGCGGGATCGTCGTTGCGCTGCTTCAGGTTCTCGACTTCGTTCTGCTTCGCGAGATCGAGTCGGTCGGCATCGAAGCGGGGCTCGCCGAGCATCGAGAAGAACAGGTCGAGGCACTCGTCGAGCACCGTGGACAGACAGTTCATCGACATCCGGCCACTCGTGCTGCCGATGAAGGAGGTGAAGTTGCCGGCCACCGCCTCCACCGCCTCGTCAAAGGCCTTCGCATCAAGCTCGCCGGCGCCGCCCGTTCGCATCAAGGCGCCGGTCAGGTCGGCCAGCCCCGCCTGCTCCACCGGCTCCAGGTACGAACCGATGCGCAGACGCACCGTGACGTCCACCAGCGGCAGCGCGCGGTCTTCCACCAGGTACGCCGGAACGCCGCCTGTCAGCTCGCGCCGGTAGGAATCGGCATCGGGCAGTTCGAAATCGAGCGGGCCGTACGTCAGTTCGGTCGGGTGATCGACGATCTCGGCGCCGCTCTGGGTCCCGCCGGGAACGGCCAGCCCCAGAAGCAGCGCAAGGGCGGACAGGGTCCTCAGTTGCGGACGGTTGATCACTCCTCACCTCCGTCGTCTTCCCGCAGTTCGGCGAGCCGTTCCTCGATCACGCTCCGCATCCACTCGAGCGCGGGCCGCATCTCGTCAGGCACCTGGCCCGCCTGGGCCTCCATCTGCTGCAGAACCGCCTCCAGTTGGGCCGGATCCTCGATCGTCGCGATCGCCTGCGCCTGGGACATGAGAGCCGTCCGCATCTCCGGCGGCAGAGCCTCCAGCTCGGCAGGCGTCTCCTTCGCCTCGGCGCCCGCCTTGCGGTAGTACAGGCTGACCAGGCGCTTCGACGGCTGGAGATACTTCGCCGCCACCCGCTGCACGTCTTCGGCGGTGACCTGATTCGTGAGCTCGGCGACCGTGTTCAGGTAGCGCCAGTCACCCAACGCGTCCATGATGGCCAACTGGATCATCAGGAAGAACGGGTCCCGAAGCTGCCGGTAGGTGTCGGCCGACACCCGGTTCTTGACCTTGGCCAGCTCGTCTTGCGGAACCGGTTCCGCGATCAGGTCCGCCACGACCTGGTCCCAGGCGACAAGGAGTTCTTCGGGCGTGGCTTCACCCTTCGTCTCGGACCGCAGGTTGAACACGCCGGCGTACTTCCTCGCCTCGAACAAGGCGCTGGCGCCGGAGGCGATCTCGGCGCCCTCGACCATCGCCTCGTACAGGCGCCCGGTGCGGCCGTTGAGGACGCCGGCGATCACGTCGAGCGCGTAGCCGTCCGCGTGGCCGAACGGCGCCGCGTGATAGCGGATCTGGAGTTGCGGCTGACAGTCGCACTCGGCGGTCATCCGCTTCTCCGCCAGTTGCTCGGCCTCGAGGGTGACGACGTCGGGCGCCTCACGCTGGCCCCGTTCCAGACGACCGAAGTACCGTTCGGCCAGTTCCCGGACCTCGGCCGGATCGAAGTTCCCGACCAGCACCGCGCTCAGGTTGTTCGGCGCGTAGTAGGTGGCGAAGAACTCGTCGGCCTGGGCCTTGCTGATCACCTCGAGGTCGGAGGGCCAGCCGAGCACGGGCCAGTTGTAGGGGTGGGACTGCCAGAACATCGCGTCCGCCTGCTCGTCGTAGCGGCCCGTCGGCGTCGACTCCGTGCGCAGGCGACGCTCTTCATGGACCACGTCGCGCTCGGCGTAGAACTCCCGGAACACCGGATTGAGCAGCCGGTCCGACTCGAGCCAGAACCAGAGCTCGAGCCGATTCGCCGGCAACTGGTTGACGTAGACCGTGAGGTCGTTGCTGGTGAAGGCGTTGATGCTGGTCCCGCCGCCGTCCGCGTAGACCTTGTCCAGCTCGTCCTTGACCATGAGTTCGCGCTGTTCTTCGACGAGCTCCTGAAACTCCGTGCGCAGGGCGTTCAGGGTGTCGGTCCGGTGAGCCGGATCGTAGGGGTCGTCGATCTCGCCCAGCCTGTAGCGACGACGCTGCTCCCGCAGTTCGGCGCGGATCTTCTCCTGGACCGCCTCCTGCTCCGCGATGATCTCGAGGTCCCGTTCGATGTCCTTCGTGCCGATCGTGTGGGTGCCCTTGAACATCATGTGCTCGAAGAAGTGGGCGAGGCCGGTGATTCCCGGCCGCTCGTTCGCCGAGCCCACGTGGGCCGCCCAGGCGGCCGCCACCGTCGTCAGCTCCGGGCGCCTGACGAGCAGGAAGCGCATGCCGTTGTCCAGTTCGAACTCCTCGACCGGCACCGCCGCCGCGGCGGCGCCGTCCTGCGCCCCGACGCCGGTCGGGGCGATCAGCGGCAAGGCAAGTGCGAGCGCCGCGACCGGGATCAAGCCGGCAACCCCCGCTCCGCCGCCGTTGTCAGAAAACCTGCTCAAGACCGGTTCCTCCATCTCTTGTCCCCCAAGACCGCGCTGCGCGAAGATGTCCGGCGCGCGACCGGGAGACTCTACCGCCTCTCGACCGCAACGGCGCCGCATCGGCCTGGTGGAGGCGCCGCCGGGAGAAAGCGTCACGAGACTCTGCCGCCTCTCGACCGGAACGGCGCCGCAGCGGTGGCCGCGGGGGGCTCTGCGAGGTCACGAGAATCCGAGAGGTCACGAGATGTTGACATTCGCCCCGCAACCCTCCTATTGTTAGCACTCGCGCGGGACGAGTGCTGACAGCGACCGCCTGAGCGCCGGCGATGCCGGCATCCGCAGTTTCGCACAGCACCTCAACGCCCGCCGCGAAGAACACAGCCCACCGACAACCAACACAAGGAGGAGTTTGCTGGTGAGTGTACGTCCGCTTCATGACCGGGTTCTCGTCAAGAGGCTCGAAGAGGAGGAGCAGGTCCGGGGAGGCATCATCATCCCTGACGCTGCGAAGGAGAAGCCGCAGGAGGCCGAGGTAGTCGCCGTCGGTCCCGGCAAGGTACAGGACAACGGCGAGCGTTCCGCGCTCGACGTCCAGGTCGGTGACCGCGTACTGATCGGAAAGTACTCGGGCAGCGACATCAAGGTCGACGACGAAGACATGGTCATCCTGCGCGAGGACGAGATCCTCGCGGTCGTGGAATAGGCCGGAACTGAAGGCTGGAGAAAAAGGTATATGGCAAAGCAGATCGTCTACTCCGAGGACGCGCGCCGCGCAGTCCTGAGCGGAGTCAACAAGCTCGCCGACGCGGTCAAGGTGACGCTCGGCCCCAAGGGCCGCAACGTCGTCCTCGAGAAATCGTTCGGCTCCCCCACGATCACCAAGGACGGCGTCACCGTCGCCAAGGAGATCGAACTCAAGGACGGACTCGAGAACATGGGCGCGCAGATGGTGCGCGAAGTGGCCTCGAAGACCTCCGACGTTGCCGGTGACGGCACGACGACCGCCACCGTGCTGGCGCAGGCGATCCTTCGCGAGGGCGCGAAGAACGTGACCGCCGGCGCCAATCCGATGGAGCTGAAGCGCGGCATCGACCTCGCGGTCAGCGCCGCCGTCGACGCGATCCACGCCCTCGCCGAGGACGTGAAGGACAGCGAGGAGATCGCCAATGTCGGCACGATCTCCGCGAACAACGACGCCGAGATCGGCCAGATCATCGCCGAGGCGATGGACAAGGTCGGCAAGGACGGCGTGATCACGGTCGAGGAGGCCAAGGGCCTCGCGACCGAGCTCGAGGTCGTCGAGGGCATGCAGTTCGACCGCGGTTACCTGTCGCCCTACTTCGTCAGCGACGCTGACCGCATGGAGTGCGTGCTCGAGAACTGCGTCGTCCTCCTGCACGAGAAGAAGATCAGCTCGATGAAGGACCTGCTGCCCGTCCTCGAACAGGTGGCGAAGCAGGGTCGGCCGATGCTGATCGTCGCCGAAGACGTCGAGGGCGAGGCTCTGGCCACCCTGGTCGTCAACAAGCTGCGCGGCACGCTGCAGGCGGCCGCGGTCAAGGCGCCGGGCTTCGGCGACCGCCGCAAGGCGATGCTCGAGGACATCGCGATCCTCACCGGCGGCCGGGTGATCACCGAGGACCTCGGCATCAAGCTCGAGAACGTCCAGTGGCAGGACCTCGGCGACGCGAAGAAGATCGTCCTCTCCAAGGACGACACGACGATCGTCACCGAGTCCGGCGACACGAGCCGCCAGGCCGCTATCGCCGGCCGGGTCAAGCAGATTCGCAACCAGATCGAGGAGACGAGCTCCGACTACGACCGCGAGAAGCTCCAGGAGCGGCTGGCGAAGCTGGTCGGCGGCGTCGCCGTGATCCGGGTTGGCGCCGCGACCGAAACCGAGATGAAGGAGAAGAAGGCGCGGGTCGAGGACGCGATGCACGCGACCAAGGCCGCGGTCGAGGAAGGCGTCGTCCCGGGCGGCGGCGTGGCCCTGCTGCGGGCCATCGACACGGTGAGCGCCATCGAGGAGGAGGGCGACCTGGGCGTCGGCGTCGCGATCGTCGAGCGGGCGCTCGAGGAGCCGACCCGGCAGATCGCCGAGAACGCCGGCGTCGAGGGCTCCGTCATCGTCCGCGATGCGAAGGCGGAAACCGGTTCGACCGGCTACAACGCCGCGACGAACTGCATGGAGGACCTGCTCGCGGTCGGCGTCATCGACCCGGCCAAGGTCACCACGACGGCGCTGCAGAACGCCGCCTCGATCGCCGGCCTGATGCTGACCACGGAGGCCCTGGTCTCCGAGATCAAGGAAGACAAGCCGGACGCCCCGCCCGCCCCCGACATGGGCGGCATGGGCGGCATGATGTAGCGAAGCGGCCTTCCGGTCGCCGGCCTGCAGAACGAATCAGGGCGGCCCTTCGGGGCCGCCCTTTTCCATTTGGGATCGTGCCGAGCAGCGCCCAAGCTCATATCGCGGCACTCGGCGGAGACCGTCGGTTTCGGTTCTGAACGAACGTTCCGGAGGTTGTTCCAGGGGAGATTCGGCTGTACTCCCTTAGCGGTTCCGATCTCAGGCACGGGATACAGAAGCGGGATAGACGCGCCAGGCAGCCGCTCCAGACGGGTGGCAGTCCGGGACCGCTCTCGCCTCGATTCGCGGGCTCTTGCCACGGGCTGCCTAAGCCGGAATCAGGTCTGGACCATCGTCTCCAGGTAGACGCCCTCCAGATCCGCCTGATCCAGGGCCTCCCGATCCAGGATGCGCTCCATCCTGCCCTTGCGCATGATGCCGACCCGGTCGCAGAGACTCTGCGCCCGGAGCAGGTCGTGGGTGCAGATCAGGATCGCGGCGCCGTCGCAACGCATCCCGTCCAGCAGGGTCAAAGGTCCGCTGCCGCCTTCGGATCGAGACCTGACGTGGGTTCGTCCAGGAGAATCGCGGGCGCGCTGCGAATCACCGCCACCGCCAGACCGACACGCTGACGCATGCCCTTCGAGAACCGGTCGACGCGCCGATCAAGGACATCCTCGGCCAGCCCCACACGAAGAAGCGCCTCGCGAACGCGGTCCCTGGCCGGCGACACTCGCTGGCCCACCGCGCTGAAGAACTCCGCGTTCTGCACCGCGGTCAACGCCGGGTAGAGGGCCACGTTCTCGGGAATGAGGTCGAGGCGGCGCTTTGCTCTGCGAGGCTCGCGGGCGACCTCGATCCCGTCGATCAGGGCGCGGCCACCCGTGGGTCGGATGAAGTCGAGGAACATGTTGATCGTCGTCGTCTTGCCGGCGCCGTTCGGCCCCATCATGCCGAGAATCTCTCCCGGCGCCACTTCGAAATCCACGCCGTCGACGGCAAGCGTGTCGAACAGCATCATCGGTACACGCTGCTCGTATGAAACGGAAACGATCGTCGGCTCCAGCAGCACGCCTTCCTGATGGCCGCGAACGGTCTTGAGGCTGACGATCGTGCCGACGGCAGCTCCCGCCCGTCTCGCGGCGCGTCCTCCCGCTCACCAATCGCGAACCGGCCGCGGACGGTCATCGGCAGTCATAGCGCTGAAAGCGCAGGAAGGTGAACGCACCCGCCACGCCGACGAAGAGGAGCATCCACAGCTGGTCCTGAAGCGTCTGGGCCGCCAACTCCGCCGTGCTCGGCGGTCGCCAGACAAACCGGGGCATCTCGTCCGCGGGCGCCGGCACCTCCGAGTAGTCCAGCGTGCTCAGTGCTTGCAGCACGTACTCCTCGCCATCGTCGTCGGTCACAATGGCCTTGGCGCCGCTCTGGAACGCCGCCTCCCGGTGCAACTGGCGTTGGTTCAGCACGAAAGACGTGAACACCGGCTTGAACCCGGACAACTGGCGACGGAACTCCCTCCGCCCGGATGAGCCGGTAACCGCCAAGCGGTTCATCGCGCCGCGCACGAGAGTGTGGGGCGACAAAACGCCCCAACGATCGATCCACTCCTCCTGGGCGGCGAATTGCAGCAGATGCTGGCTGCGCAGCTCGGCATAACCCTCCTCCCTTTCCCGCAGGGCTGCTTCCTGGTCGACCCACATCTTCGACTCGAGATCCCGGATCCGGCGACGTTTCTCGGCGGAGGAAATCTCTGGCGTGCGAACGATTTCCTGAAGCGGCATGGAGGAAACAGCCAGCCGCATTCGGTAGGCCTGCTGGTGAACGGAGATGTTCCGCTGGAACGTCATCTCCGATTCGACCGGATGAAACACAGAGGCCAGAACAACGATGAGCCCCGGCACGGCCAAGGCCAGGAGCGACCATGCGCCGACCGCCCGCTGCAGAGCGGACTCGGGCATCGACGTACTCACCGAGGCCGCCATCCCGAGCAACACGTTGAAAAGCAGGAACACGACAAACTGCACCACGGCCAGGACCAGAACCAGCCCCTGCGAGGCAGTCGGAAGCAGACCACCGCCGATCACGGCAACCGCGAGTCCCGCGAGGACGCCGAGCACCAGGGATGCGGACACGACAAGGAAGCAAGCCAGCATCTTGCTCAGGACGAGTGGTACGCGCCCCATTGGCCGACTCGCCAGGACCCGCAAGGTTCCGGCAGCCTTCTCCCCCGCCACCGCATCGAAACTCAGGGCTACCGCCATCAAGCTGTAGAAGAAGATGACGACCGCCGTCCAGTCAAGCGGTTCGGCGGCAAAGAGAAACGAGCGATCGGAAACCTCCGTCTCGAACACGTCGACGAGATGCGGACGAACGACTGCGGCTTCGCCCCACTGCTCCCTGGACCCGCCGCGCAGGAAACCCAGGGAAGGAGCCGGTCTGGGGACGACGACCCGTTCCAGATTCGCGGTGCTCTCTGCCTTGTGCGCCAGCCGCGACCAACTGGAGCGCAGCTCCCGAACCTCGTCAAGGTGAATCAGCGTCGCGGCCACGATCAGCAGAGGACCGGCAACGAACAGCACCAAAAGCCGATAGCTGCGGAGGTACCTCGCGAGCTCCCAGCGAATCAGATGACCGAGCACGCCCGCCTACCCGCCACCGCTTCGGCTCAGCAAACGTCCAGACGTTCAAGACCGACGCCAGCCGCGAGCAGCAGCGCGACCGTCCCGAAAGCGAGCGCTCCTGCCGGAAGGCTCGCCTGACGTAGGGAACTGCCGATGGAGACCGACTCGTGAACCGGCTCCGGCAAGCCCCCGATGTCGAGCGGCTCACCGTAAACCGACCGTTTCTCTCGCTCCGGGTAAAGAGCGAGTTTGCCGGCTTGCCAGGCGATGAAGGACCTCTCGGCCGAGTCGACCTGGCGCCGAAAGTGATCGTGATCGGCGGGCGAGGTACCTGCCAGCACCTGACCGCCATCGAGAAAGGCGGTAAACGGCAGCAGCACCGCCAAGCGCCGGTAGTACCGATACGCCATAACCTGAATGTTCCGCCCCGCCATCGAGCGGTTCCGGTCCTCCTCAAGGTTCTCAACCCCGGCAACGACAGACGCCGACGCCACCGGAACGGTCGGCGCCAGCCGGGATGCCGCCCACCCGGCAAGCTGTGGGTAGAGCGCCGCAGAAAACGCCCACACCAGGACCCCCACCACGAGCGAGGTTTCCACCTGCCTGCAGACGACGGACAGCAGCAGAGAAAACGCCAGCCAGAAACAGCCGTAGAGCGCGACCAAGCCAAAGAAGAACCCTGCCCGCCACCACTCTTCCCCTTCCAGAGGCGGGCCGGCTCCGGTCGCCGCCCACACCAGAAAACCAAGCAACAACATCGAACACGGCAGGACCACGGTCAGCACGCCCCCGACGAACTCGCCCGTCAGCAGGGTCGACCGTGGCAGCCCTCTGGCCAGCTGCTGCTTGAGCGTGCCCTTCTCACGCTCGCCGTTGACCACCGCATGGCCGGCGACCAGGCATGAAAAGCCGAACACCAGCGCCAGCACCCACGCCAGATCCACGTTCAGGCGCCGCGCATCCTCCACCACCGGCCGATCCCGCCGCGTGATCCGAGGCTCACCAAACCGACCCGGAATCGCAGCCCTTGATCCCAACTGCTCTCCCACGCCTCGACTCAGGAGGCTGAGCACCGCCGGAGGCCGCTCCAGGCCAAGCTCGAGTTGCATGTAGACCTGAGCCCTCTCGACAGACATCTGGCCAGCCAGACGGCTGGCCTCGAATAATCGAACCCGTTCCTGATAGTCGATCCAGGAAACCTGGACGGTTGCGCCAACCATCACGGCGCCAACGGCCCAAGTCCCCAAGAACCAACCGTTCTGCAGGCTCAGCCTGAGTCGCTTGAGCGCAACAATCCACATGGCCCTCAGTCCGCAGACGCCCCTCCCAAACCCCGGATCCCCAGCAACGGACCAAACTCGCAGGCTCTCTGGGGTTGACCCACTGAGTGGACTACCGAATCCAGTCCGTCACCGGCGGAAGTTCTGCCCGCCAAAGCGACGAAAAACCAGTAAACCAAGCGACGCCATCCGCAACCGAGACGGATCCGAAACTGGCCTGGGCGCCGCGCTGCCTGAGAATCCCGAGCTGGTCTCCGGTCGGAGACAGAACGTACAACTCGCGGCCCCCTACAAGGCAGAAAACGAGGCCCGTCCGCGAGTCAACAGCCACACCCGTCAGCATGGGAAGCGCGTTGATTCCGTCGGTCGCCAGGTTCTCGGTGATCCAAGGCGTCCAGGCTTCCCGCTCTTGCATCGCCACGCCCATCAGGTCGCCAATAAGCCGACCCCGAAGACGTGTCTGAAACTCAAGTTCCCCGTCAACCGAGTACCGAGAAACGACAGGAGCCGCCGTGAACGCTGCCACCAGGGCATCGGACGGCGCGACCGCCATGACGACGCGGTTCAGTCGCACGGCGAAGCGCCGGTCTCGGCAGCGGCTGTGTTGATCGCAATCAGGATACACATCGCCCGGCCTCAGGAGTTCCCCGATCAGAAGTTGCCTGTCGCCGAGTGGCGAGTAGCGCACGATTACCGAACCTTGGCGAGGTTGATTCAGAAACATCCGGCCCTTTGAGTCAAGCGCAATCGAATAGCTGTGCCAAGCTTCGGCGTCGTCCGGCGTCGTTCCCTGCAAGACGGTGTCCAGAGAGCCACCGGTCCGAAGGGAATAGCCGTGGATGGACATCAGACCGGCGGTCGAAACCAATCGTACCGTATCCGCGCTTCCGACAGCGAAATCCATCGGAAAGCGCATCTCTCCCGGCCCCTGTCCGACGCGGCCGAGCTGCCGCTTGATCGCGCCAGATGCATCAAGATCAAGCAGGCGATGGTTCAATCGCTCCAGCAGGAGAAAACCATCATCATGAGGCGTCAGACGATAGGCGCCATTCACCGTCAGATCTTCAAAGACGCGAACCGGCTCAAAGGTTCCTTCCGGAACCTCTTCTGTTTCTTCTGACGCCGACGCAACCCTCGCCACAACAAACAGACAAAGTGACGCAAACGCCAAGAGAATGATGCGGCGCGCGCTACTGCCTGTGAGCATTTGGCACCTCCAGTTCGTCTTCAATCGTCGACACCGCCTGCACCCGGCGGTGATACAGCAGAATCCCGAGACCTCCGCCGAACACATGTTCAGCAGCCACATTCTGCCGGCCTTCGGAACTTTCAACTCTCCAGTCCGGCATCCGCTCGCCGTAAACCGCTACGGTCCCCGAAGGGCGCAGCATGTAGAACAACCAAGCGACGCTGACTAACGCACTCCCTACGACAAGCCCGCCGACCAAGGACTCGCGCCAAGGGAACTTGTGACGGGGTCTGGCGTGGGGCATACGGTACTCAGCCACTTGACTACAACGGTCGAGGAAGCCACGAGAAGGTCTGAGAAGAGAGTCTAGGGTCGGAGGCCTTCACCTGTCAAGTGCCAGAGCTGTCCAGCGTTCGGCGTTGCCCGGCTGCTGTTCGCTTCGTGACGAGGCCTCGATTCGCGGACTCTTGCCGCGGGCGGCCTAAGCCGGAATCAGGTCTCGACCATCGTCTCCAGGTAGACGCGCTCCAGATCCGCCTGATCCAGGGCCTCCCGATCCAGGATGCGCTCCATCCTGCCCTTGCGCATGATGCCGACCCGGTCGCAGAGACTCTGCGCCCGGAGCAGGTCGTGGGTGCAGATCAGGATCGCGGCGCCGTCGCAACGCATCCCGTCCAGCAGGGTCAAAAGGTCCGCTGCCGCCTTCGGATCGAGACCTGACGTGGGTTCGTCCAGGAGAATCGCGGGCGCGCTGCGAATCACCGCGACCGCCAGACCGACACGCTGACGCATGCCCTTCGAGAACCGGTCGACGCGCCGATCAAGGACATCCTCGGCCAGCCCCACACGAAGAAGCGCCTCGCGAACGCGGTCCCTGGTCGGCGACACTCGCTGGCCCACCGCGCTGAAGAACTCCGCGTTCTGCACCGCGGTCAACGCCGGGTAGAGGGCCACGTTCTCGGGAATGAGGTCGAGGCGGCGCTTTGCTCTGCGAGGCTCGCGGGCGACCTCGATCCCGTCGATCAGGGCGCGGCCACCCGTGGGTCGGATGAAGTCGAGGAACATGTTGATCGTCGTCGTCTTGCCGGCGCCGTTCGGCCCCATCATGCCGAGAATCTCTCCCGGCGCCACTTCGAAATCCACGCCGTCGACGGCAAGCGTGCCGTCCTCGAACCTCTTCGTGAGTCCGATTGCCTTGATCACTGTCGACTCTCCAATGTGGGTCAGCGTCGGCTGAGGAGGATGCCGCCCCGGATCAGCGCCGCGAGCAGCGCCACCACGGCAGCCAAAAGAAGCAACGCCAGCCACGGATTGCGGGCTGCCGTCACGTGAATGCGAACTGTCTTGGGATCGCTCTCCACCAGACGATCACCAGCCAGCGTGCCGACGACGATCGTCCCTTCGTAGTCCCCCAGGATCACGTCGGCGGGCGGCGCAAGCGTCACGTTGACCGCTTCGCCGGTGCCGGGGGCGAGCGCATCGAACAGCCGCGGTTCCGCTCCCACCCGCCAACCGAACGGCGCCTCGACAACGACTTCCACCTGCTCGAGATCCAGACTGCCCGCATTGACGATCCTGACTTCGAACGAGCCGGTATCGCCGCGCAGAATCTCCTGGTAGAGGTTCGCCGCCTCGACCTCGAGCGCGGCGACACCGCGCGGAATGAGCTCCAGATCCAGCCTGCCCCCGCCTCCGGCCGCGTCACGGTCGGGCTCGAACAACACGGAGAACGGAATCGACGTGCCCGGCTGCACCGCAGCCGTCGGTCGACTCGGCAACGTCAGCGCCAGACGCAGACTGCGGCTGGTCACCCCCTCCGACAGGAACATCTGACTGAACGTCGCCTCGGTCTCGGGATCAAAGAGCCGCGCCGCAACTTCGGGCGGAAGACCCTCAAGCCGCACTCCGTACGTCGCGTCATCGACGTCGAAGCGCTCCACCTCAAGGACGAACTCGGCCTCTTCACCCAGTTCAGCGTCCAGGGCAAGCTGAGCGGAACGCACGACCAAGGGTTCCTCGGCGCCGGATCGCTTGCCCAACAGGACCTGTCGATCGTGGGTCTGATGATTGTAGCGAAGCTCGACGAGCAACTCCTCGACATCGGCCAGAAGAAGTCCGAAGTCGACGGTGGTCGGTTCGTCGAACAGCATCATCGGTACACGCTGCTCGTATGGAACGGAAACGATCGTCGGCTCCAGCAGCACGCCTTCCCGATGACCGCGAACGGTCTTGAGGCTGACGATCACGTTCGATACGCCGGTCGGAAGCGGCAGGTCCAGCAAACCGCCCGACTGCTGCTCGACCACTTCCGCCTCGACGCCGGAGGACCAGCGCGCCACCAGCTCCAGTTCGACACGGGCCTCGCCGTCGGGCCGCCTGTACTTCCGGGCCGCGCGCAGGACGACCTCGGGATCCGCCGCGATCATCTCCAGATAGGCTTGTGCCAGATCGAGATCCGCGAGCCTGAGCTGCGCTTTCTCCGTATCCAGCTCCGCCTCGGAGAGCAGCTCGTTCTCGAACAGCTCCTCGGCGCGACCGAGCTGCTTCTCGGCTTCCTCGTACCTGATCCGGGCAGCCGCGTACTCGAGGCCAAGCCGACCCGAAGCCTCCGTCTGACCAGGCGCCGGCCCCGCCGCCGCGACGATCAGGAGGGCGGTAGCGGCCAGGCCCGCGAAACCGTCCCGGCGCCGCCTGAACCTGGCGGGCCAGGCCGCCTGGGGCCTGGCGGTAGCGGCGGCCGTTCGATCAAGAGCGGCGGGCATCATCGGCAATCGTAGCTTGCGAAGCGCCGGGCGACCCATCCGGTTGCACCCGCCACGAAGAGCACCATCCATAGAACGTCTCCCACCGTCTGGTTCACCAGTTCTCCCGGCGATGGCCGGCGCCAGGCGAACCGCGGCCCCTCGCCGGGCCGTATCGGGAGCGCCGCGTAGGACAGGCCCGTGATCCCGCGCAGTCGGTATTCCTCGCCCTCCGCGTCCTGGATCAAGGCCATCGCCACGCCTTCGCCCGCTTCATCGCGTCGCTGTCGTCTCTGGTCGATCACGAACTCGGTGAAGGTCGGCTCGAACCGGTCGACCTGCCGCAGGAACTCCCTCTCGCCGCTCCACCCGGCAAAAGAAAGCCGATCCAGCGAGCGGCGCAGCAGACTGAACGGCGAGAGAGCGCTGAACTTCTCCGTCCATGTCCGTTGCGCCGCCGACTGGCGCAGATAGTCGCGACGCACTTCCGCCAGGGCTCGCTCCTGCTCCGCCAGGGCGGCTTCCTGATCCGCCATCATGTCGGCTTCGAGTGACGCGATCCGGGCACGCTTCTGAGCCGGCGAGAGGTCCTCCCTGTTCACGATCCCGGCGAGCGCCTCAGACGAGACCGAGAGCCGTTCCCGGAACTCCATGGACACGAGCCCGAAGTTCCGCTGCAGTTCGGCCTCCGATTCCAGCGGATGGAGCATCGAGCCCGCCACCGTGACGCCGGCCGGCACGACCAGCGCCAGAACCGTCCAGGCGCCCAAAGCCCTCTGCAGCGCGGCCGCCGGTCGAGCGACGCTGACCGATGCGGCCACTCCGAGCAGCACGTTGAACAGGAGAAACACGAGCACCAGCACGACCGCCAGGACAAGGTTCGGAGCTGTCTCGGCGGAAAGGGAGCCGCCCCCGTCAACCGCGACCACGGCAAGCGAGGCCACCGCACCGAGGACGAAGGAGAGGGCGACGACCAGGAAGCTGCCGGCGATCTTGCTCAGGATGAGCGACATGCGCCCGATCGGTCTGGCTGTCAACACCCGGAGGGTTCCCTGGGCCTTCTCGCCCGCCACCGCATCGTAGGTCAGAGCCACGGCCATCAGGCTGTATAGAAGGACGACGACAGCGGCCCAGTCGAGAGGCTGGGCGACGAAGACCCACGACCGCTCGGAAACACCCGGAATGACAGGCGCCGCCAGGTGGGGCCGCAAGACGGTTGCCTCCGTTCGATCGGCGCCGTCGGCCGAAACGAAACCCAGAGTCGGGTACGGCCGCGGCAGGAGGACCCAGTCCAGATTCGCGTCGCTCTCCGCAGACCGGGCGAGACGCGAGTAGGCGGACACCTGCTCCCGCAGGTCGATCTGGTGGATCGTCGCGGCGACGACCATGCACAGGGGGCCCGCCACGACCGCCAGCAGCAGCCTGTAGCTCTTGAGATGGCGAGTCAGTTCGCCAAGAACCAGGACACGGAACATCGTTCTTCAGACCCCCGCCTCGGTCAGGTCCAGCTTCTCGAAGCCGATCACGCCGCCAACCAGCAGAAGGGTCGTGAAGAGCGAAAGCGCGCCAACCGGGAGTGCCGCGCCACGGAGCGAAGCTTCGACCGGGAGCGGACGATACTCCGGCGCCGGCAGACCTCCGATGTCGAGAGCCTCCTGGCCGCTGTGCATCGTGTTCTCGCGCTCAGGGTAGCGCTCCAGTTTCTCCGCCTGCCACGCGATGAATCTTCTCTCCACGTCGTCCACATCGGCGAGAAACGCGATGTGGTCATCAACGGATGTCGTGGCCACCAGCCGCGCAGCCTCCTGGAATGCGGTGACCGGGCCAAGCGAGGCCAACGTCCGGTACCGCATGTACTGCTCGGCCCGCACGTTGCGCCGGGTGCGAATCGCCGCACGCCGAGCGGCCACGTCCCGGTCGGCCGACGCTGCCGCGGCTTCCAGCGCAGGCGGCGCTGCGCGCGTAGCCGCCCAACCCGCCAGAGGCTGGTAGAGCGCGGCCGAGGACACCCAGATCAGGATGCCGACCAGAAGCGACGTCTCCCGCTGCCTGAGGAAGACCGAGAGACACAGGGAAAGAGCCACCCAGAACGCGCCGTAGAGAGTCGCAAGGCCGAAGAACAGGAGAACCCGAAGCCACTCGCGACCGTCCAGCGAAGGACCAGCCGTGGCCGCCCAGGCCAGAAAGCCGAGGCAGAACAGCAGCAGCGGAATCGCCACGACGATCAGGCCGCCGAGGAACTCGCCAAGCAGCAGGTGCGGCCTCGGCAGACCGCTTCGGAGCTGGAGCTTGAGCGTACCGGCCCGTCGCTCGCCGTTGATCACGCCGTGACCGGCGAAGACGCCGGTGAAGCCGAGCACCAGCGCGAAGGTCCAAGCCAGATCCGCGTTCAGTCGCCGCGCCGCACCCGTTCGCGGCCGGTCGCGCCGCGCAAGCTCGGGCTCGCGATAGCGGCCCCTGATCCTCGCGCTCACGCCGAGATCCTCACCGACCCCTCGGCTGATCAGGCTCAGCGGCGTCGGCGGCCGCTCGAAACCGATCTCCACGCCGACGTACACCGTGGCGTCCTCCGCCTTCACCCGCTGAGCGATCCGGTTGCCTTCGAACAGATCAACGCGCTCCCCGTAGCCGATCCACCCGACCCAGACCGTTGCCGCCGCCAGCGCAGCGCCCACGGCCCAGGCGCCAAGCAGCCAGCCGTTCCGGGCACTGAGACGGCAGCGCTTCAGCGCGATTCTCAGCATTCGCGTTCTTCCAGCAAGTCAGGGCGAAAGGCGCGATGGCCCTTTGGCGTCTCCTCCCTGGAGGTTGTCGTCAATGGAGGTGGATACAACCGCACACGGTTGGCTTTACCTGGCGCCGCCGCCTTGCGAGCTGGCGAGTCCGCTGAATCGATCAGCGAGTCCGTCAGCGCGTTCCGCGTGTTGGGCATCGGTCACAAGTAGGCGTTCGCCACGTCCGCCTGAGCCGAGAGACCGTCCTCGGTGCGCCGGTCCTTGTTTCGCCGCGCCAGCGTCCGCTGCTCGAACTCCGCCGCCTCTTCGCCGCTGAACCGCTCCTGCTCGCCCAGCTCCTCCGGACGCTCGAGCGGCGTGATCGTCCGGAAGTCCCAGACCCCGCGCAGGTCGGGCGCGCCCCAGGGAGTGCGATCAAGCTCCGGCGCGCCTTGTTGCGCGGCGAGGGGCGTTCCAGCCAACATGACGATGGCGAACACTGCGATCGGCGGCTTGCGTTTGCCCATGCGAGTCCCTCCCTGTTGGCCTGGCCCGAGTCTACCCGGCGGACGGCGGCTCGCCCGTCAGCAGGGACCGGTCCGGCGGCCGGCAGAACCAGATCGACGCCGCGCCCAGGACCGCCAGGGCAGCGAGGGTCCAGAGCGAGCCGGCATAGGAACCCGTTCGATCCGCCGCGGCGCCGGCCAGGGCCGGCCCGAGAGCGCCGATCACGCCGATCAGGGCGAGCCGGACGCCGGTCGTGCCGACGAACGCCGCCCGCCCGAAGAACCAGCCGAACACGACGACTTCACTCGTGTAGGCCGCGCCGTAGGCAGCGCCGATCACGACCACGCAGGAATACGCCACGACCGCGGAGGTCGCCGACACGAAGACCAACAGACCGACAGCGTTGACCAGCAGGGCCAGCGCGAGGACCCGCGTCGGCGCGATGAAGTCGCCCAGCGAGCCGCTCAGCCGGCCGAACAGACTGGCGCCCACCCGGAAGCCCAGGATGGTCGACGCGGCAAGCGTGGTGAAGCCGAGGTCTTCCAGATGGAGGCCGCCGTGAGCGGTTACGACTCGCCACGGCACGGTGTTCGCCGCCGTCGCGAAGGTGGCGATCCAGAACTGGGGAGTGCGCAGAGCGCGCAGCACGGCGCCCTTCGGCGCCGACTTGTCGGCCGCTTCGGCGCGGCTCCCCACCGGCCGCGCCCCTGCCCGCCGACCCGGCCCGCCAAAGTCGCCGGGTGCGCCGGCCATCTGGCCGGCTTCCGCGAAGGAATGCGCCGCATCCGGACCGCCGGCCTCGACCGGCGCCAGTCCGTCGCGACGCTGGCCGATGTCGCCAGGCTGGTTGCGGATGAAGAGCACGGCGATCACCGCGACGAACAGCGAGATCCCGGCGACGATCTGCCAGCCGACCCGCCAGTCCCACGATTCAAGCACGAGCCCGGCCGCCGGCGACCACAGAAAGCCGACGATCGCGGCGCCCGTCAGGATGATCGCCGTCGCCCGCGCCCGATACCTGCGAAACCAGAACACCGGTATCGCCTGGGCGGGCAGCAGCGTCGAGAAACCGATCCCGATGCCGCCGACGAGCGAGTAGCCGACGTAGAGCTCGGCCGCGCTCTCCGCCTGGCTCACCAGCCAGAAGCCGCTGGCGGCGCAGAGTGCGCCCGCGGTCACCGTGGCCCGGATGCCCCAGCGGCGGATGACCGCCGCCGCAACCGGACTGACCAGGCCGTAGGCGAAGGTGAACGCCCCGAACATCTGGCCGATCTGCTGGCGGGTCAGATCCAGATCGGCGATCAGCGAGGAGGCGAAGATGCCCAGGCCGTAGTAAGCCGGGGCGATTCCCAGGCCGTAGGTCACAAAACCCACGGCGACCATCGGCCAGCCGTAGAACCTCCGCCCTGATCCGGGGGAAATGGTCAAACCACCTGGTCCCCGGCCTGGCCGGCGCCGGCGGCGGCCGGCGAAGAATCAGGGTACAGGTGGCAGGCGACGCGGGCCGGGCCGACCGCCTCGAGCAGAGGCTCCACACGGTCGCAGCGGTCGAGCGCCTTCGAACAGCGCGGGTGGAAGCGGCAGCCGGACGGCGGGTTGCGGACGCTCGGCACTTCACCGGCGATCAGGTGGTGCGCCCTCGCCGCCTCGACCACCGGATCCGGCGTCGGCACGGAGGCCAGGAGCGCCTCGGTGTACGGATGCCTCGGCCGCTCGAACAGCTCGTCCCGCGTCGCGATCTCGACGATCCGACCGAGGTACATCACCCCGACCCGGTCGCTGATGTGGCGCACGACGGACAGGTCGTGGGCGATGAACAGGTAGGTGAGACCCAGCTTCGCCTGGAGGTCCATCAGCAGGTTGAGCACCTGCGCCTGAATCGAGACGTCGAGCGCCGACACCGCCTCGTCGCAGATCAGCAGATCCGGCTCGAGCGCCAGAGCCCGGGCGATGCCGATCCGCTGGCGCTGGCCGCCCGAGAACTGGTGCGGGTAGCGGTTGGCCATCGACGGCAGCAGGCCGACCAGGTCGAGCAGTTCCGCGACCCGCTCCCGGAAGCGGCGGCGACTCCCCGCCACGCGGTGGACCTTGAGCGGTTCGCCGACGATCTCCCGCACCCGCATCCGCGGATTGAGCGACCCGAACGGATCCTGGAAGACCATCTGCATCCGCCGGCGAAGCGGCCGCAGCCGGCTCTGGCTGGCCTCCGAGATGTCCTCGCCGTCGAAGACGATGCGGCCGGCCGTCGGTTCCAGCATGCGCAGGATCGCCAGCGCCGTCGTCGACTTGCCGCAGCCGCTCTCCCCCACCAGGCCGAAGGTCTCGCCGCGCCTGAGATCGAACGACACCCCGTCCACCGCCTTGATGGATCCCGTTCGGCGCCGCATGAGCACCCCTTCGGTGACCGGGAAGTGGACCTTGAGATCCTCGACGCGAAGCAGCACCCGGTTGGCGGCGGAACTCACGGCGCGGATTCCCCCTCGTAGCCGTAACAGGCCCAGGCCCGCGCGCCGGCGGCGGCTTCGAGCGACGGCGGCGCCGCCAGGCAGCGATCGTGCGCGTAGGGACAGCGCGGCGCAAAGGCGCATCCCGCGGGCAGCGCGGCGAGGTCCGGCGGTTGACCCTCGATCGAGTCGAGGCGGCCGCCGCATTCACCCTCCAGGCGCGGCACGGAGCGAAGCAGCCCCTGGGTGTAGGGGTGGCGCGGGTCGGCATAGAGGGCCGCCGCGGGCCCGCTCTCCACGATCCGGCCGCCGTACATGACCGCCACCCGGTCGGCGTACCGCGCGACCACGCCGAGGTCGTGGGTGATCAGGATGAGCGCCGAATCCGCCTCCCGGGTGCGCTCCTTGAGCAGTTCCAGGATCTGCGCCTGCACCGTCACGTCGAGCGCCGTCGTCGGCTCGTCGGCGATCAGCAGGCGCGGATGGCAGGCGAGCGCCATCGCGATCATCACCCGCTGGCGCATGCCGCCCGAGAACTGGTGGGGATAGTCGCCAAGCCGCTTCGCCGCATCGGGAATGGCCACCGACTCAAGGTGTTCCACCGCCTGTTCGAGCGCCTCCCTCCGGCTGAGCCCGCGGTGCAGTCTCAGGGGCTCGGCGACCTGCCGGCCGATCGTCAGCACCGGATTGAGCGAGGACATCGGCTCCTGGAAGATCATCGCGATGCGGTTGCCCCGCACCGACCGGATGCCGGCATCGTCGAGCGCGAGAAGGTCCTGACCCTCGAACAGGATCCTGCCGTTCTCGATTTGTCCCGGGTCGGGAATCAGCCGCAGGATGGAGAGCGCCGACACGCTCTTGCCCGAGCCGCTTTCGCCGACGATCGCCAGCGTCTCGCCCGGCGCGACCTCGAGCGACAGCGACGTCACCGCCCTGACCTTCGGCCGCTTGCCGAACCCGCCGCGGAAGGTGACGTCCAGATTCTCGATCCGGAGCAGAGGTTCCGTCACGACGGGTCAGCCGCCCTCACCGGAAGCAGGCCGCCAGGCAGCCCGTGGCAGAAGTCGCGCTGCATTCGAGCGGCCAAGCATCCCGCCCGGCATCGCGCTGCATTCGAGCGGCCAAGCATCCCGCCCGGCATCGTTGCTCCTCGGTCGAACATGGCCGGGCGCCCCGCCGCCATCAGAAGCCCATCTCCCGCTTCAACTCCTGATCGATCCAGAGCCGCGCGTAAATCGGACCGGGGCGCACCGCCCCGGCGCGCAGTTCGCCGCCGTAGTTCTTCACCCACGGCCACCAGGCGGTGTAGAGGTAGGGCACCGGCAGCCACAGGTACGGGGCCTCGTCGAGCATCTCCTTCGTGATCTGCTTGACGATCCGCTGCCGTTCGACTTCGTCCCGAGTCAGGAACATCTCGTGGATCCGGCGGTCGAGTTCCGGGTCCGACCACATCGACGGATTCCAGGTCTGTCCGGTGACGAAGTTCTTGCGCAGCGTGGTCGTCGGGTTCACGTGGCCGCTGGCCATCAGGTAGCCGGGGCCGTGGGTGCGGGTGGTCATCATCGACAGATACGCCGCGTACTCCATCACCTCGATCTCGATCGTCACGCCGACCCGGTCCAGGTAGCTGGCCAGTAGCGGCGCCAGCTCCATCCGCATCGAGTTGTTGGCCGACACCTGCATCCTGAAGGTGAAGCCGTCGGGGTAGCCCGCCTCGGCGAGCAGGCGGCGCGCCTTCTCGGGCTTGTACTCGAACAGTTCCTGCACGGAAGGCGGCATCGCCTCGAGCGGCTCGAAGTAGCCCTCGAACGAGGGGTGCTGCGGATAGGCGAACAGCTCGGCGTTGCCGCCGAAGAACAGGTCGACGATCTCCCGCTGGTTCACCGCCAGGTTCATCGCCCGCCGCACTCTGACGTCGTCGAACGGCGCCTGGTCGACCCGCATGACCATGAAGGTGCCGCCGGTAGACAACCACCGCGACCAGCGCAGTTCAGGCGTCGTCTTCTTCAGATGATCGACGGCGATCCAGCGGATGTACTCGAGGATGTCCAGCTTCCCCGTGCGAATGGCCGTCAGGTAGGTCGCCTCGTCCTTGATCGTGCGGTACGTGAGTTCGTCGATGAAGGGGATCTCGTGACTCTCCCCGCCGATCGTCGTCCGATCCCAGTAGTCCGGCCGCCGGACGTAGGTCTGCGAGTTGCCGGCAATGAACCGCTCCAGCGTGAAAGGGCCGGAACCCGTCAGGTTGCGCCAGTCCTTCGGGTCCACGTCGCCGAGTTCGCGCGGCACGATGCCGGAGAAATAGCCGTAGCCGAACCGGTAGTCCCACTCGGCGTTGAACTCGCCGAACTCGAAGACGACCGTGTGGTCGTCGCGAGCCGCCACGCGGTCGATGTGGTCGAAGTAGGTCGGAATCGCCTTCGGACTGTCCCGCTGGCGCTCGAAGCTGAAGACGACGTCGTGGGCGTCGAACTCGCGCGACTTCATCACGCCTGGCTTGTCCGGGAACATCACGCCCCGCCGAAGCCGGATCGCCAGCGTCAACGGATCTTCCCATTCCCAGCTCTCGGCCAGCTCGCCGCGAATCGTCTCGGCGGAAAGGTACGCCTCGGAAACGAAGCGCTGGTCACCGCCCCGGACCGCCGCCTGTTCAAGGTCGCCCACGAAGAGCTGCTCGTAGAGCATCCCCGTGTCGTGGTTCTGCTTCCAGTTCCAGTCCGTCGTGTCCCACGACAGCGCCGACAGCGTGACGTAGACCGTGCCGACGTTCAGTTCGCCGCCGTAGCGGGGCGGCTCCACCGGCGCCCGGCCCGACTCGAACGCCAGGTCGGCTCCCATGTCCGTGCCGCCGGGCGGCAACGCGGAACGGGCGGGGAGCGCTTCGCCGCACCCGCCGAGCAGGAGAGCCAGGGCTGCCGCGCAGACCAGGGGAAGGGCGGCCCCGACCTCCCCGGCCAGCCCGACAACGCCCGAGAAGCGGGCGCGGCGGCAGCGCCGGTGGTGGGTTCCGATAGCCGCCGCGGCGGCGGAAAATCCCTGCATGACGTCAGGTTCCTCTCATTCGGGGGTCCAGCAGGTCGCGCAACGCATCCCCGAAGACGTTCGCCGAGTAGACCACGACGGTAAGGCAGACGCCCGGCGCCAACGCCAGCCACGGCCCCAGGTAGAGGTAGGTGCGGCCGTCGCCGCTCAGCATGCCGCCCCAGGTCGGCGCCGGCGGCGGCACGCCGAGACCCAGAAACGAAAGCGCCGCCTCCGACAGGATGACGGCGCCGACGCGGGTCGTGAACAGGACGATGACCACCGGCATCACGTTGGGCAGGATGTGACGACGCAGGATGTGGAAGGTTCCCGCGCCAATCGACTGGGCGGCGTGGGTGTAGACGTGCTCGCGCACCGAGGTCACCGCGCCGCGCACGATCCGCGATCCGGCGATGCCGTAGAGCAGCCCCAGGATGATGACGATCTGGGTGATCCCCGGACCGACCACGGACACGACGACGATCAGGAGCACGAGGTCCGGAAAGGTCATCCAGGCGTCCACCAGGCGCTGCGTCAGCATGTCGAACCAGCCGCCGAGGTAGCCCGAGAGCACGCCGATCACGATCGACACGACGGTGGCCAGGGCGGCGGCGCAGAAGCCGACGATCATCGATAGCCGCGCGCCCATCAGGACCCGCGAGAAGAGGTCGCGGCCGAGGTGGTCCGTGCCGAGCAGGAACTCCGTGGACGGCGGCTCCAGCCGATGCGCCAGGTCGGTCTCGTTGATGCCGTATGGCGCGAGTACGCCGGCGAAGATCCCGCTCAGCAGGAAGATGACGAAGACGACGGCGCCGGCGGCGCCCAGCGGCTTGGTCCGGAACAGGCGGACGACAAAACGCCGCCACCGCGACTCGCCCCGCCCCGGCAGGGGATCGGTTCCGGCTGCGGCAACGGTGGTCATGCCGCGCTCATCCGTACCGCACCTTCGGATCGAGCCAGCCGTAGCTCAGGTCGACCAGCAGGTTGATCAGGAGCACCGCGACGCCCACGACCAGGAAGACGCCCGAGATCACCGGGTAGTCCCGCTCGTAGACGCCCTCGAGCAACAGCAGCCCCATGCCCGGGATGACGAAGATCTGCTCCATCACGACGGCGCCGCCGATCAGCAGCGGCGCCTGCAGGCCGATCAAGGTGACCACCGGAATCAGCCCGTTCTTCAGCGCATGCCGGACGACGACCGCCCGCTCCCTCAGACCCTTGGCCCGCGCGGTGCGCACGTAGTCCTGACGCATCACCTCGAGCATCATCGTCCGCGTCATCCGCATCGTGATCGCCGACATCGACAGTCCGAGCAGGATCGCCGGCACGATCAGGTGGGTCAGGTTCGCGACCGGGTCGACGAGAAACGGCGTGTACTCGAGTTCCGGCGCCCACCGCCACCAGACGGACGGAAAGACCATGACCAGGGTGCCGAGCCAGAACCCGGGGATGGCCAGCATGACGAGCGAGAACGACCGCGCCGCGTAGTCGAGAGTGGAGTCCTGCCGGGTGGCCGAGAAGATGCCCACCGGCACGGCGACGGACAACGCGACGACGAGTGCCAGGAAGCCGAGTTCGAACGTCACCGGCAGCCGTTCCAGGATCTGCTCCGTCACCGGCGTGCTGCGCCAGAGCGACCGGCCGAGATCGCCCTGCAGCGCGCTGCCCGCCCAGCGAACGTACTGCGAGGCGATCGGCTGATCGAGCCCCATCTCCGCCTCGAGGGCCTCCCGATCGAGGGCGGTCGAGATGTCGTTCTGCGCCAGCATCAGGTCGATCACGTCGCCGGGGATGACCCGCATCGAGACGAAGACGATCAGGCTGGCAAAGAACAGCGTCGGCGCCATTGCCAGCAGACGTCGCAGGATGTATGTCTTCATGGAAGGCGTCAGAGAATACAGGTGCGCGGAACCTGTTGGGGACACCGGCGTCCCCGCAGGGCGACGGACGCCCGGTTAACCTCCGCACACAGCCATGCTCGCCCATGCCCCAACTCCGCTTCGTCTCCGGCGTGCCGCCTCGCTGGGGGCCTTCTCCTGCGTCCTCACCCTCGCAGTTGCCTTTCCGTCAGCCTCGCGCGCCCAGGTGGAGCCTTCCCGTGAGGGCCGCGGGCCTGACGCGGCCGGCCTCTCCACGGCCCTGGCAGGTTCCTGGGTCCGAAACGAGGAACTGAGCGAAGACCCGTTGCCGGGCCCGCCGAGCGACTTCATCGGCGACTTCGCCCCGGGCGCCCTGCGCCAGTTGGCCGACGGCCTCGCGGGCCGCCGCGACAGCCTCTCGATCGAGTTCCCGGGCCAGCACGTTCTGATCACGAACGCCGTGAACGAGAGACTCCGGCTTCCGACCGACGGTCTGCCCAGGGCCGACAGGACGAACAACGTGAGCAGGGCCCTGATCGCCGAGGAGTCGCTCGAAATCGTCACCGCCGGAGCGAATCAGGCCTGGCTCTGGATCGAGACGTTCTACCGGCAGGGCGACCGTCTCGTCCACCTGACCGAAACCCAGAACTTCTCGCTCCCCGACCTGCGCTTCCGTACCGTGTACGACCACGCGGACGGCCTGCCGCCCCCGTCGCGGCCGGGCAGCGCCGAACCGCCCGCGGAGACGGCAGCGATTCGAATCGTGCCGCCACGACGGCCCTACCGCGGACTGCTCGCCGGTCCGGTCGACATCCAGACCCTGGTCATCGACCCGCTCGTCCGGTCGGTCGAGTTCTTCCTCGACGAAGCCCGCGTGAAGCAGGCGAGAAAAGCGCCCTTCAGGGCCCGGATCCGCCTCGACGACCCTCCGAGGCCGCAAACGCTGGAAGTCCGGGCCTACCGCGATCCGGGAGGGTTCGCCGGCGCCGACCGCATCGTTCTCAACCGTCTCGACTCGCCGTTCGGAGTTCGCATTGCGGAGATTCGCCCTGAAGGCGAGGACTACGCGGCGCTACACGTCGCGGCGAACGTCTCCGTGCCTCGTACCGCGGCGCTGGAACAGGTCGCGTTCTATCGCGGCGACCATCCGGCAGCGACTTTCGACGACCTCGACGCGGCCGCGAATCGCGGCGAAGCGCGGACCATTCCGGTGAACGCGCTGATCGAAGGCATGTCGCCCGGTGACTTCGTACGGGTCACTGCCCGGCTCGCCGACGGCCGGGAGATGGAGGACGCCGAGCTCCTCCAGGGTGCGGAACACCGCGCCGAAATCGATGTGCAGCTCGTCCAACTCCAGGTCCTCGTCGTGGACCGCAAGGGCAATCCGGCAGGCGACCTGACGGCAACCGACTTCGAAGTGCGCGAGAAGGGCGCCTGGCGCCGGGCCGAGAACCTGCACGTCTCGGATGACATCCCCCTGGTTCTCGGAATCGCGATCGATTCCTCGCAGAGCATGCACTTCGTCTGGCGCCAGTTGCACGATGTCGTGCGGGTCTTCTTCGAGGGCGCCCTGGCGGTGGACGATCGAGCCTTCCTGGTCGACTTCGACCACACGGTTCGGGCGGTCCAGCCGTTGACCGCCAGCCGGCCCCTGCTCAAGGCCCGGCTCCATCGGCTGCTTGCCCGGGGTGGCACGGCGCTGAACGACGGGCTCCTGTTCTCCCTCCTCCAGTTCCGCAACGAACCGGGCCGCCGGGCCTTGATCGTGGTCACCGACGGCGATGATCAGCACAGCCGTGCGAAGCGCGCGCAGGTCACGGAGTATGCCGAGCGAGTGGGGGTCCCGATCTACTTCGTCGCTCTGGGCTGGAGTGAACCTCGCGGTCCCCTCGTCAAGAGACTCAGTCGGCAAACCGGCGGCCGCCTGTTCCGAATCCACCCCGGCCAGTCGCGGACCGCTCTGGGCCGAGAGATGCGGCAGGTCTTCGACCGGATCAGCGAAGACCTGCGTCACCAGAACGTGCTGACCTACTACACCGGGCAGCCGCCGGGGGCGGGCGTCGAACCCGAGGTTCGGACAACACGCACGGGACTCAGAGTCAAGAGCGTCCTGCCGCTCGAGGCGCTTCACTGACGCTCCCCGGTGACCGCGACCGCCATCCTGTTGACGGTGCTCGCGGCAGCGATCCGAGGCCCTGGCCCCCGGTCAGCGACAGCGGCAGAACGTATAATGGCGCCGATGGTTGACCCCGCCCATTCCCCGGTTTCGTCGTCGTCGCGCGAAGCGCGCACCGACCCGGAGGCGGCGCCCGTCGACCCGGCCGACTTTCCCGGCTGCAGGGCGATTCACATTCCGCGTAGCGAGATCGAGGACTACGAGGGACGCCTGGAGTACTGGGAAGCGCGCACGGAGACCGCGATGGTCGTGTGCGAGGCCACGACGCGCTTCCACGAGCAGCCTTCCCATCAGTTGGCCGGACTGACACGGCTGATCGCCGCGTCCCGCGGATCGCTGATCCAGGCCTATGGAACGACCGCTCTGGGCAAGTTCGACGACCAGGGCAGGTTCAAGGCGTTCATGCAGGCGGACCAGATTCTCTATCTCCACCCCTCACCCCCCGAGGAGTTGACGCCGCGGGTCGACGTGGACCGCGACGACCTCCCGGACGTGATCCTCGAAGTCGACTACTCCACCGACGTCCGCGTCCGCAAGCTGCCGCTCTACGAAGCCTGGGGCTTCCCCGAGGTCTGGGTCGACGTGCCCGACGCGCGCTATCCCCGTCGCCCCAGGTCCCGCCTGTCCGGCCTGACGATTCACCTGCTCGAAGACGGCCGCTTCCGGGAGGCGCGGAGCAGCCGCGCCTTCCCCGGCTGGACCGCAGAGGAGATCCACCGGGCGCTCAACGAACATTCCACGTCAGGGTCGACAGCCGCCGCGCTGCACCGCGTCGGCGCCGCTCTGGGCGCCACCGAAGGCACCGGACCGGACGACGATTCCTGGTCGCGGCGCCACCGAGACGAAGGACGCAACGAGGGCCGCGTGCAGGGCCTGGAGCAGGGCCGCGTGCAGGGCCTGGAGCAGGGCCGCGTGCAGGGCCGTATGCAGGGCCTGGAGCAGGGCCTGGAGCAGGGCCGTATGCAGGGCCTGGAGCAGGGGCGAGCCGAAGCCCGGGCCAACACGGTCGCCGCTCTGCTTGAGGAACGGGGCATCCTGACCTCCATGGCCTTTCCGGCGCGGCTGGGGGAACTCGGACAGATCCCGGAACCCGACCTGATCCGCGCCGCTCTGAAGTGCGCCAGCGAAACGGAGTTCCTGGAGCTCTGCGCACGACGCAGGCGGAGCTGACGCTCGCGGGTCCGCCGCCCACCCGGCCCGCCCGGTGCGCTCGCGGCGCCGGCGAGCCGGGCAACGAGACCTGGCAGCCCGTGGCATTCGAGAAGCGGGCCCGCGTCGGCTCGTCGATGCCACCGAGCCATGGCCCGGAGCCCTGGGCGCGGTCCAGAGCCGCCGGGCCTGTGGAAGACGCGGTGTTTCACTTCTCGCTGGACACCTCTGCCGACGCTGCGGGGGCTGTTGGCTTGTATCCTGCATTCACTCGTTTCACTCTACGTCTGATGATGGCCAGGAACACCGACAACCGGCGCCGACGGCAGCGCCCGCAATGCGTTCGATCGGCAGCGCTGATCGCCAGCGTGCTCGGCTGCACCTACTTCCTGCCCGCCGGAAACCCGGCAGGCGCTCAGGAACCGGCAGCCCGGGAACAGCCCTCGACCCCGGCCACGGTCGGTCCGATCGACGCGATCCCCGGCATCTGGATTCGCGACGAACGGCTGAGCGAGGACCCGATAGAGAAGCTGGAGGAGGCCTACGGCCAGACCTTCGGCGGCGGGCCGGGCCGGTCGCCGGGCGCGAACCCGGGCGGCGGACGCACCGGCAGCTTCGGCCGCGGCGGCCAGGGCGGTTTCGGCGGCGGCCGCGGCCGCGGCGGATTCGGCCGTGGCTCGGGCAGACAGCCGGGCGGCACGCAGGACGGCCCGTCGGGGATGCGCGAGATGGCGCGGGACCTCGCGGAGCGGCTCGACGTCCTCATGATCCGGATCGACGACCCGCAGCTCCTCATCCGCAACGCAAAGCGCGAAGACCGTGTCCTCTTCCTCGACGGCCGCGAAATCGCCGACGGTTTCGGCGGTCGCAGCCGTGCCCGCATGCTCGGCGACTCGCTCGAAGTGGAGACGTCCTCCCAGGGGCGGCAGCGGATCGAGACTTTCTACCTGGAGGCCGACCGCCTCGTCCTCGTGACCGACCTGCAGGGAGGCCGCTTCGCCGATCTCTCCTTTCGTACCGTCTACGAGCGTTCAGGCGACGCGCCGCCCCCACCGACGCCGGCGCCCTCGACCGCGGCCCGGGCAAACGGCGCCGCTCCAGGACCCGACGCAGACGCTCTCGCCGCCGAAGAGAGCGAGGTCGGCGTCCCTGCCGACTTCAACAGGGCTGACCACCTGCCGCCGGTCCGAGGCGCCGCAGAGCCAGGGACGGAACGCGCCGACACCGCTCGCAGCGCCCGGCCGGCGACGATCCGCATTCTGCCGCCGGAGAAGGGTCACCGGGAACTCCTGAGCGGCCGCGTCCTCATCCAGACCCTCACGATCGACCCGCAGATCGCCGTCGTCGAGTTTCTGCTCGACGGCGAGGAGGCGGACCGCTCGACCCGGCCACCCTTCGAGGCCCGGATCGAACTCGCCGACCCGCCGCGCGAGCACACGATCGAAGTCAAGGCGTACGGCGCCCGGGGCGCCTACGCGGGCAGCGACAGGATCGTCCTGAACCGCCTCGACCCTCCGTTCGCGGTACGGCTGGCGGGAATCAGCCCGATCCGCAGCGCAGGCGAGCAGGCAGTGCGGGTCGAAGCCGGCATCTCGGTCCCCCGCGCCGAGACCCTCGAACGGGTCGAGTTCTACCGCACGGAACAACTCGTCGCGGTCTTCGAGCACTTCGAAGGGCAGACGGGACCGAGCGGCGTGCGCTCGCTGGCGGCCGACGTGCCGACCTCCGGCGTGTCGTCCGAGGACTTCATCCGGGTCGTCGCGCGGCTCGGCGACGGCCGCGAACTCGAGGACGTCGAACTGCTCCAGGGCGCCGAGTTCAGCAGCGAGATCGACGTCCAGCTGGTCCAGCTCCAGGTTCTCGTCGTCGACCGCGGCGGACAACCGGTCGCCGGCCTCCGGCCCGAGGACTTCGAAGTCCGCGAGGACGGCGAGCGACGCCAGGTGGAGAACCTCTACCTCTCGAACGACGTGCCCCTTTCGCTCGGGCTTGCGATCGACTCCTCCGGCAGCATGGAGCCCATATGGCAGCAGACCAACTCGATCGCAGCGGCGTTCTTCAACGGCGCGCTGACCTGGCGCGACCAGGCGTTCCTGGTCGATTTCGACTCCACCCTGCGCCTCGTCCAGCCACTCACCGGGAGCAAGCCGCTGCTGGCCCGCGGCCTGGAACGGCTCTTCCCGCAGGGCAACACCGCCCTGTACGACGCGATCCTGTTCTCGCTCCTCCAGTACGGCGACGCGCCGGGCCGGCGGGCACTGGTCGTCGTCACGGACGGCTACGACTCGAACAGCCGCTCCGATCCCACCCGGGCGATCGACTTCGGCAAACGTCTCGGCGTTCCCGTCTACGTCGTCGCCATGCGCTCGGTCGGCTTCGGCCCGACGACGATGGAGGACGCGAACCTCCGCAACACCATGCGGCTGATCACCGGGCCGACCGGCGGTCGCCTGTTCCAGATCGAGTCGATCGACCAGATGGCGCGCGTGTTCGACCACATCGAGCAGGAACTCCGGCGGCAGTACGTGCTGACCTACTACAGCGAGCGCCCGTTCGGCGCCGCCGTGGAGCCCGACGTGCGCGTGCATCGGAAGGGGCTCAAGGTACGCAGCGCCCTGCCACTCGAGGCGCTCGAGTAGTTGGCGCCGGGCGAACGCCAGTGAACACCGGCCCTCGCCATCAGGCTGACGCGACCTTGACCGTTGCCATCCTCGCCGCGGTACTGGTCCCGGGGCTGTAGAAGGGGCCGGAACGACCGCCCGATTGGTGTCACGGCGAGCATCCTCGAGGCCGGCGAGAAGCTCACGATCGAGATGGTCGCCGCGGACAGTCTCCAGCGCATCGCGGAGCAGACGGGCGGCCGGCTCAGCGGCTAGCAGCCCGTGGCGCCGGTGGCGCCGGGGAGCGGGGCGCAACCGGACGGCGACGGTCCGTTGCCGGACCGCCGCCGCATGCGGCTGGCTCGTCCTCAGGAGTTCCGGGGACGTTGACGAATCGCTACTCCTCGGGTGGGCGGCGCAGGTGGGGCACGATGCCGATGAGCATTGCGACGTCGTGCTCGAACAGCGTGCCGTCATTCCCTTCGTCCGCGTCCACGCCGACCGGGACCGTCGCCGAGGGGCCGTTCAGCAGACCCCTGCAGACCAGCGGCGCGACGGCCGCGTTCCGCGGGCCGTTGACCCAGTACCAGCCGCCCGCCATGACGCCCTCGAAGGAGAGCTCGCCGCGTATCGGATTCCCGGCGTCGTCGGTGCAGGCGGTGCTGCTGCTGTCCCCGCGCAGCAACTGGACGACCAGGCCTTCATCGTTCGCCAGCAGCGTCTGCGTCGCGTTCCAGCCGCCGCAGGTGGTCCGAAGCTTCGCCGATTCGCCGTCGGTCGGCTTGACCACGATGCCGCCGGCGCCCCGCCAGTACGGGCTGACGTATTCGCTGCACGCGTTGGCGTCGGGCGTCGGCAGGTGCGGCACGATGCCGATCATCCGTCCGGCTTCGTGTTCGAAGAACGTGCCGTTGGCCGTCACGTCCGTCTCCACGCCCGGGGGAATCGTCGCCGCGGCGCCGCCCAGCTCGACTTCGGAGACCAGCGGCGCGACCGCGGCGTTCCGCGGGCCGTCGACCCAGTACCAGCCGCCGGGCTCGATGTCCCTGACCGACAATTCGCCGCGGACGGGATTCCCGTGATCGTCCATGCACGCGTCCCGGCGCACCAACTGGACGACCAGGCCGTCATCGTTGGCGTACAGCGTCTCCGTCGTGCGGGCGCCCCGGCAGGACATCTCGAACTTCACGGAAAGGCCGTTGGCCGGCTTGACGACGATGCCGCCGGTGCCCCGCCAGTACGGCGCGACGAACCGGTTGGGATCAAGCGGCTCGGGCTCCGGCTCGGGCTCCGGCTCGGGATCCGGGTCGGGGTCGGGGTCGGGGTCAGGACCGGGACCGGGACCGGGCGGTGGCGGCTTGGTCGGCGGTGGTGGCGGCGTCGGTGGAGTACAGGCGGGAAGCGCGGCCACTTCGTTGATCGTTCCCGTGGCGGACATGGCGTAGCTCCAGAGCACGTGCGAGGTGGCGCCAGGGTCGGACGCCGTAAGCCAGATCGTGAAGGTCTCCCCATCGTCGATGTGGCAGTCGGCAAGGGCGGCCACCGCGATTGAAGTCGTCCCGGAGGCATCGCTCGAGTCCATGGCCAAACCGAAGGCAGCACTTCCGGTGTACCTGTAGTCCACATTGGTGGCCGTGCCGTCCTCGGTGGCGACGCTCACCTGGACCGACCTTAACGACGCGGCAGCGGGCAACCTCGAATAGGTCGCGGTGAAGCTCAGGTTCGTCCCCTCGTCCCCGCTGGCGTCGGCGATCTTCAGACATTCGCCCAGTTTCAGCGTGCCGGCGGTCACCCGCGCCGCCGTGGCGCCCGACCCCAGGTCCCCCGTGAAACCGTTCTCGCACAGGGACAGAGTCTCCAGGTTCGTCATGCCGTTCAGGGCGGCGACGGGAATGGCCCTGCCACTAAACGCGTTCTGCGCGAGGTGGAGGTGCTCCATTCCGGTGATGGCGGACAGGGCGCCCGACCAGGTGGTTATCTTGTTGCCGCGGACATTGAGCCGCTGCAGCGAGGTCGCGCCCGTCACGTTGAAGCTGGTCAACTGGTTGAAGTGGGCCGAGAGCTCTACCAGTGAGGCGGGGAGGGCCGGGATGGCGCCGGTGAACTTGTTGTCATTGAGACGGAGATGCCGCAGCTTCGTAAACCCGTTCACGGCGCTGATGGGGCCCGTGAAGTCGTTTCCGACGCCTCTCTCGAATCTGAAGTAGTTGGCCAGATCGAGGGTCCTCAGATTTGTGTTGTTGCCGAGGTTCGCCGGCCACCCCCCCGAGAAGTCGTTGTCGTTGAGGGACAACACAGTCAGCGAGCTGTAGCCGGTAGGTAACGCGACCGACCCGGTCAACTTGTTCCTGGAGAGGCGGAGTGCCGCCACATCGAGGCCGTTCAGAGCCGGGAATCCCCCGGTCAGTTCGTTCTGGCTGAGATCCAGAATTGCCAGAAGGGTGAGGCCGCTCAACGACGGGATTGCCCCGGTCAGCTGGTTGTCGCTGAGATCCACAGTGCTCAGCTGGATGAGGCCGTTCAACGACGGGATTGCCCCGGTCAGGGAGTTCTTGTGGAGATTGAGCGTGTTCAGGGCGGTGAGGTTGCTCAACGACGGGATGTTCCCGGTCAGCAAGTTGTTGTTGAGACGGAGCTGTCGCAGTTTGGTCAGGGCGCTCAACGACGGGATGGACCCGTTGAACCTGCTTCTCTGGAGGTCGAGGTACGTCAGATTGGTCAGCGTGCCCACCCACGCCGGGATCTGCTGTATGTCAAGGAAGTTGTGGCTGAGCCGGAGAACCTCGAGTCCGTCGAGGGCGCTCATATCGGGGAGCGTCCCCGTCACGTTGTAGGCAGGGCCGAGCGAGAGCTGGATGACGCGGCCCGTGCTGCGGTCCAGCTTGATCGTTTCCCATTGCCCCATGGGCGTCGTTCTCGTCCAGCTATTCAGGTCGGTGTTGACGCCCGTGCCCGAGCCGAGAGTCAACGCGGCCTTGATGGCCAGCAGGGCGGTGCAGTCTTCAGCCAGCGCGGCCTTCGCGTCGGTGTCCAGGCCGCCAAGCGGCGCGATGGCTTGGTCGGTCACCAGGCAGGTGGGCGTCTGGGCGTGGGACGCGCCGCCGAACAGGCCGAGCGCCAGCGCCAGGCCGAGGACCGTGAGCACCGGACGCGGCACACGGGCCGACTGCCGGGAACCGACGTTCGAGCAGCGTGGGGAGCGTCGGCGACGATCAACTCCGCAGGTGGACGATGACGAGGCCGGGATTCGATCTGAAGCTTGATCCATCACACTCTCCTTTGAAGGCAGGCAGCAGTGGCGTCAGGTTGGGGAGCTGGCCTGGCGGCCAGCGGGAAACGAGCGGCACGGTGCATGCGGCGGGGGAAGTGTAGCCGGTCTTGTCCGAAAACCGAAGTGCTTGATCTTGCTGGGCTAACGCCGAGCGGCGGCGCGGGTCGGGCGGCGCTCGCCTTGAGCCCGCCGGGGCCCCTCTCCCCTCCGGTCGCCCTGCGCGGGCTGGACGGTGTCGACGAACCCGGTCCGGACCTTGCTGCTACTGTTCGTCGATGCTCAGCCAGGGGTGTCGTCGGGTGAGGTGGCTGCCGGTCGGGCTTGCGCTCGCGATCGGGGGCACGACTCTTGCCCAGGAGCCCTTGGACACGGACTGGCCGGTCACCACGGGCAACAACGCGAGTCAGCGGTACGCGCCGCTCGAGCAGATCGATCGGGACAACTTCGGGGAGCTCGAGGTCGCCTGGCGATGGTCGTCGCCGGACAATGAGTTGATGACCGGGGATGGCGACACGGGAGGGCGGCGCATCGCGCCGCGGAACCATGAGGCGATTCCGATCAAGGTGGGCGACCGGCTCTACGTAACGACCGGCTGCGGGCAGATCGCGGCGATCGATATCGAGCAGGGGAAGAGCTCCTGGACCTACGATCCGATTCGGCCAGGGGGGAACTGGCGGACGCGGCGGTCAGGGAGGGTTCGGCGGCGGTCAGGGAGGGTTCGGACGGGGACGCGGCGGCGGCCAGAGGGGCAACCAGGACGGACCGTCGACGATGCGGGAGATGGCGCGGGAGGACTTCGAAGTCCGCGAGGACGGCGAGCGACGCCAGGTGGAGAACCTCTACGTCGCGAACGACGTGCCCCTTTCGCTCGGTCTTGCGATCGACCAGATGGCGCGCGTGTTCGACCACATCGAGCAGGAATTCCGGCGGCAGTACGTGCTGACCTACTACAGCGAGCGCCCGTTCGGCGCCGCCGTGGAACCCGACGTGCGCGTGCAACACAAGGGGCTCAAGGTGCGCAGCGCCCTGCCGCTTGGGGCGATCGAGTAGGGGCCGGAACGTCCGCCCGATTGGACTTTCTCACGTCAACATGACCCGGAACACAGAGAACCGGAGCCCATGGCGGCGCCCGCACTGCGTCCGCTCGGCGGCGCTGACGCTGCTGGCGCTGGCCCTCCCGGCGCCCGGCGCGGGGCAGGTTCCCGGCGACCCCGGAACCGGCGGTCCCGCCATCGGCCAGGATCAAGCCTTCTCCGCGCTCCTCGGTCCATGGATCAGGAACGACGGGTTCAGCGAACATCCAGTCCTGAAGGCCCGGGGCCTCGGTCTGGCGCCGGAGCAGGCATCGTCGATGCGCGCGGTCGCAGAGAGCGTCGCCGACAAGTTCGCCACCGTGATGATCAGGGCTATCGAGAACCGACTCGCCATCCTCGACAGCCGCGGCGGCACGCTGATGCTCCCAATCGACGGCAAGGAGCACCGCCTCGGCCGCGGTGTCACGGCGAGCATCCTCGAGGCCGGCGAGAAGCTCACGATCGAGATGGTCGCCGCGGACAGTCGGCAGGTGGAGACCTTCCTCCGGGACGGCGAGTGGCTCGTGCGGTGGACCGACGTGGAACCCCGCGGCCTGCCCTCGCTTCAGATCCACACGGTCTACGAGCGGCCCGGACCGACACCGAACGCTGACGACCTGCCGGCCTCCCCCGCGGCCATCCGGATCGTGCCGCCCGCGCGCGGATACGGCGAGCTGCTCACCGGACGGGTCGAGATCCAGACCTTGGTCATCGACCCGCGTACCGTCAAGGTCGAGTTCAGCCTGGACGGCAGGCGCACCGGGCGGGCCCGGAAGCGCCCGTTCCGGACCCGCATCCGCCTGGCCAACCCACCGCGCAGGCAGACGCTCGAGGTCCTGGCCTACGCCGAAGACGACGAGGTCCTGGGCCGGGACGAGCTCGTGCTCAACCGGATCGACAGGCCGTTCGCGGTCCGCATCGGGGAGATCAGCGGAACGCAGACGGACCCGGGCGCCCCTATCCGCGTGGCGGCATCCGTGTCGCTGCCGCACTCGGCGATGCTCGAACGGGTCGAGTTCTACCGCAGCGAGTCTCTCGTGGAAGCGGTACGCGACTTTGGCGAAGAGTCCCCGGGCGGCCCAGCCCGCGCAATTCTCGTCGAGGCGTCGATCGAGGACGCCCGGGCCGACGACTTCATCCGCGTCGTGGCGAAGCTGGCCAACGGCCGCGAACGAGAGGACGCCAAACTCATCCAGGGGGCCGAGTATCAGAGCGAGATCGACGTCCAGCTTGTCCAGTTCCAGGTCCTCGTTACGGACCGCGAAGGGAACCCGGTGAGCGGGCTCTCGCCGGAGGACTTCGAGATCCGCGACAACGGCCGGAGGCGGCCCGCGTTGGCGCTTCACACCGCCTGGGACGTGCCCCTGATACTTGGTCTCGCGATCGACTCGTCGGACAGCATGCTGCCCGTCTGGAGCCGCCTGAAGTTCATCGCACGGAGCTTCCTCGAGACCGCGGTCACGCCGGGCGACCGGGCCTTCCTGGTCGACTTCGACGACTCGATCCGTCTGGTCCAGCCGCTTACGGGGGACCGCCAGCTGCTGGCCGACCGACTCGACCACCTCGTCCCGATGGGCGGCACGGCCTTAAACGACGGACTCCTGTTCTCTCTCCTCCAGTACCGCACCGAACCCGGTCGACGGGCGCTGGTCGTCATCACCGACGGCGCCGACCAACACAGCCGTTCCCGACCCGATCAGTCCAGCGAGTTCGCGGAGCGCCTGGGCCTGCCGATCTACTTCATCGAGCTCGACGCATCCGATCCGGAAGACGCCGAAGATGTGTTCCTCTTCAGCGACCGCAGCCGACTCCAGCGCATCGCGGAGCAGACGGGCGGCCGCCTCCTCCGTCTTCCACTCCGCGGCGACACGCCGTGGTGGGGCGAACCCATCGAGCAGATCTTCGACCGGATCGAAGCGGACCTGCGCCACCAGCATGTCCTCACCTACTACAGCGACCAACCTCGCGGAGCGCCGGTCGAGCCGGAGATCCGGGTGACCAGGCGAGGTCTGAAACTGCGGAGCGCGGTGCCTCTTGCAACAGGAGACAGATCGAATGGCCCGGAGTGATGGGAAGAACACCGCGATGCGCTTGAGCCAGTCCGTAGCCGTCGAACGTCACGAGGAGCCGGGACTTGGCGTCGTCGGCGCGATCTGGATTGACAATCCGCCGGTCAACGCTCTGAGCCAGCACGTGCGCGAAGGCCTCGCGGCGGCGGTGCCGGCAGTAGCCGACGATTCCGAGATGCAGGCCGCGGTGATCGTCTGCCGCGGCCGGACCTTCATCGCCGGCGCCGACATCCGCGAGTTCGGCAAGCCGCGGTTGCCCCCGGACACGAACGAGGTCCGTCGGATGATCGAGAAGTCGCCCAAGCCGTTCGTCGCCGCAATCCACGGAACCGCGCTGGGCGGCGGACTGGAGATGGCGATGGCCTGCCACTTCCGGGTCGCCGACGCCAACGCACGGCTCGGCCTGCCCGAGGTCAAGCTCGGCATCCTGCCGGGCGGCGGCGGCACCCAGCGCCTGCCCCGCCTGGTCGGCGTACCGCGAGCGCTCGAGATGGTCACGAGCGGAGAACACATCACCGCAGCCGAAGCGCTGGACCTGGGCCTGATCGACGGCGTCGTCGACCGCCTCGCCAACACGAGCCAGGGCGGTGCCCTGGAGCGGCGGAGCCGGCGGCAGGGCGAGCCATCCGGGCGAAGACTGGCTGTCGGCGCGTTCCGTTTCGCGCTCCGCGCCGTGGCCGAGGGCCGCGGCCTGCCCCGGGTCCGCGACATTGAGAGCCACCGCGCCGCCGTTCGGGAGAACCCGGGGATCTTCAGCGACTTCCGCCGCCGGATCGCCCGCAGGAGCCGCGGGTTCAACGCTCCCGAGGTTTGCATCCAGTGCATCGAGGCGGCGGCGGAACTGCCGTTCGACGAGGGCCTCCTGCGGGAAGCGGAGCTGTCGCGGCAACTCCACGCGGACCCGCAGTCGCGGGCCCAGCGCTACTACTTCTTCGCCGAGCGAGCGGCGCGCAAGATCCCCGACGTTCCCGCGGACACGCCGGTTCGGGAGATCGCCAGGGTCGGCGTCCTCGGCGCCGGCACGATGGGCGGCGGCATCTCGATGGCCTTCGCCAACGCCGGCCTGCAGGTTCAGATCGTCGAGCAGAGCCGCGAGGCGCTCGACCGGGGTCTTGCCACCGTGCGGCGCAACTACGACCGCAGCGCCTCCCGCGGACGCTTCACCCAGGAACAGGTCGAGGAGCGGATGGGCCTTCTTGCGGGCGGCACGGACCGGGACGCGCTCGCCGAATGCGACCTGGTGATCGAGGCCGTGTTCGAGGACATCGAGCTGAAGAAGAAGGTGTTCGCGGGACTCGACCGGATCGTCAGACCGGGCGCGTTGCTGGCGACGAATACGTCGTACCTCGACGTGAACGAGATCGCCGGCGAGACAAGACGGCCCGAGGACGTCGTGGGCATGCACTTCTTCAGCCCCGCCAACGTGATGAAGCTGGTCGAAATCGTTCGCGGCGAGAAGTCCGCGCCGGACGCGGTCGCGACCGCCATGTCGATCTCCCGAACGATCGGCAAGGTTCCGGTTCCGGTGGGCGTCTGCCACGGCTTCGTCGGCAACAGGATGCTCTTCCAGCGCCGACTGCAGGCGGACCGCCTCGTGCTCGAGGGAGCGCTGCCCTGGGACATCGACCGCGTGCTCTACGACTTCGGCATGCCGATGGGGCCGTTCCGGATGAGCGATCTGGCAGGACTCGACGTGGGCTGGAACGCGGCGACATCGTCGTCCAGCACGTTGCGCGAGATGCTCTGCGAGCGCGACCGGCGGGGCCAGAAGACGGGCCGCGGCTACTACGTCCACGACCCGGCGACACGAGCCGCGGCGCCCGACCCGGAGGTGCCGGACCTCGCCCGGGAACTGGCCGAGCGGCTCGGCATCGAACAGCGCGAGATCGACGACGAGGAGATCCTGAACCGCTGCCTGCTCTCCTCCGTCAACGAGGGAGCGAAGATCCTCGAAGAAGGCATCGCGCTGCGCGCCAGCGACATCGACGTCATCTGGATCAACGGCTACGGCTGGCCCGTCTACCGGGGCGGCCCCATGTTCTGGGCCGACGAGTTCGGCCTCGACAAGATCACAGGCATCCTCGACGATTACGCCGCCCGCTTCGACCCCGACCAGTGGCGGGCTGCGCCGTTGCTCCGCGAAACCGCCGCTGCCGGCGGCCGGCTCAGCGGCTAGCGGCGGCGCGCGTCGGGCGTCGGGCGTCGCTCGCTTTGAGCCCGCCGGGACCCCTACACCCCCCTGTGGCCCTGCGCGGGCTGGACGGTGTCGACGAACCGGGGACAGACCTCGCTGCTACTGTTCGTCGATGCTCATCCACGGGTGTTGTCGGGTGAGGTGGCTGCCAGTCGGGCTTGCGTTGGCGATCGGGGGCACGGCTTTCGCCCAGGAGCCCTTGGACACGGACTGGCTCGTCGCCACGGGCAACAACGCGAGTCAGCGGTACGCGCCGCTTGAGCAGATCGATCGGGACAACTTCGGGGAGCTCGAGGTCGCCTGGCGATGGTCGTCGCCGGACAATGAGCTGATGACCGGGGATGGCGAAACGGGCGGGCGGCGCATGGCGCCGCGGAACCATGAGGCGATTCCGATCAAGGTGGGTGACCGGCTCTATGTGACGACCGGCTACGGGCAGATCGCGGCGATCGATATCGAGCAGGGGAAGAGCTTCTGGACCTACGATCCGAAAGCCTACGTTCACGGCCGGCCGACGAACCTCGGCTTCACCCACCGGGGCGCCGCGTACTGGAAGGACCCGGACCTGCCCGGCGAAGGCGGCCGGCTGGTGTGGGCTGGAGGCGACTCCTTCCTGCGGGCGGTCGACACGCTGAGCGGCGAACCGATCGCGTCGTTCGGAGACGGCGGCGCCGTGGACCTCACCCTCGGTCTGCACCGGGAGGTGTCGCGCCGGGTCTACAGCGTGAGTTCGCCGGTCACGCTGTGCCGCGACGTGGCGATCGTCGGTTCTTCGATCTCGGACGGTCCGCGCGCGCCGGAGGCGCCGCCGGGGGACGTGCGCGGATTCGACGTCCGCACCGGGGAGCAGCTCTGGACCTTCCACTCCGTCCCGCAGGAGGGGGAACCCGGGCGCGATACGTGGGAGAACGGTTCGTGGAAGGTCAGCGGCAACACGAACGTATGGACCCTGATGAGTGCGGACCCAAAGCTCGGCCTCGCCTACCTGCCGTTCGGAACGCCGACCAACGACTGGTACGGCGGGCACCGCCTCGGCGACAACCTCTACGCCGAGTCGCTCGTCGCGGTCGACTGCGAGACCGGCGAGCGGCGCTGGCACTTCCAGACGGTCCACCACGGCCTGTGGGACTACGACCTGCCGACGCCGGCGATCATCGGCGACATCGAGGTCGAGGGCCGTGCGATCCGCGCGGCGATGCAGCTGTCCAAGCAGGGCTTCCTCTACGTCTTCGACGCCCGCACCGGCGAAGACGTCTGGCCGATCCTGGAGCGCGAAGTGCCGCAGTCCGGCATCGTCGGCGAGCGGACATCGCCGACGCAGCCCTTCCCCACCAGGCCGCCGGCCTTCGAACGCCAGGGCATCGGCCCGGACGATCTGATCGACTTCACGCCGGAACTCCGCGCCGAGGCGATGGCGATTCTCTCCCGGTACCAGTACGGCCCGATGTTCACGCCGCCCACGGAACGCGGCACGTTTCTGATGCCCGGCTACGGCGGCGGCGCAAGCTGGCCCGGCGGCGCGTTCGACCCGGAGACCGGCATGCTCTACGTGCCGTCCTTCACCTGGCCCGTGGTCAACACGCTGCGCAAGCCGGACCCGAGCCGGTCGTCCTTCGACTACGTCGGCCGCATCAACAGCGATGTCCGCGGGCCCCGCGACCTGCCCCTGGTCAAGCCGCCCTACTCCCGGATCACCGCCTACGAGTTGAACCGCGGCGAGATCGCCTGGACCGTGCCCCTGGGCTACGGCCCGCGGCGCCATCCGGACCTGGCCGCGCTCGACCTGCCGCCGCTCGGTTCGGGCGCCCGCGGCCACGTCGTGGCGACGAAGACGCTCCTGTTCGTGACCGCCGGCCGGTCGCTCGCCTTCCGCGGGATCGACCGGGAGGCCACGGCCGAGGGCGCGGGACGCGACGACTGGCGCGTCGAGACGCCGGCGCTGCGGGCGTTCGACAAGGCGACGGGAGAACTCGTTGGCGAAATCGAGCTGCCGGCGCACACCGACGGCAGTCCGATCACCTTCCTGCATCACGGCCGGCAATACCTGGTGTTCGCGCTCGGCGGACGCGGCGCGCCGTTCGAGCTGATCGCCTACCGGCTTGCGGCCTGACCCGTTCAGGCGCTCGGCTTCCGCTTGCTGAAGCCGAACACCGCAGCGCTACGGACGGCCTCCGTCCGACCCGTCCATCACCAGCGTCCACAATCGACAGGCAGCGGCGCCGTTTGTACCGCCAGCATCGCAGGTGATCGCGTAGCAGCCGACCAGGGTTGCCGCTACGCCCGCATCGCGGTCGATCGTCGCGCGCAGCCGCAGGTCTCCGCTGCGCTTTGTGCCCTTCGCGCCGTCCCGCCGCTCGAGTTCGACATCCGAAAACCCGAGCACACGGCGGTGGACTGGAAACAGCGCCTTGTACGCGCTCTCCTTGGCCGAGAACGCGAGCGTGAACATCTCCTCCCTGGTCAGGCAGCAGTGCTCGCCGCGACGGAGGTCGAGTTCCCGATCGGTCAACACCCGCGGTCCGAGACGCAAGGCCTGATCCGCCGAAACGACACGTTCCACGTCAACGCCGAGGCCCCGGTAGCAGTCCGCGGCCGCAACCGCGGCGAAGCCGAAGCCGGCGCCGTGGGAGATCGAACCGACCACACCGTCCGGCCACAGCGGGACATCGTCCCCGTCTGCGGCGACTGCGATCGCCTCTGGTCGGCCGGTGAGGAGGCGCTCCGCATCGCCCTCGGCAACGGCGGTCCCCAACAGGTCCGACAGCGCGCGCGCCGCGCTGATGCGCCCCGCCAGGTACTCCCGGCGACGCTTGTCGATGGCGCGTTCGAGGGAGGCAGGAAGAGTGATCTTCAGACGCTCCGCCTCGTCGCGGAGGTCCTCGATCCGGCCGATCCGGTGCGCCGCCGCGCAGATGTGGCGAGGAAGGCGGCGCGCCAGGCCGGGAGGAACTCCGTTGGCGGCTTTCACGCCAGGAAGTAGCGCCGCTGTTCCGGCGTCGGCGCCGGGCACTCGGCAAGCCGCCGTCCGACGCGCCGGCGATTCTTCGCCACCTGCCTGTAGCCCCAGTCCAGGATCGCCCGGGGCGCCATCCACGGCAGCAACGCCAGCCATCGCTCGGGCCCGCGCAGCCGGGACGCGAGCCAGATTACCGCCTCGCTGCGCACACGGATTCTGCCTGCCGGATCGGCCGGCGATCCGCCCTGGTCCGGGTCGCCGCCGGGGAAGCTCTGGATCACCATGCTGTCGACACCGGCGAGGTCGGGGCGCAGATCGACCAGGCGTCTGAACAGCTCGCTGCTCTGCGGCGCGAAGCGGACTCCCGATGGCACGCCCTGTGCCAGGCACCGCGCCACCGACCAGTTGCAGAGCGCGCAGTCGCCGTCGTAGTAGACGATGGCCCTGGCGGGCCAAGGCTCGTGACCCCTGTCCATCAGCCTCATTCTACGGTCGCCGCGTCACTCGACCCGCTGACGACATGGCGGCGGTCCGGGCGCGTCGAGCGGAGCCGGGCAGAAGGCCCGCGTTCCCGGGCGGCCGCTACCGGTTGGCCGCCTCGTCGAGGACCCGCAGAAACGCCGCGGCGGAACCACTCCGGCGCCGGTCGGGATCGACTCGCAGGACCGAACTCCGTTCACGATCATCTCAGGATCGGATGACACGGGCCGCGCCAGGGTTCGTGGACGGCCCGGGCAGCAGCGGCACGGTCCTGCCCATCGCCTCTTCGGCGGCGTCCACGAGCCGGTCCAGACCCGCCCGCGTGTGCGCGCTGACGGCGACCGCATCGAGCCGATCCGCCAGCAGGCCGGCGCGCTCGTCCGTCACCAGATCGCACTTGTTCAGCACGACCAGCAGCGGCTTCGAACCGAGCGACAACTCCTCGATCAGCCCGTCCACCGCTTCCGCCTTGGTCCGCCACGCCGGATCGGAACCATCGACGACGTGGAGCAGCAGATCCGCGTCGCCGAGCTCTTCCAGGGTGGCCCGGAACGCACGGACGAGGTCCGGCGGGAGTTCGGCGATGAACCCGACCGTGTCGGTGATCACGACCTCGCCCTCCCTCGGAAAGCGAATCCGGCGGCTGGTCGGGTCCAGGGTCACGAAGAGCTGCGACGCGGTTTCCACCGAACTGCGGGTCAGCGCGTTGAGGAGCGTGCTCTTGCCGGCGTTCGTATAGCCGATCAGGGACAGCACCGGCACCCGCCGGTCGCGCCGCCGGCTGCGGGCAACGTCCCGCTGCCGCGACAGCCGTTCGACCTGCTTCTCGAGCTTGCGGATCCGGTCGCGAATGCGACGGCGGCCCACCTCAAGCACCGTTTCGCCCGGCCCTCGGCCGCCGATGCCTCCGGTCAGCCGGGAAAGTCCCTTGTCCTTCTCGGTCAGCCGCGGCAGGGAGTACCGCAACTGGGCCAGTTCGACCTGCAGCTTGCCGTCCCGCGAGCGGGCACGCTGCGCGAACACGTCCAGAATCAGTTGGGTGCGGTCGATCGCCTTCAGGCCGGTCGCGTCCTCGAACGCCCGAGCCTGCGCGGGCTTCAGGTCGATGTCGAAGATCGCGACCTCGGCGCCCGCGCGCATGCTCTGCAGCACGATTTCCGTCAGCTTGCCCCGTCCCACGACGGTTCGAGGATGAATGCGCGAACGGCGCTGACGCATCACGCCCGCGACTTCGACGCCGGCCGAGCGCACGAGCTCGACCGTCTCCCTGAAGTGGCCGTCGTCCGGTCTGACGCCGATCACGAGGGCCCGCTCGCCCTGCGCTTCGCGGCCGCCGCGCCGCCGGCCCATTTCCCGTTCGACGGCCCGGATGGTCGCCGCGAAGTCGAGGTCCAGTTCGTAGACCTGCGGCGCGTCGACGCGAAGGAACTGCGCCGACCCGGCAGTCACGTCCGCCGCGGGTTCGGGCGCCAGCCAAGCGACTTCGATGCCGCCCGCGGAACCGTCGTCGAGGGCCTGGACCACCGCGACCATGTCCAGTCGCAGCAGGGCCAGATCGTTCAGGTCGTCGGCGGTCAGACTCTCGCCCCGCAGGTGGGTATGGACGAGACGCAGCCGCCGGAAGCGTCCCGGGCCTCCCCTGAGGCGCCCGATGTCGGGAATCTCGAGCTGCCTGGCATCGCCGACGATCACCTTGCTGACCGCGCCGTCGCGGGTCAACAGTACGCCGACCTGACGTCCGATCTCTCGGGACAGCGAGCACAGATGACGGGCCAGTTCGGTCGACACGACCTGGTCCGGGCGGACCTTCCGCCGGTAGGTGCGCTCGAGAGCGCCTCGCTGCGCGGCTTTCAGTCCGCGAACGTCGCCGTGAACGGGTCTCATTCGGCTTTGAGTCGCAAAGTCAAGAAACTGCTATGCTTGCCGCCTCGGCGGCGACGCTGGCCCCACTTGGCGAGCGCCGCGCACTCGACAGTACGAGTAAGCGCTTGGCTTCAGCCTTTGTCCTTTAGACAGTCCGTCCATTCAGAGACGACTCAGGTCGCCCGAGGGCCGTCCCGACAGCCCGTGGTGCACTCAAGGCTACACCCGCCGCCGACTGGAATGACGATCCGGTTCCTGAAGCTTCTCGCGCAGGTGGAACTGCAGCGAACGCGGGGCAGCCGCCCGGCGGATTCCGTTCACGGAATCCCGCCGTGGCCCGGCGCCCGCGCAACCGGAAGCGTCCCACCCGATTCAACCGACGGCGCACTCGCCGTCACCCGGAGATTTTGTGACCCGAAGAATGCTCATCAACGCGCAGAGCTCGACCGAGCTCCGCATCGCCATCGCCAACGACTCGGTACTCGAAGACCTGAAGGTCGACATCGCCGAGCGTGGTCTGACCCGCGGCAACATCTACTACGGCAAGATCGCGAACATCGAGCCGAGCCTGAACGCCGCGTTCATCGACTACGGCGCTGTGAAGCACGGCTTCCTGGCCATTCAGGACGTGGTGCCCGACGCCTGCTACCAGGCGGCCTCCAAGTCGAAGCGGCCGAAGATCGAGGACGTGCTCGTCCGCGGCCGTCCGATCGTCGTTCAGATCACCCGCGAGCCCGAGGGCAACAAGGGCGCCGCCCTGACGACCAACCTGAGTCTGGCAGGTCGCTACCTCGTTCTCTCTCCCTTTGACAAGACCTGCGGCGTCTCCCGCAAGGTCGACACGGAGGAGGTCCGCCTCAAGCTGAAGGCGTTGGCGGAGTCCTTGCCGGTACCGGACGGCGGCGGCGTGATCGTGCGGACCAACGCCCTGGGCCAAACGAAGACGGCGCTCAGCCGGGACATGAACGCACTGCTGCGCCTGTGGAAGCGCATTTCCCGCGATGCCCGCGACTCGAAGGGCACGAAGCTCCTCTACAGCGACCAGGACATCGTGCTCCAGGGGCTCCGGGACTACCTGGACAGCTCGATTCAGGAGGTCTGGGTCGATGAGGACACCGCCTACGCGCGCGCCGAGCAGTACATGCGGGCCTTCATGCCGCGCAGCAAGACGTCTCTCAACCGCTACACCGGCCGCCGGCCGCTCTTCTCGGTCTACGACCTGGAACCCCAGATCGAGAACATCTTCGAACGGCGGGCCGAGCTGCCCTCGGGCGGTTCGATCGTGATCGACCCGACCGAGGCGCTGACCGCCATCGACGTGAACTCGGGCCGCTCCAAGAAGGGGTCGAGCCAGGAAGAAACCGCGGTGAACACGAACGTCGAGGCCGCGGCGGAGGTCGGCCGGCAACTCCGGCTGCGCGATATCGGCGGCCTGCTCGTCGTCGATTTCATCGACATGCGCAGCCCCCGCAACCGGCGCAAGGTCGAGAAGGCGATGAAGGACGCGATGAAGGCGGACAAGGCGCGCTTCAGCGTCAGCCGGATCAGCGCCAACGGACTGCTCGAAATCAACCGCCAGCGCATCCACCAGGCGCTCCAGTTGCGGACCCACGGCGATTGCCCCAACTGCGCCGGCACCGGCCGCGTCGCCAGTCCGGACCTCGTCGCCCTGCGTCTGCTGCGGAACATCGAGTCCCACGGCGCCGGCGGCTACATGCGCGGCGTGCAGATTGCCGTGCAACCCGAGCTGGCCGACTTCTTCCAGAACCGCCACCGGGAGGCTCTCGTCAACCTGGCCAGGGAGTTCGATCTCGAGATCGAGATCTCGGGGCAGCCGCATCTGGAGGGCCGCGAGCCGGACATCCGTTGGCTCGCGCGCGACCTGGCCGACGTGAAGAAGAGGGAGAAGGAAGAGGCCAAGGAGAAGAGGCTCGAGCAGGAGATGCTGGCCACGCCCTCGATTGGCGACACGGACGGCGAGTCGGTCGAACCCGAGGTCGAAGCCGAGGCCGAAGCCGAGGACCGTGCCGCCGAAGCCGGCGAGAGCGCGACGGAGAGTACGCCGAAGCGACGGCGCCGGCGCGGCGGACGAAGGCGGCGACCCGCAGCCGCTCGCAAGGCGAAGGCGAAGGAGGAGGCGCCCGGGGAGAAGGCGCCCAAGGAGGAGCGCGCCGCGAAGCAGGACGGCGCCGGAAGGGCGAAGAAGAGCACGAGGAAACCCGCCGCCAGGACGAAGAAGACGGCCGGAACACAAGCCATCAAGGTGCCGGGCATCGACACTCCCGCGGCCGACACCGCGGCAGACGCAGGCGGCAAGGGCAGCGAGGCGGCCGCGGCAAGCGGCAACGGAACACCGAACCCAACCAGGCGCCGCAGGCGAAGGCGGAGGCGGCCCCGCCGGTCGCCGAGCTCCGCGGCAAGCGGCGACTCGTCACCGGCCGAGACCAGCCCCTGACGCGCGCCGCCCGTCCAGCAAGGCGCGACGAGGGAGCGTATCGGGCCGCCCTCAATCCCGGGAACAAGGGCGACCGAGGAGCTTGCCCGGGTGGCGCACTCCGCGCCATCCGCGAACCAGTCCGTGCGCCCGTCATCGGGCGCACGGATGGCACGATGCCGGGCGGGATGCATGACCGATCGAATGCAGCGCGACTTTTCCACGGGCTGCTAACCCCTTGCGACCATGGAGGTTTGACAAGGTCGGGGCGAATCCATAACTATCCCTTCGTCGTTCCGCTCGCGTCGCGAGGCGTCGGCGGCGGTCCCGGGGTCATTCGGGGCGATTCCGTGACCGGGTGGGGTGGGACCCACCACCTTGTGGATGTGCCCGGAAAGGAGGTGGTCTAGTGGAGTACTGCAGTAGCGGCTTGATGGAGGTGGCGGCTCCCTAGGGAAACCCCTGCCAGGCGCAGGACATCTCCTTCGGGAAACGATCCCACGCCATCCCATCGGCCAGAATCACGCTCAGCCGAGCCGCGCAAACCGCGGTCCACGAGCGTCGACGGAGCCCCGAGGCGGATACGCCTCGGGGCTCTTTTTTTCTCCGCTGCGAAGCCGCTCTTCCCTTGCGACTCCGGTTCCGTACAATCGCCCCCACAATCCCGACCAACGGACTCACCGTCCACCGGCGGCGACAGCACGGAGACAACCCATGGCGGCGATCGGTACACCCACGAAACTGCTTGAGGGCGAACCCAAGGTCAAGGGATCGCTGCGCTTCTGCGGCGACCTCGACCGGCCGGGGCTGCTTCACGCCCGCCTGGTCACCAGCCCGCATGCCCACGCCGAAGTGCTGAGCGTCGACACCGCCGCCGCGGAGGCGATCCCGGGGGTCGCCGCCGTGATCACCGCCGCCGACCTGCCGGAACTGCCGGCCCGGAACCGGCCGACGCTCCTTCTCGCGCGCGAGCGGGTCATCTTCGTCGGTCACCCGGTGGCCCTCGTTCTCGCCGAGAACGAAGCGGCTGCGGCAGACGGCGCCGAAGCCGTCCTCGTCGACTACGAGCCGCTCGAGGCGGTCGTGACGATCGAGCAGGCGGAGGCGGCCGACGCGCCCGCCGTCTGGCCGGACGGCCTCCCCGGCCAGTCCGAGGAGGCAGCCGCGCACGGGGCCGGCGACGTGTCGGAGGAAGACGAAGCGGCGTCCTCGTCGCCCAACGTGACGAACGCGATGCGCTTCGAGCGCGGCGATCTCGACCGCGGCTTCGCCGAGGCGGACGCGGTCGTCGAAAGGGTCTTCCACACGGCGTCCGTCCATCAGTCCTACCTCGAGCCCCACGCCGCCCTGATCGACCCGGACCCGATGGGCAACGGGATGACCGTCTACAGCTCGACCCAGGCGCCCTTCTTCGTTCGCGACGCGGTTGCCGGAATGGTCGGCCTGTCCCAGGACCAGGTCAAGGTGATCGGCACTCCGGTCGGCGGCGGTTTCGGCGGCAAGTTCGTGCTGTACGAGCCTCTCCTCGCGCTTGCTTCCACAAAGCACCAGCGGCCCGTCCGCCTCGTGATGACCCGGACCGAAGAGATGCTGGCGGCGACACCCGCCCCTTCGACCCGGATCACGATTCGGGCCGGAGCGAAGCGCAGTGGAGAGCTCACTGCTCTAGAGGCCGACCTGGCGATCGACTGCGGCTGTTTTCCTTCGTCGATGACCGCCCTGGCCGGGACCCTGCTGGGAAGCTCCTATCAGACCCCCAACCAGGCGGTGGGCGGCTTCGAGGTGACGACGAACAAGCCGTCGGTCGGCGCCTACCGGGCGCCGCTCGCTCCCCAGGCGGCCTTCGTCGTGGAAACGGTTCTCGACCTGCTCGCTCGCGAACTCGACCTCGACCCGGTCGAGTTCCGACTGCAGAACGCCTCGGAGGCAGGCAACCCGATGGCGTCCGGGATGCCCTGGGCCGGGATGGGTCAGCGGCAGGTCCTGGAAGCTCTTCGCGATCATCCGGCGTGGCAGAACCGCGCGCAGGCGCGCGCCGAGGGACGGGGCATCGGCATCGCGCTCGGCGCCTGGCCCGGCGGCACGGAGCCGGCTTCCGCCGCCTGTGCGTTGCAGACGGACGGCACGCTGAAGGTCCACATCAGCACGGCCGACATCAACGGAACGAACACGAGCATGGCCCTGATGGCGGCCGAGGCGTTCGGAGTCGACCCGGACAAGGTCACCGTCGCAACGGGCGACACGTCGTCGGGGCCGTACGCCGGCGCTTCGGGCGGCAGCAAGACGATCTACACGGTCGGCCCGCCCGTCATCCAGGCGGCCCGGGAGGCACGCCGCCAGACGCTGGAACTCGCGGCCGAAACGTTCGAAGCGGACCCCGAGGATCTCGAGATCAAGGACGGCGCGGTGCAGGTCAAGGGCTCGCCCGACAAGGCGATTCCACTGCGCAAGATCGCCCAGCGGACGATGCGCTTCGGCGGGCGGCAGGCGCCGGTCTTCGGTCACGGCCGGCACGCCCAGACGAGTCAGGCGCCGGGCTTCTGCGCCCAGCTTGCCGAGGTGCGGGTCGACCGGGAGACCGGACGGGTCGACGTCGAGCGGGTCGTCGTCATCCAGGACTGCGGCCGGGCGATCAATCCGGCCGCCGTCGAGGGTCAGATGATGGGCGGCGCCCTGCAGGGCGTCGGCTGGGCGCTCTACGAGGAGATGGCGTACAGCGAAGACGGCCAGTTGTTGACCGCGACATTGAATGACTACGCCCTGCCCGACTTCGGCCAGGGTCCGGCCGAACTCGAGACGGTCCTGGTCGAGGTGCCGTCGGAACACGGGCCCTTCGGCGCTCGCGGCGTCGGGGAACCGCCGGTCGTCCCCACCGCGGCTGCGATCGCCAATGCGATCGCCGACGCCTGCGGCGCGCGACCGGCGCAACTGCCGATGACGCCGCCCAGGGTCCTCGCCGCGCTGAACGGCGGCTGAACCACAGCCCAGCAGCAGCCCGTGGCAGGCGCCGGGCGCTACTGCCAGACCGGGCTCCACGATCTCGGCCACGCCACCGGCCATCCCGATCGCCTGAACCGCGACACCCTCGGCAAGCAGTTCGGCAGCCCCGACTTCCTCCGGGCGCGGCTACACCGCGGGCGCGGCTACCCGTGCGGGCACAGCTACCCGTGCGGGCACAGCTACCCGTGCGGGCACAGCTACACCGCGGGCGCGGCTACCCGTGCGGGCACAGCTACACTGCGGGCGGGGCTACACTGCGGGCGAAGATGGTCCGCGGCCGAATCGAAACCTGGGCTCTGGCGACTGCCGGGCTGGTCGCCGCGGCAGCGCTCGGCGCGCCGCTCCTGGGCGTTGCCGGCTGGCAGCCCCTGTGCGTGGGCGCCGCGGCGGCGCTCGCCCTTCTCTACGTGGTCCGCCGCGTTCTGGCGCTGGAGTCGCTTCTCGACCGCCCGACCGCCTCCGGAAGGCCGCCGCTCGTCTTCCTGCTCCTGCCCTTCGCCTTCTACCTGGCGCTGATTCCCTGGTCGATCGGAGAACGGGCGCCGGACGGCGACGAGCCCTGGTTTCTCCTCGTCACCCACAGCATCGCCTGGGACTTCGACCGCGACCCTCGCGAACAACTACCGCGACGAGGACTCGCTCGCCTTCATGCCGCGAGCGATCGAGCCGCAGCCCGGAGACCCCGAGGGGCCCGACGGCGCCGTCTACTCGCGGCACGGCGCCCTTCTGCAGACCGTGTTGGCCCCGGCCTACCGGCTGGGCGGCCGAGCCGGAGCGACCGTCGTGATCGCGGCCCTGGCCGCCCTTGCCGCCTGGCTCTTCCTCGATCTGACCGCCTTCAGCCAGGACGCCCGCGCGCGGCTGATCGCCTACCTCATCTTCGGCTTCGCCGCGCCCTTCCTGATCTACAGCCAGCAGATCTGGGCCGAAGTCGCCGCCGTTCTTTTCGCGGTCGCAGCTCTGCGCTGGATCAACCGACTCACTCGCCACCGGCGCGAACCGGCGGCGGGACCCGGGCGCGACGACCGGATCGTCTGGCTGCTGCTCGCCCTGGCGCTGGCCTTGATGCCCGCGCTCAAGCTCCGTCTCGTTCTGGTCAGCGCGGCCCTCGCCCTGATCTGCGTCCTGCGTCTTGCGCCCGGTCTCCGCCGGCGCGGCGCACTGGTCCTGGCGGCGGTCCTTGCTCCGACCGGCGCCCTGGTCCTGTGGTTGAACCGAGCCACCTTCGGCACCGTGCTCGGCATGCACTCCTGGAGCGAGCTGGAGCTCTACCGGGAGTCCGCCGTCTCCATCGCGCTCGGCCTGAACGGACTGTTCTTCGATCTCGCCTACGGCCTGGTCGCCTGCGCACCGATCTGGCTGCTCCTGTTTCCCGCCGCCGTCGTGGCCTGGAGGCGCCACCGCCGCCTCCTGGGCGAAGTCGCGCTGATCGCCGCGCCGACGCTGCTGCTGGTCGCCTCCCGTTCCGAATGGTACGGCGGCTGGTCGCCGCCCTTCCGCTACGGCCTCGTCCTGCTGCCCTTCCTCGCCCTGCTGCTGGTACCGCTGTTCGAACGGCGACTCGATTCCGGCGGCGCCGCCCCGGCTGCCGGTTCGGCAACTCTACCGGGGGGACGGGGGGTGAACACCTGCGTCGGCACGGCGATCAACACGCGTCGCGCGACGAGTAGACGAGCAACGGTAGGCCGCGCTACCGGCGCTGACGCCGGCGCGCTACCGGCGGGCGTCTCGACCCTCGCCCTGGTCCTGGCGCTCCTGAGCGGGGCGCTGGCGGTGCTCTACATCGTGGAACCGGGCTGGACCTACAACCTGGCCGACGGCCGCCACCACATGGTCCACTACCTGGAGGCGCGAAGCGGCGTCGATTTCGCGCGCTTTCTGCCCTCGGCCACCCGGCCCCGGGCTGCAACCTGGCTTGTGCCGCTCACGGCCATCTGCCTGGCTCTGGCTGCCGGCCGCGTCCGGCACAAGGCCTTCGCGGGCGGCGCTGGCCCGCCCGTGCCCCGCGCTTGCCATCGCCGGCCTGCCGGTCCCTCGCCGGCGCCCCTGCCGACGCGGCAGGTGGAGGTCGAGAGCGCCGCGGTCGACCGGACCGGCGGCAATCCGGAGCCCGCACGATGGACGATGGACCGCACACGCTACCCGGAAGCCTGGGTGCTCCCCGAGGGCGCCCGAGCCGAAGCCACCGTCATTCCCGGCGGCAAGGAGGTCGAATTGACCGTGACCCTCCGGCCGGTGCGAAACCGTCCGGCGCCTCTCACGCTGGTCGCACGCTCCGGCAGCCGCGAGATCGGTCGTCTGTCGTTTCCCGGCGACAACGGCGAAGCGGCAGGCTGGCACACGCGCAAGCTCCCGACCGCGACGTGGACTTCAGGCGCTCCCCTCGTCCTCGAAGTCCCCTACGGCGACGGCGAAGCCCTGCCGCCGAACGGCGTCCGCGATCGACCGGGTCGACTTTCGCTGGCAGTGACCGGTCGAGCGCCGGATCAGGGACGAACTTCGTAGTAGAGGTTCGCCGGATCCTCGAAGTCGTGCATCCGGAAGCGGGTGAAGCCGCCCTCGCGCACCATCCGCTCGGCGACCACCGGGTTGAAACCCAGGGTTCCGAGGCCGAGGCCGTCGGGCTCGGACAGAGCGGACGACATGCAGGCCGAAACGGAGAACCCGTAGAGCAGGGCGAGCACCGGGTTGCGCAGGTTGTCCTCGAACCGGGGGCTGCTCCGGATGTCCTTGATCAGCCAGGCGCCGTCGTCCCGGATGGCGCCGCGGATGGCCGAAATCACGAGATCCGGCCGCGTCATGGTCGTGGACGCAGTCGAAGGTCACGACCAGGTCGAAGGTCGGCGCCGCCGGCAGATCCTCGCCGCGCGCGACCCGCCATTCGACGTTGTCCACTCCGGCTTCCCGAGTGCGCTCACGGGCAATCTCGATCGCATGCTCGGACGGGTCGTAGCCGACGAAGCGCGACGCCGGAAAGGCGCGCGCCAGCGAGAGCAGCGCCCACGCCGCCCGCCGCAGCCGACGTCGACGACATCGATGCCTGCGCGCAGGCGCTCCTCGACACCGTCAAGCGCCGGAATGATCCGCGGGCACCAGCGCCTGACGGGGTCCACGGCCCGAGCATCCGCTCGGTGCGATGGGCGGCGCAGGGTCCGAGCCGCTGATAGGAGAGACCAACACCGGGTTTGGAACGCTTCCGCCAAACCGTCGATCACGTCGTGGCTGGGCGGATAGCCGAAGGCGCCGCCCGCGAAGGCAACCGAGCCCTCCTCGTCGGCCAGGACCGCGGCCCCCACATCGGTCAGCTCGAAGCGCGGCTCACCGCCGTTCTCCGCGCCGTGGTACTCGATCAGACCCGCCGCGGTCTGGCCGCGCAACCACTCAAGCAGCCAGCGTTCCTTGAGCCCGCTCACTTCGGCCAGCTCGGCAACGGTTACCGGTCCCCGGCCCTGCAGCGTCCGGTAGATCCCCAGGCGGTCGCCGAGGTGGATCATCAGGGAAACCAGTTCGCCCTGCTTGTACTGCCACACCTTGAGGCCGAAGGCGCCGACCTGTTCCGGGTCGAGCCGGCCGTAGAGGCTCTGCGTGCCTGTGTCGTCGTCAGTCATTTCTCCTCCGACCCTGCGAGCCCGCCTGCGCCGGCGCCGTTCCGCCAGGCGAGCACCCGGACCTGCAGTCTCTCCGCTCCACCAGGAGGGCCCTGGCCGAGCCGCAAACGCGATGGAACGGACAGCACGGTATCATCCGCGGTCGCGCGAACCGTGGTGTCCGAGCCTCGCGCCAGACATCTCGGACTACAAAACGGGAGGGGAGAGTGTCGATGCGAGCCAAGCCGCTTCAAGGGACAGAGAACGCCGGAACCGTGAGGACCCGGCAACGCGAACCTCATTCACGATCTGCCGACCCTCGAAACCAGGAGTGCCCCGGCCCGGGCGCACTTCGGGGCCTGGCAGCGCAGCGGCGCCATCCAACACCCCACCGCGCAGGCACTCACCGGAAGCGCCGCCCAATCTGCGCAACGATCGGTCTGGCGGCTCTGGCGATGCCGCTCGCCGCGCAGCAGGAAGGTGTTTGCCGCGCCACCCCGGAACCACTGGCCGGCGGCGACCGAGGTGGGCGACGGCGCCGGACCCGTCGGGCAGGCACTTCTCGAACAGGCGCCGACCCGCGAGTCCTGGCTCCACTACGGCGGCAACTACGCAAGCTGGCGCCATTCGCCGATCACCGAGTTGACCCCGGAGAGCGCGTCGAACCTGCGCCTCGCCTGGATCGCGCAGACCGGCGTCGCCGGCCAGCTCGAATCCTCGCCCCGTGGTCTACGACGGAGTGCTCTACCTGACATCGTCGATGAACCGCCTGCTCGCCTACGACGCGGGAGACGGGCGCCTGCTCTGGCGTTACGACCACGAGAACCCCTCCGACCTGCGGATCTGCTGCGGGCCGGTGAACCGCGGCGTCGGCATCTCCGGCGACCTCGTCGTGATGGGCACGCTGGACGCCCGGTCTGCTGGCCTTCAACCGCAAGACAGGCGAACTCGCCTGGGACATCGAGGTCATTCCCTACGCCAAGGGCTTCTCCATCACCTCGGCCCCGCTCATCGCGGAGGGCGTCGTCGTCATCGGCATCGGCGGCGGCGAGTACGGCGTCCGGGGCTTCTTCGACGGCTACGACCTGGAGACCGGCGAGCTCCTCTGGCGCCACTACACGGTGCCGGACACAGGCGAACCGGGCGTCGAGACCTGGGCCGGCGAGTCGTACAAGACGGGCGGCGCCGCCACCTGGGCGACCGGCAGCTACGAACCGGCGACGAAGACCCTCTTCTGGACGACCGGCAACCCCTCGCCCGACTGGAGCGGCGACACGCGGGCCGGCGACAACCTCTACAGCGACAGCGTGCTCGCGGTCGACATCGAGACCGGCGAGCGCAAGTGGCACTTCCAGTTCACGCCCCACGACCTGTGGGACTACGACGGCAACTCCGAGGTCTGGCTGGTCGACGTCCAGGTCAACGAGCAGACCGTCCCGGCCCTGGTGCAGGCGAATCGCAACGGCTACTTCTACGTCCTGGACCGCCGCGACGGCAGCTTCCTGCATGCCAGCCAGTACGTCCACCAGTTGAACTGGGCGACGCTGGACGAGAACGGCCGACCCGTCGTCAACCCCGCGATGAAGCCAACCGAGGAGCCGACCCAGCGCGTCTGCCCCGGCCTCGCCGGCGGCAACAACGCCGCCTACGCCGGCGCCTACAACCCGGACACAGGTCTCGCCTATGTGCCGACGATCGAGAGTTGCATGATGTTCCGCAAGGGCGTCGTCGTCTTCGTCGAGGGGATTCCGTTCTTCGGCGGCCGAGCCGATCCCGACTGACACCGCCGAAGGAAAGTCCTACGGCCACCTGTCGGCCATCGACGTGAGCACCGGCGAGACGAAGTGGGGCGTACCGGGATCCGGTGCCGATGCTCGCCGGCGTGCTCAGTACCGCGGGCGGCCTGGTCGTCACGGGCAACGCCAGCGGCCACCTCCTCGGTTTCGACGCCGAGACCGGCGAGGAGGCGTGGCGCTACCAGACCGGCTCCGGCATTCGCAGCCATCCGATCGCCTACGAGTACGAAGGCCGGACTTTCCTCGCCGTCGGCTCCGGCGGCGGCGGCATCGTCCAGACCACGGTCGGCACGGCGCCGTCCCTGCCGGAAGGCAGCGTCCTGCTCGTCTTCGAACTCGCCCAGTGATCCGAATGGCGCCGCCGGCCGGCGCACTCTCGATCCTCCTATGGGCAGCCGTCCCCGTTCCGGCGCAGGGCCCCGTTCAAGCACAGGACCCCGTTCAGGCGCAGGGCCCCGTTCAGGCCCAGGATCTTCGCGTGTGCCTGCTCGAAGACGATCTGCCCCGGGCTCACCGGGCAGGCGCCTCCGGCTTCGACCACGACCTCTTCCGCGAAGCGGCAAACCGCCTTGGCCGCGACTTCGTCCCCGTATGGCGTCCGAACGCGCCGCCCTACTCCGAGATCGACGACACGGATCTGCCCCTCGACGAACTCCTGGACGGCGTCTGCGACCTCGTGCCCTCCGTGCCGGGCGAGCTCGCACTGGGCCGGCTGACCGCGGCAATCGACCTCAGCCAGCCGTACTACGCGGCCGCTTTCGAGATCTACATGCCGCCGATGGACCGTCTCGAATGGACCGCCTTGCCGGAGGTCGCAGCCGGCCGCCGGGTAGCGGTTCGCCTGCAGTCCCTGGGACATTTCGCGGCCGAGTGGGCAGGCCTCGACTGGATCTCGCGGCCAACCGCGGCAGACGTGGCCGCGGCCGTGGATGACGGCCGGGCAACCGCCGCACTCATCTGGGGACCGGCGCTCGGGCGACTCGGGAAGGCGCCCGTGCCCGAGTTCGAACCACCGCCCGGTCTGCGCTTCAACGAGCACGCCGCGATGCGTTCCGGCGACAGCCTTGGTCTCGCGATCGAGCGGACGTTCGACGAGCTGCGTCGCGACGGTACGCTGAAGCGGCTTGCCGAGCGCTACGGCATCTTCCGAACCGAACCCTTCCCCACCGTGTCCTCACCGGCCGCGATTCGCGCGCTCGGCGCGGGCGCCCAGTAGAACCCCGGCATGCCGGGCCGATCCCGCATGCCGTCGCCGACCACGGCCAAATCCGAGGGAGCCGACATCTTGTCCATGACCATCCGAAGACGCCTCGAGTCGCCCCGCTTCGCCAGGCACGCGACGATCGCGCTGCCACTTCTGCTGGCCGCCTGCGCCACCGGCGGCGGACCGCCGCCGGGGCAGCCCGAGAGCCCGGCCGCGTCGGAGGCCCGGGCGCCAGCCGCGGCGTCGCCGGCAACCGTCGACGAAGCGCCGCCGGGGCTGCCCGAGAGCCCGGCCGCGTCGGAGGCCCGGGCGCCAGCCCTGGCGCCGCCGGCAACCGTCGACGCAGCGCCGCCCGCCGAACCTGCCGCGAGTCCTTCTCCCGTCGCCGCCTATCTCGACGATCCCGCGGCGATTACCGCCGGCCGGCGCATGTTCCGGGCCGTCTGCACCGGCTACTGCCACTCGACCACGCCGGGCGTTACCAAGGACGCACCGAATCTCTTCGACTGCAACTCGGACCACGGCGACACGGATGCCGATCTCTACCGCGTGATCACCCAGGGCGTGCCCGACACGGAGATGCTGCCGTTCGACGGCAAGATCCCGGAGGACACGATCTGGCAGGTGATCGCGTACGTCCGCTCGAACAGCGTGGACTGCGGCTGATTCACGCCCGTGCTAGCAGCCCGGCCCTCGCCGGTAGCGCTCCTTCCGGTACTCGTCGACCCAGCGGCGCGAGCTGCGCCACCGGCCATCAGGATCGCGGATTGCTGCGAGACGTCCACGGATCGCTGCCACGCGCAACGCCGCCGCCTTGAGATCGGCGGTGGCCAGGGCGGCAAGGGGCACAAGCCGCGCTGGACCAGCAACCGCGGGAATCACGTTCCGGTACAGATTGTCGAGAATCGCCCGGGCCAGCAGCTCCGCCAGCGGCCCCGGCTCGCCGGCGTCGGCTCTTCGCAGGGCTTCCAGGTACCTGTTCCTGTCGCGTTTGTAGACAATCGCCGGCGGAAAGCCGAGACGAACGAGGATCAGGTTCAGAAGCAGCCGTCCGGTACGGCCGTTGCCATCGAGGAACGGATGGATCTGCTCGAACCGGCAGTGGGCCAAACGCAGGGCGCCCGGGATCCAAAAGGCGGCCTCAAGCGGGCTCGGCAGGCCCCCCAGGCACCCCCGCAAGTCGGCGACATCGACGAGCAGCCGACGGTACAGCTCAGACCGGGACGGCCTCCCACGGCACCCTGCCCGCTCGAATTGTTCGCCCATGGCGAATCAAACTGTACCGTACAAACAAGGCTGCCGGCGCCCGGCGAAGCAGACCCTGCGCGGCCCGTCACTGCCGCTGCGCCTGCGTGCTGACGCGGCGCGCCCCGCCCCGCGCCACGCACGGACCGCGTCCGGGCGCGAGTCAGCGAGCACCCGGTGGCCCAGGATGCTGGGCGGAATGCAGCGCCGTTCGGAATGCCGAGCGCCTCTTGCCAAGGCTGCCTATAGACTCGCAGCTCCCTTGTCCGCATGAGGACGATAGTCCTCGACCGGTACCCGAAGACCGTTGGGCCGCCCTCCGGCGTTCGAAACGACAAAGGAGACGATCACGATGAGCGCAGACGAAACGGCGCAGGCCCAACAGGAGACCATCGGCGAAATCCTGGCGGGACTCCGGGAGGTCCGGGAGTACCAGCGGGAGACCGCGGAGCATATGCGGGAGACGGATCGGCGGATGAAGGAGACGGACCGCCAGATGAAGGAGTCCGACCGGCGGTTGAGGAAAGCGGAGCACGAGTTCACGACGAAGTGGGGAAAGCTGCTGGAGAGCCTCGTCGAGGGTGACCTCGTTCCCATTCTCAGGAGATGGGGCATCCTTGTCGAACGGACCTTTGAGCGCGGCAAGCACCAGCGGCGGGGGCAGCACTTCGAGGTGGACATCGTCGCCGCGAACGGCGAGGACGTCGTCGTCGTTGAAGTCAAGACGACGCTCAGGCCGAAGGACGTGAAGCGCTTCCTGGCCAAGTTGCAGGAGTTCCAGGAGTGGGCGCCCGAGTACCGCCGGCACAAGGTCTACGGCGCCGTCGCCTACCTGCAGGTGAACAGCGGCGCCGAGCGCATGGCCGAGCGGCGAGGGCTGTTCGTCATCCGGGCGACCGGCAGCAGCGCCAGCATCGTCAATGCCGAGGGCTTCAGACCCCGCACCTTCCGCTTGAAGCAGCCCCCGGCCAGTTGAAGCAGCCGTCCCGTTTCAGGTACACGCCAGCTTCTTCGCCGGCGCCGGGACATCCTCGACGACCGGCCTCGAACAGGCGCCCTCGGCGGATACAGTTCCCTCCGCCTCCCCAAACCGCGCGGCGCGGGGATCTCGTCCTGACGCATTCGCCTCCGACGCCTGAGATCTTCGGCGAAATCCGAACCCGCAAGGACAACTCCTGACGCCGCCGCGCGTCGAATCGTCCGCTCCAACAGCATGGACGCGGCTGATTCACGCCCGTGCTAGTCGCCCGGCCCTCGCCGGTAGCGCTTCCTCCGGTACTCGTCGACCCAGCGGCGTGAGCTGCGCCACCGGCCATCAGGATCGCGGATTGCTGCGAGACGTCCACGGATGGCTGCCACGCGCAACGCCGCCGCCTTGAGATCGGCGGTGGCCAGGGCGGCAAGGGGCACGAGCCGCGTTGGACCCGCACGCACGGACCGCGTCCGGGCGCGAGTCAGCAAGCACCCGGTGGCCCAGGATGCTGGGCGGAATGCAGCGCCGTTCGGAATGCCGGGCGCCTCTTGCCAAGGCTGCTATAGACTCGCAGCTCCCTTGTCCGCACGAGGACGCTAGTCCTTGACCGGTACCCGAAGACCGTTGGGCCGCCCTCCGGCGTTCGATGCGACAAAGGAGACGATGAAGATGACGATGAGCGCAGACGAAACGGCGCAGGCCCAACAGGAGACCATCGGCGAAATCCTGGCGGGACTCCGGGAGGTCCGGGAGTACCAGCGAGAGACCGCGCAGCAGATGAAGGAGACGGATCGGCGGATGCAGGAGACGGACCGCCAGGTGAAGGAGACGGCCCGCCAAGTGAAGGAGACGGACCGCCAGATGAAGGAGTCCGACCGGCGGTTGAGGAAAGCGGAGCACGAGTTCACGACGAAGTGGGGGAAGCTGCTGGAGAGCCTCGTCGAGGGCGACCTCGTTCCCATTCTCAGGAGATGGGGCATTCTCGTCGAACGGACATTTGAGCGCGGCAAGCACCAGCGGCGGGGGCAGCACTTCGAGGTGGACATCGTCGCCGCGAACGGCGAGGAAGTCGTCGTCGTTGAAGTCAAGACGACGCTCAGGCCGAAGGACGTGAAGCGCTTCCTGGCCAAGTTGCAGGAGTTCCAGGAGTGGGCGCCCGAGTACCGCCGGCACAAGGTCTACGGCGCCGTCGCCTACCTGCAGGTGAACAGCGGCGCCGAGCGCATGGCCGAGCGGCGAGGGCTGTTCGTGATCCGGGCGACCGGCAGCAGCGCCAGCATCGTCAATGCCGAGGGCTTCAGACCCCGCACCTTCCGCTTGAAGCAGCCCCCGGCCAGTTGAAGAAGCCGTCCCGTTTCAGGCACACGCCAGCTTCTTCGCCGGCGCCGGGACATCCTCGACGACCGGCCTCGAACAGGCGCCCTCGGCGCTCCAACAGCATGGACTGCGGTTAGGCACGGCCACAAGCCGCTTCCACCTGGAGCCCAATGGGGCAGATGCAGAGCAGCCTCTGCGCTGAAGCCGGCGGCTCAGACGTGCTCCAAAGTAAACTGGACCAAATCGGTCCTTGACAAACAGGACCAGACTGGTGCAGATTCACCGCCATGTCCTGCTTCAAGCCAACCGCCGACCGTCTCCACACCCTCCGCGCCTCGACCGCGGTCCTCCTGGGAATCGCCATGACGCCGATCGCCGTTGCTCAGAACGCGGACTCCCCCCAACCGCGCCCCCAACCAGGCCGTCCCCGATCTGCCGCTTGCCATCTCCAGCTTCGGCGCGGCTCTCGAGGGCGATTCGCTCTACGTGTACGGCGGTCACATCGGCACGCAACACGTTCATTCGTTCGAGAACCTGAGCCAGCTCTTCCTGCGTTACCCACTCGAGTCCGCCGCTGGAAGCTCTTTGCCCGGATGGCTCGCCCTGCCGCCGGGTCCGCCGCTCCAGGGCACCGCCCTGGTCGAACACGACGGCGCCATCTACCGGGTCGGTGGAATGCGCGCGAACAACCCGAGGCGCGAGCCCGGCGAACTCCATTCCGTGAAGAGCGCAGCCCGCTTCCTGCCCAACGAGAACCGCTGGCAGCGGCTGATGGCCCTGCCGTCCGGCCGCTCCTCGCACGATCTCGCCGTGGTCAACGATCTCCTCGTCGTCGCGGGCGGCTGGGAGCTGCGCGGCTCCTCCTCCGATCCCCTTTGGGAACGGACGGTCTTCGCGCTCGACCTGACGACGCTCGACGACGATTCCATCGGCGAGTGGAGCGTGCTGACAGAGACCCCGACCGGCGTCCGTGCCAACACCGCGGTGGGACTCGACGGCAAGCTCTGGGTGCTGGGCGGGCTCGACGACAACGGCGACCCGACCCGCCGAGTCGACATCTACGATCCCGCCACCGACACCTGGGCATCGGGGCCCGACCTGCCGGCGGCCGGCAGCCTGAACGGCTTCGGCGCCGACGCGGTCACGGTGAACGGGGTTCTCCTCGTGAGCCAGGCCGATGGCCGCATCTACAGCATCCGCAGCGGCGACGAGTCCTGGAACCACGCCGGGGACCTCCACGAGCGACGGTTCTTCCACCGCCTGGTGAGCGACGGAGAATCTCTGCTGGCGATTGCCGGTGCGAACCGCACCGGCCACCTGAGCTCGGTTGAGCGACATGCACTCTCTGACCTGCAGATCGAAGACCGCCAGATCGCGGACGAATCGTGGACCTCCGCCGGGGCGCCGTCAGCCAGTCACGGAACCGAGTGGGCGGCCCTGATCACGGACGGGCTGCTCGTCATCTCAGGATCGGAGCGGCCGGCCAACTTCGCCGTACGGCGCGGCGCCCGGGGGGAACTCGACCAGGAGGACGTCCTCTGGCACTCCGAATCGACAGGCCACTTCGCCTCTCCGGTTCTGGCCGGCGACTGCATCTACTGGGCCAACGCCGCCGGCGTCGCGCAGTGCATCGACCCTGAGAACGGCAGGTCCCACTGGCAGCAGAGGCTCTCGCAGCCGGCCTGGGTGACTCCCATCGCCGCCGGCGACCGGATCTTCTTCTTCGGCGAGAAGGGCGCGACCGATGTCCTGAGCGCCGGCCCCGGAGGCGGCGAGGTCCTGGCAAGGAGCCGCGTCGAGGTAGACGAGTACCTCACCGGCGTTGTCCCCGCCGGCGACGCCTTCCTGCTCCGCACCGGCAAGCTGCTGCACGCGGTACGCGGTGAGCCGGCGCCCGGAGAATGAGCCCACACGCGTCGAACTGAAGCATAGAGAGGACAATAACGGTGGCTAGACAGGGGCGGTGTAGTCGGCAGCACTACGGCGGTCGCGATCGCCCACGCGACCAGGTTGCCGAACACGACCGCCGTCATGGCGCCTCACCAGCCCAGCGGCTCTTTGTGGCGCACTTTCACTGTCTCACCGGCACGGGAAAGCGCGGGTGCCGCTCTTCGTAGATGCCGTCATCCCCTGTCGATTGCCGTGCGTCCAGACCGGACCTTCGCGGTCTGTGACGCGGAGATTGAACGCCGGGGTCGTAACCGGAGCCACGAACACCCCAGCGGTAGCCGTTGTGGGCGCATCCGTTCAGCACCTTCACGAGCACTTCGGCGTTGCCGCGGTTGAAGAACCAGAGAAGACCCGACTCGCCAGACGCCCAGATTCCCGTCTTGGCGTCGCCGCCGCCTTCTAGCAATAGACCGCCGCCAGCCGTGTACGCGTCGCGGAGCCGGTGCGCCATGAACCACGCGGACTCCTGGCTGATCGACAGGTCCGGTAGAAGCGGCCGGTCGTCCGGATCGCGGGCGCCGGGCTGGCGGCAGCCCGGCGCCGCCCAGTCGAAGGCCGGCTGTTACCGTTGCTCGTGCCGATGAAGAAGGGCCGGAAAACGGCGCAGCCGCTCACCCGCCGGCAGTTGGTCGCAGCAGCCGGTGCCGCAGCGTCGCTGCCCATCGCCGCCTCCCCCGTGCTCGCTACCCAGCCGTCTGGAGCGGCCGAACGGTCACTGCGCGTCGAGGAGATGTCGCTCACCTCCATGCGCGTGAGCGAACGCACGGCCTGGATGTTCGTTCATCTGCGCACGAACCGAGGCCACGTGGCGCGGTGACCTCGTCGAGCCACCGGAGCGTTTCGAGAACGGTTTGATCGCAGTTCCCGAAGGCCCCGGTCTCGGCGTCGAGTTGAACCAGGCCGTGGTCCGGCAACACGCCTGAGCCGTGGATGACGGCCGGGCAACCGCCGCACTCATCTGGGGACCGGCGCCAGGACGACTCGAGAAAGCGCCCGTGCCCGCGTACGTCCGCTCCCACAGCGTGGACTGCGGCTGATCCACGCCCGCGCTAGCGCTAGCCCGGCCCTCGCCGGTAGCGCGAGTCAGCGAGCACCCGGTGGCCCAGGATGCTGGGCGGAATGCAGCGCCGTTCGGAATGCCGGGCGCCTCTTGCCAAGGCTGCTATAGACTCGCAGCTCCCTTGTCCGCACGAGGACGCTAGTCCTCGACCGGTACCCGAAGACCGTTGGGCCGCCCTCCGGCGTTCGATGCGACAAAGGAGACGATGAAGATGACGACGCGCGCAGACGAAACGGCGCAGGCCCCACAGGAGACCATCGGCGAAATCCTGGCGGGACTCCGGGAGGTCCGGGAGTACCAGCGAGAGACCGCGCAGCAGATGAAGGAGACCGATCGGCGGATGCAGGAGACGGACCGCCAGGTGAAGGAGACGGCCCGCCAGATGAAGGAGTCCGACCGGCGGTTGAGGAAAGCGGAGCACGAGTTCACGACGAAGTGGGGAAGGCTGCTGGAGAGCCTCGTCGAGGGTGACCTCGTTCCCATTCTCAGGAGATGGGGCATCCTTGTCGAACGGACCTTTGAGCGGGGCAAGCACCAGCGGCGGGGGCAGCACTTCGAGGTGGACATCGTCGCCGCGAACGGCGAGGAAGTCGTCGTCGTTGAAGTCAAGACGACGCTCAGGCCGAAGGACGTGAAGCGCTTCCTGGCCAAGTTGCAGGAGTTCCAGGAGTGGGCGCCCGAGTACCGCCGGCACAAGGTCTACGGCGCCGTCGCCTACCTGCAGGTGAACAGCGGCGCCGAGCGCATGGCCGAGCGGCGAGGGCTGTTCGTCATCCGGGCGACCGGCAGCAGCGCCAGCATCGTCAATGCCGAGGGCTTCAGACCCCGCACCTTCCGCTTGAAGCAGCCCCCGGCCAGTTGAAGCGCGCGCCTTTCCTGCGGCCTGTGCGGCCCGGTGGCGCCCCGGCCAGTTGAAGCAACCGTCCTGTTTCAGGCACACGCCAGCTTCTTCGCCGGCGCCGGGACGTCCCCGACGACCGGCCGCGACGACAAGTCCGGGAACCAGCTCCTCCAGGCGCGGCGGGCAACCGGGCGGCGCCCGCCCCGGATCATCGCCGACACCGGCCGGGATGCTGTCGAACAGGCGTCCTCGGCGGATATAGTTCCCTCCGCCTCCCCAAACCGCGCGGCGCGGAGATCGCGTCCTGACACATTCCCGGGTGATCGTGGATCGGGGTTCGCTGACCGCTGGACCAGCACAGGCAGACGAGTTCGTACCAGTCCGACACGCCGAACGGCCCGCAGCGAGAATCGCCAACGTCAGCCCACGGAGAATCCCGTGCTCGAAATCCAGACGATCCCCGTCCTCAGCGACAACTACTCCTACCTGCTCCACGAGACCGGGAGCGGCAAGACGGCGATCGTCGACCCGCCGGAGACCGGACCGATCGAGGCGGCGCTCGCGGCGCGCGGCTTCGGGATCGACTGGATCGTCATCACCCACCACCACATGGACCACATCGCCGCCGTGCCCGACCTGAAGGCGAAGTACGGCTGCCGTGTGGTCGGCCCCGCAGCGGACGAGCACCGGATTCCGGGGCTCGACCTGACCGTCGCGGAAGGCGACCGCTTCCGGCTTGGCGAAGCGGAAGCCGAGGTGATCGACACGCCCGGCCACACCACGGGGCACATCACCTACTGGTTCGAGGAGGACCGGGCGCTGTTCTGCGCCGACACGCTGTTCGCCCTCGGCTGCGGCCGGGTGTTCGAGGGCACGATGGAGCAGATGTGGGCGTCGCTCGCCAAGCTGCGCGCCCTGCCCGACACCGCGATCGTCCACTGCGGCCACGAGTACACGCTCTCGAACGCCCACTTCGCGGTCACCGTCGACCCGGACAACGAGGAACTGATGGAGCGGGTCGCGGAGATCGAGGAGCTGCGGCGGGACGGCAAGCCGACGGTGCCCTCGAACCTTGGGGTCGAGAAGCGGACCAACCCGTTCCTGCGCCCCGACGATCCCGGCATCCGCGCTCTGCTGGGGATGGCCGGCGCCTCCGACGCCGAGGTCTTCGGCGAGATCCGAACCCGCAAGGACAACTCCTGACCCCACGATCCGACCGATGGGTCGAGCAACGCCTTCCGGCGAGTCGGTCGAGGCGGCCCTGCAGTGGAGCGAAAGCCGCCGGGAGTTCCCTCGACCCCCGGCCTTCACCAGAACCGGAATCACGCGCATGAACGAACAGGAAGCGGCCTGGCTGGCCCGAACGCAGGAAGAGCCGATCGACCCGGACCGCGAGATCTGCGACCCGCACCACCACCTCTGGGACTACCCGGAGTCGCGGTACATGCTGGAGGAGCTCCACGGCGACACGGGCGCCGGCCACAACGTGACCTCGACCGTGTTCGTCGAGTGCGCGTCCGGCTACCGGGAGGACGGTCCGGAGGAGATGCGGGTCGTCGGCGAGACGAAGTTCGTCCTCGAGGTTGCCGAGCGAAGCGACGCCGCCGGCGCGTCGATTGCCGGCATCGTCAGCCACGCGAACATGCTCCTGGAAGATCGCGCCAAGGGCGTCCTGGAAGCGCACATCGAGGCCGGCGGCGGACGTTTCCGCGGCATCCGCCACTCCGCCGCCTACGACCCCAGTCCCGATATCCGGGTCTCCCACTCGAAGCCGCCGCCGAGCATGCTGCTCCGCTCCGACTTCCGCCGCGCCTTCGCCTGTCTCGGTCCGCTCGACCTGAGCTTCGACGCCTGGCTCTACCATCCCCAGATCGACGAACTGACCGATCTGGCGCACGCCTTCCCGGACACGCGGATCATCCTCGATCACGTCGGCGGTCCGCTCGGGATCGGCCCCTACCGGGACCGCCGGCGCGAGGTCGAAGCCGACTGGCGCAAGTCGATCAACGAACTCGCCCGGTGCGACAACGTCGTGATCAAGCTCGGCGGTCTGCCGATGAAGATCTGCGGCTTCGGCTGGCACAAGCAGGAGGCGCCGCCGTCCTCGGCAGAGACTGCCGAGGCTCACCGCCCCTACTACCTCCACTGCATCGACCGCTTCGGGGTCGACCGCTGCATGTTCGAGTCGAACTTCCCGGTCGATCGGGCGGGCGGCTCGTACACCCTGCTGTGGAACTCCTTCCAGCGCATCGTGGCGGACTTCTCCGAGGACGAGAAGACGGCGCTCTTTCGCGACACGGCTCGTCGCGTCTACCGACTGGGAGACTGAGCCCGAGTCCGCTTCAGCATGTCGCGACTCGAGAAGACGAAGACTGAGCGCGGGACGATGAACTGGAAGCCGGAGATCGAAGAACTCGAACGTCGGCGGGCGCTTGCCCGGGAGATGGGCGGCCCGGAGAAGGTCGAGCGTCAGCACTTTTTCGGCAAGCTGACCGTGCGCGAACGGATCGACGCGATGATTGATGCGGACAGCTTCCACGAAGTGGGCGAGATCGCGGGGCGCTCCGAGTACACCGAGGACGGCGAGCTCGCGGCCTTCCGTCCCTCGAACTTCGTCTTCGGGATGGGCGAAATCGACGGCCGTCCCGCGATCGTTTCCGGCGACGATTTCACCGTGCGCGGCGGATCGGCCGACGCCTCGATCCCGGCCAAGCGCAGCCACGCCGAGGGTCTGGCGCTGGAGATGAAGCTCCCCCACGTACGCCTCGTCGACGGCATGGGCGGCGGCGGCTCGGTCAAGACGATCGAGATGGCGGGCCGCACCTACATCCCCCAGTTGCGCGGCTGGGAGGTCGTCGTCCAGCACCTCGCGGTCGCCCCGTCCGTGTCGCTGGCGCTCGGTTCGGTGGCCGGCATCGGCGCGGCCCGCGTGTGCACCGCCCACTACTCGGTCATCGTCCGCGACACCGCCCAGATGATGATCGCCGGACCGGCACTGGTCGAATGGGCCGGCGGCGGCGTGGTGCCGAAGGAAGAACTGGGCCACGCCCGCATCCACACCTCGAACGGGGCGATCGACGACGCCGTGGACTCGGAGGAGGAGGCGTTCGAGCGCGCCCGGCGGTTCCTCTCCTACCTGCCGACCAACGTGGACGAGTTGCCGCCGCGTCTTCCCGAGTCAGAGCGCTCCGACGACCCGAAACGACGCGACCCGGAGCTGCTCGACATCGTGCCCCGCGATCCGAAGCGGACCTACAGGATGCGCGATCTGCTTGGCCGGATCGTCGACCGCGACTCCTTCTTCGAGATCGGCCGCGACTGGGGGAAGTCGATCATCACCGGACTGGCGCGCCTCGACGGCTGGCCGATCGCGATCTTCGCCGAAGACGTGAACGTCTACGGCGGCGGCTGGGACGCCGACTCCTGCCGCAAGCTGTCCCGGCTGATCGATCTGGCCGCCACCTTCCACCTGCCGCTGCTGCACCTGGAGGACTGCCCGGGCTTCCTGATCGGGCGCGAGTCCGAGCACGCTGCGACGATCCGCTTCGGCGCCCAGGTCCTGGCCGCGCTGGGCCAGTGCCCCACGCCGTTCTGCTGCGTCGTGATCCGCAAGGCCTTCGGCGTTGCCGGCGGCGCGAACCACAAACCCGGCAGCTACCACTTCCGCTACGCTTGGCCCTCGGGCGACTGGGGCTCGCTGCCGATCGAGGGCGGCATCGAGGTCGCCTACAAGGCGGAACTCGCCGAAGCGGACGACTACGACGCGCACCTCGCCCGGATCAAGGAGCGTCTCAACCGCGTCCGCTCGCCGTTCCGCTCGGCCGAGCACTTCGAGATCGAGGAGATCATCGACCCGCGCGACACGCGGCCAATCCTCTGTCGCTGGGCCAAACTGGCCGCCGGATCGCTGACCACCGGACCCCAGGCGTTCACCTACCGGCCGTGACGCCGGCGTACCGCCCCTGGCAGCCCGCGGTTAGAGTCCGTGTCGCACCGAGGGCGGCCAGGCGCCCGCCCGACAAGGCGCGACGAGGGAGCATATCGGGCCGCCCGCAATCCCGGGAACAAGGGCGACCGAGGAGCTGAGCCCGTGTGGCGCGTTCCGCGCCACACGCGCCCCGCCTCCGGGCGCCAGTCATCGCGCACCCGGATGGCACGATGCCGGCCGGGATGCATGGCCGCTCGAATGCAGCGCGACTTCTGCCGCGGGCTGCTAGCCTAGACACCCCTATAGCCTCGGGGCGACGCACCGTGCGCAGCAACGTCCTCACGAAAGCCCTGCCGATCGCGGCCGCGACACTTCTTTTGGCCGCCGGCGCCGCATCGGCCGCCAAGAAGAAGCGCCCGCCCTGCAACGACGGCCGCCAGCCGGATCCGGCCACTCTGCCCGCCCACCACTGGCAATGGGTCGAGGAGGTCCTGCTGCTGCTGACGGACGACGAGATCCAGTCCTTCCTCTGCCTGTCCCAGGACTACCAGCGGGACGCCTTCATCGAGGAGTTCTGGAAGGCGCGCGACCCCTACCCCGACACCGCCCGCAACGAGTTCCGGGAGCACTGGGACGAGCGGCTCTCCATGGTCAGCCAGTTGTTCGACAGCACGGACGACGAAAGGGCGCGCTACTACCTCCTGAACGGCCCGCCCGACATCCATGTGGACATCTGTCCCCAGCGGTCCTCCACGAAGATCGAAGCCTGGTTCTACGGCTTCCAGGACATGAGCGAGGTGATCGGCGCGATCTACAGCCGCCGCCTGCGGCCCGACCAGTACGCGGTCATCTTCTACCGGCGCCTGGGAGTCGGCGCCTGGCGTGCCTGGGTACCGAGCGAGTCCCTCAGCATCAGCTCGCTCCAGCCGGGCGGCCGGACCGACCTGCCCGGCGCCGGGATCGGCGGCCTCGGCCGGGAGGACCTCGGCGCCGGCTGCAAGGAGGAGGAACTCGGCTACGCGCTGGGCATCATCAAGATCCTGAACGACTGGGGCGGCGCGCTCGGCTTCTTCTACGAACGGATGATCGGCGAGAAGCTCGAACCGATCGAAGCGCCCTCGAACGAGTGGCTGCGCACCTTCGAGTCCTACTCCACCGACCTCCCCTCCGGCGCGCCGCAACTCGAGGCCTCGCTCGACGTGACCTTCCCGGGCCGCAAGGAGAGCCGCACGGTCGTCCAGACCCTGGTCCAGGTCGAGGCGGCGAGCGCGACACTCGCCGACCTCGCCGGCGCGCGTTCCTACGGCTTCGAACTGATCGGCGAGATCCTGAGGGCGGACGCGGACACCGGCGACGACCGGCTGTTCGAGAGCTTCCGCTACCGCTTCGAGTTCCCGGTCGAGGAGGGCAACGCCGACGCCGACGCCATGCCGGCCATGCCCCTGGTCGCCCAGCGGTACCTCAGGCCCGGCGAGTTCAAGCTGATCCTGCGCGTGGACGATCTGAACGGGAACGCCGTCTGGCGCCACGCCCAGCCGCTCGAAGTGCCCCGGATCGAAGAGGGCCGCCGCCTACACGGACGCCGATCTCGAGCCGATCTTCGCCGAGGCGAACCGGGCGCTCGTCGCCGGCGAACCGTCGATTCGCATCATCGCGCCCGGAGGCGATCTCGTCTCGGGGTACCTGCGCTTCGACACGGCCGTCACCGGCCCCGTCGACAAGGTGCGGTTCACGCTCGACGACAAGGACCTCTTCACCACCAGGCGGGCGCCGTTCAGCGCCGACGTGCGCCTGGGCGAACTGCCCCGCAGCCAGATGCTGCGCGCCATCGCCTACGACGCGGACGGCGACCAGATCGCCAGCGATTCCTACCTGATCAACGGTTCGCCCCACCGCTTCGACGTGCGGATCATCGACCCGATCCCCGGCAACCGGCACAACGACAGCATCCGCATGCGGGCGCAGGTGACGGTCCCCGAGGGACGGAGCCTCGAGGAACTCCAGGTGTTCCGCAACGACGACCAGGTCGCGACGCTGTACGAGGCGCCGTTCACCGTCCCGATCGAACTGCCCGACGGACCGGCGCTGACCATCGTCCGCATCGTCGGCAAGCTGGCGGACGCCGAGGGGCCGGCGGCCTTCGTCGAGGACACCGCGATCATCAACGGACCGGCGACGCTGGAGGAAGTCCAGGTCGACTTCGTCGAGCTCTACACGACCGTCGACGACCGCGATCGCCGGCCCCTGCTCGACCTCGAAGAGAGCGCCTTCCAGGTACTCGAGGACGGCGTGGCGCAGGAAATCGTCCGCTTCGAGCGGGTAGACGACACGCCGCTCATCGGCACGATCCTGCTCGACGTGTCGGCGTCGATGGAGGAACGCCTGCAGCAGTCCGTCCAGGCCGCGGCCGACTTCTTCCAGCAGGTGATCACCGAGCGCGACGAACTCTCGATCGTCACCTTCAACGATCGGCCTCACCTGGCGGCGCCCTTCACCCGCGACCGGATCGACTTCGCCAAGGGCCTGATGGGCCTGCGCGCCGAGCGCGGCACCGCGCTCTACGACAGCCTGATCTTCACCCTCTACCACCTGAACGGACTGCCCGGACAGCGCACCGTGCTGCTGCTCTCCGACGGTGTCGACGAACACAGCCGCTACGACCTGGACGACGCCCTGGAATACGCCCGCCGCTCCGAGGCCGCGATCTACGCGATCGGGCTGGCGCTGCCTCGCAAGTCGAAGGAAAGCCCGAAGAAGGTGCTCGAACAACTGGCGACCGAGACCGGCGGCCGAGCGTTCTTCGTCGACGACGCGAGCCAGCTTGGCGCCGTATACGACCAGATCGCTGTCGAACTCCGGTCGAAGTACTTCCTCGCCTACCAGTCCTCCAGCACCCAGCCGTCCGACGCCTTCCGCCGCGTGGAGGTCCTGGTCGACGCCAGGGGCGCCAGGACCCGGACGATCCGCGGCTACTACCCGTAGCTCTCGCTGCACCGGACCGGAAGAAGAACGCTCCGATGCCCATGTCGATCGATGGCAGCAGCCCGTCGCCGTGGTCCCGGCGACGCGGAGTCTCGGGTGTCTCGGCGATCCAGCCGATCGCTCAGAATGGCAGCAGCCCGTCGCAGCGGTCCCGCCGACGCGGAGGCTGGCGATGACCCGAAACCGGTGCGGCTGGGTGAACGACGACCCTCTCTACCTCGCCTACCACGACGACGAATGGGGCGTTCCGGTCCACGACGATCGGAAGCTTTTCGAGATGCTCCTGCTGGAAGGCGCCCAGGCAGGCCTGAGCTGGTACACGATTCTGAAGAAGCGGGACGCCTACCGACGGGCGTTCGACGGCTTCGACCCGGAACTCGTCGCCCGCTACGACGAGCGGAAAGTCGCTTCACTCCTGCAGAACCCGGGCATCGTGCGCAACCGCCTCAAGGTCCGTGCCGCAATCGGCAACGCGCGCGCATGGCTCGACCTGCAGGAATCCGGCCGAAGCCCCTCGGCTTTCCTGTGGGACTTCACCGGCGGCGCGCCCGTCGCCAACCACTGGCCCCGGCTCGCAGACATCCCCGCTTCGACCCCGGCCTCCAAAGCGATGACCAAGGCTCTCAAGGCGCACGGCTTCCGCTTCGTCGGCCCCACCATCTGCTACGCCTTCATGCAGGCGGTCGGCATGGTCAACGATCATGTGACGACCTGCTTCCGGTGGCAGGAATGCGGGGACGTCGGGGAAGGAACAGGCTGGAACAGCCCGCCTTGACAAGATCGACGCCGCCATGATCCTCTGCCGCAACACGCCGAAACGGGAGATGCCGCTGCCATGACGACTGACCTGCCTGGACCGCGTTGGTTGTGGGAAGAAACCAACCCCAACCACGCCGGCGCCGCGGGCGACCTCGCGAAGCTCTTCAGGAACGACCACGTCAAGGAGCCGGGACTGTTCGCCGACGGCGCTCCACCGCCGGCCGCAACCGTTCTGGCACGTGAAGTGATCCAGAACGCCTGGGACTCGGCTCTCGAACGAAGAGAAACTACCCCCCCCCCCCCCCCCGAAAATTCTGGCTCTTCTGAAGTACCGGAATTCGAGATTCGGTTTCGTTACCGCAGCGCGGTAGGCGACGAGAAACGAAAGCTCTCCGATCTCCTCGGGCTCCCCGAACTCAAACGCCGGGCAGACACTGTCGGAGACCGGAGCGCCCTTGGCCTCAAGGGGCCACACCACTGCTTCGACGACACGAACGCCGCCACGCCGCTCACCCGGCTCTTCATCGAGGAGAAGGGCACGACCGGAATGTACGGTCCCTGGCGGGGCTCGCAGTCGAAGCTCTACCTCGCGCTTCTCGCCGTCGGCTTCACCCCGAAGAACACGGGGCAAGGCGGCTCCTTCGGTTACGGCAAGGCAGGACTCATCGCCGGTTCGAAGATCCGCACTGTCATCGCCTACACCTGCTTCAACGAACGGCTCGACGATCCGGGCGTGACTCGGCGTCTCCTGGGCATGACCTACTGGGGCCAGCACAGCCTCAACGCCACCGACCTCAACGCCACCGACTTCACCGGTTTCGCCCGTTTCGGCGCGAGGGACGGCAACTCCGCGCGACCATTCGAGAACGAAAGGGCCGACGAGCTGGCAGAGCTCCTCGGTTTCGACCGCCGCGATCCGGCGAATCCGAAGGCATGGGGAACGTCTCTGCTTCTGGTGGAACCCGCAGTCAATCGGTATGACCTGGAGACCGCAATCTGCCGTTCCTGGTGGCCCGCGCTCGACCAGGACAACCACGACGTCAACTTTCATGTGGAAATCGAGGCCGCCGACGGCCAGGTGTGGAGCCCGAGGCCCAAGAGCGACCCGGCACTCGCCTCGTTTCACGAAGCGTACGAGATCGCCAGCCAGATTCAGGCGGCGCCCGAAACCCGCCGCAAGCGCTACGAACTCAAAAGGGCCAAGGGTAAACCTGGGCCGGACAGACTCCTCCACGGTGTTCTCGGTGTCGTAGCCGACCCCGATGGCTGGACCTTCGCGCGCAGCGCGCCAGGCGAGACGGTGAGACACCGAAGTCTGGTCGCGCTGGTGCGAAAGCCCCGAATGGTCGTTGAGTACCTTGAAGTCGGCAGGCACCCTCCCTTTGTTCGTGGCGTCTTCGTCGCAGACGACAGCGTGAACCAGGTTCTCCGCCAGACCGAACCGAAGGGGCATGACGCCTGGCGGACCACACCAGACGGCGAGGGACCGGCCTGCGCCTACGCCGTGGCTAAATCGATCACCAACAGGATAAGGGGGAGAGTCAACGCCTTTCGGAAGGAACTCAAGCCGCCGCCGAAACCGGTAGAGCACTACCAGCTCAAGCTGTTCCAGAAGGAGATGAAGAAGCTTCTCGGCGGTTCCTACCAGAGCGGGCCGCCACCGACCAAGCGCCCGGTGACCATCCGCTTCACCGACGGGCCAAGGCTGAAGGAGACGAACCGACCCGACCGCCACCTTGTCACAGGCAGGGCCGAGGTCGGTCTGAGTGAGAACGCGAAGAAGGACTCCGTTCTTGTCGAAGTCGAGATCCGCTTTCCGTTGCTCGAGGACGGCCGTGCCCGCACGGATTTGGTGAACGTCACGGTTGAGTCGCCTGCCGGATTCGAAGCCGCCCGCAACGGAACGAGCGGAACGTATGTGGGCGTCCTCCATCGGGGAGAGATGATGCCCTTCAGTTTCCGAACCGCGCCGATTCCGAGCGACTGGTCCGGGCGCCTGGAAGTGCGGGCTGACCCCGTGCCCGAGAAGGGACGGAAGACGCACCCGCATGCAGGCTCAACGAACGCCTCGGAGTCTCGCGATGAGTCGTGAGCTTCGCGTCGTGCCGCCGTTCAACGTGCCAGGGGCGTTGCAGTCCATCTTTGAAGAAACCGTTCTTCATTTCGGTGATCGGGAATGTCCTGCGGGTCGGCGAATCGTCGTCGACAGCGACGGCTTCAGAGGGCGTGACCTACGCATCGCGTGGGCAGCCGACCAGATTCGGTTTCGCCGCACCTTGGTCAACGGCCTGAGAGATCTGGACCTCGGCCCAACCGACGCAGTGCTCGTGGTTCTCGTTCAAACCCGCTACCTTGGGCTGACCTCGGAGGCGCTCCGGGTACCGCTCGATGACCTGGAGGCACTCGAACGGATCTCGACGCTGAACGCCAACCTGCTCGTAGCAGCCCGCCACCGGGGCGCTCGGATCCGGGTCCTGCTCCTTCTGACCCGCGACAGGACCCGGAGACCGCTTCAACCCTGGCGCAAGGGAACGTGTCTCGCCCGAACCGGGTTCTCCGTCGATACGGACTGGCTCGGCCAACTCTTCAGCCCGAAGGCTCTCGACGCCAGAACCCGCCGGGAGCTTGATCTGCAGCCGTCGACCATGCGCTACGTACGCCTGGGCGACCACAATCCTCTCCTTCCTCTCCAGGACACGGAGGAGCCGGACTTCTACGTCGACGAGGAACTCCTTCGCCGAGTTGATGTCTGGAGCGGTTCACCAATGGCGAAGATGGCCCAGTTGCAACTGGTTCAGGACTTCGTGTCGGCCATCGTCCATCGCGGTTCCACCAAGCTTCAGTCGGAAGAAGAGATCCCGCCGTGGGAGGACGTCAGGGGCTCGCTTCTCGGCCGGATGCTCTCCGTCGCTGCCGGGAAAAAGGAGGATCCGGCAGCTCTCTTGGCTGAAGTCCGCGATGATCCGAACAGGATCCTGGCCCGATTCGAACACCGAATCCACCTCAAGAAACTATACATCGATTCGGTTACCGAGGGCAGCACGTGAGGTACAGGAGTCTGAGCGAATCGCTTTGTCGAGACCTGGTCAGGGAGCTTCTCGCCAACGGCCAACCATTGATTCAGGGAACGGATCAGGGCACGGGAAGCCGTGTTGTCGATTGGGGCCTGATTCGGGATACATCCGAGTGGATGAAGGGGCAGATCGAAACCGCGGAGTGGAAGCATCGCGACCCGACGGAAGGCAGGCTGGCGATCAGGCTCCACCAGGCGCTGGACCACGTCGATCCCGAAGTGCTCGACGACGCCGGTTTCTGGCGCTATCTCGGGCTCCGCTACTTCTGGGAGGTGATCCGATGGCGCGAACCTCATGCATTCAAGGGACCCGACACCAGCGAAAAGGCGATCAGGTACGTGGGCGCGATCAAGCCCATCGAGTCCGTCCTCACGCGAATGTACCTCCGGGCCGTCGCGCTGGGCACGAGCGCGGCCCAACCGGGTGACGAGGGTCGACTCGCGTACGCTCTCCCTGCCGCAACGGACTTCTGGAGAAGCCACGTCACCCGAGTTCGCACCGCCACCGCGCCGCCGCTCGTTCGGGCGTTCGTCCGTCGCCAGAAGCACGAACGGATGACCACGGATCTGTTGCGCGTGTTCGCGAAGGCGATCAACCGCACCTGGACGAACGTCGAGTTGAGCGAGTACGACGAGACCGAGGCGGCGAGACTGCTCGACGAGCTTGCCCGGACCGTCCAGCACGACCCGGACGGCCAAAATGATGGCGCGGACGCAGAAAAAGCGGCGCGATGAGCCGAACCGTCGAACGCCAGGCGAAGCCGTTCGGCGACGCCGGCCGGCCCCGTCGAACTGCGCAGCGGCCGCCCCCGGAGGCCGCAGCGTCGCACACGGTTCGGCACCTTGAAGAACTGCACGAAAAGCTACCGGTCGCGGAAGCCGGGACGCCGTGCCATGCCGGTTCTGCTGTCCCGGAACTCCCCGACGATGGGCACCCGACTCGGAACTCGGCAGCCGAACGCCCCGCGCAGGCGCGGTTGCTTGAGGGCGAAGACGGCGGGTTGATTCGCCGGATCGTTCTTCCGGAACAGCATTTCGATTCCCGGATCGCACCTTCTTCCGGGAGCGACTTCGACTCGCCGGCGGCTGATCTGGACCTTGAAGGCAGGTGGCTGCGCAGCTATCTCGCCGGAGTGGCGCCCCGGACCTTGGCGACAGCGGATAACCGCACCATTCGCACCGTCGATCTTTTCTGCGGCGCGGGCGGTTTCGCACTGGGTGTCCGGCAGTTGGCGGCAGAGACGGGGCACGCCGTGGAGAACGAACTCGCGGCCGACGTCGACGAGGCCGCGCTCGCCGTGTTCTCGGCCAACCACCGGGTCAACATCGCGTGGCCCCGGTCGGTCGCTTCCCTGGTCGACTTCCGCATCCGCGGCCGGGGCGAAAGCGCCAGGTTCCTGTACTCGCCGGAACTCCTCGATCCATCACTGGCGGCGGCAGTGGCCGGCGTCGACCTGGTCACCGCGGGCCCGCCGTGCCAGGGTCATTCCAATCTGAACAATCGGAGCCGCCGGGACGACCAGCGCAACCGGCTCTTTCTCACCGTTCCCGCCTTCGCCATCGCAGCCGGCGCGAAAGCCGTGGCGATCGAGAACGTGCCGGCCGTCGTCCACGACCGGAACCTGGTCGTGGAAGCGGCGAGGCGTCTGTTCGAGGATGCCGGCTACCGCGTCGACGAGGCCGTTCTCGCGGCCCACCAACTCGGCTGGCCGCAGACCAGGCAGCGCTATTTCATGGTGGCGAGGCGGTCCGCTCAACCAATCCCGTTGAAGGATCTGGCGCACGAGTTCCGTTCGGAGCAGCGATCCGTCTGGTGGGCCATCGGCGACCTTGAAGACAGCACGTCGGACGCCGATCCGATGACCACGCTGAGTCGGATCAGCAAGGAGAACGCGGGCCGCATCGAGTTCCTGTTCGCAAACGACGCGCTCGACCTGCCCCCTTCCGAGCGTCCGGTCTGTCACCGCGAGGGCACCACCTACCAGGCCGTCTACGGCCGGATGAGCAAGAAGCTGCCGGCGCCAACGATCACTACCGGTTTCATGTCTCCGGGGCGCGGCCGGTTCGTCCATCCCACCCGGCCGAGGACCCTGACTCCCCGAGAAGCGGCACGGCTTCAGGGGTTTCCAGACACCTTTCGCTTCACCCTCGATCCGGAAAAGCCGCCCACCCGCCACCAACTCGCCAAGTGGATCGGCGACGCGGTCCCGATGCCGCTCGGCTACCTTGCCGCCCTGTCGGCCATCGGACCCGATCTGCCCTCTGGCCAATCGAACGCCCCTGCCCGCCCCGCGAACACGTGACCACGACCAACGAACCCGCACGTCGCCTTCACCGTCCGGGCTGAAGTCGTCCCTGGGGGCGCACTGAGGAGCGCCATATCCTAGCGGCCGACCGAGGCCCTCGGTCCCGGTCGTCCGTGATCTCGGTCGCGGCCCAGCAGGGCGTTGTAGCGTTGAACCCGCGAGGCTTCACGTCTGACTGGTGATCATGTCGTTTCGGGAATCAACAGGAAACCGGCCCGTGGAGCGAATCCGGGCGGCCGGTCCGGCCGCCTTCCTCGCCCTTCTGATTCCCGCGACGGCCGCAAGCCTTGCCTCCGACTGGCCGCAGTTCCGGGGGCCGACCGGGCAGGGACACGCGCCCGACGGGGCGGTTCCGCTCACGTGGAGCGAAACGGAGAACGTCGCGTGGAAGGCGCCGGCGCCGGGCCGGGGCTGGTCGTCGCCCGTCGTCGCGGGCGGTCGGGTCTGGCTGACGACAGCGGCGACCGACCGCGGGGCGGGAACCTCGCTGCGACGAGGAGATCGCGACGCTCGCCGAATCGGAGGCCGAGCGGCGACCGACCGCGAAACCGGAACCTCGCTGCGACTGCTGGCCTACGACGCAGACACGGGAAACCTGGAGATGGACACCGAGGTGTTCGCCATCTCCGACACGACGCTCCTGAACCAGAAGAACAGCTTCGCCTCGCCGACTCCGGTCATCGACCCGGACGGCGAGCGGATCTACGTGCACTTCGGGGCCCAGGGCACGGCCGCGGTCGCCTCGGGCAGCGTCTCCTCGGGCGGCGCCCCGGCGGGCGGCGCCCCCTCGGGCGAGGTTCTCTGGCGGAACCGCTTCCCCTACACGTCGCAGCACGGCAACGGCGGCTCGCCGATTCTTCACGGCGGGCTGCTCATCGTGAGCATCGACGGCTACGACACCGCCTTCCTGGCGGCCATGGACGCCGAGACCGGCGAGGAGCGCTGGCGGTCGGTGCGGCCGAAGCCGATCTCGCAGGCCTACTCCACGCCGCTTGCGATCCGGGTCGGCGACACGGAGCAGATCGTGAACGTCAGCGCGTTCCGGACCACAGCGCATGAACCGGCCACCGGTCGCGAGATCTGGCGGGTCGAGTACCCCGGCGGCTTCTCCAACGTCTCCCGGCCGGTCTACGGCCACGGGCTCGTCTATCTCTCGACCGGCTTCAACGAGCCGGTCCTGCTCGCCGTCCGCCCGACCGGCGAGGGCAACGTCACTGAGTCGGAGATCGCCTGGCGGCGCCGCCGCGGCGCGCCGCTCACGGTGTCCCCCATCCTCGTCGGCGACGAGCTCTACACCGTAACCGACGCCGGCATCGCCACCTGCATCGATGCCCTGACCGGCGCGATCCACTGGCAGCAGCGTCTCGGCGGCAACCACTCCGCTTCGCCGGTCCATGCCGGAGGCCGGATCTACTTCCAGAACGAAGAGGGAGTCACGACCGTCATCGCGCCGGGCAGGGAGTTCGAACAACTGGCCCGCAACGAACTCGACGGCGCCACCCTGGCCTCCATCGCGGTATCGGACGGCGCCTTCTTCATCCGCACCGGTACGCACCTGTACCGGATCAAGCAAGCGCCGTGAGCGCCGCCGCGGTCTCGGTCGAGTGCGCGTGAATCAGGCGCAGCTGGTCACCGGATTCAGCGGGGGGACTTCAAAGGAGTCGTCGCGGGCGGCTTGCGCGGGCGATAATCTCTTCTCACTCGGAACCGGGAACCCCATGCCTCCTGTCTCAAACGGACGACCTCATCTTTCGCGCGCCGCCGCGCTTGCGCTTGCGGCCGCGGCCGCGCTCTCGCTGGCGGCGCCCCGGCTGGACGCCCAGATCGACGACGCGGCCGGCCACTGGCAGGGTTCGATCGAGGCGCCGGGCCAGCCCCTCGTCGTCACGGTCGACCTGGAGGAGACCGACGGTGAATGGTCGGGAACGATCGACATCCCCGCCCAGGGCGCCGACGACCTGGCGCTCTCGGACGTTCGCGTCGACCTGGACAACGGCACGGTCCGCTTCACGATCAGCGGAGTGCCCGGCGAGCCGACGTTCGAGGGCGCCCTCGCCGACGGCGAGATCACGGGAGAGTTCCGTCAGGGGGCGGCCCGGCTTCCGTTCAGGCTCGGGCGCGAGACGGTCGAGGTCGACACGCCCCTGCGGCCGCAGGAGCCCGAACCGCCCTTTCCCTACGAAGCCGAGGACATCGAGTACGCGAACAGGGAGGTGACAATCGCCGGCACGCTGACCCTGCCGCCCGGCGACGGCGAGGTCCCCGCCGCGCTGTTGATCAGCGGCAGCGGCGCGCTGAACCGCGATCTCGAACTCGCCGGCCACAAGCCGTTTCTCGTGCTCGCCGACCACCTGACGCGGCTGGGCATCGCCGTGCTGCGAGTCGACGACCGCGGCGTCGGCGGTTCGACCGGCAGCACCTGGCAGTCGACATCCCGAGACAAGGCCGCCGACGTTCTGGCCGGCGTGCAATTCTTGCGCGCACACGATCGGATCGACCCGGAACGGGTCGGCCTGATCGGCATCTCCGAGGGCGGCCTGGTCGCCCCGCTGGCGCTCAATCGGGTGCCCCCCGGCACGGTCGCGTTCGCGGTCCTGCTCGCCGGCCCGGGCGTCCCGGGTGGCGACCTGCTCCGCCAACAACTGCGGCGCATCGCCGCCGCGAATGGCGCGACGGACGAGATGATCGAGAAAGCCGCGGCGCTGCAGGGCCGGGCGCTCGAGATCATCGGCTCCGGGATGCCCCCCGCTGAGGCCGAGGCGGCGTTGCGAGAGGTCGTCGTTGAGCAGTTGGCGGCTTCGCCCGAGACGGCGCAGCTGAGCGGCGAAGCGCTCGAATCGACCGTGACGGCCACCGTGGAATCGAACCTCAGTCCCTGGTTTCGGTTCTTCATCCGCTACGACCCGGCGCCCGCGCTCGGTGGCCTCGCCGTCCCGACCCTGGCCCTGTTCGGCGGCAAGGACACACAGGTCGACGCGGACCAGAACCAGTCCGCGATGGAGGCCGCCTTCGCCGGCTCTGGCAACACGGATATCACCGTACGGCGCTTCCCCCGGATGAACCACCTGTTCCAGACCGCCGACACCGGCTCGCCCGCCGAGTACGCCCGGATCGAGGAGACGATGGCGCCCGAAGTCCTCGATCTGATCGGAAGCTGGATCGTCGAGCGGTTCGTCGACGGCCGCCCCGGAACCCGCGGCCACGAAGAACCGGCCCCGGGTTCCAGCCGGAACGCCCGGCAGCCCGAAGCCCAGGCCATCGGAGCGGCAGAAGTGAACGGCCACGTTCCCGCGGGAACGTCGGGGCAGCCCGAAGCCCAGGCCATCGGAGCGGCAGAAGTGAGCGGCCACGTTCCCGCGGGAACGTCGGGGCACTGACCGCCGAGCCGTTCGATTAGACTCCGTCCGGCGGCGGGGAAGGTCGGCCTTGGCCGAACGACGACAGGAACGGTCCAGACGCCCAAGGATCACCTGCCTGGACGGTGGAACCGGCCGCTTGCCGTGACGAAGGAGGAGAAGGCCACTTGCTGACACGAGAAGAAATGTCGAGCGCTTTCGCGAAATGGGGAGCTGCCTGGAACAAGCACGACCTCGACGGCGTGATGGATCTGTTTCACGACGAGATCTACTTCGAGAACTGGACCGGAGGCTGGGTCAGGGGCAAGGAGAAGCTGCGTCAGGCCTGGGCGCCCTGGTTTGCCAATCACGGAGACTTCCGGTTCACGGACGAAGAGACCTTCATCGACGAGATCGAACAGAAGATGCTCTACCGTTGGCAGCTCGATTCGCCCTCGTTCGAGAAGGGCCAGGAAGACAAACACGAAGCCCGGCGCGGCCTCGATGTCCTGCACTTCAAGGACGGCAAGATCATTCAGAAGCTCACCTACTCCAAGACCACACTCGAACTGAACGGGGAACGGGTGCGTCTGACGACGCGTGAAGCCTAAGGTCCGGATGCCCAGGATCACCTACATCGCCCAGGACGGCAGCTCGCGCGTGGTCGAGGCGCCGGTGGGACACACCGTGATGGAAGGCGCGCTGGACAATGACGTGGACGGCATCGTCGCCGCATGCGGTGGCGCCTGTTCCTGCAGTACCTGCCACGTCTACGTCGACGAGGCCTGGGTCGAGGCCGTCGGCCCGCGTCACGCCGAGGAGGACTTCGTCCTGGAGCAGGGCATCGACGTCCGGCCCAACAGCCGCCTGAGCTGCCAGATCGACATGACCGAGGCCCTCGACGGCCTCGTCGTCCACTTGCCCGCCGAACAGGCCTAGCAGCCCCGGCCAAGCCCATCGACTTGATCCGACGGAGACAACACGCCATGAGCCTCGAACTCACCTTTCTCGGTCACTCCGGTTTCCTGTTCCGCTCGGGTGACCACACTCTGGCGGTCGACCCCTTCCTCACCGGCAACCCGGTGGCCACGATCGGCGCCGGCGACGTCGAGTGTGGAACGATCGCCCTGACGCACGGTCACTCGGACCACTTCGGCGACACGCTGGCCATCGCCCAGGCCAACGACGCCAACGTGATCGCCGCGTTCGAGATGTGCAACTACCTGCAGGAGCAGGGCCACGACAACGTGAATCCCGGCAACCCGGGCGGCAGGATCGACACGGAGTTCGGCTGGGTCGCGTTCACCCACGCCTTCCATTCGTCTTCCTGGGAGGGTCGCTACATGGGCATGCCCTGCGGCCTGGTCGTCCACATGGGCGGCAGGACCGTCTACCACTGCGGCGACACCGGCCTGTTCGGCGACATGAAGCTGATCGGCGAGATCTACCGGCCCGACGCCGCCTGCGTCCCGATCGGCGACCGCTTCACGATGGGCCCGGAGCTCGCCACCCGGGCAGCCGAGATGATCGGCGCACCGGTCGCGATCCCGATCCACTACGGGACCTGGCCGCCGATCGCGCAGGACCCGGCGGACTTCGCGCCCGCGGGCGTCGAAGTCAAGGTGTTGGCGCCGGGCGATACGCTGGCCGTCTGACGGCGCCCGCCGGAATCCGCCGGATCGTGTGACCGCGACCCGGCCGCAACAAGCGCCACATGGTGCCGTAACAGGACTCTGACAACCATGCTTCTGTTCGACCATGTCAGCAAGTCCTTTGGCGACCTGCGCGCGGTCGACGACCTGTCGTTCGAGCTCGAGGCCGGCGAGGTGTTCGGCCTGCTGGGACCGAACGGCGCCGGCAAGACGACCGCGATCAACATGGCGGTCGGCCTGCTCGAACCGGACGAGGGCGTGGTCCGCTTTGCGGGCGAGACGTTCGACCGGGATCCGCGCGAGGCGGAGAATCGACAGGCGCTCGGCCTGGCGCCCCAGTCGATCGCGCTCTACGAGGAGATCAGTTCCGCCGACAATCTGCGCTTCTTCGGCCGGTTGCACGGACTCAAGGGACCCGACCTGGAAGAGCGGGTCTCCGCCTGTCTCGACTTTGCCGATCTGACGGACGTCAGGAAGAAGTCGGTTTCCAAGTACTCCGGCGGCATGAAGCGCCGCCTGAACCTGGCGGTCGCGATCGTCCACGATCCGGATCTCGTGCTGCTCGACGAGCCGACGGTCGGCGTCGATCCGCAGTCGCGAAACGCCATCTTCGACCGGGTCGAGCAGCTTCGCGACGATGGCAAGCAGATCGTCTACACCACCCACTACATGGAAGAGGCGCAGCGCCTCTGCGACCGGGTGGCGATCATGGACCGGGGCCGGCTGATGGCGCTCGACACGGTGCGGGCGCTGATCGAGGCGCACGGCGGTCCCGGCAAACTCGCCGTGCAGACCGGCGACAAAGAGAGCATCCATGACACGACCGATCCCCTGGGAACGCTGGCGCAACTCCAGGAGCGGGAAACCGTCGAGCACTTCCAGTACCGGCCGCCGGACCTGGAAACCGTGTTTCTCAACCTCACCGGCCGCGCACTGCGCGACTGACAGCCATCGGCCCGCCAGGAGAACCGCGTGAGCAAGATCGTTGCGATGGCTGCGAAGGACATCCGGATCCTCTTCCGGGACAAGCTGGGTTTCTTCTTCACGGTCTTCTTCCCGCTGATGATGGCGATCTTCTTCGGGGCGATGTTCGCGAACCTGAGCCGGGGGCCGGCGAACATCCCCGTCGCCCTCGTCGACGAGGACCGGACCGCCGGTTCCGAGCGCTTCGTCACCAGGCTCGAAGCCGCCGGCGGGCTCGAACTCGAGCAGCTCCCGCGCGAGCAGGCCCTTGAGCAGGTGCGCCGTGGCCAGACCGCAGTGATGGTCACCCTGAGCCCGGGGTTCGGGGCCGCGATGGACAATCCCTTTCAGACGACTCCGCGCGTCGAGTTGGCAGTCGATCCGACTCAGTTCGCCGCCGCGGGCATGACCCGCGGCATCCTGCTCGAGGTGGCCGGGGCCGAGTTGCAAGCGTTGATGACCGACTCCGCGCGCATCCAGGCGACCAACGACCGGAACCGCCGCCTGATCGAGCAGTTCACCCCTCCCTCGGCCGCCCGTGACGACTTCCTGACCTTCATCGAACTGTCGTCCCGCGTGTCGACGCTGGTCGAACAGCTCGGCCTGGACGGCAATGCGACCGGCGCCGTTGCCGGTGGGTTCGGCCCCCCACTCGAGATCGGACAGACCGAGGTCCAGGCGGAGCAGCGCGGACCGACCAACTCCTACGCCAGCTCCTTTCCCCAGGCGATGCTCTGGGTCCTGATCGGCGGTTCCGTGTCCTTCAGCATGTCGATTGCGATCGAACGCAGCCGCGGAACGCTGATGCGACTCCTCGTATCCCCGATCACGACCCGTCACCTGCTGGCCGCCAAGGGCCTGGCCTGCCTGACCACGACCCTGGTGACCAGCACAGCCCTGATCACGCTCGGAGTCACCGTGTTCGGCGTGAAGCCCACGTCCTACCCCTTGCTGGCACTCGCCCTGCTCTGCGCTTCGATCTGCTTCTGCGGCATCATGATGGCCTTGAGCGTGATCGGCAAGACGGAGCAGGCGGCGGCGGGAGTCGGCTGGGGCCTCGCGCTGCCCTTCTCCATGCTCGGCGGCGGCATGGTGCCGCTCTTCCTGATGCCGGAGTGGATGCAACTGCTCGGCAACATCAGTCCGATGAAGTGGACGCTGGTCGCCTACGAGGGCGCGATCTGGCGCGGCTTCACGTTGACCGAGATGCTGGCGCCTTGCGCCGTACTCGTCGGCATCGGAGTCGTCGCCTTCGCCATCGGCGCCAGGAACCTCCGCTGGCACACGGGTTGACCGCTTGAAGGGCGCCCTGCTCGTCATCGGCTCGGTCAATCACGACCTGATCTTCCGGCATCAGCGCCTGCCCCGACAGGGCGAGACGATCGCCGGCGCGGAGTTGTTCGAGTCCTGCGGCGGCAAGGGCGCGAACCAGGCAGTGGCGGCTGTGCGTTGCCGCGGCGCGCTCGGCGACGGTGAGATCGCCGTCCGCTTCGCCGGCGCGGTCGGCAGCGACGCCAACGGCGCCGTCCAACGCGCGGCGTTCGCCGAGGACGACCTGGACACCGAACACCTGCAGGTCCTGGACGACATCCACACCGGGCTGTCCGCGGTCTGGGTCGAGGCCGGTACCGGCGACAACCGGATCATGAACTCTCCCGGCGCGAACAGTCGGCTGACCGCGGACGCGCTGGCTTCGGCGCCGGTGGAAGATGCAGGGCTCCTCCTGATCCAGAACGAGACGCCGGCCGACGGAGTGCGCAGCACAGTCCAGCGAGCCGCCGACGCCGGCGTGCCGGTGATCTGGAACCCGGCGCCCATCGACGAGCAGAACGACCCCGGTCTCGATCCGGAGCGGATCGCGTGGGTGACTCCGAACGAGGTCGAGTGCGCGGTCCTGCTGGGCCGGGCCGGCGAGCGGCTCGATGCCGGCAATGCCGCCGACGCGGCGATGGACTTGCTCGCGATGGGCTACAGCGGCGCCGCCCTGACCCTCGGCCCGGCGGGTGTCTTGCTGGCCGAAGCAGGATCGACGCCGACCCTGGTTCCCGCGCCCGAAGTGGAAGCCGTCGACACGACCGGCGCCGGCGACGCCTTCAACGGCGCCTTCGCCGCCGCCCTGCTCGCGTCAGCCGGCAACGCGGCCGATCCCCGTCGGGCCGTCCTGTTCGGCGTCCGCTACGCCAGCGATTCCGTGACCCGGCACGGCACGCAGACGTCCTTCGCCCGCTGGTAGCGTCAACCGGTGGCCAACCGCTCCGCCGATTCCCGTCGGGCCGTCCTGTTCGGCGTCCGCTACGCCAGCGATTCCGTGACCCGGCACGGTACGCAGACGTCCTTCGCCCGCTGGTAGCGTCAACCGGTGGCCAACCGCTCCGCCGCCGAGCTCGCCCTGCTGGGCGGAACTCCAGTCCGCACCGAGCCTTGGGCGCAGTGGCCGGCGCGGGGGCCGGAGGAAGAACGCGCGGTCATCGCAGCTCTCCGTGACGGCGACTGGGGCGGCTTTCCGCTCCCGAACGAGCGCTCCGCCGCCTTCGCCCGGGCCTTCGCCGAGCGCCACGACTGCGAACATGCCCTGTGCGTGGCGAACGGCACGGTCTCGCTCGAGGTCGCGCTCCAGGCGATGGGCGTGGAACCGGGCGCCGAGGTCATCGTGCCCGCCTACACGTTCGAAGCGACCGCCTCGGCTGCCCTGTTCGCCGGTTGCGTTCCCGTGTTCGCCGACATCGATCCGGGCGCCTGGACCATCGACGTGGACTCGGCAGCGGCGCTCGTCACGCAGCGCACCCAGGCGATCGTGCCGGTCCACCTGGCGATGACCGTCGCCGACCTGGACGCGATCCGCGGCCTCGCCTCGCGGCACGGGCTCGCCGTGCTGGAAGACTGCGCCCACGCCCACGGCGCCCGCTGGCGCGGCCGCGGCGTCGGCTCCTGGGGCGACGCCGGGTCCTTCAGCTTCCAGACCTCGAAGCTGATGACCGCCGGCGAGGGCGGCATCGTGACGACGTCGGACGCGGCGATTCTCGACCGCCTCCACGCCCTCGTGAACTGCGGCCGGCAACGGCCGGGCGGCTCGTCGCACACGCCGGTGATCGGCCACAACTACCGGATGACGGATCTGCAGGCTGCGATCCTCAAGGTCCAGCTCGGCAGGCTGGACGAGCAGCATGAGCTCCGGCAGCAAAACGCCAGCCGCCTGCGCGCCGCAATCGAGGGCATCGGCGGGCTGACGAACCTGCGGATCGACCCGCGGGTCACGACCCAGGCGATCTACCAGTTCGTCTTCCGCTTCGAGAGCGGCGCCTTCGCGGGAATCGACCGCGACGTCTTCGTCGCCGCCCTCCAGGCCGAGGGCGTGCCGGCCGACGGGCGCTTCTACGAGTCGCTGCCGGCAAGCGAACTGCTGCGCCCCGACGCCGACCGCTACCCCGCCTGGAGTGCCGCGCTCGCCCGGGGCCCGGCCGCCCACTGCCCGCACGCCGCACGAACCGCGTACCGGGAATCCGTCTGGCTACCCCACCAGCTCCTGCTCGGCGGGGCCTCCGACGTCGAGGACATCGCCGCAGCCGTGCTCAAGGTGCAACGCGGCGCGGCCGAGCTGGCCGGCCTGGAGCTGGAACAGGTCGAACGACTGCGACAGGCCCGGTCGGCGCGGTAGCCATCCTCCCTACGCGCCGCCGTCGGCGCGGCACTACGCCGGCAGCCGGGACCGGGTCTCGAACCGGTCCAGAAACTCCGGGAACGCATCGAAGGGCAGCGCTTCGCCGGCGCTCCAGGACTGGCGCTCCCCGCCTCCGTAGACGACGGCTCGACCCGTGACGTCCGGCACCAGGTCGGCCACGCGGCCCAGAGCCGAAAAGAAGCCCGCGTTGATCGTCGCCCCCGACTTGATCTCGACCGCCGCCATGCCGTCTCCGGTCCGGTAGAGCAAGTCGCATTCCAGGCCTCGGCTGTCCCGAAAGAAGGAGAGGTTCGACGGGCGGCCCCGATTGAAACGGTGCTTCAGGGCTTCGACGATCACCATGTTCTCGAACAGCGATCCACGAAGGGGGTGGGTGGCGACCTGCCGCGGGTGCTCGATCCCGAGAAGATGGGCGGCCAGCCCCACATCGTGGAAGTACAACTTGGGCGACCTGACCAGCCGCTTGCGAATGTTCGCGTGCCAGGGCGGCAGCAGGAAGGCGACGAAGCTCGCTTCCAGGAGCGTCAACCATTGCCGTGACGTGACGTGCGAGACGCCTGCGTCCGCTCCCAGGGAGGAGAGGTTCACGAGCTGGCCCACGCGCCCGGCGCAGAGACGGACGAAGCGCTGAAAGCTCGACAGATTGCGAATCTGCGCGAGCTGCCGCAGGTCGCGTTCGACGTACGTTTCGAAGTAGTCGGCGTACGCCTGCCGGGGATCGAGCTCGTGGTCGAAGACGCGGGGATAGAAACCGCTGTAGAGGAGATCGTCCACCGAGCCGGCGGCCTTCGCCGTCAGCCGCTCGCCGAGGGAGAACGGCAGCAGGCGAAGCAGCGCCGTGCGACCCGCGAGCGACTGGCTGATCGCGTTCGACAGGCCGAAGTGCTGGCTCCCCGTGAGGACGAAGAGTCCGTTCTCTCTCCTCTCGTCGACGAGAACCTGAAGGTACGAGAGCAGGCCGGGGACACGCTGAATCTCGTCCAGAACCGCGCCGACCCCCACCTGCGCCAGGAAGCCCCGCGGGTCGCGCTCGGCAAACTCCCGCCGATCATGGGCTTCGAGGTTGACGTAGGTCAGACGCGGAAACGTCTCCCGGCAGAGCGTCGTCTTGCCGGACTGGCGCGGCCCGGTGACGGTGACCACGGGGTACTGCCCGAAGAGCTTGACGAGCACGGGTGCGATCTCTCGTCGGACCATGGAGCGACTCTACCCGAAGCACGCACAAGTTGAAATTTCCACTTACACATTGTGCGCACTGGACACAGGGCCAAAGCGAAGCGGAAGCCCGGGCGGCCGCTACCGTTTCGTCGTGCGCGCAACCCGCGGCAACCTCCATGCGGACAGCGACTCCGTCGCGGTGACCATGCCGAGCCACGACCCCGGAACGCTCCAGGGCGCCGAATTCGACGTCGACTTCAGCGCCAGAGCGAACGACGCGACGACCGACGGCACTGCCGGGTGGTCGTCGGATCGAGGCGTCCTGTACTGGCTGGCCTTCTGTGTCATAGTACGCCACGTCACCGCGAAGGGGTACAGATTACCCACGCGAACTCGCATCGTCGGATGACTTCCCCACAGAAGGCAACCTCATGCAGCCAATCGGCGCTCCTGCCCCTGGCCCCGTCAGGTTGGCCCAGTCGCAACCACGCCCTCTCTGCCAACGTCCGTGACCCAGCGGTGATCCCGTTGAATGGCGGAGCGCCCACGTTGGCAAGGAAGGTCGATGTCAAGACGAGAGCAGAAGCATGGCGGCGGCTCGACGTTTCCGGCCCCTGAGGCCTCGTCGCGACAGCACGCTCGTTTCCCGGCAGAACCCAACCATGGTCCGACTCCAATCTCGGAGTCGGACCATTCCACATAGGAGAACTCTCCAATGCGTCGAATCGTCTTCCTTTCCCTCGCGATCATCCTGACCTTTACGCCCGCCTACGCACAGACCATCCTTGAACAGGTAGAGGAGGGCCGCGAACGGGGTCCTTCAGAGAAGGCCAGAACGCCGACGGCTATTGAACACGTCAGGCCGAATCCCGAACGCGGTCTGTTTCCAGAGGCGCCTGCCACGGAGAGCGGCCCTCCTGATGTTGTTTCTTCGCGGAGCGAAATCCACTTCACGGTACGAGGGTTCGGGAACAACGAAGCGAACCTGCCGCATCCGCTTACGATCGGCGGCTGGAGCGTCACTCTTGCAGATATTCAAAGCTCAGACCATTACTCGTTCTGGTTGAAGGACCGACGCTCGACCAACTCTCCGCTGGTACTCTTCTGCAAGAACTCGGCTTGCACGTCTACCGGACATCCAACGAGAATACAGCTTTCCCTTGCACGGCCTCTGGACTCGTTGTACATAGCTCCCATCGCTTCTTCTGAGACGGGAACCTGGGCTGTTCGGTTTGTCAAGAACGGACCTTGTACTCCAACCACGGACGTACTTCAGTTTGACGGCGACTACAGCATTCGCATGTGCTATGTCACCGGCGAAGGCGAGACAGGACAGGCGCAGGCCGGTGTATGGGCTTCCAGTCAATCAGGAATTCTCTGGTTCTTCAGCCGAGAGAACGCCGAAGTTCTGGTCAAGGTGCTGGACGGTTGCAAGCACAACGGATACCGATGGGTATTCGTGGCGCCCGTGACGGACGTTGGCTTTGAACTCCGCGTAACCGGACCAGATGGCGAGACATGGACCCACACAAACGCAGTAGGCACGACAGCCTCAACCATAAGCGACACAAACGCGTTCAGATGCCGTTAGCTTCAATCGGCGCACCGTGATCTTGTTCAGATCCACCTCTGCCCCGGATTCCGGCAGCAAGCTCGACATCAACGACGACCATGCCGGAATCGGGGCGAAGGTTCCGCTGACCGACTATTCGCCCCCCGAAAAGAGGGGGGGGGGGAGGGTTGGACTGCAACTACGGCCTGCGGGACGGCGCCCGCTTCCGCCGCTGGATCCGGGATCGAGCGGCCTGCGCGCAACGCGCCGCGGACTACTTCGTGCCCGAGCGCGAGGTCGTCCGCGGCCCGACGACGGTCCGCCAGCCTTACCGGTTCGTGCGCACGGGATGAGGCTGCGCACGGAACCGTGAACTTCTCCACCGCGCGGCAGGGTACCGGGCCGGCAGCCCGGGTCACGCCCAGGTCAGCGTGCTGGTGCTCTGACCGAAAGCGTCGGTCTCGACGCCCATGCCCTGCAGCAGGGTCACGTAGAGGTTGCACAGCGGCGCGTTGTGCTCGCCGTCGTGGACGATGTGCTGGCCGTGGCTGTAGCCACCGCCGGCGACGAGGATCGGCAGGTCGCTGGGTTCGTGGGAGTTCGCGTTGCCCAGGTTGCTGCCGAACAGAACGGTCGTGTTGTCGAGCAGCGAGCCGTTGCCGTCGCCGCGCTCGCCCAGGTCGGTCAGCAGGTCGCTGAAGCTCTCGACGATCCCGGTCTCGATCTTCTTGAGCTGCGCGATCTTCGCCGGGTCCTGGCCGTGGTGCGAGAGGCTGTGCTGGTCAGAGTTGATTCCCGGCAAGTCGATCACCACCCCATGGTCCTGGATCATCAGGCTGATGACACGGGACGAGTCGGTCTCCAGGATCAGCGGGATCATCCGGAACATGAGCTTGACGCGACCGATCAGATCGGAGCGGGAAGCGATGTCGGTGGGCGCCGCCGCATCGACCGCAGGCTTCGGCTTCTGCTGCCAGGCCTGGACCTCGGCCAGGTCGAGTTCCGCCGTCCGCACCGCGTTGTAGTACGCATCGAGCTTCGTCTGATCGGCCAGACTCACCCGCCTCCGCAGCGCCGAGGTCTGCGACTTGAGCCGATCAAGGATGCTGCCGCCGTCGTTCAGGCTCTGCTTCTCGCGTTCGACTTCCTCGGGCGTGCCCTGCAGGAACAACTGGCGGAACAGGTTCTCCGGGCTCGTCTCGGCCGGCACCATCGCGCCGCTCCTGGTGTAGGACTGACTTTGCGGCGCCGCGGTACCGAGCACGACGGAAGGGAACCGGGTCGTGTAGCCGAGATGGTTCGCCGCCACCTGGTCCATCGAGATCGTGTTGCGGAAGCCGTCGAGGCCGGGGCGCCGGGCCGCGGTGAGGAACGTGACCTCCGAGTTGTGGGGCTGCCGGCCGGTCTGCTCCTCGTGCGAGAAGCCCGAGAAGAGGGTGAAGTTCTGACGGTGCTGCTCGAGCAGCGAGAGGTACTCCGTCGTCTCGTAGCCGGCGCCGGCGGCTTTGGGGAACCAGGCCTCCTTGTAGAGGCCGAGCGTGTTGCAGATGTTGACCATCCGCCGGGGCTCGATGGCCGCGGCCCGGGCCAGCCCGGGGCTCATCGACTCGAGCATCGGCAACGCCAGGGCAACGCCCGAGGCGCGCAGGAACGTGCGGCGGTCCAGAGGCTGTCTCAGGTTCATCCCTCTACCTCATCCTGAAGAGGTCGCTCTTCGTGACCTCGTGAATCATCGTTCTGAAGGGGTACCCGTCGTCACCGAGCTTCGCCAGGACATCCTCGACGCCGTCCCGGTCCGCGAACTCGATTTCGGCGCCGGTCGAGTAGACGAGAAGTTGGGAGACCAGGTGGCGGGCCACCTGCTCGACGTCCCGGCGGAGCAGCCGCTTGTACTCCTCGATTCCGGCGAACGGCTCGCCGTCGGCGGTCACCCCGGAAGCATCGACCGGGCGCCCCTGCTTGTAGGGCATTCGATACTCGTACCCTTCCGGAGTCGTGCCCGAGCCGCCATCCGCCCGGTAGTGGGTGCGGAAGCCGCCAATCGGGTCGAACGACTCGAGCGCGAATCCCGGCGGATCGATCACCCGGTGACAACTGTTGCAGACCGGCTCGTTGCGGTGCTTCGCCAATTGCTCGCGAATGGTCGTCGCTCCCCGGGTGTCCGGCTCGAGCGCGGTGACGCTCTCCGGCGGCGGCGGCGCCGGCTGACCGAGCAGGTTCGCCAGCACGAAGTTGCCGCGCGGAATCGGCGAGGTGATCGTGCCGTTGGCGGTGATCTTGTGAATGCTCGCCTGGGTGATGAGACCGCCCCGGGGGCTGTCCGGCGGCAAGGTCACCTTGCGCAGGTGCTGCCCCTGGATCCCCGGGATGCCGTAGTGCTCCGCAAGCCGGCGGTTGAGGAAGGTGAAATCCGCGTCGATCAGGCGCCCCACGCCGAGGTCCTCGGCGATCAGCTCCGCCAGGAACAGTTGCGTCTCCCGGGCCATCGCCTGGCCCAGGCGATCGTCGTACTCGGGGTAGAGCCCGGAGTCGGGGTTCGTCGCCTTCATCTCGTAGAGCCGGAACGCCTGCCCCGCGAAATCGTGGACGAAGCGCTCCGACCTGGGATCGTCGAGCAGCCGCTCGACCTGAGCGGCGAAGACCTCCGGGCCGGACAGGCTGCCGTTGCCGGCGTGGGCCAGCAGCTCGTCGTCCGGCATGCTCCGCCACAGGAAGTAGGAGAGCCTGGACGCGAGCGCGTGTTCGTCGAGCCGGCCCGGGTCGCCCGACTGGAACAGGAAGGGCGGCGCGCTCAGGATGGCCCGCAGCGGCAGGCGCACCGCATCGATGAACGGCCGGCCGCTCTCGAGAAGGGGCTGCGCGAGATCCGCGTAAGCCTCGAGTTCGCCCTCGGCGAGCGGGCGCCTGAACGCGCGCGGCGCGAACTCGGCGACGACATCGACCACGTGCTCGTACGGGGCCTTGGTCAGGATGACCTCGCCGGCATCGTCGAACTCGATGCCGGCCAGCAACTTCCGGGCGCTCGGGGGCGGCCAGTCATCGAACAGCGGCCCCTCGATCGTCAGGGTCCGGAGCGCGATTCCTTCCCCCTCGTAGTTCTCGACATTCCGTTCAGGAGCGTAGTAGTCGAAGTACTCGCCCGGCGGCGGATCCGCTTCGGCCAGCGACGGCGCGAGGAGATCGCCCGGCCGCAGGAAGGTCTCGAACTGCACCGTCCGCGGTTCCTCGCCGACGAGATCCCAGTAGGCGAGCAGCTCGTCGAGCGAAGCGGCGGCCGCCTGCTTCGAACCCCGGTACACGGTCAGGGTCACCGGTCCCCTGGGCTGGTACGCCCAACCCTCGATCGTGGCGCGATAGCGACCGGCGTAAGGAACGTTGTAGCCCTCGGTCTCGCTGTGCATCAGGTACGTGGACCCGCCGTCGACGAACATGACCGCGGCTTCGTCCAGCATCTTGGTGATCCCGCCGCCCAGAATCTCCGCCTTGCTCATGTAGGTCAGGTAGCCCGAGTCCGCGTAGGCGATCTCCCGCCGGCCGGTGGCCGGCCGCGGTCCAATCCTGATCGCCCGGTCGAGCGCCCGGTCCGCGACTTCGAGGTAGGCCCGAACATGCAGGGGCGACATGCTCTGGTTCGCCGCCACGGTGTCGAAGCCCCCGGAGTCGGCCTCGGCCGGCAGGGACTGGCTCAGTTCCATCGCCACCTCCTCGTCGATGGCGAGCAGGTCCTGAATCGTGTAGGCGTACTCAAGCCGGGTCAGGCGCCGGAGCGGAACGCGCTGGTCGCCGCGGCTCTCGAGATTCGCATCGACCAGCGCGGTCCTGAGCGATGCGAGCGCGGCCTCGATCAACTCCGCCTCGGGCCTGGGGGCCTCCGGAGGCGGCATCTCGCCGTTCGCGACCCGATCGTGGATCCGCTGCCACGTGCGGAACGTCTTCGGATCCGAGAGATCCTGGCTGAGACGCGGAATGCTGAGCGGCGTCGCGGTCCGGCCCCCGTGACACCGAATGCAGGACCGGTCGACCAGGGGCGCCACGCCCTCGAAAAACGAAGCGGGCTCTGCCGGCCCCTGGGCCAAAGCGACCGGCACGAAAACCAGGAGCGGCGCCAGGGCGGCCGCAAGACTCTTGGGGGCCATCGTTCTAATCCCTCACCTCTGGCACAGTCCGGCTTTGGCCACCGGTTGGCGGAACCACAGTCTCTTGCACGACTTGTTAGGGCGCGAGTCTAGCAGCCCGTCGAGTTCCCGATGCGCCGCCGCGCGCCGGAGCAGCCCTCTCACTCGAGCGGGAGCACGCCCCCGATGTGATCCCTGATCCACTTCGCATCGAACCACTCCAGCGGATTGACGGGCAAACCGCCGAGCAGGACGGCGAAGTGGAGGTGGTCCCCGCCGGCCATGCCCGTCTCGCCGCTCAGACCCAGCCGCTCGCCGGCCGCGACCTCCTGACCCGCCTCGACATCGATCCGCGACAGGTGTGAATAGAGGGTCATCAGGCCGTAGCCGTGATCGACCACCACCGTGTTGCCGTAGATGCCGAGGTACTCCGCGAGGACCACGGCGCCGGCGTTCGAGGCCGGCACCTCGTCCTGAAGCCGCGATGCGAGATCGAAGCCCAGGTGGTCCTGCGTGTCGACCACGCGGCCCTCGTGGAGATACTGCCGGCGGGTAGCGAACCGGTCCATCACCTGGGTGTTCCGCATCTGCCGGAAGGGACCGCTCCAGAGCTGCCGCGACACGGAACCGGACGCCAGCTCGATCAGCCGCACGGCGTTCATCTGCCGCAGTTCGCCGTTCAGCATCAGGTAGTTCTCGAGCAGGCCGCCGCGGTCCGGCAGCTCAGGTGTCCGCGCCATGATCGCCGGCACGACCCGCGCCATGAAGCTGTCGCTGAGGCGAATCGTCGAGGAGTTGAGCGGCGACGGCTCGATTTCGCCGAGGAAGGGCGCCCTCGCCTCGTTGCCGAGGTCGTCCCGCGCCACGAGCCGGAAGGTCGACGGATCGGCACTGTCGTACGGCACGCCGAAGAGAACGAATCGGTCCTGAACGCCACCTCCGGGCAGGAGGTAGCCCGGGAACCAGTAGTCGCCGACCTCCACGCCGCTCTCCACGGCGCTGGCGCCGACGGTGTAGCGGAGAACGCCGCTGCCCGACTGCGTGGGCGTCGCCGTCACCCCGACCGACTCGAGCGTGGGCGGGCGCAGGCGGACCGGCAACGACAGCTCCGCGGCCTGCGGAGGCGGCCGCCGCAGCAAGGTGCCCGGCCGCTCGACTGTGACCCGCACGACGGCATCCCCCTCCACCAGGTCAGGCGCCCTGTCGCGACCGACTTCGGTCTCCAGGACCGCCTCCCGGACCGGGTCGCCGCCGAACGACCAGGGACCCGGAGGCGTTAGCGCTCTCTCCTCGAGCAGGAGCGACTCCCCGCCCTGGACCAACTCGACCCGGATCGGGCCGAGGCCGCGGCCGCCTGCCCGCGCCGTCGCCGTCACGATCGTGCGCGGACCGATGCCGGGCAGATCGGAGGTCATCGTGACTTCAGGTTCCGGACCGACCCGCAACCAGAGGACCGCGACCGCGCCGAGGATCACCGTCGCGAGAATCGTGGCGGTGGCCGCCACCGGCAGCCGACGACGGCGGGGCGAACCCAGGCGAGCGGCCTGTCTGTCGCTGAGCGGCAAGTCGGCAGACTCGTCAGCCGAGTTGCAGCAGTTCGACCCAGTTGCCGTCCGGGTCCTCGATCATCGAGATCCTGATGCCTGGCCGAATCTCGCGCGGCGAGACGACGACCTTGTGACCCGCCTCTTCCGCCTGGGCGGTGACCTCGTCCAGGTTCGAAACGGACAGCGTCCAGTACCGGTAGCCGGTCGCTCCCGCGATGCCTCCCGGCGGCGCGGAAGCCTCCGGCAGCTTCGACAGGGACACGAGCTTGATCAGGCTCGTCCCGCAAAGCAGGCGGTGCATCGTTCCGCCCGGCATCGGCATCTCGCCCTGGTCCTCAAGGCCGATCACGTCACGGTAGAAGCGCAGCGACGCCTCCGCATCACGCACCACGATGCCCAGGTCGACCGAATCCTTCGTCAGTTGTACGCCCACGGCAGCTTTCCTCCGGCGCTACCCGCGCGCCCGCTGACGGCGCCGGGAGTGGTTCGCAGGTGACGCGAACCGCCACCCGGATTGGTTGGCCGGGATGTTATCCGCTTGCCGGGCCGACGGACAGTCAGAGGCCGCTCGGGAACTGAAGCACACAGGAAACCCGGCGGGCCCGACTGGACCTCCTGGGGCCGGCGCCGACCTTCGAGCCCCTGCACCATCCAGGTCGGCAGCAGCCTCTCGTGCTCCGAGGCCTCAGTCCATGCTTCCCGATCGCGCCCGCGCGCCGCTCAGGAGTCGAAGCGGCGCGACTCCGCCGCCTTCTGGCGCGCGCGCACACCGCGAAGCAGCAGGAACAGCCCCACCGCCATCACCGCCACCGGCCAGTAGTCGAGGATCTGGTCCTTCAGAGCCCAGTCCGGAAAGCTCGCGATGATCAGAATGCCGCCGGGAATCAGCGGCCACCACCGGTGCACCCTTTCGTAGAGCAGGGAGACGACGTAGATCAGCAGGAACCCGACGCCGATACCGAAGACGGCGCTTTCGCCGTGCACGAACGAGTCCGAGTACAGATCGTCATACGCCAGACCAAGGCCGAGCCCCATCAGGATTCCGCCAGGAATCAGCAGCCCGAACGCCTTCTTGTAGAAGTAGCCTGCGGCGAAGACCCCGCCGACCAGGATCAGGAACAGATGATCGGGCGAGCCATCCTGCCGCTCGAGCGCCAGCAACACGCCGCCCAGGACGACCAGGGCAAGGCCCGCCGCGACCTGACCGGCCAGCGTGGGCCCCGGGGCTGGCGCAGGCGGTTCCGGCGGTTCCGGCGGCTCCGGCGGTCCGTCGGACGCCGATGCCGTTGATCCGCTGCCCGAGCCCGCGGCCGGAGCGCTGGTGTCCTCGTTCATCTCTTCCCGTTCCATTCGTCCCCCCTTCAAGCACGACAAGTGCTTGAAACAGACTACGCAGTTCGTTGCCGCCAGGTTCCAGCGAGTTCGGTCCGTCGTCCGATGCCGTCGCCGGCGCCTCCGACCCCGTCCGCGTGGGAGACCCGGCCCATCGGCGGCTCCAGCGGCCAACCTCGGCTGGTACGCTTGATCCATGCCGGTCTTCAAACGAGGAGAAACCCGAATTCACTGGTGGGAGACCGGCGCCGGGTACCCCGTGCTGCTCTTTGCGCCCGGCGGCATGCGATCAGCCGCCGAGATCTGGGAGAACAGCCCGTTCGATCCGCGCCGCGAACTGGCGCGGTCCTTCCGGGTCATCTCGATGGACCAGCGCAACGCCGGCGGGTCCACCGCGCCGGTGACGGCCGACGACGGCTGGCATACCTACGCCGGCGACCATCTCGCCCTGCTCGACCACCTGGGTATCGAGACGTGCCACCTGATGGGCGGCTGCATCGGCTCGTCGTACTGCCTCGGTGTGCTCGAGGCGGACGCCTCGCGGGTCAGCGCCGCAGTGCTCCAGAATCCGATCGGCCGTCACGAGAACCAGGATCTGTTCTACGCCATGTTCGATACCTGGGCGGAGGCTCTCATGCAGGAGCGCGATGACGTCCACGCGGAGTGTCTGCCCCCGTTCCGCGAGCGCATGTACGGCGGCGACTTCACCTTCAACGTCGACCGCGACTTCGTCGCCGGCATCGAGACGCCACTCCTGATCCTGGCGGGAGACGACGCCTACCACCCCCGCCCGGTGGCGGAGGAGATCGCTGCCCTGGCGCCGAACAGCGAACTGATCCTCGAGTGGAAGAGCGAGGACGCGGCGCCGGCCGCCGCGGAGCAGGTCAGAACCTTCCTCGAACGCCACACGCCCTCCGGCAGCTCCCGGCGCCCGGGGGCAGGATGATCGGAGCAACTCTCTTCGGCGTGCTTCTGGCACTCGGCGCCCCGGCCCAGCCGATTCCGGCCCCCGAGGCGGTGCAGGACGCTCCGGTCGGCCGCGGCGTCGGCGACCTGAGCGACATCGTCGAGGTCACCGTGGTCAACGTGGACATCATTGCCACCGATCGCGACGGCCAGCCGGCCCGCGATCTGACACAGCAGAACTTCCGCGTCTTCGACAACGACAGGCCGGTCGAGATCAACTACTTCAGCCGCGGCGGAGGCAACGGTGACGGCCCCGCCGCGGGTCCTCTGCACGAACCTCTGTCGATCGCCTTCTTCTTCGACAACACGCACCTCTCCGTCGCCAGCCGCTCCGCGGTCCTCGACCAGATCAAGGACTTCGCACGCGGCCAGCTCGAAGCAGGAGAGGAGGCCGCTCCGGTCCACGCGATGGTCGTCGCCTTCGACGGCGAGCTGCGCATGATGCAGGACCTGACGAGGGATCACCTGGCCCTTGCCCAGGGCCTGAACCGCGTCGAAGCCGCGCATCAGGTCTTCACGGAAGCGCAGAACCTGAAACGGCGGTCCCAGGAGAGCTTCCTGCAGTTGATGGACCAACTGAACGCCGACCCCCGCCGGTCGGCGGGCAGCATCGGCGCCCTGCGCGCCACGCTCAACGAGATGGTCGCCTACGCCAGGGTCCTCCACGAGGACAGCGCCCGTACGGCGGACGCGATCGAAACGGTGGTGGAATCCCTGGCCCTGGTTCCCGGTCGCAAGGCCTTCTTCCTGATCAGCGACGGCTTGCCGGCGCGCCCCTTCGACCGCCTCCTGCAACATGTTCAGAAACGAGTTGCCGGCCGACGGGAGGAAACGGGCGTCGAACTGATGCAGAACCGCGCCGTCGACGCCCCGGAGGGCTTCGACGCGCCGAACAACCTGTACACCCGGAACTCGAACATCCAGGGCACCGCGGCGCTGACCACCACTTCCTTCCAGCAGCGGCTGTCCACGTTCGATCTCAGCTCCCGCTTCACCGAAATCGCCGCGCGCGCCAACTCCTATCGCGTCTCCTTCTACGCCTTCAAGCCTCCCGCAACGGAAGTTGCAGCGGCGACGCTCTCGGAGCGGGTGGCGGATCAGCAGAAGTTGACCTACCTGTCCGACCTGCGGGGCGTTCTCCACCAACTCGCCGGCGACACGGGCGGTCGGGCCTGGGTTTCGGGACGAAACGTGGACGCATTCTTCGACCAGGCGGCCGAAGACCTCCGCTCCTACTACTCGCTTGGCTACGTGCTGGACGAGTTCATCGAGGGCTCGGTCCACCAGATCCGCGTCAAGCCGAGGCCGCGGCAGCTGCGTCTGAGGCACCGCACCAGCTACGTCGCCCGCTCGTTGCGCGAGCGAATCGCCGAGCGGACGATCGGCGCTCTCCTGCTGGGCTGGACCGAGAACCCGCACGCGCTGCAAATCGACAGCATCGAGTGGGACACCGGCGCCGGCGGCTTCTACGATGTCGACTTCACCGTGTCGGTCCCCCTCAACAGGCTGGCGATGGTCGAACAGGCCGGCAATCGCACGGACCAGGTGCGCGTCGTCGCCACCGTGCTGACCGAGGACGGCGAACAGATGACCCCCAGCCACATCGTCCTGCCGCTGACCATCCCCGCCAGCGATTGGGTACAGGCGCAAGATCAGTTCTTCGCCGTCAGCTTCGAGTACCCGATCCCGCGCGGCAACCACCGGGTGGCCATCGGGCTCTGGGACGAGAACGGCGGCAACGGCTCATACATCCGCCGCGAGTTCAACGTCCGATAGGGAGAACACCGTGAGAGGCGCCAGCAGTGCGGCCGGCGGCCCGACCGCCGACGCCGCAGACCACCGCACGGCACCCGAGTTGGAGGCCGGCTTCGGCCACGTTCTCGAATCGCCCAGTGACGGCGGCGCCCTCGAGATGATCGTCCGGCGCCCCGGAGTCAACCGCCGCGAGGCGGTCGAAGAGGGCCGGCTCAGCTTCGAGGCCGGCCTGGAAGGCGACACCTGGGACCGTCGCAAGGGCTACGTGACCGAGGACGGTTCCCCCGATCCGGCCGCGCAACTCACGTTGACGAACTCCCGCTTCGCCGACCTGATCGCCGGCAGCCGCGACCGCTGGCCCTTGGCCGGCGACCAGCTCTTCGTCGACCTCGACCTCGGCGTCAAGAATCTGCCGCCCGGCGCGAAACTCAGCCTCGGCGAAGCGGTGATCGAGGTCACCGCCCTGCCCCACACCGGCTGCAAGAAGTACGCCCGGCGCTTCGGCGCGGAGGCACTCAAGTTCACCGCCCAACCGGAAGGCCGGCGGTGCAATCTCCGCGGCATCTACGCGCGAGTCCTCGTGCCGGGAACCGTGCGGGTCGGCGACATCGTCCGCAAGGTCCGGTAACGCGGATGGCGATCACCAGGGGCGTACGCCAGCTCGTCGCGGAAGCAGACGCCGCAATCGAGACGGTGACCGTGACCGAAGCTCAGCAGCGCGTGGCTCAGGGAGCGGTCATCGTCGACCTGCGCGACATCCGCGAGCGGGCCCGCGAGGGTTTCATCTCCGGTTCCTTCCACGCCCCGCGCGGCATGATCGAGTTCTGGGTCGACCCCGACAGCCCCTACTTCAAGGACATCTTCGGCAGCGGCCGGGAGTTCATCTTCCACTGCGCCAGCGGCTGGCGCTCCGCCCTCGCGACGAAGGCGGTCCAGGACATGGGGCTGGCGCCCGTGTCCCACATCGGCGGCGGCTTCACGGCCTGGAAGAAGGCCGATGCGCCGGTGACGAGAACCGAAGACGGTCGCGAGCCTCGGTGAGACCCGCTCCGTATCCACGTCCGACGGTCTGGTCCCGGGCCCCGGCCGCGCCAGGTTCCCGCCACCTCGCGTTCGTCGCCCGACGCCCGCGATAGCCGCTCCGCCGTCCCGGGCCCCGTCCGCGCCAGGACACCCGGTTCCCGTCACCGTTCGCGCGGCCGGCCTGCCGACCGCGAGGAACTCGCCATCGACGGTCTGCGCACAGCCACGCTGAGCTAAAACCTCAACCTCGGCGACCCGAGCGCGGCCACCTCCAGACGTCCGAGGCCCACCGTCGTCGCCTTGCCGAGATGGAGCCAGCGGCCTGCCGCGAACAGGGGCTGAAGGCCGCCCGGGCCGTCGGGAAGGTCGATCGAACCCGCTACGCCCCGGACCTCCAGTTCCCGTTTCTGGCGCCCGGACCAACGCTGCAGATCGAGTCGCTGCCCGTGCCAGGGGGAGGCGGGAAGGTCCCGGGCAACTTCAAGAACCAGCGGCCGGAGGGTGTCGAGCGTCGACCGTTCCGCCGCCCGCAGCAGCGGCCGAACCCGTCGAAGAGTTGCGACCGCCAGATCCGCGACCGTGGGCGCCGCAGTCAGTCGGCCCTGCCTGAGAATGCGCAGCGGCGCGTCGAACGTGAGTCGGCACGGCGCCGACCCCGGCAGCGGCCACGACGCGTCCTGGAGCAACCAGCCTTCGACGGACTCGCCGGCCACGCGAAGCCCGCCATCCGGCGCATACTCCCGGATGCGTCGAATGACGAAGGGACGCCGCTGCGGCCCAAGCCCGCGGGCCGCCGCCTCCCGCCATGCCTGCAGCAGGACCGCCTCCCGATCAGACGCCTCTCCGAACAGAATCCAGTCGACCGCCGGAGCGTCCGCCGGGTCGGGAGACGCCGGGCGCACGATGTATCCGGGCAAACCCGTCCGGCTGCGTCTGCCCGTGAACACCTGCTCGTAGGCTCCCTCGTCCAGCCGTCGAAGCGCCGCCCCCCAGACCCCGCGAAGCATCGGCGCCGTGGCCCGAACCCCCGGCGTCGCGAGGGACAGCCGACGTGGCCGCACCCGAACGAAGGCCAGGAGTTCCCGCAGGCTGCGCTCGACATCCATCGCCAACACCTGACCGAAAGCCTTGCACAACGTGCCGGGACCGCCGGCGAGAGACCACGCCGCGGGTCCGGCCGCGAGCGTCGGGGCCGACATCCTCTTCAGCGCGGCCGACGCCGCAGTCGCCCACGACTTCCGGGGCCAGCGCGTGGCGCTCGTCAGGCTCAAGACGACGTACCGGGCTCTCGACCGTCGGGCCGCCGAACCAGTATTCGCTATCGGTTAGTCTTGCGTGCAAGGCGGAGTGGAACGATGGATGAACCGGTAACGTTGAAAGCTGCCGCTGGGCCGGTCGCGACGGTAGAGTCGCCTCCCGCCAGGGGGTCGAGCCCCGGTCGCGGGGCCGGAGGGACGTTCGAGTGGTCGCCGAAGGACTTCGAGACCGTGCCCCACTCCAAGATCCACCGACTGCGTTGCCGGGAGATCGAAGACGCGCTCGAGATCTGGCTGGAGGACCGTGAGGCCTACGTTGGCGGCGACCAGAACCTCTACTACGACGAAGGCGATCTCGACAAGGTTCTGGCGCCCGACGTGTTTGTGGTCTTCGGCGTGTCGAAACGGCTACGGATCAACTACCGGATCTGGGTGGAGGGGCCGCCCCCGTGCTTCGTGCTCGAGGTCCTGTCTCCGTCCACGCGGCGGCGCGACCTGGTGGACAAGAAGGCGATCTACGAGCGCATGGGAGTGCGGGAGTACTTCGTGTTCGAGGGGGCCGACGACGAGGGACGCGTGCGCGGCAGGCCAATCGACCCGGCGCTTCAGGGCTTCCGGCTGCGTGCCGGCGGTCCGGATGGCCGTGGGACGCCTCGCTACGAGCCGATCACCCCGTGGTCCCGTGCGGAACGCTCACGCGGGGGACTCACGGTCGGTTACACCAGCGAGGTCCTGGGCCTGGGCGTGACGCTCAGGCCCGGCTGCGAGGGAGTGCGCTTCCTCGATGCGGAATCGGGCAGCTTCCTGCCAACGGCCGAAGAAGCCAGGCTGCTGGAGGAAAGCCGCGCCGCGGAGGAACGCGCCCGTGCCGATCAGGAACACGCCCGTGCCGATCAGGAACACGCCCGCGCCGATCAGGAACGCGCCCGTGCCGATCAGGAACGCGCGGCGCGGAGGGCCGCGGAGGCTCGGATCGCCGAACTGGAGCGCCTGCTGGCATAGCTCAAGACGAGCACCCGGGTAGCTTAGGCCGGACGACGAGCACCGCCGCCTCGCCGCCCGCGGCAAGAGTCGCGCTGCATCGATGGGCCATGCATCCCGTCCGGCATCATGCCATCCGTGTGCCCGATGACTCGCACACAAACGCGGGTCGCCTGTGGCGCGGAACACGCCACACGGGCATCGCTCCTCGGCCGACCCTGCAAGAGCGTTGAAGGCGGCCCCCCAGCCTTGTTTCAATCCCCTCTTGGTCGGGGGCGGTTTCTGCATCTTGGACCGCGGTCGCTGCATCTCGCCCTAAGCGGATTTGGACGTACCCCGCTCCCGGGCCACGATGGCTTCGAGGTGCGGCGGCGGTCTCCACAGGCATTCCATGACGTAGCGCAGGTCCATCGGTTCGCCGTTCCAGGCCGGTATCGATTCGTCGCCGGTGATCAGGATGCCCGCATCCTCCAGGTGTTCGATCAACTCCCGGGCGTCGTCGTCGCCGACGACGACCGGCGGCGCCGGGCTCCGTTCGAGCAGTCGCCCGCGCGGGTTGTAGAAACCCACGGCGCCCTGGTCGTCCATGCGCAGGCTGAAGCCGCCTTCGTGGAGCAGGCGATGGTGTCGGCGGCAGAGCAGCACGAGGTTCGAGAGCTTGGTTTCGCCGCCGTCGGCCCAGTGCTCGATGTGGTGGGCGTCGCAGTGCTGCGAGGTGCAGCCGGGGAAGCGGCAGCCTCGGTCCCGGAACTCCAGGGCGCGGCGGATGGGCGGCGGGATGGTCCGCGTCTTGCGGCCGACGCTCAGGATCTGCCAGGAACGGTGCTGCATGACGACCTTCCCGGCGTCGCAGGCGATGCGCCGAGCCGTTTCAGCGGAAACGCGGACATGCGACCTGCCCACCCAGGCGCCGGCGGAGTGCGCGCAGTCGGCAGATTCGGTCCTGGCAGATTCGGCTGCGACAGAGCGTCGCGCCGGGTCCCCCGACGTTCCCGCGGGAACGTGGCCGTCTACTCCTGCCGCTCCGTTGGCCTGAACTTCGGGCTGCCCCGACGTTCCCGCGGGAACGTGGCCGTCTACTCCTGCCGCTCCGTTGGCCTGAACTTCGGGCTGCCCCGACGTTCCCGCGGGAACGTGGCCGTCTACTCCTGCCGCTCCGTTGGCCTGGACTTCAGGCTGCCGCGACGTTCCCGCGGGAACACGGGGGCGGTTCTTCGTGGCCGCGGGTTCCGGGGCTTCCAACTCACGGTCGTTGACGTGAACGACGACCTGGTAGCGGTCGCCGCCGGTTCCAGGATCGAGACCACCCGCAAGCGCGCTCTCCGCCACCAGAGCCAGTGCGTCGGCGCGCACCTTCCCGACGGGCGGGCGGTCCTCCCGCTCCTGTTCCGCGAAGAGCCTGTCGCCCGCCGCTTCGAGCGCCTTCATCAGCACCTCGCCCGCCTCCGGCGCCAGACGACCGCGGATCACGACCATGCCGTTCTCGTCGATGTGGGTCGAGACGTGGCTGGAAGCGTCGCGGAGTTCGTCGTCGCTCGCCTCGACCGAACGGTCGATCCTCCGCCAGGCCCGGACCACCTGCTCGATGTGCGCCGCGGTACCGGCCCTGCCGAGGTCGACCAGCTCCTTCTCCGTGTCGGGCCGGGCGACGCGGGTGAGCGCTCTCACCTTGGAGTACGAAAGCTCGCCCCGCTTCATCGCTTCGCTCATCAGTGGCAGCTTGCCCAAGGCCCGGGCGATCCGCACCCGCTCCCGAGCCGCGCCGGGCGCTAGCGAGATGCGCCACACGAGCCATTGCGCGCAGTTCAGGAAGCCGCAGTTCCAGCCTTCCTTCTCATCGAACTCGCGGATCAGGACAAGCAGTTGGTAGGTGGCCGCGTCGATGCGGCCCGCGAGCTCGGCGATCTCCTCGCCCAGGCGCTCCTTGGGGTTCAAGCCGGTTTTATTGTCAATCATCTCGTCGTCAGTCGTTGTTGGTTGATATGGTCAGTGCTGCTTCGGAGGCCGGGCGCGCGCCCCTCGGGGCCTTCGAACGAAGGCTCAGAATCTATCACCGATGCGTGAATGAACACAAGGGAATTCAGAATGCCGAACCCGGCAGACGCCGCGGCCGTGGGCAGTTCCGCGCCCAGGAATTCAGAAGACCCTGCAGAAGCTCGTTCGTGCGCTCTCGAAGCAACCAGGCGCTTGCGCGCCGACCGAGAGGAAGGCGTTTCGCCGACCTTCACCTCTTCGTTCTCCTCGCCCATGTTGCGCTGGCGCGGCGCCTCACGATGCTCGCATCCACGATCTGGCTCTTGCGGGCATTGGTTTGGTCGAGGAAGCCAATGACTACAAGGAAACTTCAGACCCATGGCACATCATGGCACCGTACTCGGACAGCTTCTCAAGATGGTGTCGGGACATGAGTTCGAGCAGGACGCCCGGAGGCACCACAAAGGGATGAGACTCCGGTCCATGAGCCGGTGGAGCCAGTTCGTGGCGATGGCGATGGGGCAGCTCTCGGGTCGGTGCAGCCTGCGGGATGTGGTGGCGAATCTGGAGGCCCAAAAACAAAAGCTCTACCATCTCGGAGTCGGACGGGTCGCACGATCCTTGCTTTCGCGCGTCAACCGGGACCAGCCTCACGAGCTCTTCGAGCTGCAGTTCAACCGTCTACTGGACCGCTGCCGGGGCGTCGCGCCCGGCCACCGGTTCCGGTTCAAGAACCCGCTCCTGTCCCCGGACGCGACACACATTGACCTCTGCCTTGCGGTGTTTCCGTGGGCGAAGCACAGCAAGAGCAAGGGGGCGATCAAGGTCCATGTCGGCCTCGACCATGCTGGCCACCTGCCGTCGTTCGTGAGCGTGACGGATGGGAAGGGGTCGGACATCGAGGTCGCGCAGACGCTGCGGCTGCCGCAGGGGAGCATCATCGTTGCGGACCGTCTGTACCAGGACTTCGGCTGGCTGAAATCCCTTGACGCACAAGGGGTTCTTCCGGTCACGCGGCTCAAGCGGGGAGTCAGGTACGCGGTTCGGGAGCGTCGTTCGTACGCGGCCGGCCGCGGCGTGACTTCGGACCAGACCATCGCGCTCACAAGCAAGGAGAGCCGGAAGAAGTGCCCGATTCTGCTGCGGCGGGTGGGCTATCGGGACCCTGAGACCGGCAAGCACTACGTCTTCCTCACCAACAACTTCCATCTCGCGCCGAGGACCATCGCGGACATCTACAAGGCCCGCTGGCAGGTCGAACTCTTCTTCAAGTGGATCAAACAGAACCTCCGCATCAAGAGCTTTCTCGGCACTTCCCGCAACGCCGTGTTGACCCAGATCTGGATCGCCATGTGCGTTTACCTGATTCTCGCCTACCTGAAGTTCTCGAACCGCCTCAAGTGGCGGCTCAGCGAAATCCTCCGGCTGCTTCAACTCAATCTCTTCGAACGACGAACGCTCAACGACTTGCTACAGCCCGAACGAAACCCGCCAAACCGAGAAACTGCTCAACTACAACTTGCGTTGCCCTGAAGTCTGTGGGACAGCAGTGGGTCGGGGCGGTTCCTGCATCGCGGACCGCGAAGGCGAATCGGACGCGGGCGCAGCGCGTTTCAATCCCCTCTTGGTCGGGGCGGTTCCTGCATCCGGGACGCGTACTTCTGGGCCGGGGACGAGGCCGAGAGTTTCAATCCCCTCTTGGTCGGGGCGGTTCCTGCATCTTGAAGATGACATCTTTTTCGGGCGCGGGTTGCCTGGTTTCAATCCCCTCTTGGTCGGGGCGGTTCCTGCATCACACAAATTCACGGCTGCCTACAACGCGACGGTCGGTCAGGTTTCAATCCCCTCTTGGTCGGGGCGGTTCCTGCATCATGGGACAGCACGCCCCAGACGCGGTACGAGTTCGCCGAGTTTCAATCCCCTCTTGGTCGGGGCGGTTCCTGCATCTTGACATGAACGTCTTCTTCGTCATCACCGCCACGGGCGGGTTTCAATCCCCTCTTGGTCGGGGCGGTTCCTGCATCCCGCGCCAGTGCGCGGCCAGCATGCCCGCGTTGTTGGGTTTCAATCCCCTCTTGGTCGGGGCGGTTCCTGCATCGGTGGCTGGCGCAAGCTGTGTGCGGCCAGCAGGATGCGGAGTGAGAAATCCTGATCGGCTCGGGTGCAGGGCGATGTGAGTCGGCGCTGGTGGTTACGGGGGCGGAGGCATGCTGCCAACTCCTGGATAGCCAGTGGGTTGTGCCGTTTTCCTGACCCAGGGGCAGAGACGGGCGCCCGAGAGGTCAGGAGGAGCGAAGTCGGAATCATACGATGAAGACCTCCTCCTCGCCGATGGACGCCCGATTCGCGGCCATGCCGAGGTACCTGCGGTCGGTGGAGCACCGGCGGCAGAGTTGGTAGATGGCGATGCTGTCTTCGTCGGGCTTCAGCAGTGTCTGCAGATCGTCGAGGCACTCGGCGAGAGTGTCCGGCTCGGCGACGAGCTCGAAGACGCTCTTCTGCATGCGGGTGCCGAAGCCCTGGAGCAGCCTGGCGATTCGGTTCCGGCGGCCATTGTCCGTCACGTCGTAGCTGACGACGTAGCGGCGCGCGCTCATGCCTTCTCCGGCAGAGCGAACGGCAGGTACGGATCGCCGTGCCGCACGTGGGCCGCCATCCGGTCGACCTGGCAGCAGAGAGTCTCCTCGGTGGTCCGACCTTCGGGCGAGCCGGCAACTTCCGATCTCATCAGCTTCTCCCATGCGGTGAAGAAGATACCGAGAGCCTCCCGGTTCAGGTTGATGCCGCCGGGCCGCTTCGGGTCGGGCTCGAAGTGGTCGGGGCGGATCTGGCGGCGATTGCAGATCCGGAGCACGAAGCGGTCCACGATCGGGTGCCGGAGTTCTTCGATCAGGTCCAGCGCGAGACTCGGCCGACCCGAGCGGACGGCGTGCAGGAAGCCGACGTACGGGTCGAGGCCCTTCGCTTCGAGCAGGCCCGCCAGGCGGTTCGCCAGCAGCACGTAGCCGAAGGAGAGCAGCGCGTTGGCCGGATCGGGAGGAGGCCGCCTGACGCGCGCGGAGAACGTGATGTCACTCGTGAAGCACCCGCCCAAGGCGGCGAAGTATGTCTTGGCGCCGTCACCTTCGAGGCCGAGAAGGGTCTCGGCGGTGGCGGCTCGGCCGGAACGGTCGGCCGATTTGCGCAGACTCCGGATCGTTTCGCCCAGCGACGGCCTGCCCGGGCGGTTGCCCCGCAGGGCCGACAGCACCGCGGCGCCGTTGCGGAGCTTGGTCGAGATGAAGGTCCGGCAGAGTTCGAGCGCAGCGTCCGGGGTGCGGGTCAGCGCGTACTGGGCGAGCCGCGCTTCGGCCGTCTTCGACCCCGGCGGCACGAGCCGGCCCCTGAGGCGACCGCCGGGGCTGAACCAGGAGACGGCAATCCCCTTCTCGAGGCACAGGTGGGTCGCGTCCGTCGTCATGTGGGAGCGGCCGATCATGCCGATTGCGTCCACGCGGTGCGGCTGAAGTTCGGCCAGGGTCTTCCGCTTGATCCGCCCGTTCTCCTGCTGCCGATCGGTGGTGACAACCAGGCCGGAGGCCGCCCTGCGCACGACCGCGCCGGGCCGGGTCACGTAGAGCGTCGGCATCAGGCATCTCCGGGCGGCATGGAGCGGGCCGGATCCCGGTCGGCGGGGTCCACAGCGGACAGGGCGTCGCCGGGCGGCATGGAGCGGGCGATGCGGAGGCGCCGGTCGAACAGGTCGCCGGCATGACGGTCAAGGAGGTTGCCACGGACGGCCCTATCGTTCCCCGACCGGTCGTTGCCCGCGCCTCCAGGTGTCGACGGGTTCTCTGCGTCCTTCCGGGCGAGTGTGACGAGTTCCTTGAGGACTGCTTCCAGTGACCCTGGCTCCGTTGGCGCCTTGGCCGAGAAGCCGTGGATGAGGAGACTGTTGTTCCGGTTGCCGGGAACGAGATCGCTCGTTCCGGCCCGCCTGTCGTTCCGGGCGGCTTCCCTTCCCTTGTCGTACCGCAGCAGACGCTCCGCCAGAGGATCACCGAGCTCGTTCAGGAGGCGACTCACCTGAAAGCGGGCAGCGGTCAGGTTACCGGCCGTGCGGCCCAAGGGGCGCGACTTCTTCTTCTGGAGCTTGCGCTGCAGGCGCTGCACCGCCTCATGGCCGGGGTCGAGATTCGCCGAATCCAGCCCATGGTCGAACAGGCGGGCCTGGCCGATCAGTTCCAGCACCCGGTAGGCCCGTACGAAGGCGTCCTCATGCTGGCCGTGGCGCACCCGGCGTTCGCCGCTGGCGAGCAGATCGACGATCAGCAACCGGAGTCGGTGAGCCATGGCCTTGTGCTGGCTCCGGTCCACTTCGCGTGCGAGGTCCTGGACCCAGCCTTCCATCTCCCGCGTTGGCCACAGCGGGGTCCAGTCCCGCGAGCCCTGTGAGCGGGGAGCGCCCGGCACGGCCGAATCCGCGGCCTGCCGGTAGTCCAGCCGGTCCCAGGCGGCATAGAACCCCGCTGCGCACCGGATCTCAGGAAAGGGCGCGCTGCCGCCGGGCAGCAACTCCACCACGGCGCTGAAGTTGCCGCGGCTCATCAGGCCGTGTGCAAGGTCGAGCCGGCGATGCCGGTCGACCGTGGTCGTCGGGAGGCGGCGCACGACCTCGCTCCCGGGCCGAACCATGCCGCGAACGTCGCGTTCGCGTTCGCCGTCGACGTAGACGAGATGGGGAATCGACCAGCGGACCGCGGCCAGCACCGCGGCGGCGCTCATCGCCTTCGTGCCGCGGGTGAAGTCGACGCGGACGGCTTGCGGGTCCTCCTCCCGGAGGATTTCGTTGAGCACGGAGTCGAAGTGCGCGTAGGCGCGGTCAGCGTCGAACTCGGCCTGCTCCGGCAGCGGCCGGACCTCGAGGTCGACGTCGGTCGGCGTTTCGGGACGCCGGGTGAACCGGTCCGCGAGCTCCGCCGTCACGCTCGACGGCAGCAACACGGCCCGCCGGCAACCCGATTCGCGGATCGACTTGCGGAGCGGCGCAAACAGCGTCCCCTCCGGGTCGTCGCGGCTGCCGGTGCCGACGGTGAGAACCAGGACACTGCAGACCGGCGAGCCGGGTCCGGATGCCGGCCTCGAGCTCTCGAGAGGCGAGCTCGACTTCGAGTCGCTCGATGTCTGCGGCCCCGGAGTCATCGACGGCGCCTTCCGCGGCCTTTGCCGCGGGGACTCGCCTTGGCGCTCGGGGCGCGCCCGGCATCTCCGGATGGCCACCGGAAGGCGGAATCGTGCGGGTTGGCCCTGTTCACGACCAGCGTCACCGTCTGTCCGGGCTGAGCGTTCGCCGGAACCTCGGCGGTGTTCAGGATCGGACCGTTGGCGCCGCTCGGTTCGTGCTTCGCTCTCCAGCCTCCCTTCTTCGTCTTTTCCTCAAGAAGCACACACTCGACTCGTTCGCCCCCCTTCGGGAAGTTGCCCGACGTTGCGGACAAGACGCGATAGAACGGCTGCGGAACCGAGGGGCCGGGCCGGCGCCGCCGGCGGGGGCCTCCGCCCGGCCCTGAACCGCCCGGGCCGGCGGCGGGGCCAGCGGCCGGGCCGGGGCGCCCGGCGGCGGAGGTCGCCAGATCTTTCCCGGCGCGTTCGGCGGCCTCCTGCAGCACCCTCCTGCTCTCGCTCGTGTTGGGCAGGCTGGCGGCCGGGAACGCCGTGAAACGAACGAGAAACCCGCCGTCGCCCTCGCGGGACAGGCTCCAATGAACCGGGGAGGTGTGGCGGTCGCGGACGTGGCGGGGGAATTTCCAGTGTGCCGGCGGGGACTGGCGCCTGCCGACGCGGCGGGGCAGGCCGAGAGCGCGTCGCTCGTCCGGCCGAACCCCTCCGCCGGCCGGCCGGTCGCTGCGCCCGGCGAAGCTCTTCACGAGGCGCTGGTAGATCGCGCCGACCTGATCCAGCGCGTACCAGGCATCGGTCCACGAGGTCTGCTTCTCCACCGGGATCATCTCTTCCAGTTTCGGCGATCCGACCCCTCCGCCCGCGGGCAGGCGAAGACCCTCGCGCAGGTCCCTGGCCGCTTGCTTGCAAGCCTTCACGCCGTCGATGCCGTCCACATCGAGGTCCCTGAACGAACCGAAGCCCTTCCGGGCCTTGGAACCGACCCCGCCGAAGCGGCACAGCAGCCAGAGAGCCGCCTCACCCTGACGCAGCACGTCGTCCGCCTCGATGGATCTCCCGCCGCTGCCGCCCGCTCGGCTCCGCCGGGTGCCCGTTCGCCTCTCCCCGGCGCCCGTTCGCCTCTCCCCGGCGCCCGTTCGCCTCTCCCCGGCGCCCGTTCGGCTCTCCCCTGCGCCCGTTCGCCTCTCCCCGGCGCCCATTCGGCTCCGCCTGGCGCTCAGCGTGACGCGCCAGGCCGCGTCCGCGTCAACGTACCAGCGTTTCCGGTTCCTCTCGTCCATGCCGTAGGAGGCGTAGAAGAGTCCCTGCGTCGTCTTCCCGTCCTTCGGCGGCTCGATGCGATGCCGACGGGCGAAGTCCGGCTTGATGCGGTAGCGATCCTTGTAGGCAAAAAGCGAGGGCTTCGCGTTCCGCTTCCCGCTGACGCTGATCGCCAGAGCGCCGCCGGTTTTGGCATCGCCCCATATCGCGGTCTCCAGTTCGCGAAGCCGCTTCCGGTCCAGGTGGCCGGCGTGCAGCGTTCGCCACCACCAGCGCAACAGACCGCGCAGGGTCGCCGGCCGCAGGTCGCAGTCCGACTCCCCCTGCGCGGCGCCGGCGAGAAAGGCCGGCGTCGCCAGAGTCAGGCGGTGACTGGAGGTCCTCCGCGCGGCCCGCGGCGGCGGAACCGACCCTTCGATGACGTGTGAGCGGCCATTCCCGCCGGCGGCGCCGGCCCGAGCTGTCGACACGTCCACGAGGCGGAAGCGGCCGTAGCCCGCATTCGTCTTCGCTCCGGCGCCGGCGTGGCACAACGCGCCGGCGAGGCACTCGGAGGCAAGCGCGACAAGTTCCGCCGACTCCTGCCCGCCGCCGGGTCCCGGGCTCACCGCAAAGTCGAACCTGGCGCCCGGTTTCACCGCCAGGAAGTAGACCGGGACAGGGCTTTCCCAGTCGCCGGGGTCGCCATCGCCCCTGTAGTACTCCACGTGGTGGTTGTTCGTGATGTCCGGCTCAAGCCGCGGCCACTCAACCGGCCAGGCGTCGTGGAAGACGACAGCGCCGGTCCGGGAGCCTTCCGGGTCCCCGACACCGGCCTGCCGCCACGTCTTGTGCCGCTCGCTGCCGGCAGCCCAGCCGAACACGCGCAGAATCCGCCCCCACGCCCCGGCCTGATCGTCCTGATCGGCAAGCCAGACCGTCTCCGCCCAGGCCCGCGCCATGCCCTTGAGGCCGGAAGCGGGCAGACAGCAGAAGCCGTAGAGCGGATGCAGGTGGATTCCCGCGTTCTCCAGGGCCGAGGCACGCGCGAGGTGAAGGGTCAGCGGGCCATCCGTCTCGGCATGGAAACTCGTCGCGTCCAACGCGCGCAGGCTGGCCGCCCGCCGTTCTCTCAGCGACTTCAGCAGGTCGGCGTGGCCGCCGGCCGCGCAGATCCGATCAAGCGCCCTGCGCTGGTCCTTCTGCTCCCCCGGCGGCGTGAACTTGTCGAGCAGCAGGCCGGGATGACGGTCCGCATCCGGCGCCTTCCGGAAGAGGTCGCTCACGGCCCGCGGCAGGACGAGTTCGCTCACGCCGCGTCTCGGCGCCCGCGCGTCTCGATGAGCGTCGCGCGCTGGAGAATCCGCAGATAGCGAGCGATCCCACGCGGAGGCAGCGGAGATCGAGCGACTGATCGAGGAGACGGTGCTCGGCGCCGGCCGCCGGGACCTGGCCGCTGTCGTCCGTCCGGCACGTCTACTCGTCTCCTTCCTCGTTCCCGAAGCGGGCCTCCGCGAAGCGCGTCAACCACTGGAGGTAGGCCAGCGCCTCGTCCGTGGCGAGCTGAAGGAAGACGGCGTCGCCCTTGGTGATCGCCTCGACCAGATCCCGGGCGTCTGCCGGCCGTGCCGGAAGGTTCCGCCGGTCCAGCACCCAGTCCGACAGGTCTTCCACGAGGCGGCTGTTCGCGTCGCCGTCCTTCGATTTCGCCTGCAGGAAGGCCAGCGCGTGGCCCAGGCCGGAGGTCAGGGTGCGGACGGGCAGGCGTTTCGCCTGCCGCGCGTACTCGCCGCCCAGCTTCCGATCGATCCCGTCGACCAGCTTCGGATCGAGCTCGTCGACCCTCGCCCAGGCATGCGCCGCGCGCCGCTGGTCAAGCGTCTGACGGCCGGCGGCGCTCACGAGCTCGCCTCCCCGGGCGCCCGCTCGCCGCCCTCCAGGAACCGGGCGCTGCAGAGTCCCTTGCCGATCGTCTGATCCGCGCCGACCTGAAGGACCTCCGGGACAGCCTTCGTCAACAGATCGAGTACCTCGTCGGCAGCCAGGGCGACCTCCTGACTTCGGCTCGCCGCGGCGATGACGCTGGCGTAAAGAATCGTCTCCGCCGGAATGAACTCTTCGTAGAAGAGCGCTCCGTCGCGGACCGTCTTCGTCTCGTAGTCGAGGCCCACGCGCGCGACCACCTCGGTGGCGTGGCGAACGAACCAGGTGAAGTCATCGTCGTGCAGGACGACCAGATTGCGGCGCAGGCGCTGCGCTGTCGCCGAATCCTCGACGACGCGGCTCGCCAGCCACTCCGCCGCGCCGTCGTCCGCGACGCGCCGGTACTCGAACTCCTCCAGCACCAGGCGGTCGTCGGCGACGACGAGGTCGCACGACGGAGGGCATGCCGCCTGACCCCTCTCGACCCGTGGAGGTTCAGGCGCGCCGTCGACCCCCGCCAGCAGTTTCGCGTCGCGGGCGAAGCGCTCCAGGGCGCCCGGGCAGGTGGTCCAGGCAAACACGCCGCGCAGGGAGCGCACCGGGAAGGCGAGCAGGCGGGCGTCGGTGAGCGAGACGGCGCCGGCGAAGTCGCTGGCGTTGTTCGTGTCGGGCCCGAACATGGCGGCTACCTCCGGCGCGCCCGGAGGTTGCCTGCGGGAGGCGGAGACGCTCGCTGAGCTGCCTCGCGGCGCCTCGGCGGACCGCCGCGGGATTCCCGCCCGCATCGACCTGAACCGCTCGCTGCAGGCGGCTCGGAGGACTCCCTTGAGACTCGACCCCGGGATGAGCGGCCACTGGGTATGGCGTTCGCGCGCCACCGGCAGGTCCACGACCCCCAGAGCGACGCCGGCGCCAGGGTGCAGGCCGGTCAGGGCGTGAAGGAACAGGAGCTTCGCGTCAGGCATGGTTCCATTCTCCAAGGTGATAGGCGCCCCAGCCGGCGGCGGCGTCCTCGGCCGAACACAGGGCGCCGTGTTCCCCATCGAGCCCGGGGGCGTGATTCAGGAAGTAGACGCTGCCGGCCGGCACGGCGAAGCGCGTGGGCTTGGGGCCCCGCCGGGCAAGGTCCCAGCCGGAGACCGCAAGATATCCGGGCACGGCCGCGGCGACCGGTTGCAGCTGTGGCGGCTTCCAGCCGCCGAAGAGCCCGGGCGTCGTCAGAAGGACGAGTCGTCCCGCGTTCGAGGCGGCGGCGCCGCCGCCGCCCGGAAGTCGAGCCCGCTCCGGCCGCTCGACTGCCTGCCACTTCTGTAGTGGCAGTTGTTGACGGCGACGGGTGCGGTCCCGCCGTCGCTGAATCGAGGGTAAGACCCGCTCAGGCTCAGGGACCAGCTCAGGCGCAGGCTTGACCGTCTTCGCTTCCTTCGCTTCCTTGACTCTCGTGACTTGCGTAACCTTCGTCACGATGGCCCGCCGTCCTTCGCCGCCCAACGCCAGGACGTCGGGCTCGTCCGGGCAGACGGCCAGGTCGGCGGGCGCCCCGAGCAGGTCGACCGCCAGGGCGACGCCGGGCCGCAGACGGAGCATCTGCACCTGGTAGATCAAGCCGTCCGCCGCCGCGCGGCGCACCGGGTCAATGCCGACGCCGACGCGTTCCTCCTGATCGAAGAGCTCCTCCGCGGCCACGACGTCGCCGCCGTCGGGTACGTCGCCGGCGAGGAACCGGGCGAGGCCGTTCGGGCCCAGGTAGCCGCCGCAGCGCCTGGTCGACTCGCGGCTTCTGCACCAGAGCGGGGCGAGCCCCGGCCCGGCATGCTCGGGCGGCTGCCAGCCGGGGAGCGCCGACTGGAGCGGGTCGAGGCGCAACAGGCGATCCGGGTCTTCGTTGGAGCGTTCGATGGTCGCCGGCATCGCAACGAGGCGCTCGTCGTTTCGGGTGAACCACGGGCCTCGAAGCCCCAACCGACCGACCGCTTCAACCTCCGGAACCTGTTTCGCCGCGGCTTCGGCAAACGAGCAGCCGCCCGCGACCGCCCGGCCGAGGGCCGCGAAGTCGGCGCCGGCACGGCCCAGCAGCCATGTGCGCACGGCGCCGGCCATCGCCTGCGGAGTCGGCAGGCTGCTCGCGGCCCGCGAAGCGGGTTCGAACGGCCGTCCGTCGCCGAAGAACAGCGTGTCGAGCGGCTCGACCAGCAGCGAGACGACGGCGGGGGAAGCCGCAGAACGGGGGGCAGGGGATCGGCGCCCATCCGGACCGACAGGCGCGCCAGGTGTTTGCGGCGGGAAGGTCGAGGCCTCGCTCTTCGGCGGGTCAGTCATCGCGGCCTCTGGCCATGAAGGCTGCCGACTGGCACAGGATGACGAAGCGCTCCAGGCACACCCCGTCGCTCGGCGCGGCGCCGGGCTCGAAGTCGGCATCCCTGCCGGCTCGAGACGCCCTGTCCTGCACCCGGTCGGCGCGGCGGCTGGCCCGCGGGCGGCGCGGCGCGCGGACCATTTCGCAGTAGCGCTCGAACAGGTCGGCCATTTCGGCGCCGCGGCCCGCTTCGCCCCCGCTGACTGCGCCGTGCTCCACGAGGCGACGGATCTCCGACGCCATCGCCGCTCTCGGCAAGCTGTCGGATGCGAGGGTCGGCGCCTCGGCCCGGAGCTTGTACGTCCAGCGGTTTGAGGCGCCGCCCTCGAACAGCTTCCGCAGACCGTCCACCCGTTCCACGAAGGGCCATGGACAGTCTGCCGCGGCGCGCTCGCCCGACCGCCTCGCCGATACCAGCTGCATGCGGTCACGACCGGCGTCCTTCGCCGCCCGCTCGGCCCGGCGCGCCTCATCGAGCGCCTGACGGAGATCCGCGCGGAAGTGGACGATCGCCACGCCCGCAGACATCGATGCGTCGGCGCCCATCGTGATGCGGCGGGCTGCCGGGTTCACAACGGAGCGCCGCCAGCCGTCGCCGGCCGGATCGTCCGTGCCCGAGAACGCGCGGCGAAGAGCCAGGGCGCAGGCCAGCGAACCATCGACGGGGCACAGGGCCAGCACGTCATCGCCGCCCGAGTAGATCGTTTCACCCTGGTGCTCCCGGACGATCCCCGGAGCGAACTCGGTGGCGAACGCGCCGAGCGCGCTGCTGATCGAGGCGTGAAGCGCCGGACCGACGTGACGCCTGGCGTCGAGCGCCGCGGCCGCCCCGGAACCGCCAAGCGCCTCGAAGTAGCCGCGGATCTTCTGATGGACAAGGTGGCGCAGCTGCGGGGTCCTGCGGCCGGCCAGCCACTCGCCCAGCCGATCCCCATCCATCGCGATGACCGCATAGTAGGTCGGCGGCGGCGCCTGCCGACCCTTCGCCTCCCGGATCCGCCGCCACAGCTTGCCGGGAACCGGTCGCTCGTCCTCGCCACCTTCGTCGGGCCGATTCCAGTGCAGCCACTGGCCGCTCCAGACGCCGTGCTCGTCGCGTTCCGCGTCGGGATCGATCCCGGCCCGCCTGAGCCAGTTGCGCGCCGCGATCGTGGCGGTGTCCGGAAAGCGAACCTCCTCGCGCTCGAGCTCAAGGTCCCGTGCCAGCCGTGCAGGGGCCGCAAAGCGCTTGGTCAGCGCCACAGCGCAGAAACGCTCCCGCGACCGCAGTCTGACGCCGTCCCAACCACTCGAAAACACGTCGACGGCCTGGCGCCAGAACCTGCGCGAAGCGGCGAACTCCGCAGGCCCCATCTGTTCCCAGCTTCCGAACAGCGAGCACTTTGGCGGTGACGGCCAGTCACTCGAGCCGGAAGAGGCGGGCACAGGACGCACGGAGCGTTCAGCGGCCATCTGGCGGGCCGAGACTTCCATCCGGGCCTGCCACCTGCCGGCATGGTTCTGCAGGTAACGCGGTCTGTGCTCGACCGGAATCGCCTCGCCCAGGGAACGGATCGCATGGTCGGGAACCTCACCGAGCAGACTGTCGAGCCGCTCGTCGTTCAGGTCGCTCTGCGGCGCCAGCGTGACGTGGAACTCGAAGGCATCGTCGATCTGCCGATCCCAGAACCGATCCCAGCCTGGCGACAGAGGGGAGAACCGGCAGTCGAGTTCTTCGCGGACCGCCTGCGCGAGACCCCGCCAGGCGGTGCGAACCGAGTCCAGGCACTCCTGCCGAAGCGCGCCGGCGTCGCTCCCGTCACGTCCCCAGGGCGCCAGGGCGACGAACCGGTGGGGCAACGAGGGCGCCCTCCGGGCGCTCGACGACGGCTTCGGCGCCCGGTCCGCCAGCCCGACCTCCCGGCGCAGCCACAGATCGACCAGCGGCGCGCCGCGCAGGGCCGGATAGACGAAGGCGGTCGGGCCGAACCGTTCGAGAACCGGCTTCATCGCCTGGAACGCGAGCCAGGAGAGAATCGCGCTCCCGGTCCACAGGTCCCGGACGCTTCGCGCCGCGGCGATGAACGGCTGCACCGGCCCCAGGGCGAACGAAAGGCAGGCCATGCCGTGGCTGCCGGAGGCGGCGGAATGAAGGCCGGCCGTGATGTCGGCGTGTTGAAACAGCGTGTGGTCCGGGAGTCGTGTGTCGGCGGGCAGGCGGGCCGCGTCGCTGCCGAGTTCCTCCGCGACCCGGTCGGGCAGCAGCCGCCACAGCGCGAGGAAACGTTCCCGGGGGCTGGCCAGGCCGTCCACGATCCTGGCGATCAGGTCTTCGGCGCGGCCCGGGTCGATCGGTCGCCCGCCCACAGCCACCGCGGCGGCGCTCAAGGGGTGAATCAGGGAAAGGCCGTCAGCCGGCCCGACCGCCCGTTCGCCGCCGGCGCCGGCGGTCGGCATCGGCACCCGTTCGTGCATCGCAGCCAGGCGGTCGCCGAGGCTCGCAGCCCGCTTCATCTCGCCGGGAGAGACGTCACGCCCCAGCGCCGCGCTGGCGTAGCGGGCTGCGCGGCGCTCATGCCCCCGGATGTCGAGCGCCTTGTCGAAGGGGTCGTGGAGGTAGACGAGAAGCAGGTCTTCCCAGCGTGCTGAAGGGCCTGGGCCAACCACAGGGGAGAGCGTGTTCAAGCGGCGGATCGTAACAAGGCGATCATCATCCCCGCGTCATGTTCCGTTCGCGGCCACCGTGACCACTCCCGAGTGGCCGGATGAGACACCTGCTGCCCCCGTCTGTTCGCTGCGCGCTTCCTTGCGCGGCTGCTCAACCGCAGCGCTGCGAATGCTCCCGGAGGAGCTTGACAGCGCAGTGTTGATTTCCTAGCCTCTCCGCCCGCTCCAACCCGGGCAGCAATCATGTTTCTGCAACCCTCCTTCTACCCTGGCCCCTCCGAAGCCGGCGTGCGCGCAAGCGCACCGAACGCGATGAGATCGCGGGGTACCTGTTCGGGCGGGCCGTCCTCGTCGGGCAGGCCGTCGTTGTCGGACGGGCCGTCGTTGTCGGACGGGACGCTGTCGTCGGACGGGACGTTGTCGTCGGGCAGGCGGCCAAGCTCGACCGCTCCCCTCGGCAAGGGTCGCTGCCGCGGCGCGAAGCGTCCGGGACACGACCCCGGGTGACCTGGTAGATCGAGAACGCGACATTCTCTGAGCGGCCGGCCATCCAGGAGGATGAGCCGGCCTTTTTTCTTGCACCGCTCTTGCACCGCTCTTGCACCGCCGCCTTGCTGAACGCCTCCCACCAACCGAGGAAACCGACATGGAACTGCAGACCACAAGCGCCCGGTCCGAGTGCCCCGAGTGCTTCGACGACATCCAGCTCGAAGCCGTGATGCAGAACGAGATCGTTCAATGCGCCGGCTGCGGCGTCGACCTGGAGGTGATCGAGCTCGATCCCGTGACCCTGGAGCTGGCGCCTGAAGAAGAAGAGGACTGGGGCGAGTAGCCGGCAGGCGATGCGCATCGGAGTCCTGTACAGCCGGGTCCGGCCGGAAGAGAAGCTCCTGTTCCGGGAGCTCGAGCGCCGGAGTGCGGAGGTCGAACTGATCGACGACCGCAGGATCGTCCTCTCGTTCGGCGGCTCGAGCGCACTGGAACCGGCCTTCGACTTCGATGTCGTCTTCGACCGCTCGCTCAGCCACAGCCGGGCCCTGGTCCACTTGCGAGTGCTCGCCGACCGCGGCGTGCCGACGGTGAACCGGATCGAAGTGGTCGAGAACTGCGGCGACAAGCTGCGGACGTCCAGCCTGCTGCAGGGCGCGGACATCCCCACTCCGGACACCCGGGTCGCCTCGACGCCGGAAGCGGCGCTGCAGGCGATCGAGGAACTCGGCTACCCGGTGGTACTCAAGCCGACCGTCGGCTCCTGGGGCCGGCTGATCGCCCGGATCAACGATCGCGACGCGGCCGAGGCGCTGCTCGAGCACAAGAGCACCCTCGGCTCTTACCAGCACTCGATCTTCTACCTGCAGCAGTACGTGGACAAGCCGGAACGCGACATCCGGGCGTTCGTCGTGGACGGCGAGGCGATCTGCGCCATCTACCGCCGCGCGCCGCATTGGGTCACGAACACGGCCCGCGGGGCAAGCGCGACGAACTGTCCAGTGACCCCTGAACTGGCCGCCCTGTGCCGGCGGTCCGCGGCGGCCGTCGGCGGCGGGCTCTTGGCCGTCGACCTGGTCGAGGACAGACATCGCGGACTGCTGGTGCTGGAGGTCAACCACACGATGGAGTTCCGCAACTCGGTCGAACCGACCGGCGTCGACATTCCCGCCCGAATGATCGACTTCGTCGAGCGGGTGGCCAACACCGGCTGGCCAGCCGGCCGGCCCGGGAGCGACGCGTGACAATGCGCGCGGAAGATGTAGAGATCGTCCACGTCGTCCTCGACGCCGGCCGGTTCGGGAGCGACGCGTGACGATGCGCGCCGGCATCGTCGGCGGCTCCGGCTACGCCGGCGGCGAGCTGCTCCGGCTGCTGCTCGGCCATCCCGAGTTCGAGCTGGCAGGGGTCACGTCGCGGCGGCTGGCCGGCTCCTTCGTCCACTTCACGCACCCGAACCTCCGCGGCCACACCGACCTCCGCTACAGCACGCTCGACCAGCTGGAGCGCTGCGACCTGCTCTTTCTCTGCGTGCCCCACGGCAGCGCGGCCGGCGACATCGACGTCTACTCCGGACTCGCCCCGCGGATCGTCGACCTGTCGGCCGACTTCCGGCTCCGCTCGTCATCGGCCTACGAGGAATGGTACGGCGCGTCGCACCCGGCGCCCGAATGGCTCGATCGCTTCGTCTACGGCCTGCCCGAACTCGACCGCGAGGCGGTAGCCGGCGCCTCCCGCGTCAGCGGCGTCGGGTGCAACGCGACGGCCACCCTGCTCGGGCTGCTGCCGCTGCTCGAACCCGAACCGGCGGAACGCGGTCTCGTCGACTGGCGCCGCGGTCTCGTCACCGAACTGAAGGTCGGCAGCAGCGAGGGCGGCGCGTCGTCGTCGGACGCCTCCCACCACCCCGAACGATCCGGTGTGGTGCGCAGCTTCCGCCCCACAGGCCACCGCCACACCGCGGAAGTCGAACAGGCGCTCGCCGTGCGCGGCGTCGAGGCCGCCGGCCGCGTCCACCTCTCCGTGACCTCGGTCGAGATGGTGCGCGGCGTTCTGGCGACCAGCCACCTCTTCCTTGCCGACGCGGCGAACGCCAGGGCCGCCGAGCGGGAGCTCTTCCGCGCCTGCCGTTCCTTCTGCCGGCAGCATCCCTTCGTGCGTCTGGTCAAGAACCGGCGGGGCATTCACCGCTATCCCGAACCGAAGATTCTCGCCGGCAGCAATCACGCCGAAATCGGCTTTGAACTCGATCCGGGGACCGGCCGCCTGGTCGTCCTGTGCGCCATCGACAACCTGATGAAGGGAGCGGCAGGCAACGCGGTGCAGTGCGCGAATCTGATGTGCGGATTCCCGGAAACCGAGGGTCTGTCCTTCCCCGGCCTGCACCCGGTGTAGGAACAGGAACACGCATGCCTGAGTCCCGCCCGACCGAAACCCCGACCGGACGCCGCGAGGCCCGCGAGTCGCCGCTGGTTGTCAAGGCAGGCGGCGGCAAGTCGCTGGACCTCGACGCGATCGCCTCCGACGTCGCCGAGCTGTTCAACTCGGGCCGCGCCGTGGTCCTCGTTCACGGCGGCGCCGAGACGACGAACGAGGTCGCGGAGCAGTTGGGGCATCCGCCGCAGTTCGTGACCAGCGAGAGCGGCTACAGCAGCCGCCGCACCGACCGGCGCACGCTCGAGATCTTCGAGATGGTCTACTGCGGGCTGCTCAACAAGCGCTGGGTGGAACAGCTGCAGCGCCGGGGCATCCCTGCGGTCGGGCTCTCCGGCCTCGACGGCCGCCTGTTCGAAGGCCGGCGCAAGGACAAGCTGCGCATCCGGGTCGGCGCGCGGCGACTCGTGCTGCGCGACGACTGGACGGGCACGGTCGATCGGGTCAACACGGAGCTCCTGCGGCTACTGCTCGACGGCGGGTACTTGCCGGTGCTGACGCCGCCGGGATCGTCCTTCGACGGCGAGGCGGTCAACGTCGACGGCGACCGGGCGGCGGCCGCCGTTGCCGGCGCCCTCGGTGCTTCGACCCTGGTGTACCTCTCCGGCGCCCCGGGCCTGCTCGCCGACTTTCCCGACGAGGCCTCCCTGATATCGCGCCTCGACATCGCTCGCGACGAACTGACCGGCCCTGAAGCCCATGCCGGGCTCGAACCGCTGATGGCGGCCGCCCAGGACCGGATGAAGAAGAAGGTACTGGGCGCAGCGGAAGCGCTGCGAGGGGGACTGTCACGGGTCGTTCTCGCCGACGGCCGCATCGAACGCCCGGTGCGGGCCGCGCTTGAAGGCGCCGGCACCCACGTCGTCGTGCGTTCCAAGGTCACCAGCCACGGAGCAGCGGAGGCCACGCGATGAAGACCGACGTCGCCACCTGCATCGCCGACCGGTCGAGGTCGAAACCCGAGCGCCCCAGAGGCCCACGCGACGAAAACCGATGCCGCCACCTGCATCGCCGGCGCCGAGGTCGAAAACCGAGCGCCTGAAAGGCCCACGCGATGAAGACCAATGCCGCCACCGGGATCGCCGGCGCCGAGGATCGACGCCTCGGCGCCTGGGCGCCGCGCAAGCCGACGTCTCCCATCGTTCGGGCTGAGGGCTGCGAACTCATCGCGGCCAACGGCGAGCGCTACCTCGACCTGACCGCCGGCTACGGCGTCTGTTGCCTCGGCTACAACCATCCCGCGATGGTCCAGGCGCTGACGGCGCAGGCAAAGCGCCTTACCTACTGCCCGATGAACATGCCCAGCGAAGACCGGGCCGCGTACGTCGAGGCGCTGGCCGACGTGCTGCCCGACTCGCTTGACCGGGTCTTCCTGTGCAACAGCGGCACGGAGGCGGTCGAGGGCGCGCTCAAGTTCGCCGCCCTGGTGACCGGGCGCAGCCGCACCGTCGCGCTTCGAAACGGCTTCCACGGCCGCACCCTGGGGGCCCAGGCGACGATGTGGAATCCCGCCGCCCGCAAGCCCTACGCCGGTCTGCTCCACGACAACGTCTTCGTCCAGCCCGAAGTCGAGGCGCTCGAGGCGGCGGTCGACAGGGAAACCGCGGCGGTCCTGCTCGAGCCGGTCCAGGGCGAGGGCGGCGTCGGCGTGCTGAGCGACGAGGTTCTGCTCGCGGCGCGTCGTGCCTGCGACCGGCACGGGGCGCTGCTCATTCTTGACGAAGTGCAGACCGGCTTCGGGCGCTGCGGAAGCTGGTTCGCCCACCGCCGGACGCCCGGACTGGAACCGGACCTGATGCCGCTCGCCAAGGGCATCGGCGGCGGCTTCCCGCTCGGGGCGATCGCCTACGGCGAGCGAGTCGCCGACGCGCTTCGACCCGGTTGCCACGGCTCGACCTACGGCGGCAATCCACTCGCCTGCGCCGCCGGTCTGGCCGTGATCGAAACGATGCGGGCGCTCGATCTGCCGGCCCGGGCGGCGAAGGTCGGCGCCCGCTTCCTCGACTCGCTGCGCGACCGGCTGGCCGCGAACCCGCGGGTGCGCGAGGTGCGCGGCCGCGGCCTGATGCTGGGCGTCGCCTTGCGCCAGCGCGCCGGCCGCCATCTCGCCCGCCTGACCTCGGAACACCGGATCCTGGCCCTGCCCGCCGGGCCAAACGTGATCCGCATGCTGCCGCCGCTGATCGTCCGCGAGGAGGAACTGGAGCGCGCCGCCGAGGCTCTGGACGCCGTCCTGCGGGCGGAATGACGATGGACGGGGTTCCATCAGGAGCTGCGCGTCACACGGGCAGCTCCGGCCGACGCGATGCAGCCAGGACCGGCACGACCGGGGCGGGGCCGGCGCCGGCTGCACCTCACGCCGTCGGCGCCGGCGCGCGCCAGGGCCTTCCCTCCCGGCACCGCGACGCGGAACGCGACCGGTCCGAGATCGAGCTCGTGCGGGGCCTCGTCTCGGTGCCCTCGCTCTCCCGTCACGAAGCCGCCGCCAGCGGCTGGCTGGCCTCGCAGATGGAGACCCGCGGCCTGGAGCGCTGCCAGGTCGACGGCGCGCTGAACGCGGTCGGCGAACTCGGCGACCCCGACGCCTCCCGCCTGGTCGTCCTGCTTGGCCACATCGACACCGTACCGGGGAACATCCCGGTGCGAATCGAAGCCGATGGATCGACCCACGGAATCCTTCACGGGCGTGGTTCGGTCGACGCGAAGGGACCGCTCGCCTCCTTCGTCGCGGCGGCCGCCCGGCTCGGCGGCGACTGGGCGCGCGCGCACGACCTGCGCCTGATCGTCGCCGGAGCGACGGAGGAAGAGGCGGCCACCTCCCGAGGCGCGCACCACCTGCTCAAGCGTCTGAACGGTCGCGACGAACCGATGCCCGACTTCTGCATCATCGGCGAACCAAGCCACTGGCACCGGGTCACGCTCGGTTACAAGGGACGCCTGCTGATCGACCTGCTGGCGCGGCGACCCAGCAGCCACACGGCCGGCCCGGAGGCCGGAGTCGGCATCACGGCCTTCGACCTCTGGCAACGCCTGGAGGCGGTGGCCGAACAAGGCGGCGGCCGGACGTCCTTCGAGCGCGTGCTGCCCAGCCTGCGCACGATCAACACGACGACCGACGGCCTTTACGACACGGTCCGGGCGGACTACGGTCTGCGGTTGCCGGTGGACTTCGACGTCGCCGCACTGATCGCCGAACTCGAGGACTGGTTCGGCGGCGCCGCCGCGGACATCGACGGTCCGCTGTTCTCCGACCTGAATGCGCTCCGGGCGACCGGCACGATCCGCTGCGAGCAGGGCGATGCCAGCCTGGAACTCAGCCTGCGCGGCTACGAGGTGGGCGTCCGCGCCGACCGTCACTCCCCCCTGGTGCGAGCCTTTCTCGGCGCAATCCGCACCGTCGGTCCCGAGACCAGGCCCAAGTTCGTCGTGAAGACGGGAACCTGCGACATGAACATCGTCTGGCCCGTCTGGCGCTGCCCGATCGTGGCCTACGGACCGGGAGACAGTACACTCGACCACACTCCGAACGAGCATCTGGAACTGGACGAGTACCTGTTGGCGGTCGATACCGTGGAACTAGCGCTGAGGAACCTGGCCGCCGCCCCGCCGGTCGCCCGCTGACTGCGTGGCAGAGCGCCCACCACGCGTCGACCGCATCGCGTTCGGCGTCAGCGCCGGGCTGATCGCCCTGGTCTGCATTCCGCTCGCCCTGTCGCCCCAGACCGGCGGCGCCCTGGTCGTCAGCGCCTACGAATCGCTGACCGAGCGGTTCGGGTTGCTCTACCAGTGGGCGACGTTGCTGGTCACCGTGTTCCTGCTCTGGCTGGCCTTCAGCCGTCATGGAGCAAAGCGGCTTGGGGACGACGACAGCCGGCCGGACTTCAACATCTTCAGTTGGATGGCCATGCTGTTCTGCGCCGGCATCGGCGCGGGGCTGCTCTACTGGTCGACGATCGAGTGGGTCACCTACCTCGACGCGCCGCCCTTCGGCCTCGCCCCCAGCTCCACGGAGGCCGTCGAGTGGGCCGCCACCTACGGCATCTTCCACTGGGGGATCTCGGCCTGGGCGCTCTACTGCTTCCCGGCGGTGGCGATTGCCATCCCCTACTACCGCCAGCACGCCCCGGCCCTGCGCCTGAGCACCGGCCTGCACGCCCTGATCGGCCGCGAAGGCTACGACCGCGCGCCGGCCCGCATCGTCGACGTGCTGTTCATCCTGGCGCTGGTCGGCGGCACGGGGACCTCGCTCGGGCTCGGCACGCCGATGGTCGCCGCCTGCGTCAGCGAAGTCTTCGGCGTCGAGCAGACGTTCGGACTCCAGGTGGGGATCCTCGTCGTCTGCGTCACCCTGTTCGCGGTCAGCGTCTACCTGGGACTGGAACGCGGCATCAAGCCCCTTTCCGACGGCTCCGTCATCGCGGCGATTCTCCTGCTGGCCTTCGTGCTGATGGTTGGCCCCACCAACTTCCTCCTGCGCACGGGCACCAACTCGATGGGCCTGATGCTCGAGAACTTCATCCGGCTCAACACCTGGACCGATCCCGTGGCCAGGACGGGATTCATCGAGGACATGACCGTCTTCTACTGGGCGTGGTGGATCGCGTACGGGCCGTTCATGGGCCTGTTCGTCACGCGGATCTCGCGCGGCCGCACGGTGCGGCAGCTGGTCTTCGGGATGCTGATCCTGGGCACTCTGGGCTGCGCCGTCTTCTACGGCATCCTCGGCAACTACAGCATGCACCTCGATCTGTCGGGGGCCCTGCCGGTACGCGAGATCGCCCAGGCGGCAGGCAGCGACACCGCGATCGCCCAAACGATCGGCTTCCTGCCGCTTGGAACCGCGGCGCTCGCGGTCTTCGCGCTCGTCGCGATCGTCTTCATCGCGACGACCTACGACTCGGCTTCCTACTGCCTCGCCGCGTCGGCGACCCGCAACCTGACGGAAGGCAAACATCCCGCTCGCTGGCACCGCCTGTTCTGGGCCGTCGCGGTCGGCGTGCTGCCGATCACCCTGATGTTCATCGGCCAGGAAGGCGGCAACGATCAACTGCGCGTGATCCAGTCCGCGACCCTGGTCGTCTCCCTGCCGCTCCTGGTCGTGGGAGTCCTGATGGCGGTCTCGCTCCTCCGGTCGCTCAGACAGGCAGAGGGAACCGCGGACGACGGGTCCGCGAAAAGCGCCTGAAGCCGGTCGCCGGAGAGCGACGCGAAGGCGATGACGCGGTTGCGTGCAGATCTACGGCTCCGCCGTGGACACGATGGCTGCGCCCGGATCAGCGGTCGCCGGCGGCGAGGGCGCCCTCGAGTTGCCCGAGGAGGTCCTCCAGTTCGCCCAGAGCGGCGTCCCAATCGTCCCAGTGGAACGCATGGCCCGCCTCGACCGCCTCCTCCCAGGACTGGTTCACCTGGAACAGGGCATCGGCGGCCTCATGTCGATCCGACGGATCCTGCACCCGCAGGATGTCGCGCGACACCCTGGCGCGGCCGCCGCGAAGGGCCCGCATCCGCGCCAGGAGTTCGCCGCCCTTCGCCAGCGCGTCCTGCCCGGACGTTCCAGCCTCGCGATGGTCGGCTTCGGGACCGTGGCAGCGGTTGCAACGCGCCTGCAACCCACCCTCGCCCAGCGACTGCACGGCCACGCTGCCATGGCAGGTGCGGCAGGTCGGCGCCGCGCGGACCTTTCGTTCGAAGAGCGCGAAATGCGCGCTCTCCTGCACCGCCAGGTACTCCGTGTCGTGGCAGCGGCCGCAGGTCCGGGGCAGGTTCCACTGATGGGTCGGACTCTTCGGGTGACCGCTGTTCAGCACCCCCTTGTGCGCGCGGAGCTGAACGAAGGTGGAATTGTTTCCTCCGTGACAGTCCGCGCAGGAGACCCCGGCCGCGGCATGCGCCGAGTTCCGCCATTGGCGCAGATGGAACTCCTCCGCTTCGTTGAGTTCCTGCGCCGCGTGACAGTCGGCACAGGGATCCTGGGCCCAGGCGCCGCCGGCGAACGCGGTCACCGCCAGCAGGAGAAGCGGAAAACGAAGCGGCCTCATGTTCGTCAGACTACCAACGCCGGGCGCCCGGTGGAGCGGATGGTGTCGCAACGGCGTTCAGTCCCAACCGCGTTCAGTCCCAACCCGCGTTCAGTCCCAGCGGAAGGCCGGAGTGAGGAACACGTCGCGCTCGCCGCCCTGCGCAACCTCGGGCAGCGCCAGTCGGTAGTAGTTCAGCGGAATCCCGCCGTACCAGTACCGGTGGCGCGCGATCCGGCGCGGCCGCTCCACGACGACGCTGATCGGCTCAGCAACCCCCGCTTCGACCGGCACGAGTTCCACCGTCAGGCTGGCCAGCGGCGCCGGCGATCCGATCAACAGCTCGCCGTCCGCCCCGGGCCGGTAGCGGATGCCGCCGTCGCCGTGAGGCCAGAGGCCGTTGCCGACCAGCCGTACCCGGAGGTCGCCGTGCTGGACGTCCCCCGGCGCTGAGCTCAGGTGGATCTGAGACGTCTCGAGCGGCAGGAGCCGTTTCGCTGCCAAAGAGACGTAGCGCAGCCGGCGGGCGCCGGACTCCGCATCGATCTCGACCGGGAAGGCAGCGGCGGAATGCCAGAGCGGACCGACGAAGAGAGCCGCGACGACCGCCGAGGCCGCGAGCCACCGCCGAGCCGGCGCGCGCTCGAAGAGGAACCAGCACACCGGATAGAGCGGAAGGAACCAGCGGTTGGCGATCGCGCCGGCGCCGCCGTAGAAGTTGTGTGGACTCTTGATCAGAAAGGCCACAAGACCCAGTGCGACGGCAACCAGCAGCCAGCGGCGCCGCGAACCCCGCCGGAGACAGGCGCACGCGACGACCAGGGGCAGGAAGTAGGGCACGATGCCGATGCTCCGCCCGAGGGCGGCATAGACGAGGTTGTGTCCGAGCAGCCCGGCGTCGAAGGATGGCAACAGGAATCCCTCCCGAAGCCAGGAGGCGTCGCCCCGGGCCGCCAGCAGTTCGGGCCAGTCCTGCCGGTCGAAGTCGATGTCCGGATAGCCGGTCGCACTGCTGAATCCCTGCCGTTCGCCCACGTAGGGACTCCAGGCGCCGCCACTCCCTACGTGAAACCACGCCGAACCGGCGAGCAGCGCCGCGGCGCCACCGAGGACGATCGCCGAGGCCCTTCTCCCCCACGCCTGCCGGAGGCTTGGCGCCGCCGCCAGCAGCACGGCGGCCAGGACGGCCAGGTAGAACGGTCGGCCGGATCCGGCGATTGCCAGCAGAACGCCGCCGCCCAACAGCCGGGCAGGCGGAAGCCGCTCGCCCTCGAACCACGGATCGAGGCAACAGAGCCCGAACGCCGTGGCAACGAGGTAGAACAGGTCGGCGTGAACCCAGAACACGTGACCGAAGGTGACCGAGAAGAAGAGCAGGAACGCGGCGACCAGCGGTCCATCGGCGCCGACGCGCCGCAGCAGCAGGCACTCCAGCAGGAGAGCCGCGAGAATGAGCAACACGAGGTTCGCGACAATCGGCCCCCGCTCCGGCGCGAGGCGTACGAAGGGCGAAAGAAAGAGCGAGTAGAAGACCGGCTTGGCGTACACCAGGCTGTCTCCGCCGTCCCTGCTTTGCAGGATCAGCGGGTCCGGGACCTTGCCGGTCGTCTCCAGGTAGCGCCGGTAGTCCGACGCCTCGTACCGCCGGTCGAAGTCGAACGCCAGGCTCTGGGCCTGCATCGCGTAGACGCCTTCGTCGCCCACCGTGTAGGGCCAGTCCGCCGGGTCGAAGGCGACCACGGCCGCCGTCAGACCCAGAACCGGGATCCAGAGCGCGGCGCGCTGCCAGGTCAGTCGCAGACGCGGCTGTCCTTGACTTGCTCTGCGGTTCCCGGCACTGCCCATCCCTTCCCCGGACGGTAGCAGCCGGGCCTCGACTCCGGCCCCCACCTCACCCGGCGCCCGCGCGCCGGAACTCTCCGTGTTGCCTTCTGCCGCGCAGATGGCCCGGGTACCTGCCGCAGCCCCGCAACGGGCCGCGGAGGGAACAGGCGCACGGCCACGGCCTTGCTGCCCGGCGCCACAGGCGAACCGGCTGCTAGAAGGAACCTCCGAAGCTGTAGGTCAGCCGCGAGTACCAGAACGCGCCGTTGAATCCCCACGGCGTCCGTTCGCTGTACAGTTCGCCGACGTTCAGGGCGAAGGTGTTCTCCTCGGGGTACGTGTCGAGCACGTTCGTGCCGCCGAACACCCAGCGCAGACCGTCGCGCAGCCTGAAGCCGACCTCCAGGTCGAGCGTGTTCTCGCCGGGATAGCTCTCGTTGTTGTCGCGGTCGAACCAGCGATCGAAGTAGTTCAGGCGGGCCAGATAGCGGACGCGGTCGCTCAGCGAACGATGCTTCGCGGTGATGCTGTACCTGCTCTCCGGCAGCGCCTCCTCGAGATCCCGGATCCGGCGCGAGTTGAACGTGACCGGATTCGCGCGGACGATGTCCGTCTGGGTCAGATTCGCCAGCGCCGCGAAGCTGGTGCGGCCGCCCATCGACTCCGGCGTCACGGTGAGCACCAGGTCGGCGCCCGTCGACTCGGTGTCGAAGTCGTTGGCGAAGAACCGGAAGTTCCGCAGGTTCGCGGCGCTCGTCACCCCCTCGGCAACCAGGGTGGTCACCTCCTCCGGCGTCAACTGGAAGTTCTGGGTGACTGCGATCCGATCCGCCACGTCGATGCGGAAGAGGTCGAACGTCATCGCGAACGGTCCGTTCTCGAACACCGTGCCAACCGCGAAGTTGAGCGACGTCTCCGGTTCGAGAGGCTCGCCGCCCCTCAGCGCGGCCACCGCGGAGGTGGACGGAATCGTGCCGTTGTTCACCAGATCCTGAATGCTCGTGTCGAACTGCGTCTGCACGTTGAACGCGTTCTGCTGACCCGGCGTCGGCGCGCGGAAACCGCTGCTCAGACTGCTGCGGAGCGCCATCCGATCCGTGACCTGGTAGCGGCCCGCGATCTTGCCGTTCACCGTCGTGCCGAAGTCCTCGAAGTCCTCGAACCGGAGCGCGGCGCCCATCGTCCAGCGGCCGTTCAGGCCCTTGACTTCCATGTCGCCGTAGGCCGCGTAGTTCGAGCGGCCCCAGGCGCCGGCCGCGATATCGCTGAAACCGGGAAAGCCGTTCGACCCTGAGCTGAAACCCTGACCGGCCAGCGGACCGATCTGGTAGGACTCGAGCTGGCCCCTGCCGATCTCGAATTCCTCGTCTCTCCACTCCACGCCGCCGGCCACGTCGACGCGCTCCGACACGGCGTAGGTCAGGTCGAAGTTGAGGTTCGTCTCGCTCTGGGTGTAGGTCCCGAGCGAGAAGCTGTTCGGGCTGTCCGGGCCCAGCGACGCGTTCACCGTGTTGCTGATGAAGTGGTCGACGGCGTTCTCTCCCGTGCTCACGCTCAGGTCCCAGCCGACGCCGCCGGAGGTGGCCCCGCGCAGACCGGCCACGATGCTCATGTCCTCGCTGTCGCCGCCGAAGTTCGGGGTGAAGCCGCCGGGGAAAAGCTCCTGGTAGGAGAAGCAGTTCGGATCGTCGAACACGCGGCCGAGCGCGACCGGGTCCGGCACGTGGTTGGTCACGGCGACGGTCGGGCAGCCGGCGGAGCCGTCGAGCACGCCGTCCTGGGCGTCGAGCAGATCGCCAACCAGCAGCGTGCTGCCGCCGTCGTTGCTGAACACGCCGCCCCGGGTGTTCGGATTGCGGAAGAAGAAGCCGCCGTTCACCGTCTTGCTGGCGTAGTTCGCGTGGCCGTAGAACTGGCGACCGCTGCTCGGGAAGAGATGACCGAAGTTCAGGAACAGCTTGGTGTCGTCCGCGACCTCCGGCGAACCCCAGATCTGCGCCTTGGGCTGACGTACGTGGGTGTTGCCGGCGGCGATCAGGTTCGCGGCGTCCCGGCGCTGGATCGACCGGTCCGTCGGATCCGTGCTGCCGTACTCCATGCTGACGTTGAAGAAGCCGTTCTCACCCAGCGGCAGACCGAAGTTGGCGGCGGCCGTGAACAGATCGCCGTCGCCTTCGCCGTACGAGCCGTTGCGAATCTCGACGGAACCGCCGGAACTCGCATCCTTCAGCATGAAGTTCATCACGCCGGCGATCGCGTCGGAGCCGTACTGCGCCGAGGCGCCGTCGCGAAGCACCTCCACCTGGCGCAGCGCGATTGCCGGAATCACCGACAGGTCCGGGCCCTGGGCGCCGATCGAGACGGCGTCTCCGTGCCAGTGGATCACAGCGGCCCGGTGCCGGCGCCTGCCGTTGACCAGCACCAGGGTGTGATCGGGCGCCAGGTTGCGGAGATAGGCCGGCCGAACGATCGACGACGCGTCGCTGATCGGCTGCATGCTCACGTTGTAGGAGGGCGCGAGGTTGCGCACCAGGTTCGCCACGTCCGTATCGCCCTGGGCGAGGAAGTCCTCACCGGTCAGCACGTCGACCGGCACCATCGACTCGGCGACGGACCGACCCTCGCCGCGGCTGCCGACGACGACGATCGCCTCGTCGAAGGTGGCCGTCTCTGCGCCCTCGCCGTCCGCGGGTTCCTCGGGCTCGGCTTCCTGGGCCGAAACAGGCGCCGCAGCCAGCGCGACGGCCACGGCTGCGGCCAGCAGCAGGACGGGGATCGACTTCCGGAGTTGGTCGCGTCCCGAACGGACCTGCCTGAGCGTGGCCGCCCGATTCATGCTTCCTTCATTCTCCATTCCGATCCTCCATCCCGACAACCAGTGATCTTTCCGCAACCAGACCCGCCCCCGCACGCCGGCGGGGGGCTGGGTGTATCGCTTCGGGCCGATACGCTCTCCCTACCCGCCCCCGTACGCCGGCGGGGGGCTGGCGGGCGCGGAAGCTAACACTTCGGTTGAAGAACGCAAGCCTCCCTGGCCCCGGCAGGACCATTCCAAAGTCCCACGCTTCGCGCCGCGTGCGGGCAGGGTACCTTCGTTACCGAAAGCAGAGTCGTGCCAGCACCGATCTTCCCACACAGGAGTGGTTCCCGCACCTCGGACATCGGAGTTCCCGACCTTGGAACAGCTCTGCCCAAGGCCCCGGAGAAGTGTCCGCCGGCAGACTCCGTGCCCGAGCCCACGGTCTGGCGCCCGCGCACGCCCGGAATCCGCGACCACGTGGAAGCAACGCGCGGACAGAGTGAACTGGCGCCCGCGCACGCCCGGAATCCGCTGCCTGCCTGCCTGCCTGCCTGCCTGCCACTGGCGCCCGCGCACGCCCGGAATCCGCTGCAATCCGGGAGGCGGGAAGCGGGAGGCGGCCCGATGCCAGACCTCACTTCACGACGGTTCCCCGGCAGCCGGCGGCAGAAGTCCGCGTTGAACCTGGAGCGGCGCCGGGAACGGTCGGCAACGGTCGGGTAAACTTCCGCTTTCATCCACGGGGTGCCAAACCGGCCTCGCTGGCATATACTTACGCACGGCCACATCAACTGATCCCCCATAGGAGTCACTCGTGAAGAAACCTCAAGCCGGCCTGCCCCTACTGTTGTCCCTTGCTTTTGTCCTGCTCGCCCTCTGTCCGGGCGCGCCGCTTCTGGCCCAGGACGCGGAAGCGCAGGACGAGAGCGAAACGGCTGAAGAAACACCCGAATTCGGCGAGGCGATCGTCGTCGTCGGCACCCGTACCGAGGGCCGAACCGTCACCGCATCTCCGGTGCCGGTCGACGTGATTCCCGCGACCGAGCTCGTCAGCCAGGGAAACAACGACCTGACGAACCGGATCAGGTCCGTCGTCCCGTCCTACAACGTCGGCACGCAGCCGATCAGCGACGCGGCGACCCTGGTCCGGCCGGCCAACCTGCGCGGTCTGGCGCCGGACCACACCCTGATTCTCGTCAACGGCAAGCGTCGCCATCGCGCCGCGGTCATCGCCTGGCTCGGGAACGGGATCTCGGACGGCTCCCAGGGGCCGGACATTTCCGTCATCCCGGCCATCGCCCTGCGACAGGTCGAGGTGCTTCGAGACGGCGCATCCGCCCAGTACGGCTCCGACGCAATCGCCGGCGTGATCAACTTCCAGCTCAAGGACTCGAGTTCCGGCGGCAGCGTCGAGGTTCGCTCGGGACAGTTCCAGGACTCGAACCCCGGCTCCAGCAGTGGATTCGGCGGCCAGTACACGTTTGCCGGCGAGAGGGGCACGTCGTATGCCGTCGCCGCCAACCTGGGCATGCCGATGGGCGCGAACGGCTTCTTCAACCTGAGCATGGAGTACGGCGGCGCCGATCCGACCAGCCGCAGCGTCCAGCGGAACGATGCGATCGCGATCATCAACGCCGGCAACTCGATGATCCGCAACCCGGCCCAGGTCTGGGGTTCGCCCCTGCTCGAGGATGACACCAAGCTGTTCGCCAACTTCGGCAGCCTGTTCGACAACGGAACGCAGTTCTACGGTCACGCGAACTACGCCAGCCGGACGACGACCGGAGGCTTCTACTTCCGCAACCCGCACACGCGGTCCGGCGTCTTCAGCAATGACGGCGGAGGCTCCATCCTGGTCGGCGACCGGCTGTGGGCCAGCACCGGTGTGCCGAACGCCGGAGGCTGTCCCGCGCTCGGGGTCACCGGCCACGTGCCGGATCCGGCGGCCCTCGCCGCAATCGAGGCGGATCCGAACTGCTTCACCCTCTACTCGCGCTTCCCCGGCGGCTTCACGCCCCAGTTCGGAGGCGACCTGACGGACTCGTCGATCGTCGCCGGCCTCCGCGGCTATCTCGACAGCGGGATGACCTGGGACTTGAGCGTCAACGTCGGCAACAGCGAGGTCGACCAGTTCATCTACAACACGGTGAACGCATCCCTCGGCTACGACACGCCGACCTCGTTCAGCCCCGGCATCTACGAGCAGACGGACACGAACGTCAACTTCGACGTCACATATCCGGTCAAGGACAACGTGAGCCTCGCCGCGGGGGTCGAGTGGCGGAACGAGCAGTTCCGCATCGGCGCCGGCGATCCGGCTTCCTGGGAGATCGGTCCCTATGCCGTGCAGGGGTTCGGCTCCGGCTCGAACGGCTTCAACGGCTACCGGCCCGAGAACTCGGGAACCTGGGACCGCGCGAACGTCGCGATCTACGGCGACCTCGAGGTCGACTCGCCGGATGAGATGGGAACCTTCACCGCGGCGCTGCGGGTCGAGGACTTCGACGGCTTCGGCAACACGATCAACGCGAAGGTGTCCGGCCGCCGTCAGGTTTCCGACATCGTGTCGCTGCGCGCCGCCGCCAGCACCGGCTTCCGGGCGCCGACACCCGGCCAGCAGAACGCGTTCAACGTGACGACGGCCTTCGATCCGGAGACGGGCGGTCTGTCGAACAGCGGCACCGTGCCTTCGACCTCGGCGCCGGCGGCTCTGCGAGGCGGCGAGGACCTTCAGCCCGAAGATGCGATGAACCTCTCGGCCGGTCTGGTCGTCGACAGAGGCGAGTTCACCCTGACGGCTGACATCTTCCACATCGCCGTGGACGACCGGCTCGCCGTGTCCGAGACGTTCCGTCAGTGCGCCCTCATCCAGGAAGCGAACTGCGTGACGGACGCGGAGATCGAGGAGTTGCTTGCGGGCGGCTTCGTCGAGGCGCGGAACCTGAAGAACTTCCGGTTCTTCGTCAACGACTTCGCGACCGAGACGCAGGGTCTCGACGTGGTGGGCACCTGGGCGCCGCCGGAGCTCGGCGGCGACACGACCTTCAGCCTCGTGTTCAACTACACGAAGACGGAGGTCACGGACCACAATCCCGACACCGTCGGTCCGTTCCGTATCGCGACGATCGAGAAGGGCCTGCCGGAGTTCCGCTACAACATCTCGATGAACCACAGCGCCGAGCGCTGGTCCCTGATGACCCGCCTGAACTACTTTGACGGCTGGTGGGACAGCGAGGACGCGCAGAACCTCCTCGGGCGGAACAACGCGCCGATGTACGCGGACTACAGCGGCGAGTTCCTGCTCGACGTCGAATTCGGCATTCCGCTGCCGAACTCCACGTCGATCGCCATCGGCGTGCAGAACCTGTTGAACACCTACCCGGACGTGAACCCCGGCGGCGCCGACGCAGTCGGCAACCAGTACGGCCAGTTCTCGCCGTTCGGCTTCAACGGGGCCTACTACTACGTTCGCTTCAACTACGCCTGGGGCCAGAACTTCTAGAGCCTGACGCCTGGCATCCGACCCGGCTCACCCGGCGGCGGTCCTTGACCCCGCCGGGTGAACTGTTTCCGGACCACGGACAGCCGGGCCGGACCGATCCGGGGAGAAGGAGCGACTCACCCGGCAGGTTGGAAGACCTATGACGTGGTCGGCACATGGACGCCGCCGGAGCTCGGCGGCGACACGACGTTCAGCCTCGTGTTCAACTACACGGACACCGAGATCACGGACCACAACTCCGACACAATCGGTCCGTCTGTCCGGCCTCCGGAACCGACCGGAATCGCCCGCGCCCGTGGCCGCCGGGCAACTTCCGTCTTGAGGCGCTTTGGAAGCTGCGTGGGAAGCGGCCTGTCTTCATTGCGGACGAACAGGAGCAGCAACCGCCTCTTCTTGACCAATGACCGAGGCGGAGCGTCAGGAACGTCCCGAAGCCTTCAAGAGTCTGAGGAAGACCTCCTCCGCTACGCCCTCCGCAACCCTCGATTCCGGGGCGCGCCTGGTCTTCGCCGCTTTGGATCCTGGGCGTAATCGCCGTCTTCGTCCTGGCCGCCGCCGTCGGCTACGTCATCTGCCCCGGAGAAGCGACCGAAGCCATCTTCGAGTTCGTCAAGGTTGGGTTGCTACCCCTCATAGTGCTACCCGCGCGGAGGACCTCTCCTCCTCCATCCGCCTCTTCGCTCTCACTTCCCGACGGCAAGCGTGATGACGAGATCGGGTCGCTCAGGGTCCGCGACGACAGAGTCGAAGACCTCCACGTCCATCGACAGTCTGACCACGACGGCCACCGAGCCGTACTGAATCTGTTCCGGGATGCTCCGCCCAACGCGGCCGGAGGCACTTCCCGAGGCAACGACGGCCTCAGTCGCGGGCTGCCCGGACCGACGCAGTTCGACCGAAGCTTCAACCGCCCGGCTGACCTGGCGACCATGAACCGCAAGCTCCACCTCGAGTTCGACCCGACCGCGTCGCTGTCGCCGCCCGACCTCCAGGTGCTCGATCGTGACTCCCTCGCACAGATAGGGCGCCGTGTCCCGCGTGATCCAGGCGTAGCCTCCGGGAAGCGTCTCGACCGACCCCATCGGCAGTCGCAGCATCATGGGCGACGCCATCGCGATCCGCTCGATCGTCTCGGCATCGGCGGCGCGCGCCGAAGCCGGCGTGACTTCGCCCGCGGACGGCGCCGTCGCTTCGGATTCCGCGACCGCCGGCGCCGGTTCGAGCTCGACCGGCGCCCCGACGCTTTCAGCCTCCGCCGGAGACGCCGCGGGGCTGTGGGACGCGGAGGGCGGTTCGTTCTCCACCGTCTCCGCCTCCACCGACGCAGCGGGCGCAAGCGCCTCGGTGACGGCTGGTCCAACACGTTCGTAGTAGCCATCGAACAGAGCGTCTCCGCCACGATCGCCCCGTCCTCGCGCGGCCGAACCACCTGCCGACAGACGGATTCGGCCGCCGGCTTCCGGAACCCAGCGCTCGCGCCATCTCGACGTCTCGCCGCCGGCAGAGACGCGCTCGCCACGCAGCAACAACTCGCCTGCCTCCACCGTGCCGGCCAACTTGACCACGACTCCGCGGTTCGAGACGCTGAACCGTCGCCAAACGCCGGCGGCCCGGTCAAGGAAACTGTAGGTCCGGCCGGCGCGGCCGTCCACGAACGACCAGATCTCGGCGATCAGGCAGCCTTCTTCGAGCTTCTCGACCCGGCTCTGGCCAACCACCTCGCCGTCAGAGACCAGGCGCCAGTCACCGACCTGGAAATCGAGGGCGCGGTGGTCCTCGCCGTCGCATGCGCGGTCAGCCTGCGCCGCCAGGGGCGCCGCGGCCAGGGCCGCGAAGCAGGCCGCCAGCAGAAAACGAGCAAGACCAGGCCCCTTCGTCCGTCCCATCGCTCCCCCCTCTCTCTCTCTTTTTTTTTCTCTCTCTCAGGCGCCCAACAAGGCGATCTTGACCACGAACAGGGCGGCGAGAACCGCGACGGCCGGCCGAAGCTGGCGGAAACGGCCCGACAGCAACTTGATCGCCGTGTAGGTGATGAAGCCGGCGGCGATGCCGTGGGCGATCGAAAAGCTGAACGGGATCGTGATCGCCAGAACGACCCCCGGAACATACTCCGTCGCGTCGGACCAGTCGATTTCCGTCATGTTCCGGATCATCACGCTGGCCACGAAGAGCAGGGCCGCCGCCGTTGCGAACGGCGGGATCGTCGCCGCCAGCGGCGACAGGAAGAGGGTCAGCAGGAACAGCGCCGAGACGGTAACCGCGGCCAGCCCCGTGCGACCGCCGGCCTTCACCCCCGCGGCGCTCTCGATGTAGCTCGTCACCGACGACGTACCCAGGAGCGAACCGAGCACCGACGCACCGGCGTCGACGACGACGGCGTGCCGCAGTCTCGGCAGGTTGCCCTCCCGGTCGAGCAGTCCGCCCTCCTTCGCCACCGCGATCAGCGTGCCCGACGTGTCGAAGAGATCGGTGAACAGGAAGGCGAAGATGATGCCGAAGAACGCGGCGTCGAACGCGGCGCCGATGTCGAGCTGACCGAACGTCGGCGCCAGCGAGGGGACCGCCGAGACCGCGCCCTGCCAGTTCGCTTCGCCGACCAGCAGACCGATCGCGGTGACCGCGAGGATGCCGATCAGCACTGCTCCGCCCTTCTTCAGGGCATCGAGGCCCGCGATGAGCACCAGCCCGAAGATCGCGAGCACGACGCTCCAGGACTTCACGTCCCCAAGCCCGACGAGAGTCGCGTCGTTCGTCACGACGAGTCCGGCGTTCCTCATCGCGATGAGCGCCAGCAAGAACCCGATACCGGCCGCCGTGGCCATCTTGAGCGAACGGGGAAAGGCGTCCATCATCCAGGTCCGGATCGGCAACATGGAAATGACGACGAAGCAGATGCCGGAGATGAACAGCGCGCCCAGGGCCACCTGCCAGGGATGCCCCATCCCCAACACGACGCCGTAGGTGAAGAACGCATTGATGCCCATGCCGGGCGCGAGCGCGATCGGGTAGTTCGCGTACAGCCCCATCGCCGCGCTGGCGATCGCCGCCGATAGACAGGTGGCGACGAACACCGCCCCGCGGTCCATCCCCGCCTCGCCGAGAATCTGCGGGTTGACGACGGCGACATAGGCCATCGTCATGTAGGTCGTCACGCCGGCAACGATCTCCCGCCTCGCCGTTGTCCGGTGCTGGTCGAGGCGGAAGAGGCGGTTCAGCATCGTGGCGTGGCCCGGGGGCCGGTTCCGGGCTGGGTCGGCCAGACGGCAAACTATCAGCATGAACCGGCCGCCGCCGACCCGCGTCCGCCGGTCGACGCCGGTCGTCCGCCGCCTCCTGGTCGGCATCCGCTCCAACTCCCGGCCCTGGATTTCGTCAAGGTCCAGTAGAGACCCGACCGGGACCAGCCCATCAAGGACCAGGCGAAAGGGAGTTCAGTACAATGCAGAGGACCGTAGTAGAGTCGGACCTGGCAGCCACGAGGCGGAGCTTGACGGAGGCCGGCTTCGATGACAGACAGGCTCAAACGTTGGTCGACGTGACCGGGACCGCCGCTCAGCAGCGCACGCTCCAGGCCGACGTCGCCGGGTTGAAGAACGAGGTGGCGCTGCGCAACGAGCGCGTCGACGGTCTCCGAGGCGAGTTCAAGGCCTTTCGCGGCGAGATCGTCGCACGCCTCGAAGCCTCGGAGGAACGCGTCAAGAACGAGATCGCCGAACTCCGCGCGGAAACGCAGAACGATATCGCCGAACTACGCACGGAAATGAGAAGCGGGTTCGCCGCAGTGCACGGGCGGATCGACAGCCTGGAGGAGCGGTTGAAGCTGATGCTCTGGTTCCTCGGAATCGGCCTGACGCTCTACACGGGCACGACCATCTCCCTGATGGTCCTCCTGTTCCGCAACGTTCTGTCGTGAGCTCCGTTGCCGACCTCAAAGGGGGTTAGGGATTGCTCCAGGTTTCCTGTGCGTGCGTACCGGGCGTGCCCACCGGCCAACTGGCGCCGCTCACTCCCTGACCGGCCTGACGACGAACAGGAGATCGCCCTGGTTCACCACCTGGCCGTTCGCCGCGTTGACCCGCATCACCTCGTACCGGGCGTCGCGGGGATACAGATCGCCGCCGGAATCGATCGACGACAGGGACACCGGGCGGAAGAGCTTCATCGCCTCGATCAAGCCCAGGGTCTTCTCCGTGCCCAGGATGTCGCCGACGCGAACGAACGGCGGATCGTTGGGAGAGGAAGCGGCATAGAAGAGGCCGCCGGACGGTGCGCTGACCTTCAGTTCGTCGCTGCCCTCGATCTCGATCTCGGCCCGGTCGATCGTCGCGGACACGCCTGCGGACCGCTCGACTTCGCGGGCCAGCTCACCGGCATCGATGCGGGCCAAAAAACCCGGCAGGTACCGCGTGTCGTACTCGCCGGAACGGAACTGTCCGTCGTCGAGCACGCGGCGAAGCAACGAGAGATTCGTGCAGACTCCCTCGATCGTGACCTCGTCGAGGTAGGACCGAATGCGGTCGATCGTGTCGGCGCGATCCTCGCCGCGACAGACGATCTGCGCCACGAGGCTGTCGTAGTACGGCGAAACCACGGTTCCCGTGTCGATCGTCGCCAGGACGTCGATATCGGAGCGCTGCGGGAACTCGCAGCGGCCAACCGTCCCCGGCGACGGCAGCAGGTCGATCCCGTCCGGCGTGATGACCACCCGTTCCGCGTTGATCCGGACCTCCATCGCGTAGCCGTTCTCGGCGTCCGAAGAGTCCGGGACTCGCGACCCGCCGGCGATCTCGAACTGGGCCTTGACGATGTCCGTACCGCTCGTCGCCTCGGTCACCGGATGCTCCACCTGGAGGCGGGTGTTCATCTCCATGAAGTAGAGCTTCTGCGCCTCCAGGTCGAAGATGAACTCCACCGTGCCCGCGCCCACGTAGCCGATCCGCCGGGAGATCGCGGCGGCATGGCGAAAACTCTCCTCGCGCAGAGTGTCCGGCAGCGCGGTGGAACCCGACTCCTCGATCAGTTTCTGGTTGTTCCGCTGCACGCTGCAATCGCGCAGGCCCAGAACGCTCACCGCTCCGTGCTGGTCGCACAGCACCTGGACCTCGACGTGGCGAAGCGAGACGACGCACTTCTCCAGGTAGCAGTCCGCGTTGCCGAAGGCGCTCTCCGCCTCGATGCGGATCTGCGCGAACGCGTCCCGGAAGTCCTCCGCCCGGTCGACCCGGCGAATGCCCTTGCCGCCGCCGCCGTGGACCGCCTTGAGCATCACCGGAAAACCGATCGATTCCGCCACTTCGAGCGCCGTGTCCGCGTCGGTGAGGACGCCCTCGCTGCCCGGCACGACCGGGACACCGACCTGCACCGCGGTCTGGATAGCGTTCGACTTGTTGCCCATCCGCCGCATCGCCTCGCCGGTCGGGCCGATGAAGTTCAGACCGTGGCCCCGGCAAAGGTCGGCGAACGAGGCGCTCTCGGACAGGAAGCCGATCCCCGGATGAAGCGCGTCGACCTCTTCGCGCTCGGCGATCCGAATCACCGAGTGGGCGTTCAGGTAGCTCTCGTCGGGGGTGCTGCCGCCGATGCAGACCAGGCTGTCGCGCTCCCGCAGCATCGCCGCCGCCGGCGACTCGATATCGGGATCCGACTGGACCAGCACAACTTCCACGCCGGACCGCTGGGCGACCCGCACCAGCTTGGTCGCGGTGCAACCCCGCGCATGGATCAGAGCCCGCCGCACCGGGCGCGGAGCGACGGTCGGAGCGGGCTCGACGGCTTCCGGCGCCCGCCGACGCCGCCGCGCCGACAGGAACTCGACCCGCCGCTCCTCCTCCAGGAGCCGCTGAAGAACATCCTCGACCGTCTCCTCCGGCGCCGGAATCTGCGAATCGACGTGACGCAGGTGATCGTCGAGATCCTCGCCAAAGGGATGCTGCACGAGACCTTCCATCGAACCTTCGACCTCGGCCAGGTAGTTCGACAGCGTCGAGGCCATCGGCAGGTGAGAAGGCACGACGATCTGGCCGGCGAACGGCATGTTCGTACCCGAGAAGTAGTAGGTCTGGACCAGCGGGTGGGTCACCAGGCTCGCCTGAGCGCCGCCCGTGCAGTCGCCGTAGCCGAAACAGATCACCGGCAGTTCGTTGTCGCGCACGAACCGCGTCAGCCGATCGTTCACGATCGACATCGAGAACAGGGCGCCGGCGCCCTCCTTGGTCAGCATGCCGCCGGACGAGATGAAGCACACGACCGGCAGCCGCTCCTCGGCGCAGCGCAGCAGAAGCTTGCAGAACTTCTCCGCGCTCGCCATGTCGAACGAGCCGGCCTGGAACGCGAGGTTGGAGACCAGAACGCCGACCCTGCTGCCCCCGGAACCGCTCTCCGCCTCACCCGCCGCGCCGGTCCGGATCCGGGCCAGCGCCGCCACCGTTCCGCACGGCGTGACTCCCTGTTCAAGCGCCCGCTCGATCGAGACCCGGAGCCCCGGGAAGCCCACCGGATCGGCGGTCATCCGGTCCGGCTCGATCTCCTGCACGTCGACGAAGAAGCGGTCCAGGATGGCCTGGGGACGCCGCGGCGTCTTCCGCTTCTGCTCGGCCAGCACGTCTTCGAGCAGCAGATCGCGGTAGGCCGCGTCAAGCCGGTTCCAGAAGTCCTTGATGCCGATGTTGCGCGGGGAAATGCGGCCGTCGTAGGCGCGGATCCCCTGCTCGTCCTCGTAGAAGTTGGGCAGCAGGCGCTCGAAGAGGAACGTGACCAGCCCGAACAGCGGCTCGGAGATGCGGGGCATCTGCAGCCGCTTCCATTCCGCGACGGACTTGAGCAGCCGGCCCCGGCGGGGGTGGCGGGAGAAGTGCCGCAGCCAGGAACGGAACTGCCGGCGCAACCGCGCCTCCGCCTCGGCGGCCTCCTCCGGATCGAGTCCCGCCGTCAGCTCGCCCAGCGCCGCGTTCAACGAGTGGCGCAGCAACAGGTGAACCGACTCGCGGGCGATCACGTTCTCTTCCCGCGCTTCAGCCGCGATCTCTCGCAGGTGCAGGAAGATGCGATCGTAGAGCCGGTCGAAAGAGATGAAGTTCTCGCACTCGCGCCGGAACAGCGCCAGGAGCTGCGGCTGGAGAATCACGTCGAGCACGGTGAGGTCCGTGGTATCCGCAGCGGCGCCCCGGGGAGCTTCCGAGGCCGGCGCCTTGAGCGCCTCCGCCTCGACGACGCGCATCACCTCCAGCAACCGACCGAAGTTGTCCTCGGCCGCGTCCTTCCACTGGTTGTACAGGTGGAAGCCGAACTCGAGCATCAGCTCGGCTCGAGCGCGATTGAAGTGGTACTCGCGGCTGCCCAGCAGGAACGAGGCGAGCCGGCCCCGCCCCTCGTGCAGCGAGTCGCGGGCCGCGGCGTAGCGCTTGTAGGTCCGGTTGAGCACGTCGTCGTACCGAACGGCAAGCGGGTTCTCGAACCAGCGCTCGAAGGACAGGCGGCGTTGCCGGTCCCGGCGCGCCTTGGCCGCCCCGGCGGGAACCTCGGCCGCCGCCAGCCGACCGTAGCCGGACACGGTGGTCGACGTGAGTCGCCGGCGCAACCCCAGGTAGCGCAGGTAGCGAAAGGCGACGCCGAAGATGTTGACCTGCTCCGCCGGACTCCGCAGGCGCGACAGCGGCGCCGCTTCCTCGAGGGCCCGCAGACTGCGTGAGGGATCGACGTAGCGTCGCGTATTCAGGCGGTAGTGCTCGAACACGGCCGGCTCGTCGCGCACGAAGGTCTTCGCTCGCCGCTCCACCACCGCGATCGACGAAGCCACGGCCCTCTCGAAACAGGACAGCCGGTCGCCGCCCTCGCCCGGAACAAAGTCGATCACGCCGTCGAGGTAACCCTGGTCGTAGAGCTCGTACGCCGAAACGCCGACCGCCTTCGCGCACTCCTCCCAGGACAAGTCGTAGCGGCGCACGATGTTCGCCAGGCCCCGGGGCTGGATCGTGTTGAAGACACCGTCGCGCACCGAGAGCAGCACGTTGGTCGTCGCCAACGGGATGGCGCCGCCCGAGTAGCCGTTGCCGAGCACGATGCCCACCGTCGGCGCGTGAAGCTGAGCCATCTCCGCGATCAGCCGCGAGATCGCGTGAGCCTGGTTGCCGCGATTCGCCAGCTCGCCCGCGTCCGCTCCCGGCGTGTCCATCAAGGCGACGATGGGGAGGTTGCGACCCGCCCAGGAGCGAATCACGCCGACCGCCAGGCTGTGGTGCTCCGGCGTCCACACGCCGTTCTGCACACAACGTTCCTGGGCGAGAACGCCGAACCGGCGCCGCCGGCCCTCGATTTCCGTCTCGAACACGGCCGAGTACAGAGGACCGTGGCGGCGCTCCTCCACCAGGTCCCAACTCGTCGCGGCCAGGACCTCCCCGGCGCCGACGCGGCCCGGGTCTTCGGCGGGGGCAACCGTACGGCGAATGTACTCGTCGACCTCGAGGACGGCGAGGCTCCTGAGCGTGCGGCGAATGCGCCGGTCGGAGATCAGACCGGCGATCCGGCCGCTGCCGGCGGCGACATGCGGATCACGGGACTCCGGAAACAACGAAAAGGCCCGCGCCCGCTGCTCCGCGTCGCGGAACAAAGGGTCGACCTCTCCCCGAGAAGGTTGCGCCTGACTCTTGAGCAGAATCGTCATAAACCGCTTACTCTACTCGCTTTCCGGTCGCTCTTCCGCTCGGGTCGGGCCGATTTCCGCCAGCGTCGCCAGGCTCGGCGCCACCATCACACGCGCCGCGGTTTCCTCGTAGGCCGCGTACCTCGACGGCAGTTTCTGCCGCAGGTCCTCCTGGTCGCGAATCGTCCACTCTTCTTCCCATACAGGTCCGTAGGGCGCCTGAAGATTCCACTGTTGGCCCCCACAGGCGGCTACCGCCAAAGATCAGAAGCGCGAATGCGAAGCGTGCGTCCATTCTGGCCTCCCCTCTGTCGATTCCGCCCGGCGACTGCCTACACTATGCTCCCGAGGCCCCCAAAGGCCCCCAAAGGCCCCTGAGGGCGCCCAAAGCCCGCCGGGACATGAACGTCCTGCCAACGATCGAGTACTTCCTGGCTGCATCGTGGACTTTCTTCCAGGCATCGTCGGTTCCTTCGCCGACCCGGCGGCCGAGAACCCGACCGCGGAGATGGTCGAGGCGGCATTCCGTCATCACGGTTTGCACTGGCGCTACCTGAACTGCGAAGTGCCGCCCGATCTGCTGGCCGACGCGGTCGCTGGCGCCCGCGCGATGGGCTGGGCAGGCTTCAACTGCTCGCTCCCGCACAAGGTCGCCGTGATCGAGCACCTCGACGGACTCGGCGAGTCGGCCCGCCTGATCGGGGCAGTGAACTGCGTCGTCCGTGACGACGAAAGCCGCTTCATCGGCCAGAACACGGACGGCAAGGGCTTCCTCCGCTCCCTCGAAGAAATCACGCCAGCGGCCGGAAAGCGGGCGTTGATCTTCGGCGCCGGCGGCGCCGCTCGGGCGATCGCGGTCGAACTCGCCCTGGCCGGGGCCAGCTCGATCACTGTCGTCAATCGGACGAGCGAACGCGGTGAGGAACTCGCGGCGCACATCGGCAGCCACACCGCGACCCGCGCCCGGTTCGAACCCTGGCGCGGCGTCTACCGGGTCTCCGCGGCGGTCGACCTCCTGATCAACGCGACCTCGATCGGTCTGTTCCCGCATGTCGACGCGGAACTGCCGTTCGACACCGGCACGCTCCTGCCCGCGATGGTGGTCGCCGACGTGATTCCGAACCCCCCGAAGACGAACCTGCTTCAGGCGGCGGCGAAGCGCGGCTGCACGGTGCTCGACGGCCTCGGCATGCTCGTCAACCAGGGAGTCGACGGGATCCGCTACTGGACGGGAGTCGACGTCGACCCTCGGGTCATGCGAGCCCGCCTGGAGGCGATCTTCGGCTGAACGGCCGTAGCATCTTCCTTTGTCTGGGGCGACTCTAGCCCTCGTTGCGATGGCTGCGGCTGCAACGCAAGACCCAGTGCGCGGATCCCTACGGCTCCGCCCTCTGGTTGCTGATGGTCGGTTCCAGGGCGAGTTTCCGTCGCCACTCGGCAATCTGTGCTTCGTCGATGTCGAGGGCCAGAGCAGCCGCCCGGTCGATGATTCGGCGAGCCTCGCACTCCTCCGCTTGCCGCAGCGGAAGTAGTTCTAGGTCGCAGGCCTTGGCGTAGGCAGCGGCTAGGGGGTTCCAAGCAAAGCTGTCGGGCTTGGGAATGCGAATCTCCTTCCAGTGAGCCGTTGACCAGTTGGGGTAATCCAGTGTCTTAGCGCGGCGATTGAGCAACATGAGCTTCGCGGGTGTTGAGTTCAGCCACGAACAGAGTGCCTTTGCCTGGTTTGAATGTTGAACGGCGACGGGACGCCACCCAAACCCAAACGTGGGTTCCTCTGAGTACACAGCGGTCAGCCGTCCATTCGTCGTTCTGAACTTCTCGGCGATCAAAAGGCTGGAACTCTGCGCTCTGATCTTTTCCCAAAGGTGAATTCGCTTACCACCACCAGGTACGACCCACTGTTCTGCGTGGCCTAACATGGAGCGGCGCACTTCCGCGGAAATGGTGTCGAAGATCCGAACGGCCCGGGAGTCCACACTTGCCTCGCCGCCCGTGCAGCGTCTCCACGAGTTTTGTGCAGCTCGTCCCATCGGGCCAACCTTGTGGTACCGACCCAGGCAATCCAGTGTGTCGAGCCGGTCTAGGCGCCAGGCTGCCTCGGCCAGCGAGTTGTCGTACCATTGCACCGGCGTCCAGTCACCGGCTCGAATGCGGCCCTCAGGCCAGAAGAAGCGGCTCCCCACAGCTTCTCCGCTACCTGCTGAAATTGCGTCGGCGACCTCAATGGCTTCTGCGGGAGTGGACGGCATCTGCCGTAGAGAGATGAACTCGGTCGGTGCCACCGGATTGCTGGAATCCGGCCGACGGCGACACACAAACAAGCACTCGTGGATGCTGGTGTTCTCGGAGAAGTTGACACGCTTCGGGTCGTGCGACGTAACGACGCGGTCCACCTGAAACCGCTCGGCGAGGAACTGTCGTTCCCGTTCGCCAGACGTGCCGACGCAGGCAGTGGCGGGCAATACACTCGCTAGGGTTCGGTTGCTCACCTTCGCCAGGAGTTGGTCGGCGAGCGGCGTGAAGGACATACGGATACTGCTCTTGGGTTCCATAGCCAGTCCTGCTCTCGGGTCTCGCTGGACTAGCTCGTCGCGGATCCGCATTTCGCGGCCCTGCATCCTTTTCTTCACGTCACTTGCAAACTTGCGGCCACGTTTGTCATTCGCGGTGAAGGGGGGGTTCATGATCACGAGGTCAACGTCTCTGAGATGAAAGTCTGGGCCCTGATCCGATCGTCCTTCCCATTCAGTACCGAGAGTGTCTGTTCCCTGAAGCCGAGAGGTCATCTCGAACAGAGAGCGTTGGGAGCCGTTCTGGTGCAGAATTTCCAGCGAGCCTGCCTTCACCGTGCCGTCGTCTTGGGCGCCGTGCCGCATCGTGTGCAGGTTCATCTGCGAGTAGTTCACCGACGGAGCGCCCAAAGTGAGATTGCAGGCCGCTAGCTGCACGCCATGTCGGTTGATGTCCAGACCGCACAGCACATCCTCGACCAGCGCCTTGTGCAGGCGCTCGTCGTTCCCTTCGCCCAACGAACCGCTCTCACGCATCCGGGCCTTGATTGTCTGCAGTGCTGCCATCAAGAGCGTGCCGGTGCCGCAGGCCGGGTCGATGATTCGGAGGCCCTTGACCGCATCTGAACTGGACCAGTCCACGAAGTCCTGGTCGAGCGCGAGCCGAGCGAGCATCAGGGCTGAGATGTTGTTTGTGTAGAACGCGCCATCGCTCTTGGCCGAGCCGAGGATGCGGTGGTAGAGCGGTCCGGCGTGGTCGTAGCCGAGGTCGCTTAGGCTGTCGGCGAGGTTGTCCGCGCATTCCGACAGGCCGCGCAGAGCGACTTGGATTGCCTTGTTGTTGGGAAGCGCCTTGAGCGCCGCCAGAGCGGGTTCGAAGACTGGGACGTAGCCCAGTTCGAGAATCGTGCTCCACGATGCCATGAGCACACTCGACGGGTCGTCAGTGGCGCCGACGCGCCCAAGGCCAGGCAGCATCTTCATGTCCGGGATGTCCCGGAGGCGGCGGTGCATAAGGCACGCGTTGCAGAGGAGCAGAGCGGCAACCGTGCGCGTAGCTTTCCTGGAGGAGGCATCGTCTGCGGGCAAGTCCAGAGCGTCAGCAAGTTCAACTTCCACTTCCACTTCCACTTCTTCGCTCTGGAAGATCTCCGCTGCCCTTCGCACCGCCAGGGCAATTTCGTCGGCGACTATCTGGCCGGGTCTACCGAGGCCAGAGGCTGCGGCCACGTGAGCGTAGATCCCTTCGCCAGCGGCTTCGAGGTCGAGGCCGGGGAACAGGTCATCTTGGTCGCCTGTCGGGTGGTCACGAGGACGGTCCGGAGGGACATTCGGGACAGGCGGCTTGACTTCGAGCACTTCAACGAACTGCGCGGTGTTTTCGTGGAGCCGTTCGTCGTGGGCCTGGAGCGCCCGCAGCACCTTGCCAAGAACATGGTAGCCCTCGGAGCTGTTCTGAAGGGCATCGGCAACATCCATACCGGGTTTGACCACGACGGGGACCACGATGTAGCCGAACCTCTTGCCTTCGGCTCGACGCATCACACGGCCGACCGCTTGCACGACGTCGACCTGGCTGTCTCGGGGGTCCAGGAAGGCGACGGCGTTCAGGCTGGGGACATCCACGCCTTCGGTGAACAGCTTGACGTTGTTAAGGACCCGGAGCACGCCGTCTTTGTCAGCGTCACGGAGTTCAGCGAGCGCCCGGTTGCGTTCCAAGGCGCTGGCGGATGCATCGAGATGTTCGGCCTTGACGGTCCAAGCCCGGTCTTCACCGTGGAGTTGTCTGGTGGTCAGCGCTTTGACCTGGGGGTCCATCAGCGCTTTGGTGAACCACTTCGAGCGGAGAATGCTGTTGGCGAAGGCCATCGTCCGGGGCAATCGGCCTGGGCGTTCGAGGTCGGTGCCCTCGCTGAGTCCGTTGATGGCCAGAGAGACGCCGAGCACTCGGGTCATGTCGGTGAGCGTCGGGCGGTTCTTCTTCCACTTCTCATCCGCCAGGTGGTCCAGGCGTGTGCGGAGCCCCGGGGGCACACGGGACTCGTTCACACCGAGGACAATCACCCGGTAGTCGGCCAGCTTGCGGTCCTCCACTGCGGTCTTGAAGCGGAGACGGTGGAACTGGGGTCCATAGTCATCCTCGTTACTCATGTCGGCAACGGCGAGGCCCCTCTTGGCCAGACTGCGCTTCGACTTCTCGGTGTAGATGCGGGGCGTAGCGGTCATGTACAGCCGCTTGGCCGTGTGGAGCTGGTCTTCATCGTGGACCAGTTGGAAATCGACCTTGCTCCTCTTGCGGTTCAGCACCCCCGTGGTGCGGTGGGCTTCGTCGGCGATGGTCAGTGCAAATGCCGAAGCTGAGTGGTCACGCTGCGCCTCGACCACCTGCTTGAGGGACTGGTAGGTGCAGAAGACGACCTTCGTGCCCTTCCCGTCGCGTAGGACACCGGCGATCTTCTCCGGTTCGGAGACGACTGGGCAGGTCAGTTCCGAGATGCGGATGTCCTCCTGCTCGTTCTTGCCGCCGGCGTAGGGGTCGGAGCAGACGACCAAGGAGTGGAGCCGTCTCGTGGTGTGGGTCAGCCATTCGCGCCGTGCCTGGGAGACGAGGGCGATGGTCGGGGCGAGGAAGAGGATTGTGCCGCCGTCTGGAACGAAGCGCTCCGCAATCCGTAGGGCTGTGAACGTCTTGCCCGTGCCGCAAGCCATGATGAGTCGTCCCCGATCGTGATTCTCGAAGCCGTGCAGGACGTTCTCGATGGCTTCCTCCTGGAGTGGCCAGGGCTGCCGAACAGGCCGCTCCACGGCATCGGTGACAATCCGGTCGTGGTAGTTGCGGAAGTCGATGCGCCGGATGTTCGTCCGCTGGATGATCTTGTCTGCCGTTGGCCCCCACCGGGAGGTGGCCACGATCCAGCGTAGGCCGAAGACCTCATGCTGAGAACCGGCGAGGAACTTCTGAACGTCTGCCTTACTGACCCGGTACCTCGGGGCGTAGCACTTGCACTGGATCGCAATCCACGTCCCGTCGTTGTGCTTCGCGACGAGGTCGACGCCGATGTCGTCAGCGCTGAGGCCGGTCAGGCGTTCCCGGTCGGGCCAATCTGCCCAACGCCAGACGCCTTCGATGTCGAAGCCGGGCTCGTTCCGGGCCACCCGGAGGAAGAGGTTCTCGAACCACCGGCCTTGCTGGACACTGGTGCGGCTGTCCTTGCGGATCCGCCTCAACCACTCGCCAGCTGATAGCGACAGATTCAAGTCGAGGACGATTTGCTCGTTTGCCGTCTGTATGTCCGCCATTTGGGCTGTGCTTCCTATTGAGAACAATCTGGCTTTACGAGGCAGCCTGACGTTGGCAGCACTGCTGTCCCACAGACTTCAGGGCAACGCAAGTTGTAGTTGAGCAGTTTCTCGGTTTGGCGGGTTTCGTTCGGGCTGTAGCAAGTCGTTGAGCGTTCGTCGTTCGAAGAGATTGAGTTGAAGCAGCCGGAGGATTTCGCTGAGCCGCCACTTGAGGCGGTTCGAGAACTTCAGGTAGGCGAGAATCAGGTGGACGCACATGGCGATCCAGATCTGGGTCAACACGGCGTTGCGGGAAGTGCCGAGAAAGCTCTTGATGCGGAGGTTCTGTTTGATCCACTTGAAGAAGAGTTCGACCTGCCAGCGGGCCTTGTAGATGTCCGCGATGGTCCTCGGCGCGAGATGGAAGTTGTTGGTGAGGAAGACGTAGTGCTTGCCGGTCTCAGGGTCCCGATAGCCCACCCGCCGCAGCAGAATCGGGCACTTCTTCCGGCTCTCCTTGCTCGTGAGCTCGATGGTCTGGTCCGAAGTCACGCCGCGGCCGGGCGCGTACGAACGACGCTCCCGAACCGCGTACCTGACTCCCCGCTTGAGCCTCGTCACCAGAAAAACCCCTTGTGCGTCAAGGGATTTCAGCCAGCCGAAGTCCTGGTACAGACGGTCCGCAGCGATGATGCTCCCCTGCGGCAGCCGCAGGGTCTGCGCGACCTCGATGTCCGACCCCTTCCCATCCGTCACGCTCACGAACGACGGCAGGTGGCCAGCATGGTCGAGGCCGACATGGACCTTGATCGCCCCCTTGCTCTTGCTGTACTTCGCCCACGGGAACACCGCGAGGCACAGGTCAATGTGGGTCGCGTCCAGTGACACCAGCGGGTTCTTGAACCGAAATCCGTGGCCGGGCGCCACGCCGCGACAGCGGTCCAGGAGGCGCTCGAACTGCAACTTGAAGAGCTCGTGAGGCTGCCTCTGATTGACCCGCGCAAGCGACGATCGCGCGACCCGTCCGACGCCGAGATGGTAGAGCTTCTGTTTCTGGGCCTCCAGATTCGTCACCACATCCCGCAGGCTGGACCGACCCGAGAGCTGCGCCATCGCCATCGCCACGAACTGGCTCCACCGGCTCATGGACCGGAGTCTCGTCCCTTTGTGGTGCCTCCAGGCGTCCTGCTCGAACTCATGTCTCGACACCATCCTGAGAAGCTGTCCGAGTACGGTGCTATGATGTGCCATGGGTCTGAATCCTCCTTGTAGTCATTGGCTTTTTTCGCCAAACCAATGATACAGCAAGGCGCGGATTCAGGCCCGTTTCTCAACCCATTCTATGGGACAGCAGTGCGTTGGCAGTAACCCTAGCAAGAGAACCTCCGGGGAGGAGAGGGGCCTGTTTGGGGGGATGGTCGTCCCCCAGACAAACGCTAAGTCCTTGCGCTACAAGCGTTTACGTCCAAGACGGTGTAGTCTCGGCTGAAGCCGGTCGAGCAACACGGCGGCCAGAATCAGGGCCCCGAACACGACCTTCTGCTCGTAGGACGCGACCCCCGCGATGTTCAGGCCGTTCTGGATGACGGCGATGATCATCGCGCCGATCAGGGTGCCCGAGATGCGGCCTCGACCGCCCGCCAGACTCGCTCCGCCGACCACGACGGCCGCGATCACCTGGAGTTCGTAGAGCTCGCCGGCGTTGGGCCGGCCGCCTTCGAACCGGGAAGCGTCGACGATGCCTGCCAGCCCGGCGAACGCTCCGCACAGACAGTAGACGGCGAGCAGGACCGCGGTCACCGGCACACCCGACAGCCGCGCCGCTTCCGGGTTGCCGCCCACGGCGTAGACGTAGCGCCCGAACATGGTCCGCGTCATCAGCAGGTGAGCGGCCACGAAGAGGAAGAGCATGAGCAGGATCGGATTCGGCACGCCCAACGCGGAGCCGTTGCCAAGCCAGGCGAAAGCGGGCGCTCCAACCCGCACCGCCTCGGGCGTGCCCTCGGCGCCGCCGCCCACGAGGCGTCGCTGGTGACCGACAGCGAGAATCAGGGCCAGGCCGCGCGCCACCATCATCAGACCCAGAGTGGCGACGAAGGGCGGCACCCGGAAGGCGGTGACCATCGTCCCGCTCAGCAGACCGCCCAGGGCAGCGGCCGCCACGCCAAGAAGCATCGCCGCCAGCAGGCCGGCCGGCGAGGCCGCGGCGCCGCCGAACCACTCCTGCGCCGTCACCGCGGCAATCACGCCCGCCAGCGCCAGCAGGCTGCCGACCGAGAGGTCGATGCCCGCGGTCAGGATCACCAGGGTCATGCCGAGGGCGATGATCGCGATGTCCGCGTTCTGGTTCACCACGTTGAGCAGGTTGCGCGGGGTCAGGAAGGTTGGCCAGTAGTAGCTCCCCGGCGCCACGACCGGCGCTCCGGCCGACCGCACCGGGCCCCACTCCGACGCGATCCGGTGAGTGGCGATCGCGTCGACCGAACCGCCGGCGCGGGCAATCCTCTCGAACTCCAGCCGCACATCCCGCGGCTGGCCAAACACCCGGCCGGCGTTTCGGGCGCCGGCGTCCGCGAGGCCACGCTCGATCGCCGCCGCGAACGCCCGGTCGACCGCCGTGTCCCGCACGACGACGAGCACCTCGCACGGGACGGGGCAAACCTCCAGCACCTGGCGGGCGACCGCGGCGCCGGCGCGCTTCGTGATCGGATTCTGTTCACGCCAGGTCGCCGCGCTCGAGATCAGGCAGAGGAGAAGCAGCACGACGACCGAGAGTCGGCGGCCCGCCAGATCGACCAGACCCGACAGCAGGCGACGCACGCGGCCACGGACCGGCTGGCCCGTCTCCTCAGGCAACGGAGGCTCCTCAGGCAACGGAGGTTCCTCAGGCAACGGCGGGCTCCTCCGACGGACCGACACCCGCCGCGATCCGCAGAACGCCGGCCGGATCGGCGCCCGCCGGGTCCGCGATCTCACCCCGGATCCGCCCCTCGTGCATGACCAGGACGCGGTCGCTCATGCCCAGAACCTCCTCCAGCTCCGAGCTGATCAGGAGCACGGCCTTGCCTTCCGACGCCATCCGGCGGATCCACTCGTAGATCTCGTACCGGGCCCCGACATCGATTCCCCTGGTCGGTTCGTCGCAGAGCACGACCCCCGCGCCGCGTTCGAGCCACTTGGCGATCACGACCTTCTGCTGATTGCCGCCCGACAGGGTGGCCACCCGCTGGCCGGATCGAGCGAGCCGGATGTCGAGTTGCCCCCGCCATCGGTCGAAGGCGCGCCCCTCGCGACGGCGATCGACCATGCCTCGAAAGCGACGGAAGCGATCCAGATTGGGAAGCGCGAAGTTGGCCCGCGCACTTTCCGTCAACACCAGGCCGTGGCCTCTGCGATCCTCCGGCAGCAAGCAGATACCGGCGGCGATCGCCCGGCGCGGCGACCGCGGGTCGAGCCGCCTGCCGTCGAGCCAGACCTCGCCGCGGTCGCGCGCTGCGGCGCCGAAGACCAGGCGCGCGACCTCGCTGCGGCCGGCGCCCACCAGGCCCGCGAGCCCCAGGACTTCGCCGCGGCGGATGCTGAAGGACACGTCGCGGACACGGTGTCCTGCCGACAGCTCCTTGATCTCGAGCCGGGGTTCCCCGAGCTCCTGGTGGAGACGAGGCGGGAACTCCGCGCTCAGGCGCCGGCCCACCATCGCCTCGATCAGCGCATCGCGATCAAGCGGCGCGAGGCCGCCACCGCCCGCGGCCGAAAGGCGCCGGTCGATGCTGTGCACGAGTTCGCCGTCGCGCAGCACGGCGACCCGGTCGGCGACCGCCTCGATCTCCTCCAGTCGGTGGCTGACGTAGATCGCGGCCGCTCCGCGACCCGCGAGTTCGCGCACTTGGCGCAGCAGAGCGCGCGCCTCGCGCGGAGACAGCGCCGCGGTCGGCTCGTCCAGGATCAGCAGCCGGGGTCCCTGCGCCAGCGCCTTCGCGATCTCCACCGCCTGGCGCGCGCCGAGCGACAGCCCAAAGCAGGAGGCGCCCGGGTCGATTTCGATCTCCAGCAATCCGAGCAGCCGGCGCGCCTCGCGCTCTTCCCGGCGCCGGCGGACCAGGCCTCGCCGGGACCAGCCGGCGCCGAGAAAGAGATTCTCGCGGACACTCAACTGCGGGATCAGACTGAGTTCCTGGTGGATCACCGCGATCCCCCGCCGGCGCGCCTCCGCCGGCGAATCGAACGCCGCGGGTTCGCCGTCAAGCTCGATCCAGCCGCCGTCCGGACGTTCGGCGCCCGAAACGACCCGGATCAGGGTGCTCTTGCCGGCGCCGTTCTCTCCGACCAGGCCCAGCACCTCGCCGGCGCCAGCGGCAAGGCTGACGCCGCGAAGGGCGTCCACGCCCGGATAGCTCTTCGAGGTCCGGTGAAGTTCGAGCAACTGGCTGCTTACGGGCCCTGGTCGAGCGTCGGGTCCCGCTCCGCGTCCGCCTGCCGGTAGAGCCGCGTGGGGATCAGGTGGACGCGCTCGAAGTCCTCGCCGTCGAGATAGCTCACGATGTTCTGCACCGTCATGACCCCCATTTGATCCGGATACTGGATCGGATCGGCGTAGATCTTCCCCTCCCGGATCGCCTGCCTGCCCGCCAACTCACCGTCGAAACCCACGATCCTCACCTGGTCCGCCCGTCCCGCCTGCTCGAGCGCGGTCCGGGCCCCAAGCGCGGAGGGGTCGTTGATCGCGAACACGCCGGCGAGGTCCGGGTGGGCCTGGATGCCGTCCGCCATCGCCCGGTACCCCTCGTCACGAAGGCCGCCGCCCTCGAGTTCGGCGACGATCTCGATCCGGCCGTCCGAGCGGTCGTCGTTGTACTCCTCGATCGCCCGGCGGAAGCCGTCCACGCGCAGCACGCAGGAGTTTGCCTGCTTGAAGTGCAGGATCAGGACTTCGCCGCCCGCCTCGCCGAGCGCTTCGATCATCGCCTCGCCCGCGAGCAGACCGCCCTGGTAGTTGTCCGTGCCGACGTGGCCCGCGATCTCGACGCCCTCGGCGACGGCCTGCAGGTCGGACGTGAACACCGGCACGCCCGCTTCGTTGGCCCTCCGCACCGCCGGACCGATCGCGATCCGGTCGACGGGATTGAGCACGATCGCGGCCACGCCGGAGGCCAGGAAGTTGTCGACCTGCTGCGACTGGAGATTCACGTCCCGGTCGGCATCGGACACGACGACCTCGAAGCCGTGGCGTTCGGCCTCCTCGGTCATCGTGTCCGCGATGATCTTGAAGAACGGGTTCGTCAGCGTCATCGCCGAAAAGCCGATCGTGCCGCGAGCGGCGACGCTGTCACGCCCTTCGACCGCACCCGTTTCGGCGCCGCCCCCGCACGCGCCGAGCACAAAGAAGAGCGCCGCCGCCGCGATCCCGGTCAGCGCACGCTTCACGATCCCTTCTCCATCATTCCGACCTCCCCGCATCTGACGGCAACTGGTGAACGACGGATTGTGACACGCGTCCCCGGCAGGACCTGCCGAACGTCTGGTTCGGAGTCAGCGTCGAGAACCGCCGCCAGGGCCTGCCGCGGCTGGACGCCCTCCGCGCGACGCCGGCCGCCGTCCGGTTCGCCTCCATCGAACCGCTACTCGAGGACCTGGGCGACTTCGACCTCAGCTCCATCGACTGGGTCATCGCCGGCGGCGAGAGCGGCCCCGGCGCCCGCCCGATGCACGAGGACTGGGTTCTGGGCATCCTCCATCAATGCCGCCGCCAGGGCGTGCCGTTCTTCTTCAAGCAATGGGGCGGCGTCCGCAAGAGCCGCAACGGCCGTCTGTTGCAGGGCAGGACCTACGACGAGATTCCCGGGCAACTGGCCGGTTGAAGTCAGGGTCAGAGGCGATGAATCAAGAACGCTTCGGCTGCAGCTGGACCAGGACGAAGCTCAACGTCCTGCAGCAGTACCTGGACGCGTACACGACCGCCGCGGCGCAGTAGGTGACGACCAGGGCCGGTTGGCCGCTTCGGCCGGCGCAGCCCTCCGGCCCGGCCGGATAGAGTCGCGGCAATGACCGAGACCGGGACGAACTCGCCACACGCCGCGGCGCCGCCCCTGCTTCAGATCCGGGAGCTGCGCACTTACTTCCACGGCAAGCGGGAAACCGTCCGCGCGGTCGACGACATCGACCTGCTGATCGAGGAAGGCGAAACGCTTGGCCTGGTCGGCGAGTCGGGCTCGGGCAAGTCGGTCACCTCGCTGTCCGTCATGCGCCTGCTCGAGAGCACGGCGAACATCGAGAGCGGCGAGATCTCCTACTTCGGGCGCGACCTGGTCCACCTCCCCAGCCGGGACATGCGCGACCTGCGCGGCAAGGACATCGGGATGATCTTCCAGGAGCCCGGCACCTCGCTGAACCCGGTCTTCCGGGTCGGCGACCAGGTGGGCGAAGCGCTCCGGGTCCATCTTGGAATGAGCCGGAAGGAGGCGCGACAACGGACGATCGGGCTGTTCGAGGAGGTCGGCATCCCGGAACCCGAGCGCCGCATCGACAGCTATCCGCACGAGATGTCGGGCGGCCAGAAGCAGCGCGTGATGATCGCGATGGCCCTGTCCTGCAATCCGAAACTGTTGATCGCCGACGAGCCGACGACCGCCCTCGACGTCACGATCCAGGCGCAGATCCTCGACCTGATCCGGCGCCTTCGCGACGAGCGCGGCATGTCCATCCTCTTCATCAGCCACGACCTGGGCGTGATCGCGGAGATCGCGGACCGGATCGCGGTCATGTTCCGGGGCCGGATCGTCGAGCGCGGATCCGTCACCGGGGTGTTCAACAACCCGCAGCACCCCTACACGAAGGGGCTGCTTGCCTGCCGCCCCCACCTCGACCGGGACTTCCGGCGTCTGCCGACCGTCGCCGATTTCATGGACGTCGACGAGGTCGGCGACGGCGGCGAGATCCGGATCACCGAGCGCGACCTGAGCGCGGAGGCTCTGGGCGAACTCGTCGGACGCGGACGCGGACGCCTGCTCCACCCGCAGCCCGCCCTGGAGAGCCTCGGGTACGCGGAGGATCCCGGGCCCGGAGACCTGATCGGCCAGGACGCGGCGCCGCTGCTGACGGTGCGCGACCTCAAGGTCTACTACCCGATCAAGAGCGGTTTCCTGCGACGCCAGGTCGGCGAGGTCAAGGCGGTCGACGGCATCTCCTTCGACGTCTACTCGGGCCAGACGCTGGGCCTCGTCGGCGAGTCCGGCTGCGGCAAGACGACCACCGGGCTGGCGCTGCTGCGGCTGATCGACATCACCGGCGGCAGGGTCCATTTCGACGACCAGGATGTGACCGGAATTCCCGCCAGCCGCCTGCGCGCCCTCCGCGGGCAGATGCAGATCATCCTCCAGGATCCCTACTCGTCGCTGAATCCCCGGATGACGGTCGAGGCGATGCTCACCGAAGCGATGGCGATCCACAAGATCGGCGCCGGGCGGCGCGACCGCCGCGACCGCGCCGCCCGTCTGCTGGAAGAAGTCGGCATGGAAGCCGATCACCTGCGCCGCTACCCGCACGAGTTCTCCGGCGGTCAGCGCCAGCGCGTATCGGTGGCACGGGCGCTGGCGGTGCAGCCGGAGCTGATCATCTGCGACGAATCCGTGTCGGCGCTGGATGTCTCGGTGCAGGCACAGGTGCTCAACCTGCTCAAGGACCTCCAGGAAGAGCACGGCCTGACCTACATCTTCATCAGCCACGACCTGTCCGTGGTCAAGTTCATGTCCGACATGATGGCGGTGATGCTCGACGGCAAGATCGTCGAGCAGGGGCCGTCCGAGGCGATCTACAGGACGCCACGGGAGGAGTACACCCGCAGCCTGATCGAGGCCGTGCCGGACGACACGATCGCCAACATCGAACGTCGGCAGCACGAACGCCGGGAAGCCCGCAGCCGCCGCCACGGGAATTGACGGCGCCCCTGCCATGACCAGCGCGAACGGCAACCGTTTTCCGGAAGCCCTCGTGCTGATTTTCGCCATGATCGTGGCGGCGCAGGTCCTCACTTACGTCCTGCCCGCCGGCGAGTACGAGCGCGATGGCCGGCAGGTGCTGGCCGGCACCTACCACGCCGTCGAAGCGGCGTCCTTGCCCTGGCACGCCGCCCTGACCAAGGTGCCCAGGGGCCTCGAGGCGGCCGGCGAGATCATCTTCTTCGTCTTCCTGGTCGGCGGCGCGATCGGAGTCATCCGCGCCACGGGCGCAATCGACGCGGCGATCGGGCGCGCAATCAGCACCCTCGGGGGCCGCCCGATCCTGCTGGTCGGCGGGATGACGGCCCTGTTCGCGGTCGGCTCGTCGACGATCGGCATGGCCGAGGAGTACATGCCCTTCGTGCCCATCCTGGTCGCGATGTGCATCGCCCTGAAGATGGACGCGGTGGTCGCCTTGGGCATGGTCTACCTCGGCGCCGGGATCGGCTACGGCGCCGCGGCAATCAACCCGTTCACGGTGATGATCGCCAAGGACATCGCCGGCCAGGATCCGGGTACCGGTTTCGGGCTCAGGTGGGTGCTGCTGGCGGTCATGCTCCTCGTCGCCGTCCACCACCTGCTCCGGTACGCGCGGCGCATCGCCGCCGATCCCGAACGGAGCCTGGTCCGGGACGTCGACTACGGCGGCGGCGGCCACGAACTGACCGCGGCCGAGCTGACGCCGGCACGACTCGGCATCCTCGCCGCGTTCACCGCGATGATCGGCATCTTCATCTGGGGCGTGAACGTCCACGGCTGGTACCTGGTCGAACTCGCCGCGCTGTTCCTCGGCGTGACGATCATCGCCGCCGCCCTCGGCCGCGTGTCGCCGAACCGCACCGCGCGAGCGTTCACGGCCGGCGCCGCCGAACTGACCGGCACGGCGCTGCTGATCGGCTTCGCCCGCACGATCGAGGTCGTGCTCTCGGATGCCCGGGTCATCGACACCGTGATCCACGGCATCGCCTCCTTGCTGCAGAAAGCCGAGGGCCTGGGCGCGGGCGCCGCGGTCGTCTCGGCCTGGGGCATGCTCCTGGTGCAGAGCGTGTGCAACTTCCTGATCCCCTCGGGCAGCGGGCAGGCCTACGTCACGATGCCGATCATGGCGCCGCTCGCGGACCTCACGGGGGTCGGCCGCGAGACCTCGGTGCTTGCCTACCAGCTCGGCGACGGCCTGATGAACCTCATCGTGCCGACGAACGCCCTGCTGATGGGCATGCTGCTCCTGGCTCGCATCCCCTACCAGCGCTGGCTGCGCTTCATCCTGCCCGCGATCGTCAAGCTCTATCTGGTCGCGATGGCCGTGCTGGCGGTCGCCGCCCTGATGCGCTTCGAGTAGCGCTTGGCTCCCGTGGTGTTCCAGTGCTGCAGAGAGTCAAGAGACGGCGTTTTCGTGAGGCGAAGGTCTCAGCCCAGATCGTCAGACGCAGCTCTTCGCCGAAGAGCTCGTACTCGGGTCGCCGGCCCGCATGCTCCTCGCTCGCTTCGAGGATGCCGCGCACGCATTCACCCCTCGACTCAAGAAACGCGCGCTGGTGCGTGAGGCAGATATCGCCAGCAAGGCGCGCGGTCGCGCACGCATTCACCCCTCGACTCAAGAGACGCGCGAGCGGTTCGATGGCTCGTCATGCGTGACCTTGAGTCTCAGGACGCTGAGTCTGGCCCAGCGGCCGTCGTGAGGGGGTTCATCCGTTCTACCGTCTCGACTCGGTCGAAGTCCCTGTCGGCCGATAGCAGCCGCTCGATGCCGTGGGTCTCCATCGTTGCGACATGCAGAGCATCACGCGCCGGCAGGCTCGGGTGTTCGACGAGCACTTCGAGTGCTCGGGCGGTCTGGCGTTCGGTGATGGACAGGATCTGGTCGCAGATGTCCGTCGCTGCCTCGTATATGGCGCCGGCGCTCTCGGGCTTTCTTCGAGCACCGTAGAAGTGCAGGATCTCCTGCAGCACTTCGGCGCTTGTCGCCAGAACGGTTCCTCGCTCGATTGCGGCCCGGAGAGCGCGTCTGCACGACTCCCGGCAGGTCGCATCTCTCCCCGCCAGGTACATGAATACGTTGGCGTCAACGAACAGCCGGTCGGCCACGGCCGTCAATCCTCGTCGTCGAGAGGCACGCAGCCTGCCGCTTCGCCGACCTTGAGCCGGCTGTACTCCCGATTCCACTCGGAGAGCGACTCCGGCGCCGGAAGCGGCTCGATTGCAGCGAGCCTGTCGACCGCGTCCAGTCGCCGCTGGCGCGTCTCCGGCGCCACGTAGTACTGCTCGACGGCTTCACGCACGACAGCGGCGAGCTTCCTGCCATCGCGGCGGGCGATCCGGGACACCGTCGCGTAGCTTCTTGCATCCAGAGTTACCTGCACCCTGCGTGGTTGGGTCATGAGCTCGGAATGCTAGAGGCACATTCCTCGTGTGTCAAGATCGCAGGGTCAAACCCTATGTGTACCCGTTCCCGTCGCGACTCAGAAGGCTCGCCGGAGTCCGGCGGCTGGAGCGCGCGCGGCCACGAGAACGAGAGCAACCCCGCCGACCCGTACATGACGGTGCTTGCCTGCTTCAACGGCCTGCGCGACTCGGCGACGACGCATCGTCGAGGAGGAGGTCCGGAACACTCCGGGCCGCTGCGGGGCAAGGCGCAGGCTGGACCAGCCCTCGACCGCAACATCGAGACGGGTCTCTTGTCTCGGGACCGTCACCTCGCCCTGACCGTCGTCAGGCGCTGATCGACCGGAAACCGCTCCTGCCTCTGCCGATGGACTGAGAGGCCAGCCGGCTACAGGTTCAGCTTCGCCGGCAGGTAGCGGTCGATCAGCCCCTGGCAGTACGGCCGCAGCTCGGCGGCATCCGGCGGATCGTCGCTCTTGGAGTACAGGTCGTAGTTGTTGAACAGCCGCACCCAGGCGAACATCTCGCGATCGCGCGCGTTCATCAACTCGCGGTACGCGCCTTCGCGGTGGCAGGCGTAGAACGAGTGGTAGCGAATCATGTAGAGCGCCGGCTCGGGCAGGCAGTCGCGGAGCACTTGGTACAGGTACTCGTCATGTCCCCAGGACAGGTCGACGCGGTCCAGGCCGCAGCCCGCTTCGTAGACGCCCAAGGGCGTGGAGAAGGCCGGATTCGCGCTGTCCGGGTTGGCGGCGAACAGCTCCGGATAGACGACCCGGTCGGAGAACGCACAGCCGACCGGAAACGTGTCGCCGACCACGGCCCATTGCGGCTCGCCCCACAGGCAGAGCACCTTGCCCAGATCGTGGAGCAGCCCGGTCAGGACGAACCAGTCCGGGTGTCCGTCGGCTCGGATCGCCTCGGCGGTCTGCAGCAGGTGGTCGAGCTGCGACAGGTCGAGGTCGGGGTCGGAGTCGTCGACCAGGGTGTCGAGGAACTCGAGCGCCTCCCACGCAGACAGCTCCGCCCGGTCAAGAGTGAGGTACTTCGCCTTCTTCTGCTGGACGAAGCTCCAGGTCTGACCGCGGTGGTTCAGACGGTAGAACTCCCTCACCGTGTCGCGGGGCGGCTCGTCGAAATCCCGGTAGTCCTCGCGGCGCTTGCCCCCGGCCTCCGCCGGTTCCGGGTAGAGTTCCGCCACGAAGTCGTCCCAGTCGTCGAGTCGATCGAGCGGCGCCACGGGCGATACGCTAGCAGCCCGTGGCTGTTGGCAGCGTCGACGCACGCCAGTCCAGAAACCGGGGAGAACGATGTCCTATCTCGCCTACAAGCTGCTGCACGTGCTCGGCGTGCTGCTCGTTTTGGCGGCGGCCGGCGGCGTCGCCGTCCACGCCGCGACGGGGGGTCGGCGTGAGGACAACGACCTGCGCGGCGTCCTCGCTTCGATGCACGGCGTCGGCCTGATCCTGAGTGTCGTCACCGGCTTCGGGCTGCTTGCCACGCTCGGAGCAGGTATGCCGCCCCCATGGGCGTGGGCAAAGCTCGTCATCTGGCTGTTCTTCGGGGCCGCGCTGACCCTGTCCTACCGCAGTACGTCCCTGGCGAGGGCGTTGGTCGTCGCGCTGCCGCTACTCGCCGCGGTCGCGTCCTACCTCGCGCTGTACAAGCCGTTCGCGTAGCCCTTCCGGTTCCGGTAGCCCTCGGGTCAGCAAGCGGTCAGGCAAACCGCCGCTGCCTATCGAGAAAATGACGCCGAAACGCGCAGACTGGGGAATCCGACCGTAACCCTGCTTGTTTCCCTCCGTACACAAGGTCGGGTCCGTGCCCTAAAGGGGCAAGGCGCGGACTCGACCGGCGCCGGGCGGAGCGAGCGTGTCGCACCGCCCGGCGCCACTTCCCTGAAGCGGCGGCGGGTCGATGGCCCGCGGTTCAAAGGAAGACGCAGGTGGGACATCCACCGGCGTCCTCCGCAAGCCGGCGGTCGGCATCGCTCTGGTAGACGGGCTCAGCCGACCGATCCGTCCTCGCATCGCCGCTGAGCATCGCCTCCCGTTTCCACTCGTCGTCCTCCGACCAGCGGTAGGGCAGCATCTTCACGGCGCCCGGCCGGTCCAACTCCTCGAACGCGGCAAGCCCCGCGGCCACGATTTCCGCCTGCAGACCGGCCTCGAGAGGCTTGCCCGTCGTGTGACCCAACGGGTAGTCGAGAAACACGGCGCGAGGCGGATTGACCGATCGCGTGATCGAGAACGCCGAAGTCATCGACAGGGTCGGAATGCCGTCCGCCTCGACGCGGCGCGCGATCAGTCCCACGGACTGATGGCAGACAGGTCACACGGGGACCAGCAGCGCGAGATCGACCTGATCCGCCGCCAGGCGGCGGCTGATCTCGGGCGCCAGTGTTTCGCGCGCCCGCCGCGCCGAGTAGATCCCCCCCATGAACGTGTAGGCGCGGGGCGACAGCTCGCCGATCACACCTTCCGCGGCCAGGGCACGCAGCGTGTCGACGGGAAAGACGACGTTCGGATCGATCCGGGCATCCGTCTGGTCGTAGGCGAAGTGGCTCGTCCGCAGTTCCGCCGCCGGCACGCTGGTGTCGATGACCCGCAGCGAGACATCGTCCCGATGGTGGAAGGCGATCTGTCCCGCCCGGTAGACGCCGCCCGAAGCGACCAGACCGACCCGGCATTCCCTGAGCGGCTTCTGAAGCTCCGTTAACGGCGGCGGGGTCTCGCTGTGAACCCATCGGTAGGGTTCGTGGCCCAGACTCGAGTACAGGTCGCGCGTGCGGACGATGTGGTCGACAGGCGGCCTCCGTGTCTTCTGGCTCTCGGGTGTTCTCATGCTCCCGATTCTGCCTCACTCGACCCGCAAAGGTAGGATGCCCGCAAATGACGACGAGGATCCAGCACCCACAGAGCCCGGATCCGGGTTCTCCGCCGGCGCCCGAGGGCGAGAGGATCACTCTCCCGGAGTCCAAGTGGCGCGCGCGTCTTGAGAGCGCCGAGTTTCGCGTTCTGCGCAAGGAGGCGACCGAGCCGGCTTTCACGTCGCCGCTCAACGCGGAGCACCGGGACGGAGTCTTCGTCTGCGCCGGTTGCGGCGCGGAACTGTTCCGGTCCGACTCGAAGTACGACAGCGGCACGGGCTGGCCCAGCTTCAACGACGCCATCCCCGGCGCGGTCTCGACGAAGCGCGACTTCAAGCTCTTCGTGCCCCGTACCGAGTACCACTGCAGCCGCTGCGGCGGACATCAGGGACACGTGTTCGGCGACGGTCCGGCGCCGACGGGCCTGCGCTACTGCAACAACGGAATCGCTTTGCGCTTCCGCCCGGCGGGAGAAGATGGCGATCCGGCGAGAAGCCCCCACCCTGGCAAGGAGGACTGAACATGTCGACCAACCCAAACAACCACCGCGGCACAGCCGGGGTGCTGGCAACCCTCGCACTGGCTCTTGCACTGGCCTGCGGCGGCGGCGAGTCGGTCGAGCCGCTGACGCCGACGGTGGCGACGGAACTCGGCGTCGTCGAGGGAGTCCAGCTCGACTCCGGAATCCTCCAGTTCAGCGGCATGCCCTTCGCCGCGCCTCCGGTCGGCGACCTGCGCTGGCAAGCTCCGCAACCGGCCGCAGCCTGGGAGGGATCCCGCGATGCCAGCGAGTTCTCCCCGGCCTGCTGGCAGCAGCTGTCTCCGCCGGGTTCCTTCTACGACGCCGGAGAGATCGAGCGCAGCGAGGACTGCCTCTACCTGAACGTCTGGACCGGCGCGGGACACGCCGAAGCCGCCCATCCGGTCATGGTCTGGATCCACGGCGGCGGCCTCCAGACCGGCGCCGGCAGCACGTCGCTCTACGACGGCGAGAGTCTGGCGGGGCGCGGCGTCGTCCTGGTGACGATCAACTACCGACTCGGCCCGATGGGCTTCCTGGCCCATCCGGAACTCTCGGCCGAGCACGAGACCGGCACGTCCGGGAACTACGGCATCCTCGACCAGATCGCGGCGCTTGAGTGGGTGCAGGCGAACATCGCCCACTTCGGCGGCGACCCCGGCCGGGTGACGATCTTCGGCGAGTCCGCAGGTTCCTGGAGCGTGAACTACCTGACCGCTACCCCTCTGGCGGCAGGCCTCTTCCAGCGCGCGATCGGTCACAGCGGCGGCATCTTCTGGCCCATGCCCAAACTCGCTGACGCGGAGTCCGAAGGCGCACGCGTCGCGCAACGGCTCAAGGCGATCGATCTCGGCGAGATGCGGGCCGCTACCGTTGAAGAGGTCTATCAGGCGGCGGCCGAGTCCGAGGCGCTTCAGTTCGTCGGCCTGAACGACGGCCACGTGTTCCCCCGCGATGTCCACGACATCTTCGCGGCGGGCGAGCAGAACGACGTCGACACGATCGTCGGTTTCAACAGCGACGAGGGTACGGCTCTGTTCGCCGGCGCCGCGGACGTCACGGTCGCCGACTATCGTCAGTCGCTCGAGGCCACCTACGGCGAGCACGCCGACGCGATGTTCGCGGTCTATCCCGCCGAGACCGACGAACAGGCACGCGAGGCCGCCTACGTCAACGCTGCCGACAACTTCTTCGCCTGGCAGATGCGAACCTGGGCCCGGCTGCAAAGCAGCACCGGCGCCCAGCCGATTCGCATGTACTTCTTCTCCCGCGTCCCTCCCTGGGAGGAAGCCGAGACGTACGGCTCCTACCACGCGGCCGAGATCGTCTACGCCTTCGACAACCTCCACCTGAGCGGCGAAGCACGCGACGAGATCGGCCCCTTCAACCACGCCTGGGACGACACCGACCGGGCGCTCGCCAGCACGATGGCGGACTACTGGGTGAACTTCGCCGCCACCGGCGACCCGAACGGCGACGGTCTTCCCGACTGGCCCGTCTACGACCCGGACGCCGACGGGGTGCTCGAACTTGGAGACGAGATCGGCGTGATCCAGGGTCTCCTGAAAGACCGGCTCGACACCTTCGACGCGTACTACGAGGACCTGCGCAGCGGCGGCTGAAGCCCGGATATCCGACCTCGTCAGGGCCGGAGACTCCAGCATCGCGGCACGCCCGACCATCGCGGCACGCCCGACGCGCTCTTTGTGTTAGCCTGCCGCTTCCAAAGGCAGTGGGTGCAGAGCTCACGCAGCGAACCAGGATGCGCCTGTCGTTCTCGAGCGTTGATTGATGTGGAACCCCGGAGCCGAGAACAGGAGCATCAGATGGCAACGAGAATCTATGTGGGCAACCTGCCCTTCGATACGACGGAAGAGGCGGTGCGCAACCTCTTTTCCTCACATGGCGAGGTTTCCGAAGTCTCGCTGATCAACGACCGCGAGACGGGGCGCCCCCGGGGCTTCGGTTTCGTGGAGATGGCCAGCGGCGGCCACGAAGCGATCGCCGCATTGGACCAGCAGCAGTTCGGAGGCCGGACCCTCCGCGTCAACGAGGCCAGACCTCGCGAGGAGCGCCGGCCGCGCTGGTAGCGCCGCCTTACATCACCGGGTTGTAGTGCTGCGCCACAGCCAGGTCGGGCTGGGGTGAGGGCGACAGTTCGAGGATTTCGTCGCGGACGCCGCCCTTCGTCATCTTGAAGGTGGCGTTCACGCGCGCCGGCGCGTCCCAGAGAACCACGGCGAACTCGCCGTTCTTCTCGATCGCGCCGGCCGCGGTGAACTCGCCGTCCCCTGACGTGATCGTGACTTCGCCTCCACCCTTGACCGGCTTGCCCCGCTTGTTCTCTACCCGGCCGACGAGCACGGTGCGAACGCCTTCGGCCTCCATCGACTCGCCCTCCCGGAAGAGGATGGGAAAGACCTGCTGAAGTCCGTCTCGCTGTACCGCGACACGCGCTACGACCGACCGGTGGCCGTCGCGCTCGAAGGTGATCCGAAGCACGATCCCTTCGTAGTCCTCACGACTGAAGACCCGGCCCATGTTGCGGAGCAGGTAGGTCCCCGTCTTGCGGCCCTTGGCGCGCAGCCTGGGCGCCGGCATGTTGTCGTTCTGGTACCAGATGTCCACATCCGACATCGGGTTGCCGCTGGAGTCGAGGATCGTGCCGACGACGCGGGTGTTGTCGCGGCCGCCGACCGCGCCGGTCACATCGCCGCCCCGCAGGTCGCCGCCCACGTTGACCGCGCCCGGATCCTGCCCGAACACCGGGCCGGCGAAAAACAGCGTCGGGGCGAGCAGCAGCGGGAACAGGAGTCTCTTCGTCATTTCGTGGCGCCTCCGGGTCGGTTGCCGAGATCGATAGTCCTAAGGATTGGACCAACGAGGCTATCAGCGCCATCCCGCTAGGATGACCGGGATGCCGGCACCCGAACCCGATCCGGCTGCGCGGCCGCGACCGCGACAGATACTGGCCGCGGCCGCAATCGGCGTTGCGGCGGCGCTGCTGATCCTCCGATGGACGGCGCCCGACGACGCCGCGACGATCACGGGCGACCGCGCCGGCGTCACGCCACCCTCTCTCCCGCCAAGGCCGGAACCCTCGCCAATCGCGCCACTCCCGACTCAACTCAGCGAGGCGCTCGATCTGATGGCGGAGGGCCGGCTGCGCGAGGCTCAGAGCCTGATGCTGGACTTCAGTCACGGACCGGACGCCGACGCACTGCCGCCCGAGCATCGCGAGACGATGACTGCAATGCTCGCCAGGCTCGCGAACGACCGGGTCCTGGCGGCCTCGGTGGAACTGGAAGGCGGCTTCGAGGACGCGGACCTGAGCCGTCTGCGCCTCACCCTGGGTTCCCTCACGCGCGAGCAGATGATCGCCCTGCGGCGCGATCCGCAAGCCGCTCGTCGCGTCGACGACGCGCGCCGGTTGGCAGCCGAGGTGGACGCGATCGAAGCCCGTCTCGGTAGCGACCGGCTGGCCGCACTGCGCCTGGCCCAGGACTTCCGACGCCGCCATCCGCGCTTCGCCGCGAGTCTCGCCTTCGAACGTCGAGCCGCCCTTGCGATCGACGAGACCGCCGGCCGATTGATCGCGGCGAATCGCCTCGACGAGGCCAGGGCACTGCTGCTGGAACTCAAGATACTGCGCGGCGACCAGGCAAGCGAGAGCCGCCGGGTCGAGGCGAAGCTGGCAGCCATCGACGAGGTGTTCAAGCGGCGCAACGATCTCGAGGCCACGGTCCGGGAGATCGAGGTCCTGGGATGGGAGCGGCCGCACGAGGCGCTGGATCTCTTGGCCCGAAGGGAGCGCACGCCGGAGAACCGGGAGCGCTTCGCCCAGTTGGAGTCGACCCTGACCATGTTGATGGAAGACCTCGACGGGACCGGACCCGAGGTGGAGGTCCTGGTTCAGGGCCGACCGGAGACGACACGGGGCATGTACGAACGCGACGAGGACGTCGTCGCCCGCGTCCGTGCCAGTGACGACTACGAGGTGTTGACGGTGCGCTTCTTCTGGCGCTGGTTCGACCAGGACGGCAGCGGCGAAGTCGTCGAGATGCCTCTCAGGCCAGCGGCCGGGCCCGCCTCGACCGAGTCGACCGACACCGCGGACGCCGGGCCGGGCCGGGTCGAGCTGGAGGCCAGGATCACCGTCGCCGAGCACCAGGGCAGGAACCTGCAGTTCTGGGCCGAGGCGGTGGACCGCGGCGGACGCACGGCAAGAAGCGCCGAGCATGAGCTGGCGCCACAGAGGCGCGGCCTGTTGAGGCGACTCGGCCTGCGCCGGGACCGATGACTTCCGCTGCCGCAAACCCGGGTCGCGCGACTCGGGCCACGAACCTGTTGATTTCAGACCACTTAGCAGCGCCTTGGGGACTGGTATGATCCCGCGCGTGGCCGACGGCAGCAGGACGGGCAACGGGGATCCCGAAACACCGGGCGCCCTTGCCGGCATTCCGCAGCATCCGGTGGAGACGACGGACCGCGACTTCGTCGGCCTGGGCCTCGAACCGGCGGTTCTGGAAGTAGTCGAGCGGATCGGCTTCGAGCATCCGACACCGATCCAGGCCGCAGTCATCCCTGACGCGATCACCGGCACGGATCTGATCGGCCTGGCCGAAACCGGCTCCGGCAAGACGGCCGCCTTCGTGCTGCCGATTGTCCAGCGCCTGCGCCGCGGCGCCGGCGTGCGCGCGCTGATCGTCTCGCCCACCCGGGAGATTGCCCTGCAGACCAAGGCCTTCCTGGATCTGTTCCGCAAGAGCCGTCTGCGCGTGAACTCCGCCTGCCTGATCGGCGGCGTGAAGATCGGTCCGCAATTCGACCAATTGCGGACCGACCCGGACGTGCTGGTCGTCACGCCGGGACGACTGCTGGATCACGTCGAGCGTGGCACGGCGAGTCTGGCCGGCGTCGAGGAACTCGTCCTGGACGAGGCCGATCACATGCTCGATCTCGGCTTCATGCCTCAGATTCAACGCATCGTGAGCCAGCTGCCCAGGCAACGCCACACGATGCTCTTTTCCGCGACGATGCCGCCGCCGATCGAACGTCTGGCGAAGCGCTACATGAAGGATCCGGTCCGCATCGACCTGTCGCCCAAGGGCGCCGCATCGGGGATCGAGCATCGTCTCTACCTCGTCGACGAAAGAGACAAGAAGCGCTGCGCCGTGGCCCTGCTCGACACGGTGCCCGGCTCGACGCTGGTGTTCACCAAACGCCGGTCCGACGCCGAGTGGCTCTGCCGCGTGCTGGAGCGCGGCGAGCACAGCGTCGCGCGCATCCACTCCGACCGCTCCCAAAGCCACCGGGTGGCGGCACTGGAGAGCTTCCGCGCCGGCCGACACCGCATCCTCGTCGCAACGAACATCGCGGCACGCGGCATCGACGTCCAGGGGATCGAGCACATCCTGAACTACGACCTTCCCGACACGCCCGAGGACTACATTCACCGTGCCGGCCGCACCGCCCGCGGCGCCGCGGAAGGCGTCGTGTCGTCGATTGGCACGTGGCTCGACAAATCGCTGATCAGGCAGGTCGAGACCGCGCTCGGACACCCCCTGCCCCGCTGCGAGGCAGAGGGTGTGGCCGCCTACCGCGAGCTGCGTTCCCTCAAGGAGAGACGCAAGCGTTCGCCGTTGCGTCGTTAGCAGCCCGTGGCAGAAGTCCGTGTCGCACCGAGAGTGGCCAGGCGCCCGCCCGGCAAGGCGCGACGAGGGAGCATATCGGGCCGCCCCCAATCCCGGGAACAAGGGCGACCGAGGAGCGACCCGGGTGGCGCGCTCCGCGCCACCCGCGAACCAGTTCGTGCGCCCGTCATCGGGCGCACGGACTGGCACGATGCCGGGCGGGATGCATGGCCGCTCGAATGCAGCGCGACTTCTGCCACGGGCTGCTAGAGAGCCGACAGCCAGCAACACCCACCGGCCATGATCCCCATCCCGGACCTGCTCAACCGGGCGCCCTTCCTCGGCATCGACGAGAAGGCTCTCTCGGACCTGCTGGGTCTCGCCATTCTCGGCCGTGAGATCGGCACCGAGTTCCATGACCTGATGGCGGAGGCGGAAGTCACGCCGGCGGCGGCCTGGCGGCCCGAGTTCTTCGAAGACGACCTGTTCGTCGAACGCCTGATCGAGGAGAGTTTCGAGCTGCGCATCGACGGGGTTCACTACCCGATCAACCAGCGCTTTCTGCGCCGCGCCCTGACCGCCACGCCGACCGACCTGGAGACGACCCGGTTCCGCCAGGAGGTGCTGCGCGAGCTGGACGAGGACGAGGAAGTCCTCGCCTCCGCCGAACGCCTCTACCGCGAGCTGTTCGGCCTGCTCTCGCTCCACCGCATGCCCCGCTACCACAGCGTCCTGGATACCGCCTCCCACAACCTCGACATCCTCAAGCAGAGCCGGTTGGTCATCGACCTGATGCACGACCTCTTCGGGACGGCACGCTCGGGGCTGCGACGCCTGTACGAGGGCGCCGTGGCGATCCGCGAAACCGAGGAGTACGCGACGCTGGCCGCCCTGCTCGACTACGAGAGCCGGTTTGCCGAACTGAACCTCGACATCACCCTCGGCGGCGACGGGCGCATCCGCGGACTCGAGGTGCGGTCACTCGAGGAATGCCGTGACAATCCCTTCTGGACCCGGCCGATCAAGCGGCTCTGGAGCCGCGTGCGACTCGGCATCGGGGGCCACTCGATGAGCAACCGGGAACTTCTGAACCGGGTTGTCGAGCGGGTCTACGTGTCCCTGTCGCCCGCCCTGATTCCCCTGGTCCAGATGCTCGGCCAGCTCGAGCTTTACCTCGCCGCGCGGGCTCTGCGGGACCGCGCCGCGGAACGCGGCCTGTCGATGTGCATTCCCGAGTTCCGGCCGGATCACGCCGGGGGCGCCGCGCTCGAGTGCGAGGACCTGTTCAATCCGCTGCTGCTCGGCCAGGAGCAGGCGCCCGTGCCCACCTCGGTGAGCACGGTGGGCAGCGTGCCGATCACCGTCGTCACCGGACCGAACTCGGGCGGCAAGACAAGGTTGATCCAGGCCATCGCGCTGACTCAACTACTCGGTCAGTCCGGACTTTACGCACCCTGCAGCCGCGCCCGGCTAAGGGTCCGGCAGGGTCTGTTCGTGTCCCTGATCGAGCGCGAGAGCGCGGATCAGGTCGAGGGCCGCCTGGGGCGTGAACTCGTGCGGATCAGGACGCTGTTCGAGGAGATGGAGCACGGCTCGATGGTGGTCCTGGACGAACTGTGCTCAGGCACCAACCCTTCGGAGGGCATCGAGGTCTTCACCCTGGTGCTCCAGCTCCTCCGGCGGGTCGAGCCGGTCGCCTGGGTCACGACCCACTTCCTGGACCATGCCCGCGCTCTCCAGCAGAACCACGCCGAGCTGGGTCTCGAGTTCCTCCAGGTCCAACTCGACCCCGACCGCCGAAGCACCTACCAGTTTGCCCACGGCGTGGCGCGCACCTCCCTGGCCGCGCTCACCGCCGAGCGGCTCGGCGTCACCTTCGAGAACCTGTCGGCGGCCGTCGACGGTCGCCGGGCGAAGGCGGGCTAGCAGCCTCTGGCGCCGGCCTCAGTACGGGACGCCGGTCGCCCGGCAAACAAAGCGCATCAGCGGGGATGCGGCCCCGCAGAGACCCCGTGAACTCGTCGAGGAAACCGCGGCCGAGCAGCCGGGTCTGGTTCAGCGTGGCCACTGCGATGAACGACTTGCGCTTGATGTCGTCGATCAGCGGGTGCGCGGCGTCGAATCCGCGCGGCGCCCGTTTCAGGCTCTCGCCACCGAGTTGCAGCGAGTCGCCGAGCCCGGGATCGACGGTCGCCTCCCGCCAGCCCTCGCCATCGGCCACGATCTGCTGCCGGATCGCCCGCAGGGCCTCCGGATGGGGCCGCCACATCCCCCCGCCCATGAAACACGTTGCCGGGCGCCACGTGGAGATAGAAGCCCGGCGCGTGGGCGTCCTTGTGCTGCTTGTGGCGGAAGTGAATGCCCACCTGGGTCTTGTAGGGGGCTCTTGTCGCGCGAGAACCGGACATCGCGGTGAATGCGGAAGAGCGACCCGCCGACCTTCTTCGGCACCGCGTCGAAGTGCTTCGACACCTCGTCGATCCGGGTCCCGAAGTCGCTGATGAACTCAAGCGCCGGCGCCCGGACGGCGTCCTCGTAGCGCTCGCCGTTGGCCTTGAACCAGTCCCGATCGTTGTTCTCCGCCAGGTCGCGCAGAAAGGCGAACGTCTCGCGCGAGAACGGGTTCTTCCATTGATCCATATGTTGCTCCGCAGGGCTTCATGTTGCTCCGCAGGGGCTTAGTCCTCGTGGTTCCGGCGGAGGGCGACCTGCCGGCGCGAAGTGTATTCTCGAACGCGCTTGAACAAGGAGGGCCGCATTGGACATCTTCGTCGCCGAACTGGTCGGCACCGCGCTCTTGATCATCCTTGGCGATGGCGTGGTCGCCAACGTCGTCCTCGCCCGGGACCAAGGGCAACGACAGCGGCTGGATCGTCATCGCGACGGGCTGGGGTCTGGCCGTCGCGCTCGCGGTCTACTGCGTCGGCCGGATCAGCGGCGCTCACATCAACCCGGCGGTGAGCGTCGGGTTGTGGGCCATCGGCGAACTCGACGCCGCCCTGCTGCCGACCTACATCGGCGCTCAGATGCTCGGCGCCTTCCTCGGCGCGGTCGTCGTCTGGCTCACCTACCGCCCGCACTGGAGCGCCACCTTTGACCAGGCGGCCAAGCTGGGCGTGTTCTGCACGGCGCCGGAGATCCCCGGGCGCCGCGGCGCGAACTTCATTACCGAGGTGGTGGGCGCCGCGGTGCTGGTGTTCGGCGTGCTCGCGATAGCCGCCAACGCCTCGGAGCTCTCAGGCGGCGGAATCGACCTTTCGGCCGTCTTCGCCACCGGCATCAACCCGTTGCTGGTCGGTTTCCTGGTCTGGGGGATCGGCCTTGGCCTGGGCGGCCCGACGGGCTACGCGATCAACCCGGCCCGCGACCTCGGACCGCGGATCGCTCACGCCGTGCTGCCGATTCCCGGCAAGGGCGGCTCCGACTGGGGGCTACGCGTGGGTACCGATCCTGGGTCCGTTGACCGGGGGCATCCTCGGCGCGCTGGCCTTCCAGGGCCTCGGCTGGTAAGCGGGCCGCAGCCAGATGAGCTACATCCTCGCCCTGGACCAGGGGCACCACCTCCAGCCGCGCCATCCTGTTCGAGCGCCGGGGAACCGCGGCTTCCTCCGCCCAGGAAGAGTTCCCGCAGCTCTACCCCATCCCCCGGCCATGTCGAGCACACGATCCGGAGGCGATCTGGAGCACCCAACTCGCCACGGGCGCAGGCCGCCATCCGGAAGGCCGGGGCGGAGGCCTCGGACCTCGAAGCGATCGGCATCGCCAACCAGCGCGAGACCGTCGTGCTCTGGGAGCGCGACAGCGGCAAGCCGGTCGCCAACGCGATCGTCTGGCAGAGCCGCATCACCGCGCCGCTCTGCGAGCAGCTCAAGGAGAAGGGCCACGAGGACCTGTTTTGCGCCAGAACGGGCCTCGTGCTCGACCCCTACTTCTCCGGCACCAAGATCGCCCACCTGCTGGACGAGCACGACCTGCACGCGCGGGCGGCGCGGGGCGAGATCCTGGCCGGCACGATCGACAGCTTCCTGCTCTGGCGACTGACCGGCGGCAAGGTCCACGCGACGGACGCGAGCAACGCCTCCCGCACCCTGCTGTTCGACATCCACAAGCTGGACTGGGACGACGAATTGCTCGAGATTCTGCGCGTGCCGCGGGCCATGCTGCCCGAGGTCCGGGATTCGAGCGGCGACTTCGGTCACACGGAGGAGAGCCCTGTTCGGTCGGCGGATCCCGATCGCCGGCATCGCGGGCGACCAGCAGGCTGCGACCTTCGGGCAGGCCTGCTTCGAGCCCGGAACGTGCAAGAACACCTACGGCACCGGCTGCTTCATCCTGATGAACACGGGCAGCCGGGCCGTGGCCTCCGACAACGGTCTGCTCTCCACCGTCGGCTGGGTGCTTGACGGGCAGCCCACGTACTGTCTCGAGGGCTCGGTCTTCGTCGGCGGCGCGGCGGTGCAAGTGGTTGCGGGACGGCCTCGGCCTGATCGAGAGTTCCGAGCAGATCGAGAAGCTCGCCGCGAGCGAGGAGGACAGCGGCGGGGTCTACCTCGTACCCGCCTTCGTCGGCCTCGGCGCGCCCTACTGGGATCCGTACGCGAGGGGCCTCCTGATCGGCCTGGAGCGGTCCACCACTTGCCGGCCCATGTGGCCCGGGCCACAGTCGAATCGATGGCGTATCAGAGTCTCGACGTCGTCCGCGCGATGGAAGCCGACGCTGGCCGCCAGGATGACCGGTCTGCGGGTCGACGGAGGCGCGGCGGTCAACAACGCACTGAATGCAGTTCCAGGCCGACCTGCTGGGTACCGGGGTCCAGCGGCCGGTGGTCGGCGAAACGACGGCGCTGGGCGCCGCCTACCTGGCCGGCCTGGCGGTCGGCTTCTGGGGCCGACCAGGACGACGTGACGAGGAACTGGGCGCTCGACCGCGAGTTCGAACCGCACTCCCACGC
>CATOTG010000007.1 GCA_951813015.1 uncultured Thermoanaerobaculia bacterium | reverse complement strand
CGGCGGTCTGATCGGAGGCTTCGGACTGGAGCTGATCCGGTTCCCGCAGAACGCCGAAGCGGAAGGAGTGTCGGCGGGGACTCTCACCGGCTTGCTGGTGATGAGCGGGCCGCTCTGCCTCGTGATCTACGGCGTCGGCATCCTGTTCATGACGATGTACCGCCTGAACGCCGGCAGGCATGAGGAGATCCTGACCGTGCTGGAGGCGCGCGGCGCGCGGCGCGTGCGACGGCGATTCGCGCCGCAGGATGGTCGCCGCCTCGCGGCGCGTCTTCTCCGGAAGCCGGCGAGGCCGCCGGCGCACCCCGGGTCCTGCGGCGGAGGCTCCTGGCGGCGGATGAGCCTGGAGCAACTCAAGCGGGATTTCGGTCGAGACGGCTTCGTCGTCCTCCGGGGCTTTCTTTCGCCAGAAGAAGTCGAGGAACTGCGTGCTCACAACCGAGCGTTGCCTGAGGGAGGTCGAGACGGGGGACGAGTATCCGGGGCGTTGCCAAGGACCTGAACCGGATCGATCCCTCTGGTTCGAGGATCAACTCCAGCGCGGCAAAGCAAAGGGATCTGATCTCCGCCCTGCTGGAGGCCGATGTGGCGCCGGCGTCGGTCGGCTGGTTCGCACGGCTGCCCGGGGAGACCTCCGGGATCAGGCCTCATCTGGATGCCGTCGGGCGCCGGCAGGAGGGCGCGACGATGTGGATCGCCCTCGACCGGGCGGACAGAGGCAACGGCTGTCTCTACTACGCCAAGGGCACGCACCGGCAGAAACCTGCCGGCCCGCGTCGGCCTTCCCGGCTTCAGTGCCGAGTCCGAGGAGGCGGTGGCGGTCGAGGTCGAGCCGGGAGACGCCACGATTCACAGCTCGCTGACGGTGCACTGGTCGGAAGCGAAACGCGCAGCCGGCGTTCTCGCGCCCAGGCGATTACCTACTTCTACTGGGCGGCCTCGTCCGCCGGAGGAACCGACCGATGATCGAGACCAGAACCAGAGCCTGCTTCAGAAACAGTTTCGTGGCGGTGGTCCTGGCCGCGACCGCCTGGACGGCGCTGCCCGCGGAGGAGATCCCTGTTGCTTCGCCGGAAGAGGTGGGGATGTCGAGCGAGCGCCTGCTCGAGATCGACGCCGTGATGAAGCGGCACATCGACGCCGGCGGGATTCAGGGCGCGGTCACGGTCGTGGCCCGGCGCGGGAAGGTCGTCCATTTCGAGGCGTACGGCCTGATGGACGTCGACCGGGGGTCTGCCGATGGAGAAGGACTCGATCTTCCGCATGGCCTCCTCGTCCAAACCCGTTCTCGGGGTGGCGGCGATGATGATGATCGAGGAGGGGCCTCTTCGATCCGGCGGACGAGGTCGCGCAGTAACCTTCCCGAGTTCGCCGGCATGCAGGTTGCCGTGCTCAAGGAGCCGGCGGACGAGGATGTCAGTCCCGGCGTTCGCGGGCACCGGGGGCAAGGCGCCGGAACACCGCCTCGTGCCGGCGAAACGGCGGATCACCAATCCAACACCTGCTGACGCACACCTCCGGGCTCGGCAGCTACGGCCTGGGCACGGCGGTTGCCGGCCTCCCCGAGCTCAAGCCGGAGGACACCCTGGCGACCCGCGCGCGCCGCAGTACGCGAGCATGCCGCTCGACTTTCAACCGGGGCTCGCAGTGGGGCTACAGCCCGCGCATCGGACACGACGTGGTCGCCCCGCATCGTCGAGATCGTTTCGGGCACGCCCTACGACGAGTTCCTTCGCCAGCGGAGTCTTCGAGCCGCTTGGCATGAAGGACACCCACTTCTTCCTGCCGCCGGAAAAGGAATCCAGACGGGTCGTGATTCACGGTCTCGACGCGAAGTCGAAGGGCTGGGGCAAGCCGAGTCGCTACCCCTCGGCCTCCGGCGGACTCTCCAGCACCGCGGAGGACTACCTCCGCTTCGAGCAGATGCTCGCGAACGGGCGGCGAGTTGTTCGGGAACCGCATCCTGAGCGCGGAGTCGGTTGCCCGGATGACGAGCAACCAGGTGGGCGACCTGTATGGCGGCAAGGGCAAGCAGCCGGGCTCGGGGTTCGGCTACGCCGTGTCCGTCCTGCTCGACCCCGGTTGCCGCGAAGAGTGCTGCGCGCGGCAAAGGGGCTCCTTCGGCTGGGGCGGTGCGTTCGGGACGGTGTCCTGGACCGATCCGGCGAACGAACTCACTTGCGGTTCTGATGGTCCCAGCAGGGGCAGCAAGGGCATGTCGGGAAGACTTCGAGAACGTCATTCGGGCCGCGCTCCTCGACTGACGCGGCCGCGCGTCGGCGGCGTCAGCCGCAAGGCGTCCGAACGAGCGCACTTGCGCCAGACGGATGTCGGCAGCAGCAGCGACTCTTCGATCCTCCCGGGCACCTTGGTTCAGCCTGAACGCCCGGAACCTCGCGGCGAGCCTCTCGGCTCGCACGCGGGGGCGGCTTCCGTTTGTCGATCTAGGTGGACATTGTGCATTTGGAATGCACAATTTGGCACCTGCCGGGCCGTGGACGCGGATCGCAACCGCGTGCGGGGCGAAACGACTCCGCCGCAACCTCGCCTGCCTCGCCAGCGCCGCCATCTCGATCATCCGCCTCGACGGACGCTTCGACTACATGCCCCAGGCCCACCGCCACTTCGCCGCCGACCAGGACCAACGTCCTGCGTCAAACGATGCGCCGCCGCTTCGCCGGCTGAACGCCAACGGCTGCCGCTCGCCGAACCGTCGCGCCGAACTGCGCCCGACACCAGGACACCGGCTGAAGAACGACCGGAAACGCAGCCCCGAACACCGGCGGCCTCCAAGAAAACCGGACGACTCCACTCCCCAGCAACCAAGGTACTGCCAACCCGGACATCCCGAAGCTCAACCCCTGCCTTCAAGATGACTTTGGAATGGTCCTGGCTGGACAGCTCTCATCTTTGACATCAGAAGGGGCTCCACGTATGGTGTGTTGATTGCGCACGACTCTGACCATCGAGGAAGACATCGCCGCCAGGATCGAGGAAATCCGGAAGCGGGACGGGCAGTCGCTCAAGCAGGTCGTCAACCTGCTGTTGCGCGACCGGGCTCCACCGGCAGGGCCGGTCCCGGGCGAAGCCGTACCGCACCCGCCCGAGCAAACTCGGTCTGCTCCCGGGCTTCGATGCCGTGCGGTTGAATCAGCTCGCGGACGAGCTCGAGGTCGACGGGCGTCTGGAGAGCGAGGCGCGTCTACGATCAGGTCCGGTTCGCTGATCGTTCCGGACGTCAATCTCCTCGTCTATTCGGTGGACTCGGGGAGTCCGTTCCATGCCCCGGGCGCGCGGCTGGTGGGACGGAGTGCTCCTCGTCGGAGTCGGACGTGGGGGCTCTGCTATCCCAGCATTCTCGGGTTCGTGAGGCTGACGACGAATCGTCGCGTGTTCGCCTCGCCCCTGGCGGTAGCGGACGCGCTGGATCGAGTTCAGAGCTGGTTGGATCAACCCAACGCGAATCTGCTGGGGCCCAGCGGCCGTCACTGGTCGATCCTCTCCGACCTGCTGCGGACGGCGAACGTCGGCGCCAACCTGACGACGGACGCGCACATTGCCGCCTACGCCATCGAACACGCCGGTACCGTGTACTCGAACGACGGCGACTTCGGACGTTTCGATGGCCTGCGGTGGAGGAACCCTCTGGCCGCGACCTCTCGAGGCGGCCCTCAGTGTGACGTCCGCTTCGCGCCGTTGACCGGCGATAGCAGAGCGGCGGGCAAGGTCGGCGCGGCGGAAGCGGCCGCCGACTACCTCCCGTTTCCCGATGGGGACCTCCTCCACGCGGTAGCGCTCAGCCTCGGCGTCGTAGTCCTCGAAGCCGACGATGCCGCGCAAAACGCTCGAAGCCCACGACGCGGTCAGGCTGCTCGCCGTTTTCCAGCGCTCGAAGCGCATCGAGCATTCGCCGCGGTGGCGGCGGAGAGAAGCGTCAGCGGATAGGCGGCGATCCTGTAGCCGATCTCCTCGAGGCGCGCCGGCGGCAGGAGCGGCGTGTCGCCTCCCCTCGACCAGGTTCGCCATCTTGGGGCCGGGGATCGCCTCGCAGAAGGCGACCATCTCGCTCTCGGACCGCGGACCCTCGAGGAAGAGGATGTCCGCGCCGAGGTCGGCGAAGCCCTGGCAGCGCGCGACTGCCTCGTCGAGTCCGTCCGTGGCGCGAGCGTCGGTGCGCGCCATGATCAGGATGTCGGCGCCCTCTTCGCGCGCGTCGACTGCGGCGCGCACCCTTGACAGCGCTTCGGCGCGGGAGACGACGACCCGCTTGCCCCGCGTGTGCCCGCAGCGCTTGGGCGCTTCCTGGTCTTCGATCATTGTGCCCGCGAAGCCGGCGGCCGCGTAGCTGGTGACGGTGCGCTTGACGTTCAGGGCGTTGCCGTAGCCGGTGTCGCCGTCGCCGATCACCGGCAGTCGGGTGGCGGCGCAGATGTTGCGGCCTTGGTCGAGCATCTCGCCGAAGGAGATCAGGCCGGTGTCCGGCATCCCAAGGCGGCTGGCGGAGACGGCGAACCCGCTCATGAAGGTCAGCTCGAATCCCGCCTGTTCGATGAGCCGGGCGGAGAGCGCGTCGAAGCAGCAGGGCATCACGCGGAGCCCGGGGAGCGTCGATCAGGGCGCGGAGCCGCGCGGCAGGTGAGGCACTCATGCGGTTCACCATCGGCTGGACAGCCGCGGTAGCGACGTCGCGCCCCGCAGCTTCGTCGATGTCCGTGACGACGACAAGGTCCGCGGGAGGTGGCGGTTGCCTTCACCGGGAGCGGACGGCCGCGATCGCCGAGGCCACATCCGATCGCTTCATGCCCGCGCGGCGGGCCGCTTCGCGTGCTTGCCCCATGACCTCGTCGAACTCCCGCATCGAGGGCACGGCGATCGGCTTGAGCACGATCGTGTCCCCTTCCCCGATGACCACAAACTGGACGCCGGGCTCGAGCCCCAACTTCGTCCGGATGGCATCGGGTATGACAACCTGGCCCCTGGAAGACATCTTCGTGGTCTGGATCTCGGGCATGGCAAGTATCTTACCAGTAAGATGATCGCTTGCGATTCTCGACGCCTCTTGCGCGAACGTCAGGGGCCTGTGCAGATCGACGGCAACCGTGGAGGCTTTGGCCCTACGGTGGCCGGATGCCGCAGCCGCCTTGCACTACGTGGCCGCAGATGAGACGGATGTTGTCTACCTGGAGGCGCGCGAAGCCAGTTGGTTCAAGTGCGACCAGGCTCCGCACCCGGCCGAGGTCGACGGGGCGTCCACCGGGTTGGGCGGGGTTTCGGACGATGTCGCCGATCTGGATGGTGACGGTCGTCCACTCCTCCGGGGCTAGCGTTGCGAACTGCAGATCGACGACACCGGCATCGTGGATGCCGCTGTCGAGCTTGACCCTCAGGCTGCTCGCCGCATCCGTGCCGTCGCCGAACACGTACAGGTCGAACTGCAGTTCCCCGGCGAAGTCCCCGGATTCGGAGGCGCCGCCCATGCCGAACAGCGTCTGCCGCTCCTCGTTGGCCGGGCGGATCGAGAAGCTGCCGCCGCCGGACGTGGCGAGATCGATCACCATCCCGCGGTCGGCGTGTGCGACTTCCGCGATGGCGAGCGCTCCACCCGCGTCATCGACCGCGGCGTCAAGCGTCACGGCGTCTTCCTCGCCCGGGAAGTTGAGCGGACCCACTTCGTCCACGTAGAGGTCGTAGACGGCCCGGTAGACATCGGCCGGCGCCGGTGGCGTGACCGCGGCGGACGTTCGGTCCGCCAGGCCGGCGCATCCAACGCCGGTCGAGGGGTTGACGCTGCATTGGTACACGCGCACGTAGTCGACCTTGAGTTCGCCGGGCAGCGCGCTGGCTGTCGGCGCGCCTGGCAGATTGCCGCCGACGGCAAGGTTCAGCAACAGGTGGAACGGGCGGTCGAACGGCGCGAAACGCCGCCGGAGACGTGGGCGTTCGTCTCGGCGTCCCTGTAGTAGTTCCAGTACGTGTTTCGCCGAACCGTGTGGAAATGCACTCCATCCACGAACCAACGGATCTCCTCTTCGTCCCACTCCACGGCGTAGACGTGGAAGCCGTCCGCGGGATCGACATCGGAGTACATCGCGTGATCGAACGTATTCAGCGGCCAAGCCATCCCGTAGTGCAACGCGCCCTGGGCGAAGGGCGCCGGATCGCGGGAGTAGACCTCCAGGATGTCGATCTCGCCGCCGGCGGCCCAGCCGCCATACGCGGAGTCGGTGGGCAGCATCCAGAAGGCGGACCAGAGGCCTTGGCCGCCGGGGGCCTGGATGCTCGCCTCGATGCGGCCATAGGTCGTGTCCAGCTTGCCGGCGGTGTTGATGCGACCGGAGGTGTACGCATGCCCGTCTCCCGCGTCCTCCTCGCGGGCCGTGATGACGAGGACGCCGCCTGACACGGCGATGTTGGCGGCCTGGTAGCGCTGGAGTTCGTTGTTGCCCCAGCCGGGTATGCCCTCGGGTGTGCCGTCGCCCGTCTGGATGTTCCACCTGGAAGTGTCCAGGGCCGCGCCGTTGAACTCGTCGGACCAGACGAGTTCCCAGCCTTCGGACGGGGGCGTGCCGGTCGGCCGGTTGCCATCCTCGCCGGACCGGGCGGCGCCGCAGCCAAAGACTGGCAGCGTGGCCAACAGCACGCACTTGATCGTCAGGTCCCGCATGGTCGAGCGCCTGCTAGCGTTTCATGGCCATGAGCACCACTCTCCGGGACACCGGAACGGCGAGGAATCTTGCTCGTCTTCATCTTGATTCTGTCGGGACTCTTCCTGGCGAGCTGCACCCAGGCGCCGCCTCTGTTGGCCTTTGGAGGAAGGGGACGTGGTGGTGCTCGCCGGCGGCACCGACATGGCGTATCTGCAGCGCGCGGGCTTTCTCGAGACCCTCCTGACGGACGCGTTCGCCGAGGCTCGTCCCACCTTTCGTGATCTCTCCTGGGAAGCAACGCCGCTTGATGATCAACCGCCCGTACACGAAATCCTCGCCGTCCTCGGGGGATCCGCGATCCACTTCGCGCAGGTTCCGCCCCGGGCTGACGGTTCTCGGCTACGCCGTGGACGTCGTGGCGTTCCTTCCGGGTTGGTCCGATAGAGATAGAGTCCAAGAGCCCGGTGCTGCCGTTGGCGAGCCGTGGAGATCCACCAAACCTCCCTCACAGAGAGACACCGACATGAAGAAACCGTTGAATCGGAGCCTGGCGGCAGGCAGTGCGGCCAAACGGAGGCCCTTGCGACCGGCTCAGCCGGACGATTGGTGGCGACAGGATGGGCGTGCGCTTCGCGGTGATTGGGTGGCGGTCGGACGGGATATCCGCAAGTCGCTGGAACGTTTCGCGGAGGAGAAGGCCCAGCCCCCACGTACCTGAGAGCTGCGCCGCGCGCCTTTGCCGAGCAGCGTTCTGCCGCGCTGACACCTGTGACCTGGAGGACACGCTGCATGGTTCCGATCCCTTCACGGTTGGCGGGAACGGCGCCGTTCTTCGCGGCGCTTCTTCTGGGCTGCGGCGCCGGTACGGGCTCTGCGGAGGCGAGAGACCTGGCGCCGGGTTTCGCGACACGCCGGGGTTCTACAGGAACGCCGCCCCGGCGTGATCCTCGAAGGCTTCCACCTGCCGGATGTAGCGGAGGACCATTTCGGCGCTGGAGTGCCTCGTGACCTCCATGATCTTGTCGAGACGGGCGCCGTGAACGGCGGCGCTGGTCACGAAGCCGGCGCGCAGTGAGTGCCCCGAATAGTCGGCCGGGTCGAGTCCGATCGCCTGAACGTAGTGCTTGACCAGGCGCGGGATGTCCGAATGGTGCAAGCGGCGGCCGCGAAGTCGTCCGCCGCGCCACAGGGACTGGAACAGCGGCCCCTCCGTCGTCTGGGCGAGCGCCAGCCATCGTCGCAGGCGCGCTACGGCGTTCAGTCCCTTTCCTGCCGGTATCGCGATGCGCTGCCCCTTCCCGGTCTGATCGGTCTTTGACTTCCGGATGGTCAGGAACAGGCCGTTGTCTTCACCGGACTGGTCGATGAAGTCGACGTCTTCGACGTTCAGTTGGCAGATCTCCGATCGTCGCAGCGCGCCCGCAAAGCCGATCGCGAGCAGGGCCGCGTCGCGGGTCGCCACCCCCCGGAAGAACCCGTTGTGGGAGCGCTGATCACAACAGGCGAGCATCTTCCGCAACTCGTGCTCGCGGATCGCCTTCACCTTCCTCGGAGCCGTGCCGCGAATCCTCGTCAGACCGTGGACAATGGCCGCCACGACCACAGCGTGCCCAGGCGATTCCCTGCCGGCGTCCTTGTACCTCCTGTTGATCGCCGAAAGGCTGATCTGCAGTGTCCCCAGGGACAGGGGCCGGTCGCCGCCCGTGGTCGCCCGACGGGAGCGGGGCTGGCTTGCCGTGTGGACGAGGAACTGGGCCACGTCGTCGCCGGTGGCCTCCATTGCCTCCCTCCCTGTTTCCTCGCAGAAGGAGGCGAACCTGCGCCAGCCCTTCTCGTATGCGAGTCGCGTGTTCGCGGACAGCGACCTCGTCAACACGTGTCCCACCGTCAGTTGCTGCATGGTTTCCTTCGCGTCCTCTCTCGTCTGATTGGCTGTGATCCGACCAGGTTGCGGCCGGTGGCGTCGGTGGCCCGCGGGAACGGGCTTCTGGCGAAGCTCGGGGGGGTGGTTGGAGCGAAGGGCCGTCCAGCGTGCGGCCGGGCGCAGAGCTCACCTCCTTCTTCGATTTATCGCGGATTGGTCACGGGGCTCAACAAGGCGTTCATCATTGATAATCAGACGAAGGAAGCACTGATCCGGGAGGATCCCCGGTCCGCCGAGATCCTGAAGCCGGTGGTGCGGGGCCGGGACGTTCATCCCTACCGGGTCGATTGGGACGGGCTGTGGCTCATCGCGACCTTTCCAGCAGCCGGGGTCAACATCGACGACTACCCGGCGGTCCGCCGGTGGCTATCCTCCTTCGGGAAGCGCCTTCACCAGACCGGCGAGAAGCTCCCTGGCGGACTCCGTGCGCGGAAGAAGACGCAGCACGATTGGTGGGAACTCCAAGATTCCTGCGCTTACTACGCAGAATTCGAGAAGCCGAAGATTCTCTGGCCTGAGATTTCGGACGAAGCGGCGTTCGCTCTCTGCAGGGAACAGATGTTCTGCAACAACAAGGTGTACTTCCTGACGGTGCCATCCGGTGACGACCTTCTCTCTCTCTTTACGGTGCTCAGTAGCGACGTAATCCGGTGGTATGGCAGGCAGATCACGGTAACGACTGGCGGGGGCTCCCATTCGTGGTTCAAGTACTCCGTCGAGGCCTTCCCGATTCCACAGCGAGGAATCGAATGGTCTGGGGCTGGCCTACGACGCACGGGAGCGACGGGGCCGCCGAATCGAGTCCCTCGGCCTGCCAGGGCTTTCGCGCAACGGAACGCGGCCGTCGCCGAGCTGTATGGCTTGACGAGCCAAGACCAGACGTTGCTCGACTCACTCAACGCCTCGGTGTGATCCGAGACGAGTGCAATCACGGTACTGTCCGTCATGGCGTGCCTCCTTTGCTGTTCTCGATTACAGGAAACCGATCTCAGCAGGGCACGCCGCCTACCTCAACCCCCGTACACGAGATTCGACGATAGCTCTGGGCACAATCAAGACCGAAGTAGCCGCGTTGGCGTGCCGGTCACCGCTCCGCAACCGCACCGGTTCGGTCAGGCCGTCCTCCCAGTCTAACCAGCGTGAACTCCGAATGTCCGAGTCCGTAAGCCATGGCGACCTCGCGGTCAAGGTCCTCTTGCAGCCGAGCGCGGCGCTCAGCGCCACGTGTCCGAACGGCCCGCTCTACCAAGGCGGTGATCCTGCTGGCGGTTCTTGGGCTCGCTGTGGGCAAGGGGAGTGTCTCGACGTAGACCTTCTTCCACCGTGTTGCACCCGCTCCCGACGTTGGTGCCGTCGTTCGAACCCACCACGATGCGAGGGCTGAGTTCAGGACAGCACAAAGCCAAGTCAGATCGTCAGCGCTGGTGCTTGTCGCCATGAATGCGGTGGCTTCCACGAAGAGGCGCTTTCGGTCAAGCGCAAACCGGCCTCTATCGGCAAGTTCGATCCAGATCAGCTTCGGCTTCTCGAATTCTGCGTAGTAAGCGCAGCTACGGAGGTTGTAGGGCGTGTCGCCCTGGTCCTGTCGATTCTCCAGGGCAGGCATGAAGTCGTCGAGATGCCGCCGAACCGCCGGGTAGGCGGCCACGTTGACCGCGGGAGTGGAGTCGTAGCCGTTGTGCGTGTCGATCAGCCACCGCCCGTCCCGCCCGTCCCAATCGACCCGGTAGGGGTGAACGTCCCGGCCTCGCACCACCGGCTTCAGGAGCTCGGCGGACCGGGGATCCTCTTGGATCAGTGCTTCCTTCGTCTGATTACCGAGCTTCCTTCGTCTGATTACCGATGATGAACGCCTTGTTGAGTCCGGTCTTGATTCCGTAGTTGATCGAAACACCAGGCCAATCCCGGAGGGGCGTTCCGGCGGCCTCGATCTTCTCCATGAGGGACCACTCTGCTCGCGACAGAACGCACCATGGGCCGTTCCTGATTTGCCGGAGTTCGGCCCAGTCGGCTTCGCGTGGCGGGAAGTCGTCGCCTTTTCGCAGCTCGGCGGTCTTGCAGGTCTCGCCCGTCTTGTCCGTACTGGCTCGCCTTGCGACCAGAATGCAGGTGTCCACGGTCGCGTTCTCGAACACGCCCGGTCCCAGGTTGATGAAGCGGAGCGGTGTGTGGTCGGCCAGGAGGTCTCGCGTCTTTCCTCCGTACTTGGCCTTCTGCCAACTGTTCGACGTGACGTAGGCGAGAACGGAGTCCTCGGCGCCGAGAAGGTCCATGCCCTTTTCGATGAACAGCTGGTAGATGTCCCCCGTCCCGACGAACGAGCGGAAGCCGGACCCCTTGTACGTCACGGCCAAAACGCCTCGGTCCTTCTGCAACTGCCGGTAGGGCGGGTTGCCCAGGACGATGTCGAAGCCGCGCTCGCCGAACATGTACGCGGAGTCGAACCAGCACGCCGATGCGTTCTGGTCGTAGGGGTCCCATTCGGCTACGTGCTTGGCGTCCGCAGACGGGAGGCCGGCCGCGTCCAGTTCCCATTGGAGTGCTTGGCGGAGCTCCTGGTCGCGTTTGCGGCAGGCTTGTTTCTCGCCCCAGGTCGTGGCGTGGAAGTGGCGTTCCCGGTTGTAACTGAGGCTGACCTCGATTTTTCGCTGCGGCTCGGTGCGGATCGTCGCCTGCTTGGCCACTCCGATGAGCGTGTCAGCCGCGATGATGCGGGTTTCGAGGTTCGGCAGCGGTCTGACACCGTAGTTGGTTGCCGGATCCCGCGAGGTGTTTTGCTCGATCGCCAATGAGATGAAGAGTCGGAGCTTGGCGATGAGGCAGGCCACGGGCTGGATGTCCACGCCGTGGAGGCAGTTCTGGATCAGGTAGAGCTTCCGGCCGAAGTCCGTGTCGCGGTACGTCCCGGAAAGTCTCGTCGATTCCGGCGAGTTCGTCCGTCCGGGGCGCGCCGCCGGGTCGCCGGCGCGGCGGCGCTGCTCCGCCACCCAGAGCTCGTTGTTGGGGTCGAGTCGACGGAGGACGAGAGTCAGCCTGTGGAGCATCGAGAGGAGGAACGCCCCGGAGCCGACCGCCGGGTCAAGGACGGTCAGGTCCGCCACGGCCTTGACGATCCCCTTCCGTTCGGCGGGCTCGAAGAGTTCCTCGGCGTCGTTGAAGGCGTCCGCCGTGTCGAGGAGGTACTGAAGCCGGTCACGCCACCAGACGGGGTCTTCGTCGGCCCCGTCGGCCGGTCGCGTCTTGTCGAGGAGCATGAGCAGCAGCGCCTCGCCGACCATGTAGTCGACGACGTCGCGGGGCGTGTAGAAGGAACCGGACTCCTTGCGGGCCGTCTCTTTCGTTTCAGGGTTGACGGCTGCCAGGAGATTCTCGAAGACGCTTCCCAGGAGTTCGGGGTCGAGCGCCACCTCCTTCTCGATTGGCGTGTTCTCCTCGACGGTGAAGCGGTAGCGCTCGAAGAGCGGAATCAGGCCCTTGTCGTCGAAGAAGAGACGGTTGGGTACGCTGAGCTTCTTCCTGTGACCCTCTGCGTCGGTGAAGCAGTCGATCCTGTAGCCGCCCTTGCTCTGGGAACGGTCGTCGCTGTCCAGACACTCGAACAGGCCGCCGTTGATGAACGGTGTCTTTTGGAACAGCCCGACGAGCCGGTCGGGGTTCGCCATCAGGTCGCGGTAGCGGTACAGGCCGTGAACTCTGTGAGTTCGCCTTGACGCGCTGCTGAACCGACGTCGGTTGAGCTCGGTGTTCAACGTGGCAAAGAACAGGTTCTGCAGCACGGCCGGGTACCAGGAATCCCCTTCGGCCGGGTCGTAGTCCTTGAGCAGGGCAGCCGCCTCTTCCTCGACGAAGAGCTCGCCGGCGACGAGGTTCTTCTCCTTGATGAACCAGATGAACATGAGCCGGGTGATGAGCCGAATGACGTGGTGTTCCGGGGCGAGGGGGCGGTTCCGGTCCGCCGGGAACCTGGCTTTTTTCACGGCGCGCTCGAACCACTCGAAGAGCTCGTTGTAGAAGCGCTTGTTCAGTTCCGCCGTGTCCAGCGCATCGAGAACGGCCGCGCGGAGTCCGTCGAAGTTGTGGGACTTCTTCCGGCGCTCCATCCAGCCGAGCCGTTCCTTCAGCGACAGGTCTGCGAGGATGTCCAGGTGGGCGCGGTGGGGCGCCGAAGGATCGATGTCGCGGATCAACGAGACGCGGCTCAGGACTTCTCGGCTGCCGTCTCGTTCGTGCGGCCTGCGGTCGACGAATGCGAGCGCCAGGCGCCGGGTGTCCAGCTCCCGGAAGAGGACGAACGCGGGCATCGCGAGGCCCTGGTTCACTTCCCGCGCGAACTGGGAGTAGCGGGTCCTGGAGTACCCGCTGCCGGCTCCTCGCAACTCCACCGCCACGAACAGGAAGCTCTTGGTGGCGCCGGCATCGAAGCGCCCGCCGTCCTCGAGCAGACTCGGCTGGGCGGCGTTCCGGATTTCTTCGTCGCCAAGCTGAAACAGGACGCGGGCGGACACGGCTTCGTCCTTGAACGCCTCCGCGGCCTTCGTCGTGCGGCTGTTCACGCGGAACGCTTCGGGGAGATCCGACACGCGGCCGGTCTGGCCCGGGAGAGTCCGGTCGCTGCGGAAGCCCAGACAGTTCAACAGCAGGAGCGCGGCCTCGTGGAAGCACAGGCGAGCCCCCTTGGCCAGCGCCTCCTGGAGGCCGGTTCGGTTCATGGGGTTCACGTTTCGCTCCCTTGGTTCGGGTCGACAATCGCGAGCCATGTGACCAATTCGTAGTCGCCGTCGACTCGGGTCGGCTGCGCGGCGGCGCGTGGCAGAAGGCCGCCTTTGCGACCGAGCTGTTCGCCGGCCCGCCGCGTGAAAGTGCTGACAATGTCGCGGACGGCGTGCAGAATCAACCCGTTGTAGTGATCCATTTCCGCGCCGTTGCTCGTGCGCTGGTCGAAGATCGCGCACAGATCCTCGATTGCGCTCTCGCGGCCCTGTGCGAGTTGTCGAAACAGCGCCAGCGTTCTTCGGGCGGAGGCGAAGCCGAACTCGACCGCGCCGTCGTCGTGGATGTAGACCAGGTAGTGGCGGCCCAAAGCGTTTACCTGCCGACGCTCTGCGCTTCCGCCATCGCGGGCCTCGTCGGTTGCTGCCGGCTCGGTTCCTCGCTGCCGCAGACAGAAGATGGCTCCTGGCGACACGGCGGCATTCGGCGTGACTGGCGGTACGACCGCGTACAGGCCGAGGGCGGCGGATTCGAACTCCTCCCGCCGGGAAGCGAGCTGTTCCTGCAGGTCGCGGCGGAAGTCCGCCAACGAGAAGTCGGCCAGACTGACGGCGTCCTCGAAGTCCTCCAGATCGACCACTTTCTCCCTGAGCTGCCGCAGCTGCTCGTCGCGGAACCGCAGCTCCTCCTGAACGATCTCCCTGGTCGTCTCATCCTCCAGGAGGTTGTCGCCCTGGGCAGCGGTCACGTCGACCAGTGCCATTCTGGCGTGAACGCGGTTCTGAACGTTCAGGTAGCGGTCCAGATCGTCGACGGGCCAGAAGTTCACCAGCTTCACGGATTCGTTCGGCGACCCGATCCGGTCGACACGACCGAAGCGCTGAATGATGCGTACGGGATTCCAGTGAATGTCGTAGTTGATCACGAGGTCGCAGTCCTGGAGGTTCTGCCCCTCGGAGATGCAGTCCGTGGCAACCAGCACGTCGATTCCCCCTTCCTTCAAGGGGGCGCCGGCGTGCGAGCCCGGGCTGAAATTCGCCAGAATCTCGTCGTAGTTCGCCCGCCCGGATGTCGCCCGGTTGCCGCCGCCTCCCCGGACGAGCCCGATCTGGCAGTCTTCGTCTTGCACCGTCGGGGCCAGGTTGTCGTACACGTACTCCGCCGTGTCGGAGAACGCCGTGAAGACGAGGACCTTCCGGTTGGGTCGTCCGTCCTTCCTGGTGGTCGGAGTGCGGAGCTTCTGCTGTACGCGTCGTCGGAGTTCACCGAGCTTGGCATCCCGGGCGGGACCAACCTCGCTCGCTGCAGCCCGCATGTGATGCAACGTCGCCCGATCCTGCTCCAGGTGAGGGCGCCACTTCGCGATGTCGATGTGCTCCAGGCGGAAACGGAGCTTGCCGCCGACAAGAAAGTCCTCGTACTCCTGGTCCGGATCCTCGTCTTCGTCCGGGGAGAGTTGCGGGTAGGCCAGGTTCGGGTTGCCTGCCGCGGCGCGTTCGAAGCGTTCGAATGCCTCGAGGAGATCGTCGATCTTCCGGAGAGTCCTCCCCAGGGTCAGCCGGAAGGACTCGACCGAGCTCTCCAGCCGCTTCAGGAGATTCACCTTCATCATCCCGATCAGGCTGCGCTCGCGCCCCACCTGGGTGAAGCCGTTGACCACGTCCCGTTCGTACCCGGCCCGAACCGCGTTGCTCAGGTCGTCGCGGAGGTAGCTCGCCGGGTTGTACAGGGCCAGGTTCAGGCTCTCGATCTGCTCGACGAGTCTGTCGAAGGAGAACGTCGGGTTCCGGAGGTCGATGCTGGGGTAGACGGCGTCGGGTTTCTCTCGAGTCGGGAACGGCCCGAGGCGGGCCATGTCGTCGTCGTAGTGCTCCAGGATGTGCCTGCGAGACCGGGCGATGCTGACTCCGTCCAGAAGACGGAGGAAGTCGGCGTGGAGAACGTCCAGCAGGCCCTCACGCCTGCGTTCCGCCTGCGGTTCCCGTGCCCAGGCCGCGAATCGCGTCTGCGCCGCCTCCGTTGTTTCCCGGACCGAGGTGATGTCGAGGCGCTGCGTACCGCCGAAGAAGCCGTCGGCGTCCTTGCGGCGGGTGACGTCGCCGCCTGCGATGAAGGAGATCTGGTTGCGAAGGTCGCGGAGGTCGCAGTTGACGGGAGTGGCGGACAGCATGAGGACCTTCGTGTTGACGCCGTTCCTCATGACGTCTTCCATCAACTTCTCATAGCGCGATTTGCGCGTGGGCTCGCCGTCGACCCGGGCGCCGCGGGTGTTGTTCCGGAAGTTGTGGGACTCGTCGATGACCACCAGGTCGTAGTTCCCCCAGTTGACCGTGGCGAGGTCGAGGTCCCCGCTCAAGCCCGTGTCGCGGGAGAGATCGGTATGGAACAGGACGTCGTAGCGGAGGCGGTCGTCCACGAACGGATTGACCGTCGAGTTCGCCTTGAAGCTCTTCCAGTTCCGCATCAGCTTCTTGGGGCAGAGCACCAGAACCCGCTCGTTCTGCAGTTCGAAATACTTGATCACGGCGAGGGCGGTGTACGTTTTTCCGAGGCCCACGCTGTCGGCAAGGATGCAGCCGTTCAACCTCTTTACCCGATCGATCACGATCTTCGCCGCGTCCCGTTGGAACTCGAAGAGCGATTTCCAGAGGGCCGTCCGGCCCAGGCCGCGTCGGTCGAGGTCTTCTTCCGTTCCCGCGATGTCGGCCAGTTCCGCTGCGAAGAGGTGATACAGCGTAAGGTGGTAAATGAACCGGGGAGAATGGTTGCGGTGGAGAAGCTCCAACTCGCGCAGCACGCGGTCCTTGACGTCCTCCGTTCGCTGCTCGTCCCGCCACCATTCCTCGAACCACGCGAGAAGGTCGGCGCGGTCCCGGTCCCCATCGACCACAAGATTCAACTCGACGTTCTTGCGCTCCTGGAGACCGAGGCCGGGGAGGGTGAAGTTCGAACTGCCGATCATGGCATCCGCTCTGTTGCCCATGATGTGGTAGAGCTTGCCGTGCAGGAGCTCGTCCCTGACCGAGCGGATCTCCGCTTTGCGGCGGATCCAGTCGGCGCAGCGTCTGGCCTCGGCGCGCTGGGTCAATTGCCGTGTGGGCGCCAGCCCTGCTTCGGTCAATCCGAAGGCTCTCTCGGGCCGTTTGTCCCGCGTCAGCGCCCGCAGGTGTTGCGGTGCACCGTAGAGAAAACGCATCTGCTCGACGTTCTCCAGCTCCCGTTTCAACGATTCGTAGGCGCTGATCGTGAAGTAGGCGGACACGACCGAGAGTTCCGTGCCGTCCTTCAGGTGTGCCTTCAGGAAGTCGCCGGCAGCCCCTCGGGAACGGTTGTCGAGGATGCCGACAGGGGGCGCAGGGGGTCTGGAGGCGTTGGACATGGCCGCGGATGGTAGCGCGACCGGTGAATCTGGCCGCCCTTGGAAGGAGTCGCCCACGTTCAGGCGGCCGTGCATCCCGGATTGCAGCGTTGGCTCTGGTTGAACATCGCCCGCCAGGGTCCCTCGTCGCGCCTTTGCTGGGCTCCTGACCGCTGTCGGTGCGACACGGGAGGCGGCGCCGGGAGCTTCGGACCTCCGGGTCGGGTACGTGCCCGCCTTTCAGCTTGTCCCGCGCCAGGCACGAGGAGCAACCCGCCTCGATATTGACTCTGTCGTTCGCTCTCCAATATGGTTGGCAATGTGAAGACCATAGCCGTCACCGTCGACGAGGAGACCTTGGACCTGGTGGACGAGCTGACGTCGTCATCGGACCGGTACACCCAGTCGTTCCGCTCTGGTACGGGCCGCATTGGCCGGCTACGTGGCGCGCGAGCGGCAACTGCGGCTGGAGGACCGCGACCGGCGGGTCATCCAGGCGCACAGAGAGGCCTTGGCCGAGGAGCTGACGGCCCTCGTCGCCGACCAGACGCCGACTTGAAGCGAGGGGGCCATCTACCGGCCCCGGGATCGCCCGCCGGAGAGGGGCCGCAAGCCCGGCTTCTACGTTGTCGTGTCACGGCCCTTCATCGCCGGGAACGAGGACGTTTCAACGGTTGTCTGTGCTCCGATCTACAGAGGGCATCTTGGCCTGTCGACCGAGGTGGCCGTGGGCCCAGCGGACGGCCTTCCGACGGACTGCTCGATCCGCTGTGACTTCCTGGCGTTGATGTTCAAGTCGAAGCTCTCCGGCTTCGTTGCCGATCTGACGCGCGCCAGGATGGCCGAGCTGGACGAGGCCCTGTCAAAGGCTCTCGGCATCGAACGGCACTGATCGGGAGGTCGGGACCAGCCTGATCCTGAAGGGGCCCAGGGAATTCGGTCAGAGAGCCTAAAGGTGAAGTCCTCATTCGAGAGAAGTACCCACCCGACGCCACGAGGGCCGAGCAGGAAGAAGCTCTGCCCTGGAGCGTTCAGGATGCGCCGAACCGTCGACGGTCTGCCCATGATGTCGGCGTTCTGCGGTGCGACACGGATTCTTCACCTCGGGCTCCCCGGGTGGCTCGCCCCGCCGGACGCGCTCCCGGCGGCTCTCGGCGCGACTCGGTGCGACCTGAGCCGCGTTGATAGCGTGAGGGGGTACCCGAATCATGAGAGCGCCTTCCCGCCCCCTGTTTTCGTTGGCCGTGCTCCTGTCGGCCATGTTCCTGGCGAGCTGCGCGCAGGCGCCGCCTCGGTTGGCCTTGGGGGAAGGGGACGTGGTGGTGCTCGCCGGCGGCACCGACATGGCGTATCTGCAGCGGGCGGGCTTTCCTCGAGACCATCCTGACGGACGCGTTCGCCGAGGCTCGGCCCACCTTCCGTGATCTCTCCTGGGAAGCGGACACGGTCTTCCGGCAAGGCTCCGCGCTGGAGCGTTGGCGCGAAGATGGCTTTGGCGACTGGGACGCCCAACTCGAACGGGTCGGCGCCACGGTCGTCATCGCGCAGTACGGCAAGCTGGAATCGATGGCGGGAACCGAAGGGCTGGAGTCGTTCGAGTCGGCATACAACGCGCTGATCGACGGATTCCTGAAGCACGCCGACCAGGTCGCGCTCGTGACTCCCACGCCCTTCGAGAGACCGGTGAGCGAGTTCCTGCCGGACATCTCGCACCACAATCCGTCTCTTGCCCGGTATGTCCGGGCAACGAAGAAGATCGCTGCCGAGCGGGGTCTCCATTTCGTCGATCTCTTCTCCGATGCACGGTCGGGCCTGACGGAGAACGGCATGCATCTCAGGGAGGATTCGCTTCAGCACGTCTCGGAGACGATTGCGGCGAAGCTCGGCTTCGAGACCCCGTCGTGGGACCGGTTGGCCACGCTTCACGCGGCAGTCGTCGAGAAGCAGCGCCTGTGGTTCGACTACTGGCGTCCCGCCAACTGGAAGCTGCTTCACGGCGATGACTCGACGCGGCGCTTCACCAGGTCGAGCCACGGCTATCTCTCCTTTCGCGAGGAGTGGCTGCAGCTGGTCGGCCTGATCGAAAAGGCGGAGGAGCGCGTCTGGACCGTAGCCGGCGGCGGCCGGGACCCGGGGCATCGGCGCCCCGAGCCGGAAGTGCTCTTCGGGCATCCGGACGCGGACATCGAGGCGGAGCTCGCTTCGTTCAGCGTGCCGGACGGCCTGGAGGTCAATCTCTTCGCGTCGGAGGCCGACGGCCTGACCAATCCGATTGCGATTCGCTGGGACACGGCCGGTCGCGCTTACGTGACCGTCACGACGACGTATCCGCATGTCTTTCCCGGGGATGTTCCCAACGACAAGATCATCGTGCTGGAGGACGCCGACCGCGACGGTGTCGCGGAGCGCTCGACCGTTTTCGCGGACGGGCTGAACATCCCGACGGCGATGGAACTGGGCGACGGCGGGGTCTACGTTGGACAGAGCAGTGAGCTCCTGTTCCTGAAGGACACCGATGGTGATGGAAGGGCGGATTCGCGCCGTGTCTTGCTCAGCGGATTCGGAACGGGCGATACCCACCAGACGGTCAACTCCTTCACCTGGAGTCCCGGCGGCGAGCTGTACATGGGGCAGGGCGACGGGATCGAGTCGCGCGTCGAGACGCCCTGGGGGTCCGCCGATCTGTATCAATCCGGCTTCTTTCGATTGCGTCCACGCCGGCTGCAGATGCACCCTCTCCTGGACGATTTCATGGGCCCCCGGCAATCCCTGGGGCGTTGCGTTCGGTGAATGGGGCCAGATGTACAGCGTCGATGGCGCCGGCGGCGTAACGCATCTTTCGCTCGGCCAGATCCCGACCAGCCACCGGCGCCGCCTCGGCACGATCGGAGAACCCGGTGGATATGCCGGCATCGCCTGGCTCGACGGTCGTCACCTGCCGGCGGAGTTCCGGGGGAGTTTCGCGATCGGCGACTACCAGGCGAATCGCGTGAAGCGGTTCTCCGTTGCGGCCGACGGTTCAGGGGCGGCTCTGAGGTGGGAAGAGCCGCTCATTCACTTCGAGTCACCGGAACTTCCGCCCGGTGGATGTGAAGGTCGGGCCCGACGGCGCCGTCTATGTCGTCGATTGGTACAACCCGATCATCTGCCACCAGGACGACGAGTATCGCGATCCGGCGCGCGACAAGGCCTACGGCCGGATTTGGCGGATCACCTCTGCCTCGGCGCCTCTTGTGAAGCCTCCGAGGCTCCTTGATGCGCCGCTTCAGGAGGTCGTTGCCGCCCTCGAAGCGCCCGAGCGGTGGACGCGCTATCAGGCGAAGCGCGAGCTCACACCGCCCGCGGCACGGAGAAGGCCGCGGCCGCCCTTGGAGAGTGGGTCGCGAGCCTGGATCCGGAAGGCGCGGCCTACGAGCGCCACCTCTACGAAGCGGTCGGCGCTTTCGCAACGATCGAGGCGCCGGCGCCGGCTCTCCTGAAGAAGTTGCTGGAAGCGAAGGCGCCGGGCGGACGCGCCTTCGCCTCGCGCATCGTGGGCCGCTGGCACGACCGTCTCGACGATCCCCTGGCGCTCCTCGCCAAACGGGTGGAAGACGACGACGCACAGGTGCGGATGGAGGCCGTCGCCGCGGCGGCCGCGATTCCCCGGCCGGAATCGATCACCGTGGTCGCGCGCGCGGTGGACCGCCCGATGGACGACTCGATGGAGTACGTCTTTTCGCAGGCGATCCAGCACCTCAAGCCGTACTGGGAGCCGGCGCACGAACAGGGCGACCTCCAGTTCGCCGAGTCGGCCCACCTTGCCGAGGTGCTCAACCGGGCGGGGGGCACGGAGCGAATCGCGGACCTTCGCGCGATCGCCCTGTCCTACAACCTCGACGAAGACACGCGCCTGAGTGCGATCGAGAATCTCCTGGGCGTAGGGGGCAAGGAGGAGATCGAAGAGTTCGTCCTGATGGCGGATCGTTATGTGAGTGGCGGCAAGTACGACGCCGATTCCCATGCGCGGATCCTGGCGGCCGCCGCCAGGGCGACGCGTTCCGGAAGCCTCGAGCCGTATGAGCGGCCCTGGGGGCTGGCGAAGATGCTGAAGCACCCGAATCTTGAGCTCCGCGCCAGTGCCGCCGTCCTGGCCGGAGTCTGGAAGGCAACCGACGCGGAGGAGAGTCTTCTCGCGATGGCCGGAGATGAGTCGCTGCCTGCGTTCGTGCGGAGCGCTGCTTTCGGCGCGATGGCGAGCCTCGAGGCCGAGGGCGCAGGAGAGTTGCTCGCCGCCTGGGCCGATGCGCCGCACGCCCCCTCACTGCGCGTCGCGGCGCTTGAAGCACTCGTAGTCCTCGACTCGAGAACGGCGGCGAAGCTGGCGGTCGGACTCTTCGCGGAACCGGAGTTGGACGACGCGACGGCCACCCGGGCACTTGTCGCGTTCCTGAACCGCGAAGGAGGCGTGCCGGCTCTGACCGCGGCGCTCGAGTCCGGTGAACTCGGGCACGATGCGGCGAAGTCGCTGCTCCGTTCCTTCTACGCGAGCGGCCGTTCGGACAACGTCCTCCTGGCCGCGCTCAACACGGCGAGCGGAGCGGACTCGCTCGAACCGGACTTCGATGCGGACCTGGTGGAGCGCCTCGTCGAGCTTTCGGCAGAGCAGGGTGATGCCGCGCGGGGGCGCGGCGCTCTTCGTCGACCTGGGTTGCGATGCCTGTCACCGGGTCGGCGACCAGGGTGGCATGGTCGGGCCGAGCCTGACGGCGGTCGGTACGACGCTCTCAGCCGAACGCATCATCGAAGAGACGCTGTGGCCGAATCGTCAGATCAAGGAAGGATTCACCGCGCTGGAAATCACGACCTCCGATTTCATGATCTACCAGGGGTACAAGCGCTCGACGAGGGAAAGCGAAGCGTCTGGTGATCTCGTGATTCAGGACCTCGCCACGGGGGAGCTGGTCACGATCAAGGCGGAGGACATCGAGGATGTCCGTCAGACGGGAAGCCCGATGCCCACGGGCTTGACGTCGTTGCTGTCACAGGCCCAGCTTCTCGACCTCTTCAAGCACGTCACGAGCCTGGGCACGAGAAGCAAGAAGAAGAAGCAGGGGTGAAGAAGATGTGGGAGTCCGTCATCGCCGTGCTGGGCAGCCAGCGCTCGACCTCCGTCCAGCCGCGCCGGAACGTGAAGAAGATGTGGGAGTCCGTCATCGCCGTGCTGGGCAGCCAGCGCTCGACCTCCGTCCAGCCGCGCCGGAACGTGAAGAAGATGTGGAAATCCGTCATGGCCGTGCTGGCCCTCGTACCCGCCACCGCGTGGCCTGCAACGGCGCAACAGCAGGATGCCGGGTTCGTTTCCATGTTCGACGGCGAGACACTGGATGGCTGGCATGCGGTACCGGCCGACTCCATGTCGGACTGGTCCGTCGAAGACGGCATGATCGTGGGGCAGGGCAGCGTGGATCGCCTCGTTTACCTCGTCTACGACGATGTCGAGCTGACGGATTTCGAGCTGGAAGCGAGCTACCGCTTTCCCGGCCGCGGCAATAGTGGAATCCAGATCCACGCCGTGAAGGACCTGAGCGGCAAGCGTCCGTTCGTGGGCTACCACGCCGACCTGGGCCACCTGGGCATCGGGCCGCAGGTTCTCGGCGCATGGGACTTCCATTTCGCCGCGCGCGAAGAGTACGCCTGCTTTCGCGGCACGAGCCTGGTGATCGATCCGGACGGAACGACGCACGCGACCGACATCGAAGACGGCGTGACGGAAGGCGACATCAACCGTCGCGGCTGGAACCAGGTCCGGGTCGTCGCCAGGGGACGCCACTACCAGTTCTTCATCAACGGCAAGCTCGCTTCCGAGTTCACCGACAACGCGAGAGAAGAACGTTTCGACAAAGGCGCGATCGGCCTGCAGATCCACGATGCGGGAATGCGCGTCGAGTTCAAGGACCTTCGGCTGAAGAACACGGCGTCCAGGAAGTAGCGGAGCAGTCCGAGTTCGCTGACTCGGTTCTCTGCGCTCCTTCGCGAGTTGCAAAGCGGTGTGGCTCTGGCGCGCAAGTTTGGCGACGGTTCGCCCCTGTGGAGTCTGGCGCACTGGCCAGGCAGTCCGTGGCAGGGATCTCGCGTCGCACCGTTCCCGGCGCGACGCGGACTTTCCCGCAGGCTGGCAGCGTGACGGCGGGCCATCTTGGCATACGCTCCGTTGGCGCAGCGGCGTACCACGGTCCGCGTGGCGCTGCTTGCTGTCCACCAACCGAGGAAGGATGATGAAACCAGTTTGCTTTGTCATGGGCGCCGGCGCCGGGATCGGCGGCACCGCGGGCAGGAGGTTTGCTCGCGAGGGGTACCACGCGGTTCTCTGTCGCCGGAGCGACGAAGACGGGCTGAACGCGTTGGTCGCCGGCATTCACGAGGAGGGAGGGGATGCCTCCGGCTTTCTCCTGAACGCCGTCAAGGACCACGCCATCGAGGATCAGATCGCCCACGTGGAGGAGGAGATCGGGCCGATTGAAGTGATGATCTACAACCTCGGCGCCCAGATCGGCGATCGGGCGCTCGCCGACACCAGCTACAAGGCCTTCGAACTTGGCTGGCGCATGGCCACCTTCGGCCTCTTCCGGACAGCCTCCGCAGTCTGCCCCCGCATGGCTGAGCGTGGCGTCGGAACACTGATCGTCACCTCGGCCACGGCCGCGGCGCGGGGCAACGCGGGACAGCACTCCCACGCGGCAGCGATGGGGGGCCGCCGCATGCTCTGCCAGACGCTGAACGCCGAGTTCGCCGCAAAGGGAATTCACGTGGCGCATGTGCTCGTGGATGGCAGCGTCGATGCACCGGACACGCTAGGCAAGATGCTCGGTCCGGAACAGTTCGAGGCTCTTCGGAGCACGAAGGGAGCGGCCGACGGCCTCATCCTGCCCGAGCAGGTGGCGGAGACCTACCTTCATCTCGTGCGACAGCATCGGTCCACCTGGACTTTCGAGTTGGACGTGCGTGCGTACTCCGACAAGGCCTGGTGGAACTGAGTTGGCGCCGCAGCATGGCCGCCGCTTCGCACGGCGATAGCCCGGTTTCCGCCTCGCATAGAGACGGGAAGATTCGCGTGATACTGGCCAGCGGCCTTGAGCTGGCGTTTCCCGTAGTCGGGAATCCGCGTCTCGAAGGCGTGACGGAGGCGGAACTCGAACGGATCGAACTCTCTCCCTTCGGCCTCCACTGGCCAGGGCTCGACGAGGATCTCTCGATGCGGGGCATCCTGGGCGGCGACTTCGGGCAGCGACCTGGCCGAGCTGCTTGACAGAGCTGCGAGTCCTGGCGCGATGGCGTCCCCAACGGTATTCGCTCCAGAGCACCAAAGCCGCAGGCAAGGAGCGCCGACCGATCCTCGCTGTGGCGGGCCCTCGCGCCAGCGGATGCGTCCCCAACGGGATTCGATCCAGAGCGCCGAGCCGCAGGCGAGGAGCGACGACCGATCCTCGCTGTGGCGGGCCCTCGCGCCAGCGGATGCGTCCCCAACGGGATTCGATCCAGAGCGCCGAGCCGCAGGCGAGGAGCGACGACCGAATCCCGTTGTGGCCGCCATCGCGCCTCCTGGCGCGATGGCGTCCCCAACGGGATTCGAACCCGTGTTGCCAGCTTGAAAGGCTGGAGTCCTGACCTGGCTAGACGATGGGGACGCGGATTCGGGCCGTGGCTGCGGTGCCGACCGCTGTCGAGCCGCGGAGTATAGCGGCTGTCAGCCTCTTCGTCGCAGCATCTCTGGCCGAGTCGGGCGCGCCGCACTCCTCCGCCCACTCCAGAGGCGTAGCGCTACAGGAGGCGTCGGCGACCGATGGGTCGACGGGGATGTTGTTTCTCGTCGCGTTGTAGGCTTCCCGACCTGCTTGCCCATGAACTCCCGCAAAAGGCTGGCGGTGACGGTCATCACCATCGCCGCGACACTGCTTCTCGCCGCCGCCAGCGCCGGCGAGAGCGTCGACTGGCCGCGCTTTGGCAACGACGGCGGCAACAGCAAGTACTCGCCTCTCGACCAGATCGACGCCGACAACTTCGACCAGGTCGAGGTGGTCTGGACTTGGGAATCGGTCGACGCTCGACTCACAAAACGGCTTGAAGCCGCGCAGAAAGGCGGCGTAGAGGCCGCTGACCGGGAAGACGCGTTCGCCGTCATCGCCGCCGGCGAGGCCGGACTGCCCACGCGGGTTCGCCCGGGGCCGTTCAAAGCCGTTCCGGTGGTGATCGATGGGCGCATGTACGTGAGTACCGCTCTCGGACAGGTCGCGGCCATCGACGCGGTCTCCGGTGAGCCTCTGTGGAGGCATGACCCCCAGAGTTGGGAGGCCGGGCGACCGGCGAACATGGGTTTTCAGCATCGAGGCGTGGCCTACTGGCAGCGAGGCGGCAAGAAGCGCGTGTTGATGCCGACGCACGACCGCCGCCTGGTTTCGCTCGACGCCACGACCGGCAAGCCGGACCCGGACTTCGGCAGATCCGGCGCGGTGGAGATGACCAGGGATCTCGGTCGCGAGGTCACCGAGTCGAGGACGACCCACAGTTCGCCGCCCTCGGTGTGTCGTGACGTGGTGATCGTCGGCTCGATCGTGTCCGATGCTCCAAGCTAAGCTACAAGGAAGCGCCCCCGGGGCATGTGCGCGCCTACCATGTCGAGAGTGGCGAGGTGGCCTGGGTCTTCCACACCATCCCCCAGCCGGGTGAAGAAGGCCACGACACGTGGGAGGAAGGTTCGTGGGAGTACACGGGCGGCACGAACGTCTGGTCGATGATCACGGTAGACGAAAAGCTCGGCCTCGCCTACCTGCCGATCTCGACACCGACCAACGACCTCTACGGCGGTCACCGGCTGGGCGACAACCTGTTCGCCGAGAGCCTGGTGGCCGTGGATTGCGAGACCGGAGAGAAGCGGTGGCACTTCCAGATGGTGCACCACGGCCTGTGGGACTACGATCTGCCGACGGCGCCGACGCGGATCGATTTGAAGGTCGGAGACAAGCTGGTCAAGGCCGTGGCCCAGCCGACCAAACAGGCCTTCCTCTTCGTCTTCGACGCCGAGACCGGCGAGCCGTTGTGGCCGATCGAAGAGAAGCCGGTACCGACCGAGACGGCGCCGGGAGATCGCGCTTCACCGACACAGCCCTTCCCCACGAAGCCGGCGGCCTACGACCGCCAGGGGATCTCCGAGGACGATCTGATCGATTTCTCGCCGGAGCTCCGTCGAGAGGCACTGGAGATCGCGGCCGACTACGAGCTGGCGCCGCTCTACACGCCCCCTCGTCTCGAGGGCGACGGGAAACCGACGATTCAGCTCCCGGCCGATGGCGGGGGGACGAACTGGACGGGCGCCGCCGTCGACCCGGAGAGCGGCCTGATCTACGTACCGTCCCACACACGGCCGGTCACCGTGTCGCTGACCACGCCGGATCCCAATCGCTCGAACATGCGCTACACGCCGAGGCGCTGGTTCGACGGCATCAGGGGTCCCCGTGGCCTGCCGCTGGTGAAACCGCCCTACAGCCGCATCACCGCGATCGACCTCGCCACCGGCGAGCATGCCTGGGTGGCGGCGCACGGCGAGGGGCCACGCCAACACCCCGCGCTCCGGGAGTTCGACCTCGGTCGACTCGGCACGGTCGGCAGAGCCGCGCCCCTGGTCACCAGGACCCTGCTCTTCGTGACTCAGCGTGCCGAGAACACGACCGGCGGCAGCCCGCGGGCACCCGATCGACCGCCCGAGATCAGTGTCTACGACAAGAAGAGCGGCGCCTATCTGGGCGGCATCGAGCTCCCGGATTCGCCCAACTCGAACCTCATCACGTACCAGGTAGATGGCCGGCAGTATCTCGCCGTCAGCGTGGGTGGAGGGCGCCCGATGATCGGCGGCGGGGGAACGCCGGCCCGGGTCGTCGCTCTGGCGCTGCGCTCGTCGGGAGCGTCGTGATCAAGGCCGGCGCCGCAGGGCCTCAGTTCCTGAGCGCGCGATCGGGAGGCACTGGCGGTGTGAGGTCAGCAGCTCGACCCGGAGCGCCGAGGCCGCCATTCGCGCCAGTCGGCAGGGTTTCGGGTCTCGTTGTGGCGTTGTTGACGATCGGCACACAATCGGCGACAATCAGCGCCGATCAACCATGGCCCGCTGTCTCTGGGATCCTGCGAAGAACAGACGCCTGATCTCCGAGCGTGGGGTCAGCTTCGAGGAGGTTGCGACACTGATCGAATCGAGTGCGCTGGTTGACGTCTTCGACCATCCGGATCCGGAACGGTCCCACCAGCGGATTGCAGTCATCGAGATCGGTGAATACGCCTACCTGGTTCCCCACGTCGAGACGGAAACAGGTGACTTCTTCCTCAAGACGATCATCCCGAGCCGGAGGGCGACGAAGAAGTACCTGAGGGAGTGACGAGCCATGACCGAACGCACGACGAAGCTTGATCCAGGAGCGCTCGACCCGGAGGAGCTCGAGATCCTGAGAGCCTACGAGGAAGGGCGTCTTCGAAGAGCTTCGGGCGCTGGCGAAGCTCAGCGACTGGAGTCCGCGGCCAGCGAGACTCTGCGGAAGGACAAGCGAATCAACATCCGTCTGCCTGGCCACGACCTGGTACAGATCAAGCGGTTGGCGGCGCGCGAGGGAGTGCCGTACCAGACGCATATCTCCAGCATTCTCCACAAGTACGCCACCGGCGAGCTTGGTTGAGCCGGGCAGGCGCTAGCAACCCGTGGCAGAAGTCGCGCTGCATTCGAGCGGCGAGTGGGACCGGCGTGGCACGGAGAGGATCATTGATCTGCGGTGTGGCTCTCAGAAGCGGCGGACGGCCGAGAGCGACCGGCTGACCCGCATGGCGGGCGCCGGCGCGCTCTCGACCCCGCGCCGAACCTGACTCAGAACCAGAATCGGGCCGAGAGCGTCACGTCCCTGCCCGGCAGCGGCGCGAAGTTCTTCAGGAACGACGTATGCACGCGTGCATCCTCGTCCGTCAGGTTGCGGCCCCGCAGCAGCAGGTCGAGGATCTGGTTGCCGAGGATGAAGCGCCGCCCGACGTGGGCGTTGACCATCGTGTAGCCCTCGGTCGGGGTTTCCAGTTCCGCGACATCGTCCTGGTCGTCGAACCAGCGTCCCTCGACCGCGGCGCGCCAGTGGTGGCCGTGGTAGTGCAGGCCGGCGCCGAAGCTCATGGGGGGAGTCCGCGGCAGGTTGCCGCCGGCGTCCAGCTCGGCGTCGACGGTGTCGGCCATCGCCTGAAGGTGCAGGTGGTGGTCGTTCCGGTCGAGCAGCTCGAACCCGAGCCGGAGTTCGGCGCCCTCGGTGGAGGCGTCGGCCTGGCTGTAGCGGAGGACGGCGATCGCATCTTCCTCTTCGCCGGTGAACTGCTGGTAGATGAAGTCGCTGAAGCTCTGGCGGAAGATCGTCAGTTCGCCGGTGACGGGTCCTTCCGTCCGGCGCAGCGACACGTCGATACCGGTACCGACCTCGTTGCCGAGGTTCGGGTCGCCGATCTCGAAGCTCTGAGTGGCGACGTGGACGCCGTCGGAGTAGAGCTCCTCCGACGTGGGCAGGCGGGCCGACCGGGCGACCGACACGCCGAGCGTCCAGTCGGAGTCGGCGTCCCAGACCAGACCGGCGGAGGCGGACACGCCGTCGTGCGATGTGTCCATGGCACTCACCGGTTTCTGGTCCAGTTGTTCGAAGCGGGCCCCGAACTGCCACCGAACCGCGCCGGCCTCGACTTCCTGTGAGGTGAAGAGCGCCCATCCCTGTGTCTGTGTGGGAGGCACGAACGCCTCCTCGCCGAAGGCGGCGAGATCGCGGTCCGAGTACTGGAGGCCGACGGAACCGCGGCTGCGGCCGCGCTCGCGCTGGAACATCTCGACCCGGGTCTCCAGGTACTCGCTGAAGAACGTCGTGCCGGGATCGGGACCTTCGAGCTCGACGTGCTCGTAGTCGGTTCCCGTCATCCGGACCTCGATTCTCTGGAAGGCGCCGGCGGCCGGCAGTGCCTCGGCACGCAGGTCCACGCGGCGCTGCTCCATGTCGACGCGGACCGGGAGCTCCTCGTCGCCTTCGTGGTCATCGTCGCCTTCGTGGTCATCGTCGTCGTCGTGGTCATCGTCGTCGTCGTGGTCATCGTCGTCGTGATCCTCGTCTTCGTGATCCTCGTCCTCATGGCCGTGCTCATCCTCCTGGCCATGGCCGTGAGCGCCGGGCGGGATCCCGTAGTTCGTGTCAAAGCCGCTGACCGAGATGCCGATGGAGCCGCGGTTGCCGAAGAAGCGGGTGAAGCCGAAGCGACCGCTCTCGGTCATCAGGTCCGTGTTCGGGACCATCCCGAAGGTGTTCTCCTCCTCCACGTGCTCGTCGTCGTCGTCATGGTCATCGTCGTCGTGATCTTCGTCCTCGTGGTCCTCTTCACCTTCGTGCTCGTCGTCGTGTTCGTCCTCGACGTCCTCCTCGACGCGGGCGTAGCCGGGAATCTCGTAGGGATCGGTCTCCCGGCTCACGGCGCCCAGGTGCCAGGCCCATTCGCCGCCGCCGCCGTTGAGATGGACCGCGCCCATGCGCTCGTCGGCGTTGGAACCGCCGCGAAGGTCGATCGTGCCTGTCAGCGCCGAGACCGGCTTCTCCGTCGGAATCCGCCCGTCGACCACGTTGATCGCGCCGCCGATGGCTTCCGAGCCGTACCGGAGGGTGGCGGGACCACGCAGAATCTCGATCTGCTCGGCGTGTGCCGGTTCGAAGGTCACGGCGTGGTCGGCGCTGGCCATGGAGGCGTCGCCGGTGTCGAGTCCGCCTTCCATGACACGCACTCGTGCACCGGTCAGGCCGCGAATGATCGGCCGGCCGGCGCCGGGACCGAAGGCCGTCGACGAGACGCCGGGTTCGCCCTCGAGCGTTTCGCCCAGCGTGGCGCCAAGGCGGAGTTGGAGGTCCGTGCCCGACAACACGGAAACAGGGTTCGCCAGCTCGGAGGCGGAACGCAAGTCGCCGGTCGCGGTGACCACGACCTCCTCGAAGTGCGTTCCGTGATGCATTTCGAGTTGGACCTCCACCTCGTCGCCGCCGGTCACGGTGACCGACTCGTTTGCCGTGCCGAAGGCGGGGATCGCGACGACGACGAGGTAGGCGCCCGCCGGCACCTCGTCGAACCGGAACGAGCCGTCGGTGGAGACCGCGGTGCTGACGCCGAGTCCGGGAATGCGCGCCACCGCGAGGGCGATCCTCTCGCCGTGGGTGTCGACGCTGCCGACGATGGCGCCGGTCTCCTGGGCGGCGGCTGTTGCCGGGATGAGAAGGAGGGCAAGGGCGAGTAGAAGGGCGCCCGTGGCCGCCCGGCGCCTGGGGAGGCGGAGCGGCAGAGAGGAGTGCCAAGGCCTGGTCCGGTGAGAGAGCATGATGGAGAGTTCCTGGGTCGTTCAGTCCGAGTCGATGGGTGCTGGTCGCTGGCTGCGGCGTCCGCAGCTTCGGCAGCGCACCGCATCGCCGGCGGCTACGACCTGCGACTCCGCGGGGTCAGCCCTGGCTGACCGGGGCGGTCCTGTCGCAGTTGCCCCCGGCGAGGGGCGCTCAGTGTGTTGCCGGCCTCCGAGGACCCCGACGCGACTTGCGTTCAGAGGAGGGACGGAGGCGGAGTCGACTCAGCCCGGGGGTGGTCCGCGGGCGGTCTGCTGCCAGTGCTCGCCGCTCCTGGGCCGGCCGTCGTCCGCGGGCCTTGCCGCGACCGACGAGAGGTCAAGGGGGCTCGCGCCGGAGGCCTTCGCGGCCTCGGCGATCTTGGAGCGGCCGAGCTTGCAGGCGACACAGGAATGGGCATGCAGCGGCGCGGCCTTGCTGACGGCGCCACTGCTCGCAGCCCCGGTTGCCTCCGCTTCTTGATCGGCCGCGCAGTAGGCGGCGTTCGCCGCTGCAGCCTCGTGGCCGTGGCCGTTCGCGTCCCAGGCTCCGGCGAGCAGGGTGGCGAGCGTCAGCGCGAGAGCGTTGACGATGGCAAGCGGCGAACCTGTCCGGTGCGGCATTGGGCGCGGAGACTAGCAGAGCGCTGGTGCGGTGCTAGCGCCAGCGCAGCATTGCCTGACGCGCTCCTCGCCGTCCGATGCCGCCGGGCGCGACTCCTGGCCGGCGCCGCAGGCGAGTTCCGGTGTGCAGAGCAGAACGACGTTGATCGGTGCGCTACGCTTCATCGGTTTCCCCACGGACATCACAAGCCGAGGACAGGATATGGCAGCAGAAGAGGTTCGCTACGAACGGTGCGGCCCGGTTGCGGTGCTGACGCTGGACCGCGCCCGGTACCACAACGCCCAGAGCTGGAAGCTGCTCGACGATCTCGACCGGCAGCTCGACCGCGCGATGGCCGACGAAGACGTCCGTGTCGTCGTGCTGAAGGGCGACGGCAGGCACTTCTCGTCGGGCCACGACCTGGGCACTCCGGAGCAGGAGGCGGACATCGAGGCGCGCGGCCTCACCCAGTGGGTCGGCATGGACTGGTACGAGGCGTTCCGCTGGTACAACCTGGACAACACGGTCAAGTGGCGCAACCTGCCGAAGCCCACGATCGCGATGGTGCACGGCTACTGCATCTTCGGCGGCTGGATGATCGCGGCGTCGATGGACCTCATCTTCGCGGCGCCGAGCGCGCGGTTCCTCGCCAGCCTCTTCGAGACCTTCACCGTGCCCTGGGACATTCACCCGCGCAAGGCAAAGGAACTTCTGTTCGAGAGTCGCTTCATCGACGCGGAGGAGGCGCGCGAAATGGGGCTGGTCAATCGGGTCTGCGCGGAGGACGAGCTCGAGCGCGAGACGATGGCCTACGCCGAGCGGGTCGCCGAGAACGATCCCGTGGTGCTGCGCATGGGCAAACTGGCCGTGAACAAGGCCCAGGACGCGATGGGCTACAGCGCGAACGTCGAGGCGGCTTTCGCCGACTACCTCGTCACCCACGAGATTCGCGGCAGCTCCAGCCGGGTCGAGGGCAACCGGCGCCTGGTCGGCGTCGACCTGGCGCTGCGGGGACAGCGCGGCGGGCGGGCCGGGCAGTCGCCCGCGGACGTCGGAGGCGCTTCAAAAGCAGGGGAGGACGCATGAGAACGGTTCGACTTGTCATTTCGGTCGCCGCAGGCCTGAGTCTCGTGCTGGCGGCTGCACCGGCCGCCGGCCAGGAAGACGGCGTGCGGATGTACAACACGGCCAAGCAGAAGCTGATGAGCGGCGAGGGGATCGTCGGCGTCAGCATCTCGTCAGCCGATCCGGACAGCTACTGCGCTGCCGCCAACGCCGGTTTCGACTTCACCTGGATCGAGATGCAGCACAGCCCGCTGACCTACCAGGACGTGGCGCGGATGCTCTGGGCCTGCCGCGACGCGTCCGCCATTCCCTTCATCCGCGTTCCCGACGCGACGGAGGGGGACATCCAGAAGGCGGTCGACCTCGGCGCTCTCGGCATCGTCGTGCCGATGGTCCGCACGGCCGAGAAGATGGACCGGGCGGTCCGCTTCGCCAGGTTCCCGCCGGAGGGTCGGCGCAGCCTGGGCGGCGGCCAGTACGGCGCCCTGTGGGGCCGCGACTACCGGGCGACCGCGAACGAGAACATCGTCATCGTCGCGATGATCGAGTCGCCGGCCGGCGTCGAAGCGGTCGAGGAGATCGCCGCCGTGCCCGGCGTCGACGTCGTGTTCGCCGCCTCGACCGACCTCTACAGCTTCTCGGGCAAGCGGCAGGGCGAACCGGAGTACGAGGCGATGGTCGACCGCATCCGCGAGGCTGTGCTCGGCGCCGGCCTCAAGCTGGGAGGTCCGCTGGCCTGGCGTGACCGGGAGGGCTTCAGCTTCTTCCAGGCGCCCGGCGTCGGCAGTCTGATCCGGCGCGGGGCTCAGGCGCTGCTGGAGGAGACGGCGTCAGGGATCGCTGAGATCGAGGGCTCGGAGAACGAGTAGCGGACTGCCGGCTCGGCGGCGCCACCAGCGCTGCCGCGGTGGCGGCTGCCGCCGCGTCGATCAGCGCGGCCTGTCCGACCGAGAGGAGGCGATGGAGGCCTACCGCGCCGGCGTAGGCGCGCCGGGTGTAGTCGGCGGTGCGGGCGTCGGGAGATCTGGACGCCGCGCATCCAGGTCTCCTGGTAGACGGGAGTGGGCCGGGCGGGGCTTTGACCATGGTGATTGACCATGGTACACATTGAACCCCGCAACGCAGGAGGGGGACGACGGAATGGAGGAAGTGGCTATCTCGAAGTTCAAGGCAACCTGTCTGGCGGTGTTGCAACGCGTCAATCAAACGGGAGAACCCGTGCTGGTCACGCGTTTCGGCAAGCCGGTGGCCGAGATCGTTCCGCCATCGCCCGCCGTTCAGCCGCGGCGCGTGCTTGGTCAGATGCGGGGTACGGGTCGCATTCTTGGTGACATCGTCTCTCCGGTCGTGGACGAAGACGACTGGGAAGTTCTGCGGTCTTGAGGTTACTGCTGGACACGCACATCTGGGTTTGGAGTCAACTGGAGCCGGAGCGTTTGTCTGGGAAGGTCGCGTCAGCTCTCGGGTCTGCCGAGAACGAACTCTGGCTTTCGCCGATCAGTATCTGGGAGTTGGTCTTGCTGGTCGAGAAAGAGCGTCTCGCGGTCGACCATCCCCTCGATGCCTGGATCGACAAGGCGATGGAAGAGATGCCGACCCGCGAGGCTCCGTTGACGCACCAGATCGCACTGGCGAGCCGCGCAGTCGATCTGCCGCAGCAGGATCCCGCAGACCGCTTCCTCGCAGCCACGGCAAAGGTGATGGACCTCACGTTGGTGACGGCGGACGCCCAGCTCGCGGAGGCATCCGACATCTCTGTGCTGCGGAACTGACGCGCTGCGGAACTGACGCGCCAACCTCAGATGTGCCGGCCCTGGCCGCCGTCGACGTCGATTACCGCGCCGTTGACGTACGAGGCAGCCTCGGAGCACAGGAAGACGATCATGTTGGCGACCTCCTCCGAGGCGCCGTAGCGGCCGACGGGCACGTTCTTGCCGTTGTTCCGGATGATGTCCTCCCAGTCGCCGCCGCGGGCGTTCGCGATCTCCTTCGCGGCGCGCTCCCACATCGCCGTGTGGATCAGACCGGGGAGGACCGAGTTGAACAGCACGTTGTCGCGGCCGTACTTGCCGGACAGCGCCTTGCCGGTGGCCACCATCGCCGCCTTCGAGGCGCCGTAGTCGATCAGGGCGGCGCCGGGGTACTTCGCGGCGGCGCTGGCGACCATCACGATGCGGCCCCACTTCTGCTTGCGCATGCCGGGCAGGCAGAGCCGCGTGCTGCGGACCGCCGACAGCAGGTTGAGGCGGAACAGTTCTTCCCAGTCGTCGTCGGTCATGTAGAGGAAGTTCCGCGACGGCGAGGCGCCAACGTTGTTGACGAGGATGTCGACCGTGCCGCCGGCGAGCGCCGCGGCGAAGAACGCGTCGATCGAGTCGCGGTTGGCCATGTCGGCGACGTGGCCGTGGACGCTGCCGTCGCCCGATCCCGGCTCGTAGCCGTCGAGTTCATTGACTGCATCTTCGTTGCGGGCGCAAAAGGCGACTTCTGCGCCCTGGTCGGCGAGCAGGCGGACGGTGGCGGCGCCGATGCCGAGGCTGGCGCCGGTGACGACGGCGCGGCGGCCGGTCAGGTTGAGGTCGATCATCGTTGAGTACTCCTGGCTGGGGTTTCGGTGGATGAGTGTATTGCCCGCCGCGTTGGTATGCTCCGGGCTCATCTCTGACGGGACGGGAATGAAGAAACGACGCCAGTTGAACCTGTGGCGGCGGCCGGTGCGGCTCGCCGTTCTCCTCTTGCTGTTGGGCATGCCCGCCCTGGCCCAGGACGCCGGACACGCGGTCTCGCGCCACCACGACGGCAACCCGGACATCAACGGCATCTGGCAGGCGATCAACACGGCGCACTGGAACCTGGAAGACCACAACCCGGCCAGCGGACCGGCCGAGTACGGCGTCCTCACGACAATGCCGCCGGGCGTTGGCGTCGTCGTCGGCGGCGAGATTCCCTACCAGGACTGGGCGCGCGAGCAGCGGCAGAAGAACTTCGAGAACCGCTGGCGCGAAGACCCCGAGGCGAAGTGCTACCTGCCGGGAGTGCCGCGCGCGACCTACATGCCGTACCCGTTCCACGTCCTCCAGGGGACGAGCCACATCATGATCGTCTATGGGTTCGCCGAGGCGAATCGGACGATCCACATGGACAAGGAGAATCCGGCGCCGCCGCCCATCGACAGCTGGATGGGCCGTTCGCACGGCCGCTGGGAGGGCGACACCCTGGTCGTCGAGGCAACCGGCTTCACCGGCCAGGCCTGGTTCGACAGGGCCGGCAACTTCGCCAGCGACACCCTGCGGGTGACCGAGCGGTACACGCCGACCGGCCCGAATTCCATGATGTACGAGGCGACGCTCGAAGACCCCAACGTCTTCACCGAACCGTGGACGATCCGCATGCCGCTGTACCGGCGCCTGGAGGAGAACGTCCGGGTGCTGGAGTTCAAGTGTGTCGAGTTTTCCGAGGAGCTTCTCTATGGCCACCTGCGTCGACGCGAAGAGACCCCGACTGGCAACGACCCTTAGCGGATCGGCGGTTGCCGCCGCACTTCTGCTGGGACCAGCCGCCGTCGCGGCGGCGGCTGGTGACGTGACGGTGCAACTGACCACGTCCGCTCGCAGCGAGGCGGCCAAGTGGTACGAGCGACACCTGGACTGCGAGCCGATCGAAGGCCGCGCCGAGGCGGTCGACTGCGGCAACGCGGTGATCGAATTCACTCAGGGACCGATCATGGGCGCCAGTCAGGGCACCGGCATCGACCACATTTCCTTCTCGTTCTCCGACCTGACGGAGAAGATGGCCGAGTTGGAGAAGGTCGGCGTGCGGGGCTCAGGCGTCCGGCTGCAACGCTTCGATGACGGCTCGACCTTGCGGGACATCCCGGGCCTGTTCAAGACCGGCTTCATCTTCGATCCCTGGGGTACCCGGATCGAGGTCGTCGAGGACCCGGACACGCTGGGCTTCCACCATGTCCATCTCAGTGCTGCCGACCCGGAACGGACCCTCGGCTGGTACCGGGAGACGTTCGGCGGCAAGCCGGAGAGCCTGCGCGGCATGATCGACGGTCTTCGCTTCGGCGAGGTCTGGCTGGTTGCTTCGAAGCACCCCGAGGGTCAGCCGGCGCCGAGCGCTGGCCGGGCGATCGATCACCTGGCGTTCGAACTCGCGGATCTCGAGACGGCGGCGGTCGGTCTGCGTGACCGCGGAGTCCACTTCACTCGTGATCCGGAACGGCCCGAGGGAGGGCGCTCCGAGGCGAAGCGCGGCTTCGTCGCCGCTCCCGACGACGTTCGGGTTGCCGTGCTCGATTCGGGCTGGCAGGGCGTCGACGCCGATTTTGGCTCGGATGCCGACGAGGTCGCTTCGGCCGAGCCCTACGTCGTTCCGCGGACCCCCTGGGGAACGCCCGACCTGCAGGGAATGTGGTCCGGCAACAAGGCCCACGGCATCCCCCTGGAACGTCCGGATGATCTCGCCGATGTCGCGGAACTGACTCCCGAAGAGGCGGCCGCACGCCGCGAGCGGGGTACCTTGGGGAGCATTTGGGGCTACGAGCGGGAGTGGCGGGACACGACCCTCGGCTACGTCAAGTCCGCGCCCTCGCGGCAGGTGGCGATGATCATCGACCCGCCGGACGGACGGTTGCCGCCCCTGACCGAGGAGGCGCAGGAGCGCCGCCGCAACGCGGCCGCGTCGTTCGGCGACTACGTGAGGCGCCGGCCCGCGGGACCCGAAGATCTCAGCGCCTACGTCCGCTGCATCAGCCGGGGCCTGCCGGGAATGATGATGCCCTCGATCTACAACAACGGTCTGCAGATCAGCCAGAGCCCGGGCTTCGTCGCCATTCAGAAGGAGATGATCCACGAAACCCGTGTCGTGCCCACGGCGGAGCGGGCGCCGCTCGGTCCCGGGATCAAGCAGTGGCTTGGCGATCCCCAGGGCCGCTGGGAGGGCGACACCCTGGTGGTGGAGACGTCGGGGTTCAACGCCCGCACGAACTACCGCGGCTCGAGCGAGAAGATGAAGCTCACCGAGCGCTACACGCGCCTTGGGCCGAACCGGCTCGAGTACCGGTTCACAGTGGAAGACCCGACCGTTTGGACCAGCCCCTGGACGGGTCGCTTCGAGTTCGAACTCGACAACGAGCAGTACGAACTCGTCGAGTACGCCTGCCACGAAGGCAACTACGGGATGACGAACATCCTCTCCGGCGCCAGAGCGCGCGACCGCGAAGAGGCTGCGGCCGCGGCGGAGACGGGGTCGGGAGCGCAGTAGAGGCCGTAGCCAGCCGTTTTCTCGACGTCCGACTGTCGGTGCGCCGGCCTTCCGGTCTTATACTCCTCGACAATGGCCGACCCCGTCCTCAGAAGTCCGCAACAGCCGCGCGAGCCGCGGCGGCCGCTTGATCTGGCGGACTTCCCCGGATGCCGCGCTGTTCACCTGCCGGTCGAGAAGCTCGACGACTACGAGGGCCGCATCGAGTACTGGGAGTCCCGCAGTTCGACCGCGGTTGTGATCGCCGAAGGAACTACGGCGTATCACGAGATCCCGTCGCGTGGCCTCGCCGGTCTGATCCGGGAGATTGCGCTGGCCCGGGGTTCGGAGATCCTGGCGCTGGGCTCGACGAGCCTGGTGCAGTTCGACGAGGATGGCGTACGCGAGGTCCTTGTGCAGGCTGACGAGACCTTCTTTCTCGAGCGGCCCGCGCGGCGCGGCAAGGAGATCGATGTCGACGTTGGCCCGTTGCCGGATGTGATCCTCGAAGTCGACCACACGACCGATGTCCGCCGACGGAAGCTGGATGTCTACGCCTCCTGGGGTCTTCCGGAAGTGTGGGTGGAGGTGCCCGAACCGGTCTGGATGGCGCGGCGGACTTCGGGCCGACCGCGACTGACGATCTATCTCCTGGACGGCGACCGCTACGTCGAGTCGGCTGTCAGCCGCGCGTTTGCGGACTGGCGGGCGGCGGAGATCCACCGGGCGCTGAACGAGGCGGGGAAGTCGGCGGAGACCGTCGCGGCGGTGCGCCGTGTGGGCCGCAGGCTGGGCAGGGCGGCCGGCACCGGTCCCGACGACGACCGGTTCCTTGGCGCCGAACGCGAAGAGAGCCGTGCGGAGGGCCGTGCGGAGGGCCGTGCGGAAGGCGCGCTTGAGATGGCGCGTTGCCTCGTGCGGAAGGCGCTCCAGGCCCGCGATTTGGCGATCACGCCTGCGGTGGAAGCCTGGCTGGAGCGGCTCTCGGCGACGACGGATACAACCGCAGCCATCGGGGCAGCGGTCGAGTGCCGCGATGCCGAGGACTTCCTGCGCCGGGTCGAGGCGCCTCCGACGAGTCCGGACGAGGCGCCGTAGCCGCCACGAGAAGAGGGTTCTCGCGGGCGGCTTCACGGCCGGATTCGTGCCGTGCAGGTGCTAGGGTTGGCCTTCAGTCAAAGCCACGGTTCGACGCAGGATGACGCTGATGAAGACGACTCGATTCCTCTCCCGGCTGGCGCTTTTGGCCACTGGACTCGCCGCGGCCACGGCCCTGGTCTTTCTGGCGCCGGCGCCACCGGCGTCCGCCCACCACGCCTTCGCCGCCGAGTTCGACGCGACGAAGCCGGTGCGGCTGCGCGGCCAGGTGACGAAGGTCGAGTGGGTGAACCCCCATGCCTGGATTCACATCGACGTGACGGACGAGGACGGCACGGTGACCGCCTGGATGGTCGAGTGCGGACCGCCGGGCGCCCTGGTACGGCGCGGCTGGAAGAAGAACTCGGTCGCTCCGGGCACCGAGGTGCTCGTGGAGGGCTATCAGGCGATCGACGGTGCGCCGCGGGCGAACGGACGCGACGTGACGCTTCCCGACGGCCGCCGGCTGTTTGCCGGTTCTTCGGGCACGGGTGCGCCATACGACGATCGGGAGTCTTCCGGCTAAGCCGTAGCGAGGCTTCGCCTCAGACCGACGAGCGTGCAGGCCGGTCGGGGCTGCGGCTGGTTGGAGCGCGCTCCCGGCGCCGGGAATTTGGGTGGTACCGTTGCGTTGACCACGGATACACGATGCACGAGGGGGTGCCGGATGAAGTTTGAGCGTTTCCTTCTCCTGAGCTTGGCGGTGCTGCTGGCCGCCCCGATCGCCCTTGCCGCGCAGGACGATGTCCCGCGGCGGGCCGACGGCAAGCCCGACTTGACGGGCGCCTACGACGTCGCCACGCTGACTCCCCTCACGAGGCCTCGGGAGTTCGGCGATCGCCTGACCCTGACCGATGAAGAGGCGGAAGCGATTGCGCGCCGCAAGGCCGAGATCTACGAGGCCGACTTCAAGCCGAGCGATCCGAACCGCGAGGCGCCTCCGGTCGGCGGCGCGCCGATCTTTGATCCGGGGCTCGAGGTCGCGTCCGGCGGCAGCGGCGGCTACAACGCCTTCTACATGGATCCTGGCGACAACGTGGTCCGGATCGACGGCAAGTGGCGGACCTCGATCATGACCGATCCGCCGAACGGCCAGTACCCGGAGATGACGCCTGCCGGCATGGCGCGCGCGGCGGCTCAGTTCGCCGCCTTCGGTCACAAGAACACGGGCACCGCATGGTGGCTGGAGGAGAGCGACGACGGTTCCGGCCCCTACGACAACATGGAGCAGCGGCCGCTGCCGGAGCGTTGCCTGATGGGCTTCAGCTCCACCGGCGGGCCACCGATGCTGCCGGCGCTCTACAACAACCACAAGCGGATCGTGCAGACCGGAAACCACGTGATGATCCTGATCGAGATGGTCCACGACGCCCGCGTCGTGCGCATCGGCGGCGAGCACGCGCCGTCCTCGGAGCGCCGCTGGATGGGCGATTCGATCGGCCGGTGGGAAGGCGACACGCTGGTCGTCGACACGACGAACTTCGGCGAAGAACCGGGCCTCGGTTCGGCAACGAAGGACCTGCACGTCGTGGAGCGCTTCCAGCGTCTGCCGGACGGCAACCTGCTCTACGGGTTCACGGTCGAAGACCCGAACGTCTGGGAAACACCCTGGAGCGGCGAGTACGTGTGGCGGTCGACTCCCAACAAGGTATTCGAGTACGCCTGCCACGAGGGCAACTACGCGCTCGGCAACGTGATGCGCGGCGCGCGGCTACTCGAGGCGGACGCGATGGCCGGCTCAACCGGCGGCGAGTGACCCGCCCGGTCGGGCCGGAGTCGGAACAAAGCCATCGGGCGGTGCGGCTGGCTTGGCCGTGTCTGTTGCTGGTTGCTCAGCGGTCGAGCACTGACAGCACGATCCGCGAGGGATGCTCCGCCGAGTGGTGGACGACGTTGTTCGCCGCGCGCCACTCGGTTTCGTCGTAGTTGTTGCCACCGGTGTTCAGGTTGCGGTCGTAGCGGGGGAAGTTGCTGCTCGAGATCTCGATCCGCAGCCGGTGACCGGCGCCGAACACGTTGGCGGTCGCGAGCGGTCCGAGCGACACTTCGTACACCTCGCCCGGATCCATCAGGACGTGCCGGTCGAAGCCTTCGCGGTAGCGCATGCGGAGGATCGTGTCGTCGAGGTTGAAGGCCCGACCGTCGGGGAAGACGTCCACGAGCTTGACCGTGAAATCGGTGTCCGGTGCGTCGGAGGAGACGTGCAGGACGAGGTCGATCGATCCGACGACGGCGAGCGGTTCTTCGAACGGTTCCGTCGTGTAGACGAGCACGTCGGCGCGGGCCTCGACGCCGCGCTGGTCGAAGGCGCCCGGTTCGTAGTCGCCCATGCAGCAGAAGGCGCCGCCGTGGGTCGGCACGGGCGCGCCCGGGTCGTAGACGAAACGGTCGGCGCCGGCGCCGGCGCCGTTGCCGCTGGCATCCGTTGTGAGCCTGCCGTCTCCGGCGGAGCTGTTCGCGCTGCCGCCACTGTCCAGGTAGAGCGTGACGGGCTCGACGCCGGCGGGTGGCCATTCGTCCGCGTTCCGCCAGCCGTCCTCGCCCATCAGGAAGTAGCGGACCTTGGCGTAGCGGTTCTCGAACCCGTTCGCCTCGGGCTTGGTGAAACGGTCGAGAAAGCTCCACAGCATCTCGTCGAAGGCGAAGTCCGTGTCGCCGAAGTTCCGTTCGCCGACGATCAGCGGATCCGTCAGCCGGTACATGTTGCAGTGCAGGCTGGGCGCGACGACCATGTACTGGTGGTCGCGGACCTCCGGGTCGGCGTTCTCGCGCACGTGGCCGTATAGCGCCAGGTTCGGCGAAACGGACAGGTCGTACCAGGAGTTGGCCCACAGCGCCGGCACCCCGAAGGGCTCGTCGTCGTGGTAGAGGCCGCCCTCGTACCAGGCTGGATCGTCCGGCAGGCGGGCGGCGAACTCGCCGAAGATCCCCTTCGGACCGCCGACCGACTCGATCAACGTCTGGATCGGCAGGTGACGAAGCGCCTGCTCCCAGTCGACGGCCGGCATCTTCGCGGCCAGGTCGAAGTAGGTCGCGAGTCGTTCCAGGTCCTCCCGGCTCGTGCCGGGCGGGAAGGTCGGACGCTGGGTGTTCTGCTCGCCGTAGAGCCACGCCGCCATGGGAAGCTGCACCGCGCCGCCGCGGTAGAAGTTCCCCTGCTCGTAGAACGGCCCCATGCGGCCGATGCCCGCGCCCTGGCCCATGGGCACCGCGGCCGCGTGGCCTGGATGGCGCATGGCGGCGAGCCCCATCTGCCACTCCGCGGTCGAGGAGCAGCCGAGCGTCGCGATCTTGCCGTTCGACCACGGCTGGTCGGTGATCCAGGTCAGTGCGTCGTAGCCGTCGGTGCGTGGCCGGCCGAGGATCTCCCAGTCGCCTTCGGAGAAGAACTTGCCGCGCTCGTTCTGGACCACGAAGGCGTAGCCGCGCTCGATCGCGTCGAGGCCGAACTTGAGCAGCGCGCTCGGGCGTTCCAGGTTGGGCTCCGGCAGCGGGCTGAAGTTGTAGGGCGTGCGCCAGAAGATCGCCGGCAACGGGCCCTCGGCGTCGCGCGGCCGGTAGATCTCGGTGGCGAGACGCACACCGTCGCGCATCGGTACCATGACCATTCGGTCGATCTCCGCCTTGCGGTCGAGGTCGGCCCGGCGTACCGGATCTGGCGTACGGTGGATCTGGGCGGTGACGGACGACCCCATCAGGCCAAGGGAGAGGAAGACGACAACTGGACGGATGACCGTTCGAACCTGGCGCATGATGACTTTCTCCTGGAGGGCGAGGCGAGGTCCGGAAGCCGGCGCTTCGCGCCGGATGCCGGCGGGGACGCCGGCGCACCCGGTTTCTCTTGCGCAGGCTCCTGGCCTCGCGGCGCCTCTGGTTCTTGCGATGGGCATTGTGCCACTTGCAGCCGCTTCGGACTCGACTGTCGGCAAACCCAGGCGGATCGCGGTGCTGGCCGTGGCGCCCGAAGACGAACGGATCGCCATGGTGGGGGAAGCCGTTTCGTTCTGGAACGAGGCCGTCTCGAATCTCGGCCTGGGCGCCCCGTTTGTCGAACCGGAACTCGTCGCGCCGCCGGAAGGCTCCCGGCCGTTCGAGAACTACGCGCACCAGCTTTCCCAGCTCGCCGGGCGCCTGCACTCGTCCGGCCCGGGACCCGAGCCGCCGGAGCAACTCTTCGCGGTCGAAGCGGAGGTCGTCGTGTTGCTGTCGGCGCAGAACCTGATGCCGTTCGCCTGGCCCTACGGAGAGGACGGGCGCTACTTCGTTGCCATTCCGGCCGGCGACGAACGGGAGAACGTCGTCCGCAACGTGATCGCGCACGAACTCGGGCACGTTCTCGGTCTGAAGCATCTTCGCGAACCGGGCGTTCTGATGTGCCAGCCATGCGACACGTCGACTGCACTCAGCCAGGACGAGCCGCGATTCCTTCCGCTGACTGACGTCGACCGCGCGCGGCTTCGCAACTTCCTTGAGGGAACCCAACCATGACGACCAACTGGACCCGCAGGCGATTCATCGCGAGTGCCGCCGTGGCGGCGGCCGGAACCGGACTGGGCCGGTCGCCCGCCGTCGGGCAGGACGGCTGGCGGGGCGGCCCGCTCCAGCACCTGATTCCGGCGGCGAGCCACGACCGCGTGGCGCTCAAGTGCTCCTTCGCCGACTCGCTCGACTTCGTGCCGGTGCTGCGGATCGGCGGCCGGCTGGTGGCGGGCCGGAGCACGGACACGGAAAGGCGCTTCTTCTCCTTCGACGCTCGCGGCCTGGAAGCAGACACGGAGTACACGCCGCAACTGCTGGGCGGCGGCGAGGCGCTGTGCGATCCGTGGCCTCTCCGCACGTTCCCGTTGCCCTCGGCCCAACCCGAGTCGGTCCGGTTCCTCGCCTACACCTGCGCCGGGGGCCATCCCGAGTCGGGCTCCTTCCTGCCGCTGGCGGTTCGCCGCAGGCTCCTGCGCCGGGCGCTCTCCTTCCGCCCGCGGGCGCTGATCGCGATCGGCGACCACATCTACTGGGACCAGCGCACCGTGCTCTACAACCGCGGGGAGGAGCGTGGCCGGCGTTCCCGCGAGTTCTACGAGCGGATCGGCTGGCTGGACCTCAGCCTGCCCGCGCTGGGAACCAGCAACGAAACCTCGATCAAGGCCGCGGTCGGGCCGCAGATCGCGGAGCTCTACGGGGTCATGCTGCGGTCGACGCCTTCCTACTTCGTTAGCGATGACCACGACTACTACGAGAACGACGACGCGGACCCCCGGATGGTCACCCTGCCTCCCGACCGCTACCAGGTCGAGTTCGCCCGGTTCACCCGCAACGCGTTCCTGCCGGAGTTCCTGCCGGATGTGGAACGTCCGCTTGCGATGTCCGGCGCCGGCGCCGGCGACCGGGAGCCCGGCATCTCCGAGGCGTTCGGCACGTTCCGCTACGGCCGGCTGGCCGAGGTCCTGATCTACGACTGCGCCCGTTACCTTTCGCTCAAGGGAATCCACGCCGGTCTCGTGCCGCCGGAGACCGAGAACTGGCTGCACCAGCGCACACGGGACGAGTCGGTCGCGCAGTTGTTCCACGTGCCGTCGCACCCGTTCGGCTGGTCGGCGGGGAAGTGGCGCGAGTGGTACCCGGATGTCGCCGACCTCGACGACGGCGGCGCCACCGTGTCGCGAATCGGTGACTTTGCCGGCAGCAACTTCAGGCTGACGACGGAGCGGGAGAAGTACTTCTGGCAGGTGGGCTGGCTGCGGCAGCATCAGCGCCTGCTGGAGTCGCTGACGTCCCAGTCGCAGCGGACCGGTGTGGTGCTGTCGGGCGACCTGCACGCGATCGGCCACTCCGTCCTCGAGCGAAGCGGCAGCCTGGATCTCTCAGCCAACCCGGTTCACGCCGTGCTGACCGGACCGCTTGGCACCCTGACCGGTTGGCCTTCGGCGGCCCGTGGGACGCCACCGCTGGCGGCCACCGGCCTTGTTCACGACATACGGGGCGAGACCTTCGAGAAGAACGGCTTCGCGCTCTTCGACGTGACGCCGTCCGAGATCACGGTGCGGCTGTTCGCCTGGAAGACGGGCGAACCCGAGTCAGCGATCGACGAACTCGAGCCATACCACACCTCGGTGATCCGCCGGGGCTAGGAGCCTGCGCGGCGGAAACCGGGTGCGCCGGCCTGCCATCCGGCCGCCCGATGACGGGCGCACGGACTAGTTCACGGGTGTCGCGGATCGCGCCACCCGGGTTCTGGCCGGCATCCGGCGTTTGAGGCGCGAGCCGTCGGTTACTGTTTGCGGGTGGAGGACTCGGGACACAAGCGGCGCAGGACGAAGAGACGCGGGCTGTTCAATCGCTTCCTGAACGCGGTCGAGTTCCTGGGCAACCTGCTGCCGCACCCGGTCACGCTGTTCGCGGTCCTTTCCCTGGTCGTGCTCCTCGTCTCGGGAGTCGCGGCCTTCTTCGATCTGCAGGTGGAGGATCCACGTCCTGAGGGAGTGGCGGGCCGTGCCGAGGACGGCCTGATCCGTGCGATCAGTCTGCTCAATCCGGAAGGGATGCGCCGCATCGCGATGAACCTGGTGACGAACTTCACCGGCTTCGCTCCCCTCGGAACGGTGCTCGTCGCGCTCCTGGGTGTCGGTGTCGCGGAACGGTCGGGTTTGCTGGGTGCGCTGCTGCGTGCACTCGTGTTGGGGGCGCCGCGCAACCTGTTGACCGCGGTCGTCGTGTTCGCCTCGGTCGTCTCGAACACGGCCTCGGAGATGGGCTACGTCGTGTTGATCCCGCTCGCGGCGGTCGTGTTCCGGGCCGTCGGCCGGCATCCGCTGGTCGGTCTGGCCGCCGCCTTTGCGGGCGTTTCCGGGGGATACTCCGCGAACATTCTGATCGGCACCGTGGACCCGTTGCTGGCGGGGATCACGACCGAGGCGGCGCGCCTGATCGACCCGTCCTACGCGCCCGGCGGCTTGAACGAGGTGCCTGCGACCGCGAACTACCTGTTCATGTTCGTCAGCACCTTCATGATCACGATCATCGGCACCCTGGTGACGACGAAGATCGTCGAGCCCAAGCTCGGCGTCTTCGATCCGAGTCGGGCGGAGGACGATCTCGAGGACCCGGAGGAGGGTCTCAAGACCCTGTCGAAGGCAGAGAAGCGCGGGCTGAAGTTGGCCGGGGTGACCGTGCTCGCGATGCTCGGCGGGTTGGCGCTGCTCGCCCTGCCGGAGAACGGCTGGTTCCGCGACCCCGCGGTGAATGCCCTCCTGATCGACGATCTGCGGCCCATGCTGCGGAGCGTCGTGTCACTGATCTTCGTCTTCTTCATCGTGCCGTCGATCGTCTACGGCCGGGTGACCGGTTCGCTCCGCAACGACCGCGACGTGATCGACGGCATGGGACGCTCGATGAGTTCCCTCGGGCCCTACCTGGTGCTCGTCTTCTTCGCTGCCCAGTTCGTCTCGTTCTTCAACTGGACCAATCTGGGGACGATCACCGCGGTCGTCGGGGCCGATGTGCTGACCCGGTTCGACCTCACCGGGCCGATCGTCTTCATTCCGTTCATCCTGATGTGCTGCTTCGTCAATCTGATGCTCGGCAGCGCATCCGCGCAGTGGGCGGTCACGGCGCCGATCTTCGTGCCGATGCTGATGACGGTCGGCTACAGCCCGGAGGTGATCCAGGCGGCGTACCGGATCGGCGATTCGACGACGAACATCATCACGCCGATGATGAGCTACTTCGGCCTCATCCTGGCGGTGGCGATGCGCTACGACCGGAAGCTGGGGATCGGCACCCTGATCGCGACGATGATCCCGTACTCGATCACTTACCTGATCGGTTGGATCTCGCTCTTCTACCTCTGGGTGTTCGCGCTCGGCCTGCCGGTCGGTCCCGGGTCGCCGACCTACTACTCGCCGTGACCCTGGAGGGGCGTGTCAAAGGTCCCTGCTAGACTCGTCCGTCAGGCCTGACACAGAGCCTGCGCCGAGGAGGGGAGATCGACATGGCTAGGCCCGGACCGACTACATTTGCCAAGCGTCAGAGGGAAATCCGCAAGCGCCAGAGGCGGCAGGAAAAACTCGAACGTCGCTCCATCCGAAAGATGGAGAAGGAACAGGCGGCCGAGGAAGCGCCTGTCGACCTTTCGGGCGAGGATCCCGATATCGCGGGGATCGTTCCGGGCCCGCAGCCGCTTCCCGACTGGGATTGAGCCGCCCGAGCCGAGCCGGCTCGGTTCGACCGTTTCGGCCCGTTCATCGGGGCGGTCGTGGAGGACGGCGGACGGCGACGACGCGCCGGATTCCGGATCGTCCGGGCGCGCCCGGCCTTGGCAGGCGCCTGGCGCTCTCGCCGGCGGTCGCCGCGCGGCCACGGCGTCCTGTCCAAAGGGGGCGCAGCGTTTCTGCAGCGCAAGCCCCCGAGGCTCCCGTCGCCGCCCATGCAGGCGCGCATCACCTCAGCCGAGGCGCAGAGTTTCTGCGGCGCAAGCCCCCCCAAGGCTCCCTCGCCGCGCCTTGCTGGCCGGGCGTCCCGCCGTTCCCGGTGCGACGCGGACTTCTGCTGCGGGCTGCCAGAGCTGGAGCTGGACCCTAGAGGCCCGGTTGCAAGGTGACAGGCTCGCGTACGAAGGAGGTGATGCCCGTCAACTCGTCGCGAAGGCCCACCGCCACGTCGTACAGGCCCTCGGGGAGCTCCATCGCCACCTGGAAGTGGAAGCTGGCGGAGTCAGCCGCGCCGAGGTCGGCACTGGCGCCGACCGGGAGCATTCTCTGGCGCACCGGTGTACGGGCGCCGCTCTCCCGGTTGGCCGCCAGCAGCCATATCCGGAGTTGCCTGGCGGAAGCGGCCGCCCCTCCCGAGTACTTCGCAATCTGCGTTCGCGGTACATCGACTTCAATGACCAGCTCATGGAGCTTGCCGTCGGGCGGTGGTGAAGGCTGGAAGCCGATCGTCACGTCGAGCGGGTTCTCCGTGCTTCCGAGGTTGGCGACGGACAGCAGTCGCTCGGCGAGACGTTCGTCCCGAGTCTTGACGCGATAGGACGCGCGGTGCCGGACCCGGAGGCCTTTCCCCAGGTCTGGAGCGAGCAGAACGTCGATGGCCTGTACGTCTCCCGCCCTGGGTTCGGCGGGAACGAAGCCGAGAGAGTACGTGGCGGCGAGCTGAACGGAGACGTCGTCGAGGAGTTCCGCCAGATCATTCGAGTTCGTGAGCAGCTTGCCGCCCGTTTCGTCGGCGAGCACGTGCAGGCCCCCCTGCACGTTCATGCGATGCAGACTGTCGTTCATCGGTGACGGCGGCGCATCAAGAGACATGCTCTGAGCGAGCCCGGGCCGCACCCCCGCAGCGTCAAGCGGGAAGAACGTCACCCGGTTCGCGTTCGCGTGAGCGGCTATCCGCTGCAGACGACGGCTCTCGTCGAACTCCACCATCGCGCCAAAGGTCTCGGCCATCGTCCGGGAGTCACCGGGGCACATTTGCTGGGCGATGTAGTCGAACACCGAGATGCCGGGACGTTGCGGCAGTCCGTCGCTCACGTACAGGAGCGCCTTGCGACCCGATACTCCGGACAGCGTGGTGACCAGGTCGGCGAGGCCGTCGGCGGCGACGGCCGCTCGTCGCGCCTGTTCGTGGGCGTTTTGTCTGGCGACTGCCAGCATGGCGCCCCCGGAGCAGGCCATGTCGCCTTGGAGTTTGCTCGCGGTCAGCACATCCTGCAGCGCCCGCCGCCTGGCTAAGAAGCCCTCGACGGCCCGCGGATCCGCCTTGGGGCGCGTGGCCATCGCTTCGAGCAGCGCCTCCACGTCAGTGGTGGGAGGCGACAGGATTTCCAGCCGGTCCCTCATCGTAACCAGCAGGAAACGGTTCCGGGTTCGACGCAGCGGTTCGAGCGCAGCCCCTAGCCGCTTCACGAGGCGGGCCCGGTGCGGCGGATGGAGGTTCAACTCGTCCAGGTAGATAGCGACCGTCAGCGGCGCGGCGCCCGGGTCGTCCGACGGCGCCGGGCCGCCTTGGGGAAGGCTCCGTGCAGCGGCACTCTGAGGTGGTCCTGGTTCGATGGTCCGGGCGCCGGGAGGCCTGGCGAAGTTCGCGATCTCCACCCGCTCGCCGTCCACGTAGAGTTCGAAGTCGCTCCGCTTGAGGCCCGTCACTGCACGGCCCTTTCGATCCGTCACGGCAACGTCGACCTCGACCACCGTGATGTCGACCGAGTCCTGGAAGGTGTCCTGCGGCTGGCCAGGGAGGGCAGTCGCAGCGGCGGCCAGACCGAGCAGGCAGATGGCCGCGAGGCGCAAGGCGCCCCGGGCGGCCTCGGCCGCCCGGGGAACTGGACGTGGAATCAACAGGGCGAGGGTTGCACTCGTCCGTTTTGTCCAAGCTGCGGAGGCATCCCGTTGCACCCGCGTCTGCAGGCTCACAACTCTGCCATGCGATCGATCCGGCATTTCAGGCTCCTTTGCCGTGTGCGGGAAGCATCTCTCGTGTCGACAAGTCGCGTCGACCACCAGGAAACGCTAACAGCCGGCGCTGCCGAAGACCGGACCTGACGTGCTCGGAAGCGGACCTGACGTGCGAGGAAGCGGACACCGGAGCACGCTCCGGGGACCGGCCTTGCGCCCCGGGCTGCTAAAGGCGCCTCTTGTAGGTGGAGGGGCTGCAGCCCATCTGCCGGTGGAACGCGCGTCGGAACGATCGTTCGCTGTGGAAGCCTGTCGCCTGGGCCACCTGGCTCACGGTGGAATTGTGTTCGCGCATCATCCGGGCGCCGCGCTCCACGCGGCGGCGCGTCACCCAGGCCGTGAACGTCATGCCGACATGCTCGTGGAAGAAGTGCGAGAATGCCGTCGGCGTCATCGCGGCAACGGCGGCGATGACGCTCCTGTCGAGCTCGCCGTCGAGATGGGCGTCGACGTGGACGCGCACCCTTCGCAGGCGGGCGAAGTACTCGAACGGATCCGAACCGGCGGAGCTGGAGGTCGATTCGCTGTCTGTGGAGGCGGGTTCGAGCTCTGCGAATCCGAAGCCGTAGCGCTTGATCGCCCGGGTCGGCTCAACGGGTACTCGCCGGCTCCAGCCCGGCGCCCATTCCACGAACGTGTGAAACTCGTCGTCTTCGCCGCACGGATCCACGGCGCCGGGCAGATCCGCGAGGAAACTCTCGTCGTAGCGGCGCCCTGCGCGATCCGCGGCGACGAAGCCCGTGTCCACGGAGCACACCCGCGCCGACAGCCCCGCCTCCAACATCTCGTCGACGTGGTCGCGGGAATCGCGCCCCCATAGCGGGAAGGCGGGCGCCAGGTCGCAATCCTCCACCAGCGTGGAGCGTCGCTCGCGGCGCGGCGTCGAGGAGAGATCGCCGAACGCGATGAACTCCGTGCCGTCGTTCCGCGTCTCCGACAGGACGCGTTGAACGGCCATGTCGTGCACGCTGGCGGGCGCGGCCCAGTCGATCTCGACAAGTCGGAGCGGCAGTCCCACGGCGGCCGCCTGGCGCTCGAGGAGCTGGCACCTGACGCCGTGCATGGCGGCGCGTCCGTTCCGTTCGTTGACTACCGCGATCAGACCGCGGACTTCCCACCGGGAGTCCACCTGCAACGCCTGAAGAGCCCAGGCCGAGTCCTTGCCGCTCGACCACCACACCCAGGTCGGCCTGGTGCGCCACAAAGAGAAGCGATCTGTCGTCACACCTTCGAGTCTGGCGGAGCGGCGCCCGGTTCTACCGGCCTCCGGCCGCCCCGGCGGTCTCGGCCGGGCCGCTGAAGAGCCGTTCAACGTGGGTTTCCGGCAGCGGTTGCGTCAGCTTGGACACCACCCAGGTTCCGGCAATCGACACGACTTCGCCGACGACGGCGCACGAGTACGGGTTGATCTGGTAGTGGGCGAGCCACTGCGCGACCCCGGAAAGCGGGCCGAGAGAGCCGGGATCGACGATCTGCCAGGGCAGACCGCTGCGCAGCAGGACGAAGGTCAGCATGCCGCTGACCAGCCCGGTGTAAGCGCCGGCCAGGGTGACGCCCCGCCAAAGCCCGCCGACCACGAGCGGGCCGGCGAAGGCGGCCATCATGCCGCCGGTGCCGACCCAGACCAGCAGGGCGATGTTCATGTCCTGCATTGCCCAGGCCATCCAGGTACAGAGAATCAGGACGACCACCGTGCTCCAGCGGCTGATCACCAGGACCTTGCGGTCGACTTCCTTGTCGCTCAGGTGGGGGCTGTACTTGGGGACGATCGAGCGCCGGTAGATGTCGTTGGCGACGATCTGGGACGACGACACGACGAGGCCGTCCGCGGTCGACATGATCGCCGCCAGGATGCCGACGCCGATCAGGGCGGCCAGCCAGGTCGGGAAGAGTTCGATGAACAGGGCAGGCAGAGCCTCGTTCGGGTTGCGTCCGGCCTCGAGGAGTTCAGGGCCGAGGACGCCCCGGGCCAGAATGCCGCCGAGGCCCAGCATGCCCATCGTCAGGCCGACGGCGAAGGCGAGCTTGACGAAGCGCATCCGGTCGCCGTCGTTCCTGAGTGCCCACACCTTGTTGCCGATGTGGGGCAGCATGCCGAGCGGAATGTGGGCGAACAGCACGCAGGCGATCGCCCACCAGGAGTCGTAGAGCGAATTCGACGTGTTGACCGGTCCGACCAGGTGCTCGTCCTGGACGCGCAGGTTGGAGGCGAGCGCGCCCAGGCCGCCGTCCATGCCGGACGCGAAGAGGAACATGATGATCACGACCACCGCGACGCCGAGCATCATCATCCCCTGAATGCCGTCGGTGAGGATGTCCGCGTGGGCGCCGCCGAGCACCACGTAGACGAGCAGGACGCCGGACGTGATGATCAGGGCGGTCATCGGCTTGAGTCCGAGCATGATCTCGAACATGACCAGTCCCGACACGAGCTGCCCGGCGATGTAGAAGAACAGGACCAGAGAGAAGACGGAGACGAGCAACCGCACGCCGTCGCTCTGGTAGCGGTCGCCGAGGTATTCGGGGATCGACCGGTTGCCGAACTTGTGGCCTGAGTTCGCGACCAGCTTGATCGTGATCAGGACGCCGAAGTACACCCCCATCGGGTAGAGGAACTTGCCCCAGACGCTGGCCATCCCGAACTGGTAGCCGAGGCCCGGGCTGCCGAGGAAGGTGGCGCCGCTGGCGGTCGTGGCGGCGAAGGCCAGCGCCAGGAAGTAGGGGCCGTAGCTGCTGCGGGCCGTCGCGAAGTCATCCGCGTTGCTGATCCGCCGGCTGGCTATCCAGCCGAAGGCGAGCATGCCGACGATGTAGACGATGAGGAACATCCACGACCAGGCAAACAGACTCATCGATCTCTCCTCTTCAACTCTTCAGGCCGCTGCCGCCGGGTGCGCCGGCCGGCTGGCCGGCATCCGGCCGCAGGCCCGTTCTCCTCTCTCACGCGTTCGACGCTCTCGCGGTCGGCAAGGCCGGACAGCCGGTCGAGGCCTGGCCGAACCGCGACCGACAATCGGCGGCCCGGCGCAAGGGCGCCATGCGTTTTCAATCGACAATTGCTTCGTAGGCCAGCCGCTTGCTCGTGAAGCGGGCCGCCGCCGAGGCGGGGAAGTCGCGGCTCTGGATCATGCCGACGACGATCAGGTCCTGGATCGGGTTGATCCCGAACCAGGTGCCGCCGATGCCGTACCACCAGTACTCGCCCTTCGCGCGCTCGTGGTCCGAGGCGGGGTGCGGATCGGTGACGATCGAGAAGTCCAGGCCGAAACGGTTGCCGCGGTAGAGCGGTCCCATGTCCGTCACGTTCTCGGGCAGGTGGTCGGTGTGCATCAACTCGACCGTTGCCGGCTTGAGGACGCGGACGCCGCCCAGTTCGCCGCCATTCGCGAGCATCTGAGCGAAGCGCATGTAGTCCATTGGCGTCGACACCAGACCGCCGCCGCCGGAGAGGAAGTTCGGCTTCTTGAGGTACTGGCCGTTCGGCGGGCTGACCAGCTTGCCGTTGCGGGTCGCGTAGATTCGCGAGAGCCGGTCCGCCTTGTCCGGCTCGACCCAGAAGGCGGTGTCCTCCATGCCCAAGGGGCCGAAAACGCGCTCGTTCAACACCTCGTCGAGGGGCTTGCCGGCGAGCACCTCCAGCACGTAGCCCTGCACGTCGACCGCGACGCTGTAGTGCCACATCGACCCGGGCTGTTGGCGGAGAGGAATCTTGGCCAGCCGGCCGACCATCTCTTTCACGGTCAGGCTGGGGTCTGTGATGATGCCCGCCTTCTGGTACAGCGTGTCGACCTGCGACTGCGAGAACAGCCCGTAGGTCAAACCCGCCGTGTGGCTCATCAGCTCGCGCATCGTCATCGGATGGTCTGCGTCCTCGACCACGGGCATGCCGTCCTCACCGTCCTCCTTGGCCACCTTGAGGTCCGCGAACTCGGGAATGAACTTCGCAACCGGGTCGTCAAGCGTGAAGCGGCCCTCGTCGTAGTAGGTCATCAGCGCGACGCCGATGACGGGCTTGGTCATCGAGTAGATGCGGAAGATCGTGTCCTTCTCGACAGAGACCCCGTTCTCGATGTCCCGCTTGCCGTAGGCGTCGAAGTGGACCAGCTTGCCCTTGCGCGCGACCATCGTGACGACGCCGGCGAGCTTGCCGTCGTCGACCATGCCGTGCATCGTCGCGTTGAGCTTCTCCAGGCCGGCCGGGTCCATGCCGACGTCGGCCGGTTTGGCCTTTGCGAGGTCACGCTCGCCGGCGAAGGCGGGCGCCAGAACGAAGGCCGCAAGCAGCAGGCAGGCGGCGGCGAAGGCAAGCGGGGCGAACTGCCCCTGAGGACGCAATCGGATCACGCGTTGTTCCTCCGTCTGAGGGGTTTGGCTGAGCGTTGGCGAGAGTACCACCTGCCGGCTTGCGCCGGCGTAGCCCCGGAATCACGCAGGGGGTAGCCGCCCGGTACTCGCGGTACGACGGGTACTTGCCGCCAGCGATGGACTGTCCCCGGCACCGGTCCGCTCCGTTTCCGCTGAACCTGCGAAGGGCGCCGATCTGTGACATCCTCCACCACTGAACCGGCGGCAAGCCACGCACCTGACCACCCGACAACCGGACCGGGAATGATGACGGACAAGAAACCTCGACTCAGCTGGACTCAGTGGATCGTCTTCGCGGTGATTGGCGGCGGCCTGCCGCTCGCCACCTGCCGGAGATCGCTGGCCGGGCCAGTCGACTTTCCTGTGCTGGCCGATGTCGTGACGACGGCCTTCTACGTCGTCGTGCTGGGCTGCCTCGGGGTTGTACTGGCCGTGTCGCTGCCGCGGTCGGAGTAGCGGCTTCGCGGCAACCGGGCGGAGGAACCCCGATACGCCGTAGAAGATCAGCCGGCGGGCCTGGCGGAGACTCTTGGAGGCGACTGCGAGCCCGTCCAGGTCATGGCCGGCAGTTGAGCCGCTATGGCGTTCGGCCCATGTTGTTGACGCGAAAATCGTGTTCACCAAGTTTGTGGCATGAAGAACATCACGATCACCTTGCCCGAGGATGCCGCCTTGTGGGTTCGGGTGCGGGCGGCACAGAGCGAGCGCAGCGTGTCCAGGTGGCTGGCGGAGCTGATTGAGGGCATGAGGAGCCAGGAGGACGAATACGAGGTCGCGATGGACCGTTTCCTGGAACGAGCCCAGCGAAGCCGGAAGCTCGAATGGGTCGACGGTCGCAAGCCCGCCCGGGAGGAACTCCATGACGGTGCCGGTCTTCGTTGACACCAACGTCTTCGTCTACCTGCACGACGCCTCGGACCTGGACAAGCAACGGCACGCGCACCTTGGACAGCCGCCTGTACATGGAGAGCCAGCTACGCGCGACCGTACCCAACGACGACCGCATCCATGTCGGCCATCAGGCAGCCATGGACCTCGTTCAGTACCAGCTCGACCCGGCTCGCCAGGCACTCGCGCGGCCCCGACAACGCATCTTGATCGCCGATGCGGTGGGTCTCGGGAAGACGTTGGAAGCAGGCATCCTGGTCAGCGAACTGATCGCCCGGGGGCGGGGCCGGCGCATTCTGGTGCTGGTGCTCAAGAGCATGCTCACGCAGTTCCAGAAGGAGTTCTGGAACCGCTTCACGATCCCGCTCACCCGGCTCGACTCGGTCGGCATACAGCGGGTGCGGAGGCAAGGCTCTTGTGGTCCGCCGCTTCAAGAAGGACATCCAGGACGAGGTCCGCGAGGCGTTCCGGGAGCTATGGTCAAATTTCGTGTACGGGCGGTTGACCATCAGGCGGCGTTCCTGTTGTGGTCGGCGTCCTCGGTTTGTTCGATGCCGTCAACGAAGCGGACATCGCGGATCACTTTGGCGATGTGGCGGAAGCCTCGCAGGCGTCGCCAGCGTCGCTGGGCGCAGGTTCCGAGCTTGAAGATCATCGCCAGCATGGTGTTGCGGCTGACGCAGCCCTTGGTGCGTGCTGTGCGGTGGCGGATGGTGGCGAAGGTCGACTCGATGGGATTGGTGGTGCGCAGATGCACCCAGTGCTCAGCTGGGAAGTCGTAGAAGGCGAGGAGCTCTTCCCGGTCCTTGAGCAGGCAGTGGGTCGCCTTCGGATACTTGGCATCGTAGGTCTTGAGGAACCAGTCGAAGGCCGTCTCTCTTCGATGGCGACTTGGAGTACTGCGAGGCCGCGGCACCATTTGCAGTTCCGCGGTCAGTTTGCGCGGCAACGCCGGCACGACGCTCGCGTTGAACGTCAGCGGGCGTGGTTCCGCCAGCTTCTGGCCGCTCTCGGCTACAAGTACGAGCCCCGAAACCACGTTCTTGACGATGGCGACGAAGTGCCGGTGCTGCACGGCGCAAGCCAGCACGGCGCGGTCAACCTGGTGGTGCTCGGCGTCTACGACGCCGCCGGAGAAGATGAAGATCCGCTCACCCTCAAGCCCCACCGCGCCCAGTACCACGGCGAGGCGCCGCCGCCGGAGGCGCTGCTCAAGGAAACCTGGAGCGACATCGTTACCCGCCGAATTCTGGGTCAACAGCACCCGCCTCGCTGGGTAGTGCTCCTTTCCGCTGGCCAAGTCCTCCTGATCGAACGGGGGAAAGTAGCCAGCCAGCACGTCAGGTGTCTGGCGCCTTGTCTTGAGCGGCTTGGTCGCTCACCAACGAACCGTTGAAGGCCATGAGAGCGGCGTCGGCGGCTCCGCAGGTAGCCCACAACTCCGGGGTCAGTTCGCACAACCGGCGCGCGTAGCCGTGGAGGATCTGACCCTCGTCCCCGGCCAGCTCGCCAAAGGCCAGCTCCGTCAGGCACTCCCCCACGAAAGCCGCCCAAGCCCCGACTTCGGCCCGGCTGGCAGCGGCGATGAGCAGGACTTGCATCGCGTCGATGAGCGCTATCGGCAACTCGGGGTCTCGTTGAGCTGTTCTCACCACGACCCGAAGCGTGTCGGCAAGCCGCTCGCTCCGCGCGATCGCGGCCACCGATGCCAGGCTCGTTAGCGTGCCGAGAAGGTGGGTGCGATCACGAACCTCTGTCAGTCGATAGTCCGAGCGTTCAAGTGCGTCGGCCGCAAGGTCCGCCTGCGCCTGGCCAATCCTGAAGCTCGTCGTCGAGGTTCTGAGCGCCGCAAAGTCGGCGGGTGTCGCGGCCTTCTCGGTGTCGAGTTGCGCCTGGATCGCCTGGTCGAACGCCGCTGGCAACGTCCGGCTCTCCTCCGGCTCCTCCAGTGGTCCAGGTGCGTACAAGACAAACTCGTTTCCAGCCTCGCGGAGCTGCTCAGGGCCCATCACGTGCTTGAATGCTCGAATCAAGTCCGGCGCCGCTTCATTCTCGTACTGGTCGGCGGCTCGCGCGATTCGCCCGAAGAAGTGGGCTTGAAGCCGCGCGGCGGTTCCCAGGACCGGGTAGCGCCGCGGCTCCAACCGAAGATCCACAAGAGCTCGAAGAACGTACTCCCCTACCACCGAGCCAATGGCCGACTCCTTCAACGCGATGCCCGCTGCCACCATCTGGCGCTGGATCACGCCAGCCTGTGCCAAAGCGGCCAGGCGCCGGTAGAAGGGGGGGGCGTCGCCGAGCTGTTGCCGTCTCGACAACTCGCTTGACACAAGGACGTACAGGAGTGAGTAGCCCCGAAAGCCACCGGCCTTGCCGGCCGTGTCGTCGGCACGAATGAACTCCAACAACTTGTTGAGCGCCGGCTTCACCTCCGGCCGGTCGCGGGAAACTCGGAGACCCACCTCGATAGCGCCAAGTTGCGACACCCGGTCTCCGGTGCGGAGAATGAACTCGAACGCCCGCACGAGCTCCTCGCTGCTGAGGCCGTCGACCCGAATCTGCGCGCTGAGGCCCGGATGCGAGGCCATGTAGAGACTCTGCAAGAAGCCTTCGTATGGTTTCCAGGCGGCCAGTTCCGCAAGGCGCTCCCGGCCGCCGGCTACGGCGTGTAGCTCTATCGAAGCGCTGTCGCCCCGTGTGCCGACAAGTCGCTCAAAGTATGTCCGCGATGGAGGCGCTGCCAACTGCGCGCTCAGTTCGGGGCTGCGTACGCTGTCGGCGAGAAGCTGCTCTTGAACGTGTGCGGTGGCATGAAGGTCCACCAGGAAGTCGGGCACCTCCTCACCTCTGAGGCTCCGTTCTTCCAGGATCCGGCGCCAGGACGAGCAGGCCTTCGGCGGTAGACCAGCGTCGGCGGCGAGCGCATCAAGACAACGGAGCCTTGTTTCGCGGTCCGACGACAGCGTTACCCACGCGGGCATGCCGAGGCGGCGCTCGCCTCGGGCGAAGACGAGCGTCGGTTGGTCGCTGTCGGCGTCGAATTCAATCGACCATTCCTTGCCGTCGGCGTCCCGAATGATCGTTCCGGGACTCCCGCCAAGGGTCTTCCTTACGTTCTCTGCGATTGCCGAAACCGGCGCCTTGAAATCCGCGCCGCCGATCGCAAGAACGGAGTCGATCTGAATGCCGTAGTTGTCGGCTATCCTGGGGTCGCGCGCCAGAGTCTCCCGCAGGGTCGGAGGTATGCACTCCAGTGCCAGCCGCGCCCTGATGGTTTGGGCCTCCTTCGCGCTACTCATCGGCCAGGTCCATCGTTCCCGCGGCGTCGTCGGCCACTCGCGAGACGGTGAGCAGGAACCTCTCCGCAAGCCGGGAGTAGAGAGCGGGCTCCGTTTCCTGAATGGGCCGCAGAAGCCGGGTCTCGACCCAGTCCCAGTAGGGCTCCCTGACGGTAGGCGTCAGATCGGGATGCGGCAAAAGGAGGCGTACGAGTTGCTCCGCCCGGTCGCTCTCGATACTTCGGCCCGCGGCGTCCGCGGAAAGTCGGTGAGTCCAGCCACGAACGTCGATCTGAAGCAGGATCCAGTCCGACCGCACTTGCGCATCCGGGACATCGGGATCACTCAGCCACAAGCCTCTCAAGGCAGAGACGAACGCGCCGATCGTGTCCGCAAGCCACTGCGATTCGTCGGGGAGTTGCAGTTGCTCCCCCATGCGGGCGACGAGCAAGTTCTCCCGCACGGCTCTCAGGCCTGGTCGTTCGTTTACCTGACCGTTTCTCACTGCCGAGTTCGTCAGGTGCCCGAGTAGCTCCTCTTCTTCGACCGGGACAAAAAGATAGCCGAATCTGCGAAGCCGCGTTCTGTGCGTCAGTCTGTCAGCGGCCGTGATCGTCCCTGACGAAATCAGCATGTCGAGAAGGTCGAGGGTCGAGACAGTTGGCACGGCCTGGTCCTGGTCGCCAAGGTGGGGGTGACGATTGATGAAGCGTTCGTCGGTGACGACGACGTCACATCGGTCCGTAAGCGTGAACAAGTCCATCGTGGGGTGTGCCGGGCCTGGGCGTTCGGGTGGCGCTGCGAGTCCAACTGGACCGACTTGAATACGTCCATCGGCGATTCGTGTGCTCACGGCCTTCCGAACCTTCTCGAGAATCTGGCCAACCTCCCCGGTAAGCTCGTCGTAAGCGAGAAGATTGTCCGCTTCCGAGGCCGTTGACGGCGCCACGAAGACGGTGAAACCGGCATCAGCGAGGACGTCCAGAACATTGAGCTGGAGCAAGTACGTCGTGGCCAGGCCATCGAGATAAAGGGTTGCCGGGGCGGAAACATCGGGTTGTTCCGGCCAGGGTTGTTCGCTTCGCCCCAGATGCCAGCTGGCTGCCCGGTGCTGCTCGTCGGTCAGAACGCTGTATGCTCGGAGGCTGTCGATAACAGCTTGGCAGCTGCTAAGCAATGCCTCGTGTCGTGTGAGGTTGACCTCCTCTTCCATCAAGGAGTCGATGTGATAAACCGGAAAAGGTCGAACGACGAAGCAAGGTTCGGCGCTACCCCGCCTCGCTTCGGCTTCTGCGATCAGCGTGGCGAGTTCACTGCCGACCTGAGACGCTAGCTTGCCGTCAACCTGCGGCTTAGGCTCAAGTACCGAGATTCGTCCCGTTGACAGTAGGCGCCTGATCTGCCTGGCCTCGCGGACGAGCCTCGGCTGGTGAAAGGACACGTTCCGCTTCTCCTCGAAGAGCCAAGCCAGAGTCGAATGCGGAAGATGAACCACGTTGAAGGCGTCGAGGGCTTCGTCAAGGAGATTCAGCAGGCCGAGCGAAAGTAGCGCGGCCGCATCGAACGCCGCCCGTCCGCACGGGTCGCAGTGCACCCGAGGCCGCTTGCCGCTGTATGCAGCCACAGGGCGCCGTCGTCGTGGGTCGGTCTCCGAGCGGTTGGCGATTGCCGGCAGAAGCATCAGGTCCGAGAGTGGGCGATTCAGGACACTGGCTGCGAGGAAGGTCGGTATCTCTCCGCGTTCCAGTTGTCTGAGGAGATCCGTCCGCCGCTCCTGCCACTTCGGCCACTCGCTAACGAGAGTCGGAAGGCTCATTCTCCGGAAGGGGCCGTCGTCGCCCGAGAGGGTGGCTGCGCGATTGAGCCATTCTGTGACCTGAGGTTCGTCGTCCCAGCCGGCGTGGACCGCCAACAGGTGGATCCCCGCAAGAGCGTCGGGGTTGTCTTGCGCCTTGTCCGCAGCAGCGAAAGCCAACTCCTTCGCTCGCGGCAGGCCCAGTCCGGCAGCCAAGCGGGCTGCGGCCGCCAAGTCCTGCCAGTCCCTGTCCTCGCGGGCCTGAAACTCCGACTCTACGATCGTGGACAGCGATTCCCAGTCGCCGCTGTGAATCGCCAACTGGACCTCGAGATGTCGGTAGTTGGGGTCTGCCCGCAGGTCGGAAAGGGCTTGAAGACGGTCCCTGGCTTCGAGCAGTGAACCTTGGTAAAACTGGGACCAGCAGAAGCACAGCTTCAGACGGCCGGACTGCTCTACAAGCTCGGGGTTGGTGATCAGAAACTCCGCCAGACGGTTGTACTCCCTGGCCTCGGCGAGAACCATGGCGAAGCTCTCGGCGTGTTCCAGCGAGCGAGTTCGTTCAAAGAGGATCTCGCGGTAGTGCCGGAGCTCGGCGGAGTTCCCCATGGCGGAAAGGTCTGCGACGAGCCCCAGGAGATCGGGCAGAGAGCCGGTCTTCTCGAACCACTGCTTCGCTGACGGTGTCCCGTTCTGGCTTTCAACCGAGTCGACCACCGCGCGAAGACGTTCCGCCTCGGTCGGGGAGAGGCCATCTTCGGAAAGCTGATCGAGACGGCTTCTAGCCAGCTGAACACGCCCCGCCTGTGCGAGCGCATCGGCCTCCATAAGGAGGGCTAGCTGAGCCGAAGGACCGGCGAACTCCTCTCGGTGTTGGGCCATGTAGTCGGCAACGGCGCCTGGTGCGCCTTGTGCACGGGCAAGGGCTAACCGGGCCGCGGCTGCGGAGGGAGTGGTTTCTCCGCGCTTGGCTACTTCCCGTCGGATCGCCTGATTGGTCTCTTCCAGGTCGAACTCGACGTCAAACTGAACTGCCAAGTGGACTAGACGAAGGTGCTGTGCGGGATTCTGGAGCATCCTCTTCAACTCCAGACCGGCCGCGTCGCGGCGCTGAGGATCCAGGAGGTCAAGCCACAGGGCGTACTCCTCGGAAAGGTCTGCGGCGGTGGCGCAGCCGAGGCGCCGCGCTGCGCTGGCTGCCGCTCGGAAGCGTCGTCCGGCGAATCGCCGGGAGCGCACAGCGGAGTGATCCGAGGCAAGAAATCCAGCCGTGAAGAGTGGCACTTGGGTGCGAACGGTGTGTCGGACTTCGACCGGTACAGTGCGAAGTAATGCTGTTACTCCAGCGAGGTGACTGAGCGCGAGTTCCTCTTCACAGCCATCAGCGGCAATGGAATCGAGTACACACGAAGCTGAATCCCATTCACCAAACTCAAGAAGCCAGGCGAGAAGGAAGGTCTTGCCGTCCGAGTCCAGGTCTGTAGCCCGGATCCCGGCGTTCCTTGCCCATTCAATGGCTCCCCGTGGTTCGCTCTGATCCGCGGCCACTATGAGAGAAGCCGACCGCGCCATAGGAGAGTCGAGATCGGCGAGAGCGCCGAGGGCTGTGCGATGATCGCCCTCGTGCGACCTGATCAGGGCTGCGGCGATCTTGACTTCCTCGGGAGCGCCTAGACTCTTCGCGTGTTGGAGAAACTCTTTGGCGGCCTTCAACTCGTCCGTCCGGAGGAGCCGGGCGCACCAAGCCAGTGCGCGGGCACGCACGGCGGCGGTAGCGCCCGCGTACTCGCCAGCCGTCAAGGCTGTGCCGAACTGGAGACAGCGTTGGGGCGCGTCAAAGCCGTCGATGAACCGGCCCCGTCTAATGATCTTGAGAGTCTTCTCGACCTCCTGATCCACGATTGAAGTGGGGAAGGGTAGCGTAGGGGCTGTGTAGGAAGTGGGGCTGATCGACTCCACTGCGGTCGCTGGGATGTTGTCCTCGTGCCTTCTCTTCCATTCTCGCAGGCACTCAGCCGTATAGGTCGCGGGCCGGTCGTCCACGATCTTGTGACAATTTCGACATAGAACTATCAGGTTGGAGGGGGCGTGGATGTGTTCCGGGGTGAGTTCCTGATTCCACCGAGCGCTCCCGGGACTCTTCCCGTGTATGTGGCACACTTCGCCAACGACCGTCGTCGGCTCGCCAGGTTCTGCCCCATCCGTGAGGCGTCGCTGGCATCCTGGATTTGCACACTGATCCCCGCTTCGGGCGAAGAGTGCCTTCTCAGTCTTGTGAGACGGGCGCTTCATTTCTGGGGTGACGCTTGGTTGGCCGGACGGACCCGGGACTTCAGGGGGCCTAGGCGGATGAGCGACTCTCAACTACTCGGCAGAGCCACCATCGTCAGCGGAGGCCGGCCAACGGTCGACGGTAAGGCCGCCGGGTCGGAGGGGGCCCGGGACACGGGGACTGTGCGGTCCAGATAGGCGTTCACGGCGTGCAGAACGTGACCGCTTGCCGCCATTCTCGCCCTGTCCTGGGAGGGGAGCGGTGTGCGAAGGCGGAACAGCGCCGAATGGCGTTGCGGCTGCGGGAGTCCGTCCCCGGTGAAGGGGGGCCACGCGGTATGGGGCGGGGCAGTGAAGAACAGCCCGGCGTTCTCGCCGGCACATCCCGTTCGGGGTCCGATGGCCGCCGGGAGGTTTGGGCCGACATCCACGACGCGTGTGACTCGAAGGCCCTCCACTTTCTTAACGTCCCTGACTGCGGAGAGGATCGCTTCGCCCAAGCCGGCTGCTTCGCGGTCGAAGTCGATGTAGTGGGTGTCGTCGACACTCCCGATCGTGGCATCGTCGCAGCCGGCTTCGAAGAGGGCGTCGAACACGGTTCTGGACCGTAAATCGGCGCCTTCGACGATCAGAGTGAACTGCTGGTTCGGCATCGGCTTGTCCTCCTGGTTCCGGTGGTTCACTTGTGGGGGCAGCGCCTGACTTTTCGCCGAAGGCGTTTGGCATGGTTGCCGCGGTTCTTGGGCGTGGATGCGATCCAGGCTTGGCAACCCGAACGGTTTGCTGCACCGCATCTCATCACGCCCCAGGAGTGGCCACGTGGGCTCAGAGTCACGGTCCAGCCTGCATCCTCCGCTTCAGCCAGTGCGGCTTCGACCTCCTTCTTCGGGTGTCGAGGCCGCACGTGGGTTCTTCAATGCGCCGCATCAGTTGGGCGTTCTGCCGGGTCAGCAAGCCCACCTTCTCAAGCAGGCGATCAGCGCGGCGAGCAGCAGCGGCAGCAGCAGGTTCATACCAGTATCAGAGCCGCCAACACCCCCCCGAACAGCAGCGCCAGGACAAGCCTGGCAACAGGTCCTGCTTCTTTCTGTAGAAAGCTGAAGCGCTGAACCGCGCCGCGTACCCACTCGGAGCGGTGGCCTGTACTCGGGCCTCTGATGAGCAAGCGTTACCCTCCTAGGGTGCACTCCCAAAACTGCACCAAACCGATCCCGGCCGCCTCGGCTCCTATACCGATCCCGATATACCCGAGAATCGGGTTTTTCATTACCCAGCTCCCACCAAGGAACAGGCCAGCGTCGAATCCCAGGCCCGTTGCCAACGTGAGCAGGTCGTCGCACCAAGTATCCATGTCCCAGTCGTTGCCGTCAAAGCTGCACCATCCGTTCGGGTTCCCCTGCGTCGGATACGCCCAGATTCCTCCAGCGCCGTTGCAAGCCTCGGGGCTCATGTGTGCCGACACAACTGACGTCGGCTGATCCGCAGCCGCCATCGTCGGCGAGCCTCCGATCAGCAGCGCGAAGAACAGCACGCTCGACAGTGCGCCTCAAAGTGTCTCCCTCATTCCGTAGCCTCCCGTTGTAGGCGCTACAGCCCCCCGTTCAGCCGCCCATCCGCGAACGTCCCCCGCCGTAGACTGTGATTCAACGATACTACCGTAGCAGACAGGCTCCGCAGGGCAAGCGGTCGGCCAACGCGCTGATACCTTCGCGCACGGTCCGCTACGGTCCGCGACTCGAACCCGCGTAGGCTGTGATTCAACGTCTCCCTTCCGGGATTCCGTCTGCCTCCGTAGCGGGCCACTTGAACCCGCCGCCAGACCGCGAGAGACGCGCAGGAAGCCGCCGAGACGGGCCGCCGGGTAGCTCAACCGTCCGGGCCGGGAACGGCGCGGGAACGGGCGCTCAGCCGCTCGCGGCGCGTTCCCTGGCGGCGATCCATGCGCAGGTTTCGCACTGGTCGCGCTGCGCGTCCTGCCTGCCGCACGCGGGGCAGGAAGGGCCGGCCAGCGCCTCGGGGCGCGGGGCGGCGTAGGATCCCGCGCATGGCGAAGGCGCTCGACGGCAAACACTCCGCCGCAGCGCTCGCGCTCGGCGAGGGCGCAACCGTCGCCGAAGCCGCCGAGGCTGCCGGCGTCAGCGCCTCGACCGTCAGCAGGTGGCAGCGCGAAGAACACTTCGCGGCGCTCATCCGGGTTGCCGCCGATGATGCGGCGCTCGAACATCGGCGCAGCCTCCGGGCGCTCAAAGCGGACGCCGGGGCGACCGTAGCGCGCATCCTCAAGGGCGGCGAGGGAATCCCGGCAGCCGTCCAGTTGCGGGCAGCGCTCGCCATCCTCGGCGACGACCTCGACCGCCTCGACCGCGAACCGCCACGGCGTGAAGCGTTCAGCGGCGTCTCTGGCGTACTGGAACGCTTGGGCGCAGAAGAACTCTACGGCGTGCGCTCGGCGTAGCGCTCGCGGCGAGGGCGCAGGGCGCGGTCTCTCTGGCCGCCGAGGGCCGCTGGGAAAGCCGCCAGCGGGTGAGAGTCGGGTCGCGGGCCGTATTCGTTCCGGCGCTCATCGTAGAACGACTCGAACGGGCGACCAGGGCCGCGCCGAGGGTCGTAGCCGAGAGCGAACGGGAGACCTCGCGGCGCTCGCTTCGGGGTCGGCGGCAACGCGCCTATTTCGCGGGCCTCGCGGTCCGCCTCGACGTACTCGCGCCGCCAGCGCCGGGCGTCCGTTCTGCGGTTGTCGGCGCGCCAGAACTTCCGGCGCTCGGCGTAGGCCGCATGGTAGATCGGGCAACCGCCGCGCTCGACTGGCCGCCGCCAGCGCTAAACCGTCCGTTCGCTCACGCCGTGCTCGGCGGCGACACGGGCAACTGTCCACTCCGGCCAGCCGCCTGGCGGTGGACGAACTGCACACGTTCGACGGCGCGCAGGGCACGGACCTCGCTTGCCTCGTTCGGCGGCTGCGCGCTCGGCTCGGCGTGGGCGATGGCCTGATCTGCGCCGGCACGTCGGCGACGCTCGGCGGCGAAGGCGCCGAGCCGGATCTGCGGGAGTACGTGTCCCGGATCTTCGATCAGCCGTTCGAGCCGGGGTCGATCGTGGGCGAGACCCGGCAGAGCATCGACGAGTTCCTCGGCGGCTCGTTGATTGGCGGACACCTCATGCCGCGGGCCGACCTTGCGGATGTGGTCGACCGCCGGCAGGCATCGGCGGAGGACTACGTCCGCGCGCTGCACGAGTTGTTCTTCGGCGTGCCCATCGAAGGCGGCTTCGAGTCGGCGGACTGGCGCGTCGCGCTGGCCCACCGCCCGCGCGAGCACGCAACGTTCGTCAACCTGCTCAGGGTGCTCGACGGGCGGACCATGCCAGTGACGGAGGTTGCGGATCGGCTCTGCCGAAGCCTGCCGGTTGCCACCGGGCGCGAGGCGCTCGCGGTGCTCGACGGGCTTTGCGCCCTGATCTCCGCTGCGCGGCGGCGGGAGGAAGGCGAGGAGTCGGGCCGGCTCCTGCCGTTTCTGCAGGTCGGCCTGCATCTCTGGGTGCGGGAACTCCGCCGCATGGTGTGCAGCGTCTTCGACGTAGCCTCGGTGCACGGTTCCCATGAAGGCGCCGCGGTCAAAGCGGGTGGCGAGACATCGACCGACGCGGCGGCAGGAAGACGCGCGGCGGTGGGCACGGCCCGTCAGCGCAACTCAGCCGCGATTGTCCTCACTGCGGCGCCGTGGAGGCGTTGATCATCTTCGGCGCGCGGGCGTCCAGCCTGCTCAGTGTGGCGCTTGGCCAGACCTTCGCCTCGCGCCACAACGACGACCGCAAGGTCATCGCGTTCTCCGACAACGTGCAGGATGCCGCCCACCGGGCGGGCTTCATTGCTGCCCGAACCTGGCCGAACAACGTGCGGGCCGCCATCGCCCAGGTCGTCGAAGAAAACCGTCGACATGCGTCGAGGCCACGCCGCCGCGACGGCGCGTTCGAACCGCTCAGCGCCCTCTTCTGCAAGGAGAATCGCCAGGAGAGCGGACGTGTCGATGATCACTTCGGCAGGCCCCGCTCGTTGTAGAGAAAATCCCCGTGCTCGATGGCGGAGGGTCCTGGTTTCAGGAGCATGGAGCAGCGTTGTCCGATCTCGTGAAGTTCGCGAGCCAAGGTGTCGGCCCGACTTTGTCTCTGCTCGCGATCCAACCGCTCCCGCAAGGCGACGGTGATCGCCCAGGTCCTGGTCTCGCCTGTGAGGCGAGCAAGTTCGCTGGCAAGGCGGCAGGTCTCTTCGTTCTTGATGTTCAGACTCATGGGCGATCTCCGGCTGGAGACTGCCCGGTGATTTTGCCCTGTTGCGCCATCGGAAGGGCCTTCGAGTTCGACTGCCTTGGCGGCCGGCTTTCCCATTCACCGGCGTTTCTGACATCCTGTACCGGTCCCATGACCGACGAGCAAACGACGGCCTCACCGCGGGTGCTCTGGGGTTGCAGCACGTCGCGGACGATGCGCCCGCTCTGGGCGCTGGCCGAGTTGGGGCTTGACTACGAGCACCGGCCGATCGGTCCGCGCACGGGGGAAACGCAGACGGAGGAGTTCACGCGGCTCAATCCGCGGCAGAAGATCCCGGTGCTCCAGGACGGTGATCTGAGGCTCGCGGAGAGCGCGGCGATCGTGAATTACCTGGCGGAGAAATACGGCGAACCGGACGGTCTGATGCCGGCCGCAGGCAGCGAGGCCCGGGCGCGCTACGACCAGTGGGCGTTCTTCGTCATGATGGAGCTCGACGCGCACACGCTGTACATCATCCGCAAGCATCGCGACCTCGCTCACCTGTACGGCGAGTCTCCGACCGCGATCCAGGCCGCGTCGGAGGGGTTCGCCAAGCAGTCGGCGGTGGCGGAACTCGAGTTTGCGCACGGACGGGAGTTCCTGCTGGGCGACCGCTTCACCGGCGTCGACATCCTGCTCGGCAGTTGCCTGGACTGGGCGGTTGCCTACAGGGAGCCGATTGGCCCGCGGCTTGCCGCCTACCGGGAGCGGCTGAATGCCCGGCCGGCCTACGCCCAGGCCGTCCAGGCGAATTTCTTCGCCAGACCGGAGCTCTTGCCGCCGTCGCTGGCGGACGGCGAGTCGGCAGCGGCCGGCGGATCACCCTGAGCGGTCGACACGATAGAGAAGGAGCCCCCTGATGACTCCGCTTGCCATCAAGGTCATTGCCGGCGTCTCGATCCTGGGGATCGCGATCGTCGGCGGGATGATTCCCATCCTCGTCGCGAAGCGGCAGGCGAGCCGCCGGTATCTCTCCCTGGGCAACGCGCTCGCCGGGGGCATCTTCCTCGGCGTCGGGTTCGTCCACCTGCTGCCCGAAGCCGACGAAGCGCTCCGGGGAGTGGTCGACTACCCCCTGGCCCCGCTGCTCGCGGCGCTCGGGGTCGGCCTGCTGCTCCTGATCGACCGGGTCCTCCTCGAAGGCCGCAACTCGATGCTCGGCCAGGAGGGCGAGCCGACGAGGCCGCCGTTCTACGCCTTCGTCCTGCTCATCGTGCTGTCCGTACACTCGGTCATCGCGGGGATGGCTCTCGGTCTGCAACCCGAGGCGGCGGCCGCACTGGTCGTCATGCTGGGCATCCTGTTCCACAAGGGGTCGGCCGCGTTCGCCCTGATCGTGACCGCCCACGCGGCGAGCAACCGGAAGCTGTGGCAGACGCTGTGGCTCTTCTCGGTCATGACGCCGATCGGGATCGTGTTCGGTACGGTGGCGGGGGAAGTGCTCGAGGGCAGGGCATCGCTCCTCTTCGAGGGCAGCTTCAACGCGATCGCGGCGGGCACCTTCATCTACGTGGCGGTCATGGACGTGCTCGATTCGGAGATGTCGAGGGAGCGCGACCGGGTCGCGCAGTACGTGCGGAGCGCGCTGATGGGTGACGACGACGTTCCGATGCCCGAGCATGATCGGGATCGGGGGCTCAAGTTCGCACTCGTGATGATCGGCATCGCCACGATGGCGGTGATGGGTCTCTGGCATTCGCATTCGCACATCGGCCACTCGCACGACGACAGTCACGATCACGGCGCCCGGCATGAGGCACACGGTGTCGACGAGGCCGGTCACGAAGACCACGACGAGACAGGGCGCGACGAAGACGGCGGGGCCGACCACGACGAGGACGACGAGACCGGCCACGCCGAGGACGACCATGATCACGAGGACCATGCGTCGGCCGTCGGGCCGCCCGGCAGCCTCGGGCTACTGCCGGAAGCAGGTTCGCTGGCCGTCCAGCGCGTCGGCGTCGGTTCCGAACTCGCCGGTGGGCTCGGCGCCGTTCTCGCGCACGATGAAGGCGACCAGGTCGGCTGACGCCGCGGGACCGATCGTGCCTTCCCTGCCCGGGGGCATCGTTTCGCGGATCGTCCGGTAGAGCCCGCTGGCGGCACGGTTCGACCAGTGGCTCGTGAAGCTGCGCCCGGCGAGAGCGGCGCCCTGGGCGCCGCCGCGCAGGGTCGGCCCGTGGCACTCGGCACACTGTTCCCGGTAGAGGGCGCCGCCGCGCTCGGCCTGCTCCTCCGAGAAAGTCGCACAGGGGGCCGATGTCTCGAGCAGGGGCGCGTCGATCATGATCATGGGCGGCGGTTCGCCTGCGGCCGCGTCAGCGGCCACCGGCTGTTCGATCGGGCCGCGCCCCGCGGTGGCGGAGAGCTTGAAGGCGTAGAGCAGGTTCGAACCGGAGCGCACGGTCAGGTTCCCGAGGCGGTTGAAGAGCCCGCTCAGCAGGTCGCCGCCGCCCGCGGCTACCGCGATGTACTGCTCGCCGCCGACCGCGAAACTGACCGGGAAGCCGGTGACCGGTCCGCCCAGCACCGTCTCCCAGAGGATGTCGCCGGTCCTCGCGTCGAAGGCCCGGAAGCGTCGGTTCGTGTTGCCGGCGAAGACGAGGCCGCCGCCGGTGGTCATCACCGACATCGTTCCGGCCGGTTCCTCGAACCGCCACAGGGATTCGCCGGTGCGCGCGGAAACCGCGTCCAGACGCCCGACCGTCGCCTTGTTCGGCGCCAACCGGAACCGGAATTCGACGCCGTAGCCCTCCGGCGGCTCCTCGCCGGTGTCGGTGATGATCGGCGACATGCAGACGTCCTGCAGGGGTGCGTAGACCGCCTCTGTCAGCGGGCTGTAGGCCGCGGTCGGCCAGTCCTTGCCGCCGCTCGCCGCCGGGCAGACGACGCCGTACTCCTCGTCGCGGGCCTTGGGGATGACCTCTTCGTTGACCGTGACCGCTCCGGTGTGCGGGTCGATGTGCGTGATCACGTTCTGGAACACGGTTTCACGTGCCCACAGGAACTCGCCGGTTTCGCGGTCGAGGGTCCAGAGGATTGCCGTCTTGCCGGGGAAGCCGGTCATCACCTTTCGCCGGTCTCCGTGCTCGAGCGCCGGGTTGATCGACCAGGCGGCTTCTTCGTCCGGTTCCATCTCCAGGTCGACCAGGATGCGCTCGAAGGGATGGTCGAGATCCCAGTTGTCTCGCGGCAGGTGCTGGAAGTACCACGCGAGTTCGCCGGTGTCGGCGCGGAGTGCGAGGGTGCTGTTCGAGTAGAGCAGCGAGCCGGCGCCGCTGCCGCGAAGCACCTCGGGCGAGGGCGCCGGCACTGACGTGCCCCAGTAGACGAGGTCGAGGTCCGGGTCGTAGGAGCCGACGTGCCAGGCGCCGACGTGGAACCGGCGCTCGAGCGGCAGGCCGCCCCAGGTTTCGTCGCCGGGTTCGCCGGGCCTCGGGATCGTGTGGAAGCGCCAGAGCTCGCGGCCATCCTCCGCGTCGTGCGCCGTGATGTAGCAGCCCCCTGCGACGGACATGTTGCAGGAGCGGCCGCTGATCACCTTGCCGTTCGCGATGATCGGACCGGAGGAGTGAGCGATTTGGCTGTCCCCGACCCGGGTCTCCCAGACCAGTTCGCCAGTGTTCGCGTCCAGGCGGATGATGAAGGCGTCCATCGTCGCGACGAACAGGCCGTCCTGCCAGATCGCGATGTTGCGGGTGACCCTGCCCAGACCCTGGCCGAAGCGCCGCTCCGGGTCGCTGCCCTCGGGATCGAGATAGTCGTGTTCGCGGCGGTACTCCCAGATCAGGTCGCCGGTGCGTGCGTCGAGAGCGTGAATCACGTCGCCCGTCTGCGGCAGGTAGACGATGCCTCCGCGCACCAGGGGCGTCGCCTCGTTGGGACCGGCTTCCATCGGGGCCGCCCAGGCGTAGTCGAGTTGCCCGACCGTCTCCGTGTTCACCGCGTCGAGGGCGCTGTAGGCCCAGGCCGACAGGTTGCCGCGGAAGCTCAGCCAGTCGCCGTTCGGGGTGGCGGCGAGCTCGGCGTCGGTCACCGGTTCGATCAACGGTCCGGACTGGCCGGGTGCGGCGGCTGCGGACGCCAGGAACACGAGGACGGCGGTCGCGGCCGCCGCGCTACCCAGTCGCACGTCGCCCGGTACATGGTTGGCACTCATGTCACGCTCCCCGCTTCATGGCAGACGGGTACTGCCTGATTCGTTGATGAGGCGGAGCATAGCGGGATGCCGCCGGACCGCGGCGCCGCCGAGTAGCCGGCGTCTCACACCGGGTGGGCCGGCGCGAGGCGAAGTCTCGTTCCCTGACGACTACCCGAGCCCCAGCTCCTCCATCAGTTCCGTCTCCGTCACCCGCGGCCGTTCGTCGGCGAAGTCGTAGCGGTCGGGCTTGCTCATGGATTCCCCTCCTCGGCCGGTTCTTCGCCTTCCTCGGCCGGTCCGGCCACGAGGAACGGCACCGACGCCATCTGGCGGTCCCAGAGGAGTGCCAGCCGGCCACCCTCCGGCGTCACGTCGAGGAACTGCCAGGACAACTGTTCGAACGAGATCGGCAACGGCTGGAGAACCATGTCGGTGCGCAGCACGTCCCGTCCCGGCGTGTAGCCGTAGGCGCCGAAGAGCGCCTCGCGCTCCTGGTAGTCGTACGTTTCCTGTGCCGGCCAGGTCGAGACGATCAGGATCCAGCGTTCCGGGCCGAGCTGGATGAACATCGTGTACTCGCCCGGCTCGAGGCGGGTGTCGTCGATGATCAGCGGCAGTTCCGTGATCAGCCGGGTCGTGTAGTTGGCGCCCGCGCGCCAAACCGGTGCGCCGTCGTTGAGAAACGCGATGAAGTCGGGCGGCCCGAAGATGTCCCGGCCGCGCCGCAGCGGCCGGCCGAACTTGACCTCGACCCACGCCCCGTTGACATAGCCGGAGCGGGGATCGAAGTAGCCGCCGATCTGGGCCGCGGCCTCCCCGGCCGGACTGGCCGGTTTCCGCTGGGCTATCGCGGCGTCGCCGCCCGCAGCCAACTCGACGCCCGCGACGAGCAGCGCCGCGGACGCCGTGATTGCGAAGCGGCTCACCGCCACCGGGCCAGTGCTACTTGACCGCCTCGAGCGGGATTTCGAACTCCTGGCCGCTGGCCACCTCGACCGAGATGACGAACTTGTCGTCGGCGGGCCTGCTGTAGGCGAGCTTGGCGAGAGAGCCGTTGCCCTCGCCCGTGTTCTCGAACCTGATCATCCGGTCCTTCGACTCGACGAGCTTCATCACCTGGAAACCTTCGTAGCGAGGCTTCATGCCGGGGTCCCACTGCTTGAGGCGCAGCACCAGGGAGTCGTTCTCCTCCTCGATCGAGATCAACTCGATCATGTTCGTCGTGCCGTCGGGCGAGAAGCCGCGGACCCGGGCCACCATCGAGCCGTTCCTGGGCACCGCCCAGTTCTCCTCCAGCGACGGGCCGCTCCAGGTCCCGGTCATCCAGCCCAGGTCTTCGACCTTGGGCCCGTGGTCGTCAGCGGCTACGCCAGTCACGGCCAAGAGAATAGCGATCAACATGACGAACAGCGTGCGGCGCATGGATTGTCCTCCAGGGAATTGAGCCGCCGACGATAGCAGCCGGCGGCTGCGGCGTCGGCCGCTGCCACGGCTCCAGCACGATAGCCCTCGAATCGCATGCGTCAGCCAAGCCGTCCCGACAGAGCCGCCGAACCCGTTGCAGGCTCCGGGTCGGGCCCGGAACCCGGAACCCGGAAGCCCGGGAGCTTGCCGGGCCGAAGTCGCTTCGCTACGTTCTGCGGTGCACGGTTCTGGCATGAGCGCCTCTCGACAAGAAGGAATGGCAACCCTTGGTCGGCCCCCGATCTGGTTCTGCATCCGTCAGCACGGTCGAGCGAAGTTGCACGGTTGGGTCGACTACCCGGCGCTGCCCGAGTTGCCTGCCCGGATCGCGGGCGACCCGGACGGCATGGCCGAGGTCTGTGTCACGGAACAGTCTCGCCCGGTTGCGCCGGATGAGGTGTCCCGTGTGTTCTGCAACCGCGTCCGCGGGCTGATCGGCCTGGAGATCGCGTATCGGGACGAGACGGTCAGACTGCCGCCCACCCGCATGCTCGCCGGGAACCTCCGCTTCGGGCGGGCACTGGAGCGGTTCCGCAAACGGAGGGGCCTGAGCGCATCCGAGTTCGAGGCCAACGGCCGCCTGAGCGCCTTCGCAGCTCGCCAGTTCCTGCTTGGCGGCGACGGGTGGGCTGGTGCAACGGAGTTGTATCGGGGCTCACCCCTGGTAGCGCCCGCTCCGTCGGAGGATGAGGACCGCGTCGCCGACCTCGCATGGGGCATCGGACGATGGATGCTCGACAACCTGTCACCGGAAGGCGGGCTGCCTTACAAGTACTGGCCCAGTCGGGGCGAGGCCGCGCCGTCGGACAACGCGATCCGCCGGTTCCTCGCGACGCTGTCCCTGGCACGGTTCGCGAAGCTCCACTGCAGTGCTGAACTGGCCGAGGCCGCGCGGCGCAATCTACGCTTCAATCTGCGGCGCTACTTCCGGAACATCGGGGGTGGACGCGGCGCCATCGTCGAGCGGACCGGGGCGAAGCTCGGCGCTGCCGCGCTGGCGGCTCTGTGCATCCTGGAGAGTCCCGCCCGTCACGAGTTCGCGGCCGAACTGACTCTGCTGACGGCGGGGGTGAACTCGCTCGCGGACGAGGAGCTGGGATTCAGGACGTTCTTCTTCCCGCCCGAGCGCGATGGTCAGAACTGGAACTTCTACTCCGGGGAGGCGCTGCTGTTCCAGGTTGAGGCGGCGCGGCGGGGCATCGAGGGCGCTCCGGCGCCGGAGCGCTGCGCGGCAACCTTCGAGCGCTGCAGCGAACGGCACCGGCAAGCCCGCAATCCCGCGTTCGTGCCGTGGCACGCGCAAGCCGGAGCCTCTCTGTTCGCACTGACGGGAAGGCGCGAGGTGGCGGAATTCGTGTTCGAGATTTCCGACTGGCTGCTGCCGATGCAGCAATGGGACGGATTGGACCCGGACCTGCGCGGTCGCTTCCATGATCCGCGCCGCCCTGAATTCGGCCCCCCGCACGCGGCTTCCACCGGCGCGTACCTGGAGGGGCTCGCGGACGCTCTGATCCTGGCGCGCTCGCTGGGAGACGAACAGCGTGCCGCGGCCTACGAGCGCGTCATCGAGCGTGGACTGCGGTCTCTGCGGCAGCTGCAGTTCCGGGGACCGTACGACACCTTCTACATTTCGAAGAAGAAGCGCGTCCTGGGAGCGTTGCGCACCGAGGCCTACGACAATGCGGTGCGGGTGGACTCGGCCGCTCACGCGCTCGGCGCGGCTGAGAAGCTGCTACGGCAGAGGCAGGCTCAGCCGGTCGGCGGCAGGACGTAGTAGTCGCGCAGCCCGGCGTTACCGGCGTATACGTTCCCGGCCTTCGTGGCTCAGCCAGCCGGCGGCAGGACGTGGTAGCCGCGCCCGGGAGCCGGCAGCACGTCGAAGATCAGGTGCACCCGCGGTTCGTCGGTGAGATTCCTCGCATCGTGCTCCGCCTTGTTGTCGAAGGCCCACAACTCGCCCTCCCGCATCACGACGCTCTCACCCCCCGCGATCAGGGGGCTGCCGCCCGGGCTCTTCAACACCAGGTGGAAACGATCGCGCAAACGGTAGTAGTCGCCGGCATCGATGTGCGGTCGCACCCAACCATGTGGTTGCAGGGCGACGAGCGTGGCCCGCCCGAGCTCTCCCGCCTGAAGGGCGGCGATGCTCTCACAGAACGCCAACGTCCTGGGAAACTCCTCCGCGGACTTCCCCGGGCAGCTCTCGTGCACGTCGTTCGCGTTCCTGGCGCCGGGAGGCAGGGGCTTCTTGGCCACGCGGAGGAAGATGTTCTGCGTGTCACGTTGACAGCGAACCTTGCGCTGGCGGCTGGTGTCGATGAGCCACCTCTCGGCCGACGCGGCGAGCTCCGCCAGGAACGGCGCCACGTCGACCCCCGCGGCGATCTTCGTGAAGCGCGACCCCGTGCGCGCCGCAGGCGGCATCCGAATGCCGGCTGCCGCAGGGGCAAACGCGACGAACTGCCACGGAGAAGTCGACGGATCGACGTCGACATCTGCGCCGTCGTCATCATCGTCGTCGTCATCGTCGTCGTCGTCGTCATCGCAGTCGTCATCGTCATCACCGTCGCCGTCGCCGTCGTCGTCGTCGTCGTCGCAGTCGTCATCGCCGTCGCCGTCACCGTCGCCATCGCCGTCGCCGTCGCCGTCGCCATCGCCATCGCCATCACCGTCGCCGTCGCCATCGCCATCGCCATCACCGTCGCCGTCGCCGTCGCCATCACCGTCGCCATCGCCGTCGCCGTCGCCGTCACCGTCGCCGTCGCCGTCGCCATCACCGTCGCCATCGCCGTCGCCGTCGCCGTCGCCGTCGCCGTCGCCATCACCGTCGCCATCGCCGTCGCCATCGCCATCGCCGTCGCCGTCGCCGTCGCCATCGCCGTCACCGTCGCCATCGCCGTCGCCATCGCCGTCGCCATCACCGTCGCCATCGCCGTCGCCATCGCCGTCGCCATCGCCGTCGCCGCCGTCTCCGTCGCTTCCCTGCACGACATCGATTCTCGTGCCGTCGACGCCTTCGAGCGGGCCCTTTCTCGAAGAGACCGTGGCGTCGACATTGGTGTTCTCCACGTCCTCCAGATCGGTCTTTCCCGGGAGGTTGGATGACGACGTCAACCCGGGCGTCTCGGCGGCGGACTCGAGGTCGACTTCCAGGTCGAAGCGTTCGAACTCCGGATGGAGACCGACGCCCTCAAGCGGCTCGAGCTCTCCCCGGATCCCTGCGGGCGGTTCCGTGAGCCGCGACTCGCCGCCCACTCGGGCAGCAACTGGAGGTCCGTCAGCCCCGGCTTCCTCGATGAAGAAGCGGCCCGGTCGGTGGTCGCCATCGCCATCGCCATCGCCATCGCCATCGAGGTCGAGGTCACCGTCGCCGTTCGCACCTTGGCCTGAAGCCGGTTTCTGAAGAATGAGCTTGGGCGCCGTGGGCAGCACCGGATCGCCGTCCTCCCGACAACCGGCGGCTACGAAGCACGCACCGAGAAGCAGCACGAAGGCCCTCGTCCACGGGGACTTGACGACCAGACCGGGTCCGCTGGCAAGTGCCTTGAGGTACACGGGACTCATGATGATCCTCCACCCAAGTCGTAGAAGGGAGCTTTCAAGACTCTAGCATGCGGCCTTCCTGATGCTCCTCAGAGCCTTTCCCATGACAAATGAGCCTGAAGGGGCGATGTCAATCCCACGAGAGATGAGCCTGAGCGCGTGTTGGGGATCATCGGAGGATGATCTTGCGACTCCACATCGAGCGGCTTCGGACCCTGGACGAGGTCCGGGACTTCATGGCCGGCAGCGCGCCGGTCGACTTCCGTTTCGTGGAGAGCCTTGTCCCACATGAGGTGAGCCTGAAGTGTCGACGTCAATCCCAGGAGAAATGAGCCTGAGTGCGGGTTGGGGATCATTGGAGGATTCCAGGCTCCCTCGTCGCGCCTTGCCGGTTAAACGCCTGACCGACTTGGCCCGACACGGACCTTTGCCGGCACCACGGGCTGCCAGGTGTGCTACTGCGAGCACCTGAACGCCTGGGTGTCGCTGCGGGTGGACGCAGTCATTCCCTGGGCGTTGCGATGCGTCCAGCTGGTTCCGTCCGGGGCCGTGATCAGAAGGTTGAACTCCAGAGTGGTCACGGGCGCGACGAAGATCCAGCGGTATCCGTTGTACGAGCAGCCGTCGAGGACCTTGACCAACACCTCGGCGTTGGATCTGTTGAAGAACCAGAGAAGGCCCGATTCTCCCGAGGCCCAGATGCCGCTCTTCGCCTGGCCGACCTGCCCATCGGGTGTGCGGTAGCACATGCTGACCTCGTAGTCGCCGTCGAACTGCAGCACGGTCGTCGTCGGCGTGCAGCCCGGCGTCGGTGGAGGCGTGCCGTCTCCGTGGTCCACGCCCATGCGGAGGAAGTACGCGGTCGCCACGGTCTCCGCGTTCCATGAACTCCAGGCGTCTCCCGCCGAGGACCGGTGCCGCCAGAAGTTGCTCGTACCGCCTGGGCCGTTTCGATCCTCGGCGAAAGCCTTGCCGCTTGAGTTCGGCCACTGAACGGCCAGCCATACAGGGCCGCCATCGAGCTGCTGCGAGATGATGTCGCCGCTGTTGATCAAGCCACAGGTGCCCCGGCCTCTGGCCAGGCCGGAGACCGTCGCCGTGTACACGGCCAACGGACTGCCCGGCTGCCCACCGGAATCACGGTAGAACGTCAGTGCGAACGAAACGTCCGCATTGTCGTCGTCCTGCGCACGACCGAAACAGGCCGTCACGGAGGTCACGGTGCCCGCGCGAGGCAGGCGGAATCGTTGGGCGTACTCCTGTTCATGCGCGTTGGTGACGAAGGTGAACGCCTCGGGCGTACCATCGTCGTACCTGTACTCGGTTGATGCGAACGACGGGATCCCGGCAAGGTCCGACGCGGCCCCGTCAGCCGACCGTGGGCTGTCGGCTTCGACCAGGATCAGGTCGACGTGGAAGTTGCTCATCGCGTCCTTGTCCGGGACATCCTCGTCGTGGTTCCGGATCGGGGCTCCCGCCGGGGCCGCCGGGGGATCCCCTCCCGTCTGAGCCGCCAGAGGCGATGAAGCGGCCAGGGTCAACGTGATCAGAGCCGGCAGGCCGATCGGTCGCCCGAGAAGGTTGCGTGTCTTTCTGCCGTTTGAACCAGAACTCGAACTGGTAGCCATGCTGCTTTCTCCTTCCTTTTCTTCGAGGGACGGGTCGCGCTGGATTCGTTCCGGCACTGCATCCCGTCCAGCGTCGTGTCATCCGTGTGCTCAACGGCCGGCGTCATGCGGTCGAACGCTCGCACCAAGCCGCCCTCGTGGACCACCGCGTACCAGTCCGGGTCCGGCTCCCGCGAGGCGAAGGAGCAGTCGGTGAAGTCCGGCAACGCCGTCCCGAAGCCGACGGCCGGCTGTGGCCGACCCCGCTGCCGTGGGTCTGAGGGAAGAAGTGCTGTGCAACGACATCCAGCCGGGCGGGCGCGACCCAGGAATCGGCTACTCGGAGCCGCCGCCGCCGGTGGCGGCGTCGCCCTCGAGGGCTTCTTCCTCGAGCAGCCGGGCGCCGCGGAGAATGCCGCCCAAGGCGTAGTTGCCTTCGTGGCAGGCGTACTCGTAGACCTTGTTCGTGCTGGCCGGCCACGGGTACTCACCGCTCCAGGGCTCGGTCCAAGTGTTCGGGTCGTCGACGGTGAAGCCGTAGAGCAGGGTGTCCTCGTCGATGCGGCTGAAGCGCTCGGTGATCACCATCTCCCTGGAACCCTGGGTGAAGCTGTAGTCGTCGCCGAAGTTCTTCGTCGTGACGACCAGGGTGTCGCCTTCCCAGCGACCGACCGACTCGCCGAGCCAGCTTTCGACGTTGTCGTCGTGCTCGGAGTCGATGCGGATGACCCGTGCGTCGTGGTTCATCTCGACCAGGATCATCACGTGGGTGTCGGTCTGCACGATCCGTTTCATGTTGTTGTACATGACGGGCATGGCCGGCGGTCCGGCGGTGGAGCCGAAGCCGAGCAGGCAGCGCTCTGCGTGGGGGCGGAGTTCCGGGTCGTCGTAGGGGCCGAACTCGCGGTCGATCCACCAGGCGGTGCCGGTGTTCTCGTGGCGGAAGGCTGCCCCCTCCGCGAACCGCTTCTTCGCGGCGTCGGTGAGCGCCGGCATCCTGCCGTTCGCGGGCTCGGTGATGATCGACGTGCGGTACTCGCCGTCGAGCTGGAAATTGCCGTCTCCGATGTCGACGTAGAAGGCGTTGTAGCCGCCGACCTTGCCGGCGGCGCCGGTGAACTCGGGCGCGTAGATGCCGGTACCCCCCTCCGGCGGCGCCTCGCGATTCGGGTCGCTGGGCGCGTAGTCCTTCTCGAAGTTCGATTGCCAGTGATCCGCGATCGCCTTGGCCTCCTCCGGGGTCAGGGTCAGGTTGTCGCCGTACTGCGCGGGCCGCTGAAGGGGCGTCAGGGTGGCGACGTCGTAAGTCCCCGAGAGATCGGGCTTGCCGTCAGGCCGGCGGGGAATGTCGTCGGAGGCCGCGATGGAGCCGACGGCCGCTACGGCCAGCAGCGTCGTGAGAGTGAGAATGCGTCGTGCCATGTGCGGCGTCCTCCCGGGTTGCGAACGGTTGCCCTCATCTTAGCCGGAGACTGGCTGACCGGTCAGGATTCGCCCGGTTCGACGATCCGGTCGGTCGTCGTGTCGCGGCGGACCTCGAACCAGCGCCGGCAGCCCTGCGCGTGGAACCAGCGCTCGGTCACCGGGCCCTCGGGATTGTCGTGCATGAAGGCGAGGTCGAGGTTGCGCTCGTCGGGATCCGTCAGGTGCTCCGGCGCGCGCCGGATCTCACCGTGGACGAACTCGTGGACCGAACGGGCGCCGCAGTTGGGGCATGGAATGCGCAGGCTCATTGCCAGTGCCTGCCGGGGAGGCGCTGCGGCACGGCACCCGGCCGACCCTCTGCCCGCGGGTCCGCGTCCCTGCTGAGCGGGTGACGGCCCGGAAGTTCCGGGGTGCGCAGGTCCATCGTCAGTGTGTCCCGGCTGACGCGCGGTCGGCCATCGTGCGGTCGCGCGCGAAGCGATCGAGGCCGAAGGGTGCGATGAGTTCCGGCACCTCGCCGGTCGCGATGAGCTTCGCCATCTGCTCGCCGCCGGCCGGGATCGCCTTGAACCCCCAGGTGCCCCAGCCGGTCGTGATGCAGAAGCCGTCCACGCCGGTGGGCCCGAGGATCGGCGAGTAGTCGGGGCTCATGTCGCACACGCCGGTCCATTGCCGGAGCACCCGCAGGCCCGACATGAAGGGAAGCAGGTAGAGAGCCCGCCGACAGACCTGTTGCACGAAGTCGTGGCTCGAGCGGTAGGAGAAGCTGGGCTGCGGGTCGACCTCGGCGCCCAGGAGCATCTCGCCGCGGGCGGTCTGCGAGGCGTAGAAGAAGAGTTCCGAGGAGGCGACGATGGGCCCGAACTGCTGCCGGTAGTGGTTGGTCACGAACGCCTGCAGGCGGTGGGTGCGGATGGGCAGCCGCACCCCGGCCATCGCGGCGAGTCGGCTGACGTGGCCGCCGACGGCCGAGACGACGACGCCGGCGGCGATGTCACCGGCCGCCGTTCGCACGCCCGCGACCCGGTCGCCTTCCAGGATGAGACCCTCGACCGGCAGGTTCTGATGGACATCGACGCCGCGTTCCATCGCGCCCTCCGCGAGCGCCCAGACCACGCGGTCGTGGCGGGCGGTGGCGCCTTGCGGGTGGTACGAGGCGCCCAGCACCGGCCAGCGGCCGCCGCCGTCCAGGTCGAGCTGCGGGCAGAGTTCCTGGACTCTCCGGGGCCCGACGAACTCCGTTTCCGCGCCGAACTCGGTGTTCAGCTTCGCCCGCATCCGCTCGGTCCGCGCGGCCGCTTCGGAGTGCGCCATCCACAGGATGCCCTTCTCCTGGTGCATCAACCAGCGCCCGGTCTCCTCTTCCAGTCCCCGGTAGAGGTCGACGCTGCGCTGGTAGAAGCGGACGGCGGCCGGAATGCCGTAGTTGGCGCGGATGATCGTCGTGTTCCGGCCCGAGTTGCCGCTGCCGATGTAGCCGCGTTCGAACACGCCGACGTTGGTGATCCCGTGGCGAGTCGCCAGGTAGTAGGCGGTGGCCAGCCCGTGCCCGCCCGCGCCGACGATCACCACGTCGTAGGCCTTCTTCGGGGGCCGCCAGGTCAGCTTCATCTGTCGCTCGACGAATTCGTTCATGCCGCGCCTCCGGCGTCGTAGCCGAGCGCCCGGCTCAGACGGCGCTGGAAGGCGGCGGCGAACGGGGCCGGCGCCAGGAGCAGCGTCCGCCCGGTCTCGAACCACAGTTTGACCGGAATGCCGGCGACCGCGCCCTGGGCCAGCGTCGGCCGCGCGACTGGTCGTTTCCAGTCGCACTCGCGGTTGAGGAATGCCGCGGTGTCGGCGGCATCGAGCCAGACGCAGGAGAAGCCGGTCTCGCGCTCGACGATCGCGTGCGGGTCGCCGGCGACCTCGAAGTCGGGCGGCGCGGTGACGAGGAGTTCGTCGGCGGCGATGCGCATCGCCAGCGCATCGCCCGGCCACGGCGGGTCTGCCGTCAGGGCGTCGAGAGCCGCGGGAGCGGCCGCGGCCCGGGTTGCCTCGAGCGGACGCAGCCGCGGCGGGCCGGAGGGAGTCGCGGTGGCCATGTCGGTTGCTTCGGGGCGCTCGGCGGGGAAGTCGCGGACCTCCTCCGGCGGCATGCCCGCGAGGTCGATGGTGACGCGGGCCCGCTCACCGTCCGGGTCGTGAAGGGGACGATCGACGCGGCGTGCCGGCAGGCCATCGACCGTGACCTCCCGGGGCAGGTTGCCCTGGTCGTCCACGTGGAGCCACCCGAGCATGGCTGTGCCCCTGCCTGCGCCCGCGTCCGTGGGCGCTCCCGTGCCTCTGCCCGCGCCCGCGCCGGTGCCTACGCCCCTGCCCGTGCCCACGGCTGTGCCGGCGGCCACGGCTGTGCCGGTGGTCGAGCGCGTGCCCGCGCTCGTGTCCGAGTCCGTGTCCGCGGCCGTGCGTGCGCCGCTGTCCGTGCGCGTGTCCGTTGTCATGCCTGTTTCCGCGCCCGTTTCCGCGCCCGTGTCCGCGGCCGTGCCGCCGCTTCCCGGTGCGGGCCTTGCGGCCGACGTCACGTAGCCGGCGTAGCGGCCGCCGTCGTGAATTGCCGTTCCCTCCGGAGACGCGCCGCGCTGCGCGGACGGCGACTCGACCATCCGGAGAGCGACCAGCTGCCGGTCGGGCGGTTGCCTGTTCGTCCGCAGGACCGCCTGCCGACCGATGAAGTCCCCCTTGGTCATGTCGACCGTCCACTCGTGGCCGAGCCGGCGGGGGGTCGAGTCGTAGTCCGTGTCCTGACCGACGACGATGTGGCCCTTCTCGAGCCGGAGGTGGAGGAGGGTCTGCAGGCCGTGGGGCCGCGCATGCAGATCGCCGCCGAGCGAGAGCAGCCGCCGCCAGAGTCGGCCGGCGTCGGCGGCGGCATGGTGGAGCTCGTACGAGAGCTCGCCGGTGAAGCTCAACCGCAGGACACGGCAGTCGATGCCGGCGATGCGCAGGCGCCGGTGGCGGCTGAACCCGGGCAATCGCCCCGCGCCGGCCCGCGCCAGCAGCCTGGCCGCCAGGGGCCCGGTGACGTGGATCGCGGCGAGCGAGGCGGTCCGATTCAGGATCCGGACATCGAAGCGGAAGGCCTCGGCCCAGTCCCGCAGCCACAGTTCAAGGAAGCCCGACCCGCCGGAGGTCGAGGTGAGGAAGAACCTGCCGCCGTCCGCGACGGCTTCTTCCCGGCAGAGCATGCCGTCGTCCAGCGCGTAGCCGCGCTCGTCCAGCATGAGGACGTATCGGCAGCGGCCGGGCCTGATCGCAGCGACCCGGCTGGGGACGATCCGCTCCAGGAACGCCTCGGCGTCCGGCCCGGCGATCGCCATCTTGCCGAGCGAACTCACGTCGCCGAGCGAGACGCGGTCGCGCACGGCGTTGTACTCGTCGCGCGCCTCGCCGCAGGTCCACGGTCGCCACCAGCCGCCGGCGCGGTCCATCCGCGCGCCGAGCCGGAGGTGCTCGTCGTGAAGTGGCGACCGGGCGGTTTCCGCGGTATGCGCCCCGGCGGCCAGTTCGCGGACGGTGAGCTGGCGGTTGAGCGGCCGGGCGGTGAAGGCGGCCGGCGCCTGCGGGGTTCCACGCGGCACGGATCCGGCGTCAGAATCTGCGTCCGGGTGGCGCCGGCCGCTCCGTTCGAGCAGGAAGCTGCGCAGGTAGGGAAGGCAGACGCCGCCCTGGCAGGCGCCGGTACCGGCGAGGGTGGCCCGCTTCAGCAGCTCCATCTCGCGGAAGCCGCGCTCCCGGACGCCGTCCAGATCGGCGACGGTGACGCCGCTGCACGGACAGACGGTCCCTTCGCGGGGACAGGGCGGCAGTTCGGATTCCACTGCGGCGCTGCCGACGGTTCGCACCGGCAGGTCGGAGGCCATCCGGGCCAGCGCCGTCCGCGGTTGGCGGCCGAGGTCGAGAATCGCCGTGTCGCACTCGACCCGGCGCTCTGGCGCCTTCCGCTCGTCCCGCGGGCGGACCACGACCGCCTCGAGGCGGCGCCTGCCCTCGAAACGGATGAGGTCCCAACCGCCCTCGCCCAGCCGGACGTGGCGGCCACGGACTGCCGCCGGCAGGTCGGGCCGTACCTCACCCAGCGACACGGCGCGGCCGAAATCGAGGCCGGCTGCGGCAAGGCCGCAGGCTGCGCCGACGGTCAACAGGCCTTCGAGGTCGCTGCCGGGAACGACCGGTTGGACTTCGGCGGCGCCGGCGGCGACGACGATCTCATGCCTGGGGTGAACATGGAGCACCCGCCCGGCGTCGTCCGATGCAACGACCAGCGGCCCCGGGTAGACGCCGGTGACCTGCTGGCCTTCCCCGGCGTCCAGGGTGACGACCTCCTGCCCCGCGGCGCGCGCCTCGGCGGCGGCCCGGCGGCCCGAGTTGCCCTGGCCGATGACCACGGTGTCGCAGTGAACGTGGTGGGCGGGCTCGGGCGTTCCTGACAGAGGGCGCCGCCGCGCCCGGCGCCGGGTACCGCGGGCCGACGCTGCGCGGCGGCGCCCGGGGTGCGGCTCGACGGGGGCGCTCGAGCTGCCGGTGACGTCCGAATCGGGCAGCAGAGGCGGCGTCTGGCCGCCGAAGTGGTCCCGGCGCACGGCCATGCCGGGCGCGGCCTTCACCTGGCAGCTCCGCGTGTAGGCGACGCCATCGGCGGTCACAAGGCAGTTCGGACAGTCGCCGGCCAGACACAGGCAGCCGCCCCCGGTCGGGTGCAGGCCGGCGCGAACCATCGCGACCAGCAGGCTGTCGCCCGCCTGGGTCTCGACCGGCTTCCCGTCTACTTCGAAGCGGGCCACGGCGCGAATGGTACTGAGGTTCCCTGCGACCGCCGCGCCAGCTTGCGCCCGTCCGGGTCGCGGGCCTGGGCGCCCGGTTCAGGGCCGTTCCAAAGTCGGGAACCTCGGTGACCGATGTGAGGAAACCACTCCGGAATCGGCAACTCGGCGCCGGCACGGCTCTTGACCCTCGGGAATGAAGGCCTCCCGCCCACGCCCAGCGTGAAGCGCTGGACTTTGGAATGGTCCTGAGGGCGCCAGGCGCCGTGATCGACAGGGCCGCTACGATTGCGGCCGGCTCATGACTGCTTCCCTTTCCGGTCAGGTGATCCTCGTCACCGGCTCGACCCGCGGCATTGGCCGGGCAACCGCCGAGGCCGCCGCCGCGCTAGGCGCCACGGTTGCCGTGCATGGGCGGGAACTCGCCCAGGTCGAGGCGGTTTGCGGCGAGATGGGCGCCGGGAGTTTCTTCCCGCTGGCCGCCGACCTCGACGACCCCGAGAACGCCGCCGCGCTGGTCGATCAGGTGGTCGAACGCTGCGGCCGGATCGACGGTCTCGTGAACAACGCCGGCGGCGGGCGTCCGGTCGCGTTCCGCGGTCTCGATCTCGACTCCTGGCGGGCGACCCAGCGGGTGAATCTCGAATCCGCGTTCGCGGCCTCGCGGGCGGCGTACCGGGTCATGCGCAGGGCCAGGCGCGGCAGCATCGTCAACATGGCTTCTCTCGCGGCACACGGCCCGGGCGGATGGATGGGCGCCGACTACGCCGCGTCCAAGGCCGGCCTGGTCAGTCTCACCCGCAGTCTTGCCCTCGAGGCCGCGCGCTTCGGCGTCCGCTGCAACGCGGTGTCGCCGGGCTTCATCGAAACGGACATGACGGGTGAACTCACCGACGACCAGCGGCAGAGGCTGCGCGTGCCGCTGGGACGGCTGGGGACGCCGGCGGAAGTCGCCGCCGTCGTCATGTTCCTGCTGTCGCCGGAATCGTCCTACGTGACGGGTCAGGCGATCCACGTCAACGGCGGGTTGTCGATGTATGGCTAGGCGCGTCGCTGTCACCGGCCTTGGCGTTGCCTGCGCCGTCGGCGCCGATGTCGAGACCTTCCGGGACAACCTGGTCGCCGGTCGCGGCGGCGTCGGCAAGCTCCAGTCGCTCGACACGTCGGCGCTTAGGGTCGGCATCGGCGCGGAGGTCGACGCCGACACGGTGCGCGCCGGGCTGAAGCGGCTGCGCCGCCGACCCACCGACCGGGCCGTCGATCTGGGGCTCGTCGCCGCGGCCGACGCGCTCGAGGCGGCCGGTCTGATCGACGGCGCGCCGCCCCACGAGCCACAGCCGGTGGCGGTCGTTCTGGGCACCGGCGCCGGCTCGGCGGAGAGCCACACCACGGGCCACCAGCGGTTCCATGAGCGCGGCGTGCGGGGACTGCGGCCGTCGACGGTGCCGCGCTGCATGTACAACTCGATCTCGGCGGGAATCTCGATTCACTTCAAGCTGACCGGCATCAACTACGTCGTCGTCTCGGCGTGCACGTCGGCGACGAACGCGATCGGCATGGCCTGCCGGATGGTGCGCGACGGGTATGCGGACACCGTGCTCAGCGGCGGCGCCGACGGCTTCTTCGACCCGTTCTACTTCGGAATCTGGAACAACCTGGGCGTCATGTCGCGAAATCCCGATCCGGCCCGCGCCTGCCGGCCCTTCGACGCCGACCGCGACGGCACGGTGTTCGGGGAGGGCGCCGGCATGCTGGTCCTCGAGTCGTGGGACCGGGCTCGCGGCCGCGGCGCGCGTATCCGGGGCGAGGTCGTCGGCTACGGCGAGTCGTCCGACGCCAGCCATCTGACGAGTCCGAGCGCCGAGGGCCAGGCGGCGGCGATGCGCGCCGCTCTCGAATCGGCCGGGATCGAACCGGCCGATCTCGGCGCGGTGAACGCCCACGGCACCGCCACGCGCGCCAACGATCTCTGCGAGAGCCAGTCGATCCGGGCCGTGCTGGGCGCCGCCGCGGACCGGGTCGCCGTTTCGGCGAACAAGTCCTTCTTCGGGCACACGCTGGGCGCCTCCGGCGCGATCGAGGCGATCGCGGCGCTGCTCGGCATCGAACAGGGGTTGCTGCCGCCGAATCTGAACCTCGACAACCCCGATCCCGAATGCGACGTGCGGCTTGTGGGCAGCGAACCGGAGCGCCTCGAGCGTCCTCTGGTGATGAAGAACAGCTTCGGCTTCGGTGGCAGCAACGGCGTCCTGGTGCTGGGACCGGGAGAGTAGCTGCGCCGCTGCTGAGGCCGACTCGTTGGTGCAGCCGCCACGACGCCCGAGGCCTCCGCCAGTTGTTGCGGCAACACCCCGTCGTTGCCGGAGTTTGTCGCCGGGGTCCCGACACGGAGTCGTCGACGGGTTCGGCGGCGATACGGACGTCGTACCCGGTGGACCGCTGCCGGCTCATCGGCGATAACCTTCCGGCCCATGGACGGCAACGGAACGTCGCAGATTCTCGTCCGGCTGCGCGACGTGCTGCGCGACAGCGCGGTGGAGGAGCGGGATTGGGATGCCGTGGCGCCCGAGACCACGATCGAGTCGCTGGGGTTCGACTCTCTGACCATCCTCGACGTGCTCTACGACGTAGAGGAGGAGTTCGGTATCGCCCTGGAGCCGAAGCAGGTGGTGAAGACCCGGACGGTCGGCGAGATCATCGGTCTGTTGCAGCAGCACGGAGCCTGACCGCGGCCTTCCGCCTCCGGGGCCTCGGCAGCTGCCTGGAAGACGTGCGAACTGCCGAGCGGCGCGGAGCCTGACCGTGGCCTTCCACCTCCGGGTGATCCACCTCCTCGAGTACTGGGCGGCGCGGCTTCTGCTGCTGGGCGTCGACTTGCTGCCGCCGGCCGCCGCCTCCCGCTGGGCCGGTTGGCTGGGTTCGCTGTGGTGGACGGCCGACCGGCCACGGCGCCGCGTGGCGATCTCGAACATCCTGCGGGCGGGCGTGGCTGGAGACCCGGCGGCAGCGCGGGCGATCGGGCGGGCCGCTGCACGCCACATGGGGACGGTCCTGGTGGAGTCGCTCAAGTCCGCGCTGGTGCTGGACGACCCGGACCGCGTTCGGGTCCGGATACCGGACGACGTTCAGGCGGTGCTCGAGGATCCGGATCAGGGGCTGATCGTGGTCTCGGGGCACTTCGGCAACTGGGAACTCGCCGGCCAGTGGCTGTCTCGCTACAAGCCGGTCGCGGGGATCTCGCGGCCGATGAACAACCCGCGGGTGCAGGAGTTGGCCCTCAGCCGCCGGCCGCGGCACGGCTTCCGGATGATCCCGAAGTACGACCCGGATCCCGGGCGGTTCATCAAGCTTCTCGGTGACGGCGAGATCCTCGCGTTGCTGGTCGACCAGCACGCCCGCCAGGGCCTCGACGTGCCGTTCTTCGGACACCCGGCGAAGACCCACACGACCGCCGCGATGCTGCACCTGGTGACCCGGGCGCCGCTTTGTTTCGCGACGTGCCGGCGGGCGGCGCCGATGACCTTCGAACTGACCCTGTCGCCGCTGATCGAGCGGCAGCGGAGCGGCGAACGCAACGCCGACGTGGAGGCGATCCTGCTGGCGCTCAACGGCCTCCTGGAAGAGGCGATCCGGCGCGATCCGGACCAGTACCTCTGGGGCCACCGCCGCTGGCGCCGGCGCACCGAGTGACTACTGGCCGCGCAGGAACTCGATGACCGCCCGGTTCCACTGGCGCGGCTGGCAAAACCAGGGCGAGTGGCCGGCGCCCGGAGCGAGAACGAAGAGGGGCGGGAGGCAGACCGAACGACGGATGGGTCGGTAGAGTGGCCGAATGAGGTGGGGGCCCAATCCTCGCATGCCCTCCTGCCTGGTCTGGTTGCTCCCCCTGTTGCTGGCGCAGCCGGCCTCCGCTCTCGGGACCGGTTCCCCGAAGCCTGCCGGTCAGGCGACCGGGAACGGCGAAGAGGAGCAGCCGCAAGCCGAAGCGCCATTCACCGAAGAGATCGACGTGATCGGTCTCGCCCCCCTGGATCATGGGGGCGAGTCAGCCGATCGTGTGCCCTGGACGGTCCATCGCGTTTCGACCGAGGTGCTGGACCTGGCGGCGGTTTCCGGCGTTGGCGCTCTGCTCGAAGCGGAGTTGCCCGGAGTTCACCTCGCGCCGGCCCAGGGAAGCGCGCTCCAGGCGGACGTGCTCTACCGGGGCTTCGGCGCCTCGCCGCTCCTGGGCGCCAACCAGGGCCTCTCGGTCTACGAGGACGGCGTCCGCGTCAACGAGGTCTTCGGCGACGTGGTGGCCTGGGACCTCGTGCCGACGTTCGCGGCGGAACGAGTCGAGCTCGTACCGGGGGCGAACCCGATGTTCGGCCTGAACACGCTCGGCGGCGCGATCGCTCTGACCACGCGGAGCGGGTTCGATTCGGAGCGGGTCGACCTGACGATAGAGGCCGGTTCGTTCGGTCGCCGCGCCGGTGAACTGAGCGCCGGCGGCGCGTTCGGCGCCGCGAAGAGCCTCGGCTGGTTCGCCGGCGCGCGGTCGTTCGCCGAGGACGGCTGGCGCGACTTCTCGCCCAGCTCGCTGCGGCAGGCGCTTCTGAAGTTCTCTCGGCGCGGCGGGAGTGGGCGCCTGGAGCTCACCGTGGGCGTCGCGGACAACGAGCTGATCGGCAACGGTGTCGTGCCCGTCGAGTTGCTCGAGACAGATCGTGCGGAGGTGTTCACGCATCCCGACCGCACGGGAAACGAACTGTTCTTTCCGCGTCTGCGGGCGGGCCGGCTGTTCGGCCAGGGCATCGAACTCGAGGCGCAGGTCTATCTCCGCGACAACGATGTCGACACCTGGAATGCCGACGCGTTCGAGGGCGACGACGATGACGATGACGACGAGGGCCGTGACGGGATCGACGACGACGACGTGAATCACGACGACGACGATGCCGAGCGGGGCAACGGCGATCTCGACGACTTCAATGCGGTGAACAACCGGAGCCGCACCGAGCAGGAGGGCTGGGGCGCTTCGATCCAGGTCTCCGGGCTCACCGAGTCCGGCCGCTGGCTCGCCGGCGCCTCACGGGATGGCGGCCGGGCCGACTTCGACTTCGAGACCGAACTTGCCCGACTGACCGCCACGAGGACGACGATCGGCAGCGGCATGCTGCTGCCCGGCGCCGAGGTCGGGCTCCGTGCCGAGACGGGGCACGTCGGCCTGTGGGCGCTGCGGCACTGGACGGTATCCGGCGACCGGCTGACCTGGACCCTGCAGGCCCGCTACAACGACAGCCGGATCGAGCTCGACGATCAGTTGGACACGGCGCTCGACGGCGATCACCGCTTCTCGCGACTCTCGCCCTCGGTGGGCTTCGTGTGGGACCCGAGCGCGCGCGAACGATCGTCCGTCCTGTTGTTCGGCAACGTGTCCCGATCCGCCCGGGCGCCGACGCCGGTCGAGCTGACCTGCGCGGACCCGGACGACCCGTGCCGGCTGCCGAACGCCTTCGTCGCCGACCCGCCGCTGGACCAGGTGGTGACGACGAGCGCGGAGGTCGGCCTGCGCGGCAGCCGAGGTTCCGTGCGCTGGAGCGCGGCCCTCTTCCACAGCGACAGTGCCGACGACATCATCTTCGTGTCCAGCGGCGCCGGGACCAGCGCCGGGTACTTCACCAACGTCGACGCGACTCGCCGGCGGGGGCTGGAGCTGTGGGTGCGCGGCCGGCGCGGCCCGGTGAACTGGGACGCGTCCTGGACGCTGCTCGATGCCACCTTCCAGGATCGGTTGACCCTGTCGAGTCCGCAGCATCCGTTCGCCGAGGAGGGTGAGATCGAAGTCGAACGCGGCGACTTCATTCCCGGCGTGCCGAGGCGCCAGCTCCGGGCCGGCGCGGACTGGACGGTGGGCGATCGCGTCGTGCTCGGCGCGCGCCTGCTCGGCGATTCCACCCGCTACCTGCGCGGCGACGAGGCGAACCTGCTGGCGCCGGTCGGCTCGGCGTGGCGGGGCGACCTCTGGAGCCGCATCGAACTCACCCCTTCGCTCGACCTCGATCTCGAAGTGTCCAACGTGACGGACCGCGAGTTCGAGACCTTCGGGGCGCTCGGTGAACCGGATGAGGTGCTCGGCGACGCCTTCGAGGATCCGCGCTTCCTGAGCCCCGCCGAACCGCGGGCGTTCCGGGCCTCGCTGCGACTGCGGTTCTGAGGCTCCGCCATCGCGCGGAGCCGAGGGCGATCCACCGGCCCTCGACTGTTACCATCCGCGGTTCGATGGAGCGTCCCGGACTTCCACTGCGCGCGGTGCTATTGGCTGCGGCGGCGCTGTTTCTCGCTTCCGGCCTGTGGGCCCACGGCGTCGCCGACCAGGACGAGCTCTTCCTGACGAACAACGAGGGGCTCGCCGTCGGGCCCTACATGTACCTGGGCGCCAAGCACATGGTGACCGGGTACGACCATCTTGCGTTTCTGGCGGGGGTCATCTTCTTCCTCTACCGCTTCCGCGACGTCGCGCTCTACGTCACCCTGTTCGCGGTCGGTCACAGCGTCACCCTGCTGGTCGGGGTGCTCGGCGGCATCCACGCGAACCCGTTTCTCATCGACGCGATCGTGGGCCTGTCGGTGGCCTACAAGGCGTTCGAGAACCTGGGCGGGTTCCGTGCTCTGGGGGTCAGGATCGACACGCGGGCGGCCGTGCTCGTGTTCGGCCTGTTCCACGGCTTCGGTCTGGCGACCAAGCTGCAGCCGGTGGAGATCTCGGGCAGCGGCCTGGTGGGCAACATCGTCTCCTTCAACGTGGGCGTCGAGCTCGGGCAGTTCGCCGCCCTCGCCATCATTCTGCTGAGCTTCAACCTGTGGCGAGCCAGCGGCCACTTCCGGAGACGCGGCCAGTCTCACGGTTTCGCCGCCAACGCGGCACTGATGACGGTCGGCTTCCTGCTCGTCGCCTACCAGTTGACGGGGTACTTCTTGTCATGACGGATTCCTCTCCCGCTCCAGGCGGCGATCTCGGAACGCCGCCGCTGCGCAAGCTGCTGAAGACGCTGGCGATCACGCTCGTCGCTGCCGCGGTCGTGTTCGTCGTCGTCGTCATGCCGGCCGAGTACGGCGCCGACCCGACCCGGATCGGCGGCCTGCTCGGGCTCGACCGGCTCTACGAGGCCGCCGGGACCGAGCCGATGGCGGAGGCCGAGGAAGGGCTCTCGGCGCAGATGACCGGCAACCGTGAACTCCGCGCCGAGACGGTCACGATCGAAATCGGCGCCAACGAACAGATGGAGTACAAGCTGCAGATGATCGAAGGGATGACGATCGTCTACTCCTGGCAGACGGACGGCGGCGCCATCTACTCGGACTTTCACGCCGACCCCTTCAACGACCTCGACGACGAGCCCGTCCGTTACGCCGAAGAGTTCGACGTGTCGGGCGGTCAGGGCGGTCTGACGGCCGGCTACTCCGGCAACCACGGCTGGTTCTGGCTGAACGACGGCGACTCGCCTGTTGCGATCGAACTCGACGTGCGGGGTTTCTTCACCAACATGAGGGAGATCGGCCGGGCGCCGGCCGGTACCGAACACCTGGACTCGGAGGCCTACGAATGAAGCTCTACTGGTGCCCGCAGACGCGGTCCAGCCGCGCCGTCTGGATGCTCGAGGAGGCGGGCGTCGACTACGAGCTCGTGCACGTCGACATCAGGAAGCCGGAGCGGACCGCGGAACACCTGGCCGCGAGCCCGATGGGCAAGGTGCCGGCGCTCGAGGACGGGGACGTCAAGATGTGGGATTCCGCGGCGATCTGCCTTTACCTCGCGGACCGCTACGCCTCCGGCCGGCTGGCGCCCGCGCTGGACGATCCGTTGCGCGCCCGTTTCGTGCACTGGCTCATCTACTCGCCGGCGATGATCGAGCCGGCCATGTTCGAGTCCGGGCTTCGAACGGTCGTGCCCGAGGAGCACCAGGCGGAAGCGTTCAATCCCGGCCGGTTGGGCTGGGGCAGTTTCGCCAGGACGATTGAGGTCTGGGAGGACGGTCTGGGCGATGGCCCCTGGATCCTGGGCGACGAGTTCAGCGCCGCCGACGTGATGCTCGGCAGCAGCGCCGTCTTCCTGCGCATGTTCGGGATGCTCCCCGAGTCGCCGGTGCTCGAGGCCTACGGCGACCGCTGCATGGCGAGACCCGCGTTCCAGAGGGCGCAGGCGGCGGAGGGTTCCGGCTGAGCGACCGCTGAGCGTGGCCGGCGACCGACAGTCACCAGCGGCCTGACTTGTCGGCGTGGACGTGGTCGGGCAGTTCCAGAGGCGGCGCGAGGGAACAGTCGAGGACCAGAAGCGCCGCTGCAACTGGCGAGAGCGGGGCAATCCTCTTGGAGTTCATGGGGCGCTGGGGAGTAGCTCCGCTGGCAGGAAGAGAGGGTGACGACAACACGCGGGGGTGATGGGACACCTCGTCGATCCCGCCGGTAGACTCGCGTGTCCCCGTATGGCTGACCTTGAAGACTTGCTGGTCAAGACGAGCAGAACGTTCGCCCTTTCGATTCCCCAACTCGAGGGCCGGACTCGTCGACAGGTGACCCTCGGCTATCTCCTGCTTCGGATCGCCGATACGTTGGAGGACGCGGCGGTCTGGAGCGCAGAGCAGCGGGTTGAGGCTCTGTTCCGCTTCGCGGATCTGCTGAACGACTCGGGCGAGGCGGTGGAGGGCGAGGCGGAGGCCGTGGTCGAGTCCTGGCTCAAGCAGCCTCCTTCCCGTCACGAGGGTTACCTGGAGCTGCTCAAGGCGACAGGCGACGTTCTCTCGGCCTGCGAAGCTCTTGCCCCGGCGCCGCGGTCGGTGCTCGGCCGTCACGTGCGCCGCACCGCCATCGGCATGGCGTACATCGCAAGGCGTTCGGACCGGGACGGCCAACTCCGGCTTGCCGGGATCCCCGAACTCCGCGACTACTGCTACGTCGTCGCCGGCATCGTCGGCGAGATGTTGACCGAGCTGTTCCTGCTCGGCGCGGCGCTTCAGCCGGTCGCCGAGGCGCTGCGCCGCCGCGCCGCGATTTTCGGCGAGGCGCTTCAGCTCGTGAACATCCTGAAGGACTCGACTGCCGATGCGGACGAGGGGAGGACCTTCATCCCGAACGAACGCGATCGGACGCTCGCCTTCGAACTCGCTCGCGCGGATCTCCTGGTTGCCCGGGAGTACGTGGATCTCCTGCAGAGTGCCGGTGCGCCGCGGGGCTATCTTGGCTTCACCGGTCTGCCGGTACGCCTCGCCTGGGCGACGCTGGACCGGGTGGAGGATCAGGGCCCTGGCTCGAAGCTGACCCGGCCCGAAGTCGCAACACTCGTCGCGTCGATGCACGCCGACCTGGATGCGGGCCGGTCAGCGGCTGGCAGGAGCTAGTCCGAACCCCTGTCCACGATGTCGGCGCGGGCGCGCATTCCCGCGTGCTGGAGAACGCTGTACTGGAACGGGACCGTCACGATCCGCTGGCGCGCTGCCGGGACCGGTTCGACCTGCCGGAAGGCAGCGTCTGCCTCGGCGGTCACTCCCTTGGCTCGCCTCGTCGGACGATGCCTGCGCGCGCGGAGGCGCCGATTGCTGGTGGGTTCAGGCGGGTCATGCGATTCTGCTCCTCCAGGGAACTTCTGGCAGGGCTGACCCCCAGGTATGTGGTACGGTGTTGCAACTAGCTCTCAACAGAACTCAATACCCGAGGGGACCCCGACGATGAAGCAGGCAATCGGATTGCTGCTGATCCTCGCGCTGGCCGCACCTGTAGCGGCGGCCAACAACAACGACGCGCCGACGGCGACGCCCACCTACTACGGAGCGGTCCAGTCGATCCTGGAGCAGGAGTGCCAGGTCTGCCACCGTCCGAACGGCGCCAACCTGGGCGGCATGGTCGCGCCGATGGCGTTCACGACCTACCAGGAAACGCGGCCTTGGGCCCGTTCGATCGCCCGCCAGGTCGAGTCCGGCCTGATGCCGCCCTGGCATGCGGACTCGCGGCATGCGGGCGTGTTCGTGAACGAACGCTCCCTGACCGCTGAGCAGAAGGCCACCCTGATCGCCTGGGCCAAGGGCGGAGCGCCGATGGGCGCCGCGGCCGAGGCGCCGCCTGCCAAGGTGTGGGAAGCCACCGACGGCTGGACGATCGGCGAGCCGGATCTGGTGATGGACATGGGCGAGGACTACTTCGTCGAAGATGACGTCCAGGATCAGTACATCAACTTCGAGACCGTGATCACGGAAGAGATGCTGCCGGAACCGCGCTGGATCAAGGCGGTCGAGTTCCGTCCGGGCAGCCCGGTCGTGCATCACATCATCGCGCGCCCCTTCGGCGGCATCGCCCCGGGCAACGACCCGACGGTTCATGACGACGGCTTCGGCACGCTCGTCGAGCCGGGCACGACGATCCGCTGGCAGATGCACTACCACAAGGAACCGGGGCCGGGCACCGGCGCCTGGGATCGTTCCTCGGTCGCGCTCCGCTTCTACCCGGAGGACTACGAGCCCACGTACGTGATGCAGAACAACGCGATGGGCAGGTTCGACTTCCAGATTCCGCCGGGCGATTCGAACTACGTCGCCACGAAGAGTGCGACCTTCGAGCGCGACGCGCTCCTGCTCGGCTACACGCCGCACATGCACCTGCGAGGCAAGTCGGCCCGCTACGTGGCGAAGTACCCGGACGGCACGGAGGAGGTGCTGCTCGACGTCCCGCGCTACGACTTCAACTGGCAGACGCACTACAAGTACGCTGCCGGCGGCAAGCGGATTCCGGCCGGCACCGAGATTGAACTGACGATGGCCTGGGACAACTCGGCCGACAACCCGGCGAATCCGGATCCGACCGAGACGGTCGTGTACGGCGGTCCGACGACGTCCGAGATGATGTTCGGCTTCGTGTCCTACGCGGACGCCGAGCAGAACTACAGGCCGTCCGAAACCGGGTTCCTCGGGGGCCAGCGATTCAATCGCGCCGCCTTCAGGAAGCTCGTCAAGGAGCGCTACGACGTCGATTGGGACTCGCTCAGCGAGGAGGAGCAGGGCAAGATCTTCCGGCGCCTTCGCCAGCAGCAGAGGCAGTCCGACAGCGACGGCAGCGAAGGAACGGTCAGCGGCGGCGAGTAGCGCCGCACCCCTCCAGTCGCTTCCTCGACTCGACGACCCCGTCCGCGGCCGACTGGCCGGGACGGGGTTTCGTCGCTTCTGGTGAGCCTGGGGAGGTTTTGCGGTGCGGCACGCACCGGGGTGCCGAGCCACAGGGGTTCGAGCGGGCCGCCTGGCGGCGACGGGCCTGATGCGGACCGGAAAGGTCCGCGGACCCGGTGACAACGGCGCCGTGTTGTCGTTCTCTAAGACGGTTGCCAAGGGTTTCCGGGCGGGCCTGCACCGGTGCGGCCTGCACCGGAGCGCAGGGCTGGAGCTAACGGAGCCGGTCCAGCAGCCCGGTAGCCCGTGACGTCGTCCGCATGACGGCTGCCCTGACGGCGTTCTCGTTCGCCATGACGGTCACGCGCTCCCGCGCGCGGGTTACGGCGGTGTAGAACAGCTCCCTCGCGTTGATGCGCGACTCCGCGTCGCCAGGCACGAAGACGACCTCTTCGTACTCCGAGCCCTGGCGCGGTGAACGGTGAGGGCGAAGAAGCTCTCGTGCTGCGGCAGGCGGGAGGGCGAGACGAGGTAGCGCTGGCCGTCGCGGTCGAGGTCCGGGAACCAGACCCGAGTGCGGCCCGAGTCGGTGGGCAGGACGACGCCGGTGTCGCCGTTGGAGAGATTCGTCTGCCGGTCGTTGCGGCTGACGATGATCGGACGCCCGACGTAGAAATCGTCGTGCTCGGTCCTGCGTCCCAACTCGGCGAGGCGGCGCTCGACCAGGCGATTGAAGCGGTCGGCGCCGAACGGGCCGCGCCGGTGGCTGCACAGAACACGCCTGGCGGGGAACGGAGAGGCGCGCTCGGGGTCAGCCTCGAGAGCGGCCATGTGCTTGTTCCACTCCGTCGCGCATTCCCGCGCGAACTCGTCGAAGGCGGCCTCGTCCTCGACGCGCAGCAGTTCGGTCTCGCCGTTGCGCCCGTCCTTGAGCAGTTCGCTGGCGTCGTCCACGTTCCCGCGACCACGGCCTGCGCGAGGCGTCCGATTCCCGAGTCGGCCCTGAAGCGGTAGTTCTTCCTGAGCGTCGTCACGCAGGCGCTCAGAGGCCCTCGTTCCCCGGCCCGGCAGAGATCGCTGAAGACGGCGCCCGGCTCGACCGAAGACAACTGATTCGCGTCGCCCAGGAGGATCAGCCGGCAGTGTTCAGGCAGCGCGCTCACGAGGCGGACCATCAGCGACAGGTCGGCCATCGAGCACTCGTCGACGACCAACGCGTCAAGGCGGTTCAACCGGCTGGTCTGCCTTGCCAGCAACCGGTGAATCGTCCACGCCTCCGCCGGGAACTCGTGCAGTCCCGCCACCCCGCCCAACAGGCTTTCGCCCAGTTTCCCGCGCACTGACTCCTGGATGCGCGAGGCCGCCTTGCCCGTCGGCGCCGCGAGGCCGATCCGCCGCGGGTGGGCGGCGCCGGTCGCGACGAGAACGGCGATCAGCTTTGCCGCGAGCGTCGTCTTCCCGGTGCCGGGGCCGCCGGTGACGATGCACAGGCGCCGTTCCAGCGCCGTGCGCAGCGCGGCGACCGCTTCGGCGGTTCGATCCTCGCGGTCGTCGAACACCCGCTCGATCGCGGCCGAAGTCGCGGGAACCGCCCCGGTGTCTCCGGCGAGTTCGATCAACCGCGCGGCCAGCCGGGCTTCGGCGTCGAACAGCCGGTGCAGGTAGAGGCGATCCCGGTCCATGACCAGGGGGCGATCAGCAGCCAAGGTCTCGCCGGCAGCGACGACAGGGCTGCCGGCCAGCGCGTCGAGGAGGGTTGCGCGCCGGGGAAGTGCGATCGCCTGCAGTTCCGGGGCCAGCGCCTCCGCCGTTCGGCTCGAGTCGGGCCGCTCGACGAGGGCGGCGACCGGCTTGCCGGCAGCGCGCAGGTCCAGGCAGGTGTGGCCGTTCCGGTGAACCGCGCTTGTCGTCGCGGCCGCGAGCGCCACCTCTTCCCCGGCGCCGAAGTCCGTCATCAGCCGGGCGAAGCAGCGGTCGATGTCGGCGAAGACGCCGGCCCGGGTCAGGGCGTCGATTTGGGCGTGCCCGCTCATCGCGGCTCGCCGAAGCACGCGCTGATTGCCTCGATGCAGGCTCGGGACGGCCGGCGCCGGAACACTCCGCTTCCCGGGACGTTCGGCCTCATGCCGCGCAGGAAGAGGTAGAAGGCGCCGCCGATGTCGCGGTCGTAGTCGTACTCCGGCAGTCGCAGGCGCAACAGGCGGTGCAGCGCGGTCAGGTACAGGAGGTACTGGAGGTGATAGCCGTGGTCGCGCATCGATCGGGCGATCCTCTCCTCCGAGTAGGCCGCGAGGTCGGGGCCGAGGCGGTTCGACTTGTAGTCCAACACGTACCAGCGGCCGTCGTGCCGTGCTGTGAGATCGATGAAGCCGTGCAGGAAACCGTTGATCTCCGCGTCGTCGTCGGGAAGCCGATGGTCGTAGCCGTGCTCCTCGAGGCAGCGCCCGAGTTCCGTGCAGTTGAGGGTCGCTACCGGCAGGTGGAACTCCATCTCGGTGATCGGCTGCTCGAGGTCGGAGAGCCGGAACACGCCGCCGGCCTCGCCGGGCCGCGCGAGCGGCGTTTCGAGAGCGTTCTCGACCAGTGCGGTCGCAGCTGGCAGCCATCTGTCGTGGAAGCCGTAGCGGGGGAGGATGGCGCGGCAGATCTGCTCCAGGTTGGCGGTGTCCGCGTCGCCCAGATAGCGCTCGAAGATCTCGTGCAGGCAGTTGCCGGTTCGCCCGCCGCGGGGGAGGTTGAAGATCGTCTCCTCCTCTTCCGACGGATCGGTCGGATCGGTCGGAGTCTGCGGCTCCTCGATCGCTGTCGCTTCGTCGTGATCGGGAAGCTCGACCTCCTCGCGGTCGCGTTCGGGCGCGCCGGCGCCTGTCGACAGCGCGGAGTAGCTGGTCCGCTGCCGGATGAGTTCAATCCTGCCTTTGAATCTTCGGGCTTCGAGGCGTTCGGCTTCGCCGTCGTCGGCGCTCGCCCGAGTCGCCAGGGGCTCGGCCTCGACCTCGACCTCCCGCAGCGAGATCGCTTCGGGCGCCCGCTCGGCGAACTGCTGGACTTCCGTCCACCACTTGGCGGCGCTCAGCCTCCTCACGTAGCTCGCGTTGTCGTCCAGTGCCTGGGCGGCCTTCTCCTGGCTCACCTCGGTCTTCTCCTGGCTCACCTCCGTGTCGCCGTGAACAAGCCACGCCATCGGCGCGTACTCGGCTTGACCGTCCGGCGTCCAGGTCACGACGCAGCGGTGCTGGGCCCGGGTCAGCGCCACGTAGAGCAGACGCAGCTCGTCGGCGTGCTCTTCGACGCGTTCGCGGGCGTAAGCCTCGTCCGAGGGACTCAGATCGAGCACCGGCGTCTTGCGGTCCGGGTCGTAGTACTCGGCCGTGGGCGCTCTCTGCCCGCCGGCCGGGGGCCGGCGTCCGTCCCAGGCGAAGGGATAGAAGACGACGGGAAACTCGAGCCCCTTGGCGCGATGGACCGTGACGATCTGCACCAGGTTCTCGTCGCTCTCGAGGCGAAGCTGGGCCGTTTCGTCGCCAGGCCGGGTCTCCGCCCTCGACTGCTGGAACCAGTCGAGGAGGCCCTGGCGCGATGGACGGTTTCTGGTCTCCGCTTGATGAAGCAGGTCGGCCAGGTGAAGGTAGTTCGTCAGCCGGCGCGGCCCGTTCGGGTAGGCGAGCAGGTTCGCGGAACAGTCGGGGTCGCCGGCGAAGAGAATGCGGCGCATCAGCGTTGCGATACCGCGCTCCCGCCAGACGTCGGACCACTCGCGGGCGAGACCCCGCCAGTGGTCCCAGACGTCGTCGTCGTCCTGCAGTTCGGCCAGTTCCTCCATGTGGAGCCCGAACAGATCGGCGGCCAGTGCCCCGCGAAGCAGCGGAGTGGCACGGTACTCCGACTCGTCGAGGCCCAGCGCGCGGAGAAGGCGATAGAGGGCGTCGGCTTCCGCCGAGTCGAAGATGTTGTCCGTGCCGAGTTCGACACTGTCGGCGCCGAGTGCCCTCAGGGCCTCGGCCACCGCCTTCCCCTGATTGCCCTTGCGGACAAGCACGGCAATGTCGCCGGCCGTGAGCCGCTTGCTCTTGTCGCGGCTCTGCAGCATGGCCCTGCCGTCCTTTCCCAGCGCGATGAGCCGGGCGATCTCGTGGGCGCATTGCTTGGCCGCCAGCCGGGTGATCTCCGGCTTGGTCCGCCTGTCGCCCTCTGCCTTGGGCATCAGGACGAACTGGAACGGGGTCGGATCGTCGTCCTCGTCGTTCACGACGAGGGAGGCGCCGCGGCGGTCGGCCGGCGCCGATGCCGCGAACTCGAACTCGGGAAGCACGAACGGCCTGGGCCGGGCGAAGATCTGGTTCACGGCGCAAATCAGTCCGGGCGTGGAGCGGTAGTTGTCCTCGAGGCTGAGCGGGCGGCTGGCGGCGGACAGGCGGTCCTGTGCCTCCAGGTAGGCGAAGACGTCTGCGCCGCGGAAACGGTAGATCGACTGCTTCGGGTCTCCGACGACGAACAGGCGCCCGTTCGCGGCGTCGCCGTCGCCGGGGAAGACCTTCCTGAAGATCTCGGCCTGGAGCCGATCCGTGTCCTGGAACTCGTCGATCAGGGCGACCGGGTAGCGGGAACGGATGCGCCGGGCGAGTTCGGCGCCGCGCTCTTTTTTCAGAGCGCGGTGGAGCTCCACGAGCAGCGCGTCGAAGCCGAGGCGCCGGTCGATCCAGGAGCTGTGATGCAGAGTGTTCCTGGCGTCCTGGAGGAGGCTGTGACGCTGACTCGCGAGCCACAGCCGGCCGTACTCGTCGCCCAGTTCGCCGGCGCGGTCGAAGTGGTCGAACAGTGGGACGGTCGGCGCCGGGTTTTTCTTGTAGAGGCCCTTCCCGAGCGCGGTGGTTCCGAACGCGCGGACCAGGTTCGGCGCGAGTTCCTCCGGTGCTCCGGCGTCGAACGCTTCGATGATCGTGCGGCCGCGAACCGCCACGCCCTTCCGGTTCGTCTTCGTCCAGCGTTCCGGGTCGACCACTTCCAGGAACGCCTCTCTCTGGCCGGGGTCGGACCAGGCGTGCCGGGCGCAGCTCAACTCTTCGAGCCACTCGTCCCGTTTCGACCGCAGATCCTCGTCCACGGTGTCGGTGGCGCCTGCGCCACGGATGTCCTGCCGTTTTGCGTGGTGTCCCGCGACCCAGGCCGTCGTGTCTTCGTTGGGGACGAAGTTCTCCGACTTCGCGTACTCGAGGAGCGCGAGGGGCTCTTCGGTCATTCGGCGTCGCCAGAAGTCGCGCGTTGCCGCGCCCACGGCCAATGCGTCGTCGCCGCTGACGCGGAACGAAAAGGGAGTGCCGGCGTGGAGCGCGAATTCCAGCAAGGTCCGCTGGCAGAAACCGTGGATCGTCGTGATGTTCGCCCGGTCGAAGTCGCGGACGGCGTCCCGGAGCCTGGTCAGTGCGTCGGCTTCTCGAATCCCGAGGCGCCGCCAGCGCCGCCGCAGTTGCTCGGCCTGCGAATCGACCTCAGTGCCGGGCTCGCCGACCGCCCTGCGCGCTGCCTGCAGGGTTCGGCGGACCCGGGTGCGCAGTTCGCCGGCGCGGAGATGGTGAAGGTCACGATCAGGAGGTTGTCGATCGCTCGGCGCTCCTCGACGATCAGGCGCGCCGCCAGCGTGGTCAGGGCGTACGTCTTTCCGGTGCCGGCGCTCGCCTCGATCAGGAGGTCGGCGTCGAGAGGCGCGTTGAAGGCGTCGCGGCGTTCTGGTCCGGCGGTCACCGGCTTGCCTCCCTGATGGGTCCGAGCAGGCGCCGGGCCAGGCTCTTGAACTCGTCACACCGGGGGTCTTCGCCGAAGATCATCCGGTGGCAGGCGTCGTTGCCTTCGCTGAAGCTCATGCGCGACCAGGCGTTCTGAACGGTTGGGCCCCAGGCTTCTTTCGCCGTCCACTCCCAGGAGGTGCGGGCAAAGAACGGCAGCGGCCGCCGCCGGCTGTCCCGCCAGACCTTGATCCAGTCGCCGAGGAGAGCCCGGGCTTCGTCGGGCGCCGGACCCGCGAGGCGGACCGTCTCGACGTTGTGTCCGCAGCCGAACAGATGAGCCGCAGCCGTCCGCTCCCGTTCAAGGATCAGCGCCAGCAGCCGCAGCCAGGACGCGATGCGGTCTTTCGGGCGCAGGCTGCCGACTCGCCAGAAGAGCAGTTCGTCGCTCTCTTGATCAAACTGCTCGACCGCGCCGGTCAGGCGGACGTTCCCTAACCGGACCTCCACGCTGTGTCGGAAGGCCGCGCGATGTTCCCCGAACCGCTCGAGCGCCTGCTCGAGTTCCGCGACCTGGGCCGCGGACTGCCGGTGCTGGACGCGTCCGAGGTTCTCCGCGGGCAGCAGGCCGCGAGCCGCCGCCAGTTCGAGCGATCGTTCGCCGTCCAGTTCGCCGGCGCCTCCGGCGAGATCGCTCTTGAGTTGCCAGACCTCGAGGGCGTTCAGCTCGAGAGGTTCGTCGCTCGCGACTTCCTCGTCGCGGGTATCCAGCATCCCGCCCAGCCGGTAGCGGAAGAAGTGCTTCGAGGGACTGGCGGCGAAGCGAATCAGATCCTCCAGTTCGAGTTCTACCGGAGCGTCGGCATGTTCGTCGTCGGCGACTTCACCGGCGAAGCGGCTGGGGTCCCGGTCCTCGCCCGGGCCTGAAGGGCTGTGGCGGCTTCCAGCATGGGCCGGGAGTAGCTGAACAGGGCGGGCGCGTCCGACTCGAAGTACCTGCGGCTGAACGGTTGCAGGGGGTGCTTCGTTTCCCGGCGATCGTGTTGGTCCGGCGCCCGGTTCGCACGGAAGCGGCTGTTCAGGTAGTCGGTCAGTTCGCTCACGACGACCGACGGTGGAATCGGATTGTCCTCCTGCAGATCTCTGCCGGTGTAGGTCAAGAGGAAGCAGTTCCGGGCCGCGAGCAGGGCCTCGAGGAAGGCGAAACGGTCCTCGTGGCGGGGATCCCGGTCGCCCGGCCTTGGCGCTTCGGGGTCGAAAAGGTCGGCCTGGAAGTCGAAGGGCTCGGGCGCCGGCCGGCGCGGGAAGGCGCGGTCGTTCATCCCGATGGCGCAGATCACTCTGGCGGGGAAGATCTGCCCGGAAACCAGGCCGGCGACCACGATGCCGTCGGCCAGCCTCGGCGCGGAACGCGCGGACTTTGCGGCAAGGTCGTTCAGCGCGTCTCGCACAACGGCGAACGGGATCGACCCCGTGTTGCCGGCCCGCCGGCACTCCTCGTGGAACTCGTCGATGAGCCGGGAAACGGTGTTCACTTCCCTGACCGCTTCGGCGCCGGCGCGCCCCCCGGTGCTGAAGAAGCGGCCGAGAATGTCCTGTTGGAGGCGGTCCGTCCAGCCGTCGGCGTCGTCTTCGATCCCCGACCAGCCGCTCAGCTCCTGGACGAATTCGCAGTAGCGGTGGAAGCGGCCGAGAAGTTCGTAATCGCCGGCGCCGGCATGAAAGCCCCAGCGATCCAGGGCGCTGGGGGTCACCTTGTCGACCAGCACGTGGCCTTCTTCGACCGCGTAGCCGAGCAGCAGCCGGTCGAGGCCGCGACGCCAATTGTGGTTCGCGGAGGCCGGCACCTCGAGTTCGGCGCGGTGGTCCTTGTCGATGCCCCACCGGATCCGGGACTCGGCGACGGCGCCCCGGATCGTGGCAAGTCCCGTGTCGTCGATCCCGAAGCGGGCACGCACGGGCGCGGCGAGCAGCGGCGCCAGGACGTCGTTCGCCGTGTAGCGGGAGTCGGGCAGTTCCAAAAGATCGAGAAAGGCGGTCAGGGCGGCGCCTTCCTTGAGCCTCCGTGTGCCGACGCTGACGCCAATCGGGCCTGCCGAGCGGAACACCGCCTCGACCAGGGGCGCGTAGGTGTCCAGGTCGGGCGTGAGCACGAGCACGTCGGCGGGCTGGATGTCCGGATGGTCGTCGAAGAGGCCCAGCAACCGGTCGTGCAGGACCTCGACTTCGCGGGTCGGGGAATGGCAGACGTGGATCTGGATCGAGTCGTCCGATTCAACCGGTTCGTCGTTGGCTGCTTCGACTCGCGAGCCGCTGCCGAGAATGTCCTGCTGCACGGCCCACAGGCAGGAAGCGTCGCCTGGCGCGTCCTTTGCCGCGGGACGGTCCACGACGACGATGTCGCCCCCTTCGAGCCGGAGCTGTTCCCGCAGGTCGCGTGCCGACCCGCCCCAGGCATCGAGCAGTTCGTTTGCCTTGTCGTCGTCCTTTGGACCGGGCGAACCGGTCCAGAAACGCCGGCTCGGACTGAGCAGGTACAGGTCGACGTCGAATACCTGCGCGGCGAGGCGCAGTACCTCGACGTAGGTGGGCGACAGCGCAGCGACATGGAAGAAGCTCACGCGCTTCCTCCGGGTTGCCGCAGTGCGTCCGGCGAGTGCTTCCCTGTAGCGGTCGATCGCGTCCACCCAGTGCTGCGGCTCGGCGTCCGCGGCCGCCAGATCCGCCCAGATCCGAGCGTGCCAGCCGTCTTCCGATCCTCTCTGCCAGGCGCGGATGCTCTCCGGCCGGTACACGCGGCAGCGGTCGTAGGCGACGGCGAGCTGGTCGGCGAGTTCAAAACGCTTGCGTGCGTTGCCGTCCTCGAGGTAGCGCGCGATCTCGTCGTCTCCCGTCCACTCCGCGAGAAGGTCGAAGATCCTCCACCGCAGGTAGGGCGGCCCGTACACGGATTCCCCGGTCAGCGCCTTGACTTCCTCGCGCATGGCCGCCCAGGCGAACTCGGCCTGCAGCTCGACTTTCAGGTGGGCGGCGACCCCCAGGTGCGTGGCCAGTTCGAGCCGAAGCCACTGCCCGAGCAGCGGGTCCGGCACGACGATGCGCTCCGGCTCGAGCGGTTGCGCGGGATTGCGGTCCATCTCCTCGGCGAGCCACGCCGCCAGCGTCTCCAGGCGGTTCGAGGCGTGAAGACGGATCGCGGCGCCGGGCTGGTCCGGGAGCAGGGAGAGTTGCTCCGCCGTCGAGTTCTGCATCGCGTGATTGTAGGCCGCTTCGCACGGCTGCTAGTGCTAGTGTGGCCGATCGCAGTCTGATTCTTCAATCGCGAAGAGGAACATCGCGGCAAGAGTCCGAGCACACATCAGAACGCAGGCAGTTCAAGGGAAGGGAGTGCGAATCTCCCACCGCCCCGCGACTGTGATCCGGACGAACACCGGCGATAACCACTGTCCCGAAAAGGGATGGGAAGGGCCGGCCAGTAGGACGAAGGTAAGTCAGGAGACCTGGCTGTCTGCCGAGGCAACAACGCTCCGCCGGCCCCGGAAGGGTCGCTCGGAGCAGGAATCCCTAAGGGGGAGGAAGGCCCGAATGAACGACAAGAGACGCAGCGAGTCCGTGCGCCCCGGCCACGGCGTGCGCCGCCGCAGCCGGCGGTGGATCCATGCAGTCACGGCAACGATGCTGGCGGCGCCGACAGCGGTGGCAGGCCAACAGTCCGACGAAGCCGAACGCGAGACGCCGGTCATCGCGGAGGAGATCGTGGTCAGCGCCAACCGGTACGAGGCGCCGGCCTCGGAGGTCGGCAGCTCGGTCACCGTGATCGCGGCCGAGGAGATCGAACGGCGCAACCCGGTGGCGGTGTTCGACCTGCTCCGCACGGTGCCGGGCACCGAGGTCACGCAGACCGGCGGCCCGGGCAAGATCGTGACCGTGCGGATGCGCGGCGGCTCGGGCGCCCAGGCGCTGGTCCTCGTCGACGGCGTGAGGGTCAACTCGGTCGTCGGCGGCACGGTGGATTTCGCCAATCTCCTGGCCGCCAACATCGAACGCATCGAGGTGCTGCGGGGTCCCCAGGCGACCTACGGTTCGGAGGCGATGACCGGAGTGATCAGCATCACGACCGGCCGCGGCGCGCCGGGCTGGCGGGTCGACGGGACGGCGGAAGCCGGCGACCACGATCACCATCGATTCGATCTGGGCCTGCTGGGCGGGGCGGATCGCTGGGACTTCAGCGTGTCGGCGACCGACTTGAGCACCGGCGGCGTGTCCCACCGCGTGATCGAGGGCGGCGCCGTGGAGGACGATCCGTACGAGAACCGGACCTACAGCACGCGTCTCGGCGCGGCCTTCCTGGACGACGGCCGGATTGACCTGCGAGTCCGCTCCTACCGGGGCGACAACGCGTTGGACGGCTTCGGCCTCGAGGACCTGAACGCAATGGCCGCGCAGGACGAGGACACGGTCGCGCTGGCGGTCGAGAAGAACCTCGGCACGTTCTGGCGCCAGACTCTGCGCGTCGGCCGGACGGAGGCCACCCTGCTCGGCGCCGACCCGGACACGGTCTGGAACAACTACGAGATCCGTTCCGGGATCCGCCAGATCGACCTGCAGTCCGACATCACTCTGGCCGCCGACAACCTGCTGAACATCGGACTCTCGAGCGAGAACCGGAGAGGTCGGAGCGTGGGTACCTTCGACGAGGAGGCCGATCTCGACTCGTGGTTCGTCCAGGACCAGTGGGCGGCAACCGACGACCTCCATCTGACGGCGGCCGTACGGGGCGACGACCACTCCGCGTTCGGCTCCGAGACGAGTGGCCGCGTGACCGTCTCGGGGGCCTGGAGCGAGGGCCGCGGGCGCCTCCACGCAAGCTACGGCAGCGCGTTCAGGGCGCCGACCTTCAACGAGCTCTACTTCCCGTTCTCCGGCGATCCGAACCTGCTGCCGGAGACCGCGGAGGGGTACGACATCGGCGTCGAGCAACGTCTCGGCGATTCTGGCGTGACGCTCGATCTGACCTGGTTCGACATCGATTTCGATGAGCTGATCGAGTTCGACTTGGCCAGCTTCACCTTCGGCAACGTGGCCCGAGCGAGCACGAACGGCGCCGAGTTCAGGCTGCGGTACCGCCCGAACATCGACTACAGCCTGGAGTTCTCGCACACCTACAACCGGACGCAGGACGAGGCGACGGGGAACCCGTTGGCCCGGCGCCCGAAGAACCGCACGACCGCAGTGGCGCAGGTGCGGCCAACCGAGCGGTTCGCCGCGGCGCTCATGGCGGCCTTCGTCTCCGATCGCATCGACTCGGACGGCGGCGTGATGGACGACTACACCAGGGTCGACGTCCACCTGAGCTACGAGTGGCGGTCGATCAGGCCCTTCGCGCGCATCGAGAACCTCCTCGACGAGGACTATTTCGAAGTCCCCGGCTTCGTCACGCCCGGCCGCACGATCGTCGTCGGCGTGAGGCTGCAGCGCCGCTAGAGCACAGGGGAGCTTGCGCGCCAGAAACGAAACCGGCGAGTCTGGCCGCCTTCGGCGGCAGCGGACCGGAAGGTCCGCGCACCCGGAGACGGCCGTTGCCGTGGTGCATCGTCGTTGCTTCACGGCGCGTTGTAGCCGCGGGTTGGAGACCCGCGGCTACAAACCGGCTATCGTCGGCCTGGAATGCTCCGGCTGGCCAGAACGACGTACCGGCGGCTCCACGCGGCCGTCTTCTCGGCGCTGCGCCGCGCGGGCTGGAATGTCGCCCGCACGGCCGACTTCTACTCGCCGCTGCCGGTGCTCTCTGAAGTTGCCGAGACCCGCGGTCTCTGGGACCGGCCGAGCGAACTCGTCGGCGTCCACCACGACCTGGAGGCGATGAAGGCGCTGCTCGCCGCACTGATCGATGCCCACGGCGGCGAGTTCGAGGCGCTGCCGCCGCACGGGGAGCTCAGGGCGTTGGGCTACGGCCCCGGGTTCCCCGTGATCGACGCGTTGACCACCTGGCTCATGGTGCGCGAGTTCCGGCCCGCTCGATACATCGAGGTGGGGTCCGGGCTGTCGACGTACTACGCGTGGCTGGCGGCGGCAGCCAACGGACGCGAGGGCAGCTCCTGCGAGATGACCTGTATCGATCCGTTCCCTACCGGGCGCCTCCGGGACCTGGAGGATCCGGTGGTCGAGGCCGTCGTCTCGAAGGTGGAGGCGACGGATCCAGGGGTCTTCGCCGAACTCGACGCCGGCGACGTGCTCTTCATCGACTCCACCCACGTGCTGAAGCTCGGCGGCGATGTCGCGTTCCTGTTTCTGGAGGTGCTGCCGCGGTTGAGGCCCGGCGTCGTGGTTCACATCCACGACATCCACTTCCCCTACAACACGCCGTATCCGGCCGAGCAGTACATCTTCCGCGCCAAGTGGCCCCTCTACCGCACGGAGGCCATGCTCCTGCAGGCCTTCCTGAGCTTCAACCGCGAGTTCGAAATCATGCTTTCCGCGCCGATGATCCGTCATGCGGACGAGGCCTTCCTCGAGCGGACGATTCCGGGCTACCGGCCGGTCGAGGTCGAGGACCACGACACCCACTTCGGCTCGATCTGGCTGCGCCGGCGGTTGTTGTCCGAGTAGAGGTCGGACTCGCTAGCCGTTTCGCGCCAGCGGTTCGACAACCAGATCGTCCAGTGCCGGCCGCAGCCGCTCCAGGTGGCGGTTGTCCACGTAGACGATCAGCCGGTACGGCGCGCAGGCGCGCGGGTCGCTGACGAACCACGCGGAGTAGTCGCGGGTGAAGGCGCCGTTCGTTCCCCGGTCGATCTTCTCGGGGGTCACCACGGAACCCTCGTGGAGGACGAGCACGGCGGGCTGCGTTTCGTGGAGGTGCCTGTAGTCCGTCTTGCCCCACTGGCCGTGGTACTCGCCGTGGCGTGCGTGGTGGGCAGAGGCGAGGCCGAGCGGATCGTGGATCGTCGTGTCCTGGAGAACCCAGCCGAAGAGTCCGATCGCCTCGGAAGCGGCGATGTCGCTCGGCTCGAGGTGGGGGCGCAGGCGCGTGGCCATGAACCGGTAGCAGTTCGCGATCGGGTGGTACCCGACACGTGGAGCGGGTGAGGGTTGCCATGGGCTGCGGCCGAGCATGAACACGGCGCTCAGGGCCAGCAGGGCGAGAACCCAGGTTGCCCGGCGCCGCCGGCGGCCCGGGTGATCCCGGTCTTCGAAGGTCGCAGACAGGCCGAGGGCAAGGGGGGCTGCGAGTACTGGCAGGAAGACCGTGAGCAGCCGGTAGTGGGGCATCCAGTCGCCGCCGTTGACGAGCACCGCCGGGATCTCCGTCGCCACGACGAGCAGCGCGAACCACAGCGCCCGGTTCCCTGGTCTGAGGAGGAGCGCGAGTGCTGTGCCGAGAATCAGCGGCGCGTGCGCGATCTCGAACCGGACGGTGTACGAGAGGCCCGCGAGGAGATTCTCCAGCAGCGTCTCCGGCCCCGCGGAGAACGCGGACTTGGCGGCGACGGAGTTCGGCAGCAGGGCGCCGTAGTAGTCGAGTCGCCAGATCGTCACGGCGCCGACGATTGCGAGGGCGGCCAGCGCCGTCACGCCGGCGCGCCGCCTGAGCGCGGACCGGCCGTCGGCGTTCGTTGCCCCATTCCCGGCTGTCCCCCGGCGCCGACGATCCGACCGTCCTGCGCCGCCGAGCCGGTCGCCGTCGAGACGCCCCGGGGCGGACCCCGCGAGTCGACCTGCGTCCAGCAACTGATAGCCGGCGACGACGGGCAGGATCGCAAGGCTCTCCGGTCGAGTAAGAAACAGCAGCCCCAGCAAAGCGCCGATCAGCCTGGCGTCCGCGTCCTCGACGGTCTTCCGAGCGACGAGGACGACCAGGAACGCGAACAGACCGCCTTCGAGCCCGTTGGCGGCGACGAGCCAGAAGCGACCGTGAACCGCCACCAGGGCGACCGCCGCCAGACTCGCGGCGGGCGAAGCGCCGAGGCGGCGACCGAGCAGATACGCCTCCCGCAACGCCAGCATGGCGAAGGACACACCGAGCGCGAGCGCCGTCCCCTCTATCGGCAGGCGAATCGTCTCCGCGGCCGCGAGCAGGAGCGTCCACGAGAGGCTGGTTGCCGCCTCGACTCGCTCGCCAAGGTTGAACACCAGGCCGTCACCCGAGGCCAGGTTGCGCGCGTAGCGGAAGGTGATGAAGGCGTCGTCGATCGTGCGGACCGGCACGAACAGGAGGGTCAGCAGCGGCAGGGCCGCGACGGACGCGGCGAGAAGGTGGAGCGCTCGGCGATCGGTCACGGAGTCGTTCCGCCGTCCGGGCTGCCGGACATGCCGGCAGGCGCCGCCTGCGCTCTGCCGAAGAACCGCCGGTAGTCCGGCAGGAAGCGAAGCGTCAGCAAGCCGCCGCCGAGCGCCGCTGCCGCGACACTGGCGAGCAACCGACCCCAGCTTCCTGCCGGCAGCAGGGCCGCCGCAACCAGGAAGAAGGGCAGCGGCAGCAGGTAGACTTGGGCCAGACTGGAGACGAGCCGGCGTCTTTGTCCCGCGAAGATGCCGAGCACCTTGAGGAACATCAACAGGCTGCCGAGGCGCAGGAAGTTCGCCCAGGCCATGCCGATCGGGCCCCAGTTCCAGGTGAACAAGAAACCGAAACCGACGATCGCCAGCATGTTCAGAACCACCGTGGTCAGCCACAGGCGGTCCCGGTTCTGCACCTTCAGCGCTTCGCCGCCGGTCGTCGTGAAGACATCGACCAGGGGCGCCAGACAGAGAACACGGAGCAGCGGAACCGTGCCGACCCACTCGGGACCGAGCACCAGCTGGACCGCCTTCTCGGCATTGAAGAACAGGAAGTAGGCCGAGACGACGATTCCGGAGAGGAAGACCAGGGTGCCCAGACGCAACGTCTCCGCGAACTCGGCCGCGTCGTCACGGAACTCGACCAGCGCCGGCAGCAGCGGCCTCGGGGTCACGGTCAACGCGACCAGGAAGGCGAAGTAGTAGGCCTGGTCGTAGTAGCCGACGGAGGCGGTCGTCGAGAAGATCTCGATGACGTAGATGTCGACACGGTGGAAGACTTGGGACGCGGCCCAGACGACGAACAGGTAACGGCTCGCGCGGAGCAGGCCCGGGAGTCGCTGCCAGTCCACGGTCAGCGGGACCTGGCCGCGCGCCCGCCACAGCAGCAGGCCCGCGAACAGGGTCGACGCGAGAAGCTCGCCGCCGACGAAGGCCCAGACCCCGGCGCCGAGATGGGCCAGACCGACCGCGATCAGGCCATACACCAGGCTGCGCAGAATCTCGAAGCCGGCGATCTCCCGGATCCGAAGCCGCCGCTCGAAGAAGGTGCGGTAGACCATGATCACGGCGTCGATGACGATCCAGCCCGCCATCGCCCGCAATACCCCGGGCAGGTCCGGATTCAGATACGAGAAGACGTTCGCGAGAGCGACCAGCAGGACGGACATCGCTGCGCCGACGCCGATGCTCCAGGCCAGGACGGTGCCGTAGGACTCGCGTGGATCGCGCATCAGGTGATGCGTCAGGCCCACGTCGCGGATCGCCGAGGCCATGATCACGAACTGCAGCGCGAGCGCGAAGAGACCGTGGACATCCGGCAGGATCAGCCGGGCCAGAATGGCCCGCGCGGCGAAGGCCAGCAGCAGCCGCACCAGCATCGAGCCGTAGGCGCTGATCGAGGACTGCAGCAGCCGCTGCCTGGCGCTCATCGCGGCGGCGTCCCGATTCGGGGCGGGTTCCACCAGGAGGGTTCGGACCCGCGATCGGGGAAGTCGCTCTCGAGCAGCTTCCTGATCTCGGTGTTGACGCGCCTGAGATCCTGCTCGATCTGCCGGAGACGGCTGCGGTTCAACTTCTTGAGCAGCGAAAGGCGCAGCTGCGTGCCTTCGTTCAGGGTGGCGGTGCGTTCGTCGATCAAGACGTAGCGTGCGGCCTGGAGCTCGATCAGGTCGCGCTGCGCCTGGGAACTGGCCGACATCAGGCGCAGATCGTCGAGCGTTTCCGCCATGCGGGCGAGCACCTGGGCCTCGGCCTGCTTGCCCAGGACCAGGGCGAAGAGCCGCAACTGATCCGGGTTGATTCGTTCCAGCGGCGTCCCAGCCCGCAGAAGGGCCTCCTCCAGGTCGCGATGCCATGGTCCGGTGGGTTGGTAGGCCACGCAGTGGAGGCCGGAACCCATCCAGTCGATCAGCGCCTCGAACCCGGGCCGGTCATTGGTGAATCGCCGCGTCTTGCCCTCGGGCAGGCAGTGGGCGTCCAGGTGGTTCCTGGAGATGTCGATGCCGACGATTCGCCTGGTCATCTTCTCTGCTCCTGTGCCTGTCATGCGAGCCGCGGCCGAGGTCACCAACTCCGCGGCCCGGCGTATCCCGCGTCACCGCCGCTCAGGCCCGTCCTCACCCTTGGCCACCGAACTTCACGGTGCCTTCGTTCGGTGTGATCGACACCGTGTTTCCGGCTGCGACTGACGGCCCAGGATTCTACGTGCGCAGCGCTTCCGGCCTGCCGCCCGGGACCACGTTCACACCCTTCACCCGGCGCGCGCAGGGAACGCTTCCGGGGTCGGCGCGAGGCGCCCGGAGTGTGGGTCCGGAGTGGGTCCGGATCCGGACGGACAAGCCGATCGGGCTGGTGTAGTCTCTGGGAGTTCGTCTGATTCACCTGCCGATGGCAACATCTTGTGACCATCCTTGGAACGTGCTCGCTGGCCGCTTTGGGCGACCCCGGACTGGAGACTGAGTGAACGAGGCGCGGGTTGACGGCGGCACGATCGCCCTGTTCGGAGGCGGCGGGGAAACCTCGGGGTCCGCCGGACGGGACAACGTGACAGATTGGTGTCTCGGCGTGTTCCGCGATGCGTACAGCGATCCCTCAATCGACCGGGACGCCATCTGGGAGTATCTCTACGGCGTGATGCATGCGCCTGACTGGCGTGAGCGGTACCGTAACGATCTGCGGAAGAGTCTGCCCAGAGTACCGCTGGCAGCGGATTTCGACGCGTTCCGCCGTGCGGGCCGAGAGCTGATGGACCTCCACGTCGGCTACGAGGACGGCCCTGAGGCGGATGTGCTTCTTGAGACGGACACCGAAGCGGGTTCGACTACAGTTTCGACGCTCACCCCCCCCCCCCCCCCGGAATCTGCTGAGGACACGCTCAGAATAGAGGGGAAGATGGAACTCAGGTCGGCCGGGCCGTCCGACGATTGGGTGCTCCACGTCAACAGCCGCTGTCGCCTGGTCGGCATTCCCGCCGAGGCGCTCGAGTATCAGGTGTCCGGACGGTCGCCGCTGGAATGGGCGGTCGAGAGTCTTCGCCACAAGCAGGATGGCAAGTCTGGCATCCGAGACGATCCGAATCGCTGGCATGCGTGGGCCGGTGACCCGTTCGAGTTGATTCGGCACCTGAGGCGGCTGATCCACATCGGCATCCGTTCGGCGGAGATCATCAGGGGTCTGCCGCCGGCGCTCGACGGTCCCCGCGGCGGAGTGGGCTGAGACCGGCGCGCCGGAACAGGGAGGTTCGTCATGGCGAGAATCGAGGAGGCGTTGGCACGCCTGGCCGAGAAGGAAACATCCCCAGTCGCGGACCCGCAGCGGGACCTTCTCAAGGATCGACCAGCCGACGCGGGAGACGGCGGAAGCGCTGCGCTGCGTCTTTGGCAGGGTAGGGACTCGCCATCGTCGCGTGCGGTCGGCCGCCGTTTCGAACATCTGGTCCGTGAAGCCCTTCTGGCTCATCCCGGCGAGTGGGGCGATCGGTTCGAGAAGGTCTGGCTCTGGGAGGACTGGCCGAACCGCTGGGGACCGGACGATGGCATTGACCTGGTGGCTTGCCACACCGAGCAGTACGGCGGTGGGTTGACCGCGATCCAGTGCAAGTACAGACCAACCGGCCAGATAGCGACCGGCGAAATCGACAGCTTCCTCGCGGCATCCGGTACCGGCGACTTCACGGGGCGCCTTCTGGTCACGAACAGTTCGCGGATACAGAAGACGGGACAGCAGAAGATCAACCGGGCGGATCCCCGGTGCGAGATCCTGCACACGAAGGACATGGACGACTGGGTTTCGGACTGGACCGAGTTCGTTGATCGGCGCCTTTCGCCGGGCGAGATTCGGTTCGAGCGCTACGCCCTGAGGCCTTACCAGCGGGAGGCCCTGCAAGCCTTGCGGAAGGGTTTCCTGACCAGCAACCGCGGCAAGCTCGTTCTCCCCTGCGGAACCGGCAAGTCGTTCATCGCGTTGCGCGCGGCCGAAGAGGCGGTAGGCGATGGCGGCACGGTGCTCTGCCTGGTTCCGTCCATCGCACTCATGGGGCAGACGATGCGGGAATGGTCGAGGCAGCGTGACCAGTCCCTGCGACACTCCTATCTCGCTGTCTGCTCCGACACCACGGTCGGGAAGAAGGAGACCCTGGGCGATGGAGGGTTGGTCGGCGACCTGTCGGAGCTGGCGATGCCGGTGACGACCGATGCGTCGTCCCTGGCGGAGACGCTCGCCGAGCCGTTGCCGCCACGGACGATGCGTGTCGTCTTTTCGACGTACCACTCGACCCCGGTCGTGGCAAAGGGGCTGGTGCGACTGGGTGAAGCGCTGGGTACCGGTGGGGAGTCGACTCGGTTTCGTTTCGACCTGGTCGTTGCCGATGAAGCCCACCGCACGACTGGCCTTTCCGAGGCTGCTGCAACCGCGGCGGCGAAGCGGCGCCTGGCGAAGTCGCGCTACCGGGGCATCTCTCCGTTCAACCTGGTTCATCACGACGAGCACCTGCCTTCGCGCCGGCGCCTCTACATGACTGCCACGCCGCGCGTGTTCACGGCGAAGCAACGCCGGGACCTCGATGCGGGCGTGCGGTATGACGATGCCGACAGCTACTCGATGGACGATCCGGCGGTCTACGGCGAGGACTTCTACCGGATGAGCTTCGCCGATGCCATCGACGGTGGCTGGCTGTCGGACTATCAGGTGTTGGTGATTGCCCGCTCCAGCGGCGACTACGAGTCAGTGGCCGGCAAGACCGGCGTGTTTCTCGACGGAACCGCCGTTGACACGGAGAGCGTGGTCAAGCTGGGAGGTTGCTGGGACGCACTCGCGACGCCGCAATCCGAGGGGACGGTGAGAAAGCGGCGAACCGGTGAGGTCCGTGCGGAATGGGGTACGCCGGCGCGTTCGGCGATCGCCTTCTGCCGCACGATCAAGACCTCGAAGAAGGTCGCCGCAGCCTGGGAACGGGTGGCGGAGTGGCACCGGTCGCGGAACGAGTCCGGCAGCTTCCTCGGCATGGAGGTCGACCACCTGGATGCGAATACGCCCGCGGTGGAACGCACGACCCTGCTTGGCGGCTTGCGGCGCCATGCGGCGGCTGACGCCTCGGAACGGGAGTCCGCGGGCGGCGAACACGTGGGCACGACCTGCCGCGTGTTGACGAACGTTCGCGTCCTGTCCGAGGGCGTCGATGTGCCGGCGCTCGATGCGGTCGTCTTCCTGGAGAGCAAGTCGAGCCCCATCGACGTGACCCAGGCGGTGGGCCGGGTGATGCGACGGGCGCCCGGCAAGGACCAGGGGTACATCGTGATTCCCGTCGTGGTCGACGAGTTCGGCGACGGGACGCCCGAGGAGCGAGCCCAGCGCCTGCTGAGGAACGGCGACTTCAAGCCGGTTTGGGAGGTCGTGCGGGCCCTCCGGGCGCATGACGAGCGGATCGACCACTGGCTCAACGCGAAGCGAATCGACCAGGTCCGGCTGTTGACGGACAGAATCAGGGACGACCGAACGGGCGACGAGGAGCCCGGCCTGCAGCTCGACATTCCGTTCGAGTTCGGAGACTCCTTCGCCTCCATGCTGCTCGACCACTGCGGCGACAGACACCTCTACGCGACCTGGGGCAAGCGCGCCGCGGTCATTTGCAGGCAGGTGGAACAACGGGTGACGCGGCTGCTGTCGGAGCATGACGAAAGCGGCGAGGCGTTCGAGCGCTTCCACCGGAATCTCCAGCGGCTGATCGGTGAGCAGCAGATCACGCCGGAAGCCGCAGCCGAGATGGTGGCTCAGCACGTGGTGACGATTCCCATCTTTGATCACGTGGTGACTGTCGAGGGTTTCGTGGACAAGAACCCGCTGGCCCGCGCCCTCGGCTCGCTGCTCGAGGTGTTTCGGGATCACGGCCACACGTTCGAGGAGGAACTGCGCCCGCTCAGCCGCGCCTACCGTTCGATGGAGCGTGCCTTCCGAGGCGCTGCTTCCGGCGCCGAGCGGCTCGACGTGCTGCGAGAGATCTACGAGAGTTTCTTCAAGGCGGCGATGCCGGCGGTCGTCCAGTCGCTCGGCATCGTCTACACGCCGGTGAAGATCGTCGACTTCATGCTGCGCTCGGTGGACGCGGTGTGCCGGGACCAGTTCGGCAAGGGGTTGACGTCGCCGGGGGTCCACGTGCTCGATCCGTTCACCGGCACGGGTACTTTCCTGAACCGCTTGCTCACCGCGAAGGGCGCGAACGGCAGGTACCTTGTGCGGTCGGAGGACCTGGAGCGCAAGTACGGCCGCGCAGAGGAAGGCGGCAAGGGCGCGCCGGGCGAGATGCACGCAGCCCTTCGGGCGCCGGGAGAGCTTCACGCCAACGAGATCGTCCTGCTCGCGTACTACATCGCGGCGCTCAAGATCGAGGAGGCCCGCCACGAGCGGAAGACGGAGCTGGCTCGCGATGCTGATGGCACTGGCGGCGAGTCCGGTGCGGTGTGGACGACCGGCCGCGCCTATGAACCTTTTGGCGGCATGGTACTGACCGACACCTTTCTCATGTCGGAGAAGCAAGCCGGGCTCCAGTTCAGCTGGACTGGTCTGGACGAAGCCGGGCGGCGGGTGCAGGAGCAGAGGAAGCAGAGGATCCGGGTGATCGTCGGGAATCCGCCCTGGTCTGCCGGCAAGAAGGCTGCGGGCGACGCATCGGTTGTCGCGGAGTACCCCGAGATCGCATCGCGGGTAAGCGAAACGTATGTCCGTGAGCTGAAGGCGCTCGGGAGCAGGTCAGGCGTCAAGGCGGCCGGCAACCTCTTCGTCAAGGCGTTCCGCTGGGCCTCCGATCGCCTCGACGAAGACGACGGGATTGTCTGCTTCGTGCACCCGAACAGCCTCGCCGACGCGCCGTCGCTCGCCGGAATGCGGAAAGCGTTGCGAGACGAGTTCACCGACATCCATGTCGTCAATCTGCGCGGCAACGCCGCCACAAGGGGTGCTGAGCGGAAACGCGAGGGCGCCACGGTGTTTGAAGAGTCGAAGAACGGCGTTCAGATCACGCTGCTGGTGCGGAACCGGGAGCGGCGAACGAGGGAGTTTGGCCGGCTGCACTATGCCGAGGTTTCGGACGGCTGCTCGCTGGAGCAGAAGTTCGCCTGGCTGGAGGAGCTGTCGAGCGTCCTGGCGCCCGGCCGGTTCCAGGACATCGCAGTGAACGAGCGTCACGACTGGGTGAACCCGGGCGACCCGACATGGAAGCGGCTGGCGCCGGTGTGCTCCTCTTCGGTAAGCGAGTCGGACCCAGGCTCTGTCAGTCATGAGGACGCCCTCGGGCTCGCGACCAACCTCGACGCGTATGTCTACTCGTTCTCCTTTCTCGACCTTTGCGACCGCGTGCAGGCGCTGATCGCCGAATTCAACCGGGCGCTCGAACAGTGGCAGGAGGCCGGTCGGCCACACAGGAAGAGCGACGAGTTCAAGCGCATTGCGAGCAGTGCCTCGCTCCACGCGATCAAGTGGACGGGCCGGCTCGAGAGCACATTGTCCAAGGGAGAGCCCCTCGAGTTCGACTCCCGCCGCATTCGCGAGGTGCTCTACCGGCCCTTCACGAAGCGCTGGCTCTACGAGGACTACCGCATCCTCTCCGCCGGCAAGAGGGTGTCCCGGATGTTCCCACGCTCCGAAGCCTTCGACTCTCTCGGACGGAGGCGATCCTCTTCAACCAGACACAGCAACGTCCCTTCGGAGTCATCGCAGCGGCCGGCCTCCTCGACCTCTGCGCAACCGGACGCCAGACCCGGCAGTACGCCGATCGCGGCCATCCTCATCAGCGGAACGAACATGATCTTCCAGGGCATCGCGACGACGACCCTGCCCGACCTGGCGACAGTCAAGGGCTCTCAGCAGACGCGCGCCATTCCCCGCAGGCGATCCTGATCACGGCGCCGTCGAACTGCACTGTCTTCGCGGCCCTGGCGACAGATCGGCTGCCGGATCTCCACCCCCTCGACCCGGCGACGCGGGCTCTGCCCCGAGGTCGCGCTGCTATCTGAACGCGACCGTCGCCGGTCTCCTTTCGTCGCTGTCGGCCTAGAACGCGAGCGTACGGTAGCGGAGGCAGCCCCAGAGGCGCCCCAGCCGCCAGCCAGCCAGCCAGATGAAGCGGCCGCGGGCGACCCGCGACAGGAGTTGCGGGCTGCGCAGGGCCAGCGAGCCGAGCCGCAACAGGCCGGGGAGCATCGGCAGCCGCGGCATGCCGCGCGACCGGTAGCGCGTGTAGATGTAGACGTTGTAGCGGCCGTAACGCGCTGCCTGGCGGAAGGCGCCGGCCAGCGTCGCCGGGAAGCGGACGTGAACGACCGCGTCGTGCGCGAAGACGAGGCGGTGGCCGGCGAGCTGAAGGCGCCAGCAGAAATCGGTGTCCTCCAGCGCGGCGTAGGACTCGTCGAAACCGCCCAAGGCTTCGAACACGTGGCGTCGGACGCCCAGTCCGCAGCCGCCGGCATGGTCGAGGAACGGCGGGTTCGTGTAGTTGGGCAGGCCGTGCTGCTGGGCCGGGTCGCCGTGCAGACGGCGTGCCTGCTCGTCGTTCAGTCGGTCGATCTCGTGCCGGCTCGCCGCGGCCTCGTGTTTGCGCAACTCGCGGACCAGACCTTCGATCCAGCCGGTCGCGACCTCGTCGTCCGCGTCGCAGAACAGGAGCACGTCGCCGGTCGCGGCGGCGGCGGCGACGTTCTTCGCATGAGCGGGACCGCTGCGATCCGCCGCGGGCAGGATGCGAAGTCCGGGCAGCCGGTCGCGCCAGGACTCGACGAGTTCCACGGACCCGTCGGTCGAACCGTTGTCGCCTACCAGGACCTCGGTCTCGCCCTGCCAGGTCTGCCGGCTCAGCGCTTCAAGCTGCGCTCCCAGGGTTGTCGCGGCGTTCAGGCACGGGATGACGACGCTGACCTGCTCGATCGCGAAGGACCTGCCGCCGGTCACTCCAGGTAGCCCATCGCCTCGAGCGCCTTGCGCGCGGCCTCGGTGTGCGGCGTCACGTTCCGCGGCGCGTCGCGAATCCACCTGCTGAGCTGGCGCCCCAGGCGGTCCCTGACGTCCGGGAACTCGGAAGCCACGTTCCGAAGTTGCAAGGGATCGGACGGCAGGTGGTAGAGCTCGAGGGTCGCCTTCTCGCGGTCGCGGTTCGGCGGGGCGCAGGACGAGCTGCCACTCGCCGTCCTGGATGCTGCGCAGGTGTCGCTGGTAGGCGCCGGCATCGGCGAAGGCGACCGGATCCGCGTCGGCGCCAGGGTCGGCGCCGGCTGCGGCTTCGCCGGTCGGCGCCGCTTCGCGCAGTGCGGGCAGCCAGCTGCGGCCTTCGAAGCCCTCGGGCAGCGGTTCTCCGAGCAGTTCGACCAGAGTGGGAAACAGGCCGAGCAGCTCCACCGGCTCCGGTACGCGAGCGCCGGCCGCGATCCAGGGCTCGCCCACCAGGACCAGGGGCACGTGGACGCTGCTGTTGTAAGGCACGGGACCGTGCTCGAACAAGACGCCGTGCTCGGCGAGTTCCTCGCCGTGGTCGGAGGTCAGGACGAACAGGCCGCCGTCGTCCAGGCCGAGGCGGGAGATTTCGTCCAGGATGGCGCCGATCGCCCGGTCGGTGACCAGAACGTTCGCGTCGTACTGGGCCACGTAGTACCGGAGTTCCCGCTGGGCGCCTATCGCCCGGCCCTCGGCGCCCGTCAGGTCGACGAGTTCGTCGGCGACATAGTGCTCGTCGCCCAGAAACGGGTTCCCGGTTCCGGGCTGAAGCAGGTACGGGGCGTGCGGGTCCGTGTAGTGCAGCCAGACGAACAGGCGCTCCTCGGAGGCCAGCGAGGCGAGGAGGGGCCGGGCGAGTTCGTTCACGCGGTCGGACCAGACGTGGCGCCGGAACGCCATCGGCCGCTCCTCGACCGGGAGTTCGTCGATCGCGTCGAGGGTCGCCTCGTCGACCCAGGTCTGCTCGTAACGATCGAAACCGCGGCCCCAGCCGAGTTCCCGGCTCAGCACCGGGTTCGAGATCACGGCCGCCGTCGTGAAACCGCGTTCCTGGAACCAGCCCGGCAGCGCCAGGCGGTCGTCGGGAATAGTCTGCGCGGCCCGGTTGATCAGTCCCGTTGTGTGCGGATAGAGGCTCGTGAACATCGAGGCGAAGGACGGCCCGGTCTTCGGCCACTGCACGATGGCCCGGTCGAAGACGACGCCTCGCTGGACCCATTCGTCGAGGCGAGGACTGGTGTCCCGCGGGTAGCCGTGCCAGCCGAGGTGGTCGGCGCGCAGCGTGTCGACCGTGATCAGGAACACCCGTCGCGGCGGTTCGGGGACAGGGTCGGGCGACGGCTCAGGGCCGGCGCCGCAGCCCGGGAGAAACAGCAGAAGCGCGAGCAGGGCCGGCCACCGCATGACAACCCAGTGAACGGAATCTACCTTCACGATTCCCGGGGTAGTCCTGTATCGCTCGCGGGCCATACGCGCCGGAGTATTCACGGAAGCGTCGCAACCCAAGTACCCGCTGACGACTTCAACGCCATTGGTGCTAAGGGGAAAGAGGTCGACTTGATCCGGGCGGTTGGGAACCTCGGCGACCTCGACATCGTGCGGCAGCTGATTGAGTCCTGGCATGTTCAACGCCGCCGGTTCAAACTCCGAAGACCTTCATTACCTCGTCGCCCAGGTGGTTGATGACCTTGACGGCGATGCGGCCGGTCGTTGGTTTGGGGAAGGGGCGGGAGGTGTCGCTGTGCAGAGTGGCCCAGGCGTCGGGGTCGATCTCGGCCTTCAGGGTGGTCCTGAGGGACTTGTAAGGGTCGCCGGCGCCCAGGAAGTAGGCTTGGCGGACGAAGAAGCTCTCTTCGTTGTAGTCGGTGTCGACGAACCAGCAGGCGATGCCTTTGGGCCCGTCGCTGCGGACTTCACCGGCGGAGGGGTCGAAGACGTCGACGCCGTTGATCTTGACCTGTAGCCAGTCGGACTCGCCGTTGCTGCCGTTGGCGGGTTCGATGTCGATATCGGGCTCGCCGAAGATCACGAAGAGGTTGGCGGTGTTTGTCTTCTTGAGGTCTTCGGCCATGTGCAGGTCGGCGTTCATGCGGGCCTTGAGGACAGGGACGCGGCCGAGCTTCGTGAACTCGGTGGCGTGGGCTTCGAAGTTGAAAGCGCAGGCGATGAGGGCGCCGAAGCCGGCGTCCGCGGCTTCGCGGGTGGCGCTCACCAGATCCGGGCGGGAGACGGTGCCGAACTCCGGACCGATGAAGACGCCGGCGCTCTGCTCCTTGCCGTCGCCGTCGACGTAGCGGCCTTCGGCGCAGACGAGGTCGCCGGGCCACGGCTCAAGCGACGAGAAGGTGATCCGGCCAGCCTTCCTGGCTTGCTGAACGCCGGAAGTATTGCCCAAGGCGAGTTCTCCGATCACCATTTCGTGGCACAGAACGTTGCGCTCTTCGAGGTGCGTGCTGAGCGACGGGATCGGCCGGTGCATGTGGTCGATCCAGACTGACGTATCCACCAGGATCATCCGGCTTCCGCGCCGCGGCGTCTGGGGATGTACTCGGCATTCGGATCGGAACCGCCCATCGCTATCAATCCGGCAACTGCCTCCTTCATTCGCTCTTCCTCGGCGAACGCCTTCAACGCGGCGCCGATCGATTCGTCGAAGTCGTCTTGCATCCGGTGGGGATCATCGAGTTCAAGGAATGCCCAACGGCCGTGGCATCCGAGCGCGTTGACAGCAGGTACCCAGAAGGACTCCATGGCTTCTTTCTTGGCCTTCGCGTCCTCTCCGCGCATGCCCTTGACTTCGACCACGACATGCAGGGGCTCGTCTTGACCGAGGCCATAGTCGAGAATCGCGATGAAGTCGGGCACGTAGCTGTGCGTGGCTCCGCCGAACCGGTACGGCACCTCGAAGCCGAGGTTGCGGTTCTTCACCCAGGCAAGGACCTGAGGGTGCGAATCGAGAACGCGGCAGAACTCGCCTTCCCACGTGCTGTCGAGGATTGCCCAGTTCAGGTGGCAGCGACGCCCGGTCGCGTAGCGTTGGGTGCGGGACGTGGTGAAGTTGACGCCACGGGTCGTGCCGACGGGATGGTAGGGGTCGAGCAGCGCCTTGACCGGCCGGTGACGTAACTCGGCTCGCGTAACGGCTGACGCGATCTTCTCGCAGGCGTGGTCGGCGAGCTCGGCCATCATCAATTGCGCGGGATGCGTACCCCCCTTGCAGACGAGGCAGTCTTTGAGCCACTTGGCGGTTATGCGCTTCAACTGGCCGAACAGGTGTAGTTTCGGCTCCTCGTTCGCGTCGCGCCAATGCTTGAAGAGCAGCCGCTTGGTGAGTTCGTAGAGGACCGTGGACTGGCGAACGCTCTCCAGCCTTTCGGGGGTGAGATCGTGGCCTTCGCCGATGATGCCCTGATTGTGCGTGATCGTCGGCCCTACGAGCTCCGGCGTGAGCTCGAGCACGGAGTCCTCCGTGAATGAGGCGGAGAGGCGGTCGTTCGGCAGTTCGACTCGGTAGCCGGCCACTCGCGGGAAGCGGATCTCTGCGTCGTCTCGCTCGGGCGAGAGCGCCTTGACCTGCACCGTTTCGGCGGGCGGCTGCGGCGGCGCGACGACCGGCTTGGCCGTGAAGTCGAAGGGGACGCCGAACACGTCGGCGTACTCGGCGTCGAAGAGGCCGCCATCGTTGAGTTCGTAGGACTGCCGGCGCAGCGAGCGGCCGATGACCTGTTCGCAAAGCAGTTGCGTGCCGAAGGCACGCAGGCCGAGGACGTGAGTCACGTTGCTGGCGTCCCAGCCTTCGGTCAGCATGGCGACGGAGACGACGCAGCGGATGTCGCCGCCGAGCCGGCCGGCCTTGCCGACGGTGTTCATCACCTCGCGCAGCAGGTCCTGATCCGTGAGCTTCTCGGCTTGCTCGCGGTCACCGGTGCGCTCGACGATCTCCCGGCGGAAGCGGGCGATCTCGTCCTTGGCGGCCGCACGGAAGCTCCTGTCGAGCGCGTCGCCGGACTCGAGCTGGTGACTGTCGATCAGCAACGTGCGGGGTCTCGGCAGCGGCGCCCCGGCCGCATCGAAGTTGCGAAGCAGCGGCAGGCGACCGTTGAGGAAGGTCCCTGCGCCGTTCTTGGACTCACGGTGGAAGCCAGCGATGTAGTCGTAGACCAGCTTCGAGGTGGCTGTGTTGTTGCACACGACGATGAAACAGGGCGGCACGTCGATGCTGGCTTCTGCCCAGAGGCGAAACGTCTTGTCGTAGTGACCGTAGAGGGCCTCGAGGGCCGTTTGCAGCTCCGTCGGCAGCGACATCGGGTCGGGCTTTGCGCCGCTGCCCCGGCCCTTCTTCGGCATCTTCTTGCCGATGTGCTCCCACAGGTTCCGATACATCGGCAGCTCGGCGCCGGGAACGTTGTCCACGACCGGCACGCGCGGGAGCTTGACGATGCCGCACTCGATAGCGTCCATCAGAGAGAAGTCGCTGACGGTCCACGGAAAGAGCGTGCCCTCCGCATAGCCGGAGCCGCGCAGGAAGAACGGCGTGGCCGAAAGGTCGATGACCCGTTTGAGGCCCAATCTGCGCTCGGCCGCCTCCAGGCCGGAGATCCACACGCGCGCCGCTTCGAGGTTGCGCTTCGCTTCCCGGCGGTCGTCGCCTTTCAGCTTTCCCTCTTCGTCTTCGCCGGGCTTTTCGCGGTAGCAGTGGTGTGCCTCGTCATTCAGGACGAGGATGCCCTTCATGGTCATCAGTTCGGGCATCACGCGGGTCAGCATCTCGCCTTCCGTTTCGCGAGTCGCGAGCTCCGGGCCCCGGCCCTGGAGCAGAGCGCGGCTGCCCCTGGCCAACTTCATCGTCTCCCGCCGCCCGAAGGCGTGGTAGTTCGTGATGACGATCTTCGCCTTGTCGATCTCGCGCAGCATGTCCGGGGGCACGAGTTCGCGGCTGGCGTAGTAGCTGTCGGGGTCGTTCGGCTTGAGTACCCGCAGGCGGTCCCGGATGGTGATGCCTGGCGCGACGACCAGAAAACCGCGGGTGAAACGCCGGCTCCCGGGGTGGCGAACGGCGTTCACCGTCTGCCACGCGATGAGCATGGCCATGACGGTGGTCTTGCCGGCGCCGGTGGCGAGCTTGAGCGCCATCCGCGACAGTCTTGGGTTCGCCTGCTCGCTGGCCGCCTGGATCTGCTCCAGGAAGCGGCGCCCGCGATTGCCAACGGCGGGCGCGACTTCGGTCAGCCAGATCGCGGTCTCAACCGCTTCGACCTGGCAGAAAAACGGGCGGATGCCGCTGAACCGATGGTGGCGCCAATGCTTGAGCAGGCGCGCGGTTTCGGGCGTCACGCGCCATTGCGACTCCGGCAGTGTGCGCCAGGCCGCAATCTCCCGGCGCAGACCACCGATGAGGGCCGTCAGTTCGTACTGCTGACCGCCTGGCGTCTCAAGTGCCTCGATATCTTCGTCCAGGGTGAGTCGCCGCTGCGCCTTGCGCCCCGTCTTTCTGGCGGTGGGAATCGGCGAAATGAAGGACACCACGCGACGGCCTTCGCCGATACTCTCTGTCGGCTGACGGCTTTCATCCAACACCCAGTGTCGCCTCGGCAATTCGTAGGGCGAGTTGAGGATGGGGGTCCGGTGGAAGGTTGTGGGGTCTTGCACGGGTTCTGGGAGTTTAGCCAGTGATCACCGCCAGGCTCTGGGCTCCCACCAGATCCTGCCGGCGGAGGGGTTCGCCACCAGGATCGACTGGTAATCTCGCAGGGCGCGGCTAGGCTGCCGGACGTCCAACGATGCACTCTCGACCCACCCAGGCCGTGATCCTGGCCGGCGGGCGGGGCGCTCGTCTGGCGCCGCTGACGGACACGTTGCCGAAGGCGCTCATCCCGTTCCACGGCAAGCCGTTTCTGGGCCACGTCATCGACATGTTGCGCGAGCAGGGGTTCGAGCGCGTCCTGCTGCTGCTCGGCTACATGGCGGACGCGATGATCGACCACTTCGGCGACGGCTCGGCGTACGGGGTCGACATCAGCTATCGGGTGACCGACGCGGACGATCTGACCGCGTACCGCGTGAAGGAAGCGGCCGACCAGCTCGACGAGCGCTTCCTGCTCCTGTACTGCGACAACTACTGGCCGATGCAGTTCGATCGCATGTGGCGGGCCTGCGTGGACTCCGGCGCCCCGGCGCAGATCACGGTCTATGCCAACGCGGACGGCTACACGCGGGACAGCGTGATCGTGGGCGAGGACGGATTCGTGACGGTCTTCGACCGCGGCCGGACGACACCGGGACTCAGCGGAGTCGAGATCAGCTACGCGATCCTGGAAAAGGCCGTGGTGCTGCCGCTGCTGCCGGACCACCAGGTGCTGTTCGAGGAGGCGGTCTATCCGGCCCTGACCGCCCGTGGCGAACTCCACGCCTACTGGAGCGAGCACCGCTACTACAGCGTCGGCGGTCACGAGCGCCTGCCGTTGACCGAGGCCTTCTTCGCCCGCTCGCCGACGATCATTCTGGACCGTGACGGTGTGCTGAACGTGCGTCCGCCGCGGGCGGAGTACGTCTGCAAGCCGGAGGAACTGCGCTGGGCGCCGGGCGCCCGCGAAGCGCTCGCCGCCTTCAACCGGGCCGGATGGCGGGTGCTCGTCGCGTCGAACCAGCCCGGCGTCGCCCGCGGCCGGATGACGCCGGACGACCTGGCGTCGGTCCATCGGCGCCTGTGCGGCGAGGCCGAGGCCGCGGGCGGTCGGATCGACCGCATCTACTTCTGTCCTCACGGCTGGGACGAGGGCTGCGCCTGCCGCAAGCCGGCGCCGGGAATGCTGTTCCAGGCCCAGCGCGACCATCACCTCGATCTGACCCGAACGACCTTTCTGGGCGACGACGAGCGCGACGGTCAGGCGGCCGACGCGGCGGGATGCCCGTTCGGCCTGGTCACGGAGAGCGAACCGCTGCTCGCGCACGCCGAGAGGCTGCTCGCGCGGGCAGGACGGCTGCCCGCGGACACCGAAACCCGGCCCGCGCCCGCAGAGCCACTGCTAGCGCCCGCCGAACCACGGCCCGGGCTCGCCGAACCACGGCCCGGGCCTGCCGAACCACGGCCCAGGCCCGCAGAGCCACTGCTAGCGCCCGCCGAACCTCGGCCCGGGCCCGCCGAACGGCTGGCCGGGCTTCAAGCGGCAGAGCGAACGGCGGGGGAGGGATGAGCACGGCTTCCGTCCGCCGTCCGGTGCTGGTCACCGGTCACCGCGGCTACCTGGGCTCCGTCATGGCGCCGCTTCTCGTGGAGCGCGGCTACGACGTGGTGGGGCTCGATGTCGGGTACTTCGACGACTGCTCGATTGCGGCCGATCCGCTGCCGATCCCTTCGATTGACAAGGACATCCGGGACCTCGGGCCGGCGGACCTGCGCGCGTTCTACGCCGTGATCCACCTCGCGGCGCTGTCGAACGACCCGATCGGCAACCTGGACGAGACCTGGACGGAGGAGATCAACCACCGCTCCTCGGTGCGCCTGGCGGAACTGGCGCGCGAGGCGGACGTGCGCCGCTTCCTGTTCTCGTCGTCGTGCATCATGTACGGGCAGTCGAGCGCGGAGATCGTCGACGAGACTTCGCCGCTCGACCCGCGGACGCTGTACGCGAGGTCCAAGGTCCAGAGCGAAGAGGCGATTCGCGACCTGGCGAGCGACGGTTTCTCGCCCACCTTTCTGCGCAACGGCACGGTCTACGGTCTGTCGCCGCGGATGCGCTTCGACACGGTCCTGAACGACCTGACCGGCGCCGCCTTCGCGAACAAGCGCGTCGTCGTCCACGGCGACGGCAAGCCCTGGAGGCCGGTGGTCCATGTGCGGGACGTGGCGGCGGCGTTCTGCCGGGTCCTCGAGGCGCCGCTCGCGTTGGTGCACAACGAGGCATTCAACACGGGCGCCGATCACCTGAACCACCGCGTGATCGAGCTGGCTGAGATCGCGGCAGACCTCGTGCCTGGCTGCGACCTGGAGGTCCGCGGCGAACCCGGCGCCGACCGACGGACCTACCGCGCCTCGTTCGAGAAGTTCGCCCGCGCCTTCCCGGACTTCGAGTTCCGGTGGGAAGCGGCGACCGGCGCCGCCCGGTTGATCGAGGACTATCGGCGTATCGGCCTCGATGGGGCGTTGTACGGCGACCGGCGCTTCGTCCGTCTGCGCTGGCTCAACCACCTGCTCGACTCGGGGCGGCTGGACGGCTCGCTGCGTTGGGTGGGCGCGTCCGGCCGGGACCGGCTGCGGCCCGGAAGCCCGCGTTCCGGGGCCGACGCGGCCAGCGCGCCAGTCGGACCTGGGGCCCTGCAACCGGAGGACGAGGGATGATCCACGGCGTCAGGCGGCATTCGCGTCTCGGCGCGGCGGCGCGGCGCCGGGCAACCGGAGGGCGAAGGCTGCTCCACGGCGTCTCAAGGCCGCAGGCGACAACCTCGACACCGCGGTGGGATGTGCAACCGGAGGACCAGCGATGATCCACGGCGTCAAGGTGGTTCCGCTTCGTCAGATCGTCGACGAGAGGGGCAAGATCATGCACATGCTGAAGGCCACCGACGAGCACTTCCTCGGCTTCGGCGAGATCTACTTCTCGACCGCCTGGCCGGGGACGATCAAGGCCTGGCACATCCACCGGTCGATGACCGTGAACAACGCGGTGATCAGCGGCCGGGCCAAGCTCGTGATGTACGACCTGCGCGAGGACTCGCCGACGCGCGGCGAGCTGCAGGAAGTCTTCTTCGGCGAGGACAACCACGTCCTGGTCCAGATCCCGCCGGGGATTGCCAACGGCTACAAGGCGTACGGCGACAAGCAGGTGATCATGGCGAACGCCGCGACCGAGCCGCACGACCCGGAGGAGATGGACCGGCTTGATCCGTTCACCGACCGGATTCCCTACGACTGGGCGCTCCGGCACGGTTGAGGCGGCCTGGAACCCCCGCAGACGTGGACGCATCGCGCCTGATCGTTACCCGTACGCCGTTGCGCGTGTCGCTGGTGGGCGGCGGCACCGACCTGCCGGCCTTCTACCGGCGGGAGGGCGGCGCGGTGCTCTCGACCACGATCGACCGCTACGTCTACGTCACGGTGAAGCGCCACAGCGAGTTGTTCTTCGAGCCGGTCCGCGTCAACTACTCGCGCAGCGAGCAAGTGGAGCGGATAGACGAACTGGACAACAACATCGCCCGGGAGTGCCTGCGTTTCCTTGGCGTCGATCCGCCGGTCTACATCTCCACCGTCGGCGACGTGCCGGCGTCGACCGGCCTTGGCGGTTCGAGCGCCTTCGCCGTCGGCCTGCTCAACGCGCTCCACTCCTACAAGGGCGAGCGCGCCTCGGCGGGCCAGTTGGCGGAGGAAGCCTGCCACGTCGAGATTGACGTCCTGGGCGAGCGGATCGGCAAGCAGGATCAGTACGCGGCGGCGTACGGCGGCCTCAACCTGCTGTCGTTCAAGCCGGACGGCGGCGTTACCGTCGAGCACCTGCGGATCCCGGGCGAGCAGTTGCGCGAGTTCTTCCAGTCCGTGCTCATGTTCTGGACCGGACACCAGCGGGACGCGAGCGCGGTCCTCTCGGAGCAGGACGACCGCACCGAGCTGAACCTGGACTCGCTCTGCCGGATGCGCGATCAGGCGCGCGATCTGCACCGGGCCCTCGGCGCCGGCGAGATCGACATCGAGGGGATCGGCCGGCTGCTTGACCGGGGCTGGCGAATGAAGCGGGAGCTCGCGGGATCGATCACGACACCGTTGATCGACGGCTGGTACGACGCGGCGATGGCGGCCGGCGCCCTGGGCGGCAAACTCTGCGGCGCCGGCGGCGGCGGATTCCTGCTGTTCGTCGTGCCGCCCGAGCGGCAGGCCGCGGTGCGCTCGGCGCTCGGCGACCTGTTCGAGTTGCCCGTCGGCCACGAGTCCCACGGTTCCCAACTCGTGGCCCCGTTCCACCATGGCTGACTGCCTGGTCCGCGCCCAACCCGTTGGGACCTTGGAAACCTGCAGACCGGTTTCCCGCAGCTACCGCAGCCCGACGACTACTCGGCTCTCGGACGGCCTCGGACAGGGACCAGAATCCACCCAGAAAAGGTACAGGTGCGCCGGCCTGCCATCCGTGCGCCCGCAGACGGGCGGACGGACTGGTTCGCGGGTGGCGCGGATCCGCGCCACCCGGGTTCCGGCCGGCATTCCGGTCCGCTGAATGGCTAGTCCCTCAGCCGGCTGCCTCGTCTGCGCCGAACCCGCCGTCGAGGACTTCCTTGACCTCGGTTCGACAGCGCTTGCCAACAAGTTCCCCAGCGCCGAAGATCTTGGCCGTCCCGAACCCCGTTTCTCCCTGCGCGTCGGCTTCTGCCACGGTTGCGGCCACGTCCAGCTCGTCGAACGCGTGCCGCCCGAGGCGATGTTCACGGACTACCTGTACGTGTCGTCCGCCTCCGACACCCTCCGCGCCCACTTCGACGACCTGGCGACCACGCTGACCGCGCGCCACGGCCTCGCGGGCGGCGGTTTCGTCATCGACATCGGCTGCAACGACGCCTCGTTGCTGTGCGCCTTCCGCGACCGCGGCGCCGCGACTCTGGGCGTCGACCCGGCCGAGAACCTGGCCGAGTTCAGTCGCGGCGCCGGGATCGAGCGGTACCAGGGCTTCTTCGGCGCGGACACCGCGCCGGAGATCGTCGACCGCCGGGGCCGCGCCGCCCTGATCACCGCGACGAACACCTTCCCGCACATCCCCGATCTGCAAGGCTTCGTCGCCGGCCTGGACACCGCGCTGGCGCCGGGCGGGGCCTTCGTCCTGGAGGCGCACTACCTGGTCGATCTGCTCGACCAGCTCGCCTTCGACACCGTGTACCACGAGCACGTTTCCTACTGGGCGCTGGGTCCGATGATGCGACTGTTCTCCGACCACGGCATGGAAGTCGTACGCGCCGAGCGGCTGCCGATCCACCACGGCCAGCTTCGGGCCACCGTAATGCGCCAAGGCGAGGGAGAGGTGGACGACACCGTGGCCGAAGTTCTTGCCGTGGAACGCGGACTGGGCATTGACCGCCTTGAGACCTGGCGCGCGTTCGCTGCGCGAGTCGACCGCCTGAAGACGGAAGTTGTGGACTGTCTGCGCGGCCTCAAGGCGGGCGGCCGCCGGCTCGCCGGCTACGGCGCTCCCGCCAAGGGCAGCACGCTGCTGGAGCACTTCGGTATCGGCCCGGACCTGCTCGACTTCATCGCGGACCGCAGCCCGCTGAAGCAGGGCCGCTACACCCCCGGCTCGCACATTCCGATCGTCGCGCCGGGTCGACTGCTGGAGGACCCTTCGCCGGACCACGTACTCCTGCTGGCCTGGAACTTCGAGGACGAGATCCTCGCCCAGCAGGCGGAGTTCCGCCGCCGCGGCGGCAAGTTCATCCTGCCGGTGCCGGAAGTTCGCATCGTCTGACCATGGTCGCCATGCCGCGCACCGTGTTTCGCTTGTGCGCTACTGCTCCCGCAAGCTGTACAGCTTCGACCGCGTCCGCATGACCAGCCGGTCGCCGGCCAGGGCCGGGGAGGCGAGGGTCATCTCGTCGAGGTCGTTCGCGCGGAGTTGCTCGAACCCGCCGCCGGTACCGAAGACGAAGGTTGTGCCGGCTTCGTCCGTGGCGAAGATCCGGTCCCGGTAGGCCCAGGGCGAGGTCGTGAAGTGGCCGTTCGAGTCCTTGATCCGCGCCTGGAAGAAGCGCTCGCCGGTGGCCGCGTCGTAGCGGGCGAAGATGCCGCGGTCGTAGACGACCCACAGCGAGCCCTTGTAGGGCACGGGAGTCGGGATGTAGGGGCCGGCCCGGCTGTCGTTCCAGACGACGAAGTCGTTGCTCGTCTCGTCCTCGTCCAGGGTCAGGTCGCCGGCGGCGCCGGGGCGGACCGCGGTGATCGGGCGGTTCTGGTCTCCGTGAACGCCGGACGTGATGTACAGGAGACCCTGATAGGCGAAGGGCGTCGGCACCGGCAGCAGCGAATGCCCCGTCAGCCGCCACAACTCCCGCCCCATCGTGTCGTAGCTGATCGCTGTGTAGGGCCCGAGCGCGACGATCTCGGTGCGCTCCTCGTGACGCCAGACGAAGGGCGTGCTCCACGAGGTTCGATGGTTCGGGGCGTGCGGCGCCGCCAGCCGTCCGCGGGCCGTGCGCCAGAACTCGCGCCCGTCCTGCTTGGAGAAGGCGGCGAGGAACGGATGCTCCTGATTGTCGTTCAGGACCAGGACCAGATCGTCGGTCAGGGCGGGGGAGCCGCCGGTCCCGAAGTCCATGTAGATCTGGAAGGGGTCGAGACGCCGCTCCCAGCGCAGCTCGCCCTCGAGCGAGTAGGCCCAGAGGCCGAGACCCGTGATGTAGACGAAGATCGTCTCGCCGTCGGTCACCGGCGTCTCCGAGGCGAAGGTGTTCTTCGAGTGGCGGCCGCCTGGAGGTGGGCCGGCAAAGAACGTCCGCCGCCAGATTTCTGCGCCGTCCTCAAGCGAGTAGGCGATCAACAGGTAGTCCAGATCGACCTCGTCGGGAAACTCGATGAACCGCTCATCGTGCCGCTTGAGGACTTCCTCCCAGGGCAGGCCCTGCTCCCGGAGCTCGCGCATGAACTCGTTGCTGTACTCGGTGCCGAACTCCGGCTGCTTCGTCGCCTCAGCCTGTGCGGTTGCGGTGATCAGCAGAATGGTGTTGCCGACGACGACCGGCGACGACCAGCCGGAACCGGGCACGTCGACACTCCATTCCACGTTCTCGGTGGTCGACCAGTGGAGCGGCAGACGGTCGTTGTCCGAAACCGGGATGCCGTCTGGTCCACGGAAGCCTGGCCATGTGGGGGCCGGCGCCGGCTCGGCGGCCGACTGCGCCTTTGCGGGCACAGCGACGCAAACCAGGATGAGCGCGGCGACGAGGAGGCGTTGCATGGCGGAGATGTTACCGGCCGGGACCGCTGCGTTACGCTGCTCGCGTGGCTGGAGAAGGAGCACCGCGCGTCGCCGCAATCGTCCTGAACTACAACGGTCGCGACATCACGCTGCAGGCGCTCGCCAGCCTGGAGACGATGACGTATCCCGCCTGTGAGCTGATCCACATCGACAACGGTTCGAGCGACGGGTCCAGCGAGGCGGTCGCGGCGGCGCATCCGGGCGTGACCCGGATCCGGGTCGAGGAGAACCGGGGCGTCGTCTTCGGAATGAACCAGGGGATCGAACTCGCGGTGAGCCGCGGCGTCGACTACCTGCTGCTGCTGAACAACGACATCGAAGTCGAGCCGGACTTCCTTGACGAACTCGTCACGGTGGCCGAGACGGATCCGGCGATCGGCTGCGTGGGACCGAAGATCCTCTACCACGGGGAGCGGGACCGTCTCTGGTCCGCCGGAGGCCGCATTCGCTTCCGCGAGTCGATGACGCGAGAGCGGGGCGAGGGCGAGGTCGACCGCGGACAGTACGACCGGGACGAGGAAGTGCCCTACGTGAACGGCTGCGCGATGCTGGTGCGGCGGAGCGTCGTCGAAGAGATCGGTCTCTGGGATCCGCTGTTTCACCTCGCCCTCGACGACGCCGACTGGTGCATGCGGATGAAGGCGCGCGGCTACCGCTGTTACTACGCCCACCGCGCGGTGCTCTACCACATGGTGGCGCGGACGGTCGGCGGCTACCGGGCTTCCCGTACGTTCTTCAATGGCCGTAGCGCGGCACTGTTCGTCCGGCGCTATGGCGGCCCGATCCAGTGGTGTTCGTTCCTGGCCTTCCTTTCGGCGGGGCTCTTCTTCGCCTTCTTTCGCGAGCTCGCGCGCGGCAACCAGGGCACCGTGATCGCCAAGCTGCGCGGCGTGATCGAGGGCCTGAGGGCGCCGATGGCGGCGCCGCCGGGAATCGACGACGGTACTCGCGAATGCTGAAGAACCTGCGCGAGGACACGCGCCGGCTGCGCGAGATCAAGACCAAGCCGTTCCCCTTCTACGTGCTCGAATCGCTCCTGTTCGAGAACGGCTACCAGGCCGTGGTGCTCCACCGGATCGCCCACTGGTTCAAGAGCCGCCGCGTTCCCGCGCTCGGGCCGTTCTTCGCCCGCCTGTCGCTGCTTCTCACCAGCGTGGACATCGCGCCGGGGGCCCGAATCGGACCGGGGCTGTTCATCAGCCACGGCGCCGGCGGGGTGCTGTTCATCAGCCACGGCGCCGGCCTGGTGATCGGCAACGGCGTGCGTATCGGCCGCAACGGCACGCTGCTCCATCAGGTGACGATCGGCGCTCCGACCGGCAAGCGGCTGCACCTGATGCCGACCCTCGGCGACAACGTGTTCGTCGGCGCCGGCAGGCCGGCTGATCGGCAGGATCGGGATCGGAGACGATGTGTTCATCGGCGTGAACTGTGTCGTGGCCGAGGACATCCCTGCGGGCACGAAGGTCACGACGACTGCGGGCCTGCGACTGGAGTCCCGGTGAAGCGCCGGCGAGCGTGGGTTCGGGGACTTCCCTGGATTGCTGAACCTTGAGAGGTATGGCAGTATTGCCCCCTTAATGGCAAAGGCCACCTATTCTCTCGACGACGAGACCCTCCGCCGGATTCGCGGGGGCCCGCGCTTCGGTTCGGCAAGCCGCAAAGCCAGATCGTGCGGGAAGCGGTTGCCGACTACGTGGCGCGGGCAAATCGACTGAGTGAAGGCGAGGCGTCTGCGCAGAACCTGCGTCAGGCGCCGGTGGCGCGCACACGCGAGGCCGTCCAGGCCGAGATCGACGAAGTTCGCGCTTCCCGGCGCGAAAGCTGGTTCGGAGCCGAGGATTGATCGTCCACCTTGATACTTCGGCGCTCATTGCGGCGCTCTCGGGCCCCCGAGACGCGTTCGACGACCTGTACGCATTGGTGGAGCAGGGTCACCGACTCAATGTGTCGAGCCCCGTGCTGTACGAGTGGCTGCGCGGCCCTCGGACAACCGAGGAGCTGGACGCACAGGAGCAACTGCTCCCGTCGGCAGCCGTCGTTCCGTTCGACGCGGAGGCAGCCGGTCGGGCCGCGATGATCTACAGCGCGGTGGGAAGGGGTCGCGGACGCGCGTCGGACATCGCGACTGCCGCCTGCGCCCAGCTTCACGAAGCCGCCATCTGGACCCTGAACCAGGAGGACTTCCGGGACATCCCGGGGCTCGACTTGGTATAGGCGGCGCCGCGGTTCACCTGGACGGTGGGCTGGTAGGGTTCGCTGATCGCAGGTTTCAGGAAACGCCTCTCAACAGAGGAGTCCATGTCGATGGAGACGACCGTGGAGGGGACGCTCGGCAGGGCGGAGTGACGTCGACGGCTGGCTGCGAGCCAGCCGGAAATCCGCATCCCTGAGCGGCGCGAGACCATGTATTCTCGGCTCGCGCGCAGGACCATTGCCCGCGCGTTTCTGCGATGGTGGCGGTCGAGCATCAAGTAACCGACCAGAAGGCCCGAGGGGCCTACTACACACCACCTGAGACCGCCGCTGCGCTGGTCCGATGGGCTGTTCGGGACCCGGATGAGCACATGCTCGACCCGTCCTGCGGCGATGGCCGGTTTCTCGCGCTGCACCCGCGCAGCACCGGCGTCGATTGCGACGCAACGGCAGTCTCCAGTGCGACGGAGGCGGCGCCGCGAGGAACCGTGGAGTGTGCGGACTTCTTCGAGTGGGCCGCGACGACCACACAGCGCTTCGATTGTGCCGCCGGCAATCCGCCCTTCATCCGCTACCAGAGGTTCACCGGCGAGACGCGCCGCCAGGCTCTGAAGCTCTGCGCCACCCTGGGCGCCAGGTTGTCGGGGCTCTCGTCGTCCTGGGCGCCCTACTTGATCGTGACGGCTTCCCTGCTTCGGCCCGGCGGTCGGATGGCGTTCGTTGTACCCGCTGAGATCGGACATGCCCCGTACGCGGCCCCGGTGCTCGACTGGTTCGCCAGCCACTTCGACGATGTGCAGGTGGTTGCGGTTCGGCAAAAACTGTTCGCAGAGCTGTCGGAAGATGTCTGGCTGCTCTACGCTGAAGGCTTTGGCGGGAGGACGGGCCACTTCGACGTTGCGGTCCACGAGCGCTTCGTGTTCCGATCCGAACCGCCGCTAGCGCAAACTCGCGTGTCGGTCCGAGAGTGGCGTCGTTGGGGCTCTCGGCTCCGCCCGATGCTCTTGCCGAGCCGGATTCGCGCCGCCTACGAGAACCTCAGAGACTCCGAGCTGACGACCGCGCTCGGGCGCGTAGCCGACGTAGGGATCGGCTACGTTTCCGGCGCCAACGACTTCTTCCACCTCCGCCCGTCGGAAGCGGACGAACTGGGAATCCCGAAGGACCTGTTCCGTCCTGCGGTGCGAAGCGGCCGCGAACTCCAGGCCGGAGCGATTACCGATGACACGGTCGCAGCCTGGCGAACGGACGATCGACCGAACTTCCTGCTCAAGCTCGGCCCCGAGACGCCGTTGTCCGATGCGGTCAGCCGGTACCTGGATTCGCCTCGCGGTGTCGAGGTCCGGAAGCGCTACAAGTGTCGCGTTCGAACTCCCTGGTACGCGGTGCCCCATGTGTCCGTGCCCGACCTCTTTCTCTCGTACATGAGTGGAGAGGGACCAGCCCTCGTCGAGAACGCGGCCCGCTGCACCTGTACCAACGCTGTTCACGGCGTCCGGCTGAACGACAGAGGCGTAACTGCGTCTCAGCTCCGCCGGCGGTGGGGGACGACTCTGACCCGTCTCAGCTGCGAGATAGAGGGCCACCCGTTGGGTGGCGGTGTGCTGAAACTCGAGCCGCGCGAGGCCCTCAACGTGCTGGTCAGCCTGAACGGTGATCTCGAGGCCGACGACGAACGCAACCTTCAGGAAGGCGTCGATATCCTGCGCCGATGGCGGCATCGTGGCTAGACAGGCGAACCGTTGTCGCTGGATCGGTCTCACCGAGGCTCTCGACGCGTTTGTCTCCGTGCCCGGGAAGTCCCAGAGCCAAGCCCACATACGCCCCTTGCACTGGTACACCGCTTGCCGCCTCGTGGTTGAAGGCGGCTTTCACCCGGACGACATCGTTCCGCGACCGCCTTTCTCGGTGCGCCGCTCGCGTGGCGGCCATGTGCTGGTTTACGACCCGGAGAGCGCATCGGGAGGCGAGTTGACGGTGCTGGGAGGCTTGAAGACGAAGGATGTGGATGTCGTAGTCAGCAAGCCGGGTATCGGCCCGTGTGTGGCCGTGTCGATCAAGGGCACGCTCAACGCCTTCAGGAACCTGACCAATCGCATGGAAGAAGCGGTCGGCGACTGCACCAACCTGCACATCTCCTATCCCAATCTCGTCTACGGCTTTCTGCACGTCATTCGCGCAAACCGGGAAGGCCCGCTTGCGCCTGAGGCGGCGCATTTCCTGAAGGCCGACGACGCGGGCAACGTGGCAGCCAACGACATCGCAGTCCGAGAAGATGGCGCAGTCGTCGAGTCAATTCTCCGATATCACGATGTCCTTCTCGGACTCGCAGGCCGCGACGGCGTGCGGAACGACATCTCTCGTTACGAGGCCTTGGCGCTGGCCATGGTCGATCCAGAGAACCGAGCCGTACTCGCCGATTGGCCCCTGGCCGGAAGCCCGCTCCGAATGGAGAAGTTCATGGACGCGATCTATCGCGCGTACGACCAGCGATACGTCTACGCTGCGCCCAAGCTGGCGAAACAGACGGAGCGGATGGCTTGGCGGGACGATTCTCCGGCGTTCGCCGAGCCGTTGGCGCAGGATCTCGTCGCCAGGCTGTCGGGCCGGTCCGGTTGAGAGTCGTAGACGTACGAAGCAGCCGACGAAGGAGGCATCGGAGCGATGAGGAACGCGCAGAAACCGGCACACATTGGCCTCTTCGAGCTGGTTGATCGCATTCGCGATGGTCACTACGTGATTCCGGACTTTCAGCGGAAGTTCGTCTGGGATCCGCCGAAGGTGCGGGACCTGCTGCGGTCCGTCTTTCTCGACTACTACGTCGGAACGCTCTTGCTGTGGAAGGGGAAATCCGACAACTTCAAGGCTCTTTCGTGCGAGTCGATCCAAGGTTACGACGCCTCTTCACGGAGCGAACCCAAACACATCGTGCTTGACGGCCAACAGCGGCTGTCTGCATTGCATTATGCCTTCATGGCGCCCCGGATGAACGCGCCGGGACGCCGGAGTCGATACCTCTACTTCATCAGGATTGATCGTTTTCTGGAAGAGGCGTACGACGACGCGTTTGTCTACAGTTGGGGCGACTGGGGGTGGGGCAGCCGGCTCCTCGAGGACAGGGAAGAGCAGTTCAGGACACACTGCCTCCCGCTTGCGATCATTGGCAAGAGCACATTCTCCCTTGAGGATTGGTGCAGCGACTACAGGAGATTCTGGGAGAACGAAGAACGGCAGGCTGGGGATCACGGAGAAGATCGGAGGAGCCAAGCGCAGGGTACAGCCAGGATGGCTGCCAAGTTTGCCGATTACGTCAGGGACATCTATCGGGCATACCAGGTGACCTACATCGAGCTGGACGATGATCTCGCCATCGATAAAGTGTGCGACATCTTCCAGAAGATCAACAGCACGGGTCAAGCGCTGGACATTTTCGATCTGCTGAACGCCCTCCTCAGGCCCAAGGACGTCGGCCTCAAGGAGCTATGGAGGGAAGCTGAAGAGCGGCTTTCCTTCGTTGGCGCCAAGAGGATGAACGTCTACGTTCTTCAGGTCATGTCAATTCTGGCCCAGGACGGCCTCTGTTCTCCGAAGTACCTCTACTATCTTGTTCCGGGCCAGAAACGGCGGGTGCGCCGCCCCGACGGTTTGGCTGTGGAGAAGGTTCACTTCAAGAGCCGGGAGGAGTTCGAGGAGCGGTGGACGGAGGCCGTGGCGGCTCTCGAAACCTCGATGGGGCGGCTGCGAGCACAGTACGGCGTGGTTTCGTCGCGGTTCCTTCCCTACCCAGCCATTCTTCCAGCCTTCGCCGGCGCCCTGAGGGAAGCGCAGAAGCGGCCCGAAGCCGAACGAATGGGGGCGCAAAGGAAGATCTCCCAGTGGTACTGGGCAAGCGTCTTCACCCAGCGATACTCGAGTGCGGTCGAGTCGACCGCTGCCGGTGACTATCGCGACCTGGGCCGATGGTACCGAGTCGACCGGGAGGCGCCTCGGGTGATCGGTGAGTTCCGGACTCCCTGCGTGAGCTGGATCTTCATCCGATCAGGCCGGGCAGCGCCATTTACAGCGGAGTTGTCAATCTCACGATTCTTGAGGGTGCGAAGGACTGGATAGACGGCGGCGCACCGAACAAGCGGGAACTGGACGACCACCACATCGTTCCCAAGGCGTGGGGCCGGAAGAACGGAGCGGGGGAGAGCATCGACTCGATTTTGAATCGGACACCGCTCGACTCGACGACGAATCGTGAGGTGATCCGGGATCGCCTTCCGAACGAGTACCTTCCCGAACTCATCGAGAAGAACGGCCGGGAGACCCTGTACGGAGTGCTCGCGTCTCACCTCATACCACCAGAGGCGCTCGATGTACTGCTGCGCAGGCCCTTCTCGCTCCAGGACTTCGAGGAGTTCCTCGAAAGGCGTCAAGACGCCATTCGCAGCGCCATTGGGAAGCAGCTTCCCGAGAGCAGGGAGCCTCCTCGGCAGGAGGAGCTTCATCGGCTGGAGAACGAAGTGAGGCAGGTCGAGATCGGGCTTCGAAGACTCATCGAGCGGAAACTGGGTGACCCCGCACATCCTGGTCTGACGAACACGCTCGGCCACGCGCAGAAGCGGATCGATCAGGCGCTCAGAGACGACCCGTCACGTGATCGGCGTCACTTGGGGACACTCGCGGGACGGCTCGAGTTCTGCGATCTCAGAGAACTGGAGGCGGCGATCGTCTCAAAGCCCTCGTGGCCCGCGTTCCGGGAGTTGTTCGGGACTCAGGATGGTCTGGGGCACCGGTTTCACGCGCTCTCTGCCATTCGCAACGCTCTGGCCCACAGCCGTCCGGTGACCCGGCAGAACGTTGCGGATGCGGAGGCTGCCTTCCTCTGGTTCAGGAGCAGGATCGGCCGTCCCACGTGAGGGGAGCCTGCTCCAGGACTGCTCTTCCAACTGGTCGTCCGGCGAGCACGGGCGATACAAGGGGGAGCGATTCGCCCTTCAAAGCGGGCTCTTCAGGTTCGATGGTGGAGATCCCGTAGTTTCGGGCGATGCGAGACACAGACTTGTACGGTCGGATTCTGGGTGTTGGGAGTCCTTGGGAGGTGACGCGCGTCGAGCTTCGGCTTGAGGCAGGGGAGGTGGAGGTGTTCGTGGCTCGTTGAGGTGGTCCCGGTTCTTTGGACCGCACAGGAGCAACTACTCCCGTCGGCAGCCGTCGTTCCGTTCGACGCGGAGGCGGCCGGTCGGGGCGCGATGATCTACAGCGCGGTGGGACGGGCTCGCGGCCGCGCGTCGGACATCGCGATTGCCGCCTGCGCCCAGCTTCACGAAGCCGCCATCTGGACCCTGAACCAGGAGGACTTCCGGGACATCCCGGGGCTCGACTTGGTACAGGCGGCGCCGCGGTGAGCGCACTCGGCATCGAAGTCGAAACGACGTACACGCTGACCGACCGAAGCGACGGCCTGGCGTCGGTCGAGGCCACGGCGACGGTATCCGGAGCGGAGGATGCCGGGTTCGAGTTCCCGGGCGCACCAAGCATCCCGGGCCTGGAGATGCGATTCGAGAACCTGTCCGGCGCGCTGGAAGGCTCGTACGAGCTTGACGAGGCGACCGGGCTGGCCTCTGCCTACAGCATGAACATGACGATGGAGACCGACATGGTCATGGAGATGCCTCAGGCGGAAGGTCAGCCCGCTGGCGGCTCCTCGATGTCCATGTCCATGTCGATGGAGACGACCGTGGAGGGGACGCTCGGCAGGGCGGAGTGACGTCGACAGCTGGCCGCGAGCCAGCCGGATATCCGCCTCCGCTGGGCGGCGCGGGACGATGTATTCTCGGCTCGCGCGCAGGACCGTTGCCCGCGCGTCTCTGCGGGTGGCGGTCGTCGTAGTCAGCAAGCGAGGAATCGGCCCGTGTGTGGCCGTGTCGATCAAGGGGCACGCTCAACGCCTTCAGGGGACGCTCTTGCTGTGGAAGGGGAAATCCGACAACAAGGCTCTGAGAGCCTCCCTGCTGGCTTGTCGCCATGACCGGCGTTGTCGTCGTGCCTGCAACCAACGATCGGACACGCGACGGTGACCCCGACTGAAGCGAAGCATGGCAGGAAACCGACCGACCGGCCGTAACAGGCCGTCGGCGGATGTGCGCCTCGCCGGCCGGCCGGATTCGGGCGCATGGAGCCGCCGCGGGCCTGACCCAGGTGGCCTGACACATGGGTTCGTCCGTCCGCTCGCGCCCTGGCTGATTCTGCTGGCGGCGATGACGGCGGTGTTCGTCTTCGGCCACGACCGGAGTCATTTCTACCGGCCCGGCCATCACGACTGGCTGTCGTCGCACGGTTTGGCGCTGGCCGCCAACTTCTCGCCGGACCACGCCTTTCTGATGTTCGAACGCCAGACGCTCGACCCGGAGATGGACTCCGGGTACGTCCTCTACAACCGGTTCCCGATGGGTTCGACGGCGTTGATCGCGCTGGCCATTGCGCCATTTGACTCTACCTCCTCGCAGATACTCGCCGCCCGGGTGCTGATGCTGTTGTTCTTCGCGGCGGCGGCTGTAGCCGCCTACCTCTCGCTGCGCCGGCTGTTCGACCCGTGGGCCGCGCTGGCGGCGGTGCTGCTCTCCTGCTCGTCCTGGTACGCGCTCTACTACAGCGACATGATCTTCAACGATGTGCCGACCCTGTTCGGGGTGCTGCTGACCTTTCACGGCATCGTCGTGTTCGTCCAGGAAGGCCGCTTCCGGCAATTGGTCGTCAAGTCGTGCGCGGCGCTGCTCCTGGGCTGGCAGGTGTACGCCCTGCTGCTGCCGTTCATTGTGTTCGGCGCCGTGGACGTGCTTCGACGGCGTGCGCCGTGGGGCAGCCTCCAGGAGGCGGTCCGCGCCGTGGCGGCGGTGCTGTGCGGCCGGCATGTGGTGCTCGGCGTCGTGACGCTCCTGTTCGGCATGCTCGTTCTCGGACTCAACCTCGCCAACGAATACCGTGCCTTCGGCGGGGAGTTGCTGTGGACCGAGGTTCCGACTGTCAAACGGATGCTGTGGCGCTTCGGCCTCAATCCAGTGCCAGGAGCGTATGCGGCCTATGCGGATTACCTGGCGTGGTGGCCGTACCTGAAACAACAGGCCGCGCGCATCGGCGGAATGTCGCTGCCCTTGCTGGTCGCCGGGAAAGTCGATCAGTCCTCGGCGTGGCTCGTGGCGGTCGGCGCCGGCGCGGGCGTGGCGAGCCTGATCGCCGCCCGGCGCCGGCCTGTGCTGGCAGCACTCGCGGTCTCCGGTCTGTGCTGGACACTCCCGATGCGCCATTACGCTTTTGCGCACGACTTCCAGAGCCTCTTCCATCTCGGGATTCCGCTGGTCTTGTGGTCGGCGGCGCTGTCGCACCTGCTCGGCGCGTCCTCGACTCGCCGCGCCGTGGCGGTCGCGGTGACGCTGGTCGTCTTCCTCGGATCGACGGGTCGCCTGAGTGGCGTGGGCCATGACCCTGAGCGGACCGACCTTTCCGCGGAGGTGATGGCGGACTTCAAGGCGATCCGTCCGTTGACGGCCGGCAAGGGCGTCTTCGTGTTGGGCTGGGGCGACCTCCATGGAATCCTCGGGCGCGACATCATGGCGCAGGACTCTGACGAGATCGCGCTAGCGAGGTCCGCGATTGACTATTACCTCGCGGGCAGCCGAATCGGCTACCGAGACGAGGCGGACCGGCGGCCGCTGGCGGACTTCATCCTCACCAACCGCCGCGAGCCGGAAAAGCAACACGCCCTGCTTACGCCGGACACGCGGCGGGTGTTCCTTTATGACCGGGCGGCCTGGGATGGCCCCGCCGGCTCGCCGCCGCGTAACGTGGACCTGCGCACGTTGGTCCGCCGTGCGATACCGGAGGCCGTGGTTCGCATCGTCGAGACGAACGAACCGGTCCTGCGTGCCCGCTTCGACCTGTACGTGACCGATGACACGCTCGTGCTGGTGAAGGATCGGTGCGCGCCGGCGGATGTCAGGCGGCCATTCTTCGGGAAGGCGACTCCGACGCGCGAGTCGGACCTTCATGAAGGTCGGCGGTTATTCGGCTTCAATCAGTTCGATCTGTCGTTCGAACGGCGCGGCGCGTTCGACGGCGACCGTTGCTGGCTCTGGCGCTCTTGGCCGTCGTACGGCATTCGCCGTCTCGAATTCGGCCAGTACATCCCCGATATCGGCGATACCTGGCGGGCTGCGACATCTCTCGACATTCCACCGAGGCCGTCGGTCGAGCTGATCGACGCGCCGACCGCACTCGAAGCGGGCGCACAGGCTCAAGTCGCGGTGCAGGCGGTGAATCTCGACCCGGCCCGCCAGCATTTGATCCGGGTGGTGTACAACGACCATCTCGGCGCGCGAAGCGACTGTACGCGGCGCGCGGCAGACCGAACTTCGGCCGTCTTCAGCGGCCGCACGTCGCACACCGAGTCCTTTGCCGTCCACGGCTGCGCGCCCGGGAACGGGACGATCACCGCCGGGCTGCGGCTGATTGCCGATGGGGTCGAAGGCCTTCCGCCAATCGCCGTTGCGCCGACGGTCAGCGTGACCGTCACGTCCCAAGAGGCCCCCGGACGACAAGACGGTGAAGTGGAGGCCGGGAGCGACGCCGAAGCCCGGACCCCCGGCGACATCGAGAACTGACCCCCGAAGGAAACGGCGTATGTTCAGGCGATGGAAGAACCAGGGCTGTCGGTCCTGGGTGCGCCGGGCTTGTGTGCGCCGAATGAACATGCGCCCACGATAAACTGAACATACGCCCTCTCTCCCAACGGCTACGCCGACGCCAGCGCCAGCACCGCCAGCGCCAACACCAACGGCCGCACCAGCACCGGCACCAACACCAGCGGCCACGCCGACTGCCGGCGGCTCCTCGATGTCCATGTCCATGTCGATGGAGACGACCGTGGAGGGGACGCTCGGCAGGGCGGAGTGACGTCGACCGGCTGGCTGCGAGCCAGCCGGGAATCCGCCTCCCCTGGGCGGCGCGGGACCATGTATTCTCGGCTCGCGCGCAGGACCATTGCCCGCGCGTCTCTCCGATGGTGGCGGTCGAGCATCAAGTAACCGACCAGAAGGCCCGAGGGGCCGACTACACACCACCTGAGACCGCCGCTGCGCTGGTCCGATGGGTGGTTCGGGACCCGGATGAGCAACATGCTCGACCCGTCCTGCGGCGATGGCCGGTTTCTCGCGCTGCACCCACGCAGCACCGGCGTCGATTGCGACGCAACGGCAGTCTCCAGTGCGACGGAGGCGGCGCCGCGAGGAACCGTAGAGTGTGCGGACTTCTTCGAGTGGGCCGCGACGACCACACAGTGCTTCGATTGTGCCGCCGGCAATCCGCCCTTCATCCGCTACCAGCGGTTCACCGGCGAGACGCGCCGCCAAGTCAGCTCCGCCGGCGGTGGGAGACGACTCTGACCCGGCTCAGCTGCGAGATAGAGGGCCACCCGTTGGGTGGCGGTGTGCTGAAACTCGAGCCGCGCGAGGCCCTCAACGTGCTGGTCAGCCTGAACGGTGATATCGAGGCCGACGACGAACGCAACCTTCAGGAAGGCGTCGATATCCTGCGCCGATGGCGGCATCGTGGCTAGACAGGCGAACCGTTGTCGCTGGATCGGTCTCACCGAGGCTCTCGACGCGTTTGTCTCCGTGCCCGGGAAGTCCCAGAGCCAAGCCCACATCCGCCCCTTGCACTGGTACACCGCTTGCCGCCTCGTGGTTGAAGGCGGCTTTCACCTAGGACGACATCGTTCCGCGACCGCCTTTCTCCGTGCGTCGCTCGCGTGGCGGCCATGTGCTGGTTCACGACCCGGAGAGCGCGGCGGGAGGCGAGTTGACGGTGCTGGGAGGCTTGAAGACGAAGGATGTGGATGTCGTAGTCAGCAAGCCAGGTATCGGCCCGTGTGTGGCCGTATCGATCAAGGGCACGCTCAACGCCTTCAGGAACCTGACCAATCGCATGGAAGAAGCGGACAGCGCGGCTCGCATGGTTGGCGGACTCTCCGGCGTTCGGGGAACGCTGTAGCTCGGGAATTCGTCCCGCGAGTGTGAATGCAGCTGCCATCGGCCAACGTAGAGGCAGCGTCCAGTACGTGCGACCGCGATGTCTGGCGTGAGATCGGGGCAACTGCGGGACAGACAGAGCTGTGGCGAGCGAGTTGTCCGGAGGCCCGGAAACTGAGAGACTTGAGGTTGCAACATGGCGCAGCGCGTGACCTACCAACTCCGTGTAGCTTTGAGAGGCTCGAAGCCGCCGATCTGGCGACGCATTCTCGTGCCGCCTTCGATGGCCTTGGATCGTCTGCATCAGGTCATTCAGGTGGTCATGGGTTGGGACGACTACCACCTCCACATGTTCGTCAAGGACGAGCAGGTCTACAGCGTCCCCAGCGAGTGGGATGACGATTTCACGCTGCCCGGGATGCCCCGACGTCTCGACGAGCGCAGATACATGATCAGCCAGCTCCTGAAGCGCGAAAAGGACTGGATCAGGTACGAGTACGACTTCGGCGATGGCTGGGAGCACCGGGTCACGCTGCAGAAGGTTCTTCCCCACGATCCGGCCGTCAAGCTCCCGGCCTGCATCGGCGGCAGGCGGCGCTGTCCGCCCGAAGACTCCGGAGGACTCTGGGGCTACTACGACAAACTGGAGATCCTGCAGGATTCGGATCACTCGGAGCACGAGGAGGTCAAGGACTGGATGGGCGAGAGCTTCGATCCGGAGGAGTTCAACGTTCAACGCGCCAGCCAGGATCTCGCTTTTCTGGCCGAGTAGGCGCCGAGCCGCTGCGGCGTGGCCTGCCACGCAGGCCTCGCCCGGACCGAGCTCGTACGCGCGTTTCCGCTGGTCCGTGCCTTCGCACTCCTGATCCGTACGTTCTTCCAGTGGCGGGACCCGACGGCGGGCGCTGGGTCACTGCGCCGCCCTGAACCGGCGGCGTGGTTGGAGGACAAGGAGGGTTGGCTTCAAGTGTCGTTGCCTGCCGGTGGAGATCCCCGGTGTGGCTGGGCGAGAGCGCAGCTCGGAGAGCTCAGGCGCTGTACAGGATTCGCCCGCCCGCGTCCTCCCGTCGCAGCTCTCCGAGGTCCTCCAGCCACCGCAGGTGTGCGATCGCCTCGCCGGTGGCGAACCAGCGCTGCATGATCGGGAAGTCGTCCCAGGACTTTGCACGAATGTCCCAGGTCATCAGCGCCGCCGTCTCGTACGCGTTCCGCCCGCCGTTGTGGCGCAGGATGTCGACGACTTCCCGACCGCGGAGTTCGTGGTGCTCGCGAAGTTCCCGGCAGCGGCCCTGGAAATCGTGGATCAGGCTGCGGTGGCCCGGGAGGCACAGGTCAACGTCGAGGACCTCGACCTTGGCGATGCTGGCCAGGTAGAGCCCCAGGGGATCGTGGTCGTCGGCCCAGGCCTGGATGTTGGGCGTGATGTCGCCCAGGATGTGGTCGCCGGCGATGAAGAGCCGCTTGGCCCGGTCGTAGAGCGAGATGTGGCCGAAGGTGTGGCCCGGTGTGTCGATGACCTCGAGGCGGTAGCCGGCGATCTCGATCACGTCGCCTTCGAACAGCGGGGCGTACTCGATCATCTGGCCGCCGAAGCGCGCGCCGGGGTGGCGCCGGAAGGACTCGGCGAGCTCCTCGGGCGGGAAGCCGCTGCGCTTGAGATACACGCCCATCGGGCTGTCCGTGGACCAGCCGCCGTGGGCCCGGCCCATTGACGCCGCGTCGATGGCGCCCATCGACGCGGTACGCCCCGGCCGCAGAAGTTCCGGGATCAGGCCGTGGTGATCCGCGTGCAGGTGGGTGGCCAGGAAGTCGGTCTTTTCCAGGTCCACGCCGATCTCGTCGAGTCCCGCGGTCAGAGCTTCGCGGCACTCGGGGCGGTTCATTCCGGTGTCGATGACGAGCCAGCGGTCGTCCCCGGTAAGGACGTAGCTGTTCACTTCCCTGAGCGGATTCCGCGGCAGCGGCACGACGACCCGGTAAAGCGAGTCGAGGACTTTCTCGGCGACCTGGTTGATCATGGGCGCGGAGGGTAGCAAGTGGGTGGGTGGGTCCGGTTGGCGTTTCACTCGCTGCAGTGCTCAACGGTCTCGCGAAGACCCGGCCGGCGCCGATGTAGCCGGCCACCCGGTCCCCGTGCTCGCGCGTGTCGTAGCAGCGGGACGGGCCGGTTGGCGCTTCACACCCGAAAGCCGACAGCGACGGCGACTTCCCGCTGGCGCATGTCCGCCGTCAGGAAGGTCAGCTCGTTTGGGCTGGGCTCCAGATAGAGCGCGGTCGCCACATGCCAGAGATCGGCGCCGCGCAGGCGACCGGCTCCGAGAACCCGTTCGATCTCACGGGTCAGGACACGGTCGGGGAAGATCCACTGAATCCGTCCCAGCAACTTTGGCGCGGCCGGGATCCGCTCTCGGGTCAGCGCGGAACGAACCTCGGCCTCAAGGAGGTTGGAGGATACGAGGCGCCTGGTACCATCAAGTCGGGAGACGTGCTGCTGGTGCTCTTCTTCCCCAAGGGCGACGGCGACGAGCAGGGAACTGTCTACGTACGCGATTGTCAATCTGCGGCCCGCTCAGCGAGGAAGCGCTTCAGAGCGCCGGGGCGGTGCGCAATCGGCCGAATCACTGCGTTGGGGTCGCTGGCAGGCGCCAGAACCCCGCGACGCCCAAGGTCCTCCAGGCGCTCCTCGAGTGTCTGCTGTTTTGGCTGGATCGGCCGAATCTCTGCCGCCGGCTCTCCCCGGTAGGAGATCGTCACGGTCTTTCCCCGGCGCACGTGCCGGAGGACTTCCGAGAAGCGCGCCTTCGCTTCGTAGGTCGAGTAGGTGATCGTCATAGGCAGACTCTATCTGACTAGTCAGACCAGAACCACTCATGCGGCGCACACGCAGGAGGCAGGTCGGGCAGGTCCCAAGGCGTCCTGGGCGAGTGACACGACCGGATCGCCGGTGGGTTGTCCGCTGTCCGCCGCGCTCGGCTGTTCAGCCTCGCGCCACCGGCTCGAACGGCAGCGGCTGGCCGCCCGACCGGATCGAGGAGATCCGTCGCCACGACGCAGACCGGAACTGCGAACGGCTACGATAATCCGCTGCAGATTCCATAGGAGACGGAGATGGCGCTGATCGAGAGTTACGTTCCCGCCGATACCAGTTCACCCGTCCTCGAGACGACCGTCGGCGGCATCCTGCGCGACGCCGCGGCCAGAGCTCCGGACCAGGCAGCTCTGATCGAGGGCGTGCCGGGCGAGCGTCGGTCCTGGACCTACGCCGAACTCCTGGCCGACGCGGAACGCGTCGCGCGGGCGCTGGCTGCCCGCTTCGACAAGGGCGATCGGGTCGCCGTGTGGGCGCCGAACATTCCGGAGTGGGTGCTGCTCGAGTACGGCGCGGGACTCGCCGGCGTGGTCCTGGTCACGGTGAATCCCGCGTACCAGCCGAAAGAGCTCGAGTACGTCCTGCGGCAGTCCCGGTCCTCCGGCATCTTCTACCTGCGTTCGTTCCGCGGCAACCCGATGGAGGAATCGCTGAGGCAGGTGGCCGACGGTCTGCCGGATCTCAAGGAGCTCATCCCGTTCGACGACTTCGAGGAGTTTGTCGCCTCCGCGCGGGACGACGTGGAGCTTCCCGACGTGAGTCCGGACGATCCGGTCCAGATCCAGTACACGTCGGGCACCACCGGTTTCCCCAAGGGCGCCTACCTCCACCACCGCGGGATCACGAACAATGCGCGCTTCGTCGGCCAGCGCCTTGGCCTCGAGCCGGGGGGCGTCTACATCAACCCGATGCCGCTCTTCCACACCGGCGGCTGCGTGCTCGGAGTTCTGGGGCCGTGCCAGTTCCAGGCGACGCTGGTCAACCTGGTCACGTTCGAACCGGGGCTGATGCTGGCGCTGGCGGAGGAGATGCGCGCCACCCACCTGCTCGGCGTACCGACGATGCTGATCGCGGCGATGGAGCATCCCGACTTCGACAGCCGCGACCTCTCCTCGGTTCGCACCGTCTGCTCGGGCGGCGCCACGGTGCCGGCCGATCTGGTGCGCCGGATAGAGAAGACGCTCGGCGTGCAGTTCTCGATCATCTACGGCCAGACGGAGGCGTCCCCGGGCGTGACGCTGATGAAGCCGGACGACAGCGAGGAGGACAAGGCGAACACGCTCGGACCGGTCCTGCCGCAGACGGAGATGAAGGTGATCGACCCCGACACCGGCGCCACGGTTCCGATTGGCGAGTCGGGGGAACTCTGTTGCCGCGGGTATCTCGTGATGCTCGGGTACTTCGAGATGCCGGACAAGACCGCCGAGACGATCGACGAGGACGGCTGGCTGCACAGCGGCGACCTGGTGACGATGGACGACCGCGGCTACACGACGATCACTGGCCGGCTGAGGGACATGATCATCCGCGGCGGCGAGAACATCTATCCGCGCGAGATCGAGGAGTTGCTGTTCGAGCATCCGCAGGTCGCGGACGTGGCGATCGTCGGCCTGCCGGACGAGCGTTGGGGCGAGATCGTCGGCGCTTTCATTCGAGACGCGGACCCGGCCAACCCGGCCTCGGACGGGGAGCTCCACACCTACTGCCGCGAGCATCTGGCGCCGCAGAAGACCCCCAAGGCGTGGTACCGGGTCGACGACTTCCCGCTGACGCCGTCCGGGAAGATCCAGAAGTTCGTGCTTGTGGACGAGTGGAGAAAGGGCGCCTACAGCGCGGCGTGAGATCTGACATGATCGCCGCTCTTTCAGGCAGACTTCTTCTTGCCGCTCCGTGGTCAGCGGGGTGGATAGCGCATGCAGGCTCTTAGATCCAACGTCGACGTCCGGTCCGAGCAGTTCAGGAAGAACCGCGACGACATCCTGGAGCAGATCGAGCAGGTGAACGGCCTGCTCGAGCAGGTGTCCGGCGGTGGCGGGCCCGAGGCGATGAGCCGCCTGCGGCGCCGCGGCAAGCTGCCGGTGCGCGAGCGCGTCGCGAACGCGCTCGATCGGGACAGCCCGTTCCTCGAGATCTCCCCGCTCGCGGCCTGGAACTCGTACTACACGGTCGGCTCGGGCTTCGTGCTGGGCATCGGCGTGATCTCGGGCACGGAGTGCGTGATCCTCGGCCACGACCCGTCGGTTCGCGCCGGCGCGTTCAACGAGTTCAACTCGAAGAAGCTGATGCGCGGCCTCGAGATCGCGCGGGTCAACCGGCTGCCCTACGTCCAGTTCGTGGAGTCCGCGGGGGCCGACCTGCGCGGCAACACGGGTGACGATCCGGACGCGCAGACGAAGCGGACCATCGGCCATTTCGGGGAGTCGGGACGGCTGTTCTACGAGATCTCCGAGCTCTCGAAGATGCGCATCCCGACGGTGTCGATCGTCTTCGGCGCCTCGACGGCGGGCGGGGCGTACCAGCCGGGGATGAGCGACTACAACATCTTCGTCAGGAACCAGGCGATGGTCTCGCTTGGCGGGCCGCCGCTGGTCAAGATGGCGACCGGCGAGGACGCGGAGCCCGAGAGCCTGGGCGGGGCCGACATGCACTGCCGCGTTTCCGGGTTGGGCGACTACCTCGCCCAGGACGAGATGGACGGCATCCGGTTGCTTCGGGACGTGGTTCACCACCTGAACTGGCGCAAGGAAGGCCCCGGACCGAGCCTGCCATCGGATGATCCGGTGCTCGATCCCGAAGAACTGCTCGGCCTCGTCTCTCGCGATCTGCGCTCGCCGCTCGACATCCGCGAGGTGATCGGACGGGTCGTCGACGGCTCCAGGTTCGAGGAGTTCAAGCCCCTCTACGGGCCGACGATCGTCTGCGGCTGGTCCTCGATCCACGGCTACCCGGTCGGCATCCTCGGCAACAACGGCGCCCTGTTCTCCGAGTCGGCCGAGAAGGCGACCCAGTTCATCCAGCTCTGCAACCAGATTGACGTGCCGCTCCTCTTCCTGCACAACATCACCGGATACATCGTCGGCACGGACTACGAGCAGGGCGGGATCACGAAGAACGGTTCGAAGATGATCAACGCGGTCGCGAACTCGACCGTGCCGCACCTGTCGGTGATTGTCGGCGCGTCGTACGGCGCCGGCAACTACGGCATGAGCGGCCGCGCCTACGGCACCCGGTTCACGTACATCTGGCCGACCGCGAAGATCGCGGTGATGGGCCCGGAACAGATGGCCGGCGTGATGACGATCGTGACCCGCAGAGCGGCGCAGCGGCGCGGCATCGAGTTCGACGAAGAGGCGGACAGGAAGCGCGCGGCCGGCGTGATCCACTGGGCGGAGAAGCGCTCGCTGGGTCTTTACGCGACGTCCCGGGTTTCCGACGACGGCATGATCGACCCGCGCGACACCCGCACCGTGCTCGGCTTGTCGCTGTCCGCCTGCCACAGCCGGGCGGTCGAAGGAGCGAAGGGCTATGCGGTCTTCAGAATGTGAGGGCGGCATGATCACCCGACTCCTGGTCGCCAATCGCGGCGAGATTGCGCGACGGATCTTCCGCTCGGCGCGCGACATGGGGATCGCGACCGTCGCGGTCCACGCGGACGGCGACGCGGACGCGCCCTTCGTGGCCGAGGCGGATGTTGGGGTAGCGCTGGACGGCCGTTCCTCTGCGGAGACCTACCTCGACGTGGAGAAGGTACTGGCCGCGGCCGCCCGCACCGGCGCCGACGCGGTCCATCCCGGCTACGGCTTCCTGTCCGAGAACGCGGACTTCGCCCGCGCCGTGACCGAGGCCGGCCTGGTCTGGGTGGGTCCATCGCCCCGGGCGATCGCCGCGATGGGCGACAAGCTCTCGGCGAAGGCGCTGATGCGCGAGGCGAACGTGCCGACGCTTCAGGCCGTCGAACTCGACGAGGGCGCCGATCTTGCCGCGGCGGCGGCCGAAGTCGGCTTCCCGGCTCTGGTCAAGGCCGCGGCCGGTGGCGGCGGCCGCGGCATGCGGGTGGTCGAGTCGGAGGCGGAACTCGAGGCCGCGGTCGAGGGCGCGCGCCGGGAGGCGGCGGCCGCGTTCGGCGACGGCGCCGTGTTCCTGGAGCGCTGGCTGGCGTCCTCGCGCCACGTCGAAATCCAGATCCTGGGCGATCTGCACGGCAACCTCGTCCACTGCTTCGAACGGGAGTGCTCGATCCAGCGACGCCACCAGAAGATCATCGAGGAGGCGCCGTCGCCGGTCGTGAGCGACGAACTCCGGGCCCGCATGGGCGCGGCGGCGGTGGCCGCCGGACAGGCGATCGGCTACAGCTCGGCCGGCACGGTCGAGTTCCTGGTCGAGCAGCCGGCGGACGGGTCCGCGCCGACCGACTTCTGGTTCCTCGAGGTCAACACCCGGCTGCAGGTGGAGCATCCGGTGACCGAGGAGATCACCGGCCTCGACCTGGTCCGTGAGCAGCTTCGCGTGGCGCAGGGTGAGGAACTCGGCTTCGGCCAGGAGGATCTCGCAATTGTCGGCCACGCGATCGAGGCCCGGCTGTACGCGGAGGATCCGGCGAACGACTTCCTGCCCCAGACCGGGCGGGTGCAGTGCTGGCAGCCGGCGCCGGGGATGAACGCGCGCTTCGACTCCGGGATCGAAAGCGGCAGCGACATCGGCATCGAGTTCGATCCGATGCTCGCCAAGGTGATCGTCGGCGCGGCGACGCGACGCGAAGCCGCGCTCCGGCTCGCCCGAGTTCTGGAGACGACGCGGGTGCAGGGCATTCGGACGAACCGGGACTTCCTGGTCGCGACGCTTCGCTCGCCGGAGTATCTGGCCGGCGATACGACGACCGACTTCATCGAGCGGGTGGCGCCGCAACCCGTGCGCCTGCCGTCGGCCGACGAGCTGGTCGCTGCGGGAATCTGCGCGGTGATGGCCGCCCAGCACGACCGCAGGCAGGCGGCGCGGATCCATCCGACGATCGTCAGCGGCTGGCGCAACACGGTGATGCCCTACGAGCGGGCCGGGTTCGAGAGCGCCGCCGGCGACGCGCTCCGGATCGAGTACCGGATCCAGCGCGACGGCCGGTTCGATACACGCGCCGCGGCCGGCGACGGCGAGCCGAGCCGACACCTGGTCGAGTTGCGCCGGCGCACCGCGGACGGCGTCGAACTCGTGATCGATGGCCGCAGGTTCCGATCGACCGTGACGGTCGACGACGACCGCTGGCTCGTGCACGGCCCGCAGGGCGACGTCGAACTGCGGGAGCTGCCGCGGTTCCCGGTCGCCGGACTTGAAACGGTTGCCGGCGGTTTGACCGCGCCGATGCCGGGCAAGGTGATCTCGACCCACGCCGCTGTCGGCGATCGAGTCGAGTCAGGTCAACTGCTCCTGGTTCTGGAAGCGATGAAGATGGAGCACCGGGTCACCGCGCCGGCGCCGGGCGCCGTCTCCGAGTTCCGTGTCGCCGAGGGCGAGCAGGTGGGGAACGGCGAACTGCTCGTGGTCATCGACGAGGCCGCGGCGTAGCGGCCCGAGGGTTGGCGGGAGGAGGATGGGAATGACGAGCCAGCCGGGGACCGACTACTCGCTCTACGAAGTCCGATCCGGGGCGGCGATCATCACGCTGAATCGCCCGGAACGGCGCAACGCCCTGTCACCGGGTCTGATCACGGAGGTCTACGACCACCTGACGGCGGCCCAGGCCGACGACGCCGTCCGGTCGATCGTGATCACCGGCGCCGGCAAGGGCTTCTGTTCGGGCGCGGACCTCAAGCGGCAGCCGGGCGAGGGCGAATCGGACCGGATCGTGCCCTATCCGGAACTGCTGACGGCGATCTGGGAGGGCGAGAAGCCCGTGATCGCCGCGGTGAACGGCCACGCCTTCGCCGGCGGGCTGGGCATGGTCGCTGCCTCCGATCTCGTGATCACCGCCGAGGAGGCGATGTTCAGCTTCAGCGAAGTGCGGATTGGCGTGATTCCGGCGATCATCGCCGTTGTTTGTTTGCGCAAGCTGGGGCCGCACCACGGCATGAGGCTGTTTCTGACCGGCGACCGATTCAACGGCCGCCAGGCGGTCGAGTACGGCCTGGCGCACAAGGCGGCGCCGCGCGACGATCTGTGGTCCGTGGTCCAGGAGGAGATCGACGCGATCAACCTGGGCGGCCCGACGGCGGTTGTCGAGTGCAAGAAGCTGGTCCGTGCGGTGCCGGACATCTCGCTCGCCGAGGGGTTCGAGTTGACCCAGGGCTGGAGCCGCCGCATGTTCCAGGGTGAGGAAGCGGCCGAGGGCATGGCCGCGTTCCGCGAGAAGAGGAAACCGAGTTGGGCGGCGGCCGCGGGTGGCGCCGGCGATTCGTCGTGACGATCCAGCTCTACCACTGCAAGGGTGCCCGTTCGCTTCGTCCCGTTTGGACGCTGGAAGAGATGGGCATCGACTACGACCTGCACGTGCTGCCGTTTCCGCCCCGGGTCTTCAAGAAGGACTACCTGGGAACCAACGTCCTGGGCACGGTCCCGTGCATGATCGACGGCGACGTCCACATGACGGAGTCCTCGGGGATGGCGAAGTACCTGGTCGACCGCTACGGCCCGACCCCGCTCGCCGTCAAGGTAAACGACCCGGAGTACGGCGCGTACCTCAACTGGCTCTTCTACAGCGACGCGACGTTGACCTTCCCGCAGACGCTGTTCCTCCGCTACACCCGCCTCGAGCCCGAGGAGCGGCGGGTTCCCCAGGTTGCCGAGGACTATCGCAAGTGGTTCCTCGGCCGGCTGCGGCTGGTGGAGAAGGCGACCTCGGACGGCCGCGACTTTCTGTGCTGCGATCGCTTCACGATCGCTGACATCTGCGTCGGCTACGGCCTGCACCTGGCGACGTCGCTTGGCATCGACGACTTCGGCGAGAACGTGCGGCGCTACTGGACACGGCTGCAGGAAGTCCCGTCCTACCAGCGGATCCGAGAGGTCTGAGGCCACTCCGGGTTGCACCGCGAGAACGGAACATCGGTGAAACCTGACGGACCCCGGCTTCGACCGCCAGGTTGGCGGACCAAGTCGGTCCTGTTTTCGGTCGCTGCCCCGCTCCTCCTTCTCGCCGGCTGCGGACCGCCCCGGAACCTGCCGACGCCGGAACAACCGATCGCCTACGACCACCAGGTCCACATCGAGGCCGGACTCGAATGCACCCGCTGCCATCGCGGCGCGGAAGAGGGCGTGCACGCCGGCATGCCGTCGGTCCAGGCCTGCGCCGGCTGTCATCGGCGCGAGATCCCCGACCATCCGGAAGTGCAGAAGGTCATGCTCGCCAACGAAAACCGCGAGCCGATCCTGTGGGCCCAGGTGAACGTGATCCCGGACTCGGCGATGGTCCATTTCAATCACCGCGCCCATGCCCGTGCCGGCATCGAGTGCCTGGCCTGCCACGGGGACGTCGCCGCGATGACCGTCGCCGAGCCCGTCCGCAACGTCGCCGATATGGGATGGTGCGTCGAGTGTCACCGCGAGAACCAGGCCAGCGACGACTGTCTGGCGTGCCACCGGTGAGGTTCCGATGAGCGGCAGCAACGGCAAGCGCCGGGAACCCCGGGTCACGATCGGCCGGCGGGACTTCTTCAAGGTCTACGCCGCGGCCGGCGTGGCGGTGCTTCAGGGCTGCCGGCGGCGGGACCAGGAACTGATCGAATCGCCGGCGCGGCGCAGTACGGCACTTCCCGGAGCGTCGGTCTGGCGGCGGTCGATCTGCGGCCAGTGCGGCGCCGGTTGCGAGATCGAAGTACGGACCGTCGACCGGTTGGCGAAGAAGATCGAGGGGCTGCCGGACGGCTTCGTCAACCAGGGCGGCGTCTGCGCGCTGGGGCATTCCGCGTTGCAGGAGCTGTATCACCCGGACCGCGTGACGGAGCCGATGCGGCGGGGCGCTTCGGGTGAGTTGGCGCCGGTGTCCTGGGAGGAGGCGCTTGAAGCCGCGGCGACCGCGATGGCCGCGGCGCCCGGGACGACGACTGTTGTCTCGGGCGCGCCGTCGGGGCCGCTTCTTGGCCTTTGGCGGCGGTTCGCTGCCGCGATTGGGGCGGCGCCGCCGGTCCACTGGCGGTCCGCCGACGTGGTCGTCGAGCGGGAGGCCGCTCGGTTCGCCTTCGGTGAGGCGACCCGCCCGGCCTATGATCTGGCGCGAGCGGACTACGTGGTCTGCATTGGTGCGCCCTTCCTGGACAGCTGGCGCAGCCCGGTCCACTTCGGCGGCGCTTGGGCGGAGTTGACCGCCGACCGGCGCGGCAAGCTGGTTCAGGTCGAGGCGCGGCATTCGTTGACCGCGGCAAACGCGGACGACTGGCTGCCGGTGAAGCCCGGCAGTGAAGGCGTGTTCGCCCGCGGGCTGGCCGGGCTGCTGATCGGCTCGGGGAGGCTTGGGGAAGAGGCGCGAATCGCTTACGAGGAGCTCTATCCCGAGCTGGCGCCCGATCTGGCGGCGACCGCGGAGCGCTGCGGCATCGACGCCGACCGGATCGAACGACTTGTTGCCGAACTCTCCCGCGCCCGCCGGCCGTTGGCGATGACCGGAGGATCCGCGCTCGAGGGCGAAAACGGCCTCGCCGCTGGCGCGGCCGCGCTGGCGCTCAACGTGTTGCTGGGCTCGGTGGGCCGCGAAGGCGGTGTCTTCGCCGGTGGGGATTTCGGCTTTGAAGGTCGACTGGCCGGCGACGCCGACCCGGCCGCGCCGCCGGCGGCGCTGGCGGAGCGACTGGCCGAGGCCGGTGAGTCGAGCGTCGTCATCGTCTCGGAGGCCGATCCGTTGCACGCGATGCCGGGGCTCGAGGCCGCCATGGGCGGCGCGGGCGCCGTGATTGCGCTTTCCGCCTTCTTCGACGACACGACGCTTCGCGCCGACCTGGTGCTGCCGATCCAGACCGACCTGGAGCGCTTCCAGGCGGTGGAGCCGGACCCGGTGCGGGGTGTGCCGGCGCTGCTGATCGCGTCCCCGGCCGTGGCCCCGAGAGGCGAAGCCCGGCATCCGGGCGACGTGGTCCTGGCCCTTGCGGCGGCCGCCGGCAGGGAGCTGCCTTGGCCGGGCTTCCAGGAGGCGGTCGAGTCGACGCTGATCGACGCCTTCACCGCGACGAGGGCGGATGCCGAGGGGAACGATGCCTTGCCCGAATCCCTGATCGCGGGCGCCCTGAATGCGCGCCAATTCGTGCGCCGGACGACGGATGCCGGCGGCCTGGTCGGGACGGAGGAGATGAGGCGCGCGCCTTCCCGGATGCCGGCCGGAACCCGGCTGTCGCGAGGCGCCGGTGAAACGGTTCCTGCACCCGTCGTCGGGCGCTCGGATGACAGGCCGGCGCCCGCGGTGAAGGCTTCCGGTTCCGGCGGCGACCTTGACGAGCCTGCCGAAGGAGCGATGCGCGGTGGCGCGCCCGCGGCGGAGGCTTCCGGTTCCGGTGGCGACGGTCTTCCCGATCCGGCGGCCCTGCCGGCGCCCGACGCCCCCGCGGGGGTGGAGTCCTTCGTGCTGATTCCGTTCGAGTCGCTCAAGCTCGGCGACGGTCGCGGTGCGAACCGCCCCTGGCTGCAGGAATTGCCCGACCCGCTGTCGACCGTCATGTGGGGGTCCTGGGCCGAGATGGCGACGGCCGACGCGGATCGCCTGGGCGTTCAGAACGGCGATATCGTGCGGCTGACCGGAACCGCTGCCGAAATCGACTTGCCCGCGATTGTCCTGCCGACCGTGCGTCCGGGGTGCGTGGGCGTGCCGGTGGGCGGCGGCCATGCGGACTACGGTCGCTACGCGCGGGGCCGCGGCGCCAACGTGAACGTGTTGCTGACCTCGGACCGTCGGGTGACGGGCGCCGGCGCGTTCGCCCGGTGCGGCCTGCTGGTGCGGGTCGAGCGGCTGCGTCGCCCCCGCCGCGGCGAGCGACCCGTGATCTACGGCCGCGGCCTGCGGCAGGCCGAGGAGATTCCGGTCGGCTGGGCGTCTGACCAAGGCGGCGCCCGGCACGCCCTGGAGCCGGCGCCACGGTCCGGCCTGGGCGTTGCCGCCCCGTCCGAGGATGTCGCCGGCGTGGACGGCGACGGCAACCGTGGCTTCGCGCGCCGGCCGGTCCCCCTGCGCCGTGCAGCTGCGGCGGGTGATGCAACCCGTGAGGAGAAGGCATGACGCGCTGGGCAGGAAGATCAGCGCCACGAAGCCGGCCAAGAAGACCGGGTGGTACAACCTGGGAGGAGAAGGCATGACGCGCTGGGGCATGGCCATCGATCTCGACCGCTGCACCGGCTGCGAGGCCTGCGTTGTTGCGTGTGCCGCCGAGAACAACATTCAGACGGTCGGCGAGGAGCAGGCGCGCGAGGGTCGGGCGATGCACTGGCTCCGGATCGAGCGTTACTACGAGGGCGATTTCCCGAACGTCCGCACACGCTTCATGCCCGTCCTGTGCCAGCAGTGCGGCGCGGCCCCGTGCGAACCGGTCTGCCCCGTCTACGCGACGTACCACAACCCGGAAGGGTTGAACGCGATGGTGTACAGCCGCTGCATCGGCACGCGGTTCTGCGCCAACAACTGCCCGTACACCGTGCGTGTCTTCAACTGGTTCGACGCCGAGTTTCCGGCCCCGCTCGACTCGCAGTTGAACCCGGACGTCAGCGTCCGCCCCGGCGGCGTGATGGAGAAGTGCACGTTCTGCGTCCAGCGCATTGTGGCCGGCAAGGACGAGGCGGCCCAGGAGGAGCGGGAGGTTGCGGACGGCGAGGTGAAGACCGCCTGCCAGCAGTCCTGTCCGACCAAGGCGATCGCGTTCGGCGATCTTGAGGATGCGGACAGCGAAGTCTCCCGGTGGGCCGAGTCGCCGCGGGCGTTCAGCTTGCTGGGCGATCTGGACACGCGTCCCGGCGTCGTCTACCTGAGCGGCTCGGAGTGGAGGGCGCCGGCCGAGTGACGACGGAATCCCAGCGCTCGGCGGCCGTCCTCGACGGTGAGCTGCTCGGCCGCCTCGACCGGCGCCGTCCCGGTCTGCTGGTCGGCGCCTTGGCGAGCGGTGCGCTGGCCCTGGTTTTCTTCTCTTGCTGGGGCTACCAGATCGCGAACGGCATCGGCGTCACCGGCCTCAACCGTCCGGTGTTCTGGGGCTTCTACATCATCAACTTCGTCTTCTGGATCGGCATCAGCCACGCCGGCACGCTGATCTCGGCGATCCTGCGCGTGACGAACGCGGAGTGGCGGCGCCCGGTGACCCGATCGGCGGAGGCGATCACGCTGTTCGCGCTTGCCATCGGCGGTCTGTTCCCGCTGATCCACCTCGGCCGGGTGGCGATCTTCTACTACATGATCCCCTATCCCAACAGCCGGATGCTGTGGCCGAACTTCCGCTCGCCCCTGGTCTGGGATATCGCCGCGATCACGACCTACATCATCGGCAGCGCGCTCTACCTGTTCCTGCCTTTGATTCCGGATGCGGCGGTGATGCGGGATCGCGCGGCGGCGGGCCTGAAGAAGCGCTTCTACGCGTTGCTCGCTCTCGGCTGGCGCGGCACGGCTCAGCAGTGGCACAGCCTGGAGTGGGGGATCCGCATTCTGGCGGTGGCGATCATCCCGGTCGCCGTCTCGGTGCACACGATCGTTTCCTGGGACTTCGCGATGACCCGGACGCCGGGCTGGAAGAGTACGATCTTCGGTCCCTACTTCGTGGTCGGCGCGATCTTCTCGGGGATTGCGGTACTGATGATCGCGTTGGCGCTGCTCCGCCGCGGTCTCGGTCTGGGGCGCTTCCTGACCGATCGGGTGTTCAACAACCTCGGCCTCCTGTTCGTGACCATGTCTCTGGTCTGGGGCTACTTCACGTTCGCCGAGCACCTGACCGTCTGGTACAGCGGCGACCTGTCAGAGAAACTGGTGCACCACGTCCTGCTGCACGGCGATTTCGCGGCGCCGTTCTGGACCATGGTGGTGGTGAACCTGGTGATTCCGGTGGCCGTGCTCTCCTTCCCGCGCGGCCGGCGGCCGCTGCCGACCGCTTTGGTCGGCTGCGGCGTTCTGGTCGGGATGTGGCTGGAGCGGTTCCTGATCGTCGTGCCCTCGCTGTCGACGCCGCGGCTGGCCTACAGCATCGGCGACTACATGCCGAGCTGGGTGGAGCTCGGGATCATGATCGGGGCGGTCGGCGTCTTCGCCTGTCTCTACTTCACGTTCACCCGGTGGCTGCCGATCGTCTCCGTCTGGGAGATGCGCGAGGGCTGGCGGCACGGGGCACGCGGCGAGGGCGAGGCGACCTCAGGCGCTGCGCCGACCTCCGCGACGGCGGCAGCACCTGTACCTGGTGGAGGTGCGGCATGACGGCGGCCGCGGAGCGTCATCTGGTCGAAGCCGTGTTCGACCGGGTCGAGGACGTCCGGGCGGTCGTCGAAGCCGCGCTCGAGTCGGGCGTCGCGGCGTCCCAGCTGGAAGTACGCAGCCCGGCGCCGCTGGAAGAAGACGAACTGCCGCTGCCGAAGCCGAAGTCCCGCGTTCTGCTGTTCGCGCTCGCCGGCGCCGTCCTCGGCGGCTTGACGGCCTTCGGTCTGGCAGCCGGGACCGCCCTCGCGTATCCGCTGCCGACCGGCGGCATGTCGATCGTCGCCGGTCCGCCGGTGGGCGTCGTGACTTACGAAGGCACGGCGCTCGGGCTGATCCTGATGACCGTCCTGAGGGTGCTCTGGGAAGGCGGGCTGCTGCCGGGCCGGGCGATCCGAGGCGGCCGCGGGCGGCCGTCGGACTTCGATCGTCATGTCGCCGACGGTCGGTTGCTGCTCCGCGTTCACGGCCTGACCGAGAGCGGGGCGGAGGAGGTACGCCAGCTGTGCGGACCTCATGCCGTCGCTCTTGATTGAAGGGGACGCTCCGCCCGGGACGCGCGGCGCAGTGACGGTGCGGCGCGCGGCTACCGGGCCGGCGCAGGCTCGTGGCGAAGCAGACTGATCTCCCCGGTGACTTCGTCGCGCAGGCCGGCGGCGACCGTCCACTCGCCGGCAGGCAGGGGCAGACGGATGTTGGCCTGCCAGGGTCCGGGCGCCGTAGGCGCCGTGAGGAACCCTTCGCGGACCGCGCTCTCCCGACCCTCCGCATCAACGACGTAGAGCCAGAGGCGGAGCCTGCGCTCGCTCTCTGGCGAGAGCCCCCTCATCGTCGCCACGGCCTCGGCGTCGAGGCTCAGTGAAGCCAGGAGTCCCTCCGCGTCCGCGCCGACGGTGAGCCGTGCCGCGAGTGGATTGGGCAGGCTGGCGTCGGGCCGCAGAGCCGGCGCCCGGGCCGCCGTGCGCAGGCCGTCGGCCCATTCCTGTTGCATCGTGCGATCCACGTAGCTCCGACGGTAGTGGACTCTGGTGCGGCGCTTCACATCGCCGGCCAGCCGGACCTCCAGAGTGTGCCTCTCCCCGGTTCGCTGGTGTTGGGGATAGAACGCAAGGGTGTAGACCGCTTCGGCGCGATTCACGGACTGGAGCACCGGTTTGACCATGTTGTTCGCGTTGAAGATCGTGCTGCCCCCGGTCTCCGATGCAAGCTGCGTCAGGCCGGACTGCAGGTTGGCGTTCGTGATCATCTGGTTCAGTTGACTGCCGCCGAAGCGCGCGGAATCGAGGCCCACGTTGGCCTGGGACGGCGCGCCGATGCCGCGTGCGTCAACGGTCACCAGGGTCACGCGATGGGAGTTCGCGAGCCCGGCCACGCGGTGCAGCCGATTCGCCATGTTCGTGGCGCCCAGGATGCGACTGCTCAGTTCGCTCGAAAGCCCGGGACAGAGGTCCTGGAGGTGCTCGAGGATCGCGACGCCGGGCTGGAGTTCGATCCGGCCGGCAGCCACGATCAGCATCTTGCGTCCCGGCAGGGCGCTCAGGTACTCGATCGCGTCGCCGAGCAACTGGGCTCGCATCTCGCTCGAGGCGAGGGCCTCGGCGGCGTAGCCGTCGGCTACGCCGAGAAGCTGCCCCCGGGCGTCGATGCAACTGGAGTGGGCGAGGACACTCTGGATCTCACGCATGGCGAAGAAGATGGCCTGTTGCTCTCGCGCCGCGGCGGCGCGGCTCAACTCCCTGAAGTCCGCGGCGTCGGCTACCGGCGCATTCCCCAACTGCAGGGTCAGACGCCCGCGTCGGAAGTGCCGGAAGACGACGAGCCCGGCGCTGTTCGGGTTCGACGGATCGGACAGTGCCTGAACGATCTGCAGGGTGCGCTTCCTCTGGCCTGGACCGAGGCTGACATCGTCCACGAACACGGCGACGGCGCCGACCTCGCCCCTGGACGCTGGCGGGGCCGTCGCTGTCGGAGTCGCTGCGGCGACCGCCGCCGGGGCGCCGGAATCACCGCGTGGACCAGTCAGGTTCGGCGGTGAGAACACGGCGATTTCCACCGGTTCGCCGTCCTCCAGCAGGACGAAGTCCTCGATGCTCAGATCGGTAACCGGTTCGCCCCTTCGCTCGACCCGCACGTCGAGGTGGACCAGCCGCACGTCGAGTTCGTCCGCGAATTGGGCGCGAGCCGGATCGGGCGGCTGCGCCCGGATCACGGCCGGCCATGCCAGGAGGAGGAGGAGGAGGATCGTGGTCGTGCACTTCAGCATCGGTTCAAGGGGCCTTCCTGTGAGCGTGGGTTCACTGACTCTTACGAAGGAGGCCGCCCAACCGTCTACGAGACGAAGAAGGCCCGGCGTCTCAGCGGATGAGACGCCGGGCCCGTTGGCCGTCTGATTGGCCGTCCGACGGCAGACCGGCGCTAGAACTCGAAGCGGATTCCGGCTTCGAATCGGCGCGGCTGCACGTAGGCCGAGGCCGCATCCAGGTCCAGGCCGCCTGCGCAACCCTCGACCCGGGCGCAGACCGTGGTCACCTGTTCCTGGTCCAGGACGTTCAACACGGCCCCGATCACCTCAAAGCGCAGGTCGCGCCCGAAGGTGAAGCCCTTCGATAGCTGCACGTCGATGCCGTAGCGATCGTTCGCCTCTCTGCTGCCGCGCCGTTCCGTGAAGATGCGCCCGTACTCCTCGGACGCCTCCGTCGCCGCGTAGACGCCCGCGGACGACCAGAAGCCCTCGAAACCAAGCGTGAAGTCGAGCGGCAGATCGACGTAGCCGTTGATCTTGACCCGGTGCCTGCGGTGGTCTCCGAGATAGCCGTATGTGTTCTGGAAGTGGTCCGGATAGAAGTCGAAGGCAACGCCGGAGTTCTGGGTGTACGCGACGTTGCCCTCGGATTCCGAGTTCGTGTACGAGGCCAGAATGTGGAACCAGTCCGCGAACCTGGATTCGAAGTCAAGGACGAAGCCGCTGTAGTCGCGAGCCAGCCCCGGCAGGTTCGCCATCACGTAGAAGTCGCAATCGGCGCCGGCGGCCGGCGTCGGCAGGTTGCCGTTGCAGGTGTCTTCGAAGATGTCGAGCGTTTCCTTGTTGATGTACGTCAGGCCGATCGAGGTGCGGCGGAAGATTTCCCGCTCGACACCGACGCTCCACTGGTCGGCGTAGGTGGGCTCGAGGTCCGGCGAGATCGTGCTCGGCGTGCTCGAGAACACTCTGTTGAAGAACCAGCCATTCGGATCGAAGCCGTCTGGATCGGCAACCCAGTTCGAGACGGTCAGGCCGCCGACCGTTCGTTCGCCGGGGTAGGCGTCGCGGCAGGCCGCGCCGAGGTCGGGCTGGAACGTCGAACAGGAGATCCAGCGGATGGTCGGGAACTGGTTGACCCTGGCGAAGCTGGGCAGGGTGAGCGCGTTCGGGTGCATGAAGCGGCCCCAGTTCGCGCGCGCCACTGTTCTGGCTTCGCTGCCGATATCCCAGGCGATCCCGAGTCGCGGCTGTAGCTTGGACAGGTCGGCCACTTCTTCGCCGATGTCGTTCTCGAACGCGACCTGGTCGTGGCGCACACCGAGCTTGAGCGTCAGGTTCGGCAGGACGCGCCAGGTGTCCTGGATGTGCGCGGTGAGCTGCCTGCCGTCGTTCTCGGCCGGCGACTCGATGGGCGAGAAGAGAAGGGTGTAGGGAGCACCGAAACGGTCGCCGAACGAGTACCCGCCGCCGGTCGTGTTGTTCTGACTGGCGAAGAAGTTGCTGGCGTATTCGACGCCGACATTGACTTCGTGGTCTCCCGCCGCTCCGTCAGTGAACCAGGTGAGGTTGGTCGTCAGGTCGTCCCGGTCCCGGGTCGAGAACTGCTGGTTCGTGTAGTTCACCGAACTCGAGCCGTCGCCGAAGGTGTCGACGTGACCGATCGTGTCGAAGTCGCGGCTCTGTGGGAACGAGTTCAACTCGCCGCGCACCGCCGCGACCTTGATGTGCCACTGCAGGTCCGTGGTCAACAGGCCGAGCGCGTCCAGTCCGAGAATCGTCTTCGGCTGCTCCTGGAAGCGCGCTGCTTCCAGGGCCACGGAGCGAGAGGCGTTGGCGTTGGCGATGGTCGTTTCCTCGCCGATGTAGCGGCCGCTGAGCTGCCACTCCGGATTCACCTGCCAGGTCAGCTTGCCGTTGAGGTTCGTGCCCTCGAAATCCCGGGTGGTCGGTGATTCGGTAGGCGTGCGCTTCGACCGCACCGGGTTGGCCGCGACGAAGAACCAGAGTTCGTCGCGCCGGATCGGACCGCCGAGCGTGGCGGAGGTCTCCTGGAACTCGACGACGTTCTCATCCGCGTCGAAGTGCTCGCCGTTGGTGTTGAAGTCGGAGTCCCGGTAGCGCACGTCCAGACTTCCCGAGAAGGCGTTGCCGCCGGACTTCGTGGCGACGTTGACCACGCCGCCGGTCGCGTTTCCGTAGCGAGCCTCGAAACCGCTGGTCTCGAAGCTGATCTCCTGGATCGTGTCGAAGTTCATGTTGATGTTCCAGGTCGCGGTGACCGGATCGGTCGTGTTCACGCCGTCGACGAGGAAGGAGTTCTCGCCCAGAGTGGAGCCGAACACGTTCGGGTTCGAGCCGCCCGCCACGCCGCCGACGTCGGTCAGCACACTCTGGTAGCTCCGGTTCCCGGAACCGATGGAGGCCTTCTTCAGATACTCGACACCGAACGTCTGTGACGTCGACACCTGTTCCGGATCGACAACCGGGGTCTCGGCGACGACCATGACCTCCTCGCCGAACTCGCCCACGGGCATGGAGATGTGGATCTCCGTGGCCCGGTTGAGTCGAACCTCGACCTCACTCCGCTGCTGTGGAATGAAGCCGTCCAGTGCGGCGTCGATCGTGTAGACGCCCGGCGGCAGACTGGGGAAGCTGAAGCCGCCGTCCTCGTCCGCGAAGTCGGTCCGTGAGCCCATCAGGTTGGGCGAGTTGACGGTAACCGAGACGCCGGGAAGCGGCGCGCCCTCGGCGTCCATGACTTGCCCGGCCAGCCGGCCGGTGAGTTGAGCGGCCGTCGGGGCGGCAAGGAATGCAAGCGCCAGCGCGGCGCACAGACCGGGGATCGCGCTTCGGCTCAGGCCGGGTCGGGTTCCTCTGGGGTTGTCTTGACGATGTGACACTGCGGTATGTCCCTCCTGCTTGCGGGGCATGAGATGACCGAGCAAGGAGGATGCCAACCCTGCTGACCGGAGTCCGACAAGCACCCGGTCGGGCCGATTGGTGTTGTTGTTGCGCGGATTTCCCGCAATTCGGGCGCCGAATATGACGCCCGCGCCCGGATCGTCAAGTCACTGTCTTGGAGGCATTTCTGCGAATCGCTGGATCCGGGATTCGGTTTCCCGATTCCGGTTCTTGAACCACCGGCTGCCAGAATGACGCCCGCGTCGCCGGGAGTGTGGCGTCCGCCGGCCGGCTGCGATAGCTTCGCGGCCTCGAATCACAGCGCCCTGGTTTTCCGGGAGAAGGAGCAAGCGAGCCATGCCCGATCTGGACCCGTTCGGCATCGACGCCGAGTTGTACGACCTTTCGATGTCCGAGGCGGCGAAGCCGCTGCTGACCAAGGTCAAGAACTTCATGGCCGACTACGTCGAGCCGATCACCGAGGAGTACTACCGGCGCGGCGAAGGCCGGGAAGAGCGCTGGAGCTACGGCGAGGGGCAGTTGGAGCTGCTCGACGGCGCCAAGGCGAAGGCCAGGGAGATGGGCCTCTGGAACTTCTTCCTGCCGGACGCGGAAACAGGCGAGGGGCTGAAGAACCTCGACTATGCCTACATCGCCCAGGAACTGGGCAAGAACCCGCTCGCCTCGCAGTGCATGAACTGCAGCGCGCCGGACACCGGCAACATGGAGGTGCTGGAGCGCGTCGGCACGGAGGAGCAGAAGGAGAAGTGGCTGGTTCCGCTGCTGAACGGCGAGATCCGCTCCTGCTTCGGCATGACCGAGCCGAACCTGGCTTCGTCCGACGCGAAGAACATCGGCACCCGCGCCACGCTGGACGGCGACGAGTGGGTGATCGAAGGCGAGAAGTACTACATCTCCGGCGCCGGCGACCCGCGCTGCAAGATCATGATCTGCATGGTCAAGACGAGTCCGGGCGGGCCGGCCCACCGGCAGCAGTCCCAGATCCTGGTGCCGATGGACACCGCGGGCGTGAACGTCCTCGGTCCGATGAAGGTCTTCGGGCACGACCACGCGCCGCACGGCCACATGCACATCAAGCTGGACAACGTCCGCGTGCCGAAGGAGAACATCCTGCTGGGCGAGGGCCGCGGTTTCGAGATCTCCCAGCTCCGCCTGGGTCCGGGCCGCATCCACCACTGCATGCGGTCGGTGGGTCAGGCCGAGAGGGCGCTCGACCTGATGGTCGAGCGCGGCATGTCCCGCGAGGCCTTCGGCCGGCCGATCATCCAGCTCGGCAAGAACATCGAGGTCGTGTCGCGCGCCCGCATCGACATCGAGGCGATGCGTCTCATGGTCCTGCGCGCCGCCAAGGCGATGGACGTGCTCGGCAACCGCGAAGCGCGGGTGTGGGTCCATGCCGTCAAGGCGATGGTCCCCGAGCGCACCTGCCAGATCATCGACCAGGCGATCCAGATGCACGGCGCCACCGGCGTCTCCCAGTGGACGCCGCTCGCCGACATGTACACCGGCCAGCGTACGCTCCGCATCGCGGACGGCCCGGACGAGGTCCATCACCTCGTCGTCGGCCGTGCCGAGCTGCGGCGGCACACGGAAGAGAGCGCGGCGAACTAGGTCGGAAGCGCGTCGGCGTGTCGGTCCTGTGGCGCTCGCCCAGGCTGGAGGGCGTCTGCGTGGCGTTCTGGCCGGGCGGGCGCCGGCTCCTGGACCTGACTCCCGACTGACGCCGCGGCAAGCAGGCCGCAGACGGCAGCCTGAAGCCGCAACGTCACAAGGAGTAGACGCGCTCCGCGGTGCGGCAGAACATCGCGTCCTGCTCGTCGTCGGAGAACTCGGCGGCAATCTTCTTGAGAGCGTTGTAGAGGGCGTGGTACGGGATCGAGAGCTTGTCGACGGGGAAGTTGCTCTCGAACATGCACCGCTCCGGGCCGAAGCACTTGATCGTGTGCAGGTAGTAGCGGCGTTGGGCGGCGACGAGTTCGTCCGAAGTCGCTGGGGTGGCGCGCTCGCTCCAGCCGAAGCCGTTGTCGGGCATCGCCAGGCCGCCGATCTTCGCGACCACGTTGGGGCATTCCGCGATCTCGGCAATGTCCTGCTTCCAGGCCTTGAAGATCTCCTCGCGCCTGTCGGCGTAGGGACCGACGCCCAGTGGGGTGCCGAAGTGGTCGAGGACCATCGTCGTCTCCGGCACGGCGCGCGCCAGTGCCGCGAAGTCGCGGTTCTGGTGGTGGTAGTGCCAGGTGTCGAAGGTCAGGCCGCGCTCGCCCAGCACCTTCATTCCGCGGCGGAAGTCGTCGCGGGCGTAGAGGCCTTCGGGCGCCCGACCCGCGATGCGCAAGTGTTCGGGATGCGGGTCGCGCGCGCCGGCGTGGCGGATGCCCCGGAACAGCGAGGCGCCGGCCTCTTCGTGCGCGTCGAGGACTTCCGCGACCTCGTCGCCCAGAGTGAGATTGGCGTGGCTCACGATGCCGGCAATGGTGGCTCCGTCGCCCTCGGCCGAGGCGGCCGCGACCTCGGCCACGAACTCCGTCTCGCCGATGCAGCGCAGGTGCTCCGGACCGCCCTCGCGGTAGCAGGCGCGGCACTCCACGAAGACGGTCTTCTCGACGTTGTGACTCTCCTTGTCGGCGCCGACCGCTTCCGTGTCGCCCCGGAGATCGTCGAGCAGATAGTCGCCGGTGGGCCGCCGCCAGAGATGGTGGTGCGGATCAACGATCCGGCGGGATGGGTCGACGGTTTCTTCCTGGACCTGGGCAAGCCACCCGGCCGTGCCGGGCTTGGGTGCGGACATTGGGCGCCTCCTGCGTTGTTTGGGGGCGCAACCCTAGCAACGCAAGTGCCGGTTCAGCAGCACGCGGCTCTCACGAGAGGCGCGGTCCAAGGTTCGAACCGTCGGTCGTGAACAGCGCGTCCGGGGCATCCACTACTTCGAGCGGCGAAGGCGCAACCCTGGCGACGGAAGCGCCGGTTCCGCAGCCGTCTCGTCAGTGCTCGTATTCGCGGTGGTGCTCGGCCAGGAGGTCGCGACCGAAATCGCCGTCGAAGTCCCGCCAGACCGTGTGGCTGTGGTTGGCGGCGTTCTGAACGTTGTCGTACTCGATGACGAAGTGCGGCGCCTGGACGCGGTAGTAGTGCGGAGCGCCGACCTCGGCGGGGCCCATCCAGGCGAAGTGAATCGCGTTGCCGGCCGCCTTGACCTGGGCGCGACGCCTGTGGGCGAGGTCGGGCGGCACGTTGCCGGCGTACTCCTCGATCAGGGCGTCGAGCAGCTGCCGTTGCTCGGGGTTGAGCGCGCCTGCCGGCACGCCCGCGGGCGCCTGGCGCTCGAGCCGCGGCTGGTTTGAGCTGAAGATGTCGCGCGGCGCCTCGTCGCCGATGACGGCCTTCTTGCGCTGCTCTTCGTCCAGAGACTCGAGCAACGCCCGGGCGAGGTCCTCCTCGCGCCCGAGGGCTCGCAGGCCTTCGCGCGGCCCGCTCGGCACACGGTGCGGGTTGGCGCCCAGGAAGAGGGGCGTGGACGCCGTCGCCTCGCCGGCGACGACGGTGAAGTTGAGCGACACGTGGTGTCCCTCGAAGCTCCACCCCCAATCGCCGCCTTCGCTCGGTTCGCCGAAGAACGTCACGTGGTAGCGGAGCGGGTCGCGCATCGCCGTGAAGGGGTTTGCTCCCGCCGCTTCTTCGATCCTGCGGAGCACGGTCTCCAGACTCATCACGGTCGTCGTCTTGCCGTATCCCGTTCGGCTTAGCGAGGCGCTGAGCAGGGCGTGGAGCAGGTGGTGCTGGTCCGGGCTCATGTCGAGCATCGACAGTCCCTTGCGCTCCTTGGGAATGAAGTGCCAGTCGACCCTCTCGGCATCGTCGAAATCGAGCATCAGGGTTGCGCGCTGGTCGGCGTCGAGCGACGCGAGCAGGTTGTTCGCGGCCGAGGCCATCGTGTCGGAGGTCTTGTTGTCGCCGGCGGCGCCGAGGATTCCGGCCGCGCCGGCGCAGCCCAGGGCGATCAACAACATGCGTGCGGACATGGTATGTCTCCTGCGGTTCATCGGCGCCGGCGGCGTCTTCGCCGGGCGCCGCCCTCGTTGCCGGTCTTGGACGCTCCAGCGTATCGCGCCCGGCGGTCGGAGGCGGCTTGCCGACGGTCAGGTGGCCGGCGTGGAAAACGTCCTTGACAGCCGGCCGGGGGTTCGGTCGGGCGCGGCTAAGATCGCCCGATGGTCATGCTGGGCGAGTGCCGGGCGCTGTTGCCGGTCCTGTTGCGCGACAACTGGCGGCGGGGTTCGAAGGAGCGCTTCGGCCGGCTGGTATTGGCCGGTTCCTTCCTGTTCGTTGGCCTGCTCGTGGCGTCCGGCGTGGCGGCGACTCTCGAACTGCAGGACGAGCGGCTGCGGCGGAACCTGCTGAATCTCCTGGCGGCGCTGGGAGTTCTGGCGTGGCTGGTCATGACGATCGTCGGCCGGCTCGAGATTTCCCGCCACTTCGATTTCCGGGGGCTGCTGGTATTGCCGGTTCAGTTCAGGACGCTCTACGCGCTGCGGGTCGGCGCCGGGCTGACCGGGCCCTGGCTTGCGTTGTTCGGCCCGTCGATCCTCTACCTCCTCGTCGCCCGGACGGCAGGCCCTTCGAGTGGCGCCGTTGCCTTGCTCGCGACGATCGTCCTGGTCGTCCTGCTCGGTCGCCTCGTCGCCCTCGTCCTGCTGAAGCTTGACCACCTCGCCGCGAGTTGGATGACGACGGCCGCACTGCTGGTCCTGGCGCTGGCGGCTGCGTTCGCCGTCGAGCCCGTGATGAAGGACCGGGCTCTCGATCTGACGGAGCAGCCGGTCGTCGAACTGATCGCCGACCAGGTGCGAGAGTCGCGGGTACTGACCGCCGCCGGCTACCTGCCGGGCGGCCTGTTGGCCGCGATCTTCGAAGCGCCTCGGGACCTCGGTGTGAACCTCGCGCGGCTGGTCGCGTTGTGCCTGGCCGCTGCCGGCTGCATGCTGGTCGAGTGCCGGATTCTCAGGAAGGAGAGCTACGTCCCGTCGACGCGCCGGGGCGACGTCGCGGGAGTCCATCTGCCGCTCGCGCGGATTCTGCGCCGGGCGAGGCGTCTTGGACCCTCGACTTGTCTGGCCCTGATCGAGTTCGACTCGGCGATGAGGCTGACGTGGGTCCGCGGCATTCTGGTGCTCGGTGTCTTTCTGGCGCCCCTGGTGCAGACGGGCCGTCTCCTGGGCATCGTCCAGGCACTCCTCATCACCGGTTTCCTGCTCGGCCTCCGCAACAACGTCTACGGAGCGGCGCACCGCTCGATCGGCGAGCGGTTCCTCCTGCCTGTGCGCCTGGTCGACCTGGCGACGGCCGCCGGAAAGAGCCTGACGCTCTTTTCCGCCCTCATCTTCGGCGTCGCCGTGGCCTGGGCATGGCAGCGGGTGGGTTGGCCGGGGTGGGGGACGTTCGCCTTGTGGCTGGCGCTTCCCGTGGGCATCCTGATCGGCGGCTACGGCTTCGGGGCGTACTCGTCCGTCCGCTGGCCGTATGCGGTGGACCTCGGGCCCTATTCCATGAAGCTCCCGTCCTCCCCGGGCGGGTTTGGAGCGGCGTTCTGCTTCTTCGGAGTCGCTGTCGGAACCCCGTTCCTGCTCGAGTCTCTGGCTCGGGGCGTTTCCTGGGGACCGCCGATGGCCGTTGTCGGAGGGCTTGCGCTGATTCTCTGCGCCCTGGCGCTCGGCGTCCTGCTCGCCCGTGCGGCTGACCGCGTGGCGCGAGCCGACCCGCACAGGATCCTCGACTCTCTGGCGGACCGCCGGGAAGAGGACCGCGCGCCGGGGCTCGGCAGGTGAACCGGCGATCGGGGCGTGTGCGGTTTCTGCCGTCCCTGCTTTGTGCCGCGGCTCTGGCGGCCCCGGTGCTCCTCGCGCCGTCTGCCGCCACGGGCGGCGAGGGCCGACCGGCGGCGTCGGCCCTCGGGATCGAGCAGCCGGTTCGCCTCGACGGCGAACTGACCGACTCCGCCTGGGTGCAGGCCGAGTGGGCCGGCGGCTTCACCCAGCGCCAGCCCCGCACCGGGGCGCCGTCAAGCGAGTCGACGGAGTTCGCCATCGTCTACACGTCCGACACGCTGTTCGTCGGGGTGCGGGCGAACGATCGCGAGCCGGCGAGGATCGTGGCGAAGGAGATGGAGCGTGACAGCGACCTGTTCCAGGACGACTCGATCCTGCTGCTGTTCGACACGTTCAACGACGGGCGGAACGCCTACCTCTTCGTGACCAACCCGAACGGGGCCCGTACCGACGCCCTCCTCACGGACGAGGGGCGGGATGTGAACTGGGCCTGGGACGGCGTGTGGGAGGTCGCGGCTCGCCGGACGGCGGATGGCTGGATAGCGGAGATCGCGATTCCCGTCTCGACGCTCCGCTTCGATCCCGTGGGCGAGGAGTGGGGGCTGAACGTCCAGCGAATGATCCGGCGACGCAACGAGGAGACGCACTGGGCGTCCTTGCCGCTCGAAGCCAGCATCAACAGCGACCTGTCGCAGTCTGGACAGATTGCGGTCTACCGCGTGTCGCTGGCCGGGACGTTGACGGGTCTGCGGGGCCTGCGGCCCTCGCGTCAACTCGATCTGAAGCCCTACGCTGTCGGCGGCCGCAACGAAGACCGGGTCCGTGGAGACAGCAGTGAAGAGTTGGACGGCGGGCTCGATCTGAAGTGGGGGCTGACCCGCTCGCTGGTTCTCGATCTGACCTACAACACGGACTTCGCCGAAGTGGAGGTCGACGAGCAGCAGGTCAACCTGACCCGGTTTTCGCTGTTCTTCCCCGAGAAGCGGGACTTCTTCCTCGAGAATGCCGGCGTCTTCGACTTCGGGCCCAGGCCCCGCGTGGGCTGGGGCCAGGTGCTGATGAAACCATTCTTTTCTCGCCGGATCGGGCTCGAGGACGGGCGCACCGTGCCGATCGACTACGGCGCCCGGCTCACCGGGAGGGCAGGGGGCTGGAACATCGGCGTGCTCGGAATCGGCGCCGCCGGTCTTGGGCCGGGGGCGGACGGCGAAGCGGCTGTGCCGGCCGCCACCTACGGCGTGGCCCGGGTGACCAGGAACCTCGGCGAGCGGTCAACGGTCGGCGGCATCTTCACGATGCGGGACCGCGAGGGGCTTGCAGGCGAACGGCTCTACGGTCTCGATTTCGATTGGAAACCGACGCAACGCACCGAGTTCTCGGGCTTCTGGGCCGAGAGCGACCTGGGACTCGGTATCGCAGAGGAGGAGGGCAACGAGACGCTGGGCGCGGGATTCGCCTACCAGGGGCCCGAGTTCACAGCCTCCGCCGATTACGTCGAGGTCCAGCCGGACTTCGACCCGGCCGTCGGCTTCCTGCTGCGACCCGACTTCCGGATGTTCTACCCGCGCCTTGAATGGCGTCCGCGGATCGAGAAGTGGGGGCTGCGGAGCTGGTGGTCCGACCTCGGCGTCCAGCGCTTCGAACGGAGCAGCGACGGCCGACTGGAGAGCGAGAGCGTCTCCCTCTCCCCGCTCGGATTCGCGACCGAGAGCGGCGAGTTCCTGTGGTTTGGCCCGCGGTGGACCAAGGAGCAGTTGTTCGAGCCGTTCGAGATCTCACCCGGCGTCGTGGCGCCTGTAGGGCTGTACGAGAACCAGGGCTACGCCGGCGGGTTCTCGACCAGCGGCAAGCGGGCCTTCTGGTACGACAACCTGACCTTCGGCGGCGGCTTCTTCGACGGCGACTGGTTCACCACCCAAAACAGCGTGACGTTCCGGCTGTCCCGGCGCCTTCAGACGCAGTCGGGCTGGATTTACACGGAGGTGGATCTCCCTTCCGGTGGCTTCAGCTTCGACCAGTTCCAGCAACGGATCAACGTTGCCTGGACGCCGAACCTCCGACTGAACCTCCTGGCTCAGTACAACGCCGCCGACGGAGCCCTCGGCGTGAATGCCCGGTTCCACTGGATCTACCGGCCCGGGTCGGATCTGTTCATCGTCTACAACGAGAACTGGACCGCGCCGATGATCAGCCGCCGCGAGCCGCTGGGCCGCCAGGTGATCGTCAAGTTCAACTACCTGCTGCAGCGGTGACTCGCAGCGTGCGCGGCGGAGACCGGGTGCGCCTGGCGAATCCGCTGGCGGCCTCGCCGTAGTACCAGGTGACTCGCAGCGTGCGCGGTGGAGACCGGGTGCGCCGGCCTGCCATCCGTGCGCCCGCTGACGGGCGCACGGACTGGTTCGCGGGCGGCGCGGGTCCGCGCCACACGGGTCCTGGCCGGCATCCGGCGGGAAGCGCCGGCTTCCGGACCTTGTGCAGCGCTGGTGGGCCGCGTCAGGCGACGCTCGGGTCCGGCTGGACCGCCAGCTCCCGGACGACGAACGACGAGCGTCCGCTGTTCTCCTCCCAGATGCCGACCGCCAGCCGGTAGGCGCCCGGCGGCAGAAGCACTTCGCTGCGGACGGCGATGTACTGGCCCGCCGCCTGCTCGAGCTCGGCTACCGGCACGTTGAGCTCGAAGTCGAAGTGCCGGGGCGGCATCCGGCTGCCGTCGTCGCGCTGCACCTGGACCACGACGCGAAAGAAGCCGCTGGCGACCGGGGTACGGGCGGCCCGGGTGGGAGCGAGTTCCAGGTCGCCGATCGGCAGGCTGGCTCTGACTTCGAGCGGCGTGTGTCCGGGCTGGTCCGGCCGTCCGCGCGCCGCCGATCTGGTGACCCGGACCTCCATGCCGTGGTTGTTCTCTTCCCAGCCGAACAGGAGCGTGCCCCAGGCGCGGCTGGCGAGGTTCTGCTGGATCGTCACCGGAACGTAGCTCGCCCGGTAGCGCAGAGAGCTGCTGCGGGCGAGGGGCCGCTGCCGCAACCGGAGCGTGATCTCGCGGATGCCGGTGTCGCCCATCGAGTCGGGCGGCGTGAAGGAAAGCGAGTAGTAGGTCGAGATGTCGGTGCGGGTCGACTGCAGGAACTCGGCGACGCCGGTCTCGGAGACGAAGGAAAGCCCGCCGGTCAGGCCGGCCAGGCTGTTCAGGCCGGAGCGCACGTTCGACAGCTCGACGATCGAGCCGCGGTCCTTGGAACTCTCGCCGAGTTCGCTGATCGCCGGGTCGATGACCGGCGGCTTGAGGGGATAGAACGTCACCCGGTGCGTGTTCGCGAGAGCCGCCAGTCGATCGAACTCGTCGGCGCAGCTCAGCTCGGCGGCCATCGTCTGGAAGGCGAACGCACCGCCGTCGTCGACCTGGACGATGTTCGTCGCCACACCCATGCGGTCGGCGCGGTCGACGCCGTAGGGCCGGTGATTTCGGTCGTTCAGGTCGAGCGAGCCGCGTGCGCTGATCATCTCGTCGCCGTCGAGCTGCCTGGAACCGCCCGCGAGCCGGTCGTACATCGTCTTGGCGGCGCTGTCGAGGGGGTGGCGGGGCAGGCCGTCGCTGACGAACAGGATCGCCTTGCGGCCGGGCACGAAGGCCAGCGCCTCGACCAGGGAGCGCACGGCGCGGACCGTCTGCAGCGTGTCCTGCTGCAGGGCCTGGCCGAAGCTCCGCAGGCTCGACTCCACGCTGGCGAGGGAGGCCTCGCCGAGCCGGTAGCGACTGCCCTTCGCCGCCATCAGCCGCAGCGTCTCCCTCATCGCCAGGGAAGCGGAACGTTGCTGGGAGCGGAGAGTCGTCAACGGGATGTCCCGGTCCATCGCGGCTTCGATCGTCCTCCGGACCGCCTCGCGGTCGCGGGTCGGCGACAGCAGCGGCTCGAGGCGGTCGCCGAACGCGGCGGCAGCGACCCAGGTCGGGTTGGCTTCGATCTCCGCATCCAGGGCGGCGCCGATCTCGGCCAGGACCGCGTCGCGGTGCTTGCGCTGCAGGTGCCGTTCGTCGATGAACAGGAGAATCGTCAGGCGTCCGCTGACCGTGGTGCGGAGGTCCTCTCCCGCCGCAACGCTGAGAATCTCGACCGGCTCGCCCTCGACCTTCAACTGGAAGTCCTCCCTGGTCAAGCCGGTGACCGGCCGGTCGGAGGAGTCGGTGACCACGGCGTCGAGGCTGATCAAACGCACGTCGATCGACTCGCGAAGAACGATGTCCTCGCGGACCGGGCCCCGATCCGACTCGCCTGGACTTCGTTCGCCGGTGTCGTTTCCCGGCCGGGCCTGCGCGGTTGCCTGCGGCTGGCCGCACCAGGGCGCCGCGGCGATGATCACGGCGAGGGTCGCGACCAGCAGCGTCGGCGAAGCGCGGAGAAGTCGTGAGCCGGCCAAGAGGGACCATGTTAGCGCCGACGGCCGATGGTACCGGCTGCTATTCTCGCCGTTCCCGGCAAAGAGGAGGGAGTCTGATGAAGCGGAGTCTCATCGAACGAAGGGTGGTCACGGTCCTGGTCGCGGTCGGTTTGGCGGCGGCGCCCGTCGCCGCACAGGACACCGGCTACACGGCGCCGCGCACCCACGACGACAAGCCGGACCTGAACGGCATCTGGCAGGCCCTGGGCGCCGCCCACTGGGACATGGAGGCCCACGCCGCACGCCATGGACCGGTGGTCGAGATGGGCGCGTTGGGCGCCATCCCGGGCGGCCTCGGCGTCGTTGAACGAGGGAAGATCCCCTATCTGCCGGACGCGCTGGAGCTGCGGAACCAGAACCGCGAGAACTGGATGGAACTCGACCCGGCGATCAAGTGCTACATGCCGGGGATCCCTCGGGCCAACTACCTGCCGTTTCCCTTCCAGATCGTCCAGACGCCGGATCACGTCCTCATCGCGTACGAGTTCGCCAGCGCCAGCCGGGTGATCTACATGAGCCGGCCCGACTTCGAGGCCCCTTTCGATACCTGGATGGGGCATTCCCGCGGACGCTGGGAGGGAGAGACTCTCGTCGTCGACGTGACCAGCCAGGTGCCGGACACCTGGCTCGACTCGAGCGGCAACCATCACACGGACGCAATCCACGTCGAGGAGCGGTGGACGGCGACGAGCCCCTACCACCTGCACTACGAGGCGACGATCACGGACGAGAACGTCTACAGCGAACCCTGGAAGATCAGCCTGCCGCTGTACCGCCGGATCGACCCGAACATGCAGCTCCTGGAGTTCAAGTGCGTCGAGTTCGCCGAAGAGCTGATGTACGGGCACCTGCGCAAGGGCGCCGACTCGAGTCCCTGACCCCCAAAGCTGATTGTCGTAGAAGGAGAACAACGATGAAGTTCCAGCGAATCGCTTGGCTGGCCGCGGGCGCGGCCGTCGTGATTGCCATACCCGTCGCCGCTCACCACGCCTTCTCGGCCGAGTTCGACGCCGACCGGCCGCTCCAGCTTCGCGGCACGGTGACGAAGATGGAGTGGATCAACCCCCATGCCTGGATTCACCTTGAGGTGACGAACGACGATGGCTCAAGGGCCGTCTGGATGGTCGAGGGCGGTACGCCGAACACGCTGGCCCGCCGCGGCTTTACCAAGAATTCGCTGCTCCCGGGGACCGAGATCGTCGTCGACGGCTACCAGGCGAAGGATGGCTCGAACAAGGCGAACGGCCGCGACCTGACGTTCCCGGACGGCCGGAAGCTGTTCATGGGCTCGTCCGGTACCGGCGCGCCGCGCGACGGCCGCGACCCGACCGAGCCGCCGGGCCGGTAAGCATCCTCGCCCGCGGCCTCGGGCTCGTGCCCGGCGCCGCGGTCGACCCGCACGCGGTGGCCCCGGCGCCGGGCGTCGACGCGGAAGCCGGTTCCCCTGCAAGCCGGTTCGAACGCGCGCCGGCCTACTGGCCGCCGCTCGCCGCGCTCCGCGTCTCGTCCTCGAGCAGCCGCGCTCCCCGGAGGATGTTGCCCATCGCGTAGTTCCCCTCGTGGCACGCGTACTCGTAGACCCTTGCCGGAGTGCCGGGCCACAGGTACTCGCCGCTCCACGGCGTGGTCCAGACGGTGGGATCTTCGATCGTGAAGCCGTACAGGAGATCCTTGCCCTTGCGGGTGAACCGCTCGGTTACCTTGAGGTTCCGTGAAGCGAGAAAGAGCGCCGGCTGGTCGATGAAGTTCGTCGTCTCGACGACGAGGGTGTCTCCTTCCCACCAGCCGATCGAATCGCCGAGCCAGCGGCGCTCGCCTGCGGGGATGTGCTCGCCGCCGATGCGCACGACCCGCGCGTCGTGGACCATCTCGGTCAGGATCATCAGGTGATTCCCGGTCTGCACGATCCGCTTGGCGTTGTTGTAGAGGACGGGCAGCATCGGCGGCCCGCCGGTCGAGCCGAAGCCGATCAGGCAGCGCTCGGGCACGCCCAGGGACTCCGGCCCGTCGTACGGTCCCGGGCCTTCGACCTCCAGCCACCAGGCCGTGCCGTCGTTGCCGCGACGGCGGCCGCGGCGTTCCGACAGCCGCTGCATCGTCTCCGCGGTGAGCGCAGGCATCCGGCCGTTCGGCGGGTCGGTGATGATCGAGGTCCTGAACTTGCCGTCGATGGAGAACACGTCGCTGCCGCGATCGGTCCAGAAGTTGTTGTAGCCGCCGACGTTGCCCGCGCCGCTCGTCTCCCGGAACTCGTCGCCCAGACCGATGGGTGGCGCGCCGCCTGGCGGGGGCGGTTCGTCGATCCGGCGGACCGCGGCCCTGGCGGCTACCCGCTGGCGCTCCCGTTCGATGATCTCTGCCGCCTGTTCCCGAGTCAGGAACAGATTGTCGCCGAACTCCTCGGGCCGGTTGAGCGGCGTCAGGGTGGCGATGTCGTAGTGGCCGGTCAGATCCGGCCGCCCCGAGGCCGTGCGCGGAGTCGCGTCGTCCTCGGCGGCTGTCGCGACCGGCGTCGCGAGGAAGATGGCGGCGGCTGCCGCCGCGAGTGCTCCGAGAGTTCTGCGCTGCATCACTTCTCTCCTGGCCGTTGGTGGCGGTTGGGACAAATGGCGCCGGGCCCTGTTGGTCGCCATGCACAGTGGGCAGGTACGCCTGCCTGTTCATCGAGCGTCGGGAGCGCCCCGGCGCCTTGTGCCGGCTGTTCCATTCGGCAGGGGACCCGTCTCGCAGGCCCACTCCGCAGTTGACGACCAATAGCGCGAAGTTACCTTGTCGCGGCGACGTGCGTCAACGAGGCGCGGAGAAGGAGGTCGCCGCGATAGCCGCGACACCCGCCGCGCTCCGCCGGGCGGATGCTGGCACAACCGGCCGCCGAGAGGGGACGGCGGAGCAGCCCGTTCAGGTGGGCAGGAGTCCATCCGCTACCCCGGCTACCCCGGCTGAGAGGGCCGTCGAAGCCGCCCAGTAGAGGCCGGCGAGCATGAGACCCTTCCGGCGCGGGAGCCGGTACACCGCCGCTGCGCCCAGGCCGAGCAGCACCAGCAGCCAGATCGTGAAGGGGTTGACGCTCGCGTAGACCGCGTTGAGTGCGGGGCTGTCGCCGGCGAGGACTTCAAGGCCCATTGGCGTCTGAAGGTCCTGCTGCGAGCGGACCGCGTCCAGGCCCCGGAGGTGGAGGAAGAGCAGGTTGGCCCAGTTCTTGAGATGGGCGATCACGCCCAGGTGGAGCATCAGGGAGAGGGACTGGGCGAAGCGGGCCTGGCCCTGGAACGCCACCGCCAGGAGGTAGACAAAGACGGCTTGGACCAGGATCCCGATCACCACGAGGGTGGGACCGGTGGCCATCGACAGCCAGCGGGTCGCTGCGGCCGTTTGCTCGAACTGGTTCATCATCGCCTCGACCTGTTCCTGGGGCATCTGCCGGGTCAACTGCGTGCGGAGCGCCTGGAGACCGAACGGCGCCAGGAGGCTGGCCAGGGCCATCGTGCCGGCCGCGAGGAAGACCGCAGCTCCGAGCCAGGGGCTGCGCCGCCGGATGATGTCGAAGCTTCTGCGTGGAGAGGCGACGATCCCGATCAGGGCGCTGAGCCAGGCGGTCCGGTCGCTCGGTTGGTTTCCGTTCGACTTGCCGTGCTGGTGGGAGTGAGTGTCCTGGTAAGGCTCGGTCATGTCTTGCTCCTTGCGCGCCTGAACCGCCGTGGTCCGCGGCTCGCTGGGTGAGTGTCCTGGGAAGGCTCGGTCATGTCTTGCTCCTGTTGCCGATCCACGAGAGGCGGGAGAACCTCTCGCGTCGTGAGATGCTGAGGATGAGGTTCTCGAGCCGACCGGCGCCGTCTTCTCCCTCGGAGTCGGGCAGTTCGCGGAACTCTTCGCGCGAACAGGACAGGAGGACCTTGCCGTCCCGGATGACGGCGATGTGGCTCGACACGCGTTCGACGTAGTCGAGCATGTGGGACGTCAGGAACACGGCCGCGCCGTCCCGGGCCATCTGCTGCAGAATGGACATCACGGTGCGCGCGCTGATCGCGTCCATGCCCTCGAACGGCTCGTCGAGAAACAGAATCCGCGGCCCGTGCAGGGTCGCTGCCGCCAACCGGATCTTCTTTCTCATGCCGTGGGAGTAGGTCGTGATCGGTCGCCTGGCGGCGTCTTCGAGGTCGAAGACGGCGAGCGCCTCGTCGGTTCGCTGGCCGGCGTCTTCGCGGCCCAGGCCATAGATGCGGGCGTACGACAGCAGCAGCTCTTCCCCGGTCAGGCTCTCGAACATCTCGCTGTGATCGGGCACGATGCCGAGTTGCCGCTTGAGCTCCGTGTCGTTCACGTCGACTGGCTTGCCCAGCAGGCGGACCGTGCCGCTCGTGGGCTTGAGCACGCCGGTCAGCATGGACCAGGTCGTCGTCTTGCCGGCCCCGTTGGGACCGACGAACCCCAGGATCTGGCCCTCCCGGACGTCGAGATCCACACCGTCCACGACGACGTTGCCGTTGTAGGAGCGGGTCAGGTTTTCTGCCTTGATTGCTTCCATCAGTTTGCGGGTTCCTTGTGGTTGCGGGTGGTCAGGAAAGGCTCGATTCCTTCGGAGAATCTTCGTCGGGGTCGTCAAGCAGGAGTTCGCGCCCACGCGCTTTGAGCACGCGGGCTTGCCATCGGCGAGAGGTGTATGCGGCCGCGGCCGCAAGGAGCAACACCGCCGCCGCGATGAACCCGGCGGCAAGAGCGCTGAGACCCTGCCTTGCGTAGAGAATGTACAGAAAAGGAGAGAGGACCGCGGGGACCAAAGCCATCGGCGTTATCAGGAAAGACATCACGAACTTTGCGCCATTCGGTTCGTTGTTCAGTCCGGCGCTGCGTTGGGGCCAGTAGACCTGGATCAGGCCGTGCGCGGCGCTGGTCAGGAGGGCGCTTGCGAGCATCAGGCAGGTCGCAACCAGGAAGAACCGCCAGCCGAACCAGTCGAGTGGCGTCAGACCCAGAATGAGCGCAAGAACGAAGGCAGTCACCACGCCGGGGGCGCGGCCGGTCGCGCGGAAGATCCGGGTGGCGGTGAGGGGCAGGCCGAGCGATTCCCTCCATACGTAGCAGGTCGACGGCTGCTTCTCGACTCGGAAACCGTGAAGCACCAGACCAATAGCCCCCGCCACACCGACGGCGAGACCGGCCAGGGCGGGTACCCACACGAAGGCGAAGGCGGCCGTGATTGCCAGAACCCGCCTTGCCGGTTTGAAACGTAACAGACATTCGATTTCGAGCGCCGCAAGGGTCGCCATGGGAGTGAGACGGCGGGATCTTCGGAGTATCCGAGTCAGAGGAAGCACTCTGGAAGCGCCTCGGCGGTCGCCGCCGGGACGCTCCAGGTAGCTGCCGAGAAGGAGCCGGTCTTCCAGCACGGCCAAGACGCCGAGAATGGCGAACAGACTGCCGAGTTTCGCCAGATTCAACGGCGAAGGGCCCGGGTCGTGGACGATGCCGGCAACGAGCCCGGGCGGCGTGTAGCCGAGGCCGCCAAGAACAGCGGATTCCTCGATTGCTCGAATGATCCCTTCTGAATCGAGTACACCGCCGAAGGCCATTGCGGTGACGAGGATCGTGCCGTGGACGACAACCGCGATGACGAACACGGCCAAGGTTCCGAGCACACCTTCGACCCAGCGGTCGGTCAGAAGAGACAGGATCGCTGCCAGCCGGCCGACAATCCAAACCAGACTCAGGATGCCGAGGAAAGTGATCGGCATCCCCGCCATGCCGTCCGACCTCATGACCGTCAGGTAGAGGCCGGCGGGACCGAGAACCGGAATCCAGTAGCCGATCGTGCTCAGGGCGAAGCGGAGCCCGTACAGGTCCCGAAAGCCCACCGGCAACCGCAGCAGGTCCTCCAGGTCGAGCAGCCAGGTGATCGGCGCCCGAAGCGCCGCCTGGGCGAGAAGGGCGAGCCCGGTTACGGAGCAGGCGATCAGGCTCAGGAGATTTCTCCGCAGGGCGTCGCCCTCGATCGCGAAGATCAGCGGCAGGATCCCCAGAGTCCCGACAGTTGCGAACACCAGAAACAGGACGGCGACCAGGATCGTCACTCCCACCGGCTGGTTGGCTCGCCGCACGGCGTCCGGCAGTGCCAGCCGTGCAAGCGTCAGCAGCAGGTCCGCCCGGCTTCCGGGCTTCGTCAACGTGGCCATCGAGTCCTCAAGGTGGCTCTGGCCGGCTCTCGGAAAAGGTGCGCCGGCGCCTGGACTGGTGGCGGGCCGAACTGGCCACTCTGAGCGAGGTCCTCCAGAGGGGAAACGAGACCAGGCGTCGACCGACCTTGGGCAGGAGCGATCCTGGACCCAAGGGCGGCGGCCAAGTTTTGCAGAAAGGCCGGCTCGCAGGCCCGTTGCGCCGCTGACGACAAAGAGACGGACGCTACCCCGCGCCTGTAGCGTCCGTCAAACGTTCTTTTTCCCTGATGCGGGCAAAGGCCAAGAGAGGTCATGCGCGAGTGGCCTGCTGTTCGTTTTCAGGGATGGTCGTTGATCGTGTAGAGCTTGGGCATTCTGAAACGGGAGGTCCACGGGCCAGAGAGCCCATCTGGTCCTTCCGGCGCCGCTACCGCATTCAACAGGCGGCCATCAGCCCTCCCATAACGACACCAGCGCCGATGAGCCCGGCGCCCCAGGCGACCGGACCTCCAAGTATGAGCAGGAAAGCGCCTCCATGGAGGGCTCCGACGCTGACGCCGAGCGTTCCGAAGACGCACTCGGTCATCGTGAATTCGCCTCCGAGGGTCTGCGCCGCTTCGGCGTCAGCGATCGCGACGCCCTGCGGCGCCTGGCTGTCCGCGGAGACCGAGGGTGGTTCCAGCGGTGTCAGTCCGAGTGAGACGGACAGGATGGAGATGGTTGAAACGAACGCTATTCGAGACAGGATCATTGCCTGATTCCCTTTCTGTGAGTTGAGCGAGATTGCTTGTGGATTGATAGGTCGAGTCGGTCTGGCGAAATGTGTCTGCTTGAGCTACAGCGCGACCATGCAAACGCCACCGCCGATCGCCAGTACGAGGGCCGGAATGCCGAGCGCCAGGCTGGAAACGACCAGACCACCTACTGCGAGAGGAATCCCGGCGCCGGTGCCGAAGGCACAGGCCGCTTCCAACCAGCCGGCGCCCGTGTACTCTGCAAGGCTCGACTCGTCCAGCTGATGCACGGAGGACAAGTCCGGGTGCGCGGCCAGAGCCGGGGTTCCAAGGACTAGCCCGAGAAGGACCAGGAGTGAAGTCAGTTTCATGATTTGTTCCTTTCTTTGAAGGTGTTTGAGTGGCTAGTGCGTTTTTGTGTAGTTGCGCGTGAGCTGAACGTACCTGGAACGGGCACGGAAGCTAGAAGGGACAGGGGCCGGGAATGGGGAACGGGTCGAAGATCGGGCCGGTCGGAGGCCACGGCAGCGGGAAGGGAAACGGGAACGGGAGGCCGGGGCGTGGAGTGCAGCCGCAGGGACTGTAGACGGCAAGCTCCGTCGACTCCGGCTGGACGGCAAATGTGGCAAGTTCCGCGGTCAGGCCTTCGTCCCAGACGAAGAGGCCTCGCGCCGGTTCCGTTGCCGGCTCTTTGTCTGTCGTGGGAATGGCGGCAGCGGCGCTGGCGACGAGGGTGACCAGTCCGGACAAGAGGGCGATGCGCATCTTCATGGAGGGGTGTCCTTTCGGTGGGGTCTGAGGGGAGGAGGAGGTGTGATTCATGGTGTGTGAGTGTCTCGAGGCGTTGATGCCGGCCCGCGAAGCGGTGGCGGGTTTGGATGGATGATTGATGGCTGTTCTCCTTTTCAGGGGTTGGTGGTTTCTTGGGAAACGGACGGCATCCGTACCGTCCGCGAGATCGTTGCTGGGCCGCCGGTGAAGGTGAGGAGGACGCCGTCCCAGGAGCGCTCGAAGGTCCTGGAACTCATGCGGAGGCGACCCAGCGATGGGTCGTCGATGATGAGTTCGTCCCCCGCGCTGCGAATGACGACGAAGTGATCGCCGTGGACATGGGCGATCGCGGGCATGGGAATGTGGCCCAGCCGTTTCACCGGCAGCCGGAGGCCCTGGCTGACGAGCCCCCGGTCTTCGGCGGCTCTCTTCAGGGCGAGCATGCTGGTGCCGTCCGGTCCGGTGCCGGTGTCGGCCTCCAGTTCGGTGAGCGTGGCCCCGGCGATGCCGTGGTGATCGAGGATCATCTTGAGCGCCGCGGGCCCGCAGTCGGAGCGCTTCTGTTGTCGAACAACCTCGCCGAATCCTGAAGTCGAGGGGGGCGACGGAGGCCGCCCAGGCAAGACGGTCGAGCGTGGGGCCGACGGCGCGGACGGCGACGGTCACCAGGCCGGTGGCGAGCAGCAGCCCGGCAGCGGCCAGGCGGCGACGCCGGGCAGTTTTCGTGGGATCAACGGGCATCGCCTTCGATTCCCAGAAAGGAGCGCCAGGCGGTCTCGGCTCGTTCGCCGGTGGCGACGGCCTGGATCCGGGAGTTGCCGTCGACCAGAAAGACGAGCGGGACGTGGACCACGCCGAAGCGCCGGGAGATGGAGGCATCGGGGTCGGCGATCGTGTGCCGAATGCCCTCGATGCGTTCTTCGGCGGTGGAACCCGCAACGACGGCGATCAGATCGAAGTCGAGTTCGCTGTCCGCCGCGAGGCGCCGGAAGGTGGCGATCGTGCGGTCGCAGTTGCCGCAGCCCGCCCTGGCGAAGGTAACGACCCGAAGCCGGTTGGGAGAGGCCGGCAGGAACTCGCCGTCGGCGAGGCCCGGCAGGGAGGGGAACACCATGCCGACTTCGGGTCGTTGAGACAGTCTTGCTTCGAGCCGGGACTCGAACCAGAGGAGGCCGCCGAGCGGGCCGATGACGGCGAGGGCGACGACCGCGATGGCAAGCCGGCGCCTCTTCACAGCCGACTCTCCCGGTGGCCGCGGCTGGTCTGGCGGTGGTGGGCGGGGCGCAGCACCGAGACAGGCGGAACACAACGCGCGTCGAGGATCCCGAGCGCGTGCTCCAGCCGTGCCTCGAGGGCCCGCGGGGGAGACTCCGCGAGTCGAATCTCCAGAGCGTTGCCGGCGCCGGAGCGCGTTTCGTTCCGAAAGGGTTCCGGGAGCGGAGGGCGGGGTCGGGAAGGGGGGTTCTCGGGCGTCATCGTTCTCCAGGGGCGGCGCCGGCCGGTGGTGGCCTCGCCAGTGGACTTGGAAGTCCGTGTAGTGCGTCGAAGTCGTGCGCCGCGGGTTTCGTTGCGGCGTTCATTGACTAAGACGCAAGAAAGCCCTCGGAACCCCTACTCGGGTTCCGAAGGCCATTGCCTGGAGGCCGATGTGCGGAGCGTCAGCTCAGCAGCATGCGCAGATCGTCTGCGGTCAAATCCCGCAGGGACGATCCGCCGCCTTCGAGGATCGCGTCGGCGATCTTCCGCTTCGAGCGCTGCAGCTCGAGCATCTTCTCTTCCACGGTGTCGCGCGCGATCAGTCGGTAGGCGAACACCGGCTGGGTCTGGCCGATGCGGTGGGTGCGGTCGATGGCCTGCGCTTCAACGGCAGGGTTCCACCACGGATCGAGCAGGAAGACGTAGCCGGCCGCGGTCAGGTTCAGGCCGACGCCGCCGGCCTTGAGGCTGATCAGGAAGATGTTCGTGTCCGGGTCGGTCTGGAAGTGTTCGACGACTTCGCCCCGGTTCCGTGTCTGGCCGTCGAGGTAGGCGTAGGGCACGCGCTGCTCTTCGAGGTGACGCCGGACGTAGGCCAGCAGCGACGTGAATTGGGAGAAGACGAGGCACTTGTGACCCTCGTCGAGGACTTCGGAGACCTGCTCGATCAAGGACTCGAGCTTGGCGCTCCCGGCGTCCTCCCACGTCTCGTCGACCAGGCCGGGATGGCAGGCCACCTGGCGGAGCCGCAGCAGGGCTTCGAGCACCTGCATGGTCGACCCGGCGACTCCCTTGTCTTCGACCTGTTTCAGCAGGCTGTCGCGGTAGCTCGCCCGGAGCTTGTCGTAGAGCTCCTGCTGCTTCGGGTTCAGGGTGCACTGGAGGATCTGTTCGGTCTTCTCGGGCAGGTCGGGCAGCACCTGCTCCTTGGTTCGGCGGAGGATGAACGGCCGCAGACCCTTGGCGACGAGGGCGAGTTCCTGCTGGCTCGGCGCCCGCCCTCCGGCCAAGACGTCAAGTGCGGGCAATCGACCGAGAAGTCCGGGGTTGAGGAACTCGAAGATCGAGCCCAGTTCGCCGAGGTGATTCTCGATTGGCGTGCCGGTGAGTGCGAGGCGGTTCTGGCCCGAGAGCAGGCGGCAGGCCTTGGCGGTTTGCGAGCCGGCGTTCTTGATTGCCTGTGCCTCGTCGAGGATCACCGTGTCGAACTCGACCGTGGCGAGGTAGCCGATGTCGCGGCGGACGGTGCCGTAGGTCGTCACGACGAGGTCGGCGCTGTCGAGCTCGTCGCGCAGGTCCTCGCGGTCCCGCCCCGCGTACTCGAGCACCTTCAGATCGGGCGTGAAGCGCGCGGCCTCGTCAATCCAGTTGTAGACGAGGCTGCGCGGTGCGACGACGAGGTACGGCAGCTTCGTCGTCTTCGACGCCGTGCGGTACGTGCGCAGCAGCGCCAGCGCCTGAATCGTCTTGCCCAGCCCCATGTCGTCGGCGAGGACCCCGCCGAGACCGAAGTCGCGCAGGAAGCAGAGCCAACCAAGGCCCAGGCGCTGGTAGTTCCTGAGCGTGCCGACGAAGCTGCGGGGTTCCTTCCTGGGCCTGATCGAGGAGAACGTGGCCAGTTTCTCGCGCAGTTCCGCGAACGTCTTGCTTACGTTGGTCGGCGGTGTGACCGCCAGCAGCGCGTCGACCAGGAGTGCCTGTGAGGGCAGGAAGCGCAGACCTTCGTCGTTCGAGTCCTGGGCGAGCTGACTCAGAGAACCGTAGTTCTCGACCCAGGCCGCCGGGAGCAGTCCCTTCGAGCCGTCCTCCAGTTCGACGGAACGGCGCCCGTCCGAGATCGCGGCGAGGATCTCCGAAAAATCGATCGGATCGCCCTCGAACTCGATCTGCCCGCTGAGTTCGAACCAGTCGACGCCGCTCTCGATGCGCAGCGCCGGTGGACTGGGCGAACGAATCGAGGCGCCGTGGGCCTCGACCTCCCAACCTTCGAGCAGCAGCGGCTCGGCGACCGCCGGCAGATCGCGCGGCTCGAGTTCCAGGCCGTGGCCGCTCTTCGAAGCGACCGGCTTGAGACCGAGTTCGAGCAGCCTGACGAGGGCTTCCTGCTCCATGTCCAGATCCCGGCGGACGAAGCGATGCTCCTCCCAGTCGACAACCGCTGAACGCGGATCGCCCGCGTCGACGCACAGTCCGCCGTAGCCGAAGGAAAGTCGTGCCTTGAGTTGGGGGTTCATCCACTCCGGGGCGTCCTCCGGCTGAAGCGCCAGCCGCGGCAGGGGCACGGGCGCCTCTTCCGACAGGTAGACCTCTTGCGGGAGTTCGAGGGGCGGCAGCTTGGGTAACTCGAGCAGGCTGGTCACCGCGGCCTCGAGGTCCTCATCCGGGATCACGAGATCTCCGCTGTTGCCCAGCAACGCATACCAGGGCCGATCTCGCTGCGGATCGAGTTGCAGCCGGCCGATCGTGTCGTCGACCAGGAGCAGCATGTCTTCCTGCTCGCCGGACGGGGCATCGGGGGCCGCTCCGCCGTCGTTGGGGAAGGGAAGAACGAGCGCGGCCCGGCTCAAGGGGACGGTTTCGTCGCCGCGTTTGAGCAGACCGCGCAGCCGGACCCGGCTGGCCGCCGCGAGTTCCAGTTGCAGGGCAAGGCGCCAGGGCTCGCCGTCGTCGATCGTGACCGCCCGCGGGTCGCCGAGCGAACGACCGTCCCACCAGTACAGGTGGCCTTCCGCACTCAGCCGCGGGAGCAGGGCGCCGATCCAGTTCATGGGCAGGTAGACCCGTTGCACCAGGGGACGGCCCGGCTTGCGGGCGCCGCGACCGCCCTTGCGCTTGCGGCTGGCGCGAGCCGGCACTTCCGGCGGCAGGGCGGTGACCATGGCTGGTCCGGCGCCGGGGGGACCTCCGTTCCACGCCGCCTGAGTCGTGTCGGTCGCTGTCAGTCCGAGCACTTCTTCCAGCCTTCCGTGGTCGATGCTCAGTCGCTTCAGCTTGCCGAACTCACCCTGCGGGTTCTGCTTGCGTCCGAAGATGTCGATCATCAGGCCGCCAGCGTTGCGGCTGGTGGCGGCGTTGAGAAGGAACTGGAGCTGAGGCGGCGCGTTCCTGGGAGTAGCCGGCTTCTTCTTCTGAGCCTGCTGTTCGATGTCCTCGCGCACGGTCTCGACGATCGAACGCCAGCTCGTTGCCGCGGGGGCTCGCCGACGCCGCCGGTTGCGGCTCCGGCGGGAGCGGCGAACCGGGCGCGGGGTTTCTTGCCGGTCGTCGCTCGTGGGCTCTGCGGTCTTCAACGCCGATCCCGGAATCGACACTTGGGGTGGGCGGGTCTTGCGCAGCGAAACACGGCCGGATCCCGCCGGTTGACTCTTCGGCTCGTTCGCGGCGAGTTGCAGCAACGACGCCCAGACATGACCGCAGGCCGCGCCGGTGGCGAACTGGTCGCATCCGCAGACGGCATGGAGGATGCGTTCGTCCGGGACCCTGGACCAGTCGAGCTCAACATTGGCGATGCCATTCAGATTCGGATCAGAGCTGGGGGCGGCGTCGCCGGCGGCCGGCGGAGCGAAGAGGATCCGGGCGCCTTCGCCCGCGATCTCCAGCGTGATGTTTCCCTTGGAGAAAACGGATTTTCCTTCTTCCCGATCCTCTGGCCGAAAGTGGGACGCGCTGCGTTGATGGAGCGGGACGGTGCGCCCGCCGCGCGACCGGCCACGCGACCGGCTGCGCCGCCTGCGGCGGGCCGGTCGCGAGGGTTTGGACGTGCGTGAGGTTCCGGTGGGGTGTTCGCTCTGCGCTTCTGGCATTCCGGTGGGGTGTTCGACCCGTTGAATCCGCCGGCGCCGCCGGCTGGCAGTTCTGTTGCTTCCCGGAGGACGCTGCGACGTACGTCTCCGGAAGCTGAGTCGCGGCCGCTGTGAGCGTTTGGCGGCAATAGCCGATTCGCGGTCACCTGCCTCGCGGCACCGTGCAAGCTGCGCCAGTGTAGCCCAATAACGCAGACAGGCCAAGCCTGACATCAACCTCCCTCGGCCTGAAGTGGAACACACAAGCGTGAGCCGGTTGGGATCGAAGCCGCTCTGCCGTCGCCGCTACGCGCTCATCTCTCTATTGGAAAACACTTGCCCCTTCCCCGCTGGAGCGATTTCCTGGCGCTCGCCCCGGGTCGCGGTTCCGGGAGCGCCGGCCGGGGTCCGCTATGGCTGGATCAGGTAGGTGAACTTCACCGCGATCTGGCGGTGGGTGCTTAGCCGCTGACGGAGGTCCCCCTCCATCCAGTTCTCGTTGTAGACGACGAACAGATCGGACCCCGGCCTGTAGATCCAGTGCAGCCGGACGTTCAGGCCCAGATCCTCGGTGTCGTCGTTGTACTGGACGATCGTGTTGAGCCGAAGGTTGGGAGTGAAGGTGAAGTCCACCCGCTGGCTGAACAGCCCGATGTCGAACGCGCCCTGGGGCAGTTCGACGTCGTTGTAGACCCAGAGGCTCTCGGTCTGCACGTGCTTCGAGGCGCGGACGCCGAAGGTCAGGCGGACGGAGGTCCGGGCGCCGTCGTAGAAGTCTCCCCAACCGAACAGGCCGCGGACGCCGAGGAGGCGGCTCTGGTTGCTGAACATGGCGAGTTCGAGGCCGTCGAACTCGTAGCGACCGGCCGGGATGACGATGCCCGAAGCGATCTCGAACGGCTCGACCAGGTTCTCCTCCTCGCCGACATACGCGAGTCGCCAGCGGTCCTCGGTCGTCATCCTCATGCCGATGGGCGAGATTTCAAACCGGCCCGACTCCAGCTCGCCCTCGTCCAGGGTCTCGTAATAGTCGTAGCGGACCTCGGTGAACCAGGAGCGGACCAGGCCGCGCTCGATTCGCGGCAGCCACTGGAAGCGGGGATTCAGGTGGCGCACGTTCTTGCGCAGCAGGAAGCCGGCCGCGGGTTGGTAGTTCTCCTCGATCTCCTCGGCGTCCATCGACATCGTCAGCGCCCGCCCCTGGTAGTCGACGTTGACGCCGTAGGCCGCTTCTCCGGTGTCGGCTGAAGCACCCACTCCGGCGTCCTCCGGATCTTCGCTCAGGCCGCTGCCCGTCCAGAAGCCACCGACGCCGAACTTCGTCGTGGGCTTGTAGTTGAAGTCCAGGCCCACGACTCGATTCGCGTCCTCGTTGTCGGGCGCCGCTTCGGTGACGATGGCCCCGATCGTCGAGCGCCGGCCCAGATTGCGCTTGAGGCGGGCGACCGTGAACGCGTTGGCTGGCAGGTTGCCGTCATCCCGGTCGATGCCGGCGGTCGCGACCCGCAGCACCCCGATGTTCCAGCCGCCCAGTCGGCCGGTGAGCCGGGCGCCCCAGTCGATCGGCACCTGCCGGCCGTCGTCCAGGCCGACACGGCGCGAGAAGAAGGCCTTGAGCACGGGCGGGCGGTAGAACTCCCGGTGAGGCGGCCCGAAGTCGAAGATGCCGGCGTTCTCCAGGAAGAAATCGCGCTTCTCGGGGAAGTAGAGCGAAAAGCGGGTCAGGTTCGTTTGCTGTTCGTCGACTTCGACCTCGGCGAAGTCCGTGTTCCAGGTCAGGTCGAGCGCCAGGGAACGGGTCACGCCCCACTTGAGATCGAGGCCGCCGTCGCCGTCGGTGATCGGGTCCGCTTCGAGCCGCGGGTCCTCGCTGACATCGCCGATCACGAAGGGCTTGATCTGGAGTTGGGCGGACTGGGCGAGTCCGGTCAGGCCGGTCAGTTCTCCGGCCATCGAGATGCGGTGGACAGGCTGGATCTGGGATCCCACCTGCCCGAGCACACTGACCTCGCGTGGCAGACCGGACCAGTGCGTCATCTCGCGCTTGTGGGCGATGTACCGCTGAACGTTGAAGCCCCAGGCGGGCGCCGCCGGGTCGAAGCGCAGCGTCGAGATCGGAATCGCGATCTCGGTCGCCCAGCCCCGGACCGTCTTCCGGGAGGCGACGGACCAGATGCCGTCCCACTCCAGGTTCAGGTCGCGTCCCTCGTCCGTGACCAGGGTGTCGGTCCTGGCGCCGTTGAGATTCGTTTCGAAGGCGTAGGCGTTGCGCCGGTCGTGGAAGGTGTCGAGCAGCAGAATGATCGAGTCGTCCTGGTAGACGCGGCTGTCGCGCTCCATCTCCCTGGCGATGATCGCGTCCGGATTCGCGTCGAATGCCGTGATGCCGAAGTAGATCGCGCTGTCCGTGAAGACGACCCGGACCTCCGTCTGCTCGGTTGCCGCCACGCCGTCGAGCGGCTCATGCTGCATGAAGTTCGTGCCGACCTCGGACGCCTGCCAGGCCGCGTCGCTCAGGTCGCCGTCGACGTTCGGCCCCTGGTCGACCCGGGTGGCGGCCATGCGGGGACGCTCGGCGGTCGGCGCGGAGTCCTGCAGGCCCGCGACCGGCAGCACTGCCAGCAGAGCGAACCCGCCGGCAATGGCCGCGACGTTCGGCTTCGGTTTCGGCACGGGCGTGGCTGCGTGAGGTCGGCGGTGAGAACCCGGGACCCGGCCGGGCGCTCCATCTGTTGTTCCTGCGACAGGACGGGCGGAGGCTAGCAGCAGCTTCGGCGACCGAGGCGCTACTGTCGGGGAACCCGAGTGTCGGCAGCTTCGTGACCGATCCCGTCGTGAATGTCCCACAGCCGGCGACGAAAGTCGAGCAACGTCCTGGGGACGGACGTCCGTTCGAGGAGAGGAGTTACCGCCGAAACGCCCGCGCTGTCCGGTTCGCCGACCAGGAAGATCTCGACCGGGTCGAAGATCGGAATGATCTCACCGTCCTTCTCCCAGGGGCCGGTCACCGGCATCGCGATGAGACGCTCGCCCACCGTCGGCAGCCAGCCTTTCATTCCGGGCCAACTGCAGAAGACCGTCTCCTGATGAACGTAGCCGCTGGTCGCCACGACGAGGTAGGCGTGCGGCGAGTAGTCGGACGGGATCAGAGTGTCCTCTACATCCAGTTCCAGTAGCAGGGAAGGGACCGGCCCCGAAAAGCCATGCTCGATTCGCGTCACGCGTCCGAGGACCGCGCCCCGCGCCTGCTCGACGTGCCGGGCAAAGCGCACTGGAGGCTGGTCCAGCACGGCGTCCTCGGACGGATTGAAGCTGGCCGTCTTGCAGACGTTCGCGAACTCCTCGGGCGGTATCCGCTGACCGTCCCGCAGGCCGTGTGCCGGCGCCGCCCCGGGCTGAATCAGTGCGGCCGGAAACGACTCGTCGTCTTCGTCCTGAGCGAACTCCGCGAATGTCTCCATTGCCAACAAGGTAGCGTCCTGCGCGTCGTCGAACCCGAGCCGCCACTCCGCCCGCTCGCGCTCAAGCTCCTCGACGTGCAGCCACAGGTAGTAGACGTCCTCGAACAGCCCCTCGTGTCGCCCGACGTACTCGGAGTCGTCGACCAGGACACGCCGTGGAATCTCGTCGTTTCCCGAAGCCAGGGAACCGCTCGAAAGGGCCAGGACAATTGGAAGGAGGCAGCGCATCTCGCTCAGAGCCCGATGTGGTTGCAGATTATCATGATCGTTGTGGCCGTCCCCTTCGGGCTCGACCACCCCAAGAGCCTGTTCGCCCACTTTGCCACGGCGATGCATGGTCGCCATGCCTGGGTCCGCCGCGTTGCTGGGGTAACGTCCGCCTCCATGCCTGACGTGCCTGACGAGCCTGCACCGAACCTTCTCGATCTGGCCGAACAGGCGTGGCGAGGCGAGCTGGACCTCCGGTTCGAGCACCACCCGGTGCACCGGTACTACCCCGGCGCCTGCCGGCTCACGGACGGTCTGCTCGGCTTCAAGGGCATCGCGGGCTTCTACGTCGTCGACAGCGGCGACGGTCTGGTGATGCTCGACGCCGGCCACCTGCTCGACGTGAAGCGCTGCTTCGAGGAGGTCAGGCGGGAGTGGCCCGATACGCCGGTGGCCGCGGCGATCTACTCGCACCACCACGTGGACCATGTGTTCTCGGTCACCGCCTTCGACATGGAGGCAGAGAAGCGGGGCTGGCCGCGGCCAACGGTCTACGCGCACGAACGGGTGCCGGATCACTTCGACCGCTACCAGGCGACCCTTGGCTGGAACACGGCGATCAACCGCCGGCAGTTCGCAATCGACGCGCCGCACTACCGCTGGCCCGAGAGCTACCGGTATCCGGACGTTCTCTACCGCCGGAACCTGACCTTTTGTCGAGGCGATCTGACCTTCGAACTGACCCACGGCCGGGGCGAGACGGACGACGTGACCTGGACCTGGATTCCGGAGCGCCGGATTCTCCACACGGGCGACCTGTTCATCTGGGCGGTCCCCAACGCGGGCAATCCGCAGAAGGTGCAGCGCTACGTCGGCGACTGGGCGGACAGCCTGGAGCGCATGCTGCCCCTGGGGGCCGAGATCCTGCTGCCCGGGCACGGCCTGCCGATCCTCGGCGCCGACCGCGTGCGCCGGGCGCTTCAGGGCACGGCCCGTTACATGCGGTCGATCGAGGAGCAGAGCGTGGCCGCGATGAATCGCGGGTTGAGCCTCGACCAGGTGGTCCAGGCGGTCACGCCGCCGGCCGACCTCGCGGACGAGCCGTACCTGCAGCCGGTCTACGACGATCCGAGCTTCCTCGTGCGGATGGTCTGGCGACGCTACGGCGGCTGGTGGGACGGCGAGTTCGACAGCGTCGTGCCGGCGGCGAAGAGGGAGCAGGCCGAAGCCTGGGTCGAACTGGCGGGCGGCGTCGAGAGGGTGATCGAACGGGCGCGCGCTTCGTCGGCGGCCGGGCGGCACGCGGTGGCGTGCCACCTGATCGAGGCGGCCCGGCATGCGGCGCCCGAGAGCGCCGCGGTGCACGAGACGCGCGCAGCGATCTACCGGGAGAATGCCGGGCGCCAACCCTCGTCGATGGCGAGGAACATCCTGAACCACGCCGCCCTGGCCAGCGACCAGGGCCGGCGGGATCTGGCCTCGGATGACTGAAGCTAGCAGCAGCCCGTGGCAGAAGTCGCGCTGCATTCGAGCGGCCATGCATCCCGCCCGGCATCGTGCCATCCGTGCGCCCGATGACGGGCGCACGGACTGGTTCGCGGGTGGCGCGGAACCGCGCCACCCGGGTTGCTCCTCGGTCGCCCTTGTTCCCGGGATTGCGGGCGGCCCGATATGCTCCCTCGTCGCGCCTTGCCGGGCGGGCGCCTGGCCACTCTCGGTGCGACACGGACTTCTGCCACGGGCTGCTAGGCCCGCCGACCTGAAAGCGGACCGGGTGTCGGCCCCGGACAGCGGCCTCGCGGTTTCCGGATGAAATCGGGCACGGCCTCGAGCGGAGCGCGAAACTCGGCAGAATGCAGAATGGGTCCTCGCCCTCCACGCGGATTCCCCCCATGCCGTCCGGCAAGGCAGACCGGGTGACGGACCCGGGCAGCGGATTCGCGGGCCGCGCCGCGGCGACGGCAGGCGCCTTCTGGGCCGTGGGCGGGGTCGTCGCTCTGCTCGTGTGGGCGGTCTACCGGCTCGCCAGAATCTCGATCGCGGCCTTCGACCAACCGTTCGCCTGGTACCACTGGGCGGCCCTTCTCCTGATCATTCCGTTCATGGCCTGGTCGGAAGGGCTGCGCGGGTTCCAGTTGCGTTTCTCGCCGCGGGTGGCGGAGCGGGCGATGATGGTGCGCAGCCAGCCGACGCTGCTCCGGGTGGTGCTCGCGCCGTTGTTCGCGGCCGGGTACTTCGAGGGCACGAGGCGCGAGCGCCTGGGCGTCTACTTCGGCACGCTCGGCATCCTGGTCCTGATCGTCCTCGTCCACCGGCTGGACCAGCCTTGGCGGGGAATCCTCGATGCCGGCGTGGTCGTCGGTCTTTCCTGGGGCACGATCGCGACCTTGGCTCTGAGCGTGCGCGCCTGGCGAAGCTGAGCGCGGCAGAAGCAAGGCGCAGAAGGCGGCGGAAGCCGGTGCGGAAGATGGCGACGCCAGGCCTGCGCCCAAGCCGCTCCCCCGCGACCTCTCCAAGGAAGCCCTGGGCCAGGTCCTCGAAGGGCGAGTTGTCCCTGCTGATCACCGCGAACACCGTGCCCGAAATCGCCGCCGCAAGGTTCGGATTTCGACGCCTCGCGCCGGGTGCCGGCGGGAACCCGGCGGCGCGATCCGCGCCACCGTGAACCAGTCCGTGCGCCCGTCATTGGGCGCACGGATGGCACGCCGGCGCACCCGGTTTCTGTCGCGCCCGTTCCTATGGTTCTATCGTCTTCAGAATGAAGCGCGCCATCGTCTCGCGCAGGTGGAGCGAGAGGTCGGGGTCCGAGATGCCGTGCCGGGACTTCGGGTAGAGCATCATCTCGAACGGCTTGCCGGCCTTCTGCAGGTCCCAGGCGATCTGCAGCGTGTTCTGCATGTGGACGTTGTCGTCCATCGTGCCGTGGATGAGCAGCAGGTCGCCGTGGAGGTCGGCCGCCCGTTCGCGAACTGAGGAGGCCTTGTAGCCGTCAGGGTTGTCGTCGGGCGTCGACATGTAGCGCTCGGTGTAGATCGAGTCGTAGGCGCGCCAGTCGACGACGCTGCCGCCGGCGATGCCGGCCCGGAAGCGGTCGGAACGAGTCAGCGCGTAGAGCGTCATGTAGCCGCCGAAACTCCAGCCGTCGAGGCCGATCCGCTCCTTGTCGACCCAGGGTTTGGCGCCGAGCCAGTCGACGGCTTCGACCAGGTCGACGAGTTCCTGCTTGCCGAAGTTCCGGTAGACCGGCCAGGTCGATTCGACTCCCTTGCCTGAAGCGATCCGGTTGTCGACGACCAGGACGACGATGCCTTGCTGCGCGAGGTACTGGAACCACATGCCGCGAGAACCCTGCCAGCCGTTCCGGACCTGCTGGGCGTGGGGGCCGCCGTAGACGTGAACCCAGGCGGGGTAGATGCGCTCGGGGTCGAAGCCATGCGGGCGGATGAGCATCGCTTCCAGGTCGACGCCGTCGCTGGTGGTGATCCGGAGCAGTTCCGGCGGCGAGATGTCGAACCGCTCGAGGTCCGGGACGTCGCCGCCGCCGAGGTCCCGCATGGTCGCACCGTCGTCGGCGCGGCGCAGGGTCATGGTCGTCGGTGTGTGGAGATCGCTCGACGTGGCGATCCAGTGCGCGATCGGGCCGTCCTCCGGGAAGCTGCCGCGGTGGCTGCCGGGTTCCCCGGTGAGCAGGGTGACGCCTGAGCCGTCGAGAGCGACCCGGAGCACGTCGGCGCCGATTGCCGAGCGGTAGGCGCCGGAGACATAGGCCGCGCCGGCCTCCTCGTCGACGGCGTTGAGCGACCGGACCTCCCAGCGTCCTTCGGTCAGTGCCCCGACCAGCTTTCCGTCCTGGTCGTAGTGGTAGAGGTGCTGGAAGCCGGTCCGCTCACTGAGCCAGAGGAAGCCGCCGTCTTCCAGGCCGTTTCCTTCGAGGCTGTTCCCTTCGAGGCTGTCCCCTTCGAGGCTGTCCCCCTTCAGGCCGTTCCCCTTCAGGCCGTTCCCCTTCAGGCTGTCCCCCTTCAGGCTGTTCCCCTTCAGGCCGTTCCCCTCGATGCCGTTCCCCTTCAGGCCGTTCCCCTTCAGGCCGTTCCCCTCCAGGCTGTTCCCCTTCAGGCTGTTCCCCTTCAGGCTGTTTCCTTCCAGGCTGTTTCCTTCCAGGCTGTTCCCCCTCAGAAAGTGCGGCGGCCCGAGCTGGTTCACCCAGGCGTGGGATTCTTCGCGCAGGACCCGCTCCGACTTGCCGGTGTCCGGATCGGCCCGGTGCAGGTCGAGGAAGGTCTGTCGGCGGTCCTGGACCTGGTACCAGAGGTCGCCGTCGGGCGAGAACGCGACGTTCACGAACAGGATCTCCGCGTGACCGTAGATGCCCGGGTCGATCCAGGTGATGTCGCCGCCGGCCGCCGAGGCGACGCCGAGCCGGACGCGGGGATTCGGGTCGCCGGCCTTCGGATAGGGGTAGACCTCGAGCGGCGGCCGGTAGGGCACGTGATCAACGACCGTGAAGCGGGGCACGTCCCGCTCGTCGGTCTGCAGGAACGCGATCAGGCGGCTGTCCGGACTCCACCAGTGGGCCTGGTAGTTGCCGCGGCCGTAGATCTCCTCCTGGTAGACCCAGTCGAGCTTGCCGTTCAGCGTGTTCTCGCCCCCGTCCGTGGTCAGCCGGACTTCGCTGCCACCAGCGCCGACCACGTACAGGTCCGCGTCGCGCACGAAGGCGAGGCTGCGACCGTCCGGCGAGAAGCGGGCCAGTTCCTCGTCCTCGGGACCGTGGGTGAGCCGCGTCAGCGTCTCGGCGTCGAAGTCCCAGACGAACAGGTCCGATGCGAGCTGGAGCAGGAGCCGATCGGTGGCCGGGGAAAGGCGGAGCGACGACGGTCGCGCCGTCGACGCGGCGTCCTCACTGTCCAGCCGCAGTTGCTCTTGCAGAGCCCGGGCCAACGGCTCGGGGTCGTAGAACGGCGCCGCGTCCCCGGTCGCCGCGTCAACGACCTGCCATAGCCGACCGGGCCCGTCCTCGTTGTCTTCGGCCTGCAGATAGTCGCGGCCGCCCGGCAGCCAGCGGACATGCGGAAGCTCCGGCGAGAAGTCGAGCGCGTCCGGCCCGTAGACGTGGCGGAGTTCCAGGGGCTCCTTCTGGGCTGCCGCCGGAGCGAGAGCAAGGACAGCCATGAGGGCTGCAAGGAGATGCGGGAAGTGCGGCTTGCGTGTGGTCGTCGGCATGGTGGAACAGTAACGGAGGGCCGGAGTGCCGGCGCGACGGTCCACGCCGCAATCTCCGAGACGATGGCGTCGTACTTCCCGCGATGCCTGAAGGACGTGTTTCCGCCGCGGTGCGGGTGATACGGTGAGCGCCGTTCCGCCATGAGCTTGATCGTCTGGTCCTGGCTGTTTCTGGCCGTCTACATGGGCGGCATGCTGGCGTTCGGGCTGATCGGCCGGAGCCGGGTTCACGGCGCCGACGACTTCGCGACCGCGCGGGCGGCCTACGGTCCCTTCTTCCTGGCCCTGGCCTTCGCCGCAACGACGGCGAGCGGGGCGACGTTCCTCGGCTTTCCGGGCCTCGCGTACGAGCACGGGACGGCGGCGCTGCTGTCGGCGGTGCTCTACCCGGCGGGCGTGTATCTGGGCGTGCTGATCTGCATGCGGCTGGTCGCGAACGCGGGCGACAGGTTCGGCTCGCGTTCGATCCCGGAGTTCCTGGGCGACCGGTACCAGTCGGACGGCATCCGCGTGATCGTCACCGTGGCCTCCCTGCTCCTGTTCTTCTACCTTGCCGGCCAGCTCCTGTCGGGCCTGGTCATGTTCGAGACGATGCTTGGGCTTTCACCGGCCTGGGCGCTCGGGATCACTGCCGTCGTGCTGATGGTCTACGTGTCCCTCGGCGGCGCCCACGCGGACATCCTCACCGACGGTGTGCAGGGTTTCCTGATGTTGCTGATCGGTGTGCTCGTCGTCCTGTTGTTCGTCTTCGGCGCCGGTCTGGACGGGGGCTTGAGCTCGGTCATCTCCAGTATCCGGGGACAGGATCCGGACCAGGTCGGCTGGATCAACCGCTCGACGCCGCTCTACCACTCCTGGTGGTCGCAGATGGCGGTGCTGCTGGCCCACATCCCGCTCGGACTGCTGCCGCACATCGGCAACAAGATCTGGGCGCTCAAGACCGGCAAGTCGCGCTTCACTTTCCTGCGGTTCGCTTCCGTCTTCGGCGTCACTCTGGGCATGCTCGGGCTTGGCGGCGCGCTTGCCCGGGCGGTGCTCGGCGGCCGCCTGTACCAGGAGGGGTCGACGCCGAACGAGGCGCTGCCGGCGCTGTTCATCGAGCTGTTCCCCGCCTGGCTGGCGGCGCTGATCGGAGTCGGCATCCTGTCGGCGGTCATGTCGACGGCGGACGGGCTCGTCGTGTCGTCGTCCCAGATCGTCGCGAACGACCTCTACCGCCGGACGATCGCGCCTCGCTTCCATTCGCACCTCAGCGAGGAGCAGCTCGACCACCGCGTGCTGGTCATCAGCCGTTGGGCGACCGTGGGCGTGATGGTCGTCTGCGTGGCGATGGCCTGGATGCTGATGGACATGAACATCGCCATCCTGGTCTGGACCGGCAACGGCGGCATGATGGCGGCCTTCGCGGGTCCGCTCGTGCTCGGCGCGCTGTGGAGCGGCGTCACCCGGTCGGGCGCCTACACGGGCTTGATTGTCGGCTTGAGCTCCTTCTTGATCCTGCACACCGGCGTGATCGATCCGGCGTGGTTCGAGGGCAGCTTCCTGCACCCGGTGTTCTCGTGGCTCCACGGTGAGTCTCCGAACCCGACCTCCTGCGCGGCGCTGGCGGGACTCTTCGCGATGGGCTGCACCGCGGCGGTTTCGCTTGCGACCCGGCCGCTGCCCGAGGCCCACGTCGCCACGCTGTTCCGGCGCGCTTCGGCGACCGACTGACAGCACGGGGATCCGCCGTCGGACCTGACGGAGACGGAGACTCCGTGCCGGGCGGCAAGGCGGTCAGCGACAGGCAGCTGAGCCAGGTCGGAATCAGGCGTCAGGGCGCGGCCGCCCTCGTTGAACGGGGCGGCCGGTGAAACATGCGGGCTAACATCCGCCGGCGGAGGACTGCCATGCCGAAGATTGCCGACGAAGCCCTGAACATCCTGTTTCGAGACGCTCGCAGCCAGAACGGCTGGCTACCGAGGGAGGTGCCCGAAGAGACGCTTCAGGAACTTCACGACGTGATGAAGTGGGGCCCGACCAGCGCGAACTGCTGGCCGCAGCGGGTCGTTTTCGCAGTGAGCGATGAAGCGAAGGAACGGCTGGCTTCGATCGCCATGCCGGGCAACCAGGACAAGATCCGGCAGGCGCCCGCGACGGCGATCCTGGGCCATGACCTCGCTTTCTTCGAGAAGATGGACGTGCTCTTTGCCCATGACCCGGGCATGGCGGAGATGTACCGGAGCGACTCCGAGCTGGCCGAGGTCACGGCCTTCCGGAACGCGACCCTGCAGGGCGCCTACTTCATGCTCGCCGCGCGCTCCCTGGGGCTCGATTGCGGGCCGATGTCGGGGTTCGACAACGCGAAGTGCGACGAGACGTTCTTCGCCGGCACTTCGGTGCGCTCCAACTTCCTGTGTTCGATCGGTTACGGCGATCCCGAGGGCGTCTTCCCGCGCCTGCCGCGGCCCGAGTTCAGCGAAGTCTGCCGCATTGAGTAGCTGTTCGCCGACTTCAAGTGTCGGCGAGGGCCATCTCCTGCGTTGCGCCGAAGAGTCGCGGTTGGCGTCGGCGCCTGAACGGGGATGGTTCCCGCTTCGGAGAAGCCGCCCCGAGGCCGCGCAGGAAGGGTCAGCGGCGCCAGAACACGGGCAGCAGGATCGCGGCGACGGCCACGATCTCAAGTCGGCCCAGCCACATGAGGACGACGAGCAGGAGCTTCTCCCAGCCGGCGAAGAAGGCGTAGTTCAGGCTCGGACCGGCCGCTCCCATCGCCGGGCCGACGTTCGAGAGGCAAGCGAGCGACGACGACAGGGAAGTCACCATGTCGTTGCCGGCGATGGCGAGGGTGGCGGCGACGCCAAGCCACAGGAAGGCGAACAGGGTCATGAAGCCGCCAAGGCTGCGGGCCACCTGGTCGCTGATCGTCCGGTCGCCCACCCTCAGCGCCAGTACGCGGCGCGGGTTGAACAGGAGCTGCACCTCGCGCAGGGCCATCTTCAGCGTCATGACCAGGCGGCCGACCTTGACGCCGCCGGCGGTCGAGCCGGCGCAGCCGCCGACGAACATGGCGAGCAGCAGCAGGGTGCGGGAGGTGTCGCTCCAGGAGTCGTAGTCACGGGTCGTGTAGCCGGTCGTCGTCATCAGCGACACCGAGTTGAAGGCGGCTTCGCGCAGGGCCTCGAGGAAGGGCAGGTCGGTGCTGCGCCAGCGATCGACAGTGACCAGGGCGACGAGCACCGCGGCGATCGATGCGTAGGCGCGAAACTCGGTGTCCCGGTAGAGCTGGCTGGGCCGTGAACGTACCGCGAAGATCAGGGAGAAGTTGATGCCGGCGACCAGCATGAAAACGACGATTGTCCACTCGATGAAGGCGGAGTCGAGCGCGGCGACGCTCGCGTTCAGGGGCGCGAAGCCGCCGATCGACACGGTCGTGAAGGCGTAGCAGAAGGCCTCGTACTGGCTCGCGCCGCCCGCCAGCAGCAGGAGAATGAGCGCGATGGTCAGGCCGACGTAGATCTGCCAGAGGACGGTCGCCGTCTTCTGAACCTGGGGCTGCATGATGTCCTGGGTTGGCCCCGGCACCTCCAGCCGGTAGAGCAGGCGGGCGCCGGGCCCAAGGCTGGGGAACAGGGCGACGAACAGGAGCAGAATCCCCATTCCGCCCAGCCACTGGGTCAGGCTCCGCCAGAGCAGGATGCTCGCGCTCAGTTGCTCGATGTCGGTCAGGATCGAGGCGCCCGTCGTGGTGAAGCCCGAGGCGGACTCGAACAGGGCCGCGATCGGATCCGTGATCTCGCCGCTGAGCAGGTAGGGAAGCGCGCCGAAGAAGGACGCCAGGATGTAGGCGCCGACGACGACGAGGATCGCTTCGCGCCGGTAGATCTTCTCGTGTGGTCTGCCCCACCAGTGAGCGGCGACGCCGGCCGCGGCGCAAACCAGCAGCGAGCCGGCAAGCGCCCCGGCTGGCCGCTCCTCGCCGTGCCAGAGCGCGAACGCGAAGGGGATCAACTGGGCGCCGGCCAGCAGCAACAGGAGCCGCCCGACCAGCCCGGCAACGGCGCGCAGGTTCATTCGACGGTCGCAGGCCGGGAGGGTTGGCTTGGGCCGCGGCACGCAGCGCGGCAGGTTCTTCGGCGCGAGGTCGTGGGGTCGCGGGGGCCGGGGCCGAACACGGAGTCAGCGGCGGGCGGCGGCTTCAGGGCGCCGAGGCGGCCGGTGCTTCGGGCAGCGCGAGGGCCAGCAGTTCACCCTCGAAGCCGGCCCCGCTGATCGCCATCACGATGTACTGGCGGCCTTCGTGGAGGTAGGTCATCGGCGCGCCGCTGACGCCGGCCGGCAGCTCCATTTCCCAGACGACGTCGCCGTTCGCCTTGTCGTAGGCGCGGAACTTCCTGCTGCCGGAACCCTCGGGTTGGACCGGCATGGCGTCCGAGCCGTCGGCGAGGAAGACGAGAGTCTTCGTGACCAGCGCGGAAACGCGGCCTTGCTGGCCTAGCGGCGGCAGGTCGAGATGGGCGAGCGCGGGGTGATCGCGCGGTCCGTCGCCGTTCGGGACCATCCACAGGTGCTCGCCGGTGTCGAGGTCGATTGCGGTCAGGCGGCCGTAGGGCGGTTTCGTGATTGGCAGGCCGTTCGGCAGGGTGGCCCACGCGTAGCCGTCGGCCTCGCTCAGGTCGACGCGGTAGCGCAGGTTGGAGCGTGCGGGATCGGGCGGCGGCCGCAGGCCCAGGATCGCCGGCACGGTGACGGATGGCAGGTAGAGCACGTTCGTCTCCGGATCGAGCGCGGCGCCATTCCAGTTCGTGCCGCCGACGGCTCCAGGCACCTGGATCGTCGGTTTGGCGTCCGGCCCCTCGATCAGCGTCGGCGGCTGGAAGATCGGGCCGATGCGGTACCGGGAGACGTACTCGAGCGCCATCGCTCTGAGTTCGGGCGTGAAGTCGATCAGGTCGTCGATGGCGAGCCCCTGGAGGTCGTAGGGCAGCGGCCAGGTCGGATGGGGCTGGGTCGGCCAGGCCTGTTCACCGGGCACATCGGACGGCGGCACGGGCAGCTCGACGATCGGCCAGACCGGTTCGCCGGTCTCCCGGTCGAAGACGTAGAGGAACGCCTGCTTGGAAGGCTGCGCCAGCGCCTTGATCGGTTTGCCGTCGACGACGATGTCGGCGAGCACGGGCGGGGCCGGGAAGTCGAAGTCCCAGAGGCCGTGGTGGACGGCCTGGAAGTGCCACCGCCGTTCGCCGCTCCCGGCGTCGAGGGCGAGGATCGACTCGGCGAACAGGCCCTTGCCGGGGCGGTGGCCGCCGTACCAGTCGTTGCTCGGCGTGCTGGTCGCGGCGTAGACCATGCCGAGTTCCTGGTCGCAGCTCATCCACGTCCAGACGTTCGCGGCGCCGGCCTGCGCTGCCTCGGCGCTTTCCCAGGTGTCGAAGCCGAACTCATCCGGCTCCGGAACGATGTTGAAGCGCCATCGCAGGGCGCCGGTGCGCGCGTCGTAGCCGCGGATCATCCCGGGCGGGTTGCGGCGCCTCGACCAGGCGTCGGAGGTCGACTCGCCGAGCACGATGACATCGCCGCAGACAACGGGCGCGGAGGTCCAGAAGTACTGGCGGCGACGGACGCCCTGGCCGGCGTCCAGCATGTCGAGCCGGCCGCCGTCGCCGAAGTCCTGGTCGAGGGCGCCGGTGTCTGCGTCAAGCGCGGTCAGCCGGCCGTTGCCGTTGAAGAAGAGCCGCCGCGTGGCGCCGTCGTTCCAGGTGACGCCCCCGCGCACCGAGAGCCGCCCCATGTTCCTTGGCGCCTCGTCCTTGAAGGGGTCGAAGGTCCAGAGGATCTCGCCGGTTGCGGGATCGAGCGCGGCGGCGCCGATGCCGGTAGCGACGAGCACCCGCCCGTCGCGCATCATCGGCGTGTTCTGGAATACGAAGGGCGGGACGACGCCCTCGTGTCGGGCGGCGAGGCCATAGTCGATCGACTTCCAGCGCCAGGCGATCTCGAGCTCGTGAACGTTGGTCCCATCGACCTGGTCGAGCGGCGAGTACTTGCTGCTCCGGCTGTCGGCCGCGTAGTTGTGCCATTCGCCGGACGGCTGGGCTCCAGTCTGGCTGGACGAGGCCGCTCTTGGCGTCGGCGCTGTTTGGGCGAAGGCCGCGGTCCCGATAGCGAACGCGACGAGAACAACGGAGCCGAGGCGCCGGCGAATCGCGGGGCCGGGGATCACTCGTCGTCGTCGTCGTTGTTGATTTGCTCACCGTCAGGCGGAGCGTCCTCTTCGTCGCTGCTCTCAGCGTCTTCAGAGACCGCCGCCTCGGCGGCGCGGCGTTCAAGCCCCTCCCTGATCTCCTGGACTCCTGGAGGGAGACTTTGATTGCCGAGCGCCCTGCTGAGGGACTCCTGCCAGGTCAGGCGTTCTCCCGGGGTGCCGTCGGGATTGGGCTTCGGATCGAGCCACTCGAGCGAGTACAGGAAGCCGTCCATGCGGGAGACCGTGTCCTCGTACCACTTGTTCTTCTCGTCGCCCTCATCGCGGCCGAAGTTGAAGAAGCCGTGGCCCTGATCGCGGTAGCTGACGAAGTCGCATCGCGCCCTGTGCTCGCGCAGGCCGAGGCAGAACCGGTCCGCCGTGCTGTGGGCCACGGTCTCGTCGGCGGTGCCGTGGAAGATGATCGTGGGCGGCAGCCCCTCCCGCAGGTGGTGGTGGGGGGACATCGACTCGGGCGGCGCTCCGAAACGCTCCGCCAGCGCGGCGAAGCGCTCTCGCTGCTCTTCCGTCGGCATCGGATCGCCGTCGACGGGCGCCAGAACGGTGGCGGGATTGAACAGGACCAGGGCGTTCGGAACCGGGCTCGGGCCGTCGGGATCGGGATCGTGCCCCGGCAGCGTGGCGGTGGCGGCCGCCAGGTGGCCGCCCGCCGATCCGCCGCCGGCGGCGATGCGTTCGGGGTCGATGCCGAGCCTGTCCGCGTTGGCGCGCAGCCAGCGGACGGCGCTCTTCGCGTCCTCGACGCACTCATTTGCCGTCACGCCGTGCCGGCTGGCCACCCGGTAGTCGGCGACGGCCGCGACCATCCCACGGTCGGCGAGGTAGCGGCAGTGGGGCAGGAACTGCTGCGGCGAACCGGAGCGCCAGCCGCCGCCGAAGAAGAAGACGATCGCAGGTCTCGAGTCCTCGGCCGAGTGGCCTTCGGGGTTGCAGAGGTAGAGGTTCAGTTCGACATCGCCGACGGTGCGGTAGACCTCCGCGGTCGTCCCCTCCATGTTCGGCGGATAGGCCCGTTGCGCCGCTGCTGAACCGGCGGCAGCCAGGAGCAGGAGGACGGCAAGTGGAAGCGCCGCGTTGCGGCACGGAGACAGGTGGGGTCGGTTGAAGATCGAAAGGGTCATCGGCACCTCGTGGGGATCAAGTCTGCGCGACGGTTCCTGATTCGGCGGACCGTGGCGCCTCCGCTTCGCGTTCCGTAACGCAGCGCCGGATTGTACCGGCCTGCGGTCGACGGCTGAGAGCACCACGCCAGACACGCCGCGGGTCCGGCCGCGAGCGTCGGGGGCCCGACCCGGATCTACTGGCCCGTCTCGACGGCTGGCTGGGCGGCTGCTTCCGCGATCTCGTCGGCGCCACCGCGGATCCAGACCAGGCGGTACTCGTCGAGGGGGCGCAGTTCGGCCTCCAGCACCAGCTGGATGCGGGTCGCGGAGCCGGGGCGGGCGGTCAGTGGCCCGCTTTGCAGGAAAGCGGAAACGCGCGCGGTGCTCCTGCAGGCGTTGTCGTCCTCGTCGCAGCCGAAGTCGTCGTTTTGGGTTTCGAGCAGGAAGACGAGCGGGTCGGGAGACACGAAGAGGCCGTCCAGAGCCCTGTACGCGTTCCAGAGGTCGAGCGAGGGGATGCTGTAGCCCTCGCCGCCCTCGACGAATCCGACCGCTTCGACGACGGCGCCGTCGGGCTTCGCGGTGACGACGCCCGGGAAGGGGTCGAACACGCGGCGCGACAGTTCCTGCAGGGTGAATGCGTCGTCATCCGGTACTTCGAAGATCCGGACCAGCGGTTCGCCGGCCGTGACGACCCTTTCGATCAACTCGATTTCCAGGTCGCGGAGGCGCGGAAGACTCCCCGAGCCGCGATGGATCGGCTGCGGCGCCGCCGGCGGCGCCAACTGCCGTGGTTGCACGATCAACTGCGATTCCGGCAATTCCTCGCCCTCGGCCCCGGCGAACAGTCCCCGCAGCGTCTCGAAGCGACGGCCCGGGTTCTCGTCCATGTACTCCCACAGGGCAGCGACCCGGCGCTGGTAGCGCGCCGCGTCGGCTGCGAAGTTGCGAAAGCCCCGGTACGCGGTGTCCGACTCGCCCGCCGTCGCCCTGGTTCCGCCCGAGAAGACGAATGCAAGGGTGACGGTCTGTGGCGGCGGCCGCTGCTGGTCCGGTAGCCGGGGTTCGTTGTCCCGGACCTCGAACACGGGCCGCATCGGGGTGTCGACGAAGAAGTCCTGGAGCGCCGTGTCCGGGTCGGCCGCCAGCGCCCAGCGGCGGTAGCTGGTCAGCTCTCTCCCGGCGCGCTGCCACTCGGCGCCGTCAGCGACCGGCTCGAAGACGCGATCGAAACGGATATGCCAACGATCGTGCTCGTTCATCAGCGCTTCCGTCCGGTCGTTCACCCGCCGGGCGATGAGGGAGTTTCCCTGCGGGATCATGTGGCGCCGGATCTCGACCTCGGCCTCGATGCGGACGTAGCCGGAGGTGTCGGGCGGCAAGGCGGGACCGTCCTCGGCAGCGTTCGGCGCGTTCTCGGCCTCCGGGAAGAACTCGAGCGTCACGGCCTCGGAGACCGGATCGTCCGTGCAGGCGACGAGGGCCGGCAGGAGCAGGGCGGCGATCAGGAGCAGCGCCTGTCGGCCACGGCTGGACCTGTGGATTGCCGGCATGGGGAGGTGCAACGCGCGTAGGATCGTCGGTCTTCCGAACGCAGCCAGTTTCTCATGACGAATCTCTTCCGTCTTCTTCGCGAACGTTTCGAACCCTCGTTGGACCGCCCGAGCCTCGTCGTGCGAGCTGGCTGCGGCGCGAGTGCGGAATGGACCTGCGGCGAGCTCGATCAGGCGTCGGCCCGGTTCGGGGCCGCGCTGCGCGGCCGGGGTGTCGAGCCGGGCGACCGGGTGGTGGTTCAGGCGCCGAAGTCGATCGAGGCGGTGGCGCTCTACCTGGGCGTGTTGCGCTGTGGTGGGGTCTACGTACCCTTGAACACGGCGTACACGGAGCGGGAGGTCGACTTCTTCGTCGGTGACGCGTCGCCGCGGGTCGTCGTGCGCGGCGCGGTTGCGGCCGATTCAAGCGACGGCGGAGACCCGCGGACGGTTGACGTCGACCGGCTGTGGAGGGAGGCCCGGGCAGCCCCGGCGGAGCCCGCGATCGAGCCCCGCGACGACGACGACCTGGCGGCGATCTGCTACACGTCGGGCACCACGGGTCGGTCGAAGGGGGCGATGATCACCCACGGGAACCTGATCTCGAACGCGCTGGCGCTGCACGAGATCTGGGGCTTCGAGCCGGGCGACGTGCTGCTCCACGCGCTGCCGATCTTCCACGTCCACGGTCTGTTCGTGGCGCTCCACACCGCGTTCCTGAACGCCTCGAAGATCCTCTTCCTGCCGGCGTTCGACGCCGGCGTGGTGCGCGGTCTGCTGCCCGAGGCGACGGTCCTGATGGGTGTGCCGACGTTCTACTCGCGGCTGCTGGCCGAGCCGGGTTTCGGCAGCGCCGATTGCGAGCGCATCCGGTTGTTCGTTTCCGGATCGGCGCCGCTGACGGAGGCCGTCTTCGGCGAGTTCGAGGCGCGCACGGGGCATCGGATTCTGGAGCGCTACGGCATGACCGAGGCCGGGATGATCACGTCGAACCCGCTGCGAGGGGAGCGGGTGGCCGGCACTGTGGGTTTTCCGCTGCCGGACGTCGAGGTCCGGGTTGCGGGCGAGGACGGCGCCGAATTGCCTGTGGCGGAAGTGGGAACCCTGGAGATTCGCGGCCCGAACCTGTTTCCGGGCTACTGGCGACTGCCGGAGAAAACGGCCGAGGCGATGCGCGACGATGGATTCTTCGTCACCGGCGACCTCGCGAGCGTCGACGGCGAGGGCCGTGTGACCCTGGCAGGCCGCGGCAAGGACCTGATCATCGCGGGCGGCTTCAACGTCTATCCCAAGGAAGTCGAGGATCGACTGGACGAGGTGGCGGGTGTCGCGGAGTCCGCGGTGATCGGCGCGCCGCACGCCGACCTGGGCGAGGGGGTCGTGGCCGTGCTGGTGGCGGAGCAGGCGCCGGTCGGCGACGATACGCTCCGCTTTGCGCTCGATGCGGGTCTGGCCCGGTTCAAGCACCCGCGACGCTTCTACTGGGTCGAGGAACTGCCGCGCAACGCGATGGGGAAGGTACAGAAGAACGTGCTGCGCGAGCGGTACCGGGACGCCTACGACGATTGAAGGTCGGCCAGCGACGCACGTCACGACGCCACGCGTAAGCGCGCGAGCGGTACCGGGACGCTTACGACGATTGAAGGAGGAGCACAGTGACGCAAGCAGCGAAGAAGCTCGACGGCAAGGTTGCCCTGGTTACCGGAGCGAGCCGCGGCATCGGCAAGGCGATAGCCGAGCTGTTCGCCGAGCACGGCGCGCGGGTCGCCTGCACGGCACGCACGCTGTCCGCGGGCGGGCACTACCTCGGCGGCTCGCTTGAGGAGACGATCGAGGAGATCCGGGCGGCCGGCGGCGACGCGACCGCCTTCGCCTGCGACGTGTCCGAGTACGACAACTGCGAGCGGCTGGCGAGCGAGGTGCGAGCCGCGCTCGGGCCGGTCGACGTGCTGATCAACAACGCCGCCTTGACCTATTTCATCCCGGTCGTCGACTTCCCCGTCAACAAGTGGCGCCGCTCGACCGCGGTCAACTTCCACGCGCCGTTCTATCTCTCGAAACTCGTGCTGCCCGAGATGATCGAGCGGGGCGCCGGCAGCATCGTCAACGTCTCGTCGGGCGCCGCGATCGGCCCCGGCCGCGGCCCGTACACGGGCCCGCAGTTCGCGGGCGGCTCACTGTACGGCGCCGAGAAGGCGGCCCTGGAGCGCTTCACCCAGGGCCTGGCCTCCGAGGTCTACGAAGACGGCGTTTCGGTGACCTGCTACAGCCCGTCGCAGATCGTGCCGACTCCCGGCGTCGTCCACCACCGGCTGATGGAAGGACGCGATCCGAACGAGGCCGAAACCGTCGAGACGATGGCGCAGGCTGCACTGCTGCTCGCGACGGAGCCGATCGACCGCGTGACCGGGCGGGTGACCTACAGCCAGGCCATCCTGGAAGAGTTCGGCTGGATCGAGAAGGGGCGCGGGCTCGGCACGGAGCGCCAGGGCTCCGGCTACAGCATGATCTGAGAGCGGAGCGAGGCCTTTGGCATCCGCGGGAGGCGGCGCCGGCGCTACTCGCCGCCCTTGACCGGCTTGCCGGCGGCGATCCACTCCTTCTCGAGCTGGCGTGCTCCCCTGAGCTGTCCGAGCATGGAGTAGTTGCCTTCGTGGCAGGCGTACTCGTAGTTGTACTGGTCCGTCCTCGGCCACGGCATCTCGCCGCCGTAGGACGCCGTGTACTCCTCGTCCTCGACCTCGAACTGGTAGAGCAGCGACTGGCCGTCGATCGGGCTGAAGCGCTCCGTGACCTTCATCGCGCCGCGCGGCACGCCGGCCGACTTTCGACCGTGCAGCATCCGGGGCGCCGCCTCGCGACGGAAGTTCGTCGTCTCTACGACCAGGGTGTCGCCTTCCCACCGGCCGACCGAGTCGCCGGAGTAGGATTGATAGGCCGCAGGCGAATGCTCCGAGTCGATCCGCACGACCCGCGTCCAGTGCATCCACTCGACATGGATCATCAGATAGTCGTCCGTCTGCACCAGGGTCTTCAGGTTGTTGTAGGAGATCGTGCGGATCGGGATCGAGGCGCCGGGCTGGTAGATGCAGCGCACGCCGAGGACCATCGTTTCCGGGCTGTCGAAGGGGGTGTCGCCCGACTCCAGCCACCAGGCCGTGCCGTCGTCGTTCATCCAGATGAACCGGGGCAGGGACCCTCGATTCTTCTGCGCTTCTTCCGTCAACGGCGGCATCCGTCCGTTCCGCGGGTTCGTCAGGATGGACGTGCGGTACTTGCCGTCGAGCTGGAACATCGTGTGGCCCGGATCGAACCAGGCGTAGTTGTAGCTCTGCGAGTCGATGAAGGCGCCTTTCTCGGGTGGCGGCCGATCCGGGCTGCTGTCCGCGTCGCCGGCCAGGACCCGCCGAACCTGGGCGGCTTCGACTTCGGCCGCCTCCTCCGGGCTCAGGACAAGTTCCTCGCCGCGCTCGGGTCGGCGCTCGAAGGGCGTCAGCGAGCGGATGTCGTACCGGCCGGTGAAGTCGGGCTTGCCGTTTGGCGTTCGGGGAATCTCGTCGGCGGCCGCGGCGGCGCCGGCGCCCGACGCGAGCAGCAGGGAAAGCAGCGTGAAGGTCTTCCGCATCTCGAATCTCCTTGTTCCAGGGTTCCCCGGAGCCTAACGCCTCGGCTTCCGCCGGGTGCGCCGGCGGTCTGGCCGGCATGCCGCCGCAGGCGGCCTCCGGTGGCGCTAGCCGGAGCCTTCGCCCACCCAGAACGGGCTCGACCACGCCATGCTGCCGTCGATCTGACGCACGCGCAGGTAGTAGTAGTCGCCGGCCTGGACCTCGCCCTGGTCGGTGAAGCTGAACTCCTGGTCGAGGGCCCGTCCCTCGGTCACGATCTGCGCGGAGAGCGCGTCCGTGTGCTCCAGCACCTGGACCTCGCGGCGGTCGACCTGTCCCTTCAGATCGCCGAGCTGAAACCGCACGGTATTCGCCGGCAGCTCCTGGGGGACGCGGACGTAGCCGCCCGAGCCGCGGGACTCGGTCGTCGTCTCCATCTCGACGGTGACCACGGTGTCCGGGCTGGCGCCGCGCAACTCGAGAACGAGCGACTTCGGACGGCCGCGGGTGGGAAAGTCGAAGTCGATCCGGTTGCGTTCCGCCGTGTTGCGGGCGACGCGGTAGGTCGCCGGCTGGGTGAACCAGGGGTTCTCGTAGTCGACCAGTTCCGCGCCGGCGACGTGGATCGCTCCCTTCCACGGTCGCCCGCCGCGGGGCGGCGTGCGCTCGCCGTGGATCTCCGTCGACGACTCGAACGTGATCTGCACCCGCGCTTCCTCGGACAGCGCGCTCTCCAGGTACCTCCTGGTGTAGACGATCGTGCCGTTCCTGATCACGTCGATCGCGTCGATGGGCGCCGTGCCGTGGACCCGGCAGTCGATCCGGCGCACGGCGGCGTCCTCCAGGCGAGTGCCCATGCGGCCGCCGTTGAGGGTCGCTTCGAGGATGATCCGCTCACCGGTCGTCGCATACGTCGCCCGGTCGCGGAGCGCGCTGAAGATCGCGTCCGCGTTGTTCTCGGGCGCGTAGACGGCGGCCAGACCGCCCAGTTGCCGGTTGCCGGCCCCGGAGTACCCGGGATGGCCGTTGTGGTTGTCGGAAGCGCCGATGAAGCCGACCTCGAAGCCGTTCTGCAGGTACTTGTTGCCGAACCAGTCGAAGGTGCCGTGGCCGGACTGGATCTCGACCAGCCGCTCCAGGTCGGGGTCGCTGTTCGTCCAGTCTCCCGGTTGGTGGGCGTGGGGGATGACCAGGACATCGTCCGTGCTGTTTCCGCTACGGAGTCCGGCGTACAGCTCGTCGAGCAGGGGCGCCTTCTGGTTCGGAACCCGGCTGCGGCCGGGCGTGTCGCGGAAGAACACGTTGTGGTGGCCGCCCAGCGGCGACCGCGACGTCCACTCGAAGCTCAGGATCGGCGTGAACGCGGGTGGCGCGTCCCGCGGCGCCCGCGAACCTGTTCGTGCGCGAGTCAACGAGCGCAAGAAAGGCACTCGTCCTTCGATCCGGTACTCCTCGACGAGTTCTTGCAGCTTCCGCCACTCGCTGTCGTCCATCCAGATGTCGTGCTCGGAGAGGCTCAGGAAGTCGAGCCGGGCCACGTCGCGCCCGAACCGGTAGTAGCCGTCCGGCGATCCCTGGCCCTCGGCGAAGGCGGTGTGACCGTGGGTCTCGCCCCAGTAGACGCGGGTAGCCGGATCTTCCTCGACGCGGACGGGATTGCTCGTCGCCCGGATCGATCCGTCCTCGTTCCGGACGGAGAAACGGTAGATGCCGGGTTCGGCGAGGCTGACGTTCTCAAGCAGCGAGATTGCCGGACTGCCGGCCTCGATCGTGCGGAACGGCTCGCCGTCCAGCAGCACCTCGAGCGCGGGCATCGTGGCCGACGACGGGTTCTTCATCCGGTCCTCGGCGCGGACGGCCAGCGTGAAGGGTTCGCCGGGCGCGACGATCGAGGGGGCGACCGCGTTGACGTAGCGGACCTCGTCGCGGCCCAGTACCTCGAACGAAGGCCATGCCGGTCTCAGCAGGTCGCCAGCGCCCTCGATGTCGGCGTACACATGCAGGATCACCTGGTCGTTGGAGGTTTCCTGCAGCGCGAAGCCGGGTCCGCCGCCCGAGGTGTCGCCGTAGGTGATGGTGATCGTGTCGCCTTCCTCAAGAGCCGCACCGCTCAGACGGAACTGCAGCACGGCGCGCGGCACGCCGGGGCGAGCCCGGCCGCCCCGGTTGAGGAAGTGCATCCCCAGCCAGTTGCCCCAGGGCTCGCTGGAAGTCAGCGACGCGTCCGGATTCGAGCTCTCGACCGACACGTAGTTCCGACCGGCCGGATCCTCGGCCTGGATGCCGCTCCGCGCGCCGCGCACCAGGAGGCCGCCGCCCTCCGCCATGCCGAGCGTGCCCACGGTGTAGACCAGCCTGACCGTGACCTGGTCGCCGGCGCGGAACGGACCGGGCGGGTCGAGGGTCAGCGAGCCGACCGCCCCCGGGTGCTCGTCCTTGATCTGGAACTCCCGGGTGTAGAGGCGGATGAACTCCGGGATCCTCGACATTGGGATCGTCGCTCCGCCCCCCACGTCGCGAAGTGAGCGATTCGCATTCGCGACAAGCTGCGGGAAGGCGTCGGGGATCGGCCCGCCGGTGAGCGAGTAGGCGTTCGCCCACTGCCACAGTGTGTCGAGCCGGTCGCTCAGGACGGCGACGTCGTCGGTGCTCTCGGGCGCCTCCAGCTTCAGCGCCTCGACGCGTTGCCGCAGGTCCGCGCTCAGGTAGTCGCCTGAGTCGCCGCCGGTGCAGCCTTGAGCGCTGAGCGCGAGGACGAGCAAACAGAGGGTCGCCAGACGGTTTGAAGGCCGGTGTCGATTCAACATGCTGCCCACCATAGTAGGCCGCGAATCGGTGGCTCACTCCTCGCCGTCGCCACGCGTCATCGTGTCGACCGTGGTCGCGGCGCACATGTGGCCGATCACGTTGGCCGCGGAGCGGAAGACGTCGGGCACGCGGTCGATCCCCAGCAGGATGCCGAGTCCCGCGATCGGCACGCCCACGACGTCGAGGGCCGGCACCATCGACACGATGCTGGCGCTGGGCACCGGAGCGACCGTCATCGCGGCGAGGAAGATCGCCAGCACCGCCGCGGCGATCAGCCCCCCGTCGAGCGGCACCCCGTGCATGGCCGCCAGGAAGACGAGCGACGCGCTCTGAAACAGCGCGCTGCCCGGACGGTTGATCGACGCCGCCAGCGGCAGGAATCAGCGTGTACTTGCGCTCGGACAGGCCGAGTGCCTTCGCCTCCTGCAGCATCATCGGCAGTGTCCCCACGGACGTCGTCGTCGTGAAGCCCACGGTGTACGTGCCCACCGTTGCCCGGATGAAGCGCCCGGGCGGCACGCCGCCCAGGAACCAGACCAGGGGCAACAGCCTCGGCGGCCCGCAGCAACGCGGGCGAACCCGTCGCCGACGCGGCGATTCCGAGCCCCAGGCCGAGCGCCAGCCCGATGAGAATCGCGCGTGTGTTCACGCGGACAGCAGGCGTTCGGGAGTCAGGAATGCCGTCTCGTGCGATACTGCCGCCGTGCCTTCCTCGACATGGCAGGAGCCGCGGTCGCTGCATTCCCTCCCAAGGGCGTGACCGGCACTGAGGCAGATTCCGTGATCGATGCGCCGCCAGCCACTCTGAAGGGTGCCTTGAACCTGCTGAACGTGTCGTCTCTCCTGCCGATGATGGGCGTGCTCGGAGTTCCCACGCCGAGACCGACGCGCAAGGTGGAAATCGTGGACGCTCTGCGGCGCCGGCTGACCCTCTCGACGTTGAAGGACCTTTGGGCGCAACTCGACGAGAAGCAGCGACTGGCGGTGGCGGAGACCCTGTACGGCGCCTCCGGCCGGTTCAGGGCCAGCCGCTTTCTCGTGAAGTACGGCGATCTTCCTGAGGGGATCGGGGAGTACGGCTCGGTTGAGTCGCCTCTGCTGCGGTGCTTCCTCCAGTCGCCCGACCGTTCTCATGGCTTGTCGCCGTCGGTACCTGGCGATGTTGCCGCAAGGCTGCGCAAGTTCGTGCCCGAACCGCCCGATGCCGCCCTGGAATCGGGGGCCGAGTGCCCGGACTTCGTGTCCCGTGAGCAGTACACGGGATACGGCCAGGAGCCCAGGTTCGAGGATGTGGCGCTCGTTCGCAGGGACATGGAGCAAGCCGCGGTCCGGGACCTGTTGGCGGTGCTGCGCCTGATCGATCGGGGACGGCTTGCCGTGAGCGCACAGACCCGGCGGCCTTCGGCGAGGACCGTGAAGCGAATCGGCGCGGAACTCGATGGCGGCGACTTCTTCGAGGCGTCCGGAGAGCGGCGCCGGCGGGATTCGGAGGCGGGCCCGATCCGAGGGTTCGCCTGGTCCTGGCTTGTGCAGGCGGCCGGGTTGGCCGAGGTTGCCGGTAACGGGAAGCTCCTGCTGACGGGGCAGGGGCGCGCGGCGTTGTCGGCGCCGCCCTGGGAGACGCTGCGACAGGTCTGGCGGAGTTGGGTCAAGAACGCCCTGCTCGACGAATTCAGTCGCATGGAAAAGGTCAAGGGTCAGTTCCGCGGGCGCGGCCGCGGGGCGTTGACTTCCGCGCCGAGGCGTCGCGCGGTCGTGGCCGCGGGGCTCAAGCAGTGCCCCGCGGGGCGTTGGGTAGGGGTCGACGAGTTGTTTCGGTTCATGTACGCCACGGATCTGAGGTTCAGCGTCACGCGCGACCCCTGGACTCTCTACCTGGAGCACCAGGAGTACGGCTCGTTCGGATACGAGAACGATGGCCCCGGCGACGATCTGGAATTGCGCTACTTCCTTTGCGTCCTGTTCGAGTATGCGGCGACGCTCGGCTTGGTGGACGTTGCGTTCACCGACCCGTGTGGCGCGCGGCTCGACTTCACTTGGCGGTGGGGCGCCGACTTCGTGTCGTTTCTGAGCCGTTACGACGGTCTGGCGTTCATCCGCCTCAATCCTCTCGGCGCCTACTGCCTCGGGAAGACGCGCCGCTACAAGCCGTCCACGCCGCTGGTCAGCAGCAGCCTGACCCTGTTCACCGATCTGCGTGTCCGCGCCTCGTTACCGCTTTCCGCGGACGAGCGGCTTCTGCTCGAGACATACGCGCGGGTCGAGGCGGAGGGCGTCTGGCGGCTGGATATCGACCGGGCTTTGTCGGCCCTCGAGAGCGGTCACGACGGGGCGGAACTGCGGGACTTCCTCGACGCCCGCGACGAGCAGCCGCTGCCGGAGACGGTCGAGGCGTTTCTGCGCCGGATGGAGCGGGGCGCGACAGCCGTGACACGGCGGCCGGCGCTGCTCATCGAGTGCGAAAGCGAGCGGGTAGCTGGCGAGATAACGGGAAACCCGGGCGCTGCCAGATACTGCCTGAGAGTCGACTCGCTGCGCCTGGTGGTGCCGGCGAAGTCGGAGGCGAAGTTTCGCAAGGCCGTTCATGCCTTGGGATACGCACTGCCGTTGCACTGAGCGCGAGGCATATGCCGCGACCAGGGATGCGGAACCGGGAACGGCTTCCCGCGGTTCCGGATTCCGAGAGCGGGTGGTTCAGGAGCGGGACCACCTCGTTCATGAAGCGCCTGCCTGGTCGTACGCGCGCCTGAAGACGGTCTCGGACATCCACTGCTTGAAGCTCTCGTTGTCCATGAACTGCTTGAACAGCTCGGTGTCGTCCTTCATCAGGTTCTGCATCACGCGGACAAGCGCTTTGTCGTGCTCTATGCGGGTGTTCTCCCGGTCCGAGTTCTGCCGTGCGTTGCGGAAGGCCGTGTCGGCGGCGACCCTTGCGGGAATGTCGAATGCGATCATTCGCTGCACGCGGTCGGCGTCGTCCCACTCGATGCCTCCGAAATGGTCGTTGAACGCCTTGATGATGTTGGAGAGGTGTTCCATCTCCGGTTCCGCGCGATGGCCGGCGCCGGCGGGCGGCGTCGGATCGACCTCGGCGTCCTCGTCGGGCAGCAGGATCTTTCGCATCGCCTGTTTCTCGGCCCGATAGCTGTCCATGTCGATTGTTTCGAGGATGCCCCGCGCCAGGTCCTCCTCCCGTGGCGCCGGCAGCTTGGAGATCAGGAAGTTCAGGAAGATCGACCGCTTCTCCCAGCCGGCGTTCGAGAACGGGAGGATGGACGAGAGGAAGCCGTAGGCGCGCAGGAAGCCCTTCGCCTTGCCCTTGAAGTCGACCTGCCCGTCCTCGTCAAGATCGCTGAGGTAGACGGCTACGCAGTCGTCGAGGATCGGGTCGAGCCGGTCGCGCTCCGCCCCGCCCAGATAGCGCTCGACGAAGCGGTCGATCTGCTCCGCCGAGTAGACCTGCGCTGCGTCGAGGTCGGCCTGCAGATCGTGCAGCCGGTCCGGGTCCGTCTCGTCCGCCAGGATCGTTCCGCGGTAGTAGTTCGCGAACGAGTCGCGGATGATCTCGGAGTCGTTCAGGAAGTCGAGCACGAAGACGTCGTGCTTTCCCGGATGCGCGCGGTTGAGCCGCGAAAGGGTCTGCACCGCCTTGATCCCCGACAGCGTCTTGTCGACGTACATCGTGTGCAGCAGCGGTTCGTCGTAGCCGGTCTGGAACTTGTCCGCGCAGACCAGGAACCGGTAGGGATGTTCCTGGATCTTCTCCGCGATCCGCCTTGACGGGAAGCCGTTCAGCGAGGCTTCCGTGACCTTCGCTCCGCCGTACTCGTGCTCGCCCGAAAAGGCGACGATCGCCCGGTAGGGGCTCTTCCTCGCTTCCAGGCCGTCGCGGATGGCGTGGAAGTACTGGATCGCGCGCTGGACTCCGTTCGTGACCACCATGGCCCGCGCCTCGCCGCCGATCTTCTTCGGCGCGGCGACCCGGTCGTGGAAGTGGTCCGCCATGATCGCGGCCTTCAGTCGGATCGCGTGGTCGTGCCCCTCGACAAAGCGCCGCAGCTTCCGCTGCGCCTTCTTGACATCGAACTCGGGGTCATCCTCGACGCTCTTCGCGAGCCGGTAGTAGCTCCTGACCGGCGTGTAGTGTTTCAGGATGTCGAGGATGAAGCCCTCCTCGATTGCCTGCTTCATCGAGTAGGCGTGGAAGGCGCGGCGCTTGACCGAACCGTCGGGCTGCGGTTCGGGAAGGCCGAAGAGCTCCAGGGTCTTGTTCTTCGGTGTGGCCGTGAAGGCGAAGTAGCTGGCGTTCGGCAGCAGCTTGCGGGACTCCATCAGTCGGTTGATCTGGTCCTCGTACGTTTCGTCTTCGCCGCGGGCGCCAGCTTCGGAGAGAGCGCCCGAAACCGCGGCGCTCGTCCGCCCGCCCTGGCTGGAGTGGGCCTCGTCGATGATGATCGCGAACCGTCGTCCGCGCTGCTCGTTGCCGATGGCGTCCAGGACGTGGGGGAACTTCTGGATCGTCGTGATGACGATCTTCTTGCCGCCTTCGAGGAGCTGGCGGAGATCCCCCGAACGGTCCGCGTGCCCGACGGTTGCCCCGACCTGGGCGTACTGCCTGATCGTGGCGTGGATCTGGCGGTCCAGGATGACCCGGTCGGTGACGACGACGATGGAGTCGAACACCGAGCCACTGTCCTCTTCCGCCTGGGAGCGCGGGAAACCCGTCCGCCCCTTCAGCCCGATCAATTGATGGGCCAGCCAGGCGATGGAGTAGCTCTTGCCGCTGCCCGCCGAGTGCTGGATCAGGTAACGGTTGCCGGCGCCGTGCTCGGCCGCGTCGGCCAGAAGCCGGCGGACTACGTCGAGCTGGTGGTAGCGCGGCCAGATCTGGGTCTTCCTCTTGCGGCCCGTCTTCTCGTCCTTCGATTCGACGATCTGGGCGTAGTTCTCGACGATCTCCGTGAGGCTCTCGCGGGTCAGCACGTCGCGCCACAGGTAGTCCGCGGCGAGACCGTCCGGGTTCGGCGGGTTCCCCGCGCCGTCTTGCCAGCCGCGGTTGAACGGCAGGAACCAGGACGCCTTGCCCCGCAGGTGGGTGCAGAAGCGCACTTCCCGCTCGTCCACCGCGAAGTGGACGATGCAGCGTCCGAACTCGAACAGCTTCTCCCGCGGATTGCGGTCCTTCCGGTATTGCTCGACCGCGTCGCTCACGGTCTGCTTGGTCAGGCTGTTCTTCAACTCGAACGTGACGACCGGCAGGCCGTTGACGAACAGCGCCAGGTCAAGCGCCAGTTGCGTCTCGTCCCGGCTGTAGCGAAGCTGCCGCGTGACGGTGAAGCGGTTCAGGTCGAAGCGTTGTTGCGCGAGTTCGTTCCCTTCGGACGGCGTGCCGTAGAAAATCTCGATGTCGTGCGCGCCGTGCTTGATGCCGTTGCGCAACACGTCGATGGTGCCGCGCTTCGTGATCTCGCCCTGCAGCCGGGCGAGGAACTTGCGCCGCGCCGGCCCGTCGTCGTCCAGGGCCAGGCTTGCGGCGGCGTCTGGCTGAGTGGCGTGGAGGAACGGGGAGAGCTGGGCGAGATCGACGCAGTAGTTCCGGTCGTAGTTGCGGGGGTTTCCGGCGGTCCAGCCGGAGGTGGTGGCGGGGGGAGTGCCGGCGGCGGCGCTCGGCTCGGTCGATTGGGGAAGTTCGCCGGGCTTCGGCGGGTCGCAGGGGTGGCCGGCGAGGGCGGTGCAGATGAGGCGTTCGAGGCCGCGCTCGGTAGTGTCGGTCGTCACGTCTCGCTCGAGGACTCGGCAGGCGACCTGCCTTCCTTCTCGGCGGCCGCCCTGGCTTCGGCTCGGGCCAGGTCACGGTCGTAGAGGGCTTCCCGCGGAAGATTGTCGCAGGCACGGAATCCCGGCCGCGATCTGCGGATGTCCTCGATCACTTCATGGAGCAAGCGTGCGCGCCGTTCCCGCGACTAATATGCGTTCAGGCCGAACGACGCCGCCCTTGCAGGCCGTAGCAGCCCGTGGCAGAAGTCGCGCTGCATTCGAGCGGCCATGCATCCCGCCCGGCATCGTTGCTCCTCGGTCGAATATGGCCCGATATGCTCCCTCTTCGCGCCTTGCCGGGCGGGTGCCTGGCCACTCTCGGTGCGACACGGACTTCTGCCACGGGCTGGTAGCGTAGGCGCGGAAGTTCTCCGGATACGCTTTCTTGAATTGAAGCGCGACCCCGCGCCCCATCACGCCGACGCAGTTCACCGTGTTGACGAGCGCTTCCGCGTCCTCGTGAAGGATGTTGCCGGTCTTGAACCGGATCATGCCGCTTCCTCCAAGGGCTTCAATAGTACCAATCGGGACGCGCGGCACCCTCGGACCGGTGGCTGTCGTTCTCGACAGTGGCGGCGGCTTTCCGCCACGCTGCTTCGGTGCACCCGATTCGGCGGATCAAGTTCCAGGCGACCGAGCGCTCGACGAGGAACTCTGCCTGCTTGCCCTCCCTTCGAGCACTCCAGTTTGTGGCGCGGACAGCTTCCCAGTCGATCTCAGTCAGGCACGCCAGATCGGCGCGGTCCTCGAAGTAGCGCGACCCGGCGTTCGACAGCGTGAACGCCCACCTCCTCCGACGCTCTTCCGCCCAAGCCACCGTCTCATTCATCTCAGCTTCGAGATGGAGTATCTCGTCCTGCCCGCCTCGGAACGCGAGCTCCGGGTGGTTAGCCTCGCGGATCACATAGAGCATCACCGAGCGGGGGCAGAAGTAGAAGGGAACGCACTCACCCACGGCGAGTCCCGGATGGCTGGTCAACCTGGTCGTGAGACGCCTCTCCTTGATGGACGAAGTACCGACCGCCGTGCCGGGCAGCTTGCTCCGTCTGACCTGCGCGCCGCACCAGATCTCGCCGGATCGGATGATGGAACGCAGTGGATCCACGTGAACTATGTGGTAGAGCTTGGTGTTGCTTTGCGCCGCCATGGTCAGTCTCCGACGGATGCCGGGGGTCCGGGAACTCGCCGTATTCGGGTAGTGAGGGCGCCGACCGGTAGATCGCTTCCCGCCAGCGGGTCCGTTTCCGGCAGCGTAGCGGCAGCACCGCGCACGTCGACCTTGCCAGTGACCACGTCGGCCATCACACGCTCGCGCCACTGCCGAGAAAGGGCGATCTGGCGGCGGGTTCGGTCGATGGCAGTGGTCGTACCGGTTGTGATGTGGTCGACGTAGCGGGAGATGGCGGTCTGTTCGGCTTGCGGAGGAATCGTGATCGGCAGATCTCGCCAGCGTTCGGTCGGAAGCCTCCGCGTTCCGTGCCCTGCTTCGTCGATCAGGGGAAAGAGGCCGTCGTGAGCGCAATCGAGGAACGACGCCATGTAGGCTGCGTTCAGCTCGGGGCCGGGTCGCAGTACCTTCATGTCCTGGTTGATCGTTACCGGCACCGTTGTTCGGGCGATGGGCACTCTGCGGGCGAGGATCATTCCGCGGACGACCATGAGCACGGCGGGTGCCTGAACCAACCGAAGTGAGGTTTCGGCGAGCGCGGCCTCCGTGACCCGTAAGCGCGAGTCGTCGATCACCATGGTCTTCATGTCCTTCGGAGTGACCCATGGCACGTCTCCGTTCCAGAAACTGGCGTCCTCCATGCTGGGCGTCATTCCTCCCGAGATGGAGGCGCATTGCCGGATCTTCCTCATCGCCCAATGCCCCGGCACTTCCGGCAGCCACTCCACGCCGGAGTCGTTGTACTCGGCATAGGCCCGGCCGGTCCGGACATCGAACTGGCCGGTGACGGCCTGGTGGATGACGGCCTGCTTCTGCTCCTCCAGCAGCGTGATCAGGTTCTCCTTTGCCCGGATGTACCGATGTACGCGCCGGCCGACGTAGTCGAGGAAGCGAACGATGACGGTCTGCTCGGGTAGGGGAGGCAGACTGATGCCGAACGCTGCCAGGTGTTCCCGCGACAACTCCTTGAACGTGCTTCCTTGGCCCAGAGCCCTGATCTCGGCGCGGAATGTCGCGAGGGCGTGGTAGAGGAAACGGGAGTCGATGGAGTCGTTGGGCACCAGGAGTCGGCATCCCTGGTTGGTGCAGGCCGGTTGGCCCAGGATTCCGAGGTGGCCGATCGGTGCCCGCGTCGATAGGGCAAGGCTGCCTGTCGGTGCCATTGAAGCACCGCAGGCCTCGTATCCGGCTTTCGTGAGGGTGCGGGCTGTCTCGCGAACTCGGCGGCCCTGAAGCCGACCCAGATCGGTGGGTGTGATCCACGGAACGTCGCCTCCCCAGTAGGCGGGGTTTGCCGAGGAGGGTGTGCCGCCGTTCAGAATGTCCGCCAAGGTGGAAATCCGCCGTACCTCCCAATGGGCCGGCACTCTCCCAAGGTGCTCGACGCCCGAGTCCTCGTATTCGCTGAGTGCCTCGACGGTGCGGGTCATTTCCCGGACTGCTCGGCAGGGACCGTGGACTCGATGGCAGCGTCGTTCGCGATCCCGCGCCTTGCGCGCTCCGTGAATCTGCGGAGTATGGGGCCCGTTGGCCGGTAGTCGCGCATCCGGGCGTTGCTCTCGCCGTTGCTCATGGTCTCGAACTTCTTGCCGAGCTTCTCCCGCTGAGCACGCTGGAAGGCGACACCGTCGAAGCTCTTTCCTCTCCTGGCTGTCGAGTCAGCGGTCATTCGGACTGGATTCCGTTTCTGGTTGCGCCCCGCTGGCGCCGAGACCTTCTCGTGATGCGGGTCGCCTCGGTCTGTTCGGCCGCCAGCAGACGGCCCAGCGGTTCATGCCCGGAGGCTGCGGTCCGAAGATGTCGGCTCGTGCACGCTGGCATCGCGAGCTCGCAGGCGCTCGACCAGACGCCGCAGCTTAGGGTCCGTCGGCCGGTAGTCGCGCATCCAGGCGCCGATCTCCTCACTGGTCATGGTCTCGAACTTCTTGCCGAGCTTCTTCCGCTGCGCGCGTTGAAAGGCGACGCAGTCGAAGCTCTTCTTCTTCGTCTTGGCCGCCATCCCCTCAGCCCCCTCAGGCTTCGGAGTCGGGAGCCGGAACGCCGGCTTTGCGAAGAGTGCCGCGTGGGGACTCCTGCATGATGCGGCGCAGCACCGGATCCGTTGGTTCCACGGTACATAGCCAAGCCACTCGCTCCTCCCGGGTCATGGCATTCAGCATGCGGCTGATGCGGTCCCTTTGTTCGCGCTGGTAGGCCACGCAGTCGAAGCCCTTCTTGCGTTTGTCCTTGCCTGGTTCAGGAGTCATCTTCCAGCAGCCTCGATGGAGTGCAGATGTCCGGGGACTTCTGCCCCAGTTCCCGATTGACGGCGTTGACGAGGCGGATGCGTCGGTCGTTCACGATGTGCCTGAGGTTCCAACTGACGAGCAGGTCGGCGCTGGCGAGCGTGGCGAAGGCGAGATGTAGAGCGTCTTCCCGCATCGCGGGTCCGACAACACCGCGTTCGACATACCGTTCGGCGAGAAGCTCGACCTCGGACGAACTCTCAAGGAACTCCCTGTGCTCGCCAGGCACCGCGTCCAACGTCATTCTGACGCGCCGAGGCGCCCGGTTCAACTCGTCCAGAATGGTGCGGGAGAAGACCAGCGTCAACTCACCCTGCCGGAAGCGTTCGAACAACCTCCGGGACGGTACCCGGAACTCCTCGTCCTCGCAGCCGCCGAACACGGAGGTGTCGACGTACACCCGACGCGTCCGAGCCTCGAGCGGACCGGGCGCCATGCCGCCCATGATGTCGGCCAGCAGCCCCTCGGTCTGCGTCTCCAGCGCCAGGATGTCGGCCTGGATCTCGGCCAGGGGCCGCATCGGCTCGGGCTTGTAGAAGTAGCGGTTGAAGCTGATCTCGTAGCCGGTCTTCACGGTTCTGGGGTTGTACCACGCGTCGGGGGCCCAGGGCAGGACCTCGCGGTTCAGGAAGGCCTCGATGCCGCCGTCTTCCTGGAGAGGGATCTGCTCGGTGTCGCGGAGGCTCGTGTCGGGCTCGTACTCGACGACGGCGGCCCGGCCGTCGATTCTTGCCTCGAACAGGCCGCGCAACGGGTCCGTCTCGACTACTCGCTTGTGGACCTTCCGGATCACCGGCGGCGCGTCTTCGCTGCGGACGCCGGCGGCCTTGAGTTCACGGATCTCGGCCGCCTTGTAGGCGCGACCCGCATCGATGCCTTCGATGCGCAGGGGTCGCTCGACGGTCACCTTCGAGTAGCCGAACGCCTCGTTGTCGAAGATCCTGCTCTCCTCGGTCTCCTCGAAGGCCAGGAAGGCGTCGCAGATGCGTGCGATGTCCTCGTCGCCGAGTTCGCAGTTCTTCTTGCCGAGGTTCTTGCGCAGCGGCCGGAACCGCTTCGTGGCGTCGATGAGTTGGACCTTGCCCCGGCGATGCTCCGGCTTCCGGTTCGTCAGCACCCACACGTAGGTAGCGATGCCGGTGTTGTAGAACATGTTGAGCGGCAGGGCGACAATTGCCTCCAGCCAGTCGTTCTCGATGATCCAGCGACGGATGTTGCTCTCGCCCTGGCCGGCGTTGCCGGTGAAGAGGGAACTGCCGTTGTGGACCTCGGCGACCCGGCTGCCGAGCGGGGTCTTCCGCTTCATCTTGGCGAGTTTGTTGGCCAGGAAGAGCATCTGTCCGTCGCTACTGCGGGTGACGAGGGAGTACTCCGGGTCGTCGCCGTGCTCGATCAGGAAGCGCGGGTCGCGCATGTCCTTCTTGCCGCCCATGCGTTGGAGGTCCGTACTCCAGTTCTTGCCGTAGGGTGGGTTGGAGAGCATGAAGTCGAACTCGCGGGATGGGAAGGCGTCGTTCGAGAGTGTGGAGTGCTCCGGCCCGCCGACGATGTTGTCGGCGGCCGCGCCTTCGCCCTTGAGCAGCAGGTCGGCCTTGCAGATGGCGTAGGTCTCGGCGTTGATTTCCTGGCCGAAGAGGTGCGTGGAGACCTCCTTGCCGCGTTCGGTGGCGAGCGACTGCAGCACTTCCTCTGCCACCGTGAGGATGCCGCCGGTACCGCAGGCGCCGTCGTAGAGCGTGTAGGTGGCGGACCGGATCCGGTCCGCCACGGGCAGGAAGACAAGGTTGGCCATCAGCTTTACCGCGTCCCGCGGCGTGAAGTGCTCACCGGCCTCCTCGTTGTTCTCCTCGTTGAAGCGGCGGATCAGCTCTTCGAAGATCGAGCCCATGCCGTGGTTGTCGAGGCCGGGGTGCTTCACGGCGCCTTCGCCGTTCAGCACCGGCGCTGGCCCGAGGTTGATGTCGGGCGAGGTCAGCTTCTCGATCAGCGTGCCGAGCGCGTCGGCCCGGGAGAGCCGGGGAATCTGGTTGCGGAACTCGAAATTGTCGAGGATGTCCTGGACGTTCGGAGAGAAGCCGTCGAGCCAGGCCTCGAAGTCGGCCCGCAGGCGTTGCCGGCCGGCGCGGGCGCGGAGATCGCGCAGGGTGTAGCTGGACGTGTTGTAGAAGTCCTGCTTCGCCGCGTCCCGCAGGGTGGCGTCCTGGTCCACGATGCCGAGTTCGTCGAGGGTCGCCTTCACCTGCAGGACGTGCCGCTTGCGCGGTTCGAGCACCGCGTCGAGCCGCCGCAGCAGGGTCATCGGCAGGATGACGTCGCGGTACTTGCCGCGGACGTAGAGGTCGCGCAGCACGTCGTCCGCGATGCCCCAGATGTAGCCGGTGATCCAGCTCAGGCTGGCGTTGTCCACTTCAGGTTTCCTCGTCAGCCGGCGCCACCTCAAGTCCGAGGGCGGCGGCGTTCAAGCGTATACGGCGGTCGAAGGTCAGGACCGTCAAATCTCGCTCGAACTCACTGACGTGAAGCGCGGTGGCGAGGTGGAGTGCGTCCAGCGGTCGGACCGGCTCGAGCGGGAAGGGACGACGCGCACGGTCCACGATGCCGGTGGCGACCCGATACACGTTCCATGTGGTCGACGCCGCTTCGAGCCGCGAACGCGACAAGAGCGCGCCGGCGCCATCCAACCGGCCTCTTGCTTCGGCCGCGCGGAGCGCGCGGTCGCACTCCAGCACCGTCAGCTCAGAGGCGAAGATTGTGGAAGCCGAGGCGAGAAGCCTGCTCGCCTCGTCTCCCCTCGGTTCGCCGAACAGCCACGACACGACCGCGCTGCTCTCGGCGTAGAGTTTCATCGGTCGCCGCGGACCCAGTCCAGCAGCGCGATGACTTCCCCGTGCGGCAACCGCTGCTCTCGCGGCGGCCGTGCGTAGTCGACCTCGGCGTTCGGCCTGCCGAGGCGGACTTCTCCCGCTCGTGCCTGCCGCAGCAACTCGTCGTCCGGGTCCAGACCACGCGGTGCGTGTGGCACCAGGTCGGCGACTGGCGCGCCACGGCTCGTGACGGTGACCCGCTCGCCGGACTGGGCGATACGCAGGTACTCGCTGAGGCGGTTCTTCAGGACGCGGATGCCGACGGTCGTCATGACCGCAATGTAGCCTCCGTGTGGCTACACTGCAACCGTGGCCCGCGTGGGAGTAGTGCGGCTGCGAACGTCGGGCGGAACTCACTCACGGCGCCTCAGACTGGTCGTACGCCCGGCGGCTCGCCGACGATCAGTTCGGCGTATTCGTTCTGCCGGTCGAATGAAGGCTCGGGTTTCCGGACTGTTCTGCTCCTCCAGCCACCGGTAGGGATCCTCGAACTCCACCCATTTAACGTCTCGGAGAAGGGAACCCGCTTCGTCTCGGGCGGTGGTGCGTAGTCGCCGCCACACGCCGCGACGCCGAAGAGCAGACGGCTCTTCAGGGTTTCGTGTGGAACGTGAGTGAATCGGGGTAGAGGTCGAGTCCTCCGAGATGGAAGTAGATGGCGGTGCGGAAGCGGTCTCGGTTCCGGTAGCCGCGGGCGGACTTCTTGAGCCACTGAATGACGGAGTTGATGCCCTCGAGGCGAGCGTTCGTGACGCCACGCTCGATGGCGTTCAGCACGCCGTCGAGATGGGCCTTGATCATTCGCGCGACCTGCTTCATCGGTTCCAGCCGGCTGCGGATTGCCCACGAGTACCAGCCCTGGAACACAGCCAGCGCCTCGGCGCGGTCCCGGGTCTCCCACATCATCATCGCCACCTCCTTCAGGTGCCAGCAGCGGGCTGTCTTCGTCGTGCCGTCGATCAACTCCTTGAAGCGAGGCCATCGGTGCGCCGGCACCCGATCCGGGTGGTACAGCCACAGGTAGCGCGTGTCGGTCAGGCCGTCGTCGCCCAAGCGAAGCAACTGCCGGTGCTCCTCACTGCGCACCGCGTTCACGGCGTCGCCGAGATGAGCCGCGACGTGGAACTTGTCGTACGCGATCTTGGCCCCGCCGTCCGGCAGACACGACACCGTCGCCGAGATGTACGCCGGCCACATGTCCATCGCCACCGTCTCGATCCTGGAACGCTCGGCATCCGACAACGACTCGTAGTACGAAGACAGAGCGTCCTTGCCGCGGCCGTCCGCCACGTGATGCACCCGCGGCTCGCCCTCGAGGTCGGCCACCACCGTCACGTACTCGTGGCGCTTCTGAAACGACGTCTCGTCCACGCCCAGGACTCTCGATGCCGGCGCCGAGCCACGCCGCTTCAAGCCGCGCTTCACCGCACGCTCCTGTACCCCGGACACCTGGTCCCAGCTCAGCTCCAGAAGCCGGGCCACCGCCGAAACGCTCGCCTCGCCCAGCCAGTCGATGACCAAGGCCTCGAACAACGCCGTCAAACGCGAGCCCGCGTCCGACCAAGGCACGCCAATCGTCCGCACACCGTGCTCCGAGCACCGCACCCGAGGCACGTCGGCGGTCAGGATCGTACGGTACTGGCAGGTCGGCAGATGCCGCCAGCGCCGACGACGCGAGTCGTGGCGGCTCGCCGCCGAGCCGCACTCCGGACAACGGTACGACTCGCCACCGCCCCGAGCCACGAACACCTCCACCTCACCGGCCTCAAGCCGAAGCTCAACGCCCGTCACCTCCCACGGACTCTCGATGCCCAGAATCCGACCGTACAAGTCTGTGTCACGCATCGCGCCAGACTACGGCATCTCCACCATCAACCCTGAAGAGCCGAGCAGACAAGCGGGAATCGGACCGAGCGGCTTCAACATGATCGAACGACCAAGGTCGCACGCCCCCGTCATGCGAAGGCGGACTGCAGGGCGTAGCTGACGGGGGCGACACCCTACCCACCAACCCGAACCACTCCTCCTGACCTGCCCATCGGAGAGCTCTACGGCCTGCCGTGGACAACAAGGAACGGTCAGGCGTTGGGAAAACGGATATGCAGCCCGGCGCGGTCACCGAATGGAAGCCCGGCGACTTCGCATGCGATCGCCAGGTATCTGGTTTTTTGCGGGTTGCTCATGTGCGTCAGGAGCCACCAGCCGTTCGGCAATTCGACGGCCGTCTTCAACACGGATTCAGTCCGTGTCAGGTCCTGGCGGTTGCGAGCGACTTGCCGGTTCGTGCGTCCCCGAAGCCTGGGTTCAACGGATGCCGTAAAGGCTGGATCGCGCTCTGCCAAGGCTATGAAGATGGCCGCGTAGGCTTCCTTGGCGTTCTTCGCTTGGTGCTTCTTGCCGAGAAGGAAATAGACTTGGGGAGACCCCCGTACGGCCCCCTCGGCCTGGGCGGATGAGCCGGGGCTCTGCGGTCCACGGGAACTTCTGGAGGATCCGCTGGGCGGTGCGGTCACGCGCCGGGTTCGCACGCGCCGCGGTGTCCCGATGTCTGGTTTCAGGCAGCGAAGAAAATGTGCCACGTCGTCTTCCGCGGGCTGAGCTTCGCTCAGCAAACGGGTGGTCTCCATCATCAGTCGGGCCAGATCTTCGTGGATCTCGTCCTCCACCAGGTTTGCCCACGCTCGTGGAAGGGCATCTCTAGCCTGGCTGCGGTGGATCCGGGAATCAAGATCTTCCCGGGCGTGGTCAGCGGCCCGCCCGGTCTTCGTGTGCTTGAACGACAGATAGCGCTCCAGTGCTTCAGCGACTTGCTCCAGGGCATCGACCTTCAGGTCCAACGCCCGAACCAGCCGCTCTTCATAGGTGCCCGCGCTCTGCGTCGAGTAGAACCTCCAGGTCGCGCCGTTTGTCAGCAGGGCCAGCGGTGCTCCGGCGTGGAAGGAGTACTCGAACAGCTGTTCATCGGCCGCGGATCGGCCGATCTCGGTCAGGTCACGTCCTGTCGTCTTGAGCTCGACGATACAGCGCGGGTTGCCGTGCGAACTGCAGAGAGCGATGTCGATTCGCTTCGTACGGTTCTTCAATTTCAGTGAGAACTCGTCCCGCACCAACTCCGGGTCGTAGACGTCCCACCCGAGCGCCTCGAGAATCGGCTGGACGATCTTGGTCCGCACCGCCGTTTCGTTGGGGTATGAGTTGCTCGAGATCCCGTTGCGGACCCGTGCCAGGATGTCGCCGAGGTTCACCTTGCGTTCGCCTCCTCTGAAACCTGCCGCGTTGCGTCTATGACGTGAAACGGACGCGTCGATCTCCGGTACTTCGATGCCGCTCGGCAAGGGAGCCGTCTGCAAACGAAGATGACGGTCAAGTGGCTGACGAGCTTACAGCATCGGGTGTTGCGGTGGCAGGGGCGCTTGCGGGCCGCGGCGCTTCAGGTTTCGCGGGACACTTGCCCAGCTCTCCGCGCTCTCCCGGTACCCGTCCTCCACCGCGATCAGCTCCTTGGTCCCGTCACGGCGCACGCCAAGCAGGACGAGCGTGCATAGCGAATCGTGCTCCAGACGGACCCGGAAGTGCACGCCGTACGCCCACACGTACAGGTAGTCCTCGCCGCTCAGGTCTCGTTGCCGAAAGGACCGGTACTCCTCCTCCCACGACGAGGTCATCCGCGCACTGCTGGATGCAGACAGGCCCGAGGCCTTCTCCCCCAGTGTGTTCCGACGAACCTCACGGACCCGATTCGACGGGCATAGTCGAAGCGCACGATCACGCGATACCGGTTCCCGCCGATGTTGAACGCGACCCGGTTGCGGCCAACGATGCTCGGCTGCTGAGCAAAGATTCCGAGGCGTGTGGCGCCAGCAGACGGCCCAACGGTTCATGCCCGGAGGCGGGGGTCCGAGGAGGTCGCCTCGTGCGCGCTGGCATCGCGAGCTCGCAGGCGCTCGACCAGACGCCGCAGCTTCGGATCGGTCGGTCGGTAGTCGCGCATCCAGGCGCCGATCTCGGCGCTACTCAGGCATTCAAGCTCCTTGCCGAGCTTCTCCCGCTGCGCGCGCTGAAAGGCGACGCAGTCGAAGCGCTTCTTCTTCGTCTTGGCCGCCATCCCCTCAGCCCCCTCGGGCTTCGGAGTCGGGCGCCGGAACGCCGGCTTTGCGAAGAGTGCCGCGCGGGGATTCCTGCATGATGCGGCGCAGCACCGGATCCGTTGGTTCCACGGTACATAGCCAAGCCACTCGCTCCTCCCGAGTCATGGCATTCAGCGTGCGGCTGATGCGGTCCCTTTGTTCGCGCTGGTAGGCCACACAGTCGAAGCTTTTCTTGCGTTTGTCCTTGCCTGGTTCAGGAGTCATCTTCCAGCAGGACTCGATGGAGTGCAGATGTCCGGGGACTTCTGCCCGAGTTCCCGAATAGTCTATCTACTTGGGTCGAGCACTGCGTCGCGCACCGCCCTCCCCGGCCTCTCAGTCCTTGAAAGCACCCGTTGCTGCTTCGAGCCCCGCAGGCCTCGCTCTGACAGGTGCGGCCCCAAAAAGCCGGCCGGTTACGGCCACATACACGGCGCTCCCCTTGACTGCTCTCTCCGAACCATCCGGCAGTGTCTCGACGAGTGTGACGGATTCAGTCCGAGGCTCTGAGAGGTGCCCGTCGCCCAATCCGTAGAGGCACTTCCCGGAGTATCGGAACTCCTGACTCGTCGCAATGCCCGAGCCATCCCATCTGTCGACTACGTGGAGCCGCAGTTCGACGACATCATCCTTGTCGGTCGTGTACATCTCTAGTTGGACCAGTTGGACCGGACCGGCGCATCTCGGCCTGCAATCGCTGTTCTCTCGCATCTGCGCCACGTTCTCGACTGCGGCCTGCTCGTACAAGAACTTGAGGACCTCCGCATCCGATGGCGGCGTGATGTTGGCTCGCAGATCGGACAACAACGAGCACATGCTGCTGTGGAACGTCAGTCCTGCCTGCTGGACCATCTCGGCTTCTCTTCGCAGCTGAGGGTGAAGTTCGTCCGGCCGACGGTGTCCGCAGAAGCCGGCTCTGTCCTCGCTCACGAAGATGACTCGATGCTCTTTCAACAGGTCAATACAGTGCTCCCAGATCAGACAGTCGTTGCGACCGCCCTTCTTCCTGTGGCTTGGCGGCCGCTCAAGCCGCAGACGATCCTCAGCTCGTTCTTGAAGCTCCGGGGTCTCACGGAGAACGATGGTCCTGAGTGCCTCTCCTCGAGCCAGCGACTTCGTCTTTTCGAGTAGAAGTTCGGGCGTGGGAGGAGTCCATCCGTTGACGCGGCCCAAGAACCGCGATAGCCAGCCAAGCGACGCATGCACACTCTTCACTCGTCCCGTTGCGTGTTCCTTGAGGTGTCGTTCGCATTCCTGTGCCACGACCTCAGGCACTACGAGTTCTGTGCTCCGGGCATAGAGATAGTGCTTGAGTGCGGACGCCTTTTTCGATGTGAGTCCAATCTCACGGATGAATATGTTGGCGTCGAGAAGTAGCACTTCCCTTCTTGCCTTGGCCGTCACTCTTGGTCTCCTCGGTTTTCCGAGGCCGGAGCGGAACCTGTCAACGACTTTGACACAGTGGGGTCTTGGATTTAGTGAGCCATGTCGGTTGTCTCGTCGTCGGGCTTGTTGATCCAGACGGTCTGCGGCAGTGATTGGTGTGTTGGTTCTCCGCCGACGAATCGTTCGGGGTGCCGGTGCCAGGCGTCGTTCAGGGTGTTCTGGCGCTGTTCAAGCACGTGCTGAGCTTGGCCGTAGTGGACGGTTTCGGGCGTGAGCATGGCGATGCCGGCATGGCGGTGGTCGTTGTTGTACCAGGGGAAGAAGGACCTGCAGTAGCTGATCGCGGCGTCCTGGTTCGGGAAGCGGTCGGGGAAGCCGGGGTGGTACTTGAGGGTCTTGAATTGGGCTTCGGAGTAGGGGTTGTCGTCGCTGACCCGGGGTCGGCCCAGGGAGCGGTTGACGCCGAGTCGGGCGAGCATCTGGGCTGTGCCCTGACTGGTCATGGGTGCGCCTCGATCAGAATGCAGGGTGAGGACATCGGGCTCGACGCCGTGCTTGAGGCAGGTCTCCTCGATGAGACGCTGTGCGAGCGCGGAGTTTTCGCGGTCGGCGACCATCCAGCCGACCGCGTAGCGGCTGAAGAGGTCGAGCAGGACGTAGAGGTAGTAGTAGCTCCAGGTCTGCGGTCCGCGCAGTCTGGTGATGTCCCAGGACCAGACCTGGTTGGGCGCGGCGGCGACCAGTTCCGGCTTGGCGTACTTCGGATGCACGCGCTGGCTGCGGCGGTCCTTGACCGGTTGGTTTGCGGCCAGGATGCGGTACATGGTGCGTTCCGAGCACAGGTACCGTCCCTCGTCGAGCATGGTGGCCACCACTTCAGCCGGAGCGCGGTCGACGAATCGGGGAGACGCCAGGGTCTCCTCGACACGCTCCCGCTCGACCTTGCTCAGGGCCCGGGCGGGTGTTGGTCGGGGCTGCTGAGGTCCGGGAGCTGGCCTGGCTCGACGGTAGAACGTGGATCGCGAGACGCCCAGCGCCCGGCAGGCCGGCTGAACGCCGACCTTTTCTGCCAGGGACCGGGCCGCCATCAGCAGTCCTTCCCGTCCTTGAGGCTGAATCCCAGCAGCCCTGCAACTTTTCCCTGGACGTCCAGGATGGTGCGAGCGGCGTCCAGTTCTCGTTCCAGTCGCTTCACCTTCGTCTCCAGCCGCTTCACCTTCGGCGCCAGAGGGTTGGCTTCGGTGGGCTTGCGGCCACGCTTCTTCGGCCTCAGAGCCGAAAGCGCGCCTTCTCGCCGTGCCTTGCGCCAGTTGGCCAGATGGGAGCTGTACAAACCCTCTCGCCGGAGCAGACGCCCCACCTCGCCTCGATCCGTGCACCGGTCCGCCTCCTCCAGAATCCGAAGCCGGTACTCCGCCGTGAACTGCCGCCGAGTCGGCTTCGCCAGCACTTCCGGGTCGGGAACCCCTCCCGCAGACGACGCGCCGGCCCCGGGGGCCTCGTCGCTACGCTCCTCAACCCCCGGGGCCGGGAACTGCGAGCCGCCGTCAAGTCTCTGCTCTCGTCTTGCCATCAATCCTCCTCACCAACGTGTGCCCTCCACTATTCAACGGCATGCCCGCTGTGTCACGTACGTTGGCAGAGAGGGGAGGAGGAACTCCGCCTGTGCAGGGAGTGCCGTGCGGCGCTATCTCCGCGGAGCGGCGAAGGATGGCGTCTGTGGTCTCCACGTTGCACAGCCGGTCCACGCGCTCTTCCCTGGTCATGGCGTTCAGCATACGGCCTATTCGGTCCCGCTGGTCTCGCTCAAAGGCTACGCAGTCAAATCTCTTCTTCGTCTTCTTTTTCTCGGGTTCAGCAGTCATCGTCTCTAGCTCCAACGCGCTGACTGGGTTGCGTCGGGTGTAACCGTCCAGCAGGATCGTCGGACTTCGGATATCCGGATGCGGTGCGGGCGCGCGGCCGCTACGCGCTCTTCCTCTGCTTGGATTGCGTTGCCAGACGCCGGAGGATCGGGTCCGAGAAGTCCTTGGTATTCAGCCACCGGACCCGCTCTTCGGGCGACATGCGGGCCATCTTGGCGGTGAGGCGATCCCGGATCTCTCGTACGGAGGCTATGCAGTCGTAGTCGTTCTTGGCCTTAGTCGTCATCTTCCATCTCCTTCGGGCTCCGGATGTCGAGGATGCCGTAGCCCATCTTCCGGTTGACGTCGTTGAACGTCCTGATGCGGTGCACATTCACGATGTGCTTGAAGTTCCAGCTTACGAGAACGTCGACTCCAGCGACCGCGGCGTTGGCGATATGCATGGCGTCGGGGTACATGCGCGGAGTGAGCGCTCCCTGCTCAATATACTTGGCCGCGAGCCGTTCCGCTTGCGGCAGGGCCTCGAGCATCTCGGTGTGGGTGTCGGGCACGAGACGGAGTACTTCCCGTACTCGACGGGGCGATGCTTGAAGCTCCTCCAGGACCAGCGGCGAGAGGACGAAGGTCAGTTCTCCGCTTGCGAACCTCTCGAAGAGCCGACGTGAAGGCTTCTGAAACTCCTCGTCGTGGCAACCGCCGATGACGGAGGTGTCGACGTACACGCGCAGTTTCGTCTCGCAGGAGGAGGCCATCCCGCCCATGATCTCGGCCAGCAGGCCCTCCGTCTGCCTCTCCAGCGCCAGGATGTCCGCCTGGATCTCCGCCAGGGGCCGCATCTGTTCGGGCTTGAAGAAGTAGCGGTTGAAGCTGACCTCGTAGCCGATCTTCACGCTCGCGGGCCGGTACCAGGCGTCGGCCGCGTAGGGCAGGACCTCCCGCCGCAGGAACGCCTCAATGCCGCCCTGCTCCTGCAGCGGGATCTGTTCGGTGTCGCGGAGGTTGGCGTCCGGCTCGTACTCGACGACCGCCGTGCAACCCTCGATCTTCGCCTCGAACCGGCCGTGCAGCGGGTCGGCGGAGACTCCTCGCTTGTGACCTTCCTGATGACGTGCGGCGCCGTCTCGCTGCGCTCGCCGGTCGCCTTCATCTTTCTGATCTCAGCGTCCGTGTGAGCGCGGTTCGGGTCGGTGCCAACGATCCGCAGCGGCCGTTCGACGGTGACCTTCCGGAGAGCATGAAGTCGAACTCGCGGGTGGGGAAGGCGTCGTTCGAGAGGGTGGAGTGCTCCGGCCCGCCCACGATGTTGTCGGCCGCCTGGCCTTCACCCTTGAGCAGCAGGTCGGCCTTGCAGATCGCGTAGGTCTCGGCGTTGATCTCCTGGCCGAAGAGGTGCGTCGACACCTGCTTGCCGCGTTCGTCGGCCAGGTCTGCCAGGACATCCTCGGCGACGGTCAGCATGCCGCCGGCTTCTGGTCGTGAGGCTGGTGGCCAAGTCTGCGCGATGCGGGCTGAGTCACGGCTTTCGGCCCTTTCGGCCGGTCGTGATCGCTCATCGGCTTCTATGCCCACAAACCCCGGATTACCTCGCCCTTGACCAGCTCTCTCGGCTGGTCGAGGTGATTCAGGATCTCCATTGCGGGGTCGATTCCGAGCGTGTGGTAGACGGTTGCCAGCAGGTCGTTCGGGTGGACGGGCTTCTCGCGCGGGGCGGAGCCGGTCTCGTCGGATTCGCCGTAGAGCTGGCCGCGGGAGATGCCGGCGCCGGCGACGAGGGCGGTGTAGCAGTAGGGCCAGTGGTCGCGACCGTCGGGGGAGTTGCTGTTGCCGGAGGTGCTGACGCCGAGGCGCGGTGAGCGGCCGAACTCGCCGACGGCGACGACGAGGGTTTCTTCGAGCAGGCCGCGGTCGTCCATGTCGGCGAGGAGCGCTGAGAGCGCCCGGTCGAGGACGGGGCAGTGCAGGTCCCGCAGCGGTCCGAAGTTCGCCGCGTGCGTGTCCCATGAGTCGACTTCGGGGTTGCCGTTGGCGACGGCGGGCCAGTTGAGCTGGACGAAGCGGGTGCCGGCCTCGATCAGCCGCCCGCGCCATCAGGGCGCCCTGGCCGAAGGTGTTCTTGCCGTAGCGGTCGCGCATCTCGTCGGCCTCGTTCGAGAGGTCGAAGGCCTGCCGGGCCTTGCCTGAGAGGACGAGGTCGTAGGCCTTCTCGTAGTACTCGTCGAGGGCGGAGTCGGCGACCGCCTTCTCGAGCTCGGGAAGGGAGGCGTTCAAGCCCTTGCGGAGTTCAAAGCGGCCGGCCAGGCGTTCGGGCGACGTCTCTTCGCGCAGTTCGAGGTCGCTGAGTTCGATCGGCTGGTTCGGGTCCTGGTAGAGCCGGTAGGGGTCGTAGGCCTTGCCCAGGAAACCGGCCGCGCCGCCCTTGCCGATCACGTTCGATTCCTGGAGCGGTCGCGGCAGCTCGACGAAGGGGAGCATCGCGTCGTCGAGCGGCTTGAGCCTGGAGATGTGGGCGCCGGCGGTCGGGAAGTCGGCCGGGGTCGGCGGCTCGAGCTGGCCGGAGGGCGAGACCCGGTCCGGCGGATAGCCGGTCAGCATCTGGTAGATCGCCGCGGTGTGGTTGAAGAGCCCCTTCGGGGTGTAGCTCATCGAGCGGATCAGGGTGCACTTGTCGACGTGTTCGGCGAGCAGCGGCATCGTCTCCGACAGCCGGATGCCCGGCACATTCGTGTCGATGGCGCCGAACTCACCGCGGATGTTGGAAGGCGCGTCGGGCTTCGGGTCCCAGATGTCGATGTGGCTCGGTCCGCCCTGGAGGAACAGCAGGATGACCGACTTGGCGCTGCCGAAGCCCTTGCCGCCGGCGAGCGCGTCAACGGCCGCGGTCGCGGCGTGTGCGTCGCGGAGCGCGAGCGTCTGGCTGAGCGAGATGCCGAAGATGCCGAGCGAGCCGACGCGGAGGAACTCCCGCCGGGTCGGGCCGTCGCAGGTGTGGCCGGACTTTCCTGGGATCACGAGCATGGTCGGAGGCTCCTTTGCGGCTGCGAGATAAGGCTTACGAGTTGAAGAGAAAGGCGTTCGAGTTGAGCAGGGCCCACATCAGGTCCTGGGCGGCGGCGGTGCGGCTGGCGGAGGACTCGAAGTGACCTTCGGCGAGTTCGGCTTCGTGGCTTGTCGGCACACGGCCGAGAGCGGCGAGGTAGAGCTCGGCGATCAGCTCTTCGTTGCCAAGTCCTCCGAGCACCAGGTTCGCCACCCGCCCCTCGGGATCCGCGATCGCGTCCGCGATGACGGCGCCGTTCAGCAGGCTTAGCGCCTGCGGCAGGCTCATCTCCGTCTTGCGTTCGCACTCGCAGGCCGTCTCGCGGTCCGGCTTGCCGAACAGGTCGAGGAAACCCTCGATCCCCATGCTCGCCGTCATCACGTGCGGGTCCGGCAACGCGGTGGCGTCGAAGTCCTCGGGCAGGGTGTCGATCTCGAACCGGGAACCCGTCGCGCGGGCGACGGCGTCGGCCAACTGCTCGGCGCTCAGGCGCCGCGGTTCGTGACGGGAGAAGTTGATCCGGTCGTCCAGGTTCCACTCGTTCGTCTGGAAGGAGGACTGGTAGGCCCGCGAAGTGGCGATCGTCCGCAATCAGGTGGCGGAGGTCGAAGTCGTTCTCGATCAGGTCGGCGGTCAGCGCGTTCAGCAGCTCGGCGTTGACCGGCTGGTTCGAGGCGCGGATGTCGTCGACCGGATCGATGATCCCGCGGCCCATGAAGTAGCTCCACACGCGGTTCGCGATCGCGGGGGCGAAATAGGGGTTGTTCGGCGACGTCAGCCAGTCGGCCAGCGCGGCCCGGCGTCCGAGGCCTTCGCCGAGGTCGGGCGCGCCTTCGACCGGCACGAGGTACTTCGGCGGCACGACGGCGTTCGTCTTCGGGTGCAACTGCTCCGCGTCGCGTCGCTTGTCGAACACGATCTCCTCGCCGGTGCGGAAGCCCGGGCGGACGCCCAGGCCGGCGAAGAAGGCGGTCATCTCGTAGTACTGGTTCTGGGTCCAGCGCTCGAACGGGTGGTCGTGGCACTGGGCGCAGACCATCCGCACGCCCATGAAGAGCTGGGTCGTGGTCTCCATCGCCTCCTTCGGATCGCGGGCGGCGCGGAAGTAGCTGGCCGCCGGCTGATCGAGCGTGCTGCCGGAGGCCGTGACCAGTTCGTGGACGAGCTGGTCGTAGGGCCGGTTCTCCTCGATTGCCTCGCGCAGCCAGCCGCGGAAGGTGAGCATGCCCTTGTAGCTCATGAACTTCCGGTTGCTGCGCAGCAGATCGCCCCACTTGAGGGTCCAGTGGTCGACGTACGCGTCACTGGCGATCAGTTCGTCGACCAGGCGGTTCCGCTTCTTGTGGGTGGGCGTGTCGTCGGCGAGGAACGCCCGCGCCCGTTCCGGGGTCGGAATCTGGCCCGTGAGGTCGAGCGAGGCGCGGCGCAGGAAGGCGGCGTCGCCTGTCGGCGCCGAGGGCAGAACCTCGATCCGCTGGAGTTTCTCGTCGATCAACTCGTCGATGTAGCTGACCTGGGGCAGGGCGGTCCACTCGAAGCCCGCGCGGCCGCTGAGGACGGTGGCGGGCGCCGTGGCGAACTGGCCCTCGTAGCGCACGAGCAGGGTGCTCTCGCCGCGGCGCAGGCCCACTGCGACCGGGCCGGCGGGACTGTCCTCGACCGCCATCGTCTCCGTGTTGCTGCTCGTGACGTGGGCCTCGCGGGTCACGTCGCGGCGCCGGCCGTCGCCGTAGTGGGCGATGACGATCGTCTGCTGCCTCATCTCCGGCCGATGCATGAAGACCTCGGCCGGGTGGATCTCGAGCCGTTCGACCCGGTCGAGCTCCCTGTCGCCGTACGGAACGCCGCTCGAGATCCAGTCGAGGATCAGGTTGTAGTAGCGCGACCCGTGGTCCAGGCGCAGACCGCCCTCGTGGGCGACCTGCATCGTCGGCTTGGCGAGCATCAGGGAGCGAGCAGGATCGGCGCGGTTGAACCGCCGCCCCGACAGGTCGTAGAGCAGCGACTGGTAGTCGAACTCCGGGTCGTAGCCGCGCAGCGACAGCTTGAAGCCGTTCTTGCCCTTGGCGGCCCCGTGGCAGGCGCCCGACGAGCAGCCGACCTTGTTCATCGCGGGCAGCACGTCGCGGACGAAGGTGACGGGTTGGGCGGAGTTGGTGTTGCCGGTGGCTTTCACGGTGACCGGGACGGTGGCGGTGAGGCCCGCGGCTTCGACGGTCAGGGCGCCGCTGCCGGCGCCGGCAGGCGTGAAGTAGCCGTCGTCGCCGCGCTCGACCGGAGCGGTGCTCGTGTGGACCTCGGCTTCAGCGGAAAGGTCGATGCGTTCGCCGGTTTCGAGGATGCCGACCACAAGGAGCTTGCGGGCGTCGCGGAGGTGGTCGAAGTTGAGCTCGGCCGGATGGATGAGGAGCTCGACCGGGGTGCCTACGGCGCCGGCGGGAAGGGCGGCGGCGGCCAGGGCGATGAGCAGGAGGGCGGCACGGGCTCGTCGCTTCGCGGCATCGCGCCAGGTGCCGGCGGGAACCCGGGTGGCGCGGACCCGCGCCACACGCGAACCAGTCCGTGCGCCCGTCAGCGGGCGCACGGATGGCACGCCGACGCACCTGTACCTTTGCTGGGTGGATGCTGGTCCCTGTCCGAGGCCGTCCGAGAGGCGAGTAGTCGCGGTAGCTGTGGGAATCCCGGTGGGCGGGATAGAGCGGCAATCGGCGAAACCTCTCATCTGCCCTTCACCTCCATTCGTGCGGCTACCGGCACCGTAGTGTAGGCGGCGCGTATCTCTCGCTCGCCGGCCAGCCAGGACGACGACGTGATCAGGAAGTCGTAGTCGCCCGCTTCGACGGCATCCGACGCCTCGCAGGCGAGCCGGAACCTGCCGTCGTCCTCGGGCTCGACTTCCGTGCTTTCGCAGACGACGCCGGTGGGCAGCGCGTCGGCGCGCAGTTCGACCGGCTGCCGGAAGCTCTCTTCCCGATGAAGGACGCCTTCGACGGCGCCCTTCCGGCCGGACCCGACACGCGCGTTGGCGACCTCGATCCGGTAGCCCGGGACGATCTCGAGCGTCACGCCGGGCGTGTAGAGGCGCTCGGGACGTCCGCCCACCGTGACTTCGCCGGTGAGGGTCACGGTGTAGCGGTCGTGCCGGGTGCCGTCGCTGCTTCGGATCAGTTTGCTGCCCTCGGACTTGTTGTAGTCGGTCTTCTCGGTCGTCTCGACCCGAAACTCGCCCACGCCCCACGCCGATCAGGGCACTGACGACCATGGGCGGTTCCACCGGGGCGTCCTCGCCCGGCGGCGCCTCGTACTTCCACTCGAAGTCGAAACGGCATGCCCTTGACCAGTCTCACCGTTTCGGGCGCCAGGCCGACCAGACGCGGTCCGGTCCGGCCGGTGAGCAGGACCGGCAGGCGCGTCTCCAGCCAGGGAGCGCTGAACGACCGCTCGGCCTCCGTCGTGTAGCTGCGGCCGTCGCCGGCGCGCACCTGCGTCACGCTCCCCCGGCACGGTCGCTCGGCGGCGGATCACGGCGCCGTCCTCGAGCACGCCTTCGCCCCCGGACGTCGAGGTCGAAGCGCTGGCGCGGCGCGTCGAGGCCGGCGGTGATCAGGATCCGGCCGGAGCGCGCCAGAGTCCGTGTGTCGAGGTTGCGCACCTCCCTGGCGATCCACGCGTCGCGGACCTCGATGCCGGCGGGCGGGTCCTCGACGTAGAGGCGAATCGGACCCCAGATAGCCGCGGCGCACGGCGCTGACCTCGATTGGCTTCGAAGCGCCGCTGTTGAGCGTCAACTCGGCGCTGCCGAGGCGGAGCTCGAAGTCGGGGCCGTTCGCGGTCGCCGTCAGCCGGTAGCCGAAACGGGGACCGCCGCGCCCGACCAGGTCCTCGACCGCGACGTGCAGCTCGTCCGCTCCTTCCGGCGCCTCGACGACGACCCAGGGGTCGAAGGAGGTGGCGGTCGGCGAAAGCAGCCGGAAGGTGTCGGGGTCGGGGATGTCGTCGCCGGAGGAGGCCAGATACTCGCCGTCCGGCGTCGTGACGGTCAGCACTCCGAAGAGGTCGGACGAGCCGAGCGCGGCGCCCTCGACCTCGAGCAGGAGCCTCTGGCCCGGCTCGGCGGCGATCCGGTAGCGGTCCACCTCGCCGGCTTCATCGATCCGCCCGTTGATCACGACGGGCGTGTCGAAAAACCTCGTCGTCGGCCGTCTCGCGCTCGAGCACCTCGGGATGGCTGCCGACGACGACCCGGAACGGCAGGGCCGCGCTGGCCCTGGCGGCGGCCGCTGGGGCCTATGCTGTCGAAGGCGTTCTCCGTGTCCACGGCGCGGACGACTTCCCTGGCGCCGGCTACGCTGCCGCCGGTCAGCCCGAACCGCGTCTCCTCGCCGCGGCGCGCCCCCAGCGGGAAGACGGCGTCTGCGTACTCGTAGTCCGAGGCGGCGATCAGCCTCAGGCGGTAGAAGTTCCGCCTCTGGTCGCTGAAGCGGGCGTCATGGACTTCGACGACGTACTCCCCGGCCTCTGGCGGCCGCCAGTCGAGGCGGGCGTCGACGTCGATGCCGGGCCCCTCCTGGTTCAGGGCGATCTCCCGGCCTTCGCTGTCGAGAACCCGGAGCACCGGATCGATCGCCGAGCCGACGCGGCGCGCCTCGACCTCCAGCACGAGCCGCTCGTCCGGGGCTGCCTGGAAGCGATAGCGGTCGCGTTCCGCTCCGTCCAGCGTGCCGTTGACGACGACCGGCAGAGCATCGATTCGCGGTGGCTCGGTGGCGTTGATGCCGCGCAGGCTCTGCTCGGAGACTTCGGACACGGTGTCTACCCGGAACAGCAGGGCGTTCGACAATCCGTCCTCGCTGATGGCGCGCAGCGGATAGAGCCCCGGCGCGGCGTCGGCGTCGATCTCCACCAGAAAGACGGCGGCCTGGAGATTGCGGTCGTTCGGCCGCCGCTGTTGCTGCAGCCTGTCCTCGTCGGCGGCCTGGCCGAGGCGGGCGAACGAGCCGGGCAGCGTGCTCTCGATCTCCATCTCGCCCGCGACGCCGTAGCCCTCGATGACCAGTCGCAGGGCCCTCCCCTGCTGGCCGCCGTGCGGATGGATGTCGACGAGATTTGGCGGCGGCCCCGCGGCGGCGGCGCCCGCGGCGATGGCGATGCCGGCGAGCGACCGGAAAGCGCCTCTCAGCAGTCGATGGCCGTTCACGGCGCTGCTCCGGCGGTGGTTCCATCCGAGCGCCCGGTGAGGGGCGCTCGGACTGGTTCGCGAGCGGCGCGAGACCGCGCCGCTCGCGTTGCCCCCCTGAAGCTTGCCTTCGAGCGGCGCCGGCACGAACTGGTGCAGCAGTTCGCCGTCGGCGGCGCGGTAGAGCCGCAGTGAACCGTCGAAGCCCGCAGTCGCAAGCTCGGCGCCGGTCGGGTCGAAGGCCACCGTGTAGATGCCGGCGCTGTGGCCGGAGGCGGTCGCGGTCCGCTCGCCGGTCTCGAGGTCGTAGATCGGCACCGCCGCTGCGGCGCCTCCAACCGCGAGACGCGTGCCGCGGGCGTCGACGGCGAGTGCGAAGATCTCCCCGTCCTGGCGCTCGAACTCCCGCACCAGGGTCGAGTCGTCAGCGATCAGCATCTTCCGGGCGCGGTCCATCCGGTAGTAGTACGGCACCCTGTCTTCGCCGCCGATGACGACGGCCTCGATCCGCGGGTTTCGGACGACTGCCGCCAATTCGCCGCGCAACAGGTTGATGTTCTCGACGAAGGCGCCGCTGTTCGCGTCGATCAGCTTCGCCGCGCGGTCGCGGCCGACGGAGACGATGCGCCTGCCGTCGCCGCCGAAGACGACGCCGAGGACCCAGTTCTCGTGGTGGTTCATCCGCAACAGCTCGCGACCGCTGGTCGCCTGGTGGATCCGGATCGTGTTGTCCGCGCAGCCGACCGCGAGCCGGCGTTCGTCGGGAGAGACGGCGAGGCCGAACAGGGTGTCGTAGCAGACGGACGTCGACACCCGCAGCTTCCTGTCGTCGACGTCCCAGATCTGGATCTCTCCGAAGCGAGCGGGCGTTCCGCCGGTGGCGATCAGCCGTCCGTTCCTGAGAAACGCGAGCCCCTGGATGCGCTCGGAGACGCTGCTGAAGCGAGCCTCCAGGCTGTCCCCGCCGCCGATCTTCGACCGGCGGTGGAGCAGCACCTCCCGGTTGCCCGAAACCGCCAGCCACTCGCCGTCGGCCGAGTAGGCGACCGCCGTGATCACCGGCGGCTGGCGGTAGACGATCGGCCCGGTCGCCGCGCCGAGCCGCATCTCCTCCGGCGTGTCGTCGTGACCCCCGGCCGCGATCCAGTCACTGATCGCGGCGATCTCCGCCTCCGCCAGGGGTTCCGCCCGCATCGGCATCGCCGGCTCGATCTCGCCCCGGAGCATCTGGAGCATCCGGCTCTCGTCGGGTTTTCCGGAGACGAACGCCGGCCCGCTCATGCCGCCGGCTGCGAGCCCGTCGAAGCTGGTCAGGTCCAGCTCGCCGCCGAGCTGGGCCGGCTGGTGGCAGCCCTGGCACCGCTGCTGGATCACGGGCCAGACGTCGCGGTAGTAACCGGGCCCGGCTTCCTGGGCCATCGCCGGGGCTGCAGCAGCCGCCGTACAGAGCGCCGCCAACGCTGCTGCGGCAAGGATCCGGAGTCCGCCTCCTGCGGATGCCGGCCGGAAGGCCGTTGCACCGACGGCGGCAGGAGTCCGCCCCCTCCGGTTCCGGCTCGGGCGGGCGCCCGCAAACCCGCTACGCGAGGATCTCGTTGACCACATTGCCGTGGACGTCGGTGAGGCGGAAGTCGCGGCCGCCGTAGCGGTAGGTGAGGTTGGCGTGGTCGATGCCGAGGAGGTGGAGGACGGTGGCCCAGAGGTCGTAGATCGTGACTTCGTCTTCGACCACGTGGTAGCCGAAGTCATCCGTCGCGCCGTGGGTCGTGCCGCCCTTGATCCCGCCGCCGGCGAGCCAGATCGAGAACCCGAACGGGTTGTGATCGCGGCCGTCGGCGCCTTGGGAGAAGGGCGTGCGGCCAAACTCGCCGGCCCAGATGACGAGCGTCTCGTCGAGCAGGCCGCGGGACTTCAGGTCCTTGAGCAGCCCCGCGATCGGCTGGTCGACCTGGAGCGCCATGTTGCGGTGGCCGGGCTCGAGGCCGGTGTGCTGGTCCCACGGATTCGCGGCCTGCCCCGCGTCGTCGGGTTCCGGCAGGCAGCTCAGTTCGACGAAGCGCACGCCGCGCTCGACCAGCCGCCGGGCGAGCAGGCACTGGCGGCCGTAGTCCGCCGTCGTCCGGTTCGGGTGGTCCAGCGCATAGAGCTGGCGCGTCGCCTTCGTCTCGCCGCTGATGTCGCAGAGTTCGGGCACCTCGGCCTGCATCCGGAACGCCGTCTCGTAGTTGCGCACCGCCGCTTCGACATCGGCGTGGCCGCCCAGCCGCTCGAGGAAAGCCTGGTCCATCTCCTGCACGAAGTCGAGCCGCTCCCGCTGGGCGGCCCGGGCTTCCAGAGGCTGGATGTTCTGCACCGCGTCCTTCGCGTCGCCGCGCAGGACGGAGCCCTGGAACTCGGCCGGCAGATAGCCGTTGCTGTAGAGGCCGACGCCGCCGTGGGGAATGCCCGCATCACCGCTCTGCAGGACGACGAAGCCGGGCAGGTTCTCGTTCTCCGTGCCCAGCCCGTAGTTCACCCACGCTCCTGCCGAGGGGTGGCCGACCAGGGGGAAGCCGGTGTGGAAGAAGTAGTTCCCTTGGGCGTGCTCGTTCACCGTGCTGGTCATCGAACGGATGACGGCCAGATCGTCGACGCACTCGCCGACGTGGGGGAACATGCTGCTGACCGGGATGCCGCTCTCGCCGTACTGCTTGAAGGGGAACGGCGAGGCGAAGATGTCGCCGTTGTTGTTGAACTGGGTGCGTTCGATCTTCGTCGGCATCGGCTTGCCGTGATCGCGGTCGAGCAGCGGCTTCGGGTCGAACGAGTCGACCTGGGAGACGCCGCCCGACATGTACAGGAAGATGACGTGTCTGGCGCGGACCCGCGGCGCGCCGCGAGCCGTTCCGGGCAGGAGTGCCGACCCGAGCAGGCCGTTCAGCGCGATGGCGCCGAAGCCGGTCGAAACCTGCGCCAGCATCCGCCTGCGGCTCATCAGGGAACAGGTGGGATCGCTCATTGCAGGTACATGAACTCCTTCAGGTTGAACATGGCGTGCGCCAGTCGATGCCAGGGGTCGCCGCCGGCGGCGCTTTGTTCGAGCCGGTCCGCCTCCGACTCGAGCCGGGCGATGCGGGCCCAGGTGCCACGGTAGACGCGGGCCTGCTCCTCCTCCGATGGCGCTTCGATGTTGCCGAGCGCGGAGGCGGCGACATCGTCGGGGCCCAGGGCGCGGTCGTAGAGGCGGGCCTGCAGCACGCCAAGGGGGATGTCGCCGCTGCCCGCAAACAGGAGGCGCCCCCGTTCGAGGCTCATCGGAAGTTCCTGCCGGATGCTCTCCGGGTCGGCCGCGACGCCGTTCCGGTACGCGGTCAGGGCGCCCGCGCGGTCCCGAGCCAGGACCAGGTGGACCGGCGGCGGCGCGCCGGACTCCGCCTTGTCCGGAAGCCTGGCGACCCAGGCTTCGAGCGTGTAGTCGTCGAACGTCTGCCGGATCGGCTTCGTCGCGAGGACGTCCGATGGCGCGAGCCACAGCGCTCCGTCCTTCAGGCGGACCTGCCGGCCCAGCTTGAGTCCGAGACCGCCTGCGGTGTCGTAGGCGCGACCGTTCTTCGGCGGTTCGTCGAACTCCCACGCCGCGATTGCTTCCGGCGCCGACGCCCGGTGGTAGAAGCGCAGCACGCCACGGGTTTTCTGTTCGGTGAACTCGCGGAGCTCGGCGGTCTCCTTGCGGCGGTCGACGGCCGCGGCGCTCCAGGCCTCGACGTCCTCCCGCGCAGGCTTCTGAACGACGGCCCGGTTGAGGAACTGCTCGGCGCCGTCGAACTCGGCTGGAGTCGGAGGCCGACCGAGAGCGAGTCGGAACATCCGGGCGATCCGTTCGCGGTCGGCGCCCAGTTCCGGGTCCTGGGCGATCCGATCGCCGAAGCGGGCGGCGAGGTGCATGACCTGGGTGTTGTTCATCAGCAGCAGGGACTGCGCTGGCACGTTCGTCTGGTCGCGCTGGCCCTTCGTCGTCACCGGAGTCGGCAGGTCGAGCGTGTGGAGCATCGGGTCCGGCTGGTTCCGGATGACCTGGACGTAGACGCTGCGCCGGTTCGACCAGCCGGGGACTGGGCGGGTCTCGGCCGTGTCGACCGGCTCCAGGTCGCCGGCAGCAACCAGCATGGCGTCCCGCACCGCCTCGGCCTCCAGGCGTCGCAGATGGGCGTGGGAGAGCAGGCGGTTCTGCGGATCCCGTTCACGAGCGGCTGGTGAAGGCGTCGACTCGAGCTGGAAGGCCCGGGTCAGAGCGAGGCGCCGCACGAACGTCTTCAGGGACCAGCCATCGGCCTTCAGGGCGGTCGCCAGATGATCGAGCAGGGCGGCGTTCGACGGCAGCTCGCCCATCTGCCCGAAGTTGTCCGGCGTGGCGACGATGCCGCGGCCGAAGGCGTGCCCCCAGAGACGGTTCGCGATCACGCGGGCGGTCAGCGGGTTGCCAGGGTCGAGGACGCTCTCGGCCAGGGCCAGCCGCGGGTGGACCGAGTCGGCGTAGGGCTCGGGGTCGATCGCTTCGAGGAACCGCTGGGGCACGGGTTCGCCGAGCTGCCGGTGGTTGCCCCGCTCCATCAGCGGCTGATCGAAACGGGGGCCGGCGAGCACCGCGGGAGAGCGGGTGGGCGCTGGAATCCGCTCCTCGAGTTCCCGGATCGCAAGGGCGATCGGACGGGCCTTCGGCACGTTCTCCACGTCGTTCGGGAGCAGGCCGCGGCGCACGAAGCTGGCGAGAAACCGGGCCTGGGCATCGGTCATCGAGCCGTCGCGCCATGCCTCGGCGGCTTCGCGAAGCGCTTCGCCGTAGCGCGCCGCGAGCTCTTCGCGGTCTCCGGGGGCGCCCTCGATCTCGAACAGGGGCGCGGTGAACTCGGCGGGCTCGTCCCGCGGGAGTTCGCCGGCTTCGTCGAGCACGACCGCCTCGGTGATCCCGAACCACGAGCGGTCCGACCGCCCGCCGGAGCTTTCGCCGGTCATCGGGTGATCGGCGGCCGTCACGAGTTCGATGTAGGCGTGGTCGCCGTCCCAGTAGTCGAGGTCCCAGTGCTGCCAGCGCCACTCGCCGTCCGACAGGGTCTCGATCGGATAGACCTCGCCGAGCTGAGGGTAGTTCTGAACCACGTAGCGCGCGACCGCGCCGCCGCGGCCGGCGATGCGCACCGCCAGTTTCTGCCTGGCCCCGATGAAGAAGCGCGGCGACGAAAAGGCGCCGTTGTGCCGGTTGGTCAGCGCGTGCGTGTAGACGCCGGCCGGCAGGATGTCGGCGACGATCGAGTCACCGGCCCGAGCGACTTCGTAGCTCCCGGCGCCCTGCGGCCGCGCTTCGGGCAGGCCGTTGCCGTGCCGGTACCACTCTTCGACGTCTTCGGTTCGGCTGAGATCCCAGCGCTGGACTGTCGGCGCCTGCCTCCGGGCTTCGAGCTTCCGTCTGCTCTCGGCGTAGGCGTCGGCCAGGGCCTTCCACTGCTTCGCGAAGGCTCCGCGGCCCCGGATGCCGCGGGTTCGGACCCACGCGTAGAGCGGATCGTAGGGGGACTGGCCGCCCGTGAGTGCCGCGGCCAATGGGCCGTCCGGTCGCTGCAAGCCTGCGGGAACGTCGGCCGCGGCAAGGATCCAGGCGTCGGCCAGGACCTGCCGCAACTCGTTCTTGAGTTCGGACAGCTCGTCGCGGTAGGCGTTTCGGCGCTCTTCGGTGTCGATCGTCCGGACCCCCGGACGACCGTTCACCATCGTGCCGTAGAGGGCGTAGAAGTCCGTCTGGCTGATCGCGTCGAACTTGTGGTCGTGGCAGCGCGCGCAGGCGACGGTCATCCCCAGGAACGCCTTGGAGACGACGTCGATCTGGTTCTCGGTGAAGCGCACCTGCTCGTCCAGGGCATCGGTGGGGCCGAAACCGTGCAGTACGAAGCGGTACTGGGCGATGCCGATTGCCGACTCGTTGATCCCGAGTTCGGCGTTTATCCGCGGCGCCGCGAGCAGATCGCCCGCCAGGTGTTCGCGGATCAACTGGTCGATCGGTACGTCGGAGTTCAGCGCCCGGATCAGGTAGTCGCGGTAACGCCAAGCGTAGGGGACCGGCGGGTCGCCTTCGCTGCCGTGCGTCTCGGCGTAGCGGACCCAGTCCATCCAGTGCCGGGCCCAACGCTCGCCGAAGGCCGGATCGGCCAGGAGCCGGTCGACCTCCTCCGCGACCGCGGCGTCCCGGTCGAGCGCGGCGCGGCGTTCGAATTCGTCGACCTGGGCCGGCGTCGGCGGCAGGCCGGTCAGCACGTAGGACAGCCGGCGCATGACGGTTCGGGGCTCGGCCAGCGGCGCGGGTTCGAGCTCGGCCCCGGCAAGTCCGGCGGCCAGGAAACGGTCGATCGCGTTCGTCGACCAGGCCCGGTCGGCGATTGCGGGCGGCTCGGGGTCGGCGATCGGCTGCAGGCTCCACCACTGCTTGCGCTGTTCGAGGGTCGTCTGCCAGGACGTCGCCTCCTTCAGCGCGGCGGCGGACGGCGGTTCGGTTCTCGGATCGGGCGCCCCGATCTCGATCCAGCGCTCGAAGTCGGCGACTACCTCGTCGGGCAGCCTGGCGCCGCCCAGCGGCATGCGGAAGTCGAGACTCGGGTGTCGCATCGCCCGCAGCAGCAGGCTGGAGCGCGGCTTGCCGGGTTCGATGGCGGGTCCGCGCATGCCGCCTTCGAGCAGGCCGTCCCGGTAGTCCAGGCGCAGCCCGCTTTCGGCCAGCTCGGTGCTGTTGTGGCAGGTGTAGCAATGCTCCACCAGAACCGGGCGGATCTTCTGCTCGAAGAACTCGAGGTCTTCCGGGGTGACGAGATCTTCCGAGGTGAACGGGGCCCCGGCCGCCGGTCCGCCTCCGAGCAGTACGGCAGCCAGGATCGCCGCGCGGGAGCGGGGCGGAATCCTCATCTTCAGGTCCATTGGAGCGTCCGCCAGTCTACAACGGAGGGTTGTTCCGGAAGGCAAGGGCCCTCAGGCGCTCTGGCGCGGCAGAAGGTCCGGAAGCCGGCGCCTCGCGCCGAATGCCGGCGCACCTGTACCTTGGCCGGGTGGATTCCGGTCCCTGTCCGAGGCCGTCCGAGAGGCGAGCAGCGGTCAAGGCTGCGGTAGCTGCGGGAAACCGGTCTGCCGGTTTTCCAAGGTCCCGGTCTCTGCCGCGCACTGTTCCTGGCGTGCGTAGCGGTCGATCACGCTGCCGGCTACGCCGTTGCGGATCATTCCGAACAACTCGCCGCGCCAGCCGCGCCTCTTGGACACCTCGGTCGAAATGATGACAACGACCAGATCCTCGGCTGGAGAGACGTAGATGTACTGGCCTCCGTATCCGCTGGCGATGTAGGCGCCCCGCTCCCGAGGTCCTCTGAGCCACCACAGGTAGCCGTAACCGCCGTAGATCCGGCCACGGCCACGGGGGCCGGCCAGACCGGGTCGGGTCGATTCATCGACCCACTGCCAGGGCAGGAGTTGTTCCCCCGCCCAGCGGCCGCGGTTCAGGTAGAGCTGGCCGAACTTCAGCATGTCGCGCGGCAGCAGGGAGAGATTGTTGCCGCCGACGTGGATGCCCTGCCGGTCGCGAGACCATGCCGAGTGCCGGATTCCCAGTGGGGCGAACAGGTGCTCGCGGGCGAAGTCGTGGGTGCTCCGGCCGGCTGCACGGGCGAGGGTGGCGGAGAGCAGGTGTGTGCCGCCGGTGCTGTAGGCGAAGCGGGCGCCCGGCGCCGCTTGAAGTGGCCGCTCCAGCGCCGCCCGAACCCAGTTCCGGGACGCCACCCACGAGCCGTAGTTGCCGAAGCTGGTCGACTCGAGACCGGAGGTCATCGTCAGCAGGTGGCGGACGGTGATCTTCTGCTTGCCGGGGTCGTCGAGACCGGCGGCCTCGGGCAGAAGCTCGGCGATCGGCTGATCAAGTTCGAGGACGCCGTTGTCGACCGCGAGACCCGCCAGCGCCGAGAGGACACTCTTCGAGGCCGACTTCATGTTGTGGGGGCGTCGGCCGGCGTAGCCGCGGAAGTAGCGCTCGGCGACGAGTCGGTCGTGGCGCGCGACCAGCACGGCCCGGACGCCCTCGAGATCGCCGATGCCCTCGACCGCCCGCTCCAGCCGTTCGCCGTCGAGTCCGGCCTGGTCGGCCCGGACGACCTGCCAGTCGCCGGTCCAGTCGTCGTTGGGTGGAGGCACGGGCAATTGGAACTCGACCAGGATGCCGGGATGGTCGAAGATCGCGGCCGAGGCCTGCGACTGAGGCCACCGCTCACTCCACAGGGGCCACCATCCGGACGCCCTGGCGTCGAACAGCACATGGTCGATTCCGCCCGGAAGGACATCGCTGTAGCCAGCCTCGCCGAAGCGGCTGAGGGCGGAGTGGCCGCTGTCGAGGTTGAAGTCGCACGCGATCAGTGCGGGTCGCTCGGCGCGGTCCCGGAGCTGCTCCAGGAGGTGTCGGGACTGGGTGGCGGCGAGTTCAGGGTCGCCGTTCGCAACGTGGACGCCGACCACCTCGAAAGGCAGAGCCGGATGGCCGATCCGTGCCGCCAGGGCGATCCTCCGCTCGAAACGGTCCCGGTCGGGCTGCAGGCGCCAGGTCTCCGGATCGGCGATGGGATAGCGGCTGAGGATTGCCGCGCCCTCCTCGAAGCCGAGCCATCGCAGCGACCCGTTGGCCCGGGCGTAGACCGCGTGCAGTTCGAGGTCCTCGGCCAGCTGGTCGACGAGACAGCCTTCGGTGACCGTGCACCACGCTTCCTGCAGGACGACGACGTCGGGTCGCAGGCGGTTGATCGCTGAAGCCAGCCGGTCCGCGCGCTCCACACGGTCGGAGGCGGCGGGTGCACCGGAGTGGCGGCGGACGACTTCCCGCATCGCCTTCATCCGGCGCCTCCCGTCGGCCGGGTCGCCTGCGGACAGGCCCGCGAGACCCCCTTCGCGGTCCGGGTAGCCGTGGTACGCGTTCAACTGCAGGATTCGCAGCCTGTCCGTCGCTGCCGACGATCCGGCCGGGGCGGCGCCACCCGCTGCTCGCGGTTCCGCCGGCGGCTGGCGAGCCAGGAGGGCGACGAAGGCCGGACTCGAGGAGGCGGCCAGAAGGCCGAGGCCCAAGGCCGTGACGCGCACCGCCGGATGCGCCCGGCCTGCAAGTGCCGCCGCCCCGATGGCGACGATGCCGCCGAGAGCTGCGGCGAAGAGGGCGCGCCGGGCCAGGTCGGGTTGGACGACCATCACGCTTCCCGCGATCCAGGGCGCCGTCCCCAGCGCCAGAGCGGCCAGACCCGCGGCGGAAACGATGACGGCAGCCAAGGATGAACGCGGACGCGTCACGACAGCAGGGAGACTATGCGCCGCGGCGCACCCTGCCGGAATCCGGGTGCTACCCTTATGGAGGTAACCGACAAACGAGCGACACTTTGCGGCTCTGCCGCGGAAAGGAGGTCCGGAATGGGTTGTAGAGAAATCCTCCGGATGAACCGTGCCACCGTCGTGCTCTGCTCGGCACTGATCCTCGCCGCGGGCTGTGCGGCGCCGCCCGAAGAAGAGGCGTCCGTCCCGGAAGTGGATCCGGTGGCCGAGAACAACGAGGCCCTGAACGAACTCGCCGCCAAGTACCTGCAGGCGATGAACCGGGGCGATGCGGACGGTTTGGCCGTGCTGTATACCGAAGACGCCATCCGGATGCAGTCGAACAGCAAGGCGAAGGTCGGCCGCGACGCGATCCGTCTCTTCGCCGCCGCCGACTACGCGGACACCAACTGGGACATGCAACTGCACGTCGACGAGAGCGAGTACAGCGGCGATCTGGCGTTCGTTCTAGGCACCTACGCCCTGAGCGTCTCGCCCAAGGACGCCCCGTCCGAGGTCTACCAGGAGGTGGGAAAGTGGATGGACGTGATGCGGCGCCAGGAGGACGGATCCTGGTTGATTGCGCGCGAGATCTCGAACCGCAACCACCCACCCGGTCAGATGCCGGAGATGCCGGAAGCGCCGGAGATGCCGGAGATGCCGGAGATGCCGGAAGCGCCGGAGATGCCGGAGGAGGAGTGAGCAGATGAGAAACATGACCCAGTCGGGCTGGCGCCCGGATTTTCGTTTCCTGGCGATCCTGTTGGCCGGCCTCTTCGTTCTCGCTTGTCCGCCGGTCGAGGAAGAGGTTGCCGAGGATCCGGCCGCGGTGGAACCGAGCATCGGCGACGAGCGGGCCCTCAATGCGCTGGTTGCGGACTTCATGGTGGCGATCAACAACAGTGACGCGGACGCGGTGGCGGCGCTGTATGCGTCGGATGCCATACGCATGCCTCCCGATGCGCCGGAGATTCGAGGCAGAGAGGCTATTCGCCAGAACCTGGCGGCAGCTTTCGAGAACGCCGACATCGAGGCGCAGGTCCATGTGGAAGAGACCGAGTTCAGTGGCGAGCTCGCTTCGGTTCGCGGCACCTTTGCCCTGGTCACGGTTCCGAAGGACGGTTCGGCTTCCCTGGAGATCCAGGGCAACTGGATGCGCCTGATGCGGCGGGAGCCGGACGGTCGCTGGCTGGTTGCCCGGGAACTCTGGAACAGCGAATCGTAGGAGAGTTCCGGGGAGCGGTATGATCCATCGTCGCTCCTGATGTCCGAACCAGCACCGCAGCCTCTCACCTTCATGGGCGCCCCCGGGTCGCCCTACACGCGGAAGATGCGCGCGGTGCTGCGCTACCGGCGCATCCCGTATCGCTTCCTGATCTCGGGCGCCGACGGCCGTGAGGACCTGCCCGCAGCCAAGGTGCGGCTCCTGCCGACCTTCTATCTGCCGAACGCCGAGGGTGAACTCGAGGCGGTCGTTGATTCCACGCCGCTGATCCGGCGCTTCGAAGGGGAGTTCGAGGGCCGCTCGGTGATTCCGTCTGATCCGGCGACCGCCTTCGTCGACTACCTGCTCGAGGACTTCGGCGACGAGTGGCTGACGAAGGCGATGTTCCACTACCGGTGGGTCTACGAGGCGGACATCGAGAAGGCTGGCCAGATCCTGCCCCGCTGGCGGCGGGTGGAAGGTCCCGAAGAGGACTTCCAGCGGGCCGCGAAGACGGTCTCCGAGCGCCAGATCTCCCGGCTCTGGGTGGTGGGATCGAACGAGACGACGCTCCCGGTCATCGAGGCGAGCTACCGCCGCATCCTGGAGCTGTTCCGGGACCACCTGACGGCGCGGCCGTTCCTGATGGGGAACCGCCCCGGCGCCTCCGACTTCGCGTTTTTCGGCCAGTTGACCCAGCTCGCGGCCTTTGACCCGACACCGATGGCATTGACCCTCGACGTGGCGCCGCGCGTCTATGCGTGGGTCGACCGGGTCGAGGACCTGTCGGGCCTCGAACCGACCGAGGACGACTGGGTCGACCGCGAGCTGCCCGCCACCCTCCGGGCGCTCCTGGGCGAAGTCGGCCGCGTCTACACACCGTTCCTGCTCGCGAACGCGAAGGCGCTGATGGCTGGCGCTGAACGCGTCGAGTGCGAGATCGACGGTCGGCCCTGGGTGCAGAAGCCGTTCCCCTACCAGGGAAAGTGCCTGATGTGGTTGCGCGAGCGGTACGGGGAGTTGTCGGTCGCGGACAGGGCGGTGGTCGACCGGTTGCTTGACGGCACCGGTTGCGAGCTCCTCTTCGTCGGCGGAGCGCCCGGCCCCTAGGCCGGCGGCAGGACGGGACAAGTGAGGGCCGGAATCGGGGACACCGGAAGCGGATCCGGCCCCGATACCGGCGGAGGCGACGGCAGGTCGTCGCGGATCAACTGGAGCTTCTACGGCTGGCGGATGCTTCCCGCCGCCTGGGTCATCTACGGCCTAGGCGCGGCGCCTTTCTACAGCTGGGGCTTCTTCCTGCCGGAGATGCTGGAGGACCTGGAGATGACCCGGGCCGACAGTGGTTGGGCTTTCGGTATCTGGTCGTTCTGCGGCGGCGCCGTGGCGCCGCTGATTGGCGTTTGCCTGACCCGTTTCGGTCCCCGCCCGGTGTTTACCGCGGGCTTCTTGGCGGTGTCCGGTGCGTACTACCTGCTCAGCAGGGCTCAGGACCGCTGGGACGTGCTGCTTTACTTCGGGGTCTTCGCAGGCCTCACGCACACGTTCTCCACGGTGCTGCCGACCCAGACGCTGGCGGCGAACTGGTTCCTGCGCTGGCGCGCGAGCGCCCTGGCGTTCCTACTCATCGCGGCTGCCGTCATGGCGCCGGCCATTTTCTACTTCAACAACGTAATCCTGGATCGGGGCGGGACTTGGCGGGATGGCTGGGAGGCGGTTGGGGCGCTCTGTGCGGCTCTGGGCATTCTGTCTTTCCTCGCCCTCCGTAACACGCCGGAGTCGATGGGCCAGTTGCGGGACGGCGCCCGTTCGCTGGACCAACTCAAGGCAGTAGCTCGAACCGGCGTCGAGACTCTTGAGTATTGGGTGGCCAAGGAGGCGGTGCGGACACCGCAGTTCGCGTTGATGGTGCTGTGCGGCCTCGGATACGCCGTCCCTTGGGGCGTGCTCGCCAACCATGGCCGACTGCACCTCCAGGACGTAGGGTTCGAGCGCGGCGAGGCCGCTGCTCTCCTCGGGACGATGGTCCTGGTTAGCAGTTTCGGGCGTGCTAGCGGTGCGTTGGGCGACAAGATCTCGCCTCCGCGTCTGCTCGGCATCGCCCTGGCGCTGGAGGGGGCCGGAATGGCCCTGTTGCTGTTCGTCGACAGCACATCCGAGGCGCGCGTCGCGCTGATCCTGCTGGGCCTAGGTTTCGGCATGGCCTACATTTGCCAAGCTGCCACCTTCGCCCGGTTCTTCGGCCGCCGCGCGTTCGCCACGACGACCGGGGTGCGTTTTGCCGTCGGCGCCGGATTCGGGGCCACGGTGCCCGCGCTCACTGGGTGGGCCTTCGACTCCCAAGGCACCTATGCCGTCCCGTTCCTGGCCGTCGCCGCGGTCACGCTGGCCGGATCGGTCGTCGCCTTCTTCCTGCGGTCGCCGCGGAAGCAGAGCCCCGTGGCGGCCTGACCCTCTCACCTCACGGTCCGGAAGCGCTGGAACGCGATCCTGCAGGAACGGGAACGCCGGGGCGTGCTCCCTACCGGAGAATCGGGTCGCAGTTGACCGCGAAGGTCATTTGGAGCAGAGTGTTCGTGCAGTGACGCAGCTACGCCCAGTGTGGACCGGCGTTCAACGGTACCTCCTGCTGGCGGCAGGTCTGATCCTGCTTGCTCCCACGGCGTCTCCTCCGGCCGCCGCGGAGGACTGGCCGCAGTGGCGGGGGCCCGGGCGGGACGGCGTCTCGAGGGAGACCGGGCTGGCGGACCACTGGCCCGCCAGCGGCCCGCCGCTGCTCTGGCGCATCGACGGTCTGGGCGAGGGCTACGGCGCCGTGTCGGTGGTCGACGGCTCGCTCTACGTCCAGGGAACCCGCGGAGGGCGAAGCCTGGTGTTCGCCCTCGACGCGTCGGACGGCAGCGTCCGCTGGGAACGCGAGCTGGGTCCGCGGCTACGGCAGCGCCGGGGCAACGGTCCGCGCGGCACGCCGACGGTTGCCGGCGACTCGCTCTATGCGCTGACGGGCCTGGGGGAACTGGCGCGCGTTCGTCTCTCGGACGGCGAAGTGGCGTGGCAGCGGAACATTCTTCGGGACTTCGGCCAGAAGAACATCGCCTGGGGAATCAGCGAGTCGCCTCTGATCGACGGTGATCGGGTGATCGTGATGCCGGGAGGCGACGGCGGTGCGATCGCCGCGCTCGACCGGGCGACGGGCGCCACGGTGTGGACCAGCATCGGCCTGACCGACCGTGCCGCCTACTCTTCGCTGATCGCCGTCGATTTCAGAAACGACGGCGAACCGCTGCGTGCGATCGTCGGCTTCACCGCGCGGGCCGGCGTGGGCGTTCGGGCCAGCGACGGCGAACTGCTCTGGCGTTACCGTGAGCCGGCCAACCGCACCGCCAACGCGGCGACACCAATTCATGCGGATGGCCGCGTCTTCTACACCTCCGCCTATGGCGCCGGCGGCGGCGCGCTCCGGGTGCGGGCGGTCGGCGACAAGGTGAGCACCGGACAGGTCTGGTTCCAGCCGCGTCTCCGGAACCTCCACGGCGGCGTCGTGCTCCACCAGGGACATCTCTACGGGTTCTTCGCCAAAGGCCTTGCCTGCGTGGACTTCGAGACCGGCGAAACGGTGTGGAGGGACCGCAGCGTCGGAACGGCCTCGCTCACTGTCGCGGATGGCAAGCTGTTTCTCCTGGGGGAGAAGCACGTTGTCGGTCTGGCGGAGGCGACCCCCGATGGCTACGTCGAACGCGGCCGTTTCGACCTGGACAACCGCGGATGGCCGAGCTGGGCCCATCCGGCGGTCAGCAACGGCGTCCTCTACATCCGCAACTGGGACGAACTCCTGGCCTACGACGTGTCCGACCGGTAGGCACGGATGAGCAATCCATGCTGACGGAAGGTTCCGGGAACGGTGAGTGGCGCATCCTTGCCGACGCGCAGGCTGCAGGCCATAGCGGAGTCTATCTACGACTTTGAGGCCACAGGAAGTCGAAGCAACACAGGGACTGGAAGCCGTCGAGAGGGAGATTGGCGCATCGACGGTCAGGGCGAGGGCTACGGCACGGTGGCCGTGGTCGCGCGGCGGACGACCGGGATCAGCGGCTCGCGGTCTGGCAGGCGTCGGCGAATGCCCGGCTGTCGACGACAGCCGGCGACGGTCGGCCCGGTTCGTTGCCGTACCTCCTGATCGTGCCGGTCACGGTGTCGCGCACGCGGATCGAGTAGCCGAGATCCGTCGTCGCGGCGCCGTAGACCCAGACGTGCCCGTTGGATTCGCAGCCGTCGAGCACCTTGATCAGGATTTCCCAGTTCTGATCGCTGACGAACCAGAACAGGCCGGAGTCGTCGGTGCTCGCCTCCGCCGCCCGGGCGGGTGACGGTTCGGCGCCGTCAGTCCACCAGTCCACCTTGACCTCGAAGCGTTCCTGCCGGAGACAGAGGGCCTGACCGCTCTGGTCACAGGGTCCCGGGACCGGCGGTTCGGGATCGGGCGGGGGTTCGGGATCGGGTTCGGGTTCGGGCGGCGGCTCGGGATCGGGAGGGGGCGAAGGAACGGGCGGGGCCACGGATGGGCGGACGCAGCCCGAGCCGAGCCACGACTCCCAGGCCGCTTCGGCCCTTGGCGCTTCGCGGGCGATGTAGGTCTTGAGGTCGTCGTACCTGCCGTGGCGCATCAGCAGCAGCATGACGTCCACGAAGGGACTCCAGTGCTCCATCAGGAAACGGATCATGATGTGACGCTGGTTGTAGCTGGTCGGAATCGAGCCGGAGAGCAACAAGGTGTCGGTCAGGGAGTGGGTCGCGGAGCAGCGGCCCTTCCCGTGGTGGTACTCGGTGACCGTATTCGCGAAGTACTCCGCGACCCCCTCGCTCCAGCCCTGGATCGCGGGATCGCCCGTGAAGGGGCCGTGCCTGTTGTAGCGGGCGTCGAGGTAGTGCGCGTACTCGTGCTCGAAGTTCCAGATGGCCAGCTCGGGATCGACCAGGGCGTCGCCGGGTTCCTTCTCGGTCGCCACCAACACCGAGCCGGGGGAGGATCGGGTTCCTTCCCAGGAGATGCCGCTGCAACTGTCCGGATGGCCTCCGAAAGCCGCCGACTCGAAGTCCTCGCAGGACACCCCGTCCTTGAACACGAAGAGATCGAGATGCGCGTTGACGTCCCCCTGGACCGGCCTGCACTGCGTCTCGAACATCGAGGCGAAGGTTCGGCTGTGCTCGTTCAGCCGTCGGCAGGCGACGTCGAGTTCGCTCCCCGAGAGGTTCTGGGAACGCACGGAGACCGTGTCTCCCGGGCAGGCGTTCTGCCGACAGGTGCGACCCCTGTTGAAGAGCTCCCGCCGGAAGCGGGCGTGGAAGCCGGCGCCGCCGTACCAGTCGCACAGACCGTAGCGTCTGCAGTTCCGGCTGTCGTTGTAGTCGAGCGACGCGATGATGCGCAGCCAGATGAGTCTGCCTTCCGGGACGCTTCCGTAGCGGTTGCGGACGGAGCGCACGGCGGCGGGAAGCCGGCCGTAGTTCGGCGTCCCGGGATAGGCGCCGAAACGCCCCAGTTCGATGGTCGCCAGCTCGAGGAGGCGGTCCGAACCGGAACCGAGCCAGCCTCCGTCGACCACGAAGTCCCGCAGGGCACGGAACAGCTCGCCGTCGCCGCCGTAGGCGGGCCCGCACGCCGCAGCTCTCCGGTGGCAGGAGTACGCGATGTCGAGAACCGCCTTCATCGCCCACGTGTGGGCGCTGGACGCCGCGTAATCCTCGTCCCAGGCCCTGAGCCACCGCGTGACGACGTCCAGAAAGTGCTCCGGCAGCGGAAAGTGACCCAGGATCGACAACACCCTGTACAGGATGTCAGCGTGGTACTCGTCCTGACTCATGAAGGCCGAGTGCGTCGTATAGGCGTCGAAGGCGTCCCTGACGGCGTTTCCCGCCCGGGAACCGACGTCCAGGGAGTACACCTCGGCCGTGCGCCAGATGTCGCCCTTGCAGGTCTTCTGCTCGCGACACCAGTGGTGGATGTCGCGCGCCATGTCCAGATAGAGGAACAGGCGGTAGACGTTCTCCATGTCTCCCGCCTCGGCGCCGTAGGAGGACATCAGGCCCGGAATCGCCCGCGCGGCGTCGACCACGTGGTCCTCGCCGGACGCGGCGTACTGGACTTGCGGCTGGTCGCCGATCCACTCCAGGTCTGCAATGCAGGAGATGGGGGCGTTAAGGATCGCCTCGACCAGGGCGTCTCCGGACCTCGTCCGGATCTGTTGGTAGAACGGCGAGCAGGCGGCGTCGGCCTCGGCAACCCGCGCGGGCGATTCCGAGCCGGGCCGCCGGTCACGGCGGTCGGGTTCGCGGATGGCCGGCCTGTTCTCGAGATCCAGGGCGCCGAAGGAACTCGGCCTCTGGCTCTCGGGGCCGTGAGGTCGAGCGCCCTCGCCTTCCGCGCCGCCTGCAGGGGCGTGCAGGAACACGAACCCGGTGAGAACGGTCGTGAGGATGAGCTTTCGCTTTGGCATTGACCTGCCTGCGGAACGGAAATTTCTCGAGGCCGCCCGTGCGGGTGCGCGACGGGTGCGCGACGGGTGCGGGCCTCGCAAGAGGCGGCTTGGTCGACTGACGGGTCGCCCGTGCGGGTGCGCGGCTCAGGATACCAGCTCCCTGCCGGAAATCGGGTCGCAGTTGACCGCGAAGGTCATTCGGAGCAGAGTGTTCGTGGTGACGCAGCTACGCCCAGCCGACGGCGAACTGCTGTGGCACTACCGCAAGCCCGCGAACCGAACCGCGAACGCCGCGACGCCGATCTACTCGAAGGGCCTGGTGTTCTACACCTCCGACTACGGCGCCGGCGGAGGCGCCCTGCGCGTGCGGGCCGTCGGCGACGGCGTTAGCACCGGACAGGCGTGGTTCGAGTCGAGTCTTCGAAACCACCACGGCGGCGTCGTGCTCCATGAGGGGCGCCTCTACGGGTTCTTCGGCTCCGCCCTCGCCTGCGCGGACTTCGAGACAGGCGAGATCCTCTGGCGCGACCGGAGCGTAGGCAAGGGCTCGCTCACGCTGGCCGACGGGAGACTCTTCCTGGTCGGCGAGAGGCACACCGCCGGTCTGGCGCCGGCCACCGTGGAGGGGTACGACGAGCGAGGCCGGTTCCGGCTCGAGAGCCACGGCCGGCCCAGTTGGGCTCACCCGGTCGTAAGCAACGGCGTGCTCTACATCCGCAACTGGGGCGAACTGCTGGCCTACGACGTGTCGGCCCCTTGAAGGACCCGGCTCCGGACCGCGCCGACCGGGGCAGGCGTCAGCAGCCCGAATGCCCATCAAGTATCTCGGTTCCAAGCGGCTGTTCCTGCCGCTGATCGTTGAGGTCGTGGAGCAGCTCCGCCCGGCCTGCACGGTGCTCGACCTGTTCTCGGGCACCTCGAGGGTGGGCGACGCGCTGAAGCGGCGGCAATACCGCGTGCTGGCGAACGACTACCTGGCCTGCGGCGAGACGATCGCCCGCTGCTACGTGGAAGCCGACGGCACGGCAGAGCAGCTCCGGCAGGCCAGTCTGCTGATCGATGAGTTCAAGCGGCTGCCGCCGTCCGCGGGATACTTCACGGAGGTCTTCTGCGAGAAGAGCCGCTACCTGCAGCCGAAGAACGGCGCTCGGGTCGACGCGATCCGTGAGGAGATCGAGCGCAAGGGGCTCGACCCGGAACTCCGGGCGATCGTGCTCGTCTCCCTGATGGAGGCGGCCGACCGGGTCGACAGCACGACGGGCGTGCAGATGGCGTATCTCAAGCAGTGGGCGCCGCGGGCCTCCAACGACCTGGAGCTGCGCCTGCCGGAGATCGCGCCTCGCGCCGAAGCGGGCAAGGGCAGGGCCCACCGCATGGACGCCGCCGAGGCTGTGGAAGTGCTCGAGGCGGACATCGCGTACCTCGATCCGCCGTACAACCAGCACAGCTACCTGGGCAACTACCACGTCTGGGAGAGCCTGGCGCTCTGGGACAAGCCCGAGCACTACGGCGTCGCCTGCAAGCGGATCGACTGCCGGGAGCGGAAGAGCGACTTCAACAGCAAGAGGAAGTTCCGGGCCGCATGGGAACGGATCGTGGAGCGGGTGCGGGCGCCGCACATCATCGTCTCCTTCAGCAACGAGGGCTTCATCGGCCGCGAGGAGATGGAAGCGCTCCTGGCCCGGCGCGGCGAGGTTCAGGTGATCGAGAGCGACTACCGGCGCTACGTCGGCGCCCGGATCGGCGTGTTCAACCCGAGCGGCGAGAAAGTCGGCCGGGTGAGCCACCTGCGCAACAAGGAGTACCTGTACGTCGTGTCGCCGGAGGCACTGCCTGAGTTCAAGGTGCAAGCGTCGGGCGGTTGACATACCGACATACGGCGCGTAGCGTCGCCTGCATGCGCACGACCGTACGGCTTGACGACGAACTTCTCGCGGAAGCGAAGCGTCATGCGGCTCGCACGGGGCGGACGCTGACGTCCCTGATCGACGAGGGGCTCCGGGAGGTGCTCGCGCGAGGTGAGCGGCGGGTGCCGGCGAAGCGCGTCGAGCTGCTGACCGGCGGGAAGGGCGGCCTGCAACCCGGCGTGAGGAGCGATCGGCTGACCGACCAGCTCGACCTGATGGACTGCGAACGCTTCCCGGGATCTTAGTTGATCGTTCCTGACGTCAACGTGCTCGTCTACGCGCACCGCGAGGACATGGACGAGCATGAACCGTACCGTGAGTGGCTCGACTGGCTGGTGAATTCGGGTGCTGCCTATGGCATGTCGGAGATGGTGCTGAGTTCCTTCGTGAGGATCGTGACCAGCCGCCGGATCTTCCGGGAGCCCACCGGAACCCGGAGTGCGCTGGCTGCCGCCGCCAGGCTGCTTGCGCCGCCTCAGTGTGTGCCGGTACGGCCGGGTCCGAGGCACTGGGAGATCTTCGACGGTCTTTGCAGGCGGCATGCAGTCGCCGCCAAGCTCGTGCCCGACGCCTACCTCGCGGCGGTCGTCATGGAAGCCGGGTGTGACCTGGCGACGGCCGACCGGGACTTCGCGCTCTTCGAAGGTCTGCGCTGGCGCCATCCACTGGCAGGGAGGATCGGCGGCGGCGACATTGTGATGGAACCGGGGCGTCGCCCCTGGCTTGCGTCCGAGTGACACCTTCCAGCGCTGCTCGCACGGCGTGCAATGGCGGCTTCGCCGGCATCTGGCGCCGAACGGCGGTTTCGGGACCAGATCAGTCGCGCAAGGGACCCGATCGCTCGCCGTCGGCGAACGCGATCTGAAATCCGGGCCGGGCTTCCAGCCGTTCCAGGTACGCGACGAGGTTCGGGTAGCGCTCGTCATGCACCTCCAGCCTCCGGGCCAGGGCCAGCGAGTAGCCCATCATGATGTCGGCGGCGGTCAGTTCGCTTCCCAGCAGGTAGTTGCGGCTGTCAAGGGCCGCCTCGACGGCGCCCAGACAGATCTCGGCGCGATGCTGTCCGTCCTCGACAACGGCCGGAATGCGCTCCGCCTCCGGTTTCAGCAGACGGTGGTGGACCATGTCGCCGAGCGGACGGGCGAGGCTCGCCTCGGCGAACCAGGACCATTGCAGGAACAGGGCGCTTTCCGGCGTACCGGGCGGGGGCTGCAGGCGGCCCTCCCCGTACCGCTCCAGGATGTAGTGGACCATCGCGCCGGACTCGATCATCGTGAAGGGGTTGCCGGCCGCGTCGAGGTCCGTCAACGCCGGCACCTTGCGGATCGGATTGAGCCGCCGCCACTCGGCTGACTTGAGGTACTCCGGGCTGAAGTCGACGGGGACGACTTCGTAGGGAAGGTCCAGCTCCTCGCAGAGCCAGATGACGCGGGCCGACCGGGTCCGCGGGACGTGGTAGATCGTGATCATTGTCGATGGGAACCCTCAGGCTGATGACGTGGCCCGGCTTCAGCGCGGCGGAACGACCGGAGGCCGGCGCGCCGGTACCTTTGCCGGGTGGATTCTGATCCCTGTCCGAGGCCGTCCAAGAGGCGAGCAGTGGTCGAGGCTGCGGTAGCTGTGGGAAACCGGTCTGCCGGTTTTCCAAGGTCCGGCGGGAAACGGCCTTAGCCGTTTTCGGCGGGACCGGCAGCTTCCCGATTCTTGCGGCCCAGGTTCCTACGCGAGGGCGCGCTCGAACAGGGCGAGGAGGCGGCTCCAGGCTCGCTCCGCCTGGGCCTCGTGGTACACCTGCGTGTCGGGCGGGCACCAGCCGTGCATCGCGCCCTCGTAGACCTCGATTTCGGCCGGCAGGCCCGCGGCCTCGAAGGTCTCGCGCAGCACGTCCTTGGCTTCGGGCTGTCGCTGGTCGTCGTTCTCGGCGATCGCGAACAGGTAGTGCGCCGTCATCTTCTCGACGAGAAGGTGCGGGCTGTTCGGCTGATCGGTTACCAGACCGCCGCCGTGGAACGAGGCGCCGGCGCCGATGCGGTCCGGCAGAGCGGCCGCGGTGCGCATCGTCATCGGGCCGCCCATGCAGTAGCCCATCGTTCCCATCTTCCGGCCCTTGTCGACGGAGGACTGGCTGTCCAGGAAGCTGACGAAGGCCCTGGCGTCCGTCACGTTGGTCTCCGGACTCAGCGCGGCCCTCAACGGCTGCAGCGTCTCGCGCAAGGCGCCGAAGTCCGTCCCCTCCGCGATGGGCGCCTTCCTTGACCGGTAGTACTGGTTGACCGCCAGGACGGAGTAGCCCGATTCCGCCAGCCGCGTGGCCATCTGCCGCATCGCCGGCCGCAGGCCGAAGGCATCCGGCCAGATCAGGACGCCCGGATGAGCGCCGGTCGCGGGGTGGACGAAGTAGCTGTCGCACACGCCGTCAGGGGTCTCTACCTCGATCTCGGACTCGGTGACACTCTGGGCGTTCGCCGGCCGGGGCAGCAGCATCGTCAGCCCGGCGCCAGCCGAAACCGCCCCGAATTCCCGGCGGGTCAGCCGTTTCCCGTGCAGGTAACTGGCGTTGTCGGCGTCTGTTCTTTCGTCACACATGTCAGGTCTCCTGAACCGGAATTCCGTAGCGGCCCCTTCGCTTGGCCGAGCACCCGCTTCAACGCGATCGCCGATCGCCGCGGTCGGGTTGGCGACATTGGTCCGAGTCTACAAGGAACGCCAGCCTTCAAGTGGTTGCCGTTCTTCGGGCGTGTGCGTTGCGAGTGCATGAGGCCGCCGCCGCCAGCTACGGGTTCCGTACTGGCCTTCCATCGGCAAGTCGGATAAGGTCTGCAGCGGGTTGCTTCATCTCTTCTCCGAAGCCGTGGCTCACGGTGCGGACGCCGGCGAAGGCGGTGACGGTGGCATGTGGAAAGGCCTCCTGCAGTCGTCGAGCAGCCCCAAGGAAGGTCGAGCCGCGTGTCACGACATCGTCGATCAGGGTGATCGTGGAAGGTGGCTGAACGGAGGTTTGGCTGGTCACCGAGAAGGAATGGTAGTGCTCTTCGGCGCTCGGGCGCCTAGCGGCGCCAGCTGACTTGCGCACCGGGCTACTTCGCATGAGCAACTCGCACACTTCTGCGCCGAGGCGGCGTTCGGCCAAGGCGACGGCTAGGCTGCGGCTGGGCCAGACGACGTCAGTTGCGGTCGTGTGCCGAGGAACTGGAACGAGAACGGCGCGGGGCGAGAAGAACCCATCGAGATTCTCGGCTCGGCCGCGGACCATTTCCTCGACCAGCCGCCGCGCCACTGCCGAGGTCGCGGGCTCCTCGCCCTGCGGTGTCGCCACCAGCCTGTCGCGCTTGTACGATCGGAGAACGAACTTCCGCGCTGCCCGTTCGGCGTCGGTCTTGGGCCGTGGTGCGTAGGCCAGAAACGATGCGTAGCGAAGGGGCTCAGAAGGGAATCGGATCAAACGTGCCGCCGGTCGCGACTGCGCCGAGCACGTCCTCTGTCGACGCCAGCGGCCGGGCTCCGTAGTCCAGCATCATTTCGGTCCAGTCGAGTTTTCGATCGATCAGCGACTGGGCGAGGAAGAGCGGCGTGTTCAGCCGGATCGCCTCCCAGCCCTGGTGCTGGGTTCCGCTGGTGACACCGGCCTCGATGATCACCGTTGCGTCGGAGATCAGGGCCATCAGCCGGTTTCGCGCGGGGAACGCCCACTTGCCCGTCCTCTGTCCCGGCGCAATCTGAGTCAGGAGCAGGTGGTCCCGGCCGATCCTGGCCTGTAGCTCCCGGTTCGCTGCGGGGTTGCACTCCTCAAAGGAGGTTCCCAACACGGCTATGGTGCGACCCTTATGGTCGAGCGTCGCGGTGTGGGCGGCGGTGTCGATTCCCGTGGCGAGGCCACTGACGATCACGACGCCCTCATGGACAAGATCGCGCGAGAGTTGCATCGCCCGACGTCGCCCCTCAGGGCTCGCCTTGCGCGAGCCAACGATCGAGACGCGTGTCCAGGCGGGCCGCAGCAGCGATCGATCACCCATCCAGTGGAGATGCTCGGGCACTTTCGCTTTCTGCTCGGCAGTCAGCGGTCCGAGGAGCTCCTCGACAGCAGTTCCGGTTTCGGTGTGAGGGGTTGCAGTGCGTTCAATCATGGCTGGATCAGGCCCCCGCCTCTGGCCGGATTGGGCACTGGGGAGTCGACCACATGGAAGATCGCGACAGCCTCAGTATACGCTTGCCGACCCGACCAGTCTCGACAGTCGCCTTCAGGGGGAAGGCGGGGAAGAGCAGGTTGCGTATGGAGGTGTCGGACGATGAGAGACTTCTCGCTCTGGGCCGCCTTTGCGGTCGCGTTGATCGCCGCTCAGGGGTGCGACACGGAGGAACCCGTGGAACAGCAGGCCCGCGGCCGTGAGCCGGTTGAGGCCGGGCCTGGGGTAGAGACTTCTGAAGGGAGAGGCGGTGCCCTTCACTGGGAGGTTGTGAAGCAGAGAGATGTGTGGACGGGCAACACCTATGGCGTCATCGTGTCGGCGGAGTCGGTTTCGGCTGTGACGGAGTTCGGCCAGGCTTTGTCGATCTCTGGCCGGATCGTCATTCGGCTTTGGGACCGTTTGGGGCGGCAACGCCCCGGGGAAGCGCCACCTGCTTGTCGCCCGGCAATCGCCGTTCGGGTCGGAGCGAACGTGCGGCATGATTTTCCGGCTGCGATGCGTTGGGGTGGCTTGGGGGGCTACGAGACTGGGAGTACATTCCGATGGTCCCGTATGATGCCCTCCGCCCACGCTGGCGGACATCGCGGAGAGAGGAGGAGCAGTTCAAGGCGGGAGACCGCGACTATGAGCTGAAGGTTAGTAGAGGGCGCGGGACTGGGCCAGGAACTCCAGAACCCGATTCGGCCGACGTCGTTCGGCGACTCGCAGAGCCTAAGGCTGTTCGTGTGGCTGTTCGGCTTCCTGTGGACGCCACGGGCGACGTATGGCAACGTGGGAACCAGTTCCCGTTAATAGTCAACTATACGATCCTCGAATGGCGCCTTGATGGCCATGCCTTGCAGCGAGCATTGTCCGAAGGCTTCGGGTGTGCGTTGGCGCCTGCCGCCGAGTAGCGATGCCCGGTCAGATGTGGCTTTCGCCGGGCTCGTGCTGGCAGCCGCGGAAGCGCTCGACCCGCACCCGGTCCGGCAGCCCGAGGGCTTCGGTGCGTCCGGTCTTCGAGGTGTAGAACGCGAACAGGGTGCGCCGCTTCAGGTCGCTGAAGAAGGCGGCGCCGGCCACGAGTTCCGGCTCGTGGTCTTCGTGCTCGTCGCTGATCTCGCGTAGCAGGTCGAGCTGCTGCTCGTTGCCGAGGGACAGGAAGGGTGAGCCGTGCAGGCTCGTGGCCCGGCGGTCGATCCAGTCCAGGCCGCCGAGCGCGGCAAGCTGGTCGTCGCCGCCGGCGAGCGAGAGCTCGAGGTCGATGAACTCGTGGACGCCGGCGTCGAGAGCCCCGGGAGTGTCCGTGCGGGGCAGGATGTGGTCGCAGAGCGTGGCGAGCAGCTCGCCCTGGGCCGGCGTCAGCAACCGCGGCGTCCAGCCGGATCCCTCGGCCTGGTACGCGGCCAACGCCGGGATGGCTGCCCGAATCGGCTCCGCCTGCAGCGTGGCGTAGCCGAAGGCGCCGGCGCCGGCCGCCAGGACTTTTCGTCTCGTCGGTCTTGCGGCCGGTCCTGATCGGGGTCGGCCGTCTGTCGTCTGTTTGCTCATCCGAGTTCTCCCCGCTTGTGCTGGTCGACCAGGTACTCGGTGGAGCGGAGCGCCAGGGACATCATGGTCAGGGTCGGGTTGACGCAGCCGACGCTCACGTAGCAGGACCCGTCCATCACGAACAGGTTCTTCACCGTGTGGGACTGCTGGTACTGGTTGAGATACGAGGTCTTCGGATCGTCGCCCATGCGCGCCGTGCCGACCTCGTGGATGCCCGAGCCAATCGGCGCCGGCTCCGTGTTCTGCGTGATGTCCGTGCAGCCGAGCGCCTCCAGCATGGCCCGGCCTTCCTCGATCATGTCCTGAACCATCGCGTACTCGTTGCTGCCCAGGGTGGTGTTCATCTGCAGCACCGGCACGCCCCACTTGTCCTTCGTCTCCGGGTCGAGGGTGACGCGGTTCTCGGGCCTCGGCAGGATTTCGCCGAAGCCGCCGAGACTGATCGTCGAAACGGTGCTCGATTCGACCATCCGCTTGAAGTCGGCGCCGAAGCCGGGCAGGGAGTTGCCGTGCTGCCAGGTGGTGATGTTCTCGCCGCCCTGGTAGCCGTAGCCGCGGATGTAGTTCGGGTTCTTCGTCGCCGGGTCCTTCAGGTTCTGGAAGCGGGGGGACGTAGATCCCGTTCGGCCGGTTCGCGCGCTCCGGTCGAGCGCCGGCCCTCGCTTCCAGGACGCCGCGCACCCCCGTCGCGTAGATGTGGTCCATCACGTAACGGCCCAGGCAGTCGCTCTCGTTGGCGAGGCCGCCTTCGGCCGAGTTGAGCAGGATGCGGGTCGAGGCCAGGGTCGAAGCGCAGAGGACGACGACGTCCGCCTTGGCTTCCCGGGTCAGGTTCGTCGTCTTGTCGACGTAGGTGACGCCCGAGGCGAGATCGCCGGCCAACGTGTCGACCTTGATCACGGCGGCGTCGGGCACCAGGGTGAACCGGCCCGTCGCCTCGCAGTCGACGAGGGTCGTCTGGGGCGAGCTGAAGTAGGAGTTCGTCCGGCAGCCGTAGTGACAAGGCCCGCAGTAGTGGCACATGTCACGGCCGTTGTGACGGCGGGTCAGAACGGCGTTGCGGCCGATCGTCATCGGCCGGTTGAACTTCTCGGCCAGCGTCTGCTTCAGCATGACCTCGCCGCAGGTGAAGGCCATCGGCGGCAGGAAGTCGCCGTCGGGCAGGATCTCCAGCCCCTCCTTGCGGCCGTTGACGCCGATGTAGCGCTCGACCCGGTCGTAGTAGGGGGCGATGTCCGCGTAGCCGATCGGCCAGTCCATGCCGTAACCGTCCATGCTCGCGGCCTTGAAGTCGTAGTCGCTCATCCGGTACGACTGTCGCGCCCACATGATCGAGCGGCCGCCGACGACGTTGCCCTGGATCCAGTTGAAGTGGGTGCCGGGCGCCTCGGTGTAGGGATTGTCGACGTCGTCGATGAAGAAGTCCGCGTTGACCTCGGTGCAGGCGTAGCAGTAGGACTGCCGGCGGCGGCGCTGCAGCAGTTCGTTGCGCGGGTCGGGGCGGCCGCGCAGTTCCATGTCGTGCGGCAGGGTGTGCTCGCGGAAGTCGTTCTCGGGGTCGAAGGCGCGGCCCGCTTCGAGCATCAGCACGTCCATGCCGGCCTCGGTCATCACCTTGGCGGTCCAGCCGCCGGTGGCGCCCGAGCCGACGACGATCGCGTCGTAGGTCTTCGTGTCGGAGGTCTGCTTCATGCGGGATGGGTCCTCGAGAGGATCTAGCGGACGATCGGCTCTGTCGACGCTTCGACGTTGTAGGGGAGAGCGTCCTCGCCCTCGAGGCCGAGCCGTTCGTTGATCGCCAGCAGGTGGTGGTCGACGCCGATTTCGGCGCCGGGGCGGAAGCCGGGTACCGTGATCACCTGCGCCAGCACCCCGCCCAGACCGCGGTGAATCACGCCGCGCGGCAGGTAGATCAGGTCGCCGGCACGGACGTCGTGGACGTCGAAGAGCTGTCCCGCGAGTTCCGGAGTCATCGTCTCCGGCGACTCGATGGCGGCGGCGCGGTAGCTGGTGAGCAACTTGTCCTGGTCGTTGCTCATCTGGACCAGGTAGAACTCGTCGAAGCCCGTGTCCATCGGGTGGTAGTGGGTGAAGGAGTCGGTGATCCGCACCCGGTGCGCGTTCAGGCCGTGGAAGGTGTAGGGCCCGTTGTCCTTGAGCCAGGTGAGCAGGATGCGCCGGTACGCGCCGGTCTCCGTGGCGCAGCCGCCCGGGACGTCCGTGATGTCCGGGTCCCAGTCGGGACGGATTGCCGCCGGTACGCCGTCGCCAGGCGTGTCCGGGACGTCAAAGACGAGCGCGGCGACCTCGGGCTCGACGGTCAGCCGCTCGCCGGGGCCGAGCACCGCGATGTCGCCGATGTGGAGTTCGGTCGGCGTGGCGCCCGAGGCCGTGTGGATCTTCGCCGCGGCGGGCGCCTCCTCGACGGGCGCCTGGACGAATACGAGCCGGTTCGAAGCGTCTGCCGCGATCTCTGTCGCCGCGGCCAGAAACTCCATCGCGTAGCCGGGATTGGCCGCCTCGAAGTGTTCCTTGACGCGGGCGAAGGCGGCCTGGCCGTCCGCGTCGTCGTCAAGGAGGTGCGCGCGGACGACTTCCGCCCGTGGCTGCCGCGTCACGGGTTCCGCGTCCGAGCCGTCGGGTTCGGCCTCCGCCTCGCCGGTGGTGCAGGAAGTGAACGTCACCGAGGCCAGCAGCATGGCCGCCAGCGCGGCCAAGCATTTCCGTGGATTCACGGGCGAGACGGTACCATGCCGGAATCCTCCCGGAACGCGAACAGAGGCACGAGGGACCGACCATGTTGCGCCGCCTGAGTCCGCCAGCCGCTGCCGTGCTGTTCTTGTGCCTGTTCGTGGTTTCGGCGAGCGTGACGGGGGAGGACGGCGATCCGATGATCGAACTCAGCGAGCGCGGCGGCGACCGCATCCTGGTCACCGTCGACGGCGAGCCCTTCACCGAGTATCGCCCCGGCGGCGAGGCCGATGGCGGCGGCAACCTGCCGTACCTCTACCCGGTCTACGGCCCCGGTGGGCAGGCGTTGACCCGCAACTGGCCGATGGCCGAGGCGGAGGGGGAGGAGCGGGACCATCCGCACCACCGTTCCCTCTGGTTCGCGCACGGCGCCGTGGGGCTGGCGGACGGTTCGAAGCGGTATGACATCTGGAACGACCGCGACGGCTCGGCGATCGTCCATCGGAAGATCCTGGCGGAGGAGTCCGGCGAGTTCGGCGTGCTGCGCACCGCGAACTCATGGGTCGACCCGGACGGCGACGAGATGCTCGGCGAGGAACGGACGATGACTTTCCTCGCCGGCACGTTCGACACAGGCCAGGCCTGGCGGGCGATCGACTTCGACGTCAGGCTGAGGGCCGGCGACGCGGCGGTCGTTCTCGGCGACACGAAGGAAGGCACGATGGCCATCCGCGTCGCGCCCTCCCTCCGCCACCGGGGCGAGCACGCCGCCGGCGCGATGTTGAACAGCGAAGGCGTCGAAGGCGCCGACGTCTGGGGCAAGCGCGCTTCCTGGGTCCACTGCACCGGCCCGGTCGACGGCAAGCCTGTCGGCATCGCGATCTTCGACCACCCCGAGAACTTCCGCCACCCGACCTGGTGGCACGCCCGCGCCTACGGCCTGGTCGCCGCGAACCCCTTCGGCGTCCACCACTTCGAGAAGGCGAAGAAGGGCGCCGGCGACTGGACGATTCCGGCGGGCGATGAACTCAGGCTGCGTTACCGGCTGCTGTTCCACGCGGGGGAGATGTCCGCGGAACAGTTGGACGCCGAGTTCCGGCGGTACGGCGACGAGTAGCCTGGAACGAGCCGTTTGTCAGGCAGGTTTCGCCTCGGTCTTCTGAAGGCTTCCAGCAAGTGGCGGAGAGATGACGGGCGGACCTCGATGGGTTCCCATGTTGAGCTACCATGCGGCGCATGGCCCTTGCCGACCCTTCCGCCGACTCCGCCGGTTCCTCGCCGGTAACCCGCGCTGACCTGGACGTACTGCGCGCCGACATGCGCGCCGACCTGGAACGGATGCGCGCTGACCTGAGCGGCGAGATAGCGCGGCTTGAAGCCCGGCTGCTCTGGCGGCTGCTCGGCGCACTCGGCGCGCTGCTGGCCCTGTTCCGGCTGTTGGACTTCCTGCCGCCGACGTAGCGCGTACCGCGCGTGACCGGCAGCGACCCTGAGCGTCAGTCGAACGCCGGCGCCACTGCCTGCCGCGTCTCCGGCGCCCAGATCCGGATCTTGCTGAAGCGGCCGGTGTCGTCGAACGAACCGAAGCCGACCCGGCCCCAGCCGAGCGGGTCGCGGTCGGCCTCGACCGTCGGCTGCCTCTCGCCGTTGAAGTAGACCCGTAACGAGCCGTCCTGGCGCTCGACCCGCACCCGTTTCCAGCCGCGGCCCCAGTCGACGCCCTGGTCGGGGATCGCGCCCATCGGCGCGCGGTCCGCGTTGTCCACCAGGAAGATGTTGTGGGCGCGGTCGTCCGGCTCGGTGGCCAGGTGGGCGTAGTAGTAGCGGTTCGGTCCCTCGAATCCGAAGAAGAGGCTGAGGTCCCGGTGGCCGTACTCGCGGCCGGTCTGCCAGGCCTCGGCCTCGAGGACGAAGTCGGCGAGCAGGAGATTGTCGATCAGGGCGATGTTGAGCGGGGAGCGGTGCTTCGGCTTGTACTTGCTGCCGCCCTTGAGCTCGAGGTAGCCGCGCCAGTCTCCTTCGCCGTACCCCCACGCTCGCTGGTCGCTGAACGTGAAGTCGTCGAGCGCCGAGGCTTCGGTGAAGTCCTGGGAGTAGACGAGTTCGTAGCCGTCGGGCACGCCGGACTGGGCGTGGAGGGGGGCGGCGACGAAGAGAGCGACCAGCGCGGCGAGGCTCAGCCAGAACGGCGCCTTGATGCGTGTCCCGCCCATCAGACGACTTCGGGGACCACGAACGGCTCGCGATACTCGCGGGTGAGCAACCGGTTCGCCTCGTCGTCGCCTGCGATCGTCTCGGTGTCCGGGTCGATTGTGAGCCACGAACCGACGATCGGCTGCTCGATCTCCGGGTCGACGCCGTTCCTGACCAGGTGATCCAGGAAGCGGTCGGCCGTGTCGCCGGCGTTGCGGAGCTTCCCGGCGACCTGGGCGATCCTCGCGGGTCCGCCGGCCTCGCCCCGCATGTAGGAGACGTTGCCGAGGTGGCAGAGGGCGCTTGAGAGGTGGCCGTCCTCGATCGAGGCGGTCAGATCCTCGCTGCGGCGGTTGCGCACGGCGTCGACGAAGTTCGCGTAGTGGTTGGCGCCGCCTTCCCACTTCTCGAGCTTCTTGCCCTTCGCGTCGAACGCGACGGCTTCGGTGTAGCTCGGTATCTGCAGGTGACCGCCTTCGCAGTGGACGATGACGCCGACCTTCGCTCCGAGGTACTCGTCCATGCCCCGCCGGCGCCACCCGTCCCGCTGTGCCTTCAGGTCTCGGGGCAGGCCGCGGACCTCGAACAGCAGGGGCGCGCGTTCGTAGTCGTGGTACACGACCTGCGTGTTCGGGGTGTTGCCGTCGTCGACGTAGGCGAAGCGGCCGCCGACGCTGATCGTCCTCGGCGGCAGTGCGTCCTCGCCCAGCGCCCAGCGGGCGACATCCATCTGGTGGATGCCCTGGTTGCCCAAGTCGCCGTTGCCGGTGTCGAACACCCAGTGCCAGTCGTAGTGCAGGCGCTGGCGCATCAGCGGCTTCTTCGGCGCCGGGCCGCACCAGAGGTCGTAGTCGACGGCGGCATCGACCTGCTGGGCGCCGTCGACCCGGCCGATGCTCTGGCGCGGCTTGTAGCAGAGACCGCGGGCGAGCTGGATCTCGCCGATGTGCCCTTCGTTCACCCAGGCGAGCGCGTCCCGGATCGAGGGCGCCGAGCGGATCTGGGTGCCCGTCTGGACGATCCGGTCGTACTTGGCGGCCGCGTGGACGATCTGGCGGCCCTCCCAAACGTTGTGCGAGACGGGCTTCTCGAGAAAGACGTCCTTGCCGGCCTGGCACGCCCACACCGCCTGCAGCGCGTGCCAGTGGTTCGGGGTGGCGATGGACACCGCGTCGATGTCGTCGCGCTCCAGGAGTTCCCGGTAGTCGACGATCGTCGTCGGGTCGGTCGCGCCGGCCTCGATCGCCCTGGCCCTGGCTGCCTCGAGCACGTTGCGGTCGACATCGCAGAGAGCGGCGACTTCCACGCCCGGCAGCTTCGCGTAGGCGTCCACGTGGTCGTTGCCGCGGTCGTGCAGGCCGACGACGGCGACGCGAAGCCGCTGGTTCGGGCTCACGGCGGCCGTGCCGGTCGAGTCGCGGCATCCCAGAGTCGTCGTGGCAGCGGCAGCCGCGGCCGAGCCGAGGAAAACGCGGCGGGTGATGGCGGACATGGAGTTCCTCCCGGTCGGGTCGCGCCCGTAGGCGGCCTCCGATTGTAGCCGTCATGGCCCTGCTGGCGCGGCAGAGCGTCCGGAGCCGACGCTTCGCGCCCGATGACGGCCAGAACCCGGGTGGCGCGCCCGCGCCAGCCGCGAACCGGTCCGTGCGCTCGTCATCGGGCGCACGGATGAAACCCGGGTGGCGCGCCCCGCGCCAGCCGCGAACCGGTCCGTGCGCTCGTCATCGGGCGCACGGATGACACCCGGGCGGCGCGCCCGCGCCACCCGCGAAGCGGTCCGTGCGCTCGTCATCGGGCGCACGGATGGCTGGCCGGCGCACCCGGTCTCTGCCGCGCAGACTGCTAGCGTGTTCCACCGATGCGGCCGGCCCGTTACCCGACACGACTGTCCATCCTTGCCGCGGCGGTCCTCGTCGCCTGCGTCGCGGCTTGTGCGGTCGAAGAGCCGGCCGGGCCGCCGAACATCGTCTTCCTTCTGGTTGACGACCTCGGCGCGATGGACGTTGGCGCCTTCAACCCGGACACCTTCTACGAGACGCCGAACATCGACCGGCTGGCGGCCGGCGGGGTGCGCTTCACGCGCGGCTACGCCGCGAATCCGGTCTGCAGCCCGACCCGCTTCAGCATCATGACCGGCCGCTATCCGACCCGGGTTGGCGCGACGAACTACTTCGCCGGCCGCCGCGAGGAGAAGTTCGCGCCGGCGCCGCTGAACGACCGGATGCCGCTTGAGGAAATCACGCTCGCCGAGGCCTTGCGGGACGGCGGCTACAGCACCGCGTTTCTCGGCAAGTGGCACCTTGGGCCGACGGAGGAGTTCTGGCCGCTGGCCCAGGGCTTCGACGTGAACGTCGGCGGCCACCGCGGCGGGATGCCGCGGAGCTACTTCTCGCCCTACTCGAACCCGACGCTCGAGGACGGTCCCGAGGACGAGCACCTCACCGCCCGACTCACCGATGAGGCGCTCCGCCTGATCGATGGCTACGCGGCCGACGAGGAAGGCAAGCCCTTTCTGGTCTACCTCTCGTATTACACGGTCCATACGCCGCTGCGGGCGCCCGCGGACCTGATCGCGAAGTACGCGGCGAAGGCGGGCGTCGAAGTCAGCGTGTCGGATGAGTCGCCGGGTCGGGTGGCGCCGTATCCGGCCGATCCGGAAGACTTCGGCGACGAGGAGCAGGTCTGGCCGCGCGACGAGCCGCGACGGGTGCGTGAAGTCCAGAACCACGCCGTTTACGCGGCGATGGTCGAAACCCTCGACACGAGCGTCGGCCGCATCCTTGACCGCCTCGATGCCCTGGGTCTGGCCGAGAATACGATCGTCGTTTTCTTCTCCGACAACGGCGGCTTGTCCACGGCGGAAGGCGCGCCGACCTCGAACCTGCCGCTGCGCGGCGGCAAGGGCTGGCTGTACGAGGGCGGGATCCGCGAGCCGATGATCGTCCGCTGGCCGGCCGAGGCGCCGGCGGGCGGCGAAACGTCAGCGCCGGTCATCAGCACGGACTTCTACCCGACGTTTCTGGAAGCTGCCGGCATCGACCTGCCGCCGGAGGTCGAAATCGACGGGTCGAGTTTTCTCGGCCTGCTCCGTGGAGGCGAAGCGGCGGAGACCGCGGCCGCGGCCCTTGAGCGGGACCTGTTCTGGCACTACCCGCACTACGGCAACCAGGGCGGCTTCCCTGGCGGCGCCATCGCCGCAGGCCGCTACAAGCTGATCGAGCGCTACGAGGACGGCCAGGTCCATCTCTACGATCTGGACGCCGATGTCGGCGAACAGAGCGACCTGGCCGCGGCACAGCCGGAACGGGTCGACGAGATGCGAGCGCGGCTCCACGCCTGGTATGGCGAAGTCGGGGCCGAGTTCCTGAGCGCCCTGCCCGACGGCCCGGAACCCTGGCAGCCGCCGGCGGCCGCTGGGGACGGAGATTGAGCCGGCGCTACACGCCCCCGGGCCACCATCGGTCGCCTCGATCGTCTTGCCGGTCGTCCGGCACTCGATCCGTGCTTCGCACCGTCGAGGCCTTGCGCGAGCATCTGCATGCCGAACGTCCGCCGATCAATCCGGTCCGCATCGTCTCTTCGCATCTTTTCGATCTGGAACTCAAAGAGCCTCTGGTCCGCCGCGTCATCGGCTGCGACCATCTGCGAGAGGACCTCGGTCCGCCGATCCTGGCTCTCGATTCGCTCCCGATTCGCTCCCGTTCCAGCTGGAGCATCTCTGGCCAGAGTTCAATCTGGCTGCCGGGCGTCGCTTCCCTCCGGGCCCGCTCGCCGCTCTGCCGCTGAGGCGAGGCTTCTGTCCGGTGTTTCGCCAAGCCTACTCACCGGCGAACAGGCGTCGCTTCCGCGTCCTGGGCGACGGGCTCATCATCTGTTCGCCGAGCAATTCGGCGGGCACGCTGTAGACGCGGAACCCGCTGCCGTACCGTGCTTTCTCGTAGCGCGTGATGACGAGGTCCTCCGGGTTCCGCGCTTCTCTGCGGCGGCGGAGTTCATCGACGACTTCTTCCATCGTCGCGCAATATCTGTCCGCGAGGGTCATTCTGATCATCGGTTCGGACATGGGCCTCCCGCTCCGTTGGGGCGAACGCGGCTTGAATGGGGCATTCTAGCAGCAGGTGACGGCTGGACGACAGCGTCACGAAGGCAGCCTCGCGCTGCACGTCGCCGGGCAGCACGCCGGAACGTGGCGCGACCACGAAGCGGAAATCGGCGGCGGACTGCTCGCGCCATGCGTCGGACCATCGAGCGGACTCGGGCCGCTCGGCCCGTCGCGGCGACGCCGATACCGGAAGACCCGGACCCGCCGGCCTGGCTGGTCCAGGACTGGCTGCCGGCGAGGAGCGTGGCGTTCCTGAGCGGGCGAGGCGGAGCAGCACGCGGCGGACCCTCCGTGACTGCCGCATCAGCCGGCGTCTCGGCGAGACGACGGCGGTCGCGCAATGGGCAAGTTCAACATGGCGGCAGGGTCTTCGACGGTCCATAGCGACGCCGGCCGGCCGCGACGTCCGCGCCGGACCAACGGCGGCCCTCCGTCGGCGGCGGGTCTCCGGGATTCGGCGAATCGGCGGGCGGCACGCCGGCGCGGAGCCCGGCGCTGCGGCGCCATCGGCGCGCAACGGAGAGAGATGTCAGGAGCCGGCGACGGCTCCCAGGTTTCGACCAGCCGCGCCGCCGCCTGGCTCTCTCTCGTTTCCACCTGCCGGAAAGGCTCGTTGAAGCGGACCTTCCGCTGGAAGTTCCCTGCGTCCAGCTCGGTGTTCCAGACCGCCTCGTACACGCTGCGCAGTTCGCTGATCGTGAACGCGGGCAGGCAGAATCTCGCTCCCAGAGCCGTGTACTCCAGTTTGGCCCGCAGACGGTCGAGCCCCTCGCGGGCAATCTGTCCGTGGTCGAAGGCCAGTTCGAAATGTCCGTCCTCGATCCGCGACACCGGGACGAGCTCAGCGCGCGCCGCGTCGCTTCCGCCTGTCGGTTGCGGAGGGCGCGCGCAGGCGGCCCAGTAGGCAACGGAAACCACGCGCATGCGCGGATCGCGATCCCGCGCGCCGTAGGCGCCGAGCTGCTCCAGGTAGGCCGCGCCGGGACCGATTCCCGTTTCCTCCTCCAGTTCGCGCGCCGCGGCGCGGTCAAGGTCCGGGTCGGATGGCTGGACGAAACCGCCGGGCAACGCCCAACAGCGGCGGAACGGGTCGGCCCCGCGCTCGATCAGCAGGATGTTGAGCGCTCCGTCCACGATCGCGAACAACACGACATCGACCGTCACCGCGATGGGCGGGAAACTGCGCGGGTCGTATCCGGTAGACGCGCCGGAGTTCATTGGCCCCTCAGAGTAGCAGCCCCAAAACCGCTCAGGGGCTTTCCCCCAGCCTCGTCCAGGCGCCTCCGCCGGATTATTGACGTGGCGACAATAACGAGTTATTGTGCCAGAAACAATAACGACAGGAGACTGTGCCCATGGAGTCCAGCAAGATCCCCCAACCGATCCCCCAACTCGACACCGCAGCCATCGGCCCGCCGATCACCCGCCTCGGCGTGTCCTTCTTCCCGATCTACCTGCCCGGGAACGAACTTCCGGAGATCACGACCGGCGACTCGGCGGACTGCGCGATCAACGAACTCGACGACGCCGAGGTCCCGTCGCTGGCGGTGCACAACCGCGGCGAGACGCCGGCACTCCTCGTCGAGGGCGAGCACTTCCTCGGCGGCAAGCAGAATCGGACGGTCAACGTCACCGTGCTCGTTCCCGCCGCGACCAGGCTGGAGATTCCCGTCTCCTGCCTGGAACGCGGCCGTTGGGGCCGGAGCCGAGAGTACAGCCGGGCGCGGACCCTCACTCCCCCTCGCGTGCGGTCGCTCAACCAGAGGCACATTCACGCCTCGATGCGCGCGGCCGGTTCGAGACGCGGAAACCAGAGCGCCGTCTGGGCGGGCGTCGACCGCGTCCTGAGAGACGTGGATGCCCACTCTCCGACCGACGCGGCAGTTGCTGCCGACGCCGTCTACGAGCGCGACCGGACGCGTTCCGGCGCCGTCGCGGAACTCACGCGCCTGGGACCGCTGCCCGGCCAGTGCGGCGTCGCCGTCTCGCATGGACGGTGGATCACCGCAATCGAGCTCTTCGGCGCGCCCCACCTCTTCGCGGCGCACTGGAGCGCCATCGTCCGTTCGCACCTGATGGAGCCGGCAAGGCCGGATGGTCGACCCTCGCCTTCGTCAACGCTGCGGATGCTGGGGCGTTTCGCCACCCTGAGCGAGATCGAGGCCGAGGGTGTCGGACTCGGAATCGAGCACCGTGGACAGGGCCGGTGGATCACCGGCCAGGCCCTGTCGCTCGACGGGGCCTTCGTTCACGGGGCGGCGTTCACGCGCGAACGAGCCGCAGAAGGTTCCCAGGGTTGATCGGCGCTCTCGTCGGTCGAGACACTGCCCCGAACGCGCGATCGCCGACTATGATCATTGATCCGTCCCTCGTTTGAGCGGTCGTCTCTCGACCGCGGGGATAACCAGTCATGTCCGCGATCACTCGCCGCGTGTTCCTCGGCTCCGCCGCCGCCGCAACGACCTTGGGCTGCGGCAGCCGCGGCTTGAATGGGAATTCAAGCAGCAGGTGACGGTCGGCAGCGTCGGAGGGCGCTCCAGGGCGTGAAGAAGAACTTGGTCCGAGTGGGGCCCGCAGGCTCGTTCGAGGTGGTCACTTCAAAGAGCACGGCGGCGGCGACATGAGCCGGCGCTACACGCCCCCGGGCCACCATCGCACCGTCGAGGCCTTTCGCGAGCATTTGCGCGGGCTTGATCCGGCGTTCGACTGCGGCGACGGGTTGCACGGGCCGGATGGTCCGTTGGCACGGCCGTTGACGATCTTCGGACGCAGCGCAGGCAACCGGTTCGCGGTCCATCCGATGGAGGGTTGGGACGGCAACCGGGACGGCAGCCCTGGCGATCTGACCCGGCGGCGCTGGCGGCGGTTCGGGCTGAGCGGAGCGAAACTGATCTGGGGCGGCGAGGCGGTGGCCGTGGCGCCGGAGGGGCGCGCGAACCCGAACCAGCTCTTCATCGACGGCGAACGGCTGGACGACAGCGTTGCCTGGCTCGGGGATCTCCGGCGCGAGATCCTGACAGGCCACGAGGAGAGTGGAGTCGGCGGCGACCGGCCGGTGATCGGCCTGCAGTTGACCCACTCGGGGCGGCTGTCGCGGCCCGACCCGCCGCCAGCGTTGCCGCGGCCGCTGCGGGCGCAGGTGCATCCAGTGCTTGACGGACGGCTTGGCGAGGCTGCGCACGGGCCTCTCGTGAGCGACGAGCAGTTGGAGGAGATTGCCGGCGCCTATGTGCGCGCCGCGCGTTGTGCCGAGAAGGCGGGTTACGACTTTGTCGACGTCAAGTGCTGTCACGGCTATCTGCTGCACGAGCTGCTGGGCGCGCACACGCGGCCGGGACGGTACGGCGGGCGCTTCGAGAACCGGGTACGGCTGCCGCTCGGGATCATCGCGGCCGTGCGCGCGGCGTGTCCGAATCTTGCTGTCGGCGTGCGGCTGTCCGTCGGCGACGTGGCGCCCTTCGGCGCGGACGGCGCCGGAGTCGGCGTGCCGGAAGTCGAGAGCGCCAGGCCGGCCGATCTCGGCTTCGGCCTGAACCCGGCGGATGTCGGGCTGCCCGAGTCCACCTGCTCCGAGGCAATCCGCTACATCGGCTTGCTGGTCGAAGCCGGCGTCGAGGTAGTCAACGTAACGATGGGTTCGCCCTACAGTTGTCCGCACCTGTCGCGGCCGTTCACCTACCCGGCGTCGGACAGCTACCTGCCTCCCGAGGATCCGCTGCGCTCGGTGCTGCGTCAACTGGCGGCCGTACGCGCGGTGCGCGCGGCGTTTCCGGGCCTCCCCCTGGTCGGAACGGGCTACAGCTACCTGCAGGAGTGGCTGCCCTACATGGCGGAAGCGGAAGTCGGCGCCGGCCACGTCGATTTCGTGGGCCTCGGCCGGATGGTTCTCGCGTACCCCCGGCTGCCGGCGGATGTGCTTGCGGGTCGACCGCTGGAACGCCGCCGGATCTGCCGCACCTTCAGCGACTGCACGACCGGGCCGCGCAACAACATGGTCAGCGGTTGCTACCCGCTCGACGAGCACTACCGGCAGACCCCCGAGTTCGCCCGGATCCGCGACCTCAAGAAGGCGGCCGCCTGGTGAGCGCGGACCGCCAGCACAACCGGCCCGGCAGCCTGGCGCCGCTGCCGAGGCTCTGCTACGCCGCTCTTCATGTCGTCGTGCGCGGCGGCTACTCCGAGGTCGACCACTCCCTCGAACATCCCGGCTCGCCCCAGGAGATCGAGCACTGGATCGACTGGAAGGCGACGGCCGGCCTGCGTCGCTTCGTCGACTCGCTCGGTTTCGGCGTCGCCGAGGCGATGGACACGGCGCAGCGCTTCGAGATCGGCTGGCCGAGCGCGCGCCGTTTGATCGAACTCTGCTCCTCCCTGGAACTCCGGAACGGTTTCGTCGCCGGCGCCGGCAGCGACCAGCTCGACGCGGTCGGCAGCAGGACGGAGCTGATCGACGCGGTGGCGGAGCAGGCGGAGTTCATCGACGGGCTGGGAGGCGTGCCTGTCCTCTTGCCGATGCCTTCTCTGTCGACGAACGGCGCCTCCGAGAGAGAGTACGTCGACGTGTATTCGGCGATCATCGACCAGCTCGAGGGGCCGTTGTTCCTGCACTGGCTGGGCGAGATGTTCCACCCGGCGATGCGCGGCTACTTTCCCGGGAACAGCCTGGAGCGAATCCTCGCCCGGCACGCGGACAAGGTGCGCGGGGTCAAGCTCTCGCTGCTGGACGAGGAGTTCGAGGTGCGGCTCCGCCGCCGCATCGCGATGCGCGGCCAGATCGTTTTGACCGGCGACGACGTCCACTTCGCTCGGCTGCTGGAAGGGGGCCCGCCGGCCAGGGGTTCAAGGCTCCCCGCCACGTTGGAGCTGAAGGGCCGCCGGGTGCGCCTGGGCGACTACAGCCACGCGCTGCTCGGCGCCTTCGATGCGGTCGCCGAGCCGGCGGCCGCGGCGCTTCGCGCACTAGGTGGCGGGGACGTTGTGCGGTATCGCGAGTTGATGGGCCCCGCCGAGGAACTTGCCCGCTTCATCTTCCAACCGCCGACGCGCCGCTACAAGGCCGGACTCGCCTACGTCTCCTGGCTGCGCGGGCTGCAGGACAACCCGATGCTGGTCAACCGGGAGGATCTGGCGCGGGACGAGGCGTACTACCGCGGGGTCGCGTCTCTCGCCCGGCGCGCGGGCACGTTGGGCGACGACTGACTGGCAGCCGACCGACCGTCTGGCGATGTGCGAGTGTTCGCGCGGGCGGGATGACGATCGACACGAGAATCGGGAACGGGACAGGCGGCGCTCCCGGCCGCGGTCCCGGCGGCGGACGACCGCTGCGCGCTGCCGCGGCTCTACCAGGGGCTCTATCTGGTCACGTTCACGACCCCGGCGGGAGCAAGCCGCACGGGCTGCCAGGTGTTGCTCGGCGCCGCTTCGACCCGCGCCCGGTGCAGATCTCCCTGAGCGTGGAGTTCTGATCAGATGCCTCGGAACGTCACGGATGCCGTTGCGGCGGGAGCTGGCCGGGCCGGGATCACGGTTCGCGATGCCCGCCGGTTGGCGCTGGCGCGGGCGGGCCTGCTCAAGCCGGAGTGGACCGGACTGCCGCGGTCGGCCTCCGGCCGGGGCTTGCGGGCGAAGCGCGCGCTTCACGCGCTGATCGAGCGGTTCGGCTATCTGCAGCTTGACACGATCTCCGTTGCAGGGGCCCGGACCCACGCCCTCGTGCCGCTGTCCCGCTGGCCCGGCATCGACCGGAATCTGCCGGAGGAACTCCTGCAGCCGGGCGAGCCGATCTTCGAGTACTGGGGTCACGAGGCGAGCTGGATCCCGATCGACCTCTACCCGGCGTTCGGCTTTCGCCGGGACGAGTATCGGAGCGCAAGGACGTGGCACAGCCGCGGGATCCGCGAACACCCGGAGGTCGCGAAGGCGATTCTGCGCCAGGTGGAGGCCGAGGGGCCGATGCGGTCGCTCGACCTCAAGGGACCGATGATGGGCGAGATGTGGCGGTCGAAACGTGAGCGTTGGGTCGCCTACTCGCTGTGGTCGACCGGGCAACTCGCGATCCGTTCGCGGCACAACTTCCAGCGCACCTTCGATCTCCCCGAACGGGTGATCCCGGAGCAAACGCGCCGGCACGTGTGGAGCCTCGAGGAGTGCCTTCGGGCGTTGATCCTGCGGGCGCTTCAAGGTCACGGCTGGGCGACGATCGGCACTCTCGCCGATACGTGGCGGCTCAAGAACTTGCGGCCGCAGATCCGGGCCGCGCTGGGGGAGCTGGAGTCGGCGGGGCAGGCGGTTCCGTGTGACTTGATCATGGTCGACGGCTTGCGCCGATCGGGCTGGGTGCGCACGGAGGATCTGGAACTCGCCGCCCGGCTGCGGCGCGTGCGCCCGGCGCCGGACCGGGGCGTTCTCCTGTCGCCGTTCGACCCCGTGCTCTGGCGCCGCAACCGGGTGGCCCATCTGTTCGGCTTCGACCAGATCCTGGAGATCTTCAAGCCGGCTGCGAAGCGCCGGTACGGCTACTACTGCATGCCGGTGCTGGCGGGCGACCGTCTCGTCGCGCGGTACGACCTGAAGGCGCACCGGAAGCGGGGGCGTCTGGAGGTGCTGGCGCTCCACCATGAGGCGGAGGGCGCCAAGGCGCCGGCTGCGGATCGGGCGGCGGCGGAGAGTGCGCTGGCAAGGTTTGCGGAGGCGGTGGAGCTGGCCGTGGAGTGAGCGGTAGCCGCTTCGCGGCGCCTCTCTTTGGCCGGCTTCGCCGGCAGCCGGCGGGGCCGCCGGCGCACCCGGTGTGTGGGCAGTCCAGTACGCTGTAGCTCCATGGCAAAGCTGAACCCTCGTGAAGCGGTGCTGGTTCTGTTTGCTGCGGTGGCGATCGCGATCGGATGTGGCGGCGAGTCTCCCGTCGACGAGGACGCCGCCCGGCCGCGGATCGCGCTGATCATGAAGTCCCTCGCCAACGAGTTCTTCGAGACGATGGCCGAGGGCGCCCGTGCGCACCACGAGGCTCACGCGGACGAGTACGACCTGGTCGTCAACGGCACCCGGAACGAGAGCGATCTGGCCCGGCAGGTCGCCCTGGTCGAACAGATGGTCGCTTCGGGCAGCGATGCGATCGTCATGGCGCCCGCGGATTCGAAGGCCCTGGCGCCGGCCCTGGCTCGGGCCCAGGCGGCCGGAGTCGTCGTCGTCAACATCGACAACCGCCTCGACGCGGAGGTGGCGGTGGAGGCGGGTCTCGACGCGCCGTTCGTCGGCCCGGACAACCGCGACGGCGCTCGGAGAGTCGGCGAGGTGCTGGCGGAACGGCTTGCGCCGGGCGATCAGGTGGCGATCGTCGGCGGCATCCCGACGGCCTTCAACGCCCGTCAGCGGCAGGCAGGTTTCGAGGACGCGATGAACGCGGCCGGCGCCGAGATCGTCGACGTCCAGAGCGGCGGTTGGGAGCAGGCGCAGGCGAACACGGTGGCGGCGGCGATGCTGCGCGAGCACCCCGAGCTGAGCGCGCTCCTTTGCGCCAACGACAACATGGCGCTGGGCGCCCTGGCGGCGCGCCGGCAGAGCGGCCGCGACGACGTGCTGATCGTCGGCTTCGACCACATCGAGGCGGTGGCCGAACTCGTCGTCGAGGGCGAGATCCTGGCCACCGCCGACCAGCACGCCGATCGACTCGCGGTCTTCGGAATCGAGGCAGCTCTGGAGATTCTGCGCGGGGAGACGGCGGAGGACCTGAAGACTCCGGTCGACATCGTCACGTCGTCCGGGTAGCAAGGCACTTCCCGCGCTCGCGGTGAAGCTTCTCGCCGGCGTGGCCCGCATGCCCTTCGTCAGCCGGCAAGCCGCGGCCTTCGACCCACCGCGGACCCTGCGAACGAGAGAGCGCACCAGGCAGGACGCTGGGGCGTGGTCATGGGATCGGGGCTCTCCTGACCATCCGCGACTGTATCCTCGTCTCGATGCTCCCCGGGCGCTTGAACCGATGACGCTGGCCGTTGCCGGCTGGCGCCACTCTTTCTCTCCGGGATACCGGGGAGGGCTGGTGCTGGTCCTGCTCGGCCTGTGCGTGGTCTTCGGCCTGGTGACGGACCACTTCTGGAGCGCCTTGACGTTTCGCACGCTGGCGAACCAGTTGCCGCCGCTGGTCGTCGCCGCGGCCGGCCTGACCCTGGTCTTGATCGCGCGCGGCATCGATCTCTCGGTCGGTTCGGTGCTGGCCCTGGCGGCGGCGGTGCTGGGCGTTCTGACCGTGGATCACGGGTTGCCGCTGGCGGCGGCGGCTCTGGTTGCGCTTGCGGTCGGCGGACTTTGCGGCGCGATCAATGGCGTCCTGGTCGCGCGCTGGTCGATCCCGTCCTTCCTGGTGACACTCGGGATGCTCGAGATCGCACGCGGGTCGACGTACCTCGTTACTGCGTCGAGGACGAGCTATCTGGGCGATCGGGTCGCCGCGCTCGGCGCCACCACGCCGGTGCTTGGCCTCTCCGTTGCCTTCATCGGCTCGCTTGCTCTGGTCGGAGGGCTGCAGTTCGTCCTCTCGCGCACGGCGTTCGGCCGCTACGTCTTCGCGGTGGGCGGCAACCCGACCGCGCTCCATCGCTGCGGCGTCCGTCCGGCCCGGGTGCAGTTCGCGGTTTTCACGCTGGCGGGCTTGCTGGCGGCCGCCGCCGGGCTGTGTCAGGTTGGTTACCTGCAGTCCGCGGATCCGAACGCGGCGATCGGGATGGAGCTGTCGGCGATCGCCGCGGTGGTCATCGGCGGAACCTCGCTGCTCGGCGGCCGTGGATCGGTGACCGGCACGCTCCTGGGCGTGCTCGTGATCGCCGTGCTGCAGACCGGGCTCGCCCAGGCCGGCGCCACCGAGCCGACGAAGCGGATCATCACCGGCGCGGCGATCCTGCTGGCCGTGGCTACCGACGTCTGGCGCCGGCGCAGGAGTGCGGACGCTGTTTCCTGATGCCGGCGTCATCGGAGAGCCGATCCCTGCGGCTATCGTTCGCTCGACCCCCGCAATGACGGTCCGTTGCTCGAAGGCGGACCCGGAATCTCTGCAAACCAGGAGGAGACCCGCCGTGAAGAGACGACCTGTCACGTGGACGCTGACCCTGTCCGTCGCGGTACTCGCCGTGACGGCCGCGGCGAGAGCCCAGGAGCGCGCGATCGAGTTCCCGGATGTTGACGGCTACCGGACGCTCGCCGTCGATCTGCACACCCACTCCGTGTTCTCCGACGGCATGGTGTGGCCGATCATCCGCATGCAGGAGTCCGAGCGGGACGGCCTCGCCCTGATGGCGGTGACCGAGCACCTGGAGTACCAGCCGCGCCGGGAGGACATTCCGCACCCCGACCGGAACCGGTCCTGGGTCGTCGCCAGCGAGTACGCCGCGGCGGAGGAGTTGGACGTGATCGTGGTGAACGGCGCGGAGATCACCCGCAGCATGCCGCCGGGCCACGTGAACGCCGTGTTCATCACGGACGCCAACGCGCTCCTCGTGGAGACCGGCGGGGCGGACTACATGAGCCGGCTCCGGCCATCCACGCCCGAGGAGCAGGCAGCGAGCGAGCGGGAGGCGCAGCAGGCCATCGAGGCGGCCAACGAGCAGAACGGCTTCGTTTTCTGGAATCACCCGAACTGGCCACGCCAGCGCCCCGACGGGGTGGCGAAGCTGACGGACATGCACCGGCGGCTCATCGCCGACGGGCTGTTGCACGGCATCGAGGTGTCGAACGGCGACTTCTACTCGGCCGAGTCCCTCCGGATCGCGCTGGACAACGACCTGGCGATCCTCGGCGTTTCGGACATCCACGGTCTGATCGACTGGGACTACATGCCCCATGCGGGTGGCCATCGCACGGTCACCCTGGTGTTCGCCGAGGAGCGGAGCGCCGAGTCGATTCAGGCGGCGCTGCATGCCAATCGCACGGTCGCCTGGCAGGGTAACTGGCTGATCGGCCGGGAAGACGCGCTGATGCCGTTGATCGAGGCTTCGCTCCTTCTGACGAAGGTCGAACGCAGCCAGGGCGACGAGCTGATCGACATCCGGCTCTCCAACGTGTCGGACGCCGCCTTCGACCTGCGGGTGGTGAGCGGGCACCGGTTCAACGGCCCGCCGTCCGTGATGCGGGTCGAGCCGCACAGCGACATCGACCTGGCGGTCAGCGGAGAAGCGCGGACCAGCTTCGAGATGGCGTTCGAGGTCCTGAACGCGTTCGTGGCGCCCGAGACCCATCCGATCTTGAGGTTTGATGTCGAGCTGCCCGCGCCGTAAGCCGCGGCCTGAAGACGAACTACCGAGGACGACTACTCAGGTGTGCCTGCAGTCGCGTCTTCCGGAGAAGGAGACACGTCCTTCGAGTGTTGCTTCCTGGCCATCGATGATGACGCGGACGACGGCGGCGAAGCGGTACGGCTGAGCTTCGGCCCACTTCCGGGCGGGCGTGGCGACCTGTGGAACCACCAGGAAGCGGAGCGGCACGACGCCCCCACGCTCAGAGACCACGCTCACCAATCTCAGAGATCGTCGAACTTGACCGTGGCGGTTCGGCGCGGCTCGGTCCGCACGGTCCGTTCCTGGTTCCGAAAGCGGACCGTGTACTCGCCGACGGGAAGGTTCGGGACCGTCTCGCCCACCGAGAACGCCGAAACGCCGTTGAGCCAGAGGCGGAGCCGACCGAGATCCCATCCGCCCGGCCCGATGATCTGCACCTCGCCCCGTGCCGCTTCACCAACGAGAGCGATCGACGAGGTCGAATCGAGCGGGTTGAACTCCATGCCGCGGTCCAGGGCGGTGCGCAGGTCCTGCCAACCGTCCAGAATCCACCGGCCGTCCGTCGAGCAGGCGACCTGCAGCCGGTTCGGGAGGGGCGGCTCGGGAGTCACCCTGGCCACGCCGGCGTCGATCTGGACGATCGTCTGGAGGGCCGAGTCCATTTCCACGAAGCAGAAGCCGCCGTCGCCGCCCAGGAGCACGATCTCCAACTCGTCGCCTGGCGGGTCGTCCTCCAGGATCAACTGGACGACTTCCCGATTCCTCGAGTTGGACAACTCGGCGTCGACCAGGGCGGAGCGCAGATGCCGGAACCGCGCCCGCAACTGGTGGAGTCCGGGCTCGAGTCCGAGAATCTCGAAGCGGCCGTCCTGGTTGGTACCCACCGTCCGTCGACTCGGGAACGCGGTCACGCTCGCCAGCGCAACGGGTTGGCCATCAGGATAGAGAACCTGACCCTCGATCGAGATGCTGTCGTACCGGAAGTCCAGGACGGCCGTTCGGGCCTTGGGCACGGTGACCGACCGGGCATCCTGGATCCCGCCCGAGAGCGGCGCCCAGATGACCTCCCACTCTCCGGGAAGCACCGCTTCCAGGTTGTAGCGACCGTCGCTTTCGAGTGACGCCTGGAGTTCCAGGCTCTGCGTGGACGCCACCACCTCGGTCCTGATGAAGGGACCCGCCCTGTGCCTCAGGAACCCTTCCGGCAGCTGCGTCTCCTGCACCCGCGTCCACAACAGCGTTCCGCCTCCCGGCCGGCCCCCCCTGGTCACGAATCCGGTGACCCTTGCGGCGCTGCGGTTGCAGGTGATGACCTCGTCGCCCTCTGCGCTCTCTTCCTGCTCTTCGCAGACCGGATCGCCGTCCTCGTGGACCAGGACGGCGAACGGCTGCTCGGGCACGGCGGTGAACTCGGCTCTTCCCTCGATCAGCGTCCTCTTGAGTCGGTCCTCCTGCAGGCCCGTTCTGCCGGAATCGAGCGTGACCATGCCATCGTCGACGTCGGAGCGCACGATGATGCGGCGTCCGCGCGAGAGCTCCACCACGCCGAGGTCGACGCCCTGGATCACAGGCGCTTCGACGTGCAGATTCCTGTAGGCGAATCCCTCGGCCCGCACCCTGAGCGTCGATGTTCCCAACTCGAGGCCGTGCACCTCGAAGTAGCCTTCGTCGTCCGTCGTCACCGTTGCGATGTTGCCCATGGTCGAAGCGATCAGCGGCCCGAACTTCGATGGCCGGGTGTAGGACACCGAAGCGCCCGCCACCGGCTTGTAGTCGTCCTGGTTGAGCACATGGCCCCGGGCCCAGGCGGTGGGCGCTGCTGAAACGAAGCCCAGGTCGAGCGACTCTCCCGCCGCGCCCTGCACCTCAATGCGCCGATGGCCGGTGTCGCCCGCGGTCAACTCCAGCTCGTAGGCGCCCGCCGGCAGGTCGACGGAGAACGAACCGTCCCGCTCGATGCCGACGCTCATGCTACTTCCACCCCTCGCCTGATTCAGGACGATCGCTCGACCGGCCGTTGCCGGGGTCACGCCGTCCGCCGCGACGAACACACCCTCGATCGAGAACGCCGGCGCCATGCTGATGACGAACGGCTCCTCCTTCGTCAAACCGGCCCGCACCGGCAGGCTGAACGGCATCAGGAAAACGTAGCCCCTGGCCCTGGCGGCGATCGTGCGGCCGACGTCGAGCGACAGGCGAGCCAGTCCGTCCTCGCCGGCGGATACCCAGTAGCCCCCCGGATCCTGGATCCGGGCGCCGGGCGCCGGACCTCCGCGCAGCGAGTCGACCACCTGTACCCAAGCCGTCTCCGGAGTCTTCAGCACGACAGGGCCAAGGTCCAGCGACTCCTCGAGATCGAAGGTGAGGGAGAGAGCCAGATCGTCTGACTCGGTCTGCAGCGTGGCCTGACCGGGCGAGAAGCCGCTGATCGAGAAACGTCCATCCGGTCCGGTTCGGCCCCTGTGCCGTTGCATCACTCCGAAGGAGTCCGGAACGAAGGACAGGCCCCGGAGCGGCACCGCCGCCAGCGCTCCCCCCTCTTCGTCCACGGCCTGACCGCTCACCGTGAGGCCGGGACCGAGCTCGATGACCGGCGGCGCGTTTCCGAACTTCCGGAAGGGCTCTGCGGACCGCGTGTCGTGCGAGACGAGTGCGGCTGCTTCCTCTGAGGTCGGCAGAGTGAGCGCCACGATGCCTTCGTGGTCGGAGACCTCGAAGCCGAGCAGGTCCCCTGGCCCCTGTTCCCCTGGCCCCTGTCCCGGCCGGACCAGATAGAAGCGGGAGTCCTTCAGAGGGGTGCCGTCCGCGGTGACCACGAAGCGGAAGTCGGTCGCCGGCAGCAGCGTCGGCGCTACCGCGGCTTCGTGGTCGGGAACGAACCGCCATGCCGACGCCCTGTCGCCGACCTGGGCCTGCAGGCGCCACGACCTGTCGTCGCGCGGGACGGAGAACACGGGTGAGCTGGTCGTGAACGTCGGCAGGAGGCTCCTGGGAACCTCCCACCACATCTCCACCGGCGCGGCGGTGAGTTCGACCTGCAGTGGTTCCCTTGGTGGTTCCGTGCCTGGACCGGCGACACGGACTTCCAGTTGCCGGGTGCCGTCGCACTCGGCGACCGCGGCAAGCGGATCCTCGTCGACCGCGAGCTTCCGGGGCGGACAGATGTCGTTCCATGACCAGCAGTCGGTGATCTCGCGTTCTCCGACGAGATCGCGCAGGGACCGGATGGAGGAACCTGCCGCCAGTGGTTCGACCGCCAGGGCCCGGTGGTCGACGTCCAGGCAGACGAACCGTGTCGGGCTTCCGCCCTCCTGGGCCGTCGCCGGGGTCGCGATGAGGCAGGAAGCCAGGAGCAGGAGCCGAACGGGACTTCGCACGTTTCGGTGGTCTCTGAGCGCCATGAAGGACGTCATCGTGGTCACAGGAGCAGCCGGGAGCAGGAGTCGAACGGTGTTTCGCAGGCCCCGCACTTCATTTCCGGGGCGGGATCAACCGCGCCTCGAATGCCGCCGACGGCCTGACCTCCCTGTGGACGCCATGGAGGTCGCCTCGCAGGAGGATGACCGCCCTGTCTCCGCGAAGATCGGCCCGCAGCCGCGCGTCGGCGAGCTCGGCTTCAACGACGCAGTCGGTCCTGGTGGCGGCCTGAAGATTGTCCACATGGGCATGGACCAGGTCCCAGCAGACCCTGGTGCGCTCCGGCGGCGGGATGCCGTCCGTCGACATGATGCGGATCAACTCCTCTGTCAGCGCTTTGTTCTTGATCTCGATCGTCCCCCCGCCGGTGAAGTCGTGGCCAGCCTCCTGGACCAGTTCCGCGATCCTGGCGTTCTGCGCGTCCGATAGCGGCACCGACCTGAGGTTGCCCGATGGATCCATCGCGGTCACTCCTCCGGTGATTCGCCCTTCGGGATCCGAGCTGACATGCGTCGGGTACGGCAGGTCTTCCGGCACGTGACGAACGAAAAGGAAGACGTTGCCGCGGTCGTCCGCCACGACCTCGTCGATCACGCGGTGTCGACTCAGCCAGGCCAGGAACCAGGACGCCTCCGTCAACATCTGCTTTTGCTCCGGACTGACTCGCCACGGGCTGTCGGCAAAGAACGTCCCGGTTCCAAAGGTGTCCAGAAGTCGACCGTCCCAGCCGTAGACGAAGACACCCGGCTCAATGCCGGGAATGACCAGGACCCGTTCTTCCGAAAGGACTCGGGCCACGCCCAAGTCGTTCGCGAGGGACCAGTGGCTGTCTTCGGCGGCTCTTCTGGGCAGGATTCCGCGAACGGTTCCGTCGTCGGAGATGAGCCAGGCAAGGCGGTCTTCCCAGTCGCCGTCTCCGTCTGAACTGCGGCTGAGTCCGACCGCGACGGTTCTGGCGTCTCGGCGATCGACGTCGCCGACGATCTCCAGGTCCTTGAAGGATCTGATTCCGCTGTCGTCCTGGCGGTAGATTCCGTACGCGGAACTCGAGAAGGCGACCGCTCCGGCCGAGGCGCCACCCACGACCGAGTAGTCCTGGACGGCGCCGTCTCCCGCGAGAGTGGCCACGAGCTCGGCGCGTTCTGCTCCTGCCCGCCAGGAGTAGATGCCGTTGCCCCCCACTCCGAGCAGCAGGACGCCATCCTTCCGCAACCGCACGTCGCTGGCGGTGGCGACCTCCTCGGGGAGATCAAGAGTCGACATCCGTTCCAGACGCGGACCTTCGGCCTCGAGCCTGAACGCGAACGCCATGGCCAAGGCGACGGCGAACGCGAAGCCGGCTCCGGCCGAGCGCAGATGGCATCCAGCGCTCGGGGAGCTCTTCACGGCACTGCAGGCGTCACGAGCGCCGAACCGACCAGCGGTTCCGGCTTCCTGGATTCATGCAGGTGCAGGCTCCGACGACGATCCAGACGCTCGAAGAGGCTGACACTCTCGCAGGAGGAAACTGCCTGGCCGATCTGGGTCTTCGCCTTGACTGCCCCGTCGTAGGCGTTCAGCAGCGCGAGTCGAGGTGGGGGAGTGGTCAGGTGCCCGGGCGCCGACCCGTAGTCCCTGGCCTCGGGGAACGGGTACGGCTGGCCGTCGCAGATCAAGTAATGGTTGACGCATATGCCACCACGGCCTCGACAGACCTTTCCCTTCCGGGCGCTGTCTTCATAGACTCTCATCACGATTCTGCAATCCACATGCTGCGCCGTGGCCGTAGCGGGAGCAAGAATGGCCACCGCGGCGATCAGCGCAGCGCCGGCTGGCGAGTACTTCCTCATGGAGGACCTCCTGTTGTTTGGCGGGTATGTTAGCACTGCCGTCAAGCCAGCCTTGTCCCATGACAGATGAGCCTGAAGGGGCGATGTCAATCCCACGAGAGATGAGCCTGAGCGCGTGTTGGGGATCATTGGAGGATGATCTTGCAACTCGACATCGAGCGCCTTCGCAGCCTGGACGAGGTCCGGGACTTCATGGCCGGCAGCGCGCCGGTCGACTTCCGATTCTTGGATCGCGCCGATGCCTACGGCTTCGCGCGGCGGGTTCTGGTCCGTTTTCGGTACGTTCGGCTGTCGAGGCCCGGCAAGGGTCTGATCCGGCGGTTTCTGATCAAGGTGACGGGTTTCAGCCGAGCGCAGGTGTCGCGGCTGATTTCCCAGTACCGGGAGACCGGGCGCATCGAGGATCGGCGCCGGGGTCCGAAGCGCCCGTTTCCCCAGCGTTACACGAAGGCGGACATCCGTCTGTTGGCTGAGGTGGACGAGACCCTGGGCGGTCTGTGCGGCGCGGTGACCCGGCGCATGATGCAACGCCAGTACGAGGTCTTCGGCGATCCGCGGTTCGAGCGTTTGGCGGGACTCTCCAACAGCCATCTGTACCGTCTTCGCCAGTCGGTGACCTACCGCCGGCGCCGGCTGACGGTGACCAGGACCCGGGCGACGCAGGTGAGCATCGGAGAGCGGCGCAAGCCTCATCCCGCCGGTCGCCCGGGCTTCCTGCGGGTGGATTCCGTCCATCAGGGCGACCTTGACGGGGAGAAGGGTCTGTACGAGATCAACCTCGTGGACGAGGTCACGCAGTACGAGTTTGTGGCCGCCGTAGAAGGCATTTCGGAGCGTTTTCTGGTTCCGGCGCTTCAGGGGTTGATCGAGGCCTTCCCCTTCGTCGTCCAGGGTTTCCACGCCGACAACGGCTCCGAGTACATCAACCACCGGGTCGCCGCGCTGCTGCGCAAGCTCCAGGTCGAGGAGTTCACCAAGTCCCGCCCGAGACGCTGCAACGACAACGCCCTGGTCGAGAGCAAGAATGCCTCGGTGGTCCGGCGCTACCTCGGCTACGACCACATTCCCCGGCATCACGCCGCCCTCGTCAACGGCTTCCTGCGCGACGTGCTCGCTCCCTACCTCAACTACCACCGGCCCTGCCACTTCCCCGTCGAGAAGACCAACGCCAAGGGACGCATCCGCAAGACCTACCCCTTCGACAACGTGACCACGCCCTACCTCAAGCTGAAGTCGCTCGACGGCGCTGCCCTCAGCCTGCGGTCTGGCGTCACCTTCGAGCAACTCGACCAGGAGGCACTGGCGCTCGACGACCTCGCCGCGGCGGGCACCGTCAACGACGCGCTGGTCGCGCTCTTCGCCGAAATCCGACGCCGCGATGCAACCGTCGCATGAGCGGAACCGCGAACCGCATCTCGCCTTCAGTGCACGTCGGCCGCGGCCTCGCGGTCCCCGCGCTACCGTTGGTCCTTGGTGCTGATCTCCGCTTCGCTCCAATCAGCAGACCTGAAACAACACCCCACACCCCTCTCGCCATCACTGCCGATGAGACCCCCGTTCAGGCTCATCTCTGTATGGGACTAGGCTGCCCTAGCGCTGTCCAGCGAGAGGTGAGCGTGAGCCGGGTGGGATCGGGGATCATCGGAGGATGATCTTGACTCTCCAGACCCACGGACATCAGACACTTGAAGATGTGCGCCGCTTCCTGACGGGCAACGAGGCGGTTGACTTCGTACTTCGTGACCGCCTTTCGGCCTACTCGTTCATCGTCGAGACGCTGGTCAAGTTCCGTTACCGCGCGCTGCCGCGGCGCGACAAGGGCTCGATCCGGGCGTATCTGATGAAGATGACCGGGAAGTCGGAGTCGCAGGTGACGCGCCTGATCCGGCAGTACCTGGATACGGGCGGCATCCGGGACCGCCGGGGCGCGCAGGCTCATGCCTTCCGCCGGCGGTACACGAAGGCCGACATCGGTCGTCTGGCCGAGGTCGACGAGGCGCTGGGCCAACTTGTGCGGGCACGCCACGCGCGCGGTGATGCGGCGGATGCTCGAGGAGTTCGGGGACCAGCGTTTCGAGCGTCTGGCCGGGATCTCGAATGGCCAGTTCTACAACCTGCGCAAGTCCACCACGTACCAGCGCCGCCGCACGACGTTCAAGAAGACCCGGGCCACCAGTGTTTCGATCGGCGAGCGCCGCAAGCCCAGGCCGAAGGGGCGACCGGGCTTCCTCCGTGTCGACACGGTGCATCAGGGGGACAAGGACGGCGAGAAGGGCGTGTACCACGTCAACGTGGTCGACGAGGTGACGCAATGGGAGCACGTGGCGACGGTGCGCGCCATCTCGGAGCGCTGCCTTGTGCCCGTGCTGAAGGCGCTCATCGAGGCTTGTCCCTTCAAGGTACGGGGCTTCCACGCCGACAACGGCTCGGAGTACATCAACCACAGGGTGGTCGAGATGCTGAAAGGGCTCCACGTCCCGGAGTTCACCAAGTCGCGCCCCCGACGCAGCAATGACAACGCGCTGGTCGAGTCCAAGAACGGCAACGTGATCCGCCGGCACTTCGGCTACCGGCACATCCCCAAGCTCTTTGCCCGCGAGGTCAACGCGTTCGCCCGCGACACGCTCTCGCCCTTCCTCAACTTCCACCGCCCGTGCCTGTTTGCCACCGACGTCGTGGACCCGAAGGGACGCATCCGCAAGCGCTACCCCTACCAGGATGTGATGACGCCGTTCGAGAAGCTCAAGTCCCTGCCGGACGTCGAGAAGCACCTCAGGCCCGGCATCACCATCGCCTCCCTCGAAGAACAGGCCAGGGCAATGAACGACCTCGACGCTGCGGTCGCCCTGAACAAGGCGTGCGCCAGACTCTTCGAACTCATCGACCGCGAAACCGACCCGCGGCGCCGCCGCAGCGCCTGAACCGACACCACCGCCGATGCCCTCGATCGCCTCAGCCGCCAACTCCGGCACCGCTGCCGCGCCGCGCTACGAGCACCCCCACCCCCGCCACGAGCGCGCTACCCTTAGGGCGGCAGACGGTACAGAACCGTCTGCCGCTTCCAGAAACCAACCCCTGAACCGACCCGGATCGAGGCCTCTCTACCGCCGGCTCTCCACGCTCATTTCTCTATTGGAAAACGCTCTCTCGTGAGCCGCGTCGGCTCTCAGTCCCGTTCGCCGCGGCGCTGGCGGTCGACGATCCGGCGCACCGGGTCCACGTCGGGCGCCCAGTAGCGCTCGCGTTCCCCGTCAGGCGGCTCGACCAGCGGCCGGACGACGCGGAAGCCCAGGAACCGCGCGTTCGTGTGGTACCAGACGCTCTGAGGAATCTGGGGGTCCATCCGCTTCCATGACGGTTCCGAGCCGCGGCGGGCGGCGCAGCGGAGCGACGCCGGTTCGTCCTGCCAGGAACCGCCGCGGACGCTGCGCGGGAACTCCTGGGCCGGCCAGGCGATCGGGTCAAGCAGGAGGTCGCCCTCGCCCAGTGCGGCGTAGCCGGCGTAGGCGTCGAGGGTCCACTCCGCGACGTTGCCGTGCAGGTCGAAGAGGCCCCACGGGTTCGCTTCGAGACGGGCGACCTGCCGGTAGCGGCGGCCGCTGTTGCCGGCGTGCCAGGCGAAGCGGTCGATCTCCGCCGCGTCATCCCGCCCCGGGTCGTCACCGAACGACCACGCGGTCCGGCTCCCCGCACGGCAGGCGTACTCCCACTCGGCCTCGGTCGGCAGCCGGTAGAAGCGACCGGTCTTCATCGACAGCCACTTCGTGAACTGCCGGGCCGCGAACTGCGTCATCGAGATCGCGGGGAAGCCCTCGACCCCCATGCCGAAGTCCATCGGCCGGTAGGGCGGCGTCGGCCTGCTCACCGCGTCCGCCCAGGGGGCGCCGGGCGCCTCGCCGCCACGATCCGTGTCGAACATGAACACGCGGTACAGGTCCCAGGTCGTCTCGTGGGTCGCCATCCAGAACGGGCCGATCCGCACACGCCGACGCGGAGATTCCAGCTCGCCGCGTCCGGCCTCGTCCTCGGGGCTCCCGAGCAGGAAATCGCCGCCCCGAACCGGCGCCATGTCGAGGTGCATCTCGCCGCCTTCGGCGCTGACGCCGACGATCCGCTCGCGGTAGGGCCGCATGTCGGTCTCGGTGGCTGCGTCCGCGGCGGAGACGTCGACGGCAGGCGGCCGCCCCGGGGGCATGTCCGGGTAGCGGCCGGCGCCCGGCTCCTGGACCGCGGCCCAGACGAGAGCCGGCAGCGCGGCGACCGCGGCTGAAACGCGGAGCCTCGGCGCTGTGCGGAGCCGGACCGGATGCCGGCCGGCACCCGTGTGGCGCGGCTCCGCGCCACGCGCGAACCAGTCCGTGCGCCCGTCATCGGGCGCACGGATGGCAGGCCGGCGCACCGACAGTCGTCGTCGCCTGCTCCCGCGGTGCAAGCTGCTAGCCGCCGCGGAAGTTCGCTTGCCGCTTCTCGAAGAAGGCGGCAATACCCTCCGCGGCGTCTTCGGTGCGCGCGGCGTTGGCGATGGCCTGCGACTCGAACTCCATCTGCGACTCCAGGTCCTCCGAGAACGAGCGCATCACGAGTTCCTTCGCGGTGCCGAACGCCCAGGTCGGTCCGGCGGCGAGCTGCTGCGCCAGCTTGCCGGCGCGCGCGTCCAGTTCGTCGGCGGGTACCACCTCGTTGACCAGCCCCCAGTCCTGGGCCTCGGTGGCCGGGAGGGCGCGGTTCGTGAGAATCAGCTCCAGTGCCCTGTGGCGTCCGAGGAGTCTCGGCAGGAAGTAGGTCGAACTGCCGTCCGGCGTCAGTCCGGCGCGCGTGTAGGCCAGCGTGAACACCGCCTGCTCGGAGGCGACGACCAGGTCGGCCGCGCAGGCGAGGGAGAAGCCGGCGCCGGCTGCGGGTCCCTGGACCGCGGCGATCACGGGCGCGCTGCCACGCGCCAGGCGCGTGATCGCCGCGTGCAGGTACACCGTCATCTCCTTGAGGGCGCGGGGCAATGCGTCGCCGGCCCTGGCGAAGGATGCCAGGTCGCCGCCGGCGCAGAACATGCGGCCCTCGCTGCGCAGCAGGACGGCCCGCACGTCAGGGTTTTCGTCGCATTCGATGCCGACCTCGAGCAGGTCCTTCGACATCTGCATGTTCATCGCGTTCGCCGCGTCGGGCCGGTTGAGGGTGATCCGGGCGACGTTGTCGGCCAGTTCGAAGCGGAGCGTCTCGAGGTTGTTCATCGCGGCGGATGGTAGCGGAGGCGTCGGCTAGAGTATTGCGACCAGGAAAACAGGGATCGACCGATACGGATCGACGAGGACGGCACCATGCCGGTGCGGGGAGACACGATGGACACAACCTCCAGGCGCAGTTTCATCACCGGGGCTTCGGCGGCCCTGCTGGCGGGCGGAGTCGGCGGCGGGACCGCGGCGGCTGCCGCGAACACGAACTCGGACGTGGGGCGCGCCCGCGGTGATGCGACGCTGCGGATCGGCCTGATCGGCTGCGGCGGGCGCGGCGCCGGCGCCGCGGCGCAGGCCATGTCGACCTCGGGACCGGTCGAACTCGTCGCGATGGCCGACGCGTTCGAGGATCGGCTCGACAACTGCTACGAGCGGCTCGCCGAGATGGGCGAGAACGGGTCGTTCGACAACGGCAAGCGCCTCCAGGTGCCGGCCGAGAACCGCTACGTCGGTTTCGACGCGTACCGGAAGGTGATCGACTCGGGCGTCGACGTCGTCGTTCACGCGACGCCGCCGGGCTTCCGGCCCGAGCACTTCGAGTACGCGGTCGAACAGGGCAAGCACGTGTTCATGGAGAAGCCGGTCGCGGTCGACGCGCCGGGCGTGCGGCGTGTTCTCAAGGCGGCCAAGGCCGCGAAGGAGAAGAACCTCAAGGTCGGCGTTGGCCTGCAGCGCCACCACAGCGGGATGTACAACGAGACGATCAGGCGCATCCACGACGGCGCGATCGGCGATGTCGTGGCGCTCCGCGTCTACTGGAACGGCTCGGGCGTCTGGGTCCGTGGCCGCAAGCCCGGCCAGACCGAGATGGAGTACCAGATGCGCAACTGGTACTACTTCAACTGGCTCTGCGGCGACCACATCGTCGAACAGCACATCCACAACATCGACGTCGGCAACTGGGTGAAGGGCGGCCATCCGGTCGAGGCCCAGGGGCAGGGCGGCCGACAGTGGCGCAACGGCCCCGACCATGGCGAGATCTTCGACCACCACTTCGTCGAGTACACCTACGACGACGGCGCGGTCATGCTGAGCCAGTGCCGGCACATCCAGAACTGCTGGGATCAGGTCGCCGAGTACGCGCACGGCAGCAAGGGACGGGCGAGCCTCGCGTCGGGCCTGATCGAGGCGCCCGGCGGCTGGAACCACCGCGAGCCGGAGGACGAGAAGAGTCCGTACCAGGTCGAGCACGACCGCCTGTTCGAGGCGATCCGCGAGGACGAGCCGTTCAACGAGGCGAAGAACGGCGCGATCGCGACGATGACCGCCGTGATGGGCCGGATGGCGACCTACTCCGGCAAGAAGATCACCTGGGATGAAGCGCTCAAGTCCAACCAGTCGCTCGAGCCCGCGACTTACGCCTGGGACGCCGCTCCGCCGACGGCGCCGGACGAGAAGGGCCGGTACGCGGTGGCGGTCCCGGGCGTGACGAAGGCCTGAGCGCTGGCACGGCGCCGCTTCGCGGCGCGTCTTTCTCCAAAGCCCGCGGGGCCGCCGGCGCACCCGGTTCCGTGGCGCGGGCTGCCAAGGCTAGGGCGCCGCTTCGAAGGCGGCCAGGAACTGGTGATCGCCCCAGGCGATCCGCAGCACCGCGCCCGGCTCGATCTCGAGGAACTCGACCGTCAGCTTCTCGGTCGGCTCGTCGGTCCTGGAGTGCTCAAGCGGCGCCTCGACCTCGTCGGCCGCAGCGTCGCGCTGGCTGCCCCAGATGTCCGCGTCACCGTTGAACACGAGGCTCCAGCCGCTTGCGGTGCGCTTGGGCCAAAGGCTGTAGACGCCCGGGTAGTCGGGGGAGACGTTTCCGTACGGCACGACGACGCCGCCGAAGGAGAGAGTCGCGTGGGTGAGCAGCTTGACCGCCCTGGCGCTGGTCCACGTCGCGACCTGGCCGGGCTCGAGGGCCTCGAACGCACGATAGTCACCGCTGTCGGTTGCGAGATCCGGATAGGAGATCCTGAGCTGCTTGCCGGCCAGTTCGAGCTCCGCCAGGTTGCCGTACCGCAAGCGGCGGAAACGCTCGCGCCGGGCGGCGGCCGTCGCTTCGGCGTCGCTGTCCGCGGTCCGGGCGGTCGCCGGGGCGGAGTCGGGTCGGCTCGAAGGGCTCGGCTCCTGGGCGGCGACCGGGGCTGAGGTCAGGAGCAGAGTGGCCAGGAGAGCCAGGGTGCTGATCGTGGTCGTCGTTCTCACGGCAGACTCCGGTAGCGGGTTGCGGAGGAGGGCGGTGGCGGCCGCCGGCATTGGCTGGAACTCGTTGGCGGAGCTTACTCTGCGCCTCGGCAGTAGACTCCGGGCAGGCGCTTGCCGCGAAGGAACCGTACCGTGACGACACCCGAACAAGACCTGCGGGCCCGGCCTGCGGAGGATGCGAGCCCGCTCCGCTTCGTGACCGCGGCCTCGCTGTTCGACGGTCACGACGCGGCGATTCACATCATGCGCCGGATGATCCAGGACCGCGGCGCCGAGGTGATTCACCTGGGCCACAACCGCGGCGTCGACGAGATCGTTCGGGCGGCCGTACAGGAGGATGCCGACGCGATTGCGGTCAGCTCGTACCAGGGCGGTCACATCGAGTTCTTCCGCTACATGGTCGACCGGCTGGCGGAGGAGGGCAGAGAGGACGTCCTCGTGTTCGGCGGCGGCGGCGGCACGATCACGGCGGATGAGATCGCCGAGCTCGAGGCCTGCGGGGTCGAGCGGATCTACCACCCCGACGACGGTCTGAAGATGGGCCTGCCGGCGATGATCGACGACGTCGTCGAACGGGCGCATGCCAGGCGCCGGCCGGCGCCCGAACCGCGGTTCCGGGTGCGGGCGGCCTCGGACCCGGACGGTGACATCGACCTGTCTCGTTTGCTGTCCGCCATCGAGCGCGGGGCTGTTGGCGAATCCGAGCTGCGGCGGTTGCGCAAGGAGTGGCGGCTCGCCGGCGCCGGCGTGCCCGTCGTGGGGATCACCGGTACCGGCGGCGCGGGGAAGAGCAGCGTCGCCGACGAACTGCTGAACCGTTTCCTGGAGTGCCTTCCCGAGGCGGCTTCGGGAACGAGGATTGCCTTCCTGGCGGTCGATCCGACGCGTCGGCGCACGGGCGGGGCTCTCCTTGGCGACCGCATCCGGATGAACAGCCTGCGCAGCGACCGCGCCTTCATGCGCTCGATGGCGACCCGGCGGCAGCACCTGGCGACCAGCGAGGTGCTCGGCGACGCGATCGAACTCCTCAAGGCTTCCGGGTTCGCGATGGTCTTCGTGGAGACCGCCGGCATCGGCCAGAGCGACAGCGAAATCGTCGACCTGGTCGACCTCTCGATCTACGTGATGACTTCGGACTACGGCGCGGCGAGCCAGCTCGAGAAGATCGACATGCTCGACTTCGCCGACGTGATCGTCCTGAACAAGTTCGACCGGCGCGGAGGCCAGGACGCTCTGCGCGACATCCGCAAGCAGTGGCGCCGCAACCGGCTGGCCTTTCAGACCGCCGACGAGGACGTGCCCGTCTACCCGACGATCGCCAGCCAGTTCCAGGACCCGGGCATGGGCTGGATGTTCTGGAACGTGTGCCGCTTGCTGCGGGAGCGGCTCGGTCTGGAGGAGGCCGCCTGGACGCCCGAAGTCGACCTCGACGAGTGCGAGCCGAAGGCGGCAGTCCTGATCCCTGACCATCGCAGCCGCTACCTGGCGGAGATCGCCGAGGCGGGCCGGGCGGCGGAGGCCGACGCCGACCGCCGGGCGGCGGCCGCGTCGAAGGCCCACGGCTGCTACCGGGCGCTGGCCGAACTGGACGATCCGGAGTTGCCGGCGCCGCTTGAGGCGTACGCGGCGGGCGCCCTGGAGACGGCGCCCGACCAGTCTCTCGCGCGCCTGCGCGGGAGCTACCAGGAAGCGCTGGCGGAGGTCGGCGCCGAGGCCGTGGAGCTTCTGAAGAAGTGGCCCGAGCGCGCGAGTGCCGCTCGCGCGGACCAGTACAGCTACCCGGTCCGCGGCCGCGCCGTCACCGGCGACAACTACGTGACCACGCTGAGCCACCTGCGCATGCCGAAGCTGGCGCTGCCCGAGTACTCGGACTGGGGCGACCTGTTGCGCTTCCTGATGAAGCACAACCTGCCGGGCGCCTACCCGTACACGGCCGGGGTCTATCCCTACCGGCGCAGCGGCGAAGAGCCGACGCGCATGTTCGCGGGCGAGGGGATCGCGGAGCGCACCAACCGGCGATTCCACTACGTTTCGCGCGGGCAACCGGCGAGTCGCCTGTCGACCGCGTTCGACTCGGTGACGCTCTACGGCTCGGATCCGGGCATCCGCCCCGACATCTGGGGCAAGGTCGGCAACTCGGGGGTTTCGATCGCCACCGTCGACGACATGAAGCGGCTCTACTCGGGCTTCGACCTGTGCAGTCCTTCGACCTCCGTGTCGATGACGATCAACGGCCCGGCGCCCACCATCCTGGCCTTCTTCATGAACGCCGCGGTCGACCAGCAGGTCGAGCGTCACCTGCGCGAGACCGGCGGTTTGGAGCAGGCGCGCGCGGAGATCGACCGGCGCTACGCCGGCGACGCGCCGGTCTATCGCGGCGAGCTGCCGAAGGAAAACGACGGCCTGGGGCTGGCACTGCTCGGCATCGCGGGCGACCAGGTCGTCGAGCGCGAGGTCTACGAACGGATCCGCGCCGACGCGCTGAGCCGGGTCCGAGGCACGGTCCAGGCCGACATCCTCAAGGAAGACCAGGCGCAGAACACCTGCATCTTCTCGACCGGGTTTTCGCTGCGGATGATGGGCGATGTCCAGCAGTACTTCATCGACCACAACGTCCGCAACTACTACAGCGCGTCGGTCAGCGGCTACCACATCGCCGAGGCCGGAGCGAACCCGATCACCCAGTTGGCGTTCACGCTCGCCAACGGCTTCACGATCGTCGAGTACTACCTGGCCCGGGGCATGGCGATCGACGACTTCGCTCCGAATCTGTCCTTCTTCTTCTCGAACGGCATGGACCCGGAGTACGCGGTGATCGGCCGGGTGGCCCGGCGCCTCTGGGCGCGTGCGATGCGCGAGCGCTACGGCGCCTCGGCCCGCAGCCAGATGCTGAAGTACCACATCCAGACCTCGGGCCGCTCGCTGCACGCCCAGGAGATCCAGTTCAACGACATCCGCACCACGCTGCAGGCGCTCTACGGCATCCTCGATCGCTGCAACTCGCTGCACACGAATGCGTTCGACGAGGCGATCACGACGCCCACGGAGCAGTCCGTGCGCCGGGCGCTGGCGATCCAGTTGATCATCAACCGAGAGTTCGGGCTCAACCGCAGCGAAAACCCCTGGCAGGGTTCCTTCGCGCTCGACCAGCTCACCGACGCGGTCGAGGAAGCCGTCTACCTGGAGTTCGACCGGCTGGCCGAGCGCGGCGGCGTGCTGGCGGCGATGGACACGATGTACCAGCGCTCGAAGATCCAGGACGAGAGCATGGAGTACGAGGCGAAGAAGCACGACGGCAGCCTGCCGGTGGTCGGCGTGAACACCTTCCTCGCCGAGGGTCAGGAGTTCGCGGAGACAGTCGAAGCGGAGCTCATCCGCTCGACCGACGAGGAGAAGCGGCAGCAGATCGAGAGTCTGGCCGCTTTCCACCGCCGCCACGCCGATCACTCACCCGCGTGTCTCGAGCGGATGCAGGAGGTGGCGCGTCGCCGCGGCAACGTGTTCGAGGAACTGATGGAGACGGTCAAGCACTGCTCGCTCGGTCAGATCTCCGACGCTCTCTACCGCGTCGGCGGCGAGTACCGGCGCAGCATGTAGCCGGAACCGCGGCCAGCCGAGCCGGCCTGGCAGCCGGGTGTCATCGTCCTGGCGCCTGACAGGGAAACGCCGTGATGTCCGACTTCGTGCTGGCGGTCGCGCCCTGCGGGTTGCCGTGCGTCCAGCGGCTGCCGTCCGGTCCCGTTATCCACAGGTTGAAGTCCAGGGTGGTTACCGGCGCTACGAACGCCCAGCGGTGGCCGTTGACGCCACAGCCGTCGAGCACCTTGACGAGAACCTCGGGGTTGTTGCGGCCGAAGAACCACAAGACGCCAGCCTCGCTGGACCAGGCTTCGCCCTTGACCGGGCCTGACTCACCGCTTGACGTGACGTAGCACATGCTGACCTCGTAGCCTCCATCGAAGCGGAGGATCACGGAAGTCGGCGTGCAGGTCCCGACCGGGTCCGGGTCCGGCGTCGGATCGGGGTCCGGGCCGGGCCGCGGCGGGCTGGAACCTCTCCCGGCGAAACCGTCCTTGATCCAGTCGAACACCTTCGCGTTGGGCACCGTGCCGCGCACGTTCTCCGCCGTGCGGCCGACCGCGTAGATCATCACGTCTTCCCCGGCGTGCGTCTCCAGGAACAACGGGACCGTTGCCTCCTGCCGGTACGCCGTGTGGCTGGTGCTCGAAGGAGCGGCGCCGCCGTAGCCGGCCGTCCTGTCGCTGTTCGGATTGACGCGCGAGCCGCTGCGATGTCCTGGCCCGTTGGCGTAGCCGAGGATGGTGTAGGGAATGCCGCCCGAGTCTCCACTCTCCGAGATCGTGCCCCCGGTGTCGATGTCGTGGACGGTCCCCAGGATGCCGTTGTGCGGCTGGTTGCGGAACGACGCGGGCACCGAGCGGGGCGTGTAACGCAGGTCGCCGAGCGGTCGCATCGGGTAGCCGGCGATCGTGAAGACGTGGCTGTGGTCGGCGGTCGCGAGGATCAGGGTCCTGTTGAGATTCACGCTCCGCTGAGCGGCGCCTAACGCCCGATCGAACATCCGCGTGTCGGTGAAGGCGCGATAGGCATTCCCCTCGTGGTGCGCATGGTCGATTCGGCCCGATTCGACCATCAGGAAGTAGGGCTTTCCCGTCGCGGCGAGGATCTGGATCGCCTTCCTCGTCATCTCCTCCAGGCTCGGCTCGCCGCTATCCCGGTCCGCTTCGTACTCCAGGTGGCTCGACGTGAACAGGCCGACCGCGCGGCCGGAACCGCCCAGGGAATTGAGCCCCTGCCGGTTCCAGACGTAGCGATAGCCCCGCTGCTGCAACTCGTTGCGAAGGTCGCGACCGTCCGTTCGCCGTCCGGCAAGGCCCTCCTCGTCGGTCGCCGAAGTGGGGAGGAAATGCCGCCGGCCGCCTCCGAAGATGACGTGAAGCCCCTCCCCGAGCCGGTCGTTGTAGCCGCTGCCACCAGGCGTCATCTGGGCGGCGATCTCGTTCTCCAGGTTGCGGTCGTTGACGTGTGCGAAGACGCCCGCGGGGGTCGCGTGGGTAACGCGCGTTGTGGTGACGATGCCGACCGCATACCCCATCGAGATGGCCAGCTCGCCGATGTTCGTCAGCCGCGGGCCGTTGCCGTTGCCGTTGAAGTCGGCGAACTCGGTCGTGGGGCCGTAGCCGATCACTCCGGAGTTCGTGTTGACGCCGGTCATCATCGCCGACATCGTGGCGGCGCTGTCCGGCGTGATGTAGTCGGACGACGCCGTCCGCGAGATGGCGGTGTAGGGCATGCGGTCCAGCGCCAGTTGCCCGTCGACGCCCACCGTCGCGATTCGAGTGGATGTCACGGTCGACACACCCATGCCGTCGCCAACGAACAGGATGACGTTGTTCTTCTGCGCCGAGGCCGGCAATGCCGCCACCAGCAGGAAGACAACGGTCGAGACGGTGCGGGACACCGACGCACGATTCTCTCTCGCGCCTCGCACTGACGGGAAGAGACTCTCCATGGGCGGACCTCCATCGCTGTTGCCCAGCTCCCGGCAGGTGATCTCGTCCCGGGGACCGGGCGGTGGGTGAAGTCTGATGTTGCTTTCCGTCAAGGATAGGCGATCTGGCCTGCGCGATGAAGGGCTGCTAGATTCCTGCGCCCATGAGCGACTGGCATCACGCGGACATTCTCGAAGCGATCGCGGAACATCAGCCGGATGCCCCGGCGCAGGCTTTCGTCGATCCCCTGGGCGGCGCTTCAAGCCGCCGCTACTCGCAGGCCGAGATGCACCGCCGCGCGAACGGCGTGGCCGCGACGCTGATCGAACGCGGCGCGAAGCACCAGGACAAGGTGGCGCAGTACCTCTACAACGCGCCCGAGTACATGGAGTCGGTGCTCGCCTGCTTCAAGGCTTCTCTGGCGCCCGTGAACACGAACTACCGGTACGTCGAGGGTGAGCTGCTCTACCTCTGGGACAACGCGGACGTTGTGGCGGTCATCTTCCACGGCGCCTTCGCCAGCCGGATCGAGGCCTTGCGGCCGAAAGTGCCATCCATCCACACCTGGCTCTGGGTCGACGACGGCTCCGGCCCGTGCCCGGAGTGGGCGATCCCGTACGAAGAGGCCGCCGAGTCGTTGCCGGGTTCCGGAGGCTCACTCACCTTCGAGGCGCCCTGGCCCCGCAGCGGCGACGACCTGTGGCTGCTGTACACCGGCGGCACGACCGGTATGCCCAAGGGAGTCATGTGGCGGCTGGACGATCTCTGGCACATCAGCAACGACGGCCGTCTCGATCCCTTTGACCTTTCGGGCGGCGTCGAGGGACTGAAACCCCAGTTCGACGAGCTGCTGATGCGCCGCGTTTCGCTGCCTTCCTGCCCGCTGATGCATGGAACCGGCTTCCTCACCGCGCTGGGAGGCATGCTGAACGGCGGCTGTGTGATTACCCTCGCCAACCGCCGCTTCGACGCGACTGCCACTCTCGAGGCGATCACCAGGGAAGGGATCAACGCGATGGCGATCGTCGGCGACGCGTTTGCCAGGCCGATGGTCCGGGCGCTCGAGGAGGAGCCCGGCCGCTTCGATCTGAAGAGCCTCGAGGTCGTCGTCTCGTCGGGCGCCATGTGGAGCGCCGAGGTCAAGCGCGCCTTTCTGCGCTACTGCCAGGAAGAGACGATCCTGACCGACAGCCTGGGTTCGTCTGAGTCGATCGGCATGGGGAGGTCCGACTCGACCGCCGGCGAGGCCAGCGAGACCGCGTCGTTCGTGCTCGGCGACAACGCCTGCGTTCTCGACGACGACGGGAACAAGGTCGAACCGGGCGCCGGGGTGCTGGGGCGGATCGCCGTGAGCGGCCATATCCCTCTCGGCTACTACAAGGACCCCGAGAAGACGGCGGCCACCTTCATCGAAACAGGCGGCGTGCGCTACTCGCTGCCGGGCGACTACGCGACCGTCGAGGCGGACGGCTCGCTCAAGCTCTACGGCCGCGGCTCGGTGTGCATCAACAGCGGCGGCGAGAAGATCTTCCCGGAGGAGGTCGAGGAGGTGCTGAAGACCCATCCCTCGGTGCGAGACGCCGTGTGCGTCGGCGTGCCGCACGAGCGCTTCGGCCAGGCGGTGACGGCGGTCGTCGAGCTCGACGATCCGGGACGCTTCAGCGAGCCGGATGTGATCGGTTGGGTGAAGCGGGAACTGGCGTCCTACAAGGCGCCCAAGCGTGTCCTGGTGCGCGACAGCGTGGGCCGGGCGGCGAACGGCAAGGCCGACTACAACGGTCTGCGCGATTGGGCGGCGGGGGAACTCGCCGCGCAGGAGGCCTAGACCGTGAAGAAGCAGAAAGTCGTCGTCCAACTGCCCGGCATCGCCAAGGCGGCATCCGTGGAGACGCGCTATCAGTTCGAGCTGGAGGCGCTGCTGCCGGTGGCGGAACTCGTCGAGGTCTCGGCAAAGACGGAGGAGGAGTTCCTGGCCGAGGCCGGCGACGCCTCCGCGGTGATCACCTCGTGGGGCTTCCGCATTTCACGGTCCGTGATCGCCGGGCTCGACGAGTGCATCGTGATCGGTGTCGGCAGCGTCGGCGTCGACATGGTGGACGTGGACGCGGCGACCGAGGCGGGCATCGTGGTGACGAACGTGCCCGACGTGTTCATCGAGGAGGTGGCCGATCACACGATGGCGCTGCTGCTGGCCGGCGCGCGGCGAATGCGCGAGATGGACTCCATGGTGCGGCGCGGCGACTGGTTCCAGGGTCGGCCCCTGCTCAACGAGGTGCCTCGGCTGTGGGGCCAGACTCTCGGCCTGATCTCGTTCGGCAACGTGGCCCGGGCAGTTGCGCGGCGCGCCAAGCCGTTCGGCATGCACGTGATCGCCCACGACCCCTACGTCAGCGAACTGAAGATGACCGGCGAGGGGGTCGAACCGGTCAGTTTCGACGAGTTGCTCGAGCGTTCCGACTACCTGTCGATGCACCCGCCGCTCAACAGCGAGACGCGGCACATGCTCTCCGGCCCCCAGTTCGCGGCGATGAAGGAGACGGCCGTGCTGGTCAACGCCGGCCGCGGCCCGACGGTTGACGAAGCGGCTCTGATCAAGGCCCTCGAGTCGGGCGCGATCGCCGCGGCGGCGCTCGACGTGCTGGAACGGGAGCCGCCGGCCGAAGACAACCCGCTGCTCGGCATGGACAATGTGATCCTCACGCCCCATGTCGCCTCGGCCACGACCCGCATGCGGCCCGTGACCCGGCGGCGCGTCGGCCGGGAAGTCGCCCTGGCGCTCTCGGGCCGCTGGCCGATGAGTTGCGTCAACCCGACCGTGTTGCCGCGGGTCGAACTGGAACGCTGGCAGCCGGTGCCGATGGAACGGGGGCCGAACCGGTAGCCGCGTGGAAGCGGGTGCCTGCCTCTCAGGCCGCCTCGACGACTTCTCCTGCAGCCTGGGCGCGCTTGATCCGCGTGCTTTCATCCCCGGCCACACAGCGCCCGGCCAGCCAGAAGAAGATCACGCCGAGGACGTAGGCGCCGAGACTGGCGAGCATCGCCAGTTGCAGCGAGCGGCCGGAGTCGGCGCCGCCGGCCTCAAGCGTTGTGCTCAGCCAACCCATCAGGAAGGGGCCCAGTGCGAGCCCCACGAAGGTCATCATGAGGATGTAGAACGCGGAGGCGGCGCCGCGCATCCTGGGCAGCACGAGGTCGTTGGCCATGGCGACGGCCGAACCGATCCACGCCGATCCGAAGAGCGTGAAGAGGAAGTTGAACACGTAGGCGGTCGTCACGCTCCCGGTCAGGACGAAGAAAGCGCCGAGCGGGATCGAGGCCAGGGCGATGATGAGCCCGCAGAGCGGCCGGGCCTTCGGCGTCTTCTGCTTCATCCAGTCGGAGAAGTAGCCGCCGCCCGCGACTCCCATCCAGCCGGCAACTGCCGCCGTGAGGCCGAGAATCAGGCCGGCCTCGCCGGCGCTCTGATCGTGAACCCTCCGGAAGAACGTCGGCGCCCAGAAGCCGAGGCCGTACCCGACGAACGCCATCCAGCCGAAACCGAACATGCCGTAGATCATCGCGCGGGAGCGGTAGATCAACTCGAACGTTGGCCGGTCCCTCAACCGGAGTCCCTGCACCCAGGACAGGAAAGCGTAGGCGCCGATCGCTAGCGCAATCCACTGCACCGGGTTGCCGAAGACCTGGATCAACCCGTAGGTGGTGGCGGCGCAGCCGACCGCGATCAGCAGATTGCGCACGACCGACCTGAAGCCGCCGTTTCGTCCCAGCGAAATCAGGGTCAGCGGCGGCAGAATGGCCGTCGTCTCCCGGCCGAGCTCCTTGAACGGCGCCGGATGCGGCGGAGTCACGATGCCCTCGCTCTGGCCTCGCACGGGCTCTTTCAGAGTCCATACCCAGATCGCCATCAGCAGGCCCGGCAGGCCCACCGCGAAGAAGGCAACCTGCCAGCCGACCAGGCCGAACGGCGCACCGCCGTCGGCGTACGCGTTGTTCCACCGGTCGACGATCTGGCCGCCGATCAGGATGCCGAGACCGGCGCCGATGTAGACGCCGCTCGAGTACATCGCGGTGACCGTGGCCCTCAGTCGGGGAGGGTAGTAGTCCCCGAGCATGGAGAACGCCGCCGGCCCGGCGCTCGATTCGCCGATACCGACGCCGACCCGGTAGGCGGCGAGCGAGACGAAGCCGCGCGCCGTGCCCGACAGCGCGGTCATCAGACTCCATGCGGCGAGGCCGATCGAGATCAGGCTCTTGCGGGTCCACATGTCGGCCAGACGGCCGATCGGAATCCCGAAGATCGCGTAGAAGACGGCGAACGCGGTGCCGTACAGGAAGCCGAGTTGAGCGTCGCTGACGCCCAGATCGTTGCGAATGTCCTCCGCCAGGATGGAGAGGATCTGGCGGTCGATGAAGTTGAAGACGTAGACCAGGACGAGGACGCCGAGGACGTAGTTGGAGTACCGCCGGCTGGGCGCCTGCGATTTGGGCGTCTGGGGGTCCTCAGGTTGTGTCATTCGGCTCCGTTTGCGCCGGCTTCCGCCATGGCGCCGGGTACTGTGCCCTTGGCCAGTTCCTGGTCGATCATCAGCATACCGACCCCGTCGCCGCCGACCAGGCGGAGCCTGCCGAGCAGGGTGCGGGCAACGTTCTCCTCCTCGACCTGCTCGTTGACGAACCACTGGAGCATGATCGAGGCGGCGCGGTCATGCACCTTCTCGGAGAGGTCGTAGAGATCCGCGATCGCTCTGGTCACACGCTGCTCGCTCTCGAGGATCGCGGCAACGGCGGCCTCCGGCGATTCCCACTCGGTCGGCTGGGCCGGAATCTCGGGAATCCGGACGAGCAGGTCGCGGTCGGCGAGGTGGTCGATGATGCGGTGGGCGTGGCTGAGTTCGTCCGCGGACTGGCCGCGCAGCCAGGCGCCGAAGCCGGGCAGATCGATGCGTTCGAGCCATAGCGCCATGGACAGGTAGCGGTGGGCGGCCTCGAACTCGAGTTGCAGATGTGCATTCAGGCGGTCATGGAGGGTCTGATCCATCGTGTCCTCCGTTTTGGACGGTTGGGAGTGGACGCGGCGTCAGCATAGCGCTGCGGCGCGCAGACGCGGTGAGGCGCGAGCCCCTGATGCGCCAGACCTGCCGCCGGCGCCGTGTCCGGCTCCAGCCCCCGCCGCGTTGAGCCTCCCCCGCAGGTGATCGCCTCTGCAGGAAGGAGGCTCACCCACCCGCTGCGGTCTCACCGGGAACGGGCATTCTGCCGGCGGTACGCCGGTCGGTGCTCACGGCAGGAGTCCTTCGACGCCGGCGCGCTCTTCGAACAGCTCGTCCAGCGTCGCCTGCATCCGGCTGCGGCCGAACTCGTGGAGGTCGAGCCCCTGGACGATCTGGTAGTCGCCCCCGCTGACGGTCACCGGGAAGGAGTAGACGACGCCCTCGCGGGCGCCGTAGCTGCCGTCGGCCGGGATCGCCATGCTCACCCAGTCGCCGTCGGCGGTGCCCTGGACCCAGGTGCGGATGTGGTCGATCGCCGCGGCGGCCGCGGAGGCCGCCGAGGAGGCGCCGCGGGCCTTGATGATCGCCGCACCGCGCTGCTGGACGGTGGGAATGAACTCGTCGCGGGTCCATGCCTCCTCGACCAGTTCCGGCGCCGGCCGGCCGTCGACGAGCGCATGGTCGAGGTCCGGGTACTGGGTCGCCGAGTGGTTGCCCCAGATCGTCATCCTGCGGACCTGGGTGGTGTGGGCGCCGGTCTTTTCGGCGAGCTGGCTGATCGCCCGGTTGTGATCGAGTCGGGTCATCGCCGTGAACTGCCGCCGGTCGAGGCCAGGCGCGTTGCTGGCCGCGATCAGGGCGTTCGTGTTCGCCGGGTTGCCGACCACGACGACTCGCACGTCGCGGCTCGCACGGGCGTCGAGCGCCTTGCCCTGGACGGAGAAGATCGCCGCGTTCGCCTGCAGGAGATCCTTGCGCTCCATGCCCGGCCCGCGCGGCCGCGCGCCGACCAGCAGTGCCACGTCCACGCCGTCGAACGCTTCGTTCGCGTCCGAACTGGGGACGATGTCGTGCAGCAGCGGGTAGGCCGAATCGCGGAGTTCCATCACGACGCCCGCGAGAGCGTCCATCGCCGGCGGAATCTCCAGAAGCTGAAGGCTCACCGGCTGCTCCGGTCCGAGCATCTCGCCGGCGGCAATGCGGAAGATCAGGGAATAGCCGATCTGACCGGCGGCTCCGGTGACGGCGACTCGAACGGGTGTCTGCATGGCTTTGAGGTCCTCCGATCCGGCGGGCGATCGTAACACCGCCGCCTTGCGCCCGGGCGAATCCGGAAGCATCGGCGGCGTGGAGGAGTTGGACTGTTTGTTCAGTAGATTTGCAGTTCCTTCTGAGGGGAGGAAGCATGCGGCGCAACGTCTTCGGAGGTGTTCTGAATCGGATCGTCGCCGCGGGGTTGGCGGCCGCAATGCTGGCTGCAGCCGGAGCTTCGGCTTCGGTGGACGTGCATGGCTCGATCGGGGATGCGGCCGACGCTGGCCCGGTCCAGGTCTCCCTGGCGCCGGCGCCGTCGCTCCATGAACTGTTCAGCGCTGTGCTGAACGACGACCTGAACGGCCTTTTCCCGGTCGAAGCGACGGTTGACGTCGTGAACGGCCGCTTCACGTTCGAAGTGGACGAACCGGGTGTGCGTTGGGTCCGGGCGCGAAGTGCGGGCGCCGGCGAGTGGGCGTTCCTCCTGGTCGGGCCGGAGACGAACACTCTGCTGCCGCCGCACGACTTGAAGAAGCTGGCCTTCTGCACGGTGTCGCTGAAGAACCCGTCGAGCGCCTGGATCGTGCGCGGCGGGAGTCTGCGCGATTTCGGTCATGCGCGCTCCTGGACGGTCTGGCCGCCGATTCGCCGGATCGAGGCCGGAAGGCCGGCTCGCCACGAGTTCGGCGGGCGGATCGTGTCGTCCCGGTCCGGCTTGCGCCGCTTCGAGGTTCTGACGATCGGCGCTCCCGGCTACGAAGCGGAAGTCGTGGAGTGTGAGGCGGGCGCCGACCTTGCGGTGGAGCTGAAGCGACCAACGGCGCCGGCCGTCAGCGGTGTGCTGAGAAGAAACGGTGTGCCGGAACGCTCCGCGATTCTGGTCGGCGAAAACGGTTGGCCAGCCGGCGCGACGGACGAACGAGGACGCTTCCGGGCGTTGGCGGGCGTCTACCATGTGCTGACCGCTGATGGTGGCCTGGATGCGGTCGAACATGTGGCGGGCGTGGCCGATCTCATTGGGAGCGCGCGGCCTCCGGTGGCGGTGAGCCATGGACGATCCTTGTCCAGGTCCGAAAAAACGGCCCGGTGGGCCGCGGTCCACTGGTCGTCCGCCGGTGCGCTGCTGGCCCTTGACGGGGGGCGCCTGACTGGCGGCCTGCTGATGGCCAAGGGCCCGCCGGGCGCCGCGAGAACGAACGTGCTGGCCGAACGCTTCGCGCCTCTTGAGATCGACTGGGCGTCGCCGCCCGTGGCGCTGTCGCTCGAACCGCTGCTCCGGCTTGAAGGGACTGTTGCCGATCCGGCCGGCGCCGGAGTAGGTGGCGCCAGTGTGTCGATCAACGGAACCGGCGCACGGCCCGTGGCCTGGTCCGACGGTGCGGGGCGATTCTCGCTGGAGGTCTTCGAATCGCCGGGCCAAGGGCAGCTCGTCGCCCGGGCGGCGGGCTACGGCGAGGCGCGGCGCGACCTGAGCGAGGTTCGCGGCGCGGGACGCCAGCCGATCCTTCTGGAACTGGTCCCTCACCGCGCCATCCGCGGCCGGCTCGTAGCCGCCGCCGGCGGCGGGATTCGAGGAACGGTTGGGCTGGCCGGGCCGTGGGACTCGGAGCGCTTCATTGGCGACGCCGCCCTTTGGAACGTCGGGGACGATCCGACCCTGCTGCAGGTAGTCAGCACGGAGGACGACGGCGAGTTCGCGCTCGATCCCGCCGGCGCTAGGGATGGATGGCTGGTCGCGGCCGCTCCCGGCCATGGAACGGTGCGGAGGAGGCTGCCGGCATCGGATTCGGGTTCGCTCAAGGAGCAGTCCGTGGGAGACGTGGTCCTGGAACCGGAGATCGTCCTGCAGGGTCGCGTGGTCGACGAGAACGGGGCGCCGGTCGAAGCCGCCGCGATCGCTCTGAGTGAAGGTGAGACCTTTGTTCATTCGTTGCGACGGGGCCGGAAGGGGAGTTCGAACTGATCGTCGAGCCGGGTTCCTACTCGGTCGCCGCCGAGTCCGACAACATGGCGGGCCCGCAGGTCGAAGTGGAGGTCGCGGCGGGCGATGCGCCATACGTGGAACTGACCGGGCCCGGCGCCGGCCTGCTTCGGGTCACGGTGCGTGGCCTGACGCCTTCCGAGGCTGGCAAGGTCTCTCTGATGGTCGAGACGATCCGTCCCTCCGGAGGAATGTCCGGTCGCAGGATGCACGCTGCCACGGGCGGAACGGCGACGGCGCCGGTGTTCGAGATGCCGTTCCGGCAGCCGGACGGCACAACGACGGTGATCGCCTCGGTTGAGTCAACCGGTCGTTCCCGCCGGGCGCCCTTGCGGATGGCGGCCCCCGGGATCACCGAGGTGGAACTCTCGTTCACTGAGGACACCGTTCTCCTGGAGGGCGCCGTCACGCTCGACGGCTTGCCGCTGGCGGGCGAACGAGTGTTCGTGACCGACGAGCGGCAGAACCTGGCCTGGAGCGTGAACACGGATCACCGAGGCCACTTCCTCATCGACGGCCTGCGCAAGGGTGGCGAAGTCGCGCTTGCCGCCGTGGGCCGGCAGCGGCGGGTGCGCCTGGCCGAGACGACCTCCCGAGTCGACTTCGACGCCTACAGCGCCTCGGTCCGTGGCTGGCTGCTCGACGCCGAAACGGGATTGGCCGCCGCCGGGATGCGGGTCTCCGCGGTGCCTGCCTGGAGCGCCGGGGAGAACGACGTGACGCGGACGGTGCGCCGGCAAGCCACGACCCGCACCGGGGACGACGGTTCCTTCGTGATCGACGGTCTGTTCGCGGCGCGGTACCGGTTGGAGATTCGGCCCGCGGGAAGGAACCTTTCGACAGAACTGGTCGTCGGCTCCTCGGATGTCGATCTGAGCGGCGGTGACCTCGACGTGACGCTCGCCGTGCCGGTGGCGAAAGACCGTTAGCGCCAAAGCGGTGCACGACGTCCCGGATCCCGGGTCGGCGTAGACCGGCCGCCAATAGACTCCGAGCCATGGCGGAGCGCGTTCTGGTCACCGGCGGCGCCGGGTTCATCGGCAGTCACACGTGCGTCGAGCTGTTGGCCGCCGGCTGGGACGTGGCGGTCATCGACGACCTGTCGAACAGTTCGCGGGAGGCCCTGCGCCGGGTGGAGGAGCTCGCCGGGCGGGGACTGCGCTTCGTCGAGGGGGACGTGCTGGACGCGGCGGCGCTCGACCGGGCGTTCGGCGACGGCCCGTGCGCAGCGGTGATCCACTTCGCGGCGAAGAAGGCGGTCGGGGAGTCCTGCGCGGATCCACTCGGCTACTACCGGACGAACGTGGGCGGGACGATCAGCCTGCTGGGGGCGATGCGCCGGCACGGCGTGCGCCGGCTCGTGTTTTCCTCGTCGGCGACGGTCTATGGCGATCCGGCGCCGGAGGCCTGCCCGCTGGCCGAGGACGCGCCGCGCCTGGCGTCGAACCCGTACGGTCAGACCAAGCGGTTCGTGGAGCAGATGCTGCGCGATCTCGCCGCGTCGGAGGCCGGCTGGCACATCCTGTCGCTGCGTTACTTCAACCCGGCCGGGGCTCATCCAAGCGGTCGCATCGGCGAGGACCCGCGGGGTGTCCCGGAGAACCTGCTGCCGAGCGCGATGCAGGTTGCGGCAGGGCGGTTGCCGGAGCTTCGCGTGTTCGGGACGGACTATCCGACCCGGGACGGCACGGCGATCCGGGACTATCTCCACGTCGTGGATGTCGCGACCGGCCATCTGCGGGCTCTCGACCATCTTTCGGCGGTCGACGGCTGCGCGGAGTACAACCTGGGCGCCGGCCGCGGCGTCACGGTGTTCGAGGTGATCGAGGCCGTGCGGCGGGCCAGCGGCCGGGAGGTTCCGTGTGTCCTGGAGTCCCGGCGGGCGGGCGACGCGGTGGCGGCGTGGGCGGATCCGGCCCTCGCGGAACGGGAGCTCGGCTGGAAGGCCGAGCGCGATCTCGACGACATCTGCGCCGACGCCTGGCGTTGGCAGAGCGAGAATCCGGCGGGGTACGGGACTTGAGCGGGAAAGAGACTCGCGGCTCGGGAGAAGCGGCACTCGAGGTGTTCGTCTACTACGACTTCGCCTCCTCGCTGAGCTACGTCGCCCACCGGGTGCTGGCACGGATCGGTCGGGAGCTTGCGGAGGAGCGAATCGAGCTGCGCTGGAAGGCGATCGACCTGACCGGGATCGGGCGTTTCCAACGCGGGCGGCTGCTTGACCCCGTGCGGCGGCGGAGTCTGATCGAGGTCGCGACGGCGCTCGACATCGAACTCGATCCGCCCGCCCGCTGGCCGGACTCGCGCCTGGCCGGCGAGGTCGCGCTGACGCTCGATCTGGCGATCGATCGAGGACTCGATCCGGCGGTCGAGCGGGAGTGGCGGCGGGGCGTGTTCACGACGTTCCACGAGCAGGGCGACCGCGACGATCCCGACCAACTGGCGGGCGCTGTCGAGCAACTCTTCGGGGAGTTCGAGCGCCGCGGCCACTTCGGCAAGCGCGGCGTCGCGTCGGTCGACGACCTCGCCGCGGGCCGTCGGCTGGCAGCGGCGACCGGCAGCGCTGTGGCTGCCGGCGTGGAAGGAGCGCCGACGCTGATGTTCGATGCCTTCCCGCTGTGCGGCATCCACGACGAAGCCACCATGCTGGGGATGATCCAGCGCTACGCCCGTCGGCGCCGCCGGCTGGAGGCGGAGGCGACGGTCGAGGTGAACTGATGGACGTGCGGTTTCTCGCGGCGTTGGCCGCACCCGCGCTCCTGGGCTGCGCTCCGGCGGAGAACGCCTCGGAACCGGCCGCCCCGGCGTCCGCTGACGCGACGCGGACTGGAAGCGTCCGCTTCGTCGACGTGACCGCCGAGACCGGTCTCGACTTCGTCCACGCAACGGGCTCGGCGGGTTCGTACCCGATGCCGGCGATCATGGGCGGCGGCGTAGCCGCGTTCGATGCCGACGGGGACAGCCTGCTCGACCTCTACTTCCCGAACGCGGGCAGCGCGGTCGCCGGCGATGCGGGGCGCAACCGCTTCTACCTGCAGAGGCCGCGCGGACGCTTCGTCGACGCGACGGAAGGCTCCGGGCTCGACAACCCCGGCCACGGCATGGGCGCCGCGGTTGGCGATATCGACAACGACGGCGATCTCGACCTCTACGTGACGAACTTCGGCGACGACATCCTCTACCGCAACGATGGCGGCGGCCGCTTCGACGACGCGACCGCTGAACTCGGGCTGGCAACGCCTGCCTGGTCGACGTCGGCGGTGTTCTTCGACGCGAATCTCGACGGCTGGCTCGACCTCTACGTGGCTCGCTACGTCCAGTGGAACGAGGCGCGCGAATGCCAGGTGCAGGGCGGACGGGTCGACTACTGCGGTCCGCAGCAGTTCGAGGGCGAGGCGGACGTCTTCTACCGGAACGATGGCGGCCGGCGCTTCGTGGACCAGAGCCGCGAGGGCGGCGTGTCGCTGATCGCCGACGCCGGCCTGGGCGTCGCCGCCGCCGACTTCGACGACGACGGCGGGATCGACGTCTACGTCGCGAACGACGCCGATCCCAACCAGCTGTGGATGAATCGCGGCGAAGGCGCCTTCGAGGACGACGCGGTGCTGCTCGGCGCGGCCTACAATCGGTTCGGGGTCGGCGAGGCAGGCATGGGCATCGCACTGGGCGACATCGACGGCGACCTGGACCTGGACCTGTTTCTGAGCCACCTGATCGAGGAGACGAACACGCTGTACGTGAACCTGGGCGGCGCGCCGGGCCTCTTTGATGGCTTCGACGACCGGGCGGCTGAGGCGGGCCTGGCGGCGCCGAGCACTCCCTACACGGGCTTCGGAACGGCCTTTTTCGACGCGGACAACGACGGCGACCTGGACCTCGCGGTGGTCAACGGGGCCGTCAAGCGGCGTCCGGCCGCGCTCTCGGACCGCGACGACTGGTTCTGGCGCGGCTACGCGGAACCGAATCTGCTGATGCTGGGAGACGGCGAGGGCGCCTTCGTCGACGCGACTGGCGCCTCGGGCGACTTCGGCGCGGCGCTGGACGTCAGCCGCGGCCTCGTCCCGTTCGACCTGGAAGGCGACGGCGACCTGGACCTTTTGGTTAGCAACCTGGAGGGGCCGGCGCGGATCTACCGCAACGAATCGCGCGGCGGTTCGGGGGGCGGTTCGGGCGGTTGGGTGAGCCTGCGGGTCGTCGATCCCGAGCTGCAGCGGACGGCGCTTGGCGCCTCGGTCGTGGCTCGGGTCGGCGGTCGTCCGGTTCGCCGCCTCGTCCTGCCGCTCGGCGGCTACCTGACCGGCGGCGATGCGCCGTTGCACATCGGCCTCGGCGATGCCGTGGGTGTCCAACGCTTCGAGGTCACCTGGCCAGGCGGTGCGGTCGAGGAGTTCGACGGCGCCGAGCGCGGCGCCGAAGTCGTCCTCGTTCGTGGAACGGGCCGATGACGCCCATGCCGCGAATCCGGCGCCGGCGATCCGCTGCCGACCACGGTTTTCTCGCCGCCGTCATGCAGGCAGTACGCGCTGCCTGCCGCGACGGCAACTGGATCATGCTGCTCGTTGCGGTCTTCCTCGCCGCCGCCATGCAGGCCGCGGAGCTCCCGAGCCCCGACCTCACGGCCGTTGAACCCCGCGTCCGTTCGGCGATCGAGAAGGAGCTGGCCGCCGCCCGCCTCGAACCCGGGTCGGCAAACGCCTGGGGGCGTCTCGGCATGGTTCTTCAAGCCCACCAACTCGACGCCGAGGCCGAGGCCGCCTACGTCGAAGCTTCGCGCCTTGCGCCTGCCGGGTTCCGCTGGGTCTACCTGCGAGGCGTTCTCGCCGATGCGCACGATCCGGTTGCCGCGGTGAGCCTCTACCGGCGGGCAGTCGAGCTCGACCCCCGCTACGCCCCGGCCCGGGTCCGGCTCGCCGCCGCTCTGGAGAAGGTCGGCCTGGCTGCCGAGGCCGACACGCACTATGCGGAAGCGGCGCGCCTGGAACCGGACAACGCGGTGGCGCACCTCGGGCTGGGCCGCCTGGCGCTCGCCCGCGGCGAGGTCGACGGGGCCGTGGGTCACCTGGAACGGGCTTACGGCTTGAGCCCGGAGACTCAGGCGATCGTCGCCACGCTGGCGCGTGCGCGTCACCGGGCCGGCGACCGCGACGGCGCGCGGCGGCTGGCGCAGGCGGCGCGCAGCCTGCCGCCGATGATCCACCACCGCGACCCGCGCCGCGCCGAGGTCGACGTCCTGGCGGTGGATTCGGAGAGCTTCCTTCGCCGCAGCAAGACCTACCGGGAGACGGGCCAGTTGCAGCCCTCGCTCGCCGAGCTCCTCCGGCTGCTCGAGCTGGCGCCCGGCAACGCGCAGGCCCACTTCGCTGCGGCCGGCGTCTACGACCGGATGAACCGTCCCCGAGAGGCGGCGTCGTCGGCCCGGCGCGCCCTCGAGATCGACCCCGACCTGGCCGGCGGACGGGCGGTGCTGGCGGGCGCGCTGTTCAAGCTGGGGCGCTTCGAGCAGGCGTCGGCCGAGGCGGAGCGGGTGCTGGCGGACGATCCCGCCGATGTCCACATGCTGCTGGTGACCACGATGCTCGCGATGAGGGCGAACGACGTAGGCCGGGCGCTGGAGCGGCTGGACCGGGCGGCCGCCGCCGGCGCCTCCGATCCCGGCCTGCGTGATCTGATGGTCCAGCTTCAACTGGAGCTGGCCGACGCCCTGGGAGGCGCCGGTCTCCATGACGAGGCCGGCCGCAGGATCGAACAGGTGATCGAAGCATTGGAACGGGCCGGAACCGCCGAGGCCGAGCTGCGGCCGCTCCGGCGGCGGCTCGAGGACCACCGGGGGAGGGTGCGCGGATGAGCGATGCGGGACACGGAGCGGCCACGAGACCTGAGGGCTGGCGCCGGCCTTCCCGCCCAGGGGTGCACGGATGAGTGATTCGGGACACGGGGCGGCCGCGAGACCTGAGGGCTGGCGCCGGCCTTGCCGCCCAGGGGTGCGCGGATGAGTGATGCGGGACACGGGGTGGCCGCTCGGCGGGCGGCGGGAACCAGGGGCTCGCTGCCTGGCGTGGCCGGAGCGGGGCCAGGTCGGGCCGCTCCGGTGCGGGTGCGCGTCGCGCCGTCGCCGACGGGCGACCCGCACGTCGGCACCGCCTACCAGGCGCTGGTCAACCTGGCCTTCGCCCGCAGCCGCGGCGGGGTGTTCGTGCTGCGGATCGAGGACACGGACCGCGCCCGCTCGAGCCGCGAGTCGGAGGCGGCGATCCTCGATGCCCTGAAGTGGCTGGGCCTGGACTGGGACGAGGGGCCGTATCGCCAGAGCGAGCGGCTGGACCTCCACCGTTCGGAGGTCGACCGCCTGCTCGCGGCCGGCAGCGCCTACCGCTGCTTCTGCACCCGGGAGCGTCTGGAGGAAATGCGGCGGGAGAACCGCGCCCGGCAGCGCTTCCCGGGATACGACCGCCGTTGCCGAGGCCTCTCATCGGAAGAGTCCGCGCGGAGAGCCGCCGCCGGCGAGGAGCACGTCGTGCGCGTCGCGATGCCGACCGAAGGCGAGTGCGTGATGCAGGACCTGCTGCGCGGCGAGATCCGGCGGGAGTGGGAACTGATCGACGACCAGGTCATCCTCAAGGCCGACGGCTATCCGACCTACCACCTCGCATGCACCGTCGACGATCACGCGATGGGGATCAGCCACGTGATCCGCGGCGAGGAGTGGATCAACTCGCTGCCGAAGCACCTGCGGCTCTACCAGGCGCTGGGCTACGAACCACCGACGTTCTGCCACCTGCCGCTGCTCCGCAACAACGACGCGAACCGCTCCAAGCTCTCCAAGCGGCGCAACCCGACCTCGATCACCTGGTTCCGGGACGCCGGCTTCCTGCCCCAGGCGCTGCTCAACTTCCTGGGACTCATCGTCTCCAGCCGGGCTGAAGGCGAGGAGAAGTTCAGCTTCGACCAGCTGGTGGACGGCTTCCGGTTCGAGGACATCTCGCTCGGCGGCCCCGTCTTCGACCTCGACAAGCTGCGCTGGCTGAACGCCCGCTACCTGCGCGAGGATCACGACGCGGCCGGCCTGGCGGACCTCGTGCGGGAGTGGTCGATGGGGCGGGAACGGCTGGCGGCGATCGCCGCCCTCGCGCAGCCGCGCCTGGAGACGCTGGGCGACTGGGGACGGCTGACGAACTTCCTCTTCGTCGACGCGCCGGAAGTCGAGCGGGAGAAGCTGGCGGTCAAGGGTGTCGAGGAGGCCCAGGTCGTCGAGGCGCTCCAGTTCATCCTGTGGACGCTGGAACGTGAGCAGGAGTTCACCGCCGACGTCATCCAGGGCCACTTCCGGCGTCTGTCCGAAGTGCTCGGCATGAGCCTGCGCAACCTGACCCGGCCGTTCTACGTCGCGATGTCCGGCCAGACCGCTTCGCTGCCCCTGTTCCAGTCGATGGAGATCCTCGGCCCGGATCTCGTGCGCGCCCGCATCCGCGGCGCCATCGACGCGCTTGGCGGTATTTCGGGCAAACGGATGAAGAAGCTCCAGAAGCGGTTCGAAGCCGTCCGCGCGGCCTCCTGAGACCCGAGCAGACGCGGCGTTCATGCCGGTTCATCCGATCCACCGCCGGTACTTCGCGGAGGAGCTCGTCCGCGCCCGCCGGGCCGGCGAGCGCCGGCGCCAGGTCGCTTCGCAGCGGCGTGCGCGGGTCGACCCGAACCCGCACCAGATCGACGCGGTCATGTTCGCGTTGCGCCGCATTCCGGAAGGAGGCTGCATCCTCGCCGACGAGGTGGGCCTGGGCAAGACGATCGAGGCCGGCCTCGTCATCGCCCAGCTGATGGCTGAGGGCGCCGAGAGAATCCTCATCGTGCTGCCGCGCCCGTTGCTCGGCCAGTGGCAGAGCGAGTTGTACACGCTGTTCGGGATCGAGGCGGTCGAGGCCGCGGATCCGGCGGTCGATCTCGATGCGCCTGGCGTGTTCCTCGTTGGGCGGGAGTACGCAGGAGGCGCCGGCGGATTCGAGCGGCTGCGCAATGCGCCGCCGTTCGACCTCTGCCTGATCGACGAGGCTCACGAGGTCTTCGCCGCCATTCACCGGCGGTTCGACCGCTACGGCGCCTACGATGAGGACAGCCGTTACGCGCAGGTCGCCCACCGCCTGCGCCAGATCATCGGCGTCGCCCCGGTGCTTCTTTTGACCGCGACGCCGATCCAGAATTCCCTGGCCGAACTCTGGGGGCTGGTCCAGTACATCGACCGCACCGGCACGCTGCTGGGCTCGAAACCGGTCTTCGAGGATGTCTTCTGCGCCGACGATGCGGGGCGGCAGCTCGTCGTCGAGCAGGCCGGGGAGCTCCGAAGGCGGCTTGGCGTCGTGGTCCAGCGGACCCTTCGCCGGCAGGCCCAGGAGTTCCTCGACAAGCCGTTCGTGGGAAGGCGCGCCCAGTTGTTCGAGTACACGATGAGCGCCGAGGAGCGCGCTCTGTACGACGACGTGACGGCCTATCTGCTGGAGCCGACGCTGCACGCCTTCAGCGGCAGCTCGCGGCAGTTGCTGCTGCTGGGCTTCCACCGGAGAATGGCCTCGTCGACCGCGGCGCTGGCCGACAGTCTGGAGCGGGTCGGCGCGCGCCTGCGCGGGATGCTCGCCGACGGCGGGGCGGCCGGCGCCGACAGCGAGCCGTCTTTCGCGGCCGATCTGGAGGAGAACGGTGCGGATTCGGAGGCCGAAGCCGGTGCGCCGGCATTCGGCGATGGCCCCGTCGGTGGCCCCGTCGAGGCCCCCGCCGAGGCCCCCGCCGATGCGCCCGTCGATGGCTCCGTCGATGCGCCCGCCGATGCGCTCGGCGATACGCCCGTCGATGGCCCCGTCGCCGCGCCCGTCGATGGCCCCGTCGGTGGCCCCGTCGATGCGCCCGTCGATGGCTCCGCCGATGCGCCCGCCGATGGCCCCGTCGATGGCTCCGCCGATGCACCCGCCGATGGCCCCGTCGATGGCCCCGTCGATGGCCCCGTCGATGCGCTCGCTGATGCGCCCGCCGATGCGCCCGCGATCGATCCGACGGCCGTGCGGGCGGAACTGGAGCGGGTCGAGAGCTTCGTTCGCCGCGCCCGGTGCCTCCCGCGGGACAGCAAGGCCGCGAGCCTGGTGGAGGCGGTGCGCCTGGTTCTTGAGCGGCCCGAAGGGCGGCGCAAGGTCGTCGTGTTCACGGAATCCCTGACCACCCAGCGGTACCTGCGCGACCTGCTGCTCGAGCGGACGGACCTCGTGGAGGCCGACATCACCCTGTTTAGCGGCGCCAACGATTCGCCGCGCGCGGCGGAGGCGCTCCGGGCCTGGCGCGAAGATGTGGAGTGCGATATCGAGCCGCGGCTGCGGCCGAGTCCCACGGTCGCGGTTCGCCTGGCCCTGGTCCACGAGTTCCGCACCCGATCCAGGGTCTTCATCTCGTCGGAGGCCGGCGCCAAGGGCCTGAACCTCCAGTTCTGCGACACCCTGGTGAACTATGACCTGCCCTGGAACCCTCAGCGCATCGAGCAGAGGATAGGCCGCTGCCACCGTTACGGGCAGGAGCGGGACGTCACGGTGATCAACTTCCTGGCGAAGGACAACGAGGCCCAGCGGCTCACCCTCGACATTCTCGGCACGAAGCTCGACCTGTTCGGCAAGGTGCTCGACATGTCGGACGTCGTGCTGCAGACGCCGCGCGGCGACTCGTCCGATCAACTCGCTTCCGCGCTGGGGCCGGACTTCGAGGCGCAGATGCGGCGGATCTGGGATCGGTCCAGGTCGGTGCGGGAGGTCGAGGACGAGCTGCGCCGCCTCCGGGATGAGCTGGAGGAGCGCAGGCAGCAGCTCGAACAGGTGCGCGAGCGCACGACCGCCCTGATCGAGAAGCAGCTCGACGAGTCCGTCCGCGACGTCTTCCGCGGCATCGAGTCCGAACTGCCGGCGACGCTCGCCGACCTCGACGCCGAACTCGAGCGGGTGGCGACGGCGTTTCTGGATGCCAGGGGGATTTCCTGGGGCCGGAGCCAGCGGGAGGGTCGTCGCCTGATTCACGTCCGGGCCTCCAGGTCGTTGCCCTCCTGTCTGGTCGATGGCGTCTCCATCGGCCTGGGCCCGGCGCGCGACCTGGGCGACGCCGAGTCGCTCCATCCCGGCCATCCACTGATCCGGGCGGCGGTGGAGGAGGCGCGCACCGCGGGCAGCGGCCATTTCAGGGTCCGGTTCGACCTTGCCGCGGCGGCGCCGGAAACACTCCGACGGCGGCGAGGCGGCCGCGGGCGGCTGGCCCTGACCCGGGTGACGAATGCCCGCTTCGAGCGCGAGGACCGGTTGTGTGTCACCGCCGTGTTCGAGGACGCGGAGGTGCTGCGTCCGGCGGCGGCCGCGCTCGACCTGCTGCGTCAGCCCTGTGTTGACGTCGGCGAGTTCCGACCGCCGTTGGAGGTCACTGCGGACCACCTGGACGACGTGGTCGAGGAGGAGCTCTTCCTGGAGCAGGCCGGCGGGGCCGGGGACGATCAGGCGAGCTTCGAAGCGGCGATGGACCAGCTGGATCAGTATCTGGCCGATCGTCTCCTCGTCCTGCGGCGCGACCGGCGCCGCGAGAGCGCTCGTCTCGCGGCCGCCGAAGGTCGCCGGGACGGCGCGATGGGCGCGCAGAACCGAGCCAGAGCCGAAGCCGAGGCGCGCGCCGTCGAGCGCAGGATCGAGGCTCTGGACGCCCGGATCGAAGGACTGGCGGCGGGCGATGACGAGACCTATCGCCGCTGGCTGGCTCATGCTCACGGTCGCCGCTACCGCAAGCCCGAGACGGAAAGGCTGCTCACCGCGGAGTTCGTCATCGGATGATCCCTGCGCGCCGAAAGTTCGCTCGAAGACCGCCGGCTCAGCGAGATCCGACCCGCCGGCGCTCCGGGCCTGGATGCCGGGGCACGGGATCGAGCGGCCCTGGATCGAGCGGCCCGGGATCGAGCGGCCCGGGATCCAGCGGCCCGGGATCAAGCGGCCCGGGATCAAGCGGCCCGGGATCAAGCGGCCCGGGATCAAGCGGCCCGGGATCAAGCGGCCCGGGATCAAGCGGCCCGGGATCGGGCGGCCCGGGATCGGGCGGCCCGGGATCGGGCGGCCCGGGATCGGGCGGCCTGGGATTGAGCGGCGTGGAATCGAGCGGCCTGGGATCGAGCGGCTTGGGATCGAGCGGCCTGGGATCGGGCGGCACGGGTACCGGGCGAAAGGTTGCCGAATGACGCCGGGCCGGGAAATGGTTCACCTTGGGGAGGAGAATGACGTGGCGCTCAAGCTGCTGCACACGGCCGACTGGCATCTGGGGCGACGGTTTTCGCGGTTCGGGAAGGACCAGGAGAAGCGCCTGACCCGGGCCCGGCTTCAGGTCGTCCGCCGGATTCTCGAACAGGCGGAAGGGTACGAAGTGGACGCCGTCCTGTGCGCGGGCGACCTGTTCGACGTGCCGGCGCCCGAAGATGTGTGGTGGAAGGGACTCCTGGACGAGTTCCGCCGGCGGGACTGGCGCCGGCCCGTCGTCCTGTTGCCGGGCAACCACGACCCCATCGTGCGGAGGTCCGTGTACGACGCCGCCCACCCGTTCCGCCAGGGACTGCCGGGCCATGTCCACGTCGTGGACCGGAGCGGATGGGAGCTGCCCATCGGCGAGGATGCCGTCCTCTGCGCCAGCCCTTGCCAATCCCGCGCCGGGCAGACGGACCTCGTCGCTTCGTTGCCGTGTCGGGCCCCCGGGGACGAGCGGATTCGCATCGGCATGGTCCACGGCCAGACCTTCGATATCGAGGGGCACGAGACGAACTTCCCGATCGCCCGCGGCAGCGCCGACGCGCGGGGGTTCGACTACCTCGCCCTTGGCGACACCCACGGGTTTCGGGAGGTCGAGCCGGAGGCGGCCGCGCCGACCGTGTACCCCGGCACGCCGGAGGCGATGACCTTCGGCGAGCGGGATGCCGGTCATGTGGCGATCGTGTTCTTTCCTCTGGACCGGCGGCGGCGCGCCCTGGTGCGGCGGGAACGCGTCGGAACCTGGAACTGGCGGGAAGAGACGTGTCGGTCGATGGACGAGCTCCGCCGCCTGAAGGCTGAGCCGAACCTCCGCAAGACGGTCCTCAGGCTCGTGCTGGAGATGGAGCTGCCGATGGCGGAGTACGACGAGGCTGAGCGCATCCTGACCGGGTTGGGCGGTTCGTGGGCGTCGACGCCCAAGGTCGGCGTGCTCGAGGTCGAGCGGCGCGGTCTCCGTCTGGAAGCCTCGGCGCCAATCGACCTCGCGAGCGACATGCCGGTGCTGGAAGCGGCCGTCGAGCGTTTGCGCGAGCACCGCCGAACCCGTCCGGAAGTGGCGGACCGGGCGCTTCATCACCTGTACCGGCTGGCGCGGGAACAGGCCTGACGCCGTGTGGATCCGCCGCCTCGAGGTCGTCGACTGCGCGGGCATCGCCGAGGCTTCGGTCGACTTGCGACCCGGCCTGAACGTGCTCCACGGTCCGAACGAGCTCGGCAAGTCGACCCTTGCGGAAGCGGTGCGGGCGGTGCTTCTGCTGCAGTCCGGTTCGAGTGCCGCGGGTGTCTTGAACGACTGGCACGGCGACGCGCCGCCGAGGGTCGCGTTGACCTTCGAGCAGGAGGATCAGCGCCTTTGGCGGGTCCGCAAGACCTTCAAGGTCGGCGGCGGCCAGTCCCTGCTGGAGTTCTCCCGCGACGGCCGCGACTTTCGAACGGAAAGCAGGGGCCGCGAAGTCGACGGCAGGTTGACCGACATGCTGGGCTGGGGAGCGAGGAAGCCCGGGGGCCGGGGCGGCCCGCGGGGAATGCCGAGCACCCTGATCACGACTGCCCTCCTGGGCCGCCAGGACGAGGTGACCGGAATCCTCGAACGCAGCCTGACCGACGATCCGACGGATTCCGGACGCGAGCAGCTCATGCGGGCGCTCGAGGGTCTGGCGGAGGATCCCCGGCTGAAGAAGTTGCTCCTGGCGGTGCAGGGGAAGGTCGACGAGGCGTATACGGCCACCGGGCGGCGGCGCAGCGGTCGGACGTCGCCGTGGACGCAACTGAGGCAGGAACGTCTGGCTGCCGAGGAACGCCAGCAGGAGGTGCTGGCGCAGCGGGAGCAGAGCCAGCGTGTTCACCTTCGGGTGAAGGAACTGCAGCAGGAGCAGACCGCGGCGGAAACCGTCGCCGCGACAGCGGCGCGGACGTTGGACGCGGCGCGAGCGGCAGCCGCCTGGCTCGGGGAAGTGGAGCAGGCGCGAACGGGACTCCGCGCTGCCGAGGAGGAACTGGCGCGAATCGAGAAGGCGATGCGAACACGTGGCGAGAAGCTCGCGGCCGCCGAGGAGGTGCGCCGGCGAATCGGTTCACTGTCGGGCCGGCATGCCGAGCTGGAACGCGAGGTCGACCGTCTCGACGCGCAGCTGGAGGTGGCGCGCCAACGTGTGCGCGAGGTCGAGACCGGTGGCGACGAGCAGGGCCGGCGGTTGCGTGAGCAGGAGGCGGAGAACGAGCGCATCGAGATCGTGCGTCGACAGGAGGAGTTCGACCGGTTGGTCTCGGACGCGAAGCGGTTCCTCGAACTCGACCGGGAAATCGGGGCGCTGGACTTCGGAATCGAGCAGAAGGAGGAGCGACTCTCCCGGACGCGGGCCCTGATCGTCGTGGCGGAACAGGCGGGCGAGTCCGACCGGCGCCGGCTGGGGGACCTCCGGGTGGAGAGCCTCACCGCCCGTTGCCTGGCCGCCTGCCGGAAGGTGAAGCGGCTCGCTCGACAGGTCGAGGAAGCGCAACAGAACGCCGCCGCGGCAAAGGCCGCCGAAGAGGAGGCGGCTTCACTGCGGAGGGCGGCTGTCGATCTTCGGGCGCCGGACGCGGAGCAGATCAGGCGCCTGCACCGGCTCGAGACGGAATCGCGGATCGCTCAGGAGCGGCTTGCCGTGGGTCTCGTGGTCGATCTGGAGATCCTCGCCGGCGCGATGGCCGAGGTGCGCGCGGACGGCGCGGACCCGGTGCAGGCAGGAGAGGACCGGCACGCGGAGTTCGAGGCGCGGCGCGCGTTGCGCATCGACATTCCCGGTTTCGGCAGGGTGCAGGTGCGCGGCGGCGGCCGGGAACTCGCCGCGGCTGCCGACGCCGCCGATCTGGCACTCGACGCGGTCAGGCGGCCGCTCCTGGAGCAGGCGGGTGTCGCTTCCGTCGCGGAACTCGAAGCCGTCCGCCGCAGGGCCGACTCGCTCCTCGCCGCTGCCGAAGAGCGCAGGCGGAGCGCCGTCGAGGCGCGGGTGCGGGCGGAAGGCATCGAGGCTCTGGGGCGCGACGAGGCGCTGGCCCGGGGTGATCTGGACCGAGCTCGCCGAACCCTGGCCGAGGCGCTCGGGGAAGGCGCGTCGGTCGAGGAGCACGTCCGGGATCTCGAGGTGCAGCCGAGGGAGGATGCGGTAGTTTCCGCGGAGATCGCGGAGGTCGAGAAGAGGATCTCCGAGGGGGCGGAGCGCCTCCGTCGCCTTCAGGCGAGGGTGAAGCAGGATGATCTGGACCTCGTCCGCGAACGGAGGCAGCGGGAGGCGGGGAAGGTCGAGCTGCAGCGGGCCGACTTCGACTGGCGCGGCCTGCTTGCCGGGGAAGACAAGCGGGGCGCGGAACTCGCGCGGAACCTGGAAGCGGCCGAGAGCCGGCTCGAAGCCATCCGCGCCGAAGCTGCGTTGGAGGCCGACGAGGCGCGCGGCCAGGCCTTGAATGTCGAGCAGCGGCGTGCAGCCGCCCGCGCCGAGCGGGACGAGGCGAGACGGGAGCGCTCCTCGCAGGGTGAGGCGCTGGCGGGTCTGGAGAGCGGGATTCGCGTGCACGAGGAGGCGCTGGAACGAGTGGACGTCGAGACCGCCCGCAGGGAGGTGCAGCGCAGTCGCGAGCTCGTGGCGGCTCTGGAAAGCGATCCAGTCCCGGCGGACGGGGCCGGCGCCGACGTCGAGGAGCTGGAGCGGACCTTCGAGGAGGCCCGGCGGAAGGTCGCGCGGATCTCGGAGGACCTGCTCGTGAGCCGCGGCGCCCTCCAGCAGGTCCGCGGCGCCGATGCCGAGGAGCAGGCGGTGGACGCGCGCGAGGCCGTCGAGGCGGTCCGTGAGCGCGAGGCAAGCCTCGAGGTCGACTACGAGGGATGGAAGCTCCTGGCCGAGACGCTGCGGGAAGTGGAGAAGCAGGAGACCGCGCATCTCGGCAAGGCGCTGGTTCAACCGGTGACCTCCCGTGTCTCCGCGCTGACCGGGGGTCGCTACGGCGACCTGGCGATCGGACCGGACCTCGACGTTGCGGGCATTCGCTTCGCCGGCGCCGAGCGCGGATTCCGCGAGCTCTCCGTCGGCGCCAGAGAGCAGATCGCCATGCTGCTTCGGATCTCGATCGCCGAAGTCCTGGGCGCCTTCGTCGTCCTGGACGATCAACTGACCCAGACCGACGAGAGCCGGATGGCGTGGCTGCGCGACCTCCTGGAGGAAGCGGCCGCGAGAATCCAGATCGTCGTCTTGACCTGTCACCCCCGGGACTACGGATCGAGCCCGGGCGCCCACGTCGTGGACCTCGCCAGCCGGGTGCGACGAAGTGGGCCAAATGGCGGCGCCGTTACTCCGTGATTGCAGTGCGAACGGGGCGTCGCCGGCACCGGAGCGCGCGCCTCCTGGTCGATGGGTCGGTGGTCATCCCGGCTTTACCGGGGTGCGGGGGGGTTCCGCTGCCGCTGGTCTCTTTCCGGCCATCTTCTGCTTCTGCGCCCGCTCGATCTTCGCCCAGGTGTCGCGCAGCGTCACCGTCCGGTTGAACACCAGCGCGTCGGGGGTACTGTCCGGGTCGACGCAGAAGTAGCCGAGCCGCTCGAACTGGACCCGGGCGCCCGGCGCGGCTTCGGCGAGGCTGGGTTCGAGCCGGCAGTCCTTCAGAACCTCAAGCGACCCGGGGTTCAGATGATCCTCGATCTCGCCGGGAGCGGCGGCCGGATTGGGATGGTTGAACAGACGGTCGTAGAGCCGGACTTCGGCGGGAACCGCGTGGGCTGCCGACACCCAGTGCAGGGTGGCCTTGACCTTGCGACCGTCCGGCGCGTCGCCGCCGCGGGTCGCCGGATCGTAGGTGCAGCGGAGTTCGACGACGTTGCCGTCCTCGTCCTCGATCGCCTCGGTGCAGGTGATGAAGTAGGCGTAACGGAGCCGCACTTCCCGGCCCGGCGCGAGCCGGAAGAACTTCCGCGGCGGGTCGCGCCGGAAGTCGTCCTGTTCGATGTAGAGCACCTTGGAGAACGGCGCCTTGCGGGCGCCCGCCGAAGCGTCCTCCGGGTTGTTGATCGCGTCGAGTTCCTCCACGAGATCGTCAGGGTAGTTCTCGATCACGATCTTGAGCGGCCGCAGCACACCCATGACCCGCGGCGCCGTCCGGTTCAGCTCGTTGCGGATCGCGAACTCGAGCTGGCTCAGGTCGACGACCGAGTCGTTCTTCGTCAGGCCAACCCGCGCGCAGAGGTCGCGGATCGCTTCGGGCGGGCAGCCGCGGCGGCGCAGCGCCGTCAGCGTGGGCATCCGCGGGTCGTCCCAGCCGTCGACCAGGGCTTCGTCGATCAGGCGCCTGAGCTTGCGCTTGGAGGTCAGGGTGTAGGTCAGGTTGAGGCGCGCGAACTCGATCTGCACTGGCCGGTGGATGCCGTCGATGTGATCGAGAAACCAGTCGTACAGCGGCCGGTGGTCCTCGAACTCGAGGGTGCACAGGGAGTGAGTCACGTTCTCGATCGCGTCGGACTGGCCGTGGGCCCAGTCGTACATGGGGTAGATGCACCACCTGGCGCCCGTGCGATGGTGTTCCGCGTGGAGGATCCGGTAGAGCACCGGGTCGCGCAGGTTCATGTTCGACGACGACATGTCGATCTTCGCGCGCAACGTGTGCGCTCCGTTCGCGAACTCGCCGTTCTTCATCCGTTCGAAGAGGTCGAGGTTCTCCTCGACGGACCGGTTGCGGTAGGGGCTCTCGCGGCCCGGCTCGTTCCAGCGTCCGCGGTAGGCGCGGGCCTCCTCCGGACTCAGGCTGCAGACGTAGGCCTTGCCCTTGCGGATCAGCTCGACTGCCCATTCGTAGAGCTGGTCGAAGTAGTCCGACGCATAGAGCGCATCGCCGCCCCAGTCGAAGCCGAGCCATCGCACGTCGCGCTCGATCGCGTCGACGTACTCGGTGTCTTCCGCGGTCGGGTTCGTATCGTCGAAGCGCAGGTTGCAGTGTCCTCCGTACTCCTCGGCGACCCCGAAGTCGAGGCAGATCGCCTTCGCATGGCCGATGTGGAGGTAGCCGTTCGGCTCCGGCGGGAAGCGGGTGACGACATTGCCGCCGTGCTTGCCCGCCGCGACATCGGCGCGCACTCGTTCCCGGATGAAGTCGAGGGGCCTGGAAGTGTTCGTGTCGGCGGTCATGGCGGCTGGCGCCGGGGCGCTTGCTGCGAAGCAGCGAAGGCTATCGGATCGCCGCCCTGGCGGCGTTCACCCGGCGAACCTCTCCTCGAACGCCGCGTAGCCTTCCTCGAAAGTGCACGGATAGCCTTGGAGCGAGTGCACCATCGTCTCGAGCGCGGTCCGCTTGAAGCACAGCCGCGCCCTCCAGAACGTCCGCTCGTCCCCCGGCCCGCCGTACTCCTCGAATACGCGCTCGGCGAACCCCCGTCCGTAGGCGAGCAGACCGGCGAGATCGATGGCGGGGTCCCCCAGCATGCGATCGCTGAAGTCGATGATGTTGACCTGCCGCTTCCCCGCGTCCCACAAGATGTGCTCGCCGCTCAGGTCGCCGTGCACGAGACCGGTTGGACGGCCTTGCTCCAGCTCGGCAGCCAGCTCGGCGAGGAAGGCCTCGATGGCCAGCGTATCCCGCCGTGCGAGATGCGGGAACACAAGCGCTTCGGTGTCGCGAACGAGATCTTCGTAGTCCTTCGCGGCATCTTCCTCCGGTACCTGGTGCCGTCGGGCGATGGACTTCGGTGTCTCGTGCATCGACGTCAGGAATGCGGCGAGGCGCCCCGCGATGGTCTCGCGTTCCTCCGCGGAGAGTTTCCGGAACGTGCCCGGATCCAGCTCGCGGCCGGGAAGGAGCCTGTAGCCGCCGAACGAGCCGTCCGCCGCCTGGTAGATGTACCGAGGGATGCCGACCTCAAGCTTGCGTTCGAGGTGGCGCAGCAGCCCGGCTTCGTTCTCGACTTCGCCCAGGCTCGTCGGAGCCTTCGGGGCCCTGAAGACGAGTGCTTCGTCGAGGATCAGAACGGCATGGTCCCAGCCGTGCGTCAGGTGACGATACGTGTTCCAGGAAATCTCCGGGAACTCCTCCTCGATTCGTCGCAGGAACAGCTCCGGAGTCATGGCGGCATCCAGCATGACGCACGTCGTCAGCCGTCGAACCGGTAGCCCAGGCCGTGGACCGTGACGATGAACTCCGGCCGGCCCGGGTTCGGTTCCACCTTCTGCCGCAGCGACGACACGTGGACGTCGACGGTGCGGGTCGTCGGCGTTGCGTCGTAGCCCCAGACCTGGTCGAGCAGGCGGTCGCGGTCGTGGACCTGGCCCCGGTTCTCGATCAGGAACCGCAGCAGCCGGTACTCGAGCGCCGAGCAGGCGATCTCGGCCTCGGCGCCGTCTTCGCCGGTGCGCCACACCTGCGCGCGGTCGAAGTCGACGCGGACGTCGCCGAAACGGTAGCCGCGGGCAGTGTCGGCAGCCGCGCCTGACGCCGCTGTCCCCGCCTGGCTCCGTCGCAGCAGCGCCTCGATCCGCGCCAGGAGTTCCAGCGTCTCGAAGGGTTTGGCGAGGTAGTCGTCAGCGCCCAGCTTCAGGCCGAGGACGCGGTCGACGAGTTCGTTGCGGGCGGTCAGCATGAGGATCGGGGTCGCAACGCCCTTCCGGCGGAGATCGCGGCAGACGTCGAAACCGTTCTTCCGCGGCAGGCTGATGTCGAGCAGCACGAGGTCGAAGTCGCCCTCGGTGGCCATCCGTTCGCCCGAAGGTCCGTTGGCCGCGATCTCGACGTCGTAGCCTTCGGCGACCAGGCGGTCGCTCACCGTGCGGGCCAGGCTCGGCTCGTCCTCGACCAGCAGCAGGCGATGGGCGGTCATTCGATGTTCGCCGGCAGAAAGACGCTGAACGCCGTGCGGCCGGGTTCGCTGTCGACGGTGATCGAGCCGCCGTGACCTTCGATCGTCTTGCGCGCGAGGCTCAGTCCAAGGCCGGAGCCGGGGATCGTCCCCTCGGTCGCTCGGCGGCCGCGAACGAATGGTTCGAAAATGCGTTGCCGTTCCGCGGCCGGAATGCCGCGACCGTAGTCGGTGACCCTGACGGTCAACCGGCCACCGTCGGATCCGGCCTCGACGCGCACGCGGACCGAACCGTCTTCGTCCGCCCCGTACTTGGCCGCGTTGTGCAGGACGTTGGCAAAGGCCAGGTTGAGGGCGTCGCGGTCGCCCTGGATCGCGGGCAGATCGTCGAGGCCGGACAGGTCAAGCTCGACTCCGTGTTCCTCCAGGAACCAGTTCGATTCGGCGATGGCCGTGCGCAGGAGTGCGCCCGCGTCGAGTCGCTCGGTCGGCGCCGGCGCGGGGCGACGGCCGATGCCGGCCCACTGGAGCACCTGCTCGACCAGGCGCAGGAGCCGCCGCCCCTCGCGGTCGATCAACTCGCCGTAGCCGCGGACGTCCGCGGGCTCACGCACGATCCCGGCGCGCAGGTTCTCGCCCGCCGAACGGATCGCCTGAAGCGGCGTGTTCAACTCATGGGAGACGCCGGCCACGAAGTCGACCTGCTGAGCGGCAAGCGCCCGGGCGCGGCGGGCGGACACCAGGACCAGGGCGAAGGCGACGCCGATCAGGAACAGGGCGCCGGAACTGACGTAGAGATTGCGCCGGCGGGCCATGTCCGTAGCGGCTTCGAGCGATCCGCGGCGGTGCGTGATCCGCACCAGCCAGGCGCCGTCGGTCCGGTCACGTTCTGTGGCGCGCTCGCGACGTGTCCGTTCGCCGGCGGGGAAGAGCCGCTGGTCGTCGCGGTCGTTCGGTCGCAAGCCCGGTCGGTCGCGGTCGTTCGGTCGCAAGCCCGGTCGGTCGCGGTCGTCGCGGTCGTCGCGGCGTTCGGGGAACGGCCGCATCCGCAGCGCCCCGAACTCGATGTCCGCTGCGTCGGATGGGGTGGTGGACGCGTCCCCTGGCGCGCCTGCCGGCTCGGGAAAGACGTGGCGCGGCGCGGGGCCGGACACGTCGGTCACCGAAACCCGGTAGGGCGGCGCCCCGCCTGGGGACACGGCGCCGAAGTGGCGTTCGATCAGCCCGGGCAGCATCTCCCGTTCGAGTACCGAGACGTCCAGGCTGGACACGATCAGGGTCGTCGGTGGTCCAGGTCGGCCGCCAGACGTCCGTTCGGGGGCCGGAATCAGCAGTCGATCCGTACGGGTCCCGGGCAGCCGGCGGCCTGGCGGCCGCAAGGGGCGAACGAGCTCTTCCAGGTCGTCGGGTCCGGGGTCGGGCTGGAACCGGCCGCCGTCCTCGTCGAGCCGGAAGACACCGCGCGTTCCTTCGCGGCCGTCGGTGGCCACGATCCAGGTCTGGTCCAGAAGGTCCGGGAAGGCGGCGCTCCCGCGCCAGTCCTGGACGGCTCGCGCAAGCAGCCTTTCGAACCGCTCGGCTGTGCCGCCCCGGCTCCAGCGTTGATCGACCCGAGACGCGGTGCGCAGGAACGAGGCCTGAAGCTGAGCCAGTGGGGCGTCGATGTCGTTGGCAAGCAGCCGGCTCGACTCCTCCAGGTTCGCACGCATCCGCTCGTTGGCGGCGGCGCTCAGTTCGCCGGTCCAGCGGTACTGCAGGACGGCGAGCGTCACCAGCAGCAACGAAGCGACCGTCGCGACGATCAGGGTCCAGCGGTCGCTCGAACCCCGTGCGCTTCGCGGGCTGCCGGCTACAGGCATCGTTGGCAGTGTAGCGCCGCGGAAACCTCGTCAATGGAGGGCTTTACAAGCGTTACAAACAACTTGCGACGGCTTGATGACTGACCGGCGGACCGAGTCTATTGTCTCGCCACCGTTGATTCCACCGCCCGGGAGGCGCCTGAAATGAAGACAACCCTGAACCGTTCGATCCGAATCGCTCGCGTCCTGCTTCCCGTTCTGCTCGCCGCCGCCGCGGCTGCGTTCGTGGCAGCCGAGAAGGACGACGACCGCTGGTCCAGGCGCGGCGACCGTGGCGACCTCGTCTGGTCCGCCGCGGCCGAGGTCATGCGGCCGGCGCTCGAAATCGCCGGGGATGCGGGACGCGGGCTCGGCCTCTTCCTTGACCTCTGCGCCGGCTGTCACCGGAGCGGTGATTCGGGCGGCGGGTCGGGTCCGGATCTGTCCCGCGTCGGCAACTGGAAGGCGGAGAAGGTACTGCGCGACATCGTGGACCCGAACGCCGAAGTCGACGACGAGTACGTGAGCTACATCGTGGAGACAACAGATGGCGAGGTCTACACGGGGTTGCTGGCGGAGAGCACCGGTGGGGGAGTCGTCCTCCGAGTAGCCGGTGACCTGATCGAAGTGCCCGCCGAACGAGTCCGGGACGTTCGAAGCGACGGCCTGTCCACGATGCCGGAGGGGCTCGCGGCGGGGCTCGAGCACGCCGACATGGCGGACCTGCTTGCGTTCCTGAACCGTTGAACCAGCTCCAGCCAGGGGCGCGGAAACCGAGTCGGCGACAGGCTTTACAAGCGTTACGAACATTTTTCCTCCGCTTGATGACTGGAGCTGGCCGACTCCTTACTGTTCCCCCACGTTCGATTCCCATCCCCTTTCAACGGAGGCGCCCGACATGAAGACAACTCTGAACCGTTCGATCCGGATCGCTCGCGTCCTGCTTCCCGCCCTGCTCGTCGGCGCAGCCGCCTTCGCGGCAGCCCGGGAAGACGACGGCCCCCGCTCCAGGCGAGGTGCCCGCGGCGACTTCGCGGAGCGCGACGCCGAGCGCGTGGCGCGGGTGCTCCAACTCACCGAGGACCAGCGGGAAGAGTGGCGCCGCGTCCGTGAGCAGCATGAAGCGAACGTCCGCTTGCTGGCGAGCCGGATGCGCGACATCACGCGGCGTCTCGAGACCGAGGCGAACCTCGAAAACCCCGATCCGACGATCGTCGGAAAGTTGGAGCTCGACCGGCGGAGGATCGGGCGCCAGTTGAGGGAGTCGCGAACCCGGGTCGACGAGGATCTGGCACGGCTGCTCAACCGTGACCAGCGGATCCGCTGGGAAGCATTGCAGGAGAAGGGTCGCGGCGGCTTCCGGGGGCTCTTCGGCGCCGGCGGACGCGGTCCCCGTCCGCGGAACCAGGACTGAGGGCAACGGCCTCCGTTCTGTGGGCGGGCGTCCCTTGGGCGCCCGCCCTTCTCGTTTCGGGACAGCTAGGATCGCGCTTCATCGATCAGTTCCGGCGGCGCGATTCGCCGCTTGGGGAGGTGGGCTGTATGGCAGACGTAGCGTTCGTCGGACTTGGAGTGATGGGCTACCCGATGGCTGGCCACCTGGCGGCAGCCGGACATCGCGTGACGGTGTTCAATCGCACCGCGGCAAAGGCAGAGCAGTGGGTGGAAGAACACGGCGGCGAGAGTGCTCCGACGCCGGCCGAGGCGGCCTCCGGCGCCGACTTCGTCTTCTGCTGCGTAGGCAACGACGACGACGTGCGGGCGGTGACCTTGGGCGCCGGCGGCGCCCTGGAGGGCATGGCCGGGGGCAGCGTACTCGTCGACCACACGACGGCGTCGGCGCGATTGGCGCGCGAACTCGCCGAGGCCTGCTCGGAGAGGGGCTGTGGCTTCGTCGATGCGCCGATCTCGGGTGGCCAGGCAGGCGCCGAGAACGGCGCGCTGACCGTGATGTGCGGTGGCGAACCGGAGGTTTTCGAGCGGGTGAACGCGGTCATCGACTGCTACAGCCGGGCGGTCACCCTGCTCGGCCCCGCCGGCAGCGGCCAGTTGACGAAGGCGGTCAACCAGCTCTGCATCGCCGGCATCGTCCAGGGCCTTTCCGAGGGCATTCACTTCGCGGAGAAAGCCGGCCTCGACCCGCTGGCGGTGATCGGCGCGATCTCGACCGGCGCCGCCGGCTCCTGGCAGATGAACAACCGGGCCGAGACGATGGTCCAGGGCAAGTTCGACTACGGCTTCGCCGTCCAGTGGATGCGCAAGGACCTCGGAATCGCGCTGGAGGAAGCGCGCCAGAACGGGGCCCACCTGCCCGTGGCAGCCCTGGTCGACCAGTTCTACAGCGAGGTCACCGCGCTCGGCGGCCTGCGCTGGGACACGTCGAGCCTGGTGGCGCGACTGCGCGCGATGAGCGACGACGGCGAGTAAGTGGAGTTCTGCTTTCCTTAGGTCGCCTTCGTCGGACCTGGAGTCACGGGTGGCCTGAAGCGGCTCCTGTCCTTGCAATCCTGGACGACGGTTCCATAATTGCAAGGATGATTCCGCGAGTGCTGAGGGCTCGGGTGGAAGATCGGCTGCGGTTCTTCCCGGCGGTGGCCTTGCTGGGGCCGCGCCAGGTCGGCAAGACGACGCTGGCCCGAGCCATTGCGGACGCTGGCGGCCCCGGCGGCCTGGGGACGCGACGCACGGGCGTGTATCTCGATCTCGAGAACCCGGACGATCGGGAGAAACTGACCGACGCGAGAGGCTACCTCGGCCGACACGGCGGGCGGCTTGTCGTGCTGGACGAGATCCACCGCGCTCCCGGGCTCTTCGAGGCGCTGCGCGGCGTCATCGACGAGGGCATCCGAAGGGGCGAGGCGGCGGGACAGTTCCTCCTTCTGGGATCAGCCTCCATGGATCTTCTGCGCCAATCGGGGGAGAGCCTGGCCGGGCGCATCGCGTATCTGGAACTGGGGCCTCTGGATGTTCGTGAAGTCGAACCGCGCGAGCAGTCGCGGCTGTGGATCCGGGGCGGCTTCCCGCCTGCGTTGCTGGCGCCGACGAGTGCGGATAGTGCCCTGTGGCGCGAGAACTTCATTCACACCTATCTCGAGCGGGACGTTGCCGCTCTGGGCCCCCGGATTCCGGCGCAGACCCTGCGTCGTTTCTGGACGATGCTTGCGCATGCCCAGGGTGGAGTCTGGAACGCTGCCGCGCTCGCCAGGAGTCTGGCAGTGGATGGCAAGACGGTGGCGAGATACGTTGACCTGATGGTCGATCTCCTGTTGGCGCGACGGTTGCCGCCGTACCACGCCAACGTCCGCAAGCGCCTCGTCAAGTCGCCGAAGGTCTATCTGCGCGACAGTGGCGTGGTACACACGTTGTTGCGGCTGGACGATACGGAAGCCGTGCTCGGTCATCCCGTGGCCGGCGCGAGTTGGGAGGGGTTCGTCGTGGAGACGCTGGTCCGGGCGGCGCCGGAGCGTACGGAGGCATCCTTCTTTCGGACGGCAACCGGTGTCGAGATCGACCTCGTGCTCGAGCTGCCGGGTGATCGGACCTGGGCGGTGGAGATCAAGCGCGGTGCGGCGCCTTCGGTCGGCAGGGGACTTCGGGTCGCCCTCGACGACGTGAGTCCCGATTCGGCCTTCCTGGTCCACAGCGGGGAGGAGAGGTACCCGAAGGGGGGCGGAGTCGAAGCGATAGGGCTTCGAGAGATGGCGGAGGTGCTTGCCTCCGCCTGAGCGCGTTCCGGGTTCAGCCCGGGCGGGACCCTGAGCGGCTGCCCATCGCGCCCCCGCGGGATCCGGACACGTTCGGGTCGGCGGCGACGTAGAAGCGCCAGAGGCGGTTCGGGGCTCGGGTGACGCCGATGCGGCCGCTGCGGCCGGGGCTCGCGGGAGGCGGCGTGCCGTCGTCGACGATGAAGGTCGGCAGACGGTGTCGGAGGCGGGGCGCCGCGCGAACCAGGTCGGCGCCGTCGTCGCGGCGGTCAAGTCCGAAGGCCTGGCAAAGGCGGGCGGGGCCGGAGCAGAGGTCGACGGAACGAAACGGCTTGGACGAGCGGCGTCTGCTGGCCGTGTTGCGGGCGCGGTGCATGATGCTCTGGCCGGCAAGCGGCGCGGCGGCACGCAGCAGGACGGCGGAGCAGACGCCTTCCTCGCCGCAGACGACGTTGGCGCAGTGGTGCATGCCGTAGGTGAAGTACACGTAGAGGCGACCCGGGGGCCCGAACATCGTCCGGTTGCGGTTCGTCATGCCGCGATGACCGTGGCTGGAAGGGTCGTCCTTCCCCTGATAGGCCTCGACTTCCACGATGCGGGCGGCACGGCGGCCGCGGATCAGGACCTTGTTCAGGAGTTCCGGCGCCACGTCGAGCGCCGTGCGGGCGTAGAACGAGCGCGGGAGAGGCGAAAGGTCGAGGTTCACGTGAGGCGCCGGGTCAAACCGGGACCGGCAGCTTCCGCAGCCAGGGCAGCCGGCGTCGTGCCCAGTGTGGGGAGGTCGGTGCGCCTCAGTTGGCGCCCTCGTCCAGATCGGTCTCCGGCCCCATGTAGGCGCGGATCTCCGCCGGGGTCTCCATCTTCGTGTACTCCGGGTCGTGCACGCTGACGTAGAGCACTTCCGCGGTGAACACGAGCCGCCCCTCGTGGGTCCCGCGGTAGCCGAGAGTCCAGGAAGTCCGCCCCCAGTGCCTTACTGCCAGGTCGATGTCCAGCAGGTCGCCGTCGGTGACCGAGCCGAGAAAGTCGATCGTCGTGCGGCGGAGCATCATCTCCCAGCCGAGCTTCGCCCGAACGTCCCGGATGCCGAGCAGCCAGTTTTCGAGCGCGTCGTCCATGTACGCCATGTAGTGGGCGTTGAAGACGACGCCCTGCTTGTCGACCTCGCCGTAGCGGACGCGGATCGTGTGCCGGTAGGGCGTGGTCATCGTGCTCGGCCGACCTCGACCACGGGGCCAGCCGCGTCCGCGGCGATCGTGTGCCGGTAGGGCGTGGTCATCGTGCTCGGGGCGCTCAGAAACTCGGTTCGAGACCCAGCGCCCAGGCCGCGAAGGCCCACTGGTCGGCGACATCCTCGATCTGCATCCAGGTCGGCTTGCCGGCGCCGTGGCCGGCCCGGGTCTCGACCCGGATCAGGACCGGATTGTCGCAGCCCTGCGCCCGCTGCATTTCGGCCGCGTACTTGAAGCTGTGCCACGGCACGACGCGGTCGTCGTGGTCGGCGGTCGTGATCAGGGTCGGCGGGTAGCAGGCGCCTTCCTGGACGTTGTGCAGCGGCGAGTACGCGAACTGGGCCCGGAACTCGTCCTCGTTCTCGGAGAGGCCGTAGTCGGTCGACCAGTTGCGGGCGTTCGCGCTCGGCAGGTGGTAGCGCAGCATGTCGAGGACGCCGACCGCCGGCAGTGCCGCCCCGAACAGGTCGGGCCGCTGATTCAGCGTCGCGCCGACCAGCAGGCCGCCGTTGCTGCCGCCCTGAATCGCGATCCGTCCGGCGCTCGTGTAGCCCTCGGCGACCAGCCACTCGGCGGCGGCAATGAAGTCGTCGAAGACGTTCTGCTTGTCCTGCTTCGTGCCGGCGAGGTGCCATTCGCGGCCGTACTCGCCGCCGCCGCGCAGGTTCGCAATGGCAAGCATGCCGCCCATCTCGAGCCAGGCCAGGCGCGAAGAGGAGAAGCCGGGCGTGAGCGAGATGTTGAAGCCGCCGTAGCCGTAGAGGAGAGTCGGGTTGTCGCCGTTCTTCTCGATACCCGCCCTGTGGGTGATGAACATCGGGATCCGCGTGCCGTCGCGGCTCTCGTAGAAGACCTGTTTCGTCTCGTAGCCGTCGAGGTCGGCGTCGAGCGCAGGGCGGCGGATCAACGTGCTTTCGCCGGTGGCCACGTCGTAGCGGTGGACTTGCGACGGGGCGCCAAAGCTGGAGTAGGAGTAGAAGGTCTCGGTGTCCTCCCAGCGGCCGCCGAAGCCGCCGGCGGTGCCGATGCCGGGCAGTTCGACCTCGCCGGCCGGTGTTGCCGGCTCGATGCCGTTCGGCTCGGCCAGCCGGACGACCGTCCGGGCGTCGTGCAGGTAGTTCAGCACCAGCTTGCGGCCGACCGCCGACACGTAGGACAGCGTGTCCTCGGACTCTGGCAGGACCTCGTGGAGGGTGGGGTTGCCGGGCGTACCCTTCTCGGCTGTGTCCACCGCGACGATCCGGTTGCGCGGCGCGTCCTTGTTCGTCTCGAACAGGAACACGGAGCCGATGTTCACCACGTAGCCGTAGAGCGCGTCCCACTGGTCGAGCAGGGGGCGGATGGCCGTGTCCGGTTCGTCGATCCTGCGGTAGTGGACCGCGTTCTCCAGGTAGCCCTCCTGGAGGTTGACCAGCAGGTACTCGCCGTCCTCGGAGACCGAAGCGTAGGGATTGCGGCGCGGGTGGTCGGGCTGGCTGAAGACGAGGCGGTCTTCGCTCTGCTGTGTGCCCAGCGCGTGGAAGTACACGGACACTGCCTTCGAGCCATCGCCCTTCGTCGGATCGTCTTCGCGCGGGGGGTAGCGGCTGTAGAAGAAGCCCGAGTTGTCCGGCATCCAGGAGATCGAGGTGAACTTCGTGAAGTCGATCAGGTCGCCCGTGTCCTCGCCGGTCTCGACGTCGTGCACCTTCCACGTCCGCCAGTCCGAGCCGCCGTCCGACTGCGCGTAGGCGACGTATCGGCCGTCGCGGCTGGGGGCGAACCCGGCCAGCGCCACGGTCGCGTCGTCGCTCCAGGTGTTCGGGTCGAGCAGCACGCGGCCGGGCGGCTTGTCGCCTTCCTGGTCCATCGATTCGGCCACGTAGACGACGCTCTGGTCCTGCAGCCCGTCGTTGTGGTTGTAGAAGTAGCGCTCGCCGCGTTTTGCGGGCGTACTCCAGCGCTCGTAGTTCCAGATCTCCCGCAGCCGGTCCTCGATTGCCGTGCGCCCGGGAAGGGAGGCCAGAAACGGCTCGGCGACTTCGTTCTGGGCCGCCACCCAGGCCGCCGTTTCCTCGCCGTCGAGGTCTTCGAGCCAGCGGTAGGGGTCGGCGACCTCGACCCCGAAGTAGTCGTCGACCTGGTCCACCTGCCGGGTCTTCGGGTACTCGACCGGCCCGGGGTCGAAGGTGTCGGTGGAGCAGGCCAAGAGGGGAAGGAGAAGAGCCGGCGCGAGCCGGCGAAGAGTGGGTCTCATGATGAGCTTGGATTATAGGCGGCGCCACGCCGACGCTGGTCCTCGCGCGGGCGCCTTAACCACGCCACTCGAAATGTCGGTTGCCCGTGCGCGCCTGACGCTTCGAATGTCGCGAGCTCGCTCACCTTGGCTGCGGACCGGCTGCCCGTGCCCGCCTGACGCTTCGTCAGAGCGCGAAGCTGGCCACGTACAGAAGGGTACCGCTGGCGGAAGTCAGGAACAGAACCCCAGCACCTCCCGGCGCCATGCACCGACCGCCTCCGCCACTTCCCGGTCGACGTCTTCCTGTTTTCGACCGGACCGCTTCAGCACCTGCAGGCTGTGGTCGCCGCCTTCGATCCAGTGGAGGGTGGCTCGCGGACCGAGCCGCTCGCAGACGCCGGCCAGCAGTTCGGGGTCGGCGAGCCGGTCGCGGGCGCCGCTCAGGAAGAGCATGGGCTTCTCGACCTGGTTGAGGTGATCGGCGCGCTCGGTGCCGGGCTTGCCGGGGGGATGGAGCGGAAAGGCATGGAAGACGAAGCCAGCGACGTCGAGTGCTTCGCTGGCATCGGCGCCGGAGGCCATGCGGCCTCCCATCGAGCGGCCGCCCGCAAGCAGCGGCAGGTCGGGCCGCATGGCCCTGGCGTGGGCCACCGCCGCCCGGACGCAACGCTGCAAGACAGGCCGCGAGTCTGGACGTCGGCGGCCGTTCTCGGCATAGGGAAACTGAAACCGGAACGTGGCGATTCCGAGAGCGGCCACGCCGCGCGCGAAAGTCTCCATCGTTGTGTGGCGCATGCCGGCGCCGGCGCCGTGAGCGAAGACGAGCAGGCAGCGTGCGTCGTCGGGTTCGAGCAGGATCGCGCTGACTTGCTGATCGGCGGAGACGGCGAAGCGGGCTTCGGTCGTTTCGACGCTCACAGCTCGAACGTCTCCGCCGCCCGGTCGGCGAGCGTGTCGCCGATTGCGAGCGAGGCGGTGGCGCCGGGCGACGGCGCGTTCAGGACGTGGAGCATCCGGGGGCTCGTTTCGATCGCAAAGTCGTCGACGAGGTTGCCCTGGCGGTCCAGCGCCTGGGCGCGGATGCCGGCGCCGCCGGGCATCAGGTCGGCGTCTCGCAGGCCGGGGACGAAGCGGCGGAGGTCGCGTGCGAAGCGGGCGCGGCTGCCGGAGCGGGCCATCTCGCCCAGGCCGACCTTCCAGTAGCGCAGGGACATCTTCCAGAAGCCCGGGTAGCTGAGGCTGCTCCAGGTGTCGCGGGCGTCGAAGCTGCCGCGCTCGTAGCCCTCGCGTTTGAGCGCCAGGACCGCGTTGGGGCCGGCTTCGACCGAGCCGTCGACGCGCCGGGTGAGATGGACGCCGAGGAACGGGAAGCGCGGGTCGGGGACGGGATAGATCAATGTCCGCAGCAGGTCGCGCCGCCCGGGCGCGATGTCGAAGTACTCGCCGCGGAAGGGGACGATGCGCACGTCCGGGTCGAGGCCCGCCATTCGCGCCACGCGGTCGCATTGGAGGCCGGCGCAGTTGATCGCGTGGCCGGCCTCGAAGTCGCCGGCGGTCGTTTTGACGACGACGCCGTCCGCTCGGGGCTCGATGCCCGTGACGCGGGTTCGCAGGTGCAGCGGTACGCCGGCTTCCTTGAGTTCGTCCGCGTAAGCGCCCGCGACCGCCTTGTAGTCGACGATGCCGGTTTCGGGAACCCATAGAGCGTCGACTCCGACCGCATGGGGCTCGAACTCCGGGATGCGCTCGGGCGACAGGCGCTCCAGACCGGCAAGACCGTTCGCGCGTCCGCGGCGCTCCAACTCGTCAAGCCGCGGGATCTCCTCCGGGTCGGTCGCGATGACGAGCTTGCCGCAGATCTCACAGGGGATCTCGCGACGGTCGCAGAACTCGATCAGCCGCTTGCGCCCGGTCACGCAGTTCTTCGCCTTCAGCGAGCCGGGCTTGTAGTAGAGGCCCGAGTGGATCACGCCGCTGTTGTGGCCGGTCTGGTGAACCGCGGGCCGGGGCTCGGCCTCGACCACGAGGAGGTCGAGCTGTCGGAATCTGCGGGAGAGGCTGCGAGCGGTGGCGAGACCGATGATCCCGGCCCCGATGCAGACGACGTCGGCGCGCTGTGCCACGACGGGATTCAGGAACCGGGAGGGACGGCCGACCCTGTGCCTGGCCCGGCTTCCGCCGGCGCACTTCCGCCGTCGTCGCCGGGATGGCCCGGCACTTCGGCACGCGGGTAGCAGCCCAGGATGCGCAACTCGGCGGTCTTCGGCTCGATCGCCTCGAGTGCTTCCGTGACCGGCACGGAGGCGGCGTGGCCCTCGATGTCGAGGTAGAAGCGGTAACGCCAGGGCGTGGCCGGGATCGGCCGTGATTCGAGCTTCGTCAGGTTCAACCCGCGCCGCGAAAAGCTGCGCAGGACCTCGCCCAGGTCGCCGGGGTGGTTGCCGGTGGCGAGCATCAGGGAGGTCTTGCAGGGCTGGTCGGGTGGGCAGGGCGCCGCTTCCCGGCCGACTTCCACGAAGCGGGTGAAGTTGCCGGCCTGGTTCTGGATGCCGTGGGCGAGGATCTCGAGCCCGAAAACGCGGGCGGCGGGCTCGCTGGCGATCGCGCCGACGGTCGGGTCGTTGCCCTCGCGAACGCGCGCGGCGGCGCCGGCGGTGTCGAACTCGGGCTGGGCCCGAAGCCAGGAACGGTCGCGGAAGAACTGTTCGCACTGGCGGAGCGCCTGCGGATGGGAGAGCACGAGACGCAGATCCTCGATCTTCGCGCCAGGCAGCGCGAGCAGGCAGTGCGCGACCTGGCTGATCACCTCGGCCGTGATCACGAGGCCCCCTTCCGCCAGCAGGTCGTAGGTCTCGTTGATGCTGCCCGCGGTGCTGTTCTCGATCGGCAGCAGGGCAATGTCGTGGAGTCCGCCGTGGACGCTCTCCGCGGCTTCGCGGAACAGTTCGTAGCCATGCAGGACGACGCCGCCGGGCCGGCCGGCGTACTGGCGCTGCGCCGTGAGGTGGCTGAAGGAGCCCTCGACGCCCTGGTAGGCGACCCGTAGCGGCGCCTTGTCCAGGTCGCGGATGTAGCCCTGCTGCGCCGCAATCGACATCTCGATCAGCAGGCGGAAGATGCGCTCGGTCTGGTGCGGGTCGAGGTCCAGCTCGGCGGCAATCGTGCGCACGCGGGTCAGGAGCTGCTCTTCGCGCAACTGGTCCCGGAAGGGGAAGGCGGAGGAGATTTTGATGCCCGCGACTTCCCGGGACAGCTCGACGCGGCGGCGAAAGCCCTTCAGCAGATCCTCGTCGACGCGCTCCAGTTCCTGGCGTATCGCCTCGAGATCGGGCGGCAGGTCATGCTCGGCGGCTGCCATGAGGTACTCGGTCTTCGCGGCGATCTGAGGCCGCGGCGCGCAGTATACGGCGTGCGCGGAAGGGTTCCGGATAACGCCCCTTCCCGCCGTATGCCGCAAACGCGGGCCAGAAGGCCCGCGCGTCGGCCGGCGCACCTGTACCTTTGCGGGGTGGATTCTGGTCCCTGTCCGAGGCCGTCCGAGAGGCGAGCAGTGGTCGAGGCTGCTAGCTGTGGGAAACGGTATGCCGGTTTCCAAGGTCCGGCGGGAAAGGGCTTCGCCGTTCTTCGCGGGACCGGCAGCTTCCGCAGCCAGGGCAGCCGGCGTCGTGCCGGCGGGCGCAGGCCGGAGTCCCGGCGCCTGCCGCGCAAGCCCCTAATCGGGGTGCGGTTCGGGGTGCGGTCGGATGGCTACCTTGAGCGCGCGGCGGGAGATCATCAGATCGAGCGCATCGGTCAGGCGATCGAGCGGCAGTTCCCGGTCGATCAGTCGGCGGTAGCGCTCCGGCGCGCCGGACAACCGGTCGAGTGCTGCCCGGAACGAGGCGGGGCGGTAGTGGTACACGCCGAGCAGGGTTTGCTCCTGGTAGTGAACTCTCTCGGCGTCGATCTTGATCGTGGCGCCGGGCCGGCAGCCTCCGAAGAGCGCCGCCACCCCACCCGGGGCAAGACAGGAAACTGCTCGTTGCCAACCTGCGGGGCTGCCGGTAGCGTCAACGGTGAAGTCGAACAGCTTGTCCGCCAGGTCGTCCCCCTCGCCGGCGCGCCCGCGATGCGCATCGGCGGCGCCGAAGGTCCTGGCAACCGCCAGCCGATGTGGATGGGGGTCCAGCACGGAGACGTGCGTTCGGACGCTGTGGAACAGGTCGGTCAGCATGAGGCCGAGAGGGCCGCAACCGATGATCAAGGCGCTCGCCTCGGTCGGCGGACCGCTCCAGCCGGCGAGGGAGCGCTCGAGACAGTGAACGGCGCATGCCAGGGGCTCCGCCATGGCCGCGATGACCGGTTCGAGTCCGGGCGGCCGCGGGTGAACGCTGCGCTCCGCGACCACAGCGGGTATCGACATGTAGTCGGCGAAGGCCCCGTTCAGGTAGACGAGATCGCGGCACAGGTTCTCGCGCTTGTGCCGGCAGGGCTGGCACCGTCCGCAGGCGGCGCTGTTGCCGACCGCCACGGTGTCGCCCTCCGTCTGCGCGGCGCCGGCGTCGGCGCGAACGACGGTACCGGTGACCTCGTGGCCGAAGGGCGCCGGCAGAGTCAGCATCGCGGGGTGGCCGCCGCGACGGAGCACCTTGAGGTCCGTTCCGCAGGTGGTGGCGGCGTCGACCCGGATGAGGAGCTCCCCCGGCCCCGGTTCGGGCATCGGAAGCTGCCTGAGTTCCAGGCTGCCGGGACCGGTGAGGAACGCCTGGGTCTGGTGCTCTGGAATCACGGGCCGCTAGCCGCCTGTCGTGAGAGTCCGTGCCGGACCGGGAGCGGGCAGGCGACCGTCCGGCAGGGCGCTCCGCGAGCGAATCACGGGTGCAACAGTACCTTGAGCGCTTCGCGGCGGCGGCACAGATCGACGGCGTCGGCGGCCTTCGACAGCGGCAGGCGGTGGGTGACCAGGGGCGTCGGATCGAGCGTGCCCCGGATCATCATGTCGAGCACGCGTGCCTGTTCCGCGGGCGAACCGGAGTAGGCGCCGATGACCTGGCGCTCGGACTTGAACACGGCATTGATGTCGAACCTGACCAGCGCGTCGTGCGCGGCATGGGCGAAGAGGACCACGCGCCCGCCAGGCCGAGCGGCCTGAAGAGCCAGGTCAAGGGCGGCCTGGCCGCCCGCCGTGTCGAAGACGGCGTCGGCGCCGCCTGGTGGCTGACCGGCATGTGGCTGACCCGCGGCCGAGGCAACGAGGCTGTCGGGGTGGACCGCCTCGTCGGCGCCGAGGCGCGTTGCGGTCGAGCGCCTGTTCGCGTCGGGTTCGGCGATGAGGATGCTCGCGTCGGGAAACGCAGCTCGAACCACGAGCAGGTGGAGCAGACCCATCGATCCGGCGCCGATGACGGCCACTCTCGGGGCGCGCGTCAGACCGGCGCGGTCGACGCCCCGCAGCACGCATGCCGCGGGTTCGACGAACGCGGCCGCTTCGTCGGAGAGTTCCGCGGGGAGCTTGCGGACGGTGCAGTCGACAGCGCGCGAGCGCAGGCGCAGCCTTTCACTGAAGCCGCCGGGGTCGAGCAGGTTCTCGGCGAATCGCGGGCACATCGTCTCGGCGCGCGAGCGGCACAGGTGGCAGTCGCCGCAGGGAGCGTGGTGCGGCGCGATGACCCGGTCGCCCGGACGAAGCGAGTCGGCGCGGCTCTCGATCACCCGGCCGACGACTTCGTGGCCCAGGACCTCGCCCGGCGCTCGACCGGGGTCTGCCAGCTTGTACAGGTCCGTGCCGCAGAGGCCGCAACAGACGAGTTCGATTAGCGCTTCGCCGTCTTCAAGGCTCGGCTCGGGCGCCTCGGCGAACTCCAGGTTGCCGTCGGCCGTGGTGCGAGCGACCTTCATTGCCCCTCATTGTCGCCCATTTCGACGCGCTCAGGCTCATTTCTCCTTTGGGATTGACGTCGACACTTCGGGCTCACCTCACGTGGGACTGGCAGGGCCGTTCCAAAGCCGGGAACTTCGGTGACCGATGTGAGGAAACCACTCCGGAATCGGCAACTCGGCGCCGGCACGGCTCTCGACCCTCGGGAATGAAGGCCTCCCGCCCGCGCCCCAGCGTGGAGCGCTGGACCAAAGGAATGGTCCTGCGTGGGACAAGGCTCCGCTTTGACCAGGAAGCCGAACTGGGGTACGGTCCGCCTTTCGCCGGGTCCAGCCAGCAGTCCCCTGGTCGCCATGACGACCAAGAGCGCTTGATTGCCGCGCCAGGGTTGATGCAGCGGTGGACGGAGTCCTCCCCCTGCTTTCTCGCCCGCGCCCGATCGCCAAATCACTATCTCCCGACCAGAGGAGCTGTTCCCCTTATGCCCAAGAAGTCACGCGCGACCGGCCGAGGTTCGTCCGGCCGACGACCGTCCGGTCAACGTCAGTTCGGCCAGCGCTCGTCCGGCAGGAAGCCGCAGCAAGGCCACGATGCCGTGTGCACCGAATGCGATAGCCCGACGACCGTACCCTTCAGGCCCGAGCCCGGCAGGCCGGTGTACTGCCGTTCCTGCTTCACCAACCGCCCCCAGAGCGACCGCGACCGTCCCCAGGGCGACCGCAACCGTCCCCAGGGCGACCGCAACCGTCCCCAGGGCGACCGCAACCGCCCCCAGGGCGACCGCAACCGTCCCCAGGGCGACCGCAACCGTCCCCAGGGCGACCGCAACCGTCCCCAGGGCGACCGCAACCGCCCCCAGGGCGACCGCAACCGTCCCCAGGGCGACCGCAACCGTCCCCAGGGCGACCGCAACCGCCCCCAGGGCGACCGCAACCGCCCCCAGGGCGACCGCAACCGCCCCCAGGGGAACCGCAACCGCCCCCAGGGCAACCGTGATCAACGTAGCCGTCCTCACGGCGGCGGCGCACGGGTGAACGGCGCCCGGATGAACGGCGCCCGGATGAACGGCGCTCCGGCCAATCGAACGAGGAAGGGCGCCCCGCCGGTGGTCGAGCCCGTGGCCGAACGCGGGCATGACGCCCGTTCCGACACCGTTTTCGCCGGCCTGGAGATTTCGCGCGCAACTCGGGCGGCGATCGCGCGAATGGAAATCTCCGAGCCGACGCCGATTCAGGCGCAGTCCATCCCGGCACTGCTGGCGGGCCGGGACCTGGTCGGCCAGGCGCAGACGGGATCGGGAAAGACGCTGGCCTTCGGCGTGCCGATTGCGGAAGCCTGCGATCCATCGTTCCGGGGGGTTCAGGCCCTCGTGCTGACGCCGACCCGGGAACTCGCCCTCCAGGTCGCCGGCGTCATCTTCCAGCTCGCTTCGGCGCGGGGCGTGTCCGTGACGCAAGTCGTCGGCGGCCGGTCGATAAGGCGTGAGCAGGCGGCGCTTCGTCGCGGCGCCGACGTTGTTGTCGGCACGCCGGGCCGCACGCTGGACCACCTGCGTCAGCGGTCCCTGGACCTCGGCGCAGTGCGTTTCCTCGTCCTGGACGAGGCGGACGAGATGCTCGACCAGGGCTTTGCCCGCGACGTCGAGGCGATCCTCGGCCGCACCCCCGCTTCCCGGCAGACGGCCCTGTTCTCGGCCACCATGCCGAACTGGGTGGCGAACACGGCGAAGCAGTACCTGCGCGACCCGGCGAAGGTCGAGATCGACGCCGGCCTCGAGGAGCCCACGGTGGAGCATCTGGTCTATTCGATCCGGAGGGACGACAAGATCGAGGCGCTCCGGACGCTGCTGGACGACCGCGGCGGCGACCCGATCCTCGTCTTCGGTCGAACGAAGCACGGCGTCAGGAAGCTGGCGAAGAAGCTCGACGCGCTGGGCTACCCGGTGGGGGCGCTTCAGGGCAACCTCAGCCAGGGCGCTCGCGAGCGTGTGATGCGGGGCTTTCGTTCCGGCGCCGCGCCGATCCTGGTGGCGACGAACGTGGCCGCCCGCGGCATCGATGTCCAGGGCATCGGCCAGGTCATCAACTTCGACCTGCCGGACTCCCAGCGACTCTTCACACACCGGGTTGGACGCACCGGGCGCATGGGGAGTTCGGGCGAGGCGGTGACCTTCATCACACCGGACGAAGAGCGGAAGTGGCGCGAGATTCAGCGGGGGCTGGGGCGCCGGTTTCCCCGCCGGCCGTGGCGCGCGGAGGCGCGCTGACGGACGCTGATTGCACGCGCTCACGCTCGCCGATTGCGCACGCTGGCGGACGCTTGATTACGCACGCTGACGGACGCTTTGATTGCGCGCGCTGATGGACGCTGATTGCGCGCGCTGACGGACGCTGATTGCTCGCGCTGGCGGACGCTGATTGCTCGCGCTGGCGGACGCTGATTGCACGCGCTGACGCGTGCTGGCCGCGGGGGTGGAGGAGTCGGTCAGGCGGCCGACCGCTTCCTCTCGTGTGGGTCGAAGTGACGCTTCCGTAGCCGGAGCTGAGCCGGAGTGACCTCGATCAACTCGTCCTCGCGGATGAACTCGATGGACTGTTCCAGGGACAGGCGGCGCGGCGGCACGGTCTTCTCGTAGGCGTTCGCGCTGGCTGCGCGCATGTTCGTCTGCCTCCGTTCCCGGGTGATGTTCACGTCGAGATCGGCGCCGCGGCTCGACTCGCCAACCAGCATTCCCCGGTAGACCGTTTCGTTTGGTCCGACGAACAGCTCGCCCCGGCTCTGGAGGTTGTTGATCGCATACGTGGTGACGCGGCCGGCGCGGTCGGCGACCAGTGCGCCGGTGGCCCGGTGGACGATCTCCCCCGCCCAGGGCCGGTAGCCGATGAGCATGCGGGTGAGGATTCCGGCGCCCTTCGTATCGGAGAGAAACTCGGTGCGGTAGCCGATCAGGCCCCGGCTCGGAACCTCGAACTCCAAGCGCACCCTTGCCGAACGGCGGGCGACCATCTGCGCCAGGACCCCTCTGCGCGTGCCGAGCTTGCGGACGACGACACCCTGGTACTCCTCCGGCACGTCCACCAGCGCCAGTTCGTAGGGTTCGTGCCGGTCGCCCCCTACCGAGCGGGTCAGCACGCGGGGCATGCCGACCGAGAACTCGTAGCCTTCGCGGCGCATCTGTTCGATCAGGATGGCGAGTTGGAGTTCGCCGCGGCCGTAGACGAGAAACCGGTTCGGTGAATCGGTGGCCTCGACCCGGAGCGCCAGGTTGTTCCGGGCTTCGTCCAGGAGCCGCTCGCGGAGGTGGCGTGAGGTGAGGTACTTCCCGTCCTTGCCGCTGAGCGGCGAGTCGTTGATTCCGAACTCCATCGACAGCGTGGGTTCGGCAACGTCGAGCGGCGGCAGGGCTTTCGGGTTCTCGCCGTCGGCGATGCTCTCGCCCAGTCCGACTCCGGTCATGCCCGCCAGCGCGATGATCTCTCCCGGGCCGGCCGACGGCACGGCGACCCGCCGGAGCCCCTCGTAGACGAACAGCTTCGAGACGGCGGCGGAAGTCCGGGACCCGGTTCGCCGGCACACGGTGACGGCCTGCCGGTGGCGGACCGTGCCGGCCACGACCCGTCCGACAGCGAGCGGACCGAGGTGGTCGTCGGGCTGGACGTTGGTCACCAGCACCTGCAGGGGCAGGTCGGGTTCCCCCGACGGTGGCGGAACATGTTCGAGGATCGTCTCGAACAGGGGCCTGAGATCGGTCAGGTCCGCGTCGAGCGACCTCGTGCACTCTCCTTCGCGGGCGACGGAGTACAGCACGGGGAAGTCGATCTGTTCCTCCGTTGCGTCGAGGTCGATGAACAGGTCGTAGATCTCGTCCAGGACTTCGCCGGCGCGTGCGTCCTTGCGGTCGATCTTGTTGATGACCACGATCGCCGGCAGTCCCAGTTCCAGGGCCTTGAGCAGGACGGCGCGGGTCTGGGGAAGCGGCCCCTCGGCGGCATCGACGAGCAGCATGATCCCGTCGACCATGCGCAACGTGCGTTCGACCTCGCCGCCGAAGTCGGCGTGCCCGGGCGTGTCGACGATGTTGATCTTGACGTCGCCGGCGGGGCGCCTTCCGTCGGGTCCCTTGACCGCGCCTTCGAGGTTCCGCGGGGTGTAGGTCACGGCGGTGTTCTTCGCCATGATCGTGATGCCCTTCTCGCGTTCGAGGTCCATCGAGTCGAGCACCCGCTCCCGGACATCCTGGTTGGCGCGGAAGGTCCCGCTCTGCCAGAGCATCGCGTCGACGAGCGTCGTCTTGCCGTGGTCGACATGCGCAACGATCGCTATGTTGCGGAGGTTCATTCCGTTCCCGGTTGAAGCGCGCCTTCGCCCGCGAGGGCGCGGTCTTCGTCAGTCGGCTGCGGGTTCGGGCAGCCGGGGTTGCCGCGGAGGCGATTCCCTGATGTGGATGTCGTGCTGGCTGAAGGGAATCTCGATCCCCTCGGCGGCGAACGCCTTGTGCGTCGCCTTGACCAACTCGTGGGTCACGATGCCGCGGAGCACCGGCTCCGCGACCCAGCAGAGCAACTCGTACTGGATCGACGACGGGCCGAAGGTGCGGAACCGTACCCGAGGTTCGGGCTGTTCGCACACCTTCGGGTTGTCCGCGGCGACCTGGAGCTGGACCGCTTCGACGTGGTCCACATCGCTGCCGTAGGCGACCCCGACGCGGACCCGGATCCGGTACTTGACGTGGGGCCCGCCGCTCTCGTTGTTGATCTTCGCGTTGCCCATCACCGCGTTGGGGATCGTGATTTCGATGTCGTCGCGGGTGAGCAGGCGCGTGCTGCGAATGCCGATCTCGGTGACCATGCCGCGCTCGCCGGTGTCCAGGGTGATGAAGTCGCCGATCTTGTACGGGCCGTCGGCGAAGATGAAGATGCCCGCGAAGAGATTCGCCAGGGTGTCCCGGGCTGCGAAACCGACCGCCAGGCCGGCGATGCCGCCCGCGGCGAGCAGCCCGGAGACGTCGTAGCCCCAGATCTTGATCGCGAGGTAGGCGCCGAGGATGACGATCGACACCTTGGCCAGGTTCTCGAACAGGGGCTGGGTGTGTCTGGAGACCAGGGCCCCCTTCTGACGCCGACGGGACACGGCTCGCAGCAGGACGGTCGCCACGCGCAGGCCGGCCACCACCCAGAACAGGAGCGCGATGGTCTGGAGGACGTTGCCGATCGCGTCTTCCGCGTCCGTGGCGAGATGCAGCCGTTCGATGCCGATGCGCAGTCCGATGAGGAACACCGAGACGAACAGCGGCCAGTGCGCGGCCTCGAGCAGCCGGTCGTCGATTTCGGTCTCGGTCCTGGCGAAGGCTCTCGCGACGACCTTTCTGAGGAACAACCAGGCCGTCCAGGCGACGAGCGCGGAGAGCAGCGTGACGACGACCAGTTGAAGCCACGGATGCTCGCTGTAGAACCTTCCTGCCTCGGACGGCAGCAGGCCTCCGAGCCACTCCTCGGCCCAGACGAGAGGCGATTCGGCGGCCTCTGCTTCGGCGGTACCCGGATCCGCGGGCGCCAGCTCCGCGGCGGCTTCGGCAGCTTCGTGTTCGCCGTCGGTCGGACTGTCGGTTGCGGTTTCCTGCTGCATTGCCTGAGCCGTTGGCCAATGTCATCCGGCGGACGCAGGTTGCTACGATAGCCGACGCCCGCGACGGGCCCGGGAGGTACAACGGATGAATTGGCTGGTTGTCGGACTGCTGATGTGCGCCGCTTCGATCGGCGCCGGCGCGTTCGGCGCCCACGGCCTGCGTTCTGCACTGGACGCCGAGCACCTGGCGCTGTGGGAGACGGCGGCTCGCTATCTCATGTACGGCGGAGTCGTCGTCAGCCTCCTCGGCGTCGTCGGGCGCGTCTCGACCGTCGATCTGCGGGTCGCCGGCTGGTTGCTGTTCACGGGCGCCCTGATCTTCTCGGGCACGGTGGCGTTGATCGCCGTTGGCGGTCCCCGCTGGCTCGGCGCCGTCACGCCGGTCGGCGGTACGTTGCTGATCGTCGGCATTCTCGTTTTCGCCTGGAGAATGCTGCAAGGTCCGGGGTCGCCGGCAGGGTTCTAGCAGCCCTGGGAACACTCGCTCGGCGGCCACCGTTCGCGGGATTCCCTGACCGGGGCTGCGCGGTCTATGCTCCGGCCCCCGCTGCGGCGAAGCAGCCCGAACACCCAGGAGAAGAAGATCAATGCCCAATGGCGTGCTGCAGGTACCAACCCCCCGCAACGAACCCGTACTCGACTACGCGCCCGGCTCGTCCGAGCGCGCAGGTCTCGAGGCCCGACTCCACCGGATGCTCGGCGAGCAGGTCGAGATTCCGGTCCTGATCGGCGGCCGCGAAGTCCGCACCGGCCGCACCCAGGAGGTCGTCTGCCCTCACGATCACCGCCATGTTCTCGGCGCCTGCCATCTGGCCGGCGCCGCGGAAGTCGAAGCCGCCGTGGCCGCCTCGCAGCAGGCCTGGCCGGAGTGGTCGGCGATGCCGTTCGAGGAACGGGCTGCGATCTTTCTGCGCGCCGCCGAGCTTCTGGCCGGTTCCTGGCGCTCGACCGTCAACGCGGCGACCATGCTGAACCAGTCGAAGACCTGCTACCAGGCCGAGATCGACTCGGCGTGCGAACTGATCGACTTCCTGCGCTTCAACGTCGCTTTCGCGGAGGAACTCTACGGCCAGCAGCCCGTGTCTTCCCCCGGGATCTGGAACTACGTCGAGTACCGAGCCCTCGAGGGCTTCGTGTTCGCGGTCACGCCGTTCAACTTCACGGCAATCGCGGGCAACCTGCCGACCTCGGCGGCGATCATGGGCAACACGGTGCTGTGGAAGCCGGCATCCACCGCTTTGCTTTCCAGCTACTACGTGATGAAGCTGCTCGAAGAGGCCGGACTGCCGCCGGGCGTGATCAACCTTGTGCCGGGCCCGGGCGCGACGGTGGGCGATCCGGTTCTGGCCAGCCGCCACCTGGCGGGCATCCACTTCACCGGTTCGACGCCGGTGTTCCAGCGCATGTGGCGGACGATCGGCGACCGGATCCAGGACTACCTCACGTACCCGCGCATCGTCGGCGAGACGGGCGGCAAGGACTTCGTGTTCGCCCATCCCTCGGCCGATGCGGCGGCCCTGAGCACGGCGCTGATTCGCGGCTCTTTCGAGTACCAGGGCCAGAAGTGCTCGGCCGCGTCGCGGGCCTACATTCCGGCGTCGCTCTGGGGCGAGGTGAGGGAGCGCCTGTGCGACGAGCTGGCGACGGTGAAGATGGGCTCGCCGGTCGACTTCTCGAACTTCATGGCCGCCGTGATCGACCGCTCGTCCTGGAGCAACATCTCGGGCTACATCGCGGAAGCGTCCGGCGGCTCGTCCTGTGAGGTCGTGTCGGGCGGCGGCTGCGACGACTCCGTCGGCTACTTCGTCGAACCGACCGTCGTCCGCAGCGACGATCCGCGATCCCGCCTGATGAGCGAGGAGATCTTCGGCCCGGTGCTCACCGTCTACGTCTACGAGGACGGCGAGCTCGACGAGGCGCTCGAGCTATGCGACACGACGAGCCCGTACGCGCTGACGGGGGCCGTGTTCGCGCGCGACCGTCTGGCGGTCGCCAGCATCGGGGCCCGGTTGCGCCATGCCGCCGGCAACTTCTACATCAACGACAAGCCGACCGGCGCCGTGGTCGGCCAGCAGCCCTTCGGCGGCGCCCGGGCTTCCGGGACGAACGACAAGGCCGGCTCGTTGGCCAACCTGATGCGCTGGACCTCCCAGCGATCTGTGAAGGAAACCTTCGCGCCGCCGACGGACTATCGGTATCCCCACATGGGCTGAGGGGTCAGCGGAGGCGATTGACCGCCGCCATCATCGATTCGACACTGGTGTACTTCTCGCGGACCTTTTCCTGCGCCTCGCCGAGGGCGACCTCGTCCTCGTCCAGGCGGGTCCAGTCGTCGAAGGTGACGAAGTCGACGCCGCGGCTCTCGAGCAGCTCGACGATCTTGCCGGGCGCCTTGGCGGGATCCGCCGGGGCGGACACGCCGTCGATGTCCTCGAGCATCTTCTTGACCGTGGCGGTCGAGTCGGGGCTGTTCGTTCCGATCAGCCCGGTGGGGCCGCGCTTGGCCCAGCCGACGACGTACTGACCGAGAACGATGTCGCCGTCCTGCTCGGTCTGCAGCCGGCCCTCGTCGTTGGGCAGGATCCCCCAGCGTTCATGGAAGGGGACGCCGGGCAGAGGCGCCCCGCGATAGCCGACCGCCTTGAACACGAGGTCGACATCCAGGGTTTCCGTTTCGCCGGCGCCTCGGGGTCTCGGCGTGCCGTCGTCCGAGGCGTAGAGCTCGTTCTTCTCGATGACGACCCGAGCGACGCGGCCGTCGTTGCCGGCCTGAAGTTCGATCGGCGAGACGAGGAAGCGGCAGGTCACCAGGCGATCGCCGGCCCCGGCCTGGGCGCCGGCGACCTCGGTCAGGTAGGCGACGTTCCTCTGGGCGCTGCGCGCCGCGCCGTTCTCCAGCCAGCCGCTGCTGATCTCGTCGAGGTCCATCTCTTGCTCGGACACCAGGAGAGTGACGCCCTCGAGCGAACCGATCTCCTTGATCTCCTGGGGCGAGAACGCCGCCTGGGCCGGCCCGCGACGACCGAGCAGAACGACCTCCTCGACGTTGCTCTCCCGGAGCGCGGCGAGCGACTCCGCGGTGATGTCAGTGGGAGCGAGTTCCTCCGGGTTGCGCACCAGGACGCGGGTCACGTCCATCGCGACGTTGCCGTTGCCGACCACCGCGATGCGCCGGGCCGAAGCGAGATCGAAGCTGCGATCCTGGAAGTCGGGATGCCCGTTGAACCAGCCGACGAACTCGGTCGCCGAGTGGACGCCTGGAAGATCCTCGCCCGGGATTCCCATCTTGCGGTCGGACTCGTTGCCGGTGGCGTAGACGATGTGGTCGTAGTGCCGTCGAAGATCGTCGACTGAGATATCGCGGCCGAGCTCGACGTTGCCGAAGAAGCGGAAACGCTCATGCCGGGCGGTGCGGTTGTACACGCGGATGACGTTCTTGATCTTCTGATGATCGGGCGCGACGCCGCCGCGCACCAGGCCGAAGGGGGTCGGCAGCCGGTCGAAGAGGTCGACGTCGGCTTCGACGCCGTCCGCCTTGAACAGCGCGGCGATTGCATAGAAGCCGCTCGGTCCGGAACCGATCACTGCCACGCGGAGTGGTCGTTCACTGCTCCCGAGGGGCCGATTCTCGAGGGTCTCGTTCACTCGTTTCTCGCCTTCGCGCACAGCAGATGCGGCTTCTGTTCCGGGGTTGGGGTCGGGGAGGGGCGGTCGGTCGGGTATCATAGCGCCGTACCTGCTGGCGCCCCCGGGGAGGGGATGCGCCAGGGTCGCTCACAGACGTTTGTCAACGTGGCTAAGTGTTGACATGATTAGATATACGCCCCTCCGGCCCGCTTGGTCATGCGGACCGAAGCTGGGAAACTCAAGGAGATGACCCATGTCCCAGTCCCGTTGGCTCGCTGAGTCCACCGTCGCCCTGACTTCGGTGCGCCTGACTCTCGTCCTGTTCCTGTTTGGAGGCCTGACTCTCGGCGCCCTTCCCGCCGCTGCGCAGCAGTGCGAGGGTGCGTCCGAGATCACGCGCCTCGGGGGAGCGAACCGGTTCAGCGCGCCGGTCACGGATCAGGAGGGCCTGCAGGCCCTGTTCGTGGACTACCGGGACGAGATCCTGGCTCTTCTCGGCGAGGCGAATTGGTCAGGCGGCGCGGACGACCTGTTCGCGGCCGTCGCGGGCTGGCGCGGCGTCACGGCGACGACCTTCGAGCCCGGACAGCGGATCCAGTGGATGGTCTTCCGTGAACAAGGCGCGGCGACGGTCGGCGCGAATCTGTGCTGGGCCGGCGACGAGGCGTTCGAGGCCTGGGAGATTCGCTTCAACTCGAACGGGCGGTGGTACTCGATGATCGTGCCGGAATCCTGCGGAAACCTGGCACTTCTGGCGGAGCAGCCGCTGCCGAAGGTCACGCTGGACCTCGACATCGGTGGCCTGTCCTGCTCGGACAAGACGTTCGACTTCCAGAGTTCATGCATGGATGGCGAGGGCGCCGTGACGGTTCGCAAGCCGGACGGCAGTGAGCAGGCGGCGGCCGGCGACTCCTTCCCGTTCACTGCCGAGGGCGACTACACGGTGACGGCGACCTGCTCCGCGATGTCGCCGCGCGGCGACCGGCTCGAGGACAAGACGAGCCGCACGATCGCCGTCGGCTGCCCGAGCTGCAGCGTGGCTGCCTCGCCTGCCGAGGTTGACCTGGGCGAGTCGTCCACGTTGACCGTCATGCCGAATGCCGGCCACGGCGCGGAGGTGTCGCGGGTGCTGCTCGACGGGCGGCCGCTCGCGTCTCCCTACACTCGGGAGATGTCCCACGAAGGAGCGGACGCGTTCACGCACACCGTGACGGTCGAGACGAACACCGGCCAGACCGCCGAGTGCTCGACCGGGATGAAGGTGGCGCCGACGGTCACGATGTCGATTGAGCCGGACCGCGTGCTGGCGGGTCAGACGGCGGTCGTGTCGGTGGCGCCGGAGAACGGCAACGGCGCTCCGGTCACGGTCGCTCTGGACGGTCAGCCTCTCGCCGAGCCCTACGAGCGTGCGGTCGTTCACGGGACCGACGGCGAGTACACCCACACGGCGACGGTGGAGAACGCCGGAGGCAGTTCGGAGACCTCGGCGACGATGAAGGTCGATCGGCGGTGGACCCTGCTGCCGACGCTCAGCTCGCTGAGCGGCGACGACGTGCACATCTCGATGCTCGGTCCGGATACGAGGGACAGGCTCAAGGCGTGCGTGGACGGCGTCGGCATCGGGTTCTCCGCCGAGTACCGTCTGAGTTATCCCGTGGGGATCGCGTTCGGGGGCAACATGGTCAACTGTGAGGTCGACTGGTATCTGCACCCGGGCGGCCGGACCGGCCAAAGCTCCGTTGACGTGGAGATGAAGAAGTTCTTCGTCGGGCTGAACGTGCATCTGACCCGTCCCGGCAGCCGCGTGGACTGGTGGCTGGGCCCCGTGATCGCCCAGCTCGACTACAGCACGCCGTCCTTCGTGACGGAAGGAATCGACGGTATGTCGGTGGACGCCTCCTACAGCCCCGAGTGGTCCGGTGAGACAGTTCTCGGCGCGAACATGGGGCTGAAGATCCCGTTCAAGCGGGATTGTCCGGTCGGCCTGTATCTCGGCGCTTTCTGGCTCGACTCGTCGATGAAGGCGAAGAGCGAGGAGATCCGGGGCGCCGACGGGGTGCTCGCGCCGGGCTTCGAACTGCGCAAGACGCCGGTCTACGTGAACGCCGGAATCTCGATCGAGTTCTGATCGTTCAGAGGAGGGCCGGCCCGTGGGCCGACTTAGCCGACGAATGCGGGACTGCGCGCGGGAGCTGCGATGAAACCGACGGAACTTGAGGATCGTTACGGGGCGCGAAACTACGCGCCGCTTGACATCGTGATCGAGCGCGCCGAGGGCGTCTGGGTCTGGGACATCGAAGGGCGTCGCTACCTCGACTGCCTGGCTGCCTACTCGGCAGTCAACCAGGGGCACTGCCATCCGCGGATCGTGGATGCTCTGATCCGGCAGAGCCGCAAGGTGGCGGTCACGTCGCGCGCCTTTCACAACGCCGAACTCGGGGCGTTCTTCCGCGACGTCTGCGAGTTGACCGGCTACGAGCGGGCCTTGCCGATGAACACCGGCGCCGAGGCGGTGGAGACCGCGATCAAGCTGGCTCGGAAGTGGGCGTACACGCGCAAGGGCACAGAGTCGGGCAAGGCGGAGATCCTGGCTTTCGGCAACAACTTCCACGGCCGCACGACGACGATCGTGGGCTTCTCGAGCGAGCCGCAGTACCGCGACGGGTTCGGTCCGTTCGCGCCGGGCTTCGAGCTGCTGCCGTTCGGTGACGGGACCGCCGCCAGGGCGGCAGTCGGCCCGAACACCGCGGCGATCCTTGTCGAGCCGATTCAGGGCGAGGGAGGGATCATCGTTCCTCCGGATGGATTCCTCGCCGAATTGCGAGACGTCTGCAGCGAAAGGAACGTGCTCCTCATCGCGGATGAGATCCAGTCGGGGCTGGGGCGCACGGGCAAGATGTTTGCCGTCGAGCACGACGGCATCCGCCCCGACGTCATGCTGCTGGGCAAGGCGCTGTCCGGCGGCCTGTACCCGGTCTCGGTGGTGGTGGCCGACGCGGAGATCCTGGACGTGTTCCGGCCCGGCGATCACGGTTCGACCTACGGCGGCAATCCGGTTGGAGCGGCGGTTGCGCGCGCGGCTCTCGCGGTGCTGCAGGAGGAAGGGCTGGTCGAGAACTCGGCTCGCCTCGGTGAGTACGCTCTGCGGCGGTTGCGCGGCATCGAGGCGCCGCGGGTGCGCGAGGTCCGCGGGCGCGGGCTGTGGATTGGAATCGAGCTCGTTGAATCCGCGGGCGGCGCCCGCTCGTACTGTGAGCAACTGGCCACGCACGGACTCCTGTGCAAGGAAACCCATGACCACGTCATCCGATTCGCGCCGCCGCTGGTGATCGAGCGGGAGGACCTGGACTGGGCGCTGGACCGGATCGAGGAGGTCTTGACGGCTTGACGACGAGCGAGGCGTCGTCCGGTTCGATCGGTAGCGCGGACGGACCGTTCGCCGACAGCGCCGAGGAGCGGGTGCGTGCGATCCGCCGGCCCCATCCCAAGCTGTTCCGGTACTACGTCCTGTTCTCCCTGATCACCGGACCCGCCTTTCCCTTCGTCTTCGCCTACCTGTTCCTTCGCTATCGCACGCTGTACTACCGCTTCGACGACGAGGGCGTGACGATGAGCTGGGGCGCTTTGTTCAAGCGCGAGATCAGCCTCACCTACAGCCGCATCCAGGACATCCACGTGCAGAGCAACGCGGTCGAGCGGTGGTTCGGTCTCTCGCGGCTGCTGGTGCAGACGGCGAGCGGTTCGGCGAAGGCGGAGATGAAGGTCGAGGGCCTGCTGGAGTTGTCGGCTGTGCGCAACTTCATGTACGCCCGGATGCGCGGCGCGCGGTCCGCGGCGCCAGTTGGTCCAGGCACGACTGCCGCCGCGGCGGCTGCGGCCGGCGCCGCCGCGCCCGCGGCCAGCGCCGACGCGGCCGCCCTGGCCGCGACCCTGCGAGAGATCGCCCGCGAAGTTGTCGCGATTCGCGAGGAGATCGAACGGCGCGGGTTGGATGGAGGCAACAGATGACCGCCGAGCCGGCTGGCGAGGCCGCCGGCGCCCGGATGCCCAGGGGCCTGAAGCGCCTGTTGCTCTGGTTGTTCCAGGTAGACGAGCGTCCGGAGCCTCCCCCGGGATCGCCTGAGTCGCTGCGCGTGTTCCGGGCTTCGTCGCGGTACTTCGGGTACAGCGTGCTGAAGTGGTCGGTAGGTCAGGTGTTTGCACTCGTGGGCCTCGTCGGCTCCGCCATCGGGCTCAGATTCGTCGAGTTCTTCGAAGACCATGCGGCCGGCGCCGCTCTCTGGTTCGGGTTCACCGAGACGCTGGCGCCTCTTTTGATCGTCCTCTTCGTGGTTCAGTTCCTGACCTCGTTCTCCGTGCTTCGCCTGGGCTACGAGATGCGCTGGTACATGGTGAGCGACCGGGCGCTGCGCATCAGGTACGGCGTCTACAGCCTCCGCGAGCAGACGATGACGGTGGTGAACATCCAGAACATGGCGGTGAAGCGCGGTCCCCTGCAACGTCTGTTCGGCATTGCCGACCTGGAAATCCGTACGGCGAGCGGCGGCGGTTCGGACGATGACGACGAGGACAGCCTGAACCGTGGCCTGCTCCAGGGCCTGGACAACGCGGAAGAGGTGCGCAACCTGCTGCTGGCGTCGTTGCGGCAGAGTCGGGACGCCGGCCTCGGCGATCCCGACGACCAATCGACCGTGTCGGCGGCTCCGGTCGCCCCTGTGGAAGCGGCGCCGGCCCGGCGGGACAGAGGTTCCGTTCTCGCGGCCGCTCAGGAGTTGCTCGCCGAGTCGCGGGCGCTGCGGAGACTCCTGAATGCCGGAACTCCCTGACGTTGTCGTCTACTGCGAGGCGATCGAACAGCGGGTCGTCGGCCGTGACCTGACACGCATCCGCCTGCGCGGTCCCTTCCTGCTGCGCTCCGTGCGGCCGCCGCTCGGGGAAGCGGAGGGCCGCGTCGTCGTCGGCGTGCGGCGGCTGGGCAAGCGGGTCGTGCTCTGCCTGGAAGGCGAGCTGTTTCTCGCCGTCCACTTGATGGTCGCGGGCCGTTTCCGGTGGGGCGCTCACGGGGCGAAGCTCCCTGGGCGCGTGGGTCAGGCGGCGTTCGATTTCGAGCACGGCACGCTGCTTCTGACCGAGGCCGGCAGCAAACGGCGGGCGGCCATGCACCTCGTGGCGGGCGAGGAAGGGCTGGCGAGCCTTGACCGCGGCGGCCTTGAAGTCCTGGAGTGCGGTCCGGAGGCGTTCCGGGCCCGGCTGAGGGCGGAGAACCACACCCTGAAGCGCGCTCTGATCGACCCGAGGCTCTTCAGCGGCATCGGCAACGCCTACTCGGACGAGATCCTCCATCGCGCTCGTCTGTCGCCGATGCGCTGGACGACCCGGCTGAATGAGGCGCAGATCGACGACTTGTATCGGGCCGCGATGTCGGTGCTGAGCGAGTGGACCGACCGCCTGCGCGACCGGGCGGGCGGCCGCTTTCCCGCCAGGGTGACCGCGTTCCACGAAGACATGGCGGTCCATGGGCGACACCGGAAGCCATGCCCTGCCTGCGGCGCGCCGGTGCAGCGGATCGTGTACGCAGAGAACGAATGCAACTACTGCGCTCGCTGCCAGACCGGCGGCCGGCTGCTCGCTGACCGGGCTCTCTCGCGCCTGCTGAAGGCGGACTGGCCCAGGACGGTGGAGGAGTTGGAGGAGCGTCTGGGCGCCGGCGGCGCCGGGACTCGCCAGGGCTAAGCTGCGAGCGTGATGAGCGGGTCGGCGAAACACACCGGACTCACCGACTGCCACGCCCACTTGTGCGCCGCCGCGTTCTCGAGGGACCTTGACGACGTGCTGGCGCGGGCCTGCGATGCGGGCGTCGAGGCGGTCGTCGCGGTCGGCGAAACGCGGCAGGACGCCGAGCGGAACCTGGAACTGGCCGAGCGTTGTCCGGGGGTTGTTCGTCCGACGGCCGGGCTGTATCCGACTCACCTCGATTTGGCCGAGGCGGAGAGGGTCGCCGACCTGATCCGCCGCGAGCGATCCCGGCTCGAAGGGATCGGCGAGGTCGGTCTGGACCGCTGGAAAGTGCGCGAGGAGAGCGATCTGGCGGTCCAGCGCGAGATCTTCGCCTTGTTCATCGATCTCTCGATTGAACTCGACCTGCCGCTCAACGTTCACTCCCGCTCCGCCGGCCACTACGCGATCGATCTGCTGCGCGAACGGGGAGCGAAGCGGGTACAGCTTCATGCCTTTGACGGCCGCGCCGCCCGCGCCGAGCCCGCAGTCGAGGCGGGCTACTTCTTCTCCGTGCCGCCGTCCGTGGTGCGCTCGCCGCAGAAGCAGAAACTCGTCCGCCGCCTGCCGCTTTCCTGCCTCCTGCTGGAGACGGACAGCCCCGTGCTGGGGCCTGAACGGGACCACCGCAACGAGCCGGCGAACGCGCTCGTGTCATTGCGCGCGATCGCCGGGATCAAGGGGATGGACGAACAGGACGTTGCTGCCGCGACAAAGGTGAATGCCGCACGCCTGTACGGCCGGAAGGCGCCGTCCCAGGACGAGTCCGCGCCGCGACTGGTGCAACCGTCGGTAGCAACCGTCGGGGAAGACGGTCACGTCAGAGATGGCCGAAGCCTGACTGCCGGTTCGAATACGACAGCGCGCCCAGGGTGAACCCGCTGCCGCCGAACCGCTGTCGGCCGTCAGCGAACGGTCGGGATCTTCTCCGACTCGCCGAGCAGCAGCGAGGGGTCGACCCGGGCGCCCTGCCAGCGAATGCCGAAGTGAAGATGCGGTCCGGTCGAACGGCCGGTCGAACCGACGGCGCCGATCAGGCGGCCGCGGGAGACCTCTTCGCCCTGTTCGACGAACACCTCGTGGAGGTGGAAGTACATGCTGATCAGGCCGTTGCCATGGTCGAGAAAGACCGCGTTGCCGGAGAAGAAGAACTCGCCGGTCAGAGCGACCACGGCGTCGTCGACCGCCAGCACCGGCGTTCCCTGCGGAACCGCGTAGTCGACGCCCGTGTGCGGGGAGCGGGGTTCCCCGTTGATGATGCGCTTGGCGCCGAAGCGGCCGCCGCCCGGCAGGTTCTCAAGCGGCGGCCCCAGGGGCAGCGTGAACCGGGAACCGCCCTGCCGGCCCCAGAGTTTCGCGATCAGCGCGTTCTCGCGCTGTACGCGTGCCAGGTTCTCGGGCGACAGATCGACACGGCTCCGGTCCTTGATCGTCAGCCGCTGGACGGAGTAGGGGTACTCGCCAAGGCCGATGCGCAGGCGTTCGCGCCCGCCGTCGCGGTCGCGCTCGGCCACGATGTCGTCGGTCCGGGTGAGACCGACCGGTACCAGGCATCCGGAGTGGCCTTCGATCTCGGTTGGGGCGAACGCCCGATCACCGACAAGGCAGCGCTCGATCCCCTCGCCGGGCCAGTGGACGAGACTGCCCGGCGGCGCGGTCTGGGCGACGGCAGGTACCGTGGCCGCCACGAGCATCGTGGTGAGGAAGACCCGGCAGGCAAGCGACGGTAGACGGATCATGGGGGAGACTATAGACGATCGTGCATAGCTTCGGCGAGGCGGAGATCATCGACCTGATTCGGCCACGGCCCTGCAGCGGCGCGTTGCGCGTAGCGATCGGCAGTGATCGGCAACGGCTGAAGGGGGAACGATCCGGCGGGGTTCACGGTACGCTTTCGGTTTGCCGGGCAACGGCTGTCCGGACCGGGAGGGAGCCCTGTGAGTCTGAGAGAGACGTACCTTGAGAGCGACGGACTGGAGTTGGCGCGCCTGCTGCGGTCCGGTGAGCTGGCGCCGGCCGAGGCGGTCGAGTGCGCCGCTGCCATTGCCTCCGAGTTGAACGGCAGCCTGAACGCGATCGTGTACTCGGACTTCGAGCGCGCCGTGGAGGCGGCGCCGGCGGCGGTGGCGGCGGGTGGCCCCTTCGCCGGGGTCCCCTACCTCTTGAAGGATCTCTACGCCGCGGCAGAAGGTCTGCCGATGACGAACGGCAGTCGTCTCTTCGCCGGCAACGTGCCCGACCACGATTCCGAGATGGTCCGCCGTTACCGGCGGGCCGGCCTGGTGATCGCGGGCCGCAGCGCTTCGCCGGAGTTCGGTCTCACGACCAGCACCGAGTCGGCGATCTTCGGTCAGACCCGCAATCCCTGGAACCTGGAGCACATCGCCGGCGGCTCGTCGGGGGGCGCCGCCGCCGCGGTCGCGGCGGGGATCGTGCCGGCCGCCCACGCCAGCGACGGCGGCGGCTCGATCCGGATCCCGGCGTCGTGCTGCGGGCTGTTCGGCCTCAAGCCGAGCCGCGCCCGCGTGTCCCTGGCCCCGGATGCCGGGGAGGGTTGGGCCGGCCTTTCGATCCAGCACTGTGTGAGCCGCACGGTCCGCGACAGCGCCGCGCTGCTCGATGCGGTGGCCGGTCCGGTGGCGGGCGATCCGTACGCGGCGCCGGCGCCGGAACGTCCCTTCCTGGAGGAAGCGGGACGCGAGCCGGGCCGGTTGCGGATCGCACTGACCACGCGAGCGTTCAACGGCTCAAGCGTTCATCCGTCCTGCGTTGCGGCTGCCGAGAAGACCGCCCGCCTCTGTCTGGAACTTGGTCACGAAGTCGAGGCGGCGGCGCCCGGAATCGATGCTGTGGCGCTGGGCAACGCTACCCGTCTGATCGTGGCCGCGAACGTCCGCGCCACGGTGGCGGAACGCTCGGAGGCGCTTGGCCGCGAACCGCGGGAAGACGAGCTGGAACCCTTGACCTGGGCCATGGCCAGTGTGGCGGAGGACCACGATGTCGCCGACTACGTTCGCGCGACGCGAACCGTGCATGCCGTCGGCCGCCAGGTAGCCGCCTTCTTCTCGGACGGCTACGACGTTCTCTTGTCGCCGACGATGGCGGCGCCGCCGGCGAAGCTCGGCGTTCTCTCGCTGGGGAATCGGGGCGACGACTACCTGCCCGCGCTGCTGCAGACGATCGGCTTCACCCAACTGATGAACGTGTCAGGGAATCCGGCCGCGTCCGTGCCGCTCTACTGGACCGACCCCGGCGGCGGTCTGCCGATAGGCGTTCAGTTTGCTGCCCCAATGGGAGGCGAGGGGCAGTTGCTGCGGTTGAGTAGTCAGCTCGAGGGGGCTCGACCCTGGGCCTTTCGCAAACCGACGCATTCGGCGTGGAACGAGAGCTGAGGGCGGCTGCCGCCGGCCTGGCCGTCCTGGCGGTCACGTTGCCGGTTGCGGCGGCCGGCAGTGAGCCGCCGTGGCAGCGGCTCGAATTCCGGGCGAAGAAGCTCTTTCTCTCCGCCGACGCCGCGGTCGAGTTCGAGGCCTCGTCGGCGCTGCCGGCGGACGACGGCTGCGCTGGTCGGCCGGCGCTGCCGGTTTCCGCCGCGCGGATTCGCATCGAATCCTCGATGCTGGGCCGGCGTTCCCTTTCCTCGCTGTGGTTCGATCCGGAGACGCTCAAGGCCCACATCCGGGTTCAGGAGGACCGGGGCAGCCGCAATCGCTACAAGCGCTACGCATTCTGCCGGGGCCGCATCGAAGCCGAGCGGGCCACGCCGAATGCCGGAGAGGCCAGCCTGCCGGCCGGGGAGTGGACGCACCGCTATCCACAGGTTCACGACGTACCGGCGGACCTCGCGGCTCCTCTTTCGGAGCCGTCTGTGCTTCTGCACCTGGTTGGACGGTTGGCTGCGCTGACGGTGGAACCGGGCGCCGCCGCGCACCGGACCATCCCCGTGTTCTCGAACCGTCAAGTGCTCGCCGTTCGCATCGACCGGGATCCGGAGGTGGTTCGCGCCGTGCCCGGCTTCTCCATCGCGGGCGGCCCGTCGCCGGAGAAACTGACGCTGGTTCGCTTCACGCTCACACCGGTCGCCATCGGCGGGGAAGGCAGCGCCGAAGACTTCGAGTTGCTGGGCCTGGAGGGTGCGATCGAGATCGTCGTGGCGAGAGAACTTCAACTGCCGGTGTCCATTAGCGGTAGGCTCCCGCCTGCGGGCAGGGTCAACGTGCGGCTCCGGCACGCTGAGCTCCGCGGAAACCAGTGATGCTCCGCATGAACGACAGCTTCGACCCCGAAGCCCTCACGCCGGGTCACGGCATGCAGACGAATCCAGGGTGGTGTTCGTGACGGACCGACCTTCCGAGAGTGTGGATCGGGTTCGCGAGGAGTTCGTGCAGCTCTGGGGAGCGCTGGGGACTTTCTGGGGCGTTCCGCCGACCACGGCGCGCGTCTTCGGCTGGTTGATGTCACGCAGTGAACCCGCTGACGCTCAAGAGATCATGGCGGGCCTTGAACTCAGCCGCGGCGCGGTGTCGATGGCGTGCCGGGAACTGCGGGAATGGCAGCTGATTGCCCCCGAGCGGGTCGCCGGCGCCCGGCGCGTCGTCTATCGACCCGAAACCGACCTCGAGCGTGTGCTCCGGAACGTGATCCAGATGCGCAAGCGGCGGGAGTGGGATCCGATCCGTGAGAACATGCGCGACTGGATTCCGGCTCTGGAGCCCGACTCCGCTCCCGAGGCGGCGGTGTTCCTTCAACGCCTGCGCGCGATCGACACGGTCATGAGACGGGCGGATGAGATCGCGGAGTTCCTGCTCAAGGGCGGCACGGTGACGGATTTCGGACTCAAGGCGGTTCTCGGCGCCGGGGCCGTCGCCGCCAGGCTGGGCAACCTTGCCCTCTCGCGGCGGGAATCGCCGGCGCCGCCGGCGCCGGTCGGGGATCTCGAGGTAGAGGAACAGGAAAGTTGACCATGCTCCCCGACGAACGGACAGGCCATGCAGTGGCCGACGAGGTGCTGGTGCGGCTGCGCGATCTCTGCATCGACGGCGGTCTGGGTGGCCTCGCAGCGACGATGGAGGGGTTGGTCGGTTTCGTCCGTGAGGATCTGGCGGTCGTGGAGGACGAGTTGGTCGCCGTGTCGACCGGCGAAACGATGGGCGACACCCTGGTGGGGAAGGCCGGAACGAACCTGGTTCGTCTCGGCGGCAAGCGTTTGCGCCCGCTCTGCGTGGTCCTCGCGGCTCGTATCGGGCTTGCGCCGGCAGCGGCCGTGCGCGATATCGCGGTTGCCGCCGAACTGGTTCACAACGCGACCCTCCTGCACGACGACGTGGTCGATCACGCGGACCGCCGTCGGGGCCGGCCGACGGCCCGGGTCGAACTCGGCAACGCGGCGTCGATCTTCGCGGGTGACTATCTGCTGATCGAGGCCCTGCAACGGGTCCAGCGGGCGGGGGTGCCGGGCGTCCTGGACGGCCTGCTGGCGACAATCGCCGAGATGATCCGTGCCGAGTCGCTTCAACTGGAGAATCGCGGCCGTCTGGATACCTCGGAGGAGCTCTACTTCGAGGTCGCCCGCGGGAAGTCCGCTTCCCTGTTCCGGTGGGCGCTGGGCGGCGGCGCCCTCGCTGGCGGCGCCTCGCCGCAAGACCGCGCCGCACTGGAGGCGTACGGCGAGTCGGTCGGAGTCGCTTTCCAGTTGGTCGACGATCTCCTCGACCTGGTCGGGCACCACAGCAACACCGGCAAGACGCTGTTCAGCGATCTCTCCGAGGGCAAGGTCACGTTTCCGCTGATCACCGTTCTTGCCCATGAGCCGGAGCTCGTGGACACCATTCGCGCCATCGCGTCCGACCATTCGGTCTTCGGCAACGGCGAGGAGGCCCATTCCGGCAACGGAACAGCGAATGGAGACGGGATGACCAACGGCGACGTCGAAGCGAACGGCGATGAGGGCGCCGGACCCGGGGTGGGCCGCCGGCAGAAGCGCGTGCTGGAGGCGATGGCCCGTCACGGCGTCGAAGAGACCTGCCGCGGTCTCGCCGCGACGTGTGTCGACCGCGGAATCGCGGCGCTGGCGAACATTCCCGACGGAGAGGCTCGACGAGCTCTCATTGCCGTGGCGCGTGCGAGCGTGCTGCGGGAGCGGTAGGCGTCCGGCGTCCGGAAGAGCTTTCTGGATGGTTCTGGTCGAGACGGCAATGCGCAGTGGGGGCGGCTCGGGTGCGATGTTCGATCGCATCGCTTCGCGTTACGATCTGCTGAATCGGCTCAACTCGTTTGGAGCGGATGGGCGGTGGAGGCGCATCACGGCGGAAGCGCTTGAACTCGACCGGGTCGGTCACGCTGCGAGGGTGCTGGACGTGGCGTCGGGGACCGGCGATCTCGCGATTGCGGTGGCAAGGCGCTATCCGGGCGCCACCGTTCAGGGGATCGATCCTTCCTCCGGCATGACGGCGATTGGCCGGCGCAAGGTTGAGCGTTCCCGTCTCGGCCACCGGATCAGGCTGGACGAAGGTGACGCCCGGAATCTCGCCTTTTCCGATGATTCGTTCGACGCCGTGACGATCGCGTTCGGCATCCGCAACATCCCGGATCGGGAGGGCGCCCTCGGGGAGATCGCCCGGGTGACGCGGCCCGGAGGCCTGGTGGCCGTGCTGGAGCTCGGCGAACCGGGCGGAGGACTCCTCGGCGTACTTCCGCGCTTCCATGTCCGGTTCGTGGTTCCGCTGATCGGTGCTCTCCTGGCGGGCGGCTCGGAGTACCGCTACCTCGAGCAGTCGATTCGGGCGTTCCCGCCGGTGGCCGAGTTCGCCCGCACGATGGCCGGCGCGGGCCTGGGGTCGATCGAGACGCGGCGCCTGACCTTCGGCGCCTGCAACCTGTTTCTGGGTCGGCCGGCCGGCGAGAAGACCGTGGCAGGGGCCGACGCGTGACGTCACCGGTCACCGGACCGCGGCTGGTTCCGAGGACCCGGGCGCCGGCGGCGCGGTTGTCGACGTTGAGGGTCGCCGCGCCGCGAGTGCCGCCTGAGAGGTTCCTGCGGTTGGTGGCCGGCGCTTTTCCCGAGTGCCAGCCGGTGGGGCATTTGTGGTCGCCGTCTGACGGCATGCGGTGCGCAGGCTGGGGCGCGGCGCGGCGCTTCGAGTTCGAGGCCGAAGCGCCGGGCGGAAAGGCGACTGGCGCGAACGGGGGCGCTGATTTCGCGGCCGGGGCGTCGGACCCCGGCGGACGCACGGCAGGCGCGGCGATCGATCGGTTGGCGGAGCGGGCTTCGGGACTCTGGGCCGAATTGGCGGACGCTGACCCGCTGGCTCTCAGGCTGTACGGGGGCCTCGCCTTCGATGCGGGATTGGCGGAAGGGCGGTCGGGCCCGGTTGACGGGGTGCACAGGCCTTCTGGCCGGCATTTGGCGCGCCGCGCCGACTCCGCCTGGGACGACTTCGGGGCGGGCAGCTTCGTGCTGCCGCGGGTCGGCTACGTGGCGGAAGCGGAGTCGGCTCACCTGTACGCGGTTCTCGAGGGAGCGGAGATTGCGTCCGGGCCCCGGTGGCGGGACCGGCTCGAACGCCTGGGCGAGGAACTGGAGCGGGGGGGCGCCCCTGCGGACGGCGCCGGCGGCAACGGGAGCACTCCGGACGGGGACCCGCCTGGGCTGCCCGGGATTTCGCGAAGTTGCGATCAGCCCGCCGTCGAGGAGTGGATGCGACGGGTGGACGAACTCCGCAGCGACGTGTCCGATGGGCGGCTCCAGAAAGTCGTCGCGGCCCGCACGGTCGAACTCGGACTCGACCGACCCTTCGGGACGCCGGATCTCGCCCGCATCGCCGAGCGGCTGCGAAGGCACATGCCCACTTGCACCTGTTTCGCCTTTCTTCGCGGCGGATCCATCTTCTTCGGCGCCACGCCCGAGCTCCTCGTCAGCCGCCGGGGTCGGCGGATAGAGACCCTGGCCCTGGCCGGTTCGATCGCCAGCGATCCATCTCCAGCGAGACGCAAGGAGCTGGAGCGGCTGCTGCTTGAGAGCGCCAAGGACCGCCTGGAGCACGACCTCGTCGTGCGTTTTCTCGTCGAGCGCCTCGACCGGAGTTGTGGCGCCGCGGCGCCGAGTTCCGCGCCGGGGGTGCGCGTGCTGCGAAACGTGCTCCACCTGGAGACGCCGATTCGTGCCGCGCTTGCGGAAGCGGCCGAACCGCCTCACGTGCTGAGGCTGGTACGGGCCCTCCATCCGACGCCGGCAGTGGCGGGCAGCCCGACCGTCGACGCGCTGGCCGCGATTCGACGGACGGAAGACCGTGACCGCGGCTGGTACGCAGGGCCGGTCGGGTGGTTCGATGGCCGTGGCGACGGCGAGTTCTCGATTGCGCTGCGCTCGTGCCTCGCCTCCGGCCGCAAGGGCCTGCTCTATTCCGGCGCCGGCATCGTTGCCGATTCGGATCCGGACCGCGAACTGGCCGAAACGAATCTCAAGCTCGACGCGATTCTGGGCGCATGGGGATAGGAGTCCGCGCGGTCGAGGCGGAGGTGCAGTTCCAGCGCGCGCGGCTCCTGGTGGGCGCCCTGATCGGGGCGGGCGTAAGGCGAATCGTGACGAGCCCGGGCTCACGCTCGACGCCGCTCGTTCTTGCAGCCCTGGACCATGCGGCGGCCACGGGAAAAGCCGCGGATCTCGAGCTTGCGAGCATCATCGATGAGAGGGCGGCTGGTTTCTTCGCGCTCGGCCAGGCACGGGCCACCGGCATGCCGACGGCCCTGATCTGTACCTCGGGGAGTGCGGCGGCGCACTACTTTCCGGCGATCCTGGAAGCGCGGGAGGCCGGATTGCCGTTGATCGTCCTGAGCGCCGACCGGCCCGCCGAGCTGATGGACTGCGCTTCGCCCCAGACCACGGATCAGACGAAACTCTTCGGATCGGCGGTGAACCACTTCGCCGAGATCGACCTGGGCGGTAGAACGGATGCTCCGAGCCTGCGGGCTCTCCGCCGCGCGGCGGCGCAGGCGGTGTTCCGTTCCCGCTGGCCGCGAGGCGGAGCGGTGCATCTGAATGTGCGGGCAAGGAAGCCGCTGGAGCGGCCGGAGGGCGGCGCTCGCCATCCGGCGGCGCTCGCAGTGGACGAGCTGCTGGAGGAACCGCTCGACGTCGGCATGCCGAGCGTCGCGCCAGACCCGGACGCCCTGGATCGGGCGGCCGGGCTCTGCCGGCAGACGGAACGCGGACTGATCGTCGCGGGCCCTCTGCCCCTGCCGCCGCATGAGACCCGTCAGGCTGCGGGCGACGTCTTCCGCCTCGCGGAACTGGCTCGCCGGACCGGTTTCCCGCTGGCGGCGGAGGCGGCGAGCCAGAGCCGGTTCGTGGCGCCGGACTCCTCTGGCGGGGCCGGACCTCTCGCCGCCTGCCTGGGGGCGGCCTGGGCAGCCGATGGCGGGGAGACCCTGCCGGCCCCGGATCTCGTTCTTCAGGTGGGCGCGCCGCCTGTTTCAGCCGGCTTGCAGCGTCTCCTGGAAGCCAGCGGCGCGCCCCGGATCATCGTCTCGGACGGACCGTGGACCGATCCGGCCGGACTGGCAACCGTGTTCCTGGCCGGAGATGTCGAGGCGGCGGTTGCCGGCCTCTGCTGCCGCCTGGAGGCGGCGCCGCCGGATTCGACCCGCGACGGGTGGCGCCGTGACGTGCTCGCGCTCTGCAGCCGCTTTCGGGAGCTGGCCGCGGCGGTCGCCGGATCGGAAGACGGGGGGTCCGCGCACCCGGCAGAACCAGGCCGCGGCAACGCTCCGGCGCCGGGTGCGCGAACCTGCGGGTCCGCTCGCCGCCGGAAGCGGCCAGAAGAGCAGCCGGGCCGCAGATCGGCCCGTCTGGCGACATTCCACGATGGCCATGCCGCGCGGGCGGCCGTCGGGGCGACGCCGACGGGTGGTCTGCTGATGCTTGGCAACAGCCTGCCCGTGCGCCTCGTCGAAGACTGGGTGGGGCCGATCGAGCGGCGCATATGGGTCGGCAGCCAGCGGGGACTGAGCGGTATCGACGGTCTGGTGGCGGGGTTCCTGGGTTGCCTTTCCACCGGCGGCCTGCCGGCCGGCGTACTGCTCCTGGGCGACGTCAGCCTGCTGCACGACCTCGACGGCCTGACCGTGGCCTCCGCGTACGGGGAGGGGCCGCCGGCCGTGATCGTCGTGATCGACAACGGGGGCGGACGGATCTTCGACCGTTTGCCGATTGCCGCCACGCCGGTCTTTCAAGGGCCTGCGGGCAGGCACTGGCTGACGCCCCACGGAGTCGACCTCGCCGGTCTGGCGCCCGCCTTCGGCCTGCCCTGCGCGCGGGTGGACGCACTCTCGGGGCTCGAGCAGGAACTGGAGGCGGCCCTCGGCCGGAGCGGCGTGTCGCTTCTCGTCGCCGGGTGCGCTCCGGGTGCGTTGGACGAAGCCGAGGTCGTCCTGCGGCGGGCCATGGCCTCCCCCGGCTGCCAGCTTGCCCCGTAAGCCCCTGGGCGCCGATGACCACGGCGGTCCTGATCCACGGTTTCTCCGGCGGCCCCGGGAGTTGGCGCCGCGTGGCGGGTCGCCTTCGCATGCGGACCTGGGCGCCCGCGGTGTGCGGGCATGGCGCCGGCGCCTCGGCCGCCGCGGTTCCCCGTTCCTTCGAGGCGGAAGTCGATCGGCTTGCAGCCGCCGTCGGCGCCGCCGCGCCCCCGCCCCGATACGTCGTCGGGTACTCCCTCGGAGGCCGGCTGGCCCTCGGCCTTCTGGTGCGTCATCCGGACCTGTTCGTGGGCGCTTCCCTGATCGGCGCGAACCCGGGCATCGAAGGCGGGAGCGAGCGGCAAGCGAGAAGGACGGCGGACGAGGCCTGGGCCCGGCTTCTCGAGGAGCAGGGCCTGGCCGTCTTCGACCGCGAGTGGTCGAGCCTCCCTCTCTTCGGGAGTCAGCGGGGTCTGGACGCCGGCATCATCGAAGAACAGCGGAGAGTCCGCCTTGACCACGATCCCGAGGCTCTGGCGGCCGCGATGCGAACGCTGAGTCCCGGGGCGATGCCGAACTACCGGCCCCTGTTGCCCGGCATCACCTGCCCCGTGGAACTGATCGCGGGCGGTCTGGATGCGAAGTTCGTCGCTCTGGCGCGGCGGATGGCCGGCCGTTTGCCGGGGGGGACGCTCCGCCTGGTCGATGGCGCGGGGCACAATGTCCCTCTCGAAGCGCCGACTGAACTGGCTTGTCTGTTGAACAGGGCGCTGGAGCGCTGCGACCGATTCCTTCCGTCACGAAGGACGGCGTGCTGCAGTGGAGCTGGGCGATCAGGCGAAACCGATCGCCAGTCCGGCGATGCCGCCTGCCGCCAGTACCGCTGATGTCGGTCCCGACCGTTGTAGTGTCGCCGGTCGAAGGAGGCGAGCGGGATGAGCGGACAGTCGAGTCAGGAGTGGCGAAGCGCCGGTGAGTACACCGACATCCGGTACGAGAAGTCCCATGTCGACGGCGAATCGGAGGGGATCGCCAGGATCACGATCAACCGGCCGGAGGTTCGCAACGCCTTCCGACCGTTGACGGTCAAGGAGATGAGCGCGGCGGTCGACCTGGCGCGGGACGACGGCGAAGTCGGCGCGGTCATTCTGACCGGCGAGGGATCGAAGGCGTTCTGTTCAGGCGGCGATCAGCGGATCCGGGGCGACGCCGGGTATGTCGGGGACGACGGTGTGCCGCGGCTCAACGTGCTCGACCTGCAACGCCAGATTCGCACCCTGCCGAAGCCGGTCGTCGCGATGGTGGCCGGCTATGCGATCGGTGGAGGTCATGTGCTGCACATGGTCTGCGACCTGACGATCGCGGCGGACAACGCGCGCTTCGGCCAGACCGGCCCCCGCGTGGGCAGCTTCGACGGCGGCTACGGCGCCTCCTACATGGCACGGATCGTGGGCCAGAAGAAGGCGCGGGAGATCTGGTTCCTGTGCCGCCAGTACGATGCCCGGCAGGCGCTGGACATGGGGCTCGTCAACACCGTCGTGCCGCTGGAGCGGCTCGAGGAGGAGACGCTCCAGTGGTGCCGCGAGATGCTGGCCAACAGCCCGATGGCGCTGCGCTGCCTGAAGGCGGCAATGAACGCCGACTGCGACGGTCAGGCGGGTCTCCAGGAGCTGGCGGGCAACGCGACGCTGCTGTTCTACATGACCGGGGAAGGGCAGGAGGGCCGCCAGGCGTTCCTCGAGAAACGGAAACCCGATTTCTCGAAGTTCCAACGCTATCCATGAGCCCTGGCGGAGGCCTCCGCGCCTGGGTGCAGGCGAGTCGGCCGAAGACCCTTTGGGCCGCGGTGACGCCGGTGGGGGTCGGCACGGCCTGCGCCGTCTCCGTCTCCGGCTTCGCCCCCGGTCCGGCCCTGGCGGCGCTCGGCGTCGCCATCTCGATTCAGATCGGCACGAACCTCTCGAACGACGTGCTTGACTTTGATCGCGGGGCCGACACAAAGCGCCGCGTCGGCCCGGCGCGGGCGGTTCAGTCGGGTCTGCTGAGCCGGGGTCAGGTGTGGGCCGGCGCCTGGACCGCGTTCGGGATCTGCATGGCGTGCGGGCTCTACCTTTCGGCCGTGGCCGGCTGGCCGGTCCTCGTTGTCGGCGCCGTCTCGATCGCTTCGGGCCTGCTGTACACCGCAGGGCCCTGGGCGCTGGCGTACACCGGTCTGGCCGACCTGTTCGTCGTCCTCTTCTTCGGCTTCGTCGCGGTGTGCGGCACGGTGTACGTGCAGGCGCTCCAGGTGCCGGTTGCGGCGTGGTGGTCGGGCCTGGCAGTCGGGTCGCTGGCGACGGCGATCCTGGTGGTCAACAATCTGCGCGACCGGGAGGAGGACGCGCTCGCCGGCAAGCGGACGCTGGCGGTGCGCTTCGGCCCCCGGTTCGCTCGGCTCGAGTACGCGGCGCTGCTGCTGGCTGCCCACCTGGCGACGCTGCCGCTGGTGCCGGGCGCGGGTCTCTGGCCTCTCCTCTCCTGGCTGGCGTTGCCGTTCGCGGCGGTCGTGTTGCGGTCCGTGTGGCGTCGCGAGGGCGCCGCTCTGAACGCTTCTCTGGCGGCGACCGCCCGGCTGCTCCTGGCCTTCGGCGTCCTGCTGTCGGTCGGCATCGTGCTGGGATCTGCGTCCTGACGATGGCGCGCAGGAAAGAAGAGGCCGACGCCGACGTCGGGCAGGCGGCGGGTGCAGATGCCCCGCGAACGGAGCTGTCCGTTCGCTCCGCGGCGCGGGAAGCGCCTGAACGGGTTGCCCTCGTTCACGGCGGGAATGCCGTGACATGGGGGGAACTGGCGGCGCGGACGGACCGTGTGCGCGCCGCGGTTCAAGCGCATATCGAGGCGGCGGCGCGGCCGGTCGCCGCGGTAGTGGGGAGCATGGGCGTCGAGACCGTGGTCTCGGTCCTGGCGCTGCTGGAGGACCGGGTGCCCTTCGTCCTGCTCCATCCGCGATGGCGCCGGGCCGAGAGGGACCGGGCACTCCTGATGTCGGGCGCCTCGATGGTGATCGGGGAGGACGGCGGGTTGACGATGCTGCCGGCAGGCGCGGCGAGCGGGATTCCACCGAACCGCGGCACTGGTGACGAACGGCAGTCTCGCCCGGGTTCCCGACGGCCGGGCGCGCCGAGCGAGCCGCCGCCGGACGCCGGCGCGGTTGACGAGCGACGGCCTCGTCCGACTCCTCGCCGGACAGGCGCGCCGAGCGGGAACCCGCTCGGCGGCGGCGCGGTGGTTGTCTTCACGTCCGGCAGCACGGGTCGGCCGCGGGGAGCGGTCCTCAGCCACGCGGCGCTGTGCGCTTCGGCGCAGGCGCACGCCCGGGTCTTCGGGTGGCAGCGGGGAGATCGCTGGCTGCTCAGTTTGCCGACAGCGCACGTGGGCGGTCTGATGATCGTCGTCCGATCGCTTCTGGCGCGGAGGACGATCGTTCTGGGCGGTCGCGCGCCGGACGGGTCCTTCGACGCGGGCGCTGCGCTGCGGACGATCGACCGCAGGGCGGTGACCCTGTGGTCCGTGGTGCCCACGATGCTCGGGCGGCTGCTGGATCGTGTCGAGGGGGCGCCGCCGGCATCGCTGCGCGCGGTCCTCGTGGGCGGGGCGCCGGCCCCGCCCGCGCTGATGGCGCGCGCGCGGCAGCGAGGCTGGCCGGTGTTTGCGACCTACGGGCTCACGGAGGCCTGCTCGCAGGTCGCCGTGGAACAGCCGCGGGAGACGTTCGGGGGCGCGGGCCGGCCGCTGCCCGGAATCGAGGTGCGTATTGCGCCCGCGGACCGTTCGGCAGCGGCTGCTGGAGACGCAGGGCACCTGAATGCCGGCCCGATCCGGATCCGCGGTCCGATGCTGTTTGACGGCTACCTCGACGCCGAACCGAACGCGCCGCTGGATCGCCCCTTCGACGGGGACGGCTGGTTCGATACCGGCGATGTCGGCACGTTGGACACCTCGGGCAGGCTCCACATTCGAGGTCGCCGATCGGACCGCATCCTGACCGGAGGCGAGAACGTCGATCCGGCCGAAGTGGAAGCCGCCGTGGTCGAGTGGCCGGGAGCGGCGGCGGCCTGCGTCGTCGGCGTGGACGACGAGGTGTGGGGCGAGCGGGTCGCGGCGGTCGTGGCGGGTTCGGCCCTGTTCGAGGCCGCCGGCGGTCTGGCGGCGCTGGAAGAGCATCTTCGCGCCCGCCTGGCCGGCTTCAAGCTGCCGCGGATCTGGAAGGTGGTCGAGCGCCTGCCGCTGGCTTCGTCGGAAAAGGTGGACCGACGGGCCTGCCGCGTCCTGCTGGCCGAGTCGGACAGCGTCCGCAGCAGTGTCGGTCGAGGTGGCCGTTGCCGCCCTGTGACCCGGCGCTCGAAGCGGCCGGGCGGGGCGGATGCCACCCGCCCATCTGTTCGGGAGGCCAGGAGCCCGTGGTAGGAGTCCGTGTCGTACCGGGAGCGATCAGGCACCCGTCGAGCAAGGCGCGACGAGGCATATCGGGTCAGCCCTTCTCAATCCGTGGAACCGGCGCCACACGCGAACCACCTCCGGATACGAGTCGTCGAGCACACGGATGGCGCGACGCCGGGCGGGATGAGTGGCCGCTCGTATGCGGCTTGGCCTTGCCGCGGGCTGCCCAAGCCTTGGGACCTGAGGGACAATGAGCGTTCGTCACGTCGCGGCGGAACTCGCGGAGCGGTTCGACCTCCGGCGTCGACTCGCTGTCTTCGAGCCGTATCGCTACGAGGGCGACGGCGGCGGAATGCCCGCCCTGCACCTCGACGACTTCACCGGGATCCCCTTTCTCGACGGCATCGCGGGAGTCGAGCACTACCAGCACCGGGCGAGGCTGCGGGCGGCGGAGGGCGATCTGTTCGCGGCCACGACCCCCGCATCCCCCGGCTACGAGCGGTACTTCCGGGACGTTCTGGGCCTGGGCGCGGCCGACCTGCTGGAGGTCGATGCCGGTGTTGACCGGTTCGCGGTCGCGCGTGCCTGCATGGCCGGGACTCCCCGTTCCCGTCTGGCCGCTTTCGCGAGCGCACACGGGGGACTCGTGATCGAGCCCTTCATGGGCATCGAAGTGATCTGGGAGCTGGCGGCCGCGGTTGCCGCCGACGCCGGGACGCGCGTGCGGGTGCTGGCGCCGCCGCCGCCGGTGGCCTGGATCGCCAACGACAAGGCGAGCTTCGAAGACCTGGTGACCGCGGTGCTGGGACCCGGCCTCCTGCCCGACAGCCGGCGCTCGGCGTCCCCCGAGGCGCTGGCCCGGGGACTGCTCGAACTGGCCGAGGCGAGCCCGGCCGTGGCGCTCAAACGCCTGCGCTGCGCCTCCGCGATGGGCAACGAGGTGTTCGAGTCATCGGTCCTGCGCCGCATGGGATCCGCCGGCGTGCTCGACCTTGTCCGCGGGTTTCTCGAACGCACCGGCTGGGACGGCGGCGAAGAAGTGCTCGCGGTTACCTGGGAAGACTCGTCGTCGTCGCCTTCGACCCAGTGGTGGCTGCCGCCGCCCGGCGGCGGCGGTCCCCGGCTCGATGGCGTCTACGAGCAGATCCTGGCGGGCGAGGAGGGCGTCTTCGTGGGCAGCCGGCCAAGCGCACTCTCCTCCGAAATCGAGCAGGCAATCGTGTCGCAGTCCGGGCGGGTGGCGGCCGTCCTGCAGGGCCTGGGCTACGTCGGCCGCTGCTCGTTCGATCACCTCGTGTTGCCTGGAGGGCGCGTCGTGTTCACGGAGTGCAACGGACGCTGGGGCGGAACCAGCACGCCGATGAACCTGGTCGACCGGCTGCATCCGGAAGGCCGGCCTCCCTACCAGGCCCAGGGTTTCGTCCATCGTGATCTCGTGGGCCTGAGCTTCCGGCAACTCCAGGCCAGGATGGGCGATTCACTGCACGACCGCGGGCCCGGCGCGGGGCGCTTCCTGCTCTACAACGTCGGACCGCTCCAGCGCTTCGGCAAGTTCGACATCGTGGCGATCGGGTCAAGCCCCGAGCACGTCGATGACTTGATGACCGCAGAACTCCCGCGCCGCCTCGGCCTGCGCTAGCTATGGCGAGCGCGGCAGAAGGTCCGGCAGCCGGCGCCTGACGCCGAATGCCGGCCAGCGCGCCCGGTTTCTGTCTCGCTAGAGCTCAGGCGTCGCGCAGACTGCGATCCAGCGCCTCGCTCATCTGGCGAAGGCGCTCCGCTTCAGCGGCCGAGAGCACACCTCCGCTCTCGCAGGCGCCGATCGTCAATGTCATCTCGTTCAGGTGGTCCAGTGCTTCGTCGGGCGCCGCCCGCTTGGCGGCAGGCGCATGGGCGGCCGCGAAGAGCAGGGTCGACAGGGTCAGAGCGAGTCGGCGAAGCCGCTGGCGGGGCGGCGCCGGTGCCGACTCTTCCTGGGCCGTCGCGTCGTAGACATCGGCCAGCAGGATCCGCGAGATCGCGTATGCATCCTTCATGTCGATCGGCTCCTCCTGTCCGTTGCCCGAGAATGAACCCGGGCCTTCAGAAGGTACAACGCATCGGCGGCCCGATTGGTTTCCAGAGAACCCGAGGAATCTGCGGCGGCGGCGCCGGTCTTTGGTTCGCCTACCAGTGGCAGGGATTGCAGACGCCGGGTACGAAGCCCGACGGCAGGAGTCCAGGACTGTCGCGCTGAGCGCCACCGCCGCCGTTGCCGCCGCTGCGCCAGGCGCCAGCTAGGCAGGCTCCTGGAATCGGTCAATGCAGTCCTGCTGGACGACGCGGTGGTCGCCGAGACGAACGGCAGTGAGGCGACCGCCCCAGACGCAGCCGGTGTCCAGGGCGATCAGAGCAGGCCGAAGCTGCAGGCCGAGGGCGGCCCAGTGACCGCATATGACGGTGTGGTCGGGACACCCGCGCGGTTGGATGTCGAACCAGGATCGCAGGCCTCGGGGCGCCCTTTCGGGCGGACCCTTGTAGCTGTGGGGCGCTCGCTTCGAATCGAGCATCCTTGTGCGTGTCAGCGCAGACAGCGCGGCCGCGCTGTCCGCTCGCGGCTGGCTGACTGAGTTCGTGTTCCGGCAGGAATCGTCCCCGCTTCGGGCGCCGTGGTCCTTGCGTTGCCGTTCATGGCACAGCAGCCGTTCGGGGCTCGGTCCCTGGAGTTGCCGTTGCAAGCGCTCGGCCGCTTCGAGAGCGTCCAGCGGGGACCACCCCGGTCGGAGGCCGGCGTGGACCATCACGTAGTCGGCGTCTTCGACCCGTTCGAAGTGGATGAAGGGGCAGAGGCGGAGCCAGCCGACCAGGTCGGCACGGTCGGCGGCGCTGAGCACGTCCTCCAGCGTGTCGCGCGGTCGCTCCCGCCCGATGCCGAGATGTCTTGCGATCAGGTGCAGGTCGTGGTTGCCCAGCACGACCTGGAAGCGGTCGCCCATCTCGCGGTCCCGCGCGCGGGCCCAGCGGAGCACCTGGAGCGAACCGGGGCCCCGGTTCACCAGGTCGCCCACCATCCACAGCCGGTCCCTGCGGACATCCAGGCCGATGCGTCCGATCAGAGCGTCCAGGGTGCTGAAGCAGCCGTGGACGTCACCGATCGCCCAGGTCGCCATGGGAGTCTCCGAATTCCGCAGCCACGACCGACATTGGGCGCGGGAGTCGCCCGTATCGAGGCACCGGCCCCTGTTCGCACCGGTTGGAGGTGTGGGACAGGTTCAGGATCGCGTAGTCGGAATGGTCGTGGACGTTCGGCCTCAGTCGATGATGGCCTGGTAGGTCAGTGTCTGGAGATCCTGGCGGATGTTGAGGTGGGTGTAGGGCCTTACCTGGGTCATCAGGATGCCGATCAGTTCCTCTTCGGGGTCGACCCAGAACACGGTGCAGAAGGCGCCGCCCCAGGAATACGATCCGACCGAGGCCGGCATGGCGGACGGGCCGAGGTCGGTGACCACGCTGTAGCCGAGACCGAAGCCGAAGCCGGGCCCGCGCAGCCAGAGGCCGTGGTCGCCGGTGTGGTTCGCGGTCATCAGCTCCACGGTCTTGCGGCCGAGCACGCGTTCTCCCTCCAGTTCGCCGCCGGAGAGCATCATCTGGTGGAACCGGTAGTAGTCGGCGGCGGTCGAGACGAGGCCGCCGGAGCCGCTGAAGTACTTGTGGGGTTCGCGGACGTGGCGGGCGTTCAGGTCCGGCGCCTCGGTCAGGACGATCATGCCGTCCTCGTCGGGCCGATAGAGCGCGGCGAGGCGGTCGACCTTCGATTCGGGCAGGTAGAAGTGGGTATCGCTCATCCCGAGGGGCTCGAAGATCCGCTCCCGCAGGTATTCGTCGAAGGTCTGGCTGGAAAGCACTTCGACCAGCCGGCCGACGACATCGACGGAGGGCCCGTACTGCCAGGCATCTCCGGGGTGGAACTCGAGCGGCAGTTCCGCCAGGGCGCTGACGAAATCGCCGACGGTCCACTGGGGATCGCGGTTCGTCCGCAGCTTCGCGTAGTCCGCCTTGAGCAGGCCGCGGTAGTTGTTCGCGAAGCCCGCCGTGTGGGTCAGGATGTGTTGAACCGTGATCGGCCGCCTGGCGGGCACGAGCTTGTAGGCCTCGCCCAAGTACTCGTCGTCGTCCGGCACGACCGCAACCTGCATCTCGGCGAACTCCGGCACGTACTTCGCGATCGGATCGCGGAGCTGGAACCGTCCCTCCTCGTGCAGGGTCATCAGAGCGACCGAGGCGATCGGCTTGGTCATCGACGCGATCCGGAAGATCGTGTCCCGGGTCATCGGGGCTTCCTCCTCCGGCCAGCGTTCGCCCTGGGCCTCGAAGTGGACGACCTTGCCGCGGCGGCCGATCAGGGTCACGGCGCCGGCGACCTGCTGCCGGTCGATGTAGCCGGCCATCGCGTCCGAGAGGCGTTGCAGCCTTTCGCTGGACATGCCGACGCTCTCGGGCTCGGCGACCGGCAGCGGCGCTGCGCCGGCCTGGTCGGCGGCGGTGGCGGGAGGCGCCGCGCCGGCGCTGCCGGCAAGGAGTGCGAGGCCCGTGACGAGGGCGGCGAACAGTCCGATTCGGCGATTGAGGCTCATGCGCGTCTCCTTCGGGGGAACTTTCGGTCGGGACCCGGCGCCGGCCGGAACCCGGGTTGCGTTTGGCGCGACCCGTGAACCAGTCCGTGCGCCCGTCATCGGGCGCACGGATGGCAGGCCGGCGCACCTGTACCTTTCCGGGGTTGATTCTGGTCACCGTCTCGTACCGGTCCGCCGTAGTGGCCGAGGCTCGGCGGGATGGCTTGCCGTTTTCCGCGGGACCGGCAGTTCCGCAGCCTGCGCCGGCGGCGGCCCCCGGTCCCGGAGGTCTCTGCACGGGTCATCGCCTGGCCCTCGGCGTCAGCGTCGTCTGATGACGCTCGCCGTTGCGCAGGTAGACGACTTCGATGGGCTCATCGATCTTCACGGCGTCCAGGGCGTAGGTGTAATCGTAGATGTTGGCGATCGTCTGGCCGGCGAACTCGACGATCACGTCGCTGGCCTCAAGCCCCGCTTCGGCCGCCGGGCCGCCCTCCATCACGCCGCCCAGCAGCAGGCCTTCCACCTCGCTCGCGTAGTCGGGGATCGTGCCGGTGTAGGCGCGCACCGTGTCGCGGCTCCCGCCCTGCTGCAGGGTCCGCTCGACCTTCGCGAACTCGAGCGGCTCGGCCTGGTTTGCGGCTCGGCGGGTGAGCAGCGCGGCGAAACGGGCCACTCGCTCCAGGTCGTCGTAGTTGATCCGGTCCGCCGTGTCGGACGGGCGGTGGTAGTCCTCGTGGGCGCCGCTGAACAGGTTGACGGTCGGAATGCCGGCGCCGTTGAAGCTCGAGGTGTCGGTCGGCAGATACGGGTCGGTCTGCATGCCGAGATCGAAGCCCACCGGGACGTTGGCCGCTTCGACCAGCCCCGTCCAGTCGGGACTCGAGCCGACCGCCTGAACGGTCAGGCGGTTGTCGCGGACGCGCCCCACCATGTCGAGGTTCACGTAGGCCGCGATCTGGTCGGTCGGGATGGCCGCGTCGCCGACGAAGTCGGCCGAGCCCAGGAGCCCCAACTCCTCGCCCGACCAGAAGGCGAGCGCGACGTTCCGGTCGTGGCCCATCTCGCGCAACTGGCGTGCGGCAGCGAGCACCGCGGCCGTGCCCGAGGCGTTGTCGTCGGCGCCGAGGTGAATCGCGTCCTTCTCTTCCGGCCGCGCCAACGAGTTGCCGCCGCGCCCCCGGCCGAGGTGGTCGTAGTGGGCGCCGACGACGACCCACGGCTTGGCAAGACTCTCCGCCTTGCTGCCGGGCAAGACGGCGACCACGTTCCGCGCCGTGCTGCGCTCCCGCTCTATCGCCGTCTTCAGGGTGACTCGCGTGCCGGGAAGCGCGAAACCCGCGGTGTGGGGGTTGCCGTCGTCGAAGCTCTTCTGGATCTCCTCCAGACCGCGGCCAGCGCCGCCGAAGAGCGCTCTGGCGACCTCGCCGTCGATACTGGCGGCGGCGACGCCGGAGCCGGCCGCCGCGGTGTCGAAGGCCATCGGGATCGTCTCGCCGGCGTTCGGGGAGCGCGGTCCGGTCAAGACGAGGAGCCCCACGGCGCCCGCCTCGCGGGCGGTCAGGGCCTTGTAGCGGAGTCCGGAGTAGCGGTTGAGGATGGACCTCGCCTCGCCCTCGACGTCCTCGGGGACGTAGCGCAGCACGACGGCGATTTTCCCGGTCACGTCGAGAGTGGCGTAGCTGTCGTAGCCGAAGTCCTGCGAGTCGGGCACCCGGATGCCGTAGCCGGCGAACACTGCCTCGCCCTCGACCTGCGTCGAGTCGGAGAAACCCAGGGCCTGAATCTGCGTCTGGTGGCTGAACGCGGCGGCGCCGCTCTCGGTCTCGATGCGGATCGTCGATCCCGTGTCGCGGGCGCCGGAGGTGAACTCGAAGTCGAGCAGCAGGTCGTTCTCGCCGGGCAGCGGTTCGGCGCCGAGTGCGACGAGCTGTTCGGCGAGGTAGCTGGCGGCCCGCTGCTCTCCCTCGGTACCCGTCAGCCGGCCGCCGAACTCGGGGGAGGCGAGGGTGGTCACGTGGCTCTCGAGCGCTGACCTGGGGTCGGCCAGCGGGGCGCTGCGGCCGCCGGGCACGCGGTCCGGCGAGGCTTCAAGCGCGGCGAGCGCCGCCTCGTGGTTCCAGTCGGCGATGTAGAGCTGGCCGCCGTCGCCGCCGTGGCGGCTGGAGGTCCAGACCAGTTGGCGGCCGTCCGGCGACGGAACGGGCAGGCCGTCGAAACGGTCCGTGTAGGTCACGCGGACCGGTTCCTTCGCGCCGCTCGTGTCGACGATGAAGACTTCGAAGTTCTCGAAACCGAGCTTGTTCGAGGCGAAGAAGATGTACTCGCCGGAGGGGTGCTGGTACGGCGCCCAGCTCATCGCGCCGAAGTCGGTCAACCGGCGTTGGTCGGAACCGTCGGGGTTCATCGACCAGATGTCGGCGATCAGGCCGTCTTCGGTGAAGCGTCGCCAGACGATGCGGGAACCGTCGGCGAAGAAGAAGGGACCGCCGTCGTAGCCGGGCACGTTGGTGAGCCGGGTCTGTTCGCTGCCGTCGGCGCGCATGACGTAGATCTCGCCGAAGTAGGCGGTGTCGACTTCCAGCAGGTTCGCTTCGCGCTCGTCGAGTTCGCGGTTGTAGGCATCCCGGGTGGAGGCGAAGACGATCCACTCGCCGTCCGGGGAGTAGCTGCCCTCGGCGTCGTAGCCGCGCGCGTCCGTGAGCCGGACCGGGTCGCCGCCGGCCATCGGCACGGTGTAGATGTCCATCTCCGGGTCGTAGTCCCAGGCGTAACGCCGCTCCTGGCCCGAGGCGCGAAAGTCGAGCTCCTGCCGCTGCAGGTCGGCCGAGCGCGGGTCGTGGTGGGTCGACCCGTAGAGGATCGCCTTGCCGTCCGGGCGAATGAAGGCGCAGGTCGTCTTGCCGATGCCGGTCGAGACCTCCCGGGTGTCGCCCGTGGCCAGATCGAGCAGGTAGATCTGGTAGAACGGGTTCTCGGGCCGCCGCTCGCTCTGGAAGACGAGGAGCCTGCCGTCGGCGGAGAAGTAGCCCTCGCCGGAGCGCTTGCCTTCGTAGATCAGGCGCCGGCTGCGTTCCAGGAACGTCGTTTCGTCGAGGGCCTCCCGGGAGTCGTGCTGGGCGTGGACCGGCGGGACCAGCGCCGCGAGGGCTGCCGCCGCGAGCGCGGCGGCCACCGGTGCGTGGGCCGCCGGTTTGCGTGGGCCGCGGATTGCCGGGTCCGCGGGCGCCGGGGCCGCGGTTGCGCGGGTTCGGGAGTCTCGAAAGTGAGGTTTCGGCACGACGTTCTGTTCCCGGACGAACCGCGTAGGGTAACAGCCCGTCGGCGGCCCGGCCGATGTACATTGCCGGCGCCGAACTTGCTGATCCCCTCGGGCATCTCCAGCTCCAGCAAACGGTTCGCTCACGGCTGCTAGCCTGCCGGCTCATGTGGCGCGGCCTGCCGATCTCGACCTGGTTGCTGCTTGCGGCCTCGGTCGGGGCCGGGCCGGCACTCTACGTGCTGCGGCGCTTGGCTGACTTGCGGCGGGGCCGCGGCGGGGCGCCCCGAACGCATCGGACCGGCGGTCCGGCATGAGCGCGAGCTACGTCGTCCTGGTCCCGCTGGCTCTCTACATGCTCGTCCTGATCGGGCTCGGCCTGTGGGGCCGGCGCGAGGGAGGGAGCCTGGAGGGCTACTACGTTGCCGGCAAGAAGCTGCCCTCCTGGGTCATCGCCTTCAGTTCGAACGCGACCGGCGAGAGCGGCTGGCTGCTGCTCGGCCTGACCGGGATGGGCTACGCGGTCGGCTTTCACGCGCTGTGGGTCGTGTTCGGCGAAGTGATGGGGGTTGCGATCGCGTGGACCCTCGTCTCGCGGCCGTTCAAGGAGTACACCGACCGCTACCGGTCGATCACCGTTCCCGACTACCTGGAGGAGCGGTTCCGGGACCGCCGGCAACTCCTGCGGAAGCTGAGCGTCGCGATCATCCTGTCGATGGTCGCGGTCTACTGCTGCGCCCAGCTCGTCGCGACGGGCAAGGCGTTCTCGTCCTTCCTGGGTTTCAGCTACGTCCACGGCGTGTTTCTGGGCGCGGGCGTCACGATCGTCTACACCGCGGTCGGCGGCTTCAAGGCGGTGGCCTACTCGGATCTGGTCCAGGGCCTGCTCATGGTCGGCGGGCTCGTCATGCTCCCGATCGTTGGCGTCGCGGCGGCGGGAGGCTGGAACGAAGTGATCGGTGCGCTCACCGCGGCGGATCCGAACTTGCTGCGGGCGATGGGCAGCCACGGCGCGAGCTGGGCCGGCGTCCTGTCGGCCGCGAGCTTCGCCGGCATCGGGCTCGCCTTTCTGGGCGTGCCGCAGCTTTTGACCCGGTTCATGTCCGCGGCTTCGGGCCGCGAGCTGGTTCGGGGCGGCGGCATCGCGGTCGTGTGCATGGTGCTGTTCGACGTCGGCGCCGTCTTCACCGGGATCGCCGGGCGGGCCCTGTTCCCGTTGCTGGACGATCCGGAAACCGTGATGCCGACGATGAGTGCGGAGCTGTTCCCGGCCCTCTTCACCGGCATCTTCCTGGTCATCGTTCTGGGCGCGATCATGTCGACCGTCGATTCGCTGTTGATCCTCGCCTCCTCCGCGGTCGTGCGGGACTTCGGGCAGAAGATCCTGGGCGCGGCCCGCGGCGGCGGTCGCCTGTCGCGCTACGGCCGCTACGCCACCGCGGCGGTAGGCCTGGTGGCGGTTGCCTTCGCCCGGTACGAACCGCCGCTGCTCTTCTGGTTCATGCTCTTCGCCTGGTCCGGCCTGGGCGGCGCCTTCGTCCCGGTGATCCTCTGCTCCCTCTTCTGGAAGCGGACGACCTTGCCGGGCGCCCTGGCCGGGATGGCGACAGGATTCGCGGTGACGGTGGCCTGGGTCGTGCTGTTCAAGACTTCCTACTACGACCTGTACGAACTGATCCCGGGCCTGCTCGCCGGCGTGACGACGACGGTGGTGGTCAGCCTCTGCACCCGACCTCCCGAAGGGGCGGCGGCGGAGTTCGAGGATGTCCACGCGGCGGTGCGACGCGGCTAGGTGCACCGTCGGGCTGGCGCGTTAGCCGTCATTTGGCCCTTGGGCACAGTTCTTGTTCCCTTTGACCGTGTAACCCTAAACGGGTACAGTACGATTTGTGGCTGAGCCAAGCCTCCTGAGGCTAGAGGCCACATACAGGGTCCGCTGGTTGTCAGCGCCCGAGGAACCGCTTCCATCAAAGGAGAAACCATGAGACTCGACATGGAAGTTCTCGTCGCCGCCTGCGCCGACGACTCGTTCGACGACGGCATTCGGATCGACACGGAACTTGAGCCGCTCGCCGGTCCCGGAGGGCCTGTGAAGCCCGCAGTCTACGAAGGGGGTCGGTATCAGCTGGACCGTCGCTGGGCGTCGGCGGAAGACAGCGAAGCCACGGATGTCATCGTGATCGACAACGTGCCGTCGCAGGCCAACCGCCTGGAGGCTGCGCTACAGAGCCACAGCCAGTCCGTCGGGATTCCGGAACTCGTCCTCGACCTGTCCGAACTGCCTGGGCTTCCGGCGCACCTGCCGTCGCGGTTGTCGAGTCTGCAGTTCCCTCACCGCAACGCCGATGCGTATCTCCGGGATGCTCAGCTGGACGGCAAGGACTTCGTCAAGACCCCTCTTGGCAGCGCCATCATGGCCGCGACTCCCTGGAACAGCGGTGCGCTCGTCTCCTGGTTCCCGCAGGCACTGCTCTATGGTTTCTGGCAGTCCCATCTGGGCAAGAAGCGCCAGCAGACCAAGCACGCGCGGGCCTGGGTCTCCGAGATCGTCGGTTGGAGCCCGGCGACCACGGAGACGAAGACGATGGGCTTGAAGGGCGATGCGCTGAACCTGAACGTGGACGACCGGATCACCTTCAGCGAAGCCGACCAGACGAAGTGGGGCCTCGGTAAGGAAGCGAAAGTCGCTGGCGGCAAGAAGGACAAGCTGTCCGAGATCGGCCATGGCCAGGTACCCTTCATGAAGGACCAGGATGCGTCGGCTGCGCCCGTCTCGTTCGAGCGGATAACTCAGCGCGCCACGGTCTCGTTCGCTCAATTGCGACGAGTCGGTCTGGGAACGTCGGAGGGAGGGCGCAACGCCGAATCCTCAGCGCGCGCCCTGCTGGTCGCCCTGGGCCTGCACGCACACAACCTGGCCTTCGGGCGTGGCTTCGCGCTGCGCTCGGGCGCGGAACTCAGACCACGCAGGACCGACGTGACGTGGCTTGGCGGTTCAGCGGACACGGTGCTGGAGTTGGGAGACCATCAGGCCACAGCGGCGCTCCTGCAATCGGCACGCACGGCGGCTGAGGCGGCTGGTGTGCCGATGAGCGGTTGGGGCGAGGCGCCGGTCACCCTCACGCCCAAGGACAATCTGAGGAAGGTGGTTCGTAGCACCTGGCCGGAGCCGTCCCGGTGACGGTCGCTATCACGGTGGAATTCCTGCATGGTGTCTTCCGGGCCGACCCGATTGGGGGGGCAAGCACGGGAACCCTGGAAGAAGCGGAATGGCCCCCGGCCCCCTCCCGTCTCTTCGCGGCCCTGGTCGCTGCCGATGGCACGGGCGAGCGGCGCCGCGTCACCGATGGTTCGGAACTTGAGTGGTTCGAGCGACTCCCGCCTCCGGCGATTCATGCCAGTGGACCAGGCAGTTGTGGGCACCAGCGCCTGGAACCCCGGTTCGTCGTGCGGGCCGAGCGAACGGCGGAGCCCAAGACGCACCAGGAGTACGTGGGCCGGAGAGGGGCCTTGATCAGGCCGGGCGTGCGGGTTGCCCCCCGCCGACGGCACGTCAGCTACTTGTGGGCCGACGTTGCCCCGCCTGGCGAGGGAATGATGGAGGCGCTGCGGCTTCGCTGTGCACGAGTCGGATACCTTGGAGCAGCGGATTCGCCTGTTCGGTTGCGGCTGTCGAATGGACTGCCTCCGAAGGCTCCTTCCGACGTCTACGTTCCTGCGGACGGCTACGAGGACGGCTGCCTCGCGATCAACGTGCCCAGGTCCGGCGACCTTCAGACCCTTGACGCAGTCCACGAAGCCTGGAAACAGCACGGCCCGGCCGTTACCCGTGCACAGTTCCCGGCACTTCGACACGAGGTCTGGTATCGGCCTCCTTCCCCGGGAGCGCAGTGGTCGGAGCGCGAGCAAGGGCTGGTGGTGGCCTGGTTGCGTCTGGGGAGCGGAATCCCAGGTGCGGGGGCGCCGACAGCAGCGGTTTCCGGCCGGCGCGTATCGGCCCTGACAGCCCTGTTCAAGGCGGCCGTATTGCGGAAGTACGAGGATCGATTCGGTTCGCCCCCACGTGTGCTTCACGGTCATGGGTATGGAACCAGGGGATACGACACCGCGCGCTTCCTTGCCTTGCCGAACGTCGGCTTCGAGCGATCCGACGGGCGGATACATGGCCTCGCACTCTGGATGCCGAAGGACTCGAAGCAGTTGGAGCGAAGCAGGGCAAGGGATGCTGCGCTGGCCGTGCGGCGGCTTGTCGGGCGTGGGATTCACGTTGCCGTAGCCGTGAATGGGAGGGGAGGACCGGTAGCGGCGAATCCGGAGCGCTGGCGCCGGGCTTCGCGCCGCTGGTGCACCGCGTTCCCAGCCGTTCATGAACGCCGCCGTCGCCTGGTGCTGTCGGAGGTGGCCCGCTGGTGTCGGCACGCCGGCCTGCCCGCTCCCGTAGCTTGCCGTTCGGCTCGAACGCCTCTCGTCCGGGGTGGCGTTGACCTGGCGCCCGTGGAGGTGAACCGCCCGGGCAGGGAGCCGCTGCCGTACTCGCATGTCGAGTTGCTCTTCGACGAGCAGGTTCGTGGCCCGGTGGTGATCGGAGCCGGACGGCAGCGCGGCCTTGGCCTCTGCGTGCCCGTTGCCGAGGACGCTGGATGATGTCTTGGGCACTGAAACGGGCAGCGCTTCCGGCGATGCCCGGGTTTGCAAGCTTCTATCGGGCGATCAACGACAGGGAGCCCTTTCCCTGGCAGAATCGCCTGGCGAGCGAAGTAGCCAGGACGGGCGAATGGCCGGCTGAGATCGGCGTGCCGACGGGTCTGGGCAAGACGGCGTGTCTCGATATAGCGATCTGGTGGCTGGCGTCGCAGGCGCACTTGGTTCCGGCGGACCGCGCCGCTCCGACCCGGATCTGGTGGGTCGTCAACCGCCGGCTTCTGGTGGATTCGACCTTCGAACACGCCAAGCGCATGAGCCGCCGATTGCGGGAGGCCGCAGATGACAGCGAGTTGGACTGCATCGTTGGATCCGTTGGCATCCGTTTGCGATCGCTTTCGGCGCGCCAAGCCAACCCTCTCGAGATTATCCGTCTTCGCGGTGGCGTATCGCCGGGTCGGCCGACGGATCCCAGCCAGCCTGCGGTCATTCTGTCCACGGTTCCCATGTACGGGTCGCGGCTTCTGTTCCGGGGCTACGGATACGGCCGTACATCGTCGCTGCGGCCTGTCGATGCGGCCTTGGCCGGCACCGACAGTCTCGTGCTGCTGGATGAAGCGCACCTGGCGCAGCACCTTCCGGGCTTGCTGCGATCGCTGGCGGAGTGCGCTCCGGCACGCGTTTCGTTGCCGGTGGCGTGCCGGGCGAGTCCCAGGCTCGTTTCGCTCACGGCGACTGGCGAGGCCAGCGGAGCAGCGCGCTTCGATCTGAACGAAGACGACCGGACTCATCACGTTGTTCGGCAGCGACTTGGAGCAGCCAAACCGATGCGGGTTGGCCATGCAGCGGGCGGGGCGGGCAATGCGCTGGCGAAGACGACGCTGGAACTCATCCGAAATGCGCCGCAGCCGGCGACCTTCATCGTGTTCGCGAACCAGCCGAAGACGGCCAGAGAGGTCTTCGACCGTCTCCAGCGGAAGGTCCCGGATGTGTTGCTGTTGACTGGGCGGACACGGGAGTTCGAGGCTGAGTCGATCCGGGCTCGTGTGCTTGACGGAACGACGGGCATGGCGGCAACCCGCGACTCGACCATTGAACGCGAGCGGCACCTGGTCGTGGTTGCGACGCAGACCCTTGAGGTGGGGGCCGACGTGGACGCGGAGTACCTAGTGACCGAGGCCTGCGGCGTGCGAGCGCTGACGCAGCGTCTCGGCCGATTGAATCGGCTGGGGCGGTTTCAGCATGCGCAGGCGGTGTACGTCCATACGAAGCCCACGGTGAAGGCGAAGGGCAAGGAACCGGCCAGGTGGCCCGTCTATGGTGCGGAGCCGGCGGTCGTGCTGCAACGCCTTGAAGAGCGATTGGTTCAGGGAGAGGGAACGATCGATGTGTCGCCTCGGGAAGTTGCCGCCGTGCTTGGCTCGCCGCGTGAAGACGGTGGCCGGGCCCCCGAGATTCTGTATGGCCTGCTGTGGGAATGGCTGAAGACGACGACTCCTCCCGTTGGGGAAGCGCCGGTCGAGCCGTACTTTTCCGGCATCACGGAACGCGACCTTGCGGTGTCGATTGTCTGGCGGGTGCATGTCCCGGAGCAGGGCCATCGGCTCTGGCCGCCTTCCCGGGACAGGGAAGCTGTGGACGTACCGATAAGCGAAGTGCGGGAAGTGTTAGCCGATGAATCGATTGCAAGACTTGTAGCGGGCGGCGACGGCGTCACGGTAGAGAACTGCGCGGCTGCCGATCTTCGCCCCGGAGACCAGCTTGTTCTGTCGACAGATCGCTTGCTGGACGAGTTCGGGTGGGCGCCGAAGTCGCAGTTGCCTGTCTTCGACATGTCCCTGGAAGACCATGGGTTGGCCTTGGACGCCTCGGCCCTTGGGCGGCTTTGCGGCGTGACCCTGAGTGATCGGGTCTGGACCGCGTTGCGAGAACCTGACGTCGTGGATGATGTGGACGATGCGGATCGGGCTCGTGCGACTCAAGCGCTTCTGGATGCCCTCCTCGCAGCCGAGCCTCCAGCTGGCTGGGATCGCTTGAAGTGGAGCGAGTTCGTTGATCGCCTCGAGCCGAATGTGGAATTCGGCGCCGCGAATGAAGTCGCCCGACTCGTCGTACGCGAGGATAGACGAGCGTGGGAAGAAGCGACGGAAGAGGACGAGCTGTCCTTCGCCGACCAGGCCGTGTATCTGGACCGGCACTGTGAGGCTGTCGGGAACGAGGCCGAGCGGACCGCCATACAGCTCGGAATACCCTCAAGACTCGTGGAGACGCTCAAGCTCGCCGGTCAGCTGCACGACTGCGGAAAGCGGGAGCCTCGTTTTCAGAAGTGGCTGAACCCAAGGGGAAAAGCGAACGACCGTTTGCTCGCCAAGTCGCAGTACCCCCGGCGCTTCTCGCGACGGTACCGGAACGAGGCAGGCTGGCCCGGCGGCGGAAGGCATGAGGCTTTGTCGGCGCGTTTGGTGGAGGCGTGGCTTGATCGCAAGGGTCACGTGGATTGTCGTCTGTGCCGGGAGCTGCTGCTGCATCTGGTGATCAGTCATCACGGCGAGGGTCGTCCTCTCGTCGTGCCGCGTCCCGACGAAACGGCAGTTGAAGTGGACTTGGCGTTTGAAGGCCGACGCGTGTCGGTCCCGGCCGCTTTATCGGAGGTTGACTGGAACCAGCCTTTCCGCTTTCGCCAGCTCAACGGAGAGTACGGCCCTTGGGGCCTGGCTCTCCTGGAGGCGATTCTGCGTCAGGCGGACCATGTGGTCTCAGCGGCGAAGGAAGTCAGCGGTTTCAAGGAGGATGCCTGATGTCCAGTGTTTCCTGTTCCGGCCTTCAGGCGCCGTGGGTCAACGGGTGGTTGGCGGCAGTGGGAGCGACGGTGCTTGTGAAGGAGATGCGACTTCACTGGACCGAGGAAGCTACGCCGGTCGCCGTCCTGTCTGGCGCGGATATGGATCCGGTCGAGGAGATCGTCGGTTGCTGGCCTGACCGCGGTCAGCTTGAGGCCATGCCTGTCGCGGAGACCTGGAACGGCCACGCGGGGCTTGAGCGAAAGGTCCCGTGGACGGTCTTCAGCGAGCGGGCCCGCAAGGCGCGAGCCGACCCGGACTCCTGGACACTGTCGTCCACGATGACGGACCTATGCGTGGATCCGAAGAACGGTGAAGTGGCCCATGCCCGTTTCGATCCGGCCGGGCCGGGGACGATCAAGTGGTTGCACCACAGGCTGATGAAGGCTCATGCACATGTCGAGCGGCCTCGGGAGGACATTCCCAGCTCGTTGATGGGGCGTGGGCGTCGAGTGCAGGACAATGGCCTGGGCTTCGACGCCTTCAGGCTCGGATCGTTGGCAGACGACACGAAAAGGTGGATTGATCCAGTCGTCGAAGTGTTGGCATTTTTCGGCCTCGCGCTGTTTCCGGTGAGGGTTGCCGGCAGTGTTTCCGGTGGTCCGGCCATTCAGAGGGGTTGGGAGAGACGGTCTGAGCGAGGGAGCGCCGGGCGGTCTTCCAGCATCGAGTTCTTCTGGCCTGCGTGGTCCAAAGCTCTTGATCGTGTCGGGATTGATGCTCTGCTGGATGTCTGGGCTGGGAGTCGGTGGAAGGGGAGCCAGCCACTGTTGGGTGTGCACGCAGCATGGCGGACCCGGCGCTATCTGAGCAGGGGCAGCTTCGACCCGACTCGCGGGTTTGCGTCGGAGCGGCTGTCACCGTGAGGCCCGTCGTGCCAATCTCGGCGATCGAACACTACGCCTACTGCCCTCGCCAGTGCGCCCTGATCCACGGCGATGGCGTCTGGAGCGACAACGCCCACACCGTTCGAGGCTCCCGAGATCATCGGCGGGTGGACGGCGGTAAACACCGCGTTGAACGAGGCCGACTGGTGCTCAGAGCGATTCCACTCTGGTCCGAGCGTCTCGGTTTGTCTGGACGCGCTGATGCGGTGGAGGTTGCGGCCGGTCAGGTAATGCCGGTGGAGTACAAGTCGGGAGTCCGCCACGGTTCAGCGGCGGATCTTCAGCTTTGCGCCCAGGCGCTCTGCCTCGAGGAGATGCTTCACACGGTGATTCCGGCTGGCTACGTTTGGTATGGAGGACCTCGGCGCAAGGAGTGCGTCGCCCTCACGGCGAAGCTCCGGGCCGAGACGTGCGAGATCATCGGGTGTATCCGCGATCAGCTCGTGTCGGGCTTGTTGCCGGATGCACCCAACGACCGGCGCTGCCGAACGTGTCAGTTGGAGCCACACTGTCTCCCGCAGCTTGTGGGCGCTCGACGGAGAATCCGCCGCTACCTGGCGGAAGTCGTGACTTCATGCGGTATCTGAGCACGGTCTACGTTCGGCACCACCGGGCCAAGGTGGGAGTCCGAAGCGGGGCTCTTCTCGTCTCAAGCCCGGATGGCCGGCACCGCGTTCCCCTGGAAGCCGTGGACGCGGTAGTGCTCCTGGGTGCTGGCCAGATCACGTCGCAGGCAATCGACGCCTGCGTCAGCCGGAACGTCCGTGTCGCCGCATTGCGAAGAGGCGGATCTGTGCGATGGGTTGTGGGCGGCCCAATCGGTGGCAACGTTCATCTTCGGATGGCCCTCCATGAGGCCGTTTCGGACGCTGGGCGATCCCTGAGTCTCGCCAAGCTCATCGTGGCTGCCAAGTTGCAGAACAGCCGCCATGTCGTCGACCGCTGGGCACGGGATTCCGCTGGACGCGACGAAGGCCGCGATCTGGCGAGGCGCGCGCGGCACCTGAGACAGCGGGTGTTTCGCCTTCCCGAGGCGGAGACGCCAGACCATGTACGGGGGATTGAAGGCGATGCGGCGCGGCTCTACTTCGGCGCCCTTGGTCGGGTTCTGTCGACCAGCGATTTTTCGTACTCCATGAGGAGCCGTCGGCCACCGCGCGATCCGGTCAACGCGTTGCTGAGCTTCTGTTATGGGTTGCTCGTCGCGGAGTTCATCGGCGCCGTGGAAAGTGTGGGGCTCGATTACCAGATGGGGTTTTTCCACCGGCCTCGCTCTGGACGACCTTCGCTGGCACTCGATCTTGCTGAAGAAGTCCGAGCACTCACGGACCGGTTCGTCGTTTCGCTCATTCGCCGCAAGCAGATTGGTGCAGCTGGTTTCACCCGGGTTCCGGGCAATGCGGTGTACCTGAGTGATGAAGGCCGGTCCTCGCTGCTCTCGGCATGGGAGAAGCACAAGGAGACGGAAGTGGCCCATCGCGTTCTCGGTCGGCGGGTGGGTCGCTGGGCCTTGCCAACGGTGCAGGCCACGTTGCTCGCCAGATACCTGCGGGGAGATATTCCTGCGTATCCGCCGTTCGTGATGGTGTGAGTTGGACTTCGTCCTGACCTATGACATCGCCGACACGAACGGCAAGGGTGCCCGGCGATTGAGGCGCTTGGCCAAGGTCTGCGAGAGGTACGGCGAGCGGGTTCAGTTATCAGTCTTCGAGTGTCGGTTGTCTCCGACAAGGCTGGCGAGGATGTTGAACGAGATCCGGGACACGATTGACGACCGGGAGGATTCCGTGATGCTCTACCGTCTTCCTGGCCGCCTGTCTGACTCCCGAGTCCGGCTCGGCCGGGCCGCAGAGCGCGAAGTCGGGGAACCGTGGCTGCTCTGAGGTCTGCTGCGAACCTCCGGTGATCTTTGACAAATACCAGTTTGAACCCGTTTTGGCTGCCCCAGGAACGCCTTGGAGCGGTCCGGACAGGTCGCGCCGGTCGTTGCCTGACGCGAGACTTCGCTCGGCGGGTCGGAATCACGCCCTTCTGCCGGCCTCTTTGGGCCATTAGCAGTGTCGCCGGGGTTCACCCCCCGGCCTTCGTTGAGCGAAGTCGAGCGCGGGTGTGCTGGTCAACGAGCAGACGGTGTCGCCGGGGTTCACCCCCCGGCCTTCGTTGAGCGGGCCCGGAGGTGAACGGTCCGCCGGGCCACCCGTGGCGTGTCGCCGGGGTTCACCCCCCGGCCTTCGTTGAGCGTACGACGGTAGCGCCACATGGGGCGCGACCATAGAGTGTCGCCGGGGTTCACCCCCCGGCCTTCGTTGAGCGGAGTCGGACGCCCACGGCGTGATCGACCTCCCGCCCGTGTCGCCGGGGTTCACCCCCCGGCCTTCGTTGAGCGCCTGGTGCCGCCCGTTCCGCCGCTCGACGTCATTCGCGTGTCGCCGGGGTTCACCCCCCGGCCTTCGTTGAGCGAGGCCCTTCCTGGAGTCCTCAGCGCGTCCTAGATCGTGTCGCCGGGGTTCACCCCCCGGCCTTCGTTGAGCGATGAACTTCATGCTCTGGGGCGACTGGTGGCCGAAGGTGTCGCCGGGGTTCACCCCCCGGCCTTCGTTGAGCGCGCACGGTCGATGCCGGATCGCTCCTTTATGCCTAGTGTCGCCGGGGTTCACCCCCCGGCCTTCGTTGAGCGGCCGCAGCAGATCGACCACGCGGTCGCCGCGTAGCGTGTCGCCGGGGTTCACGCCCCGGCCCTCGTTGAGCGCAGAAGTCGCGGATGCTGAAGAATCCTGCCTGGATCAAATGTCGCCGGGGTTCACGCCCCGGCCTTCGTTGAGCGTGGACACGTTTGGTGTTGGCGGCCAGGTTGGAAGTCAGGCCGGTTGCCGGGGTTCACGCCCCGGCCTTCGCTCCCGCTCGGTCCTTGACCGCGTCGCGCATGGATGTCTATCGACCGGTGGGTGGCGGCGGTCATCGCGACCGTCAGATTCCGAAGGAACGCACGAAACGGGTCGGCCATGTTGCGATGGCGGTTGACGAAGTTGACGCTCAGGCCTTTTCCAAGGCGCCGTTCGCCGGCAAGCCGAGCGCCTGGGCGATCCGGTCGAGTTTCTCCGTGACCTCCGGGTGGATCTCCTCGGGCCGCATCTTGGAGGCGAGCAGGTAGAGGTCCTTCTTGTGAGTGGGTTGCCGAAGGAGTTCGAAGAGCGGCGTCAGGAACTCGGTGCTCGCCTTGACCCGGACCAGCGACACGTGGTCGCCGAAGAGGTCCGTCCCTGTTGGCACCTGCTTCCAGAACTCGTTCTCGACGTCGGCGCCCATGCGCTCCTCGAACAACGGGAATTCGGCAACGAAGCGGGTGATGGCGCTCGGCTGGAGCAGGTAGTTCTCGATCTCGTAGCGGCGCCAGCGAAGGACGCGCAGACCGGTGGAAGTCGTCGAGTCGTCGGGATAATCCCGGTTGTCGCCATCCAGGAGACACACGGCTCGCAGGTCTGGAACGACGGCGCGCATCGCGAAGTAATGATCTCTCGCGTCGCGCAGGTTGCTTCCGCGGAGCCAGCGGACGAAAGGTCGGTCGAAGAACGCCTGCGCCGGATGGTCCAGGATTCTCGCCCACTCACGGAGGATCTTCTCGTCCGTCTCGCCCTCGGTGTAGAGGAGGGCGCGCAGCTCGCGCGCCTGAAGAAGCTCTGTCGTCGTAATCCGTTTCAGCGCCTCGCGTACGGCGTCCCGTTCGACGGGGCTCGTTAGGGCGCGAGGCGTTTCGCCGAAGAAGCCGATGACCTGCTCGGGCGCTGTCGCGTCGAGAACGACTTCCGAGTGGGTGGCGAGAATCACCTGCCCGCCGCGCTCCCTGGCGACCTTGCGGATCAGACCGCAGACCTCGTGTTGCAGGATGACGTGTTGGTGAGCGTCCGGTTCGTCAAGCAGAATGACGGAAGCCCGGCGGGCGTAGAGGAAAGCGAGAATCAGGAGGACCTGAAGCGTTCCGCTGCCAACGTTCGCCAGGTCGAGCGGGCGTCTGTGCCCCTTTTCGCGGTACTCGCTGACGATAAAGGGCTGCGCAACGGAGTACGCGGGTCTTCGCAGCTCGATGCGGAAGAGATCGTCCATGTAGCGCGAGAGATTCCGCCAATCGTCGCTTTCCTTTCTTTCCGAGACCTCGTAGAGAAGATTGCGCAGAATCTCACCAGGTCGCCCCTGCCCGATGAGCAGATCCTGCAAGCCGGCTTCACGACGGGGTTCTTCCCGCTCGATCCCCGAGAAGGGCGGAACGAAGACGACGTCGAGGTCTCTTGCCGCTGCTGGAGGAAAGCGCGCGATGTCCGCCGGCGACATGTCCTTTGTGCCCCGCGGCCGAGCGTGCAGCAGTTCCCGGTTCGCGTACTGGAACTCCATGCCACAGGTCCAGGGGCCGTCCCGGTCTTCGCCTTCAGCGACGATCTCGATCATCCGACGCGCTCCCGCCATGCCCGCCCTGCCGGTCACCCGGCGGTCTTCCCACAGCAGGTTCATCGCGCGTAGCGGGGCTGGCGTGAAGTCGGTCCGGGTGATCGCAACGCCGGATCGCCGGACGGAACGGCTGCCTTCCCGTTGGGCCAGCCAGCGGTCGAGCGCGAACCGCCACGCCGAGATCGCCTGGAGCAGCGTTGTCTTGCCTGCGTTGTTCGGCCCGGCCAGGACAACCGAGTCGCCCAGATCGAAGGACTGGTCCCGGAAGCTCTTGAAGTTTCGGACGGTGATCTTGCGGAGCATCTGAGCTGGCGCTCTTCCGGTTAGCGCGGGGCGGCGAACAGGTCGCGTAGCAGTCCGCCGGGTTGCTCCAGCGCCTTGGCCATGGCCGCCGAGCCGTCTTCCCAGAACAGGCGCTTCGCCCGTTCCGACACGGGCCGACGACGCACGACGCCCTTCTTCGCTTCGATGATGCGCTTCTCCCACTTCGGCAGGTCGATGCCCGGAATTCCGGTCAGTTCCGCCAGGTCGTGGACGTAGGGGAAGTCGATGCCCCGCCCAAGCAGCATCGCCTTGATCGCCTTCTTTGCCGCTTGCTGAGCATCGAAACAGAGATCCTCCAGGTAGGTCCCAGGCGTCTGGTCACGCGCCCGCCGCAAGTTGCTCCTGGCGCGGTTCATCCACTCGCGGGGATCGTCGGGTTCGTACCGCTCAGGCGGCTTCATAAACGATTCTTCCGTCGCGCAAAGCCGGTTTGATGACGAGAGCGTGGCTGTCCCCGTAGCGCGCGATGTCCTCCGGCGTCACGACGACGACGTCGACCGGCGCCCCGACGCCATGAAGATTCTCGTAGATGTCCCCTGCCAGGCGCCGGCGGTGGACGTTGTCCTTGACGACGAGCAGATCCACATCGCTGTGGGGCCCCATCTCGCCCCGCGCCGCAGAGCCGAACATGATGATGCGCTCCGGCGCCGCGATTTCCACCACCCGCCGCACGATGTCTTCGAGGAGGCGCGGGTCGAGAGCGCCCTTGCGGTGCAAGGCCGGCCTCTGGCCGGTGGGGCCGCTCACCTGCCGCTCCAGCGGGTCTGAATGTGGCGCACCGCCTCGTTGATCGGCAGGGAGCGCGTCGCGTTGCCCACGCGCAGCCAGAACACCGCCTGCTGGCCCTTCTGCTCCACGTAGACCGGATGGTCACTGGGCTCCACGGTCACCTGGCAGATGTCCCGGCCGTCGATCTGGTGGAAGTTCACGGTGAGGAAGGACGAAGCGGTCGCCTCGCCGAAGCTCCGGACGAATAGTTGTTGCAGGTGGAGCTCAAGGCCGTCGTGGTCCGGCTTCTTGCTCAGGGTCTCGAAGTCGCGTTGAAGGCCGAGAGGCTCGCCGTCGTCGCCGACGCCAATGAGCAGGGCGCCTCCGTCGCCGTTCAGGAAGCCGGCCACGGTCTTGATCGTCATGCCCTCGATCATCTCGTTTACCCGCTGTTCTCTGAGGTCCCAGCGCAGGCTGGACTTGCATTCACTTCGCTGAACTTCGGAAAACGTTGCCGTGAAGCCGGCATCGAGTGCTCGATGAACTCCGTGGGAGACTGCTTCGACAACGCCTTGGCCGAGAGCTTCCTCGCCAGCCTCGAATGCGAACTGCTTGACCTCACCGTCTTCAGCAACCACGCGGAGGCCAGAAACGAGAAGTTCCGCTAAATGGAGGGCTGGTACAGCATGCGCCGAAAACACTCATTTGTCGGACACCAGTCCCCGGTCAACTTAAGAAAGGCGTACTAGGAAGCAACCTGAATCCCCGAACACTAACCGTCCACGAAACCGGGGCAACTCCAACTTCTAACACATTCGCAGATTAACCTCCTCCCACTGAGGATTGATAATCCATCCGCGTCCGCGATATTTACGGGGAATTCTTCCCAATTCAACGGGAATGCAACCGCTGAGTTGATTTAGCGCCAACACAAGCGTTCCCAGGCTCGTCAGCTGGCCCAGTTCGGGCGGAATTGAGCCACTCAAAAGGTTGCCGCCTAGGTTGAGCATCACCAGGCTCGTCAGCTGGCCCAGTTCGGGCGGAATTGAGCCACTCAAACTGTTGCCGCGCAGGTCAAGCGATTCCAGGCTCGTCAGCTGGCCCAACTTGGGCGGAACTGAGCCGCTCAAACTGTTGCCGCGCAGGTCAAGCGATTCCAGGCTCGTCAGCTGGCCCAGTTCGGGCGGAATTGAGCCGCTCAAATTGTTGTCGCGCAGGTCAAGCGATTCCAGGCTCGTCAGCTGGCCCAACTTGGGCGGAATCACTCCGGTAAGGTTATTGATGCCGCCGGACGTTAGGTCGTCTCCATGGCCGGACAACCGAAGGGCTGTTACGCGATTGCCTCGAACCTGAATCCCGTCCCAGTCGTCCATCGTGGTGTCGACGGACCAGTTTAGCCACGCCGTGCCGCGCAAGTCTTCCATGAGGCCCAGCAAGGTGTTGCAGTCGCCAACGATGCTGGAGCCCGGTATAGAGCCGCGCGCGCTGCGGCGGTCCAACCCGCTTACAGCGGGACTTTCTGCGGTACACACCCCTGGTGTCGGGTTGGCGTGTCGTGCGGCGAGCAGGGGGGTGAGCAGGGCCAGGCCAAGGACGGTAGGTAGTAGCCGCGAGCGCCGGCGCGGGCTTCCGTTTATGCGACGGGTGTGGAGCCGGCCCTGCGGGCAGGCCTCAGCGGCTCGATTGGGGGGGAGGGCCAGGCGGGTCAGCAGGCCTTTGGCGGTGTCTCGGCACCACATCGGCCAAAACTCCAGTGTCCTCGGACTCTCGGAGACCTTCGGTGATTCAAGGGCGGTCATAGGTATCCTCCAAACGTTAGTTCGCGTTCCCGTAGCGTAGCTGCGGGTGGTAGAGGTCAAGAGCGTCGATTGGCGGCAGCGGTTTCGTCTCCTGGGAGCAAGTCATCCGAAGAAGTCGTCACGAATCGCGCAGGTTCTTGGGGATGTCGCCCAAGTCGTCGCTGGAAATGCTGGATGTGCGCACGGCCAACGGACGGACAATGACACCGGAGCCTACCCCAGTGTCAGGGTACGTGACACAGGGCCGTCACGGTTCAATGGGAAGTGATCGGCAACGGGCCTGCGCTACTCGACGACGTGGAGGTGGCTCCGGACCACGTTCAGGACGAGCCCGGGCTCGAGAGGTGGCCACTTCCGAGCGCCGGAAGCCGCGGCCGGCGGGCCGCTGGGCTTCCTGCGCGTGGAGACCGTGCACCCGGACGAGAAGGGATGGCGTGAAGGTAGCGTCATCTGAGTTACGAGTGGTTGCCTCGTCGCGGAGCACACCGACCAAGTGCTCGAGCGCCGGCTGAAGCCGTGCCCAGCCCTGCTGGAGGATGCCCTTTAGGTCCTTCTGATCAGCAGGTGCCCGGTGGGGTGGCGGCAGGTGGAGGCGGTACATCGACTGCACGATTTCGCGCACCTGCTTGCGGTTCCAAACGTAGCCGCGCTGAAACTCGGGCAGTAGGATTTCGCCGCGGCGGATCTGGGTCAGCAGTTCCTGGACTTGTCTCGTGTCAGGCACGTGGGTCTCCATCCCTTGGCGGCACGGCCCTTGCCGTGGCGCGCCGGACCGTCGCGGGTCGGCTCACCGGTCGCTCCACCCTTCGGACGCGGCGCTCAGTTTCTCGACATCGAGAAATCCTCGACATCGAGATAGTAGTGCTGCACCGTCTTCACTTCGCGTGCCGACCAGGCCGAGCTTCCAGCCACGAAGGTTGTTGCCCGCCGCGGTCACGACGCGCATGGGTTCGCTGAACTGAGGCCCGGTCAGGACCTGGCCTTCTTCGGGCAGTGCGGGCGAGTTCATCGAACGCGGGAGATTGTACGCTCTTGGCTGACCGGCTTGGCGGCTGGACTCGCACGATGAACCAGGTGCCGCGGCGGCCGCGGTCTTGACCGGCACTGGCGACGCGGCGCGGCGGCTACACTCGCGCGATGCCTGATCGACGGACGTGCGTCGCTCCTCCCGGCCCTCTCGGTCGTGTCGCCTCTCTGGCCGCACTGGCCTCTCTGGCCGCACTGCTCGCCGTGCCGGCGGCGGCCGAAGAGCTGTCGTACTACCTGCCGGATGCCGAGGACACGGCGGCCTACGACGAGGCGGTGCCCCGGCCGTCGGCGGTGCTCGGTTACGAGGTGGGCGAGTGGCACGTTCGCCCCGATCAACTCAACGCCTACATGCGGGCGGTGGCCGCCTCCTCGCCGCGCGTTTCGGTGTCGGTGCAGGGGCACACCCATGAGCAGCGTCCCCAGTTTCTGCTGACGATCACGTCGCCGCGCAACCAGGCGCGGCTGGATGAGATACGCAAGCGCAGGCGCGACCTGGTCGATCCCCGCCTGCCGGCGCCTGAGGATGTCAGCCAGAAGGCTGGCGCACCGACGCTGCCGGCACTCGATGACTTGCCGGTCGTCGTCTGGCTCGGCTACAGCATCCACGGCAACGAGCCGAGCGGCTCGAACGCCTCGATGCTGGTTGCCTACCACCTGGCGGCGTCCCGATCCCGGGCGGTCGCGGATCAGCTGGACCAGGCGGTCATCCTGCTCGACCCGAGCCTGAATCCGGACGGCCTGGGCCGGTTCGCGCACTGGGCGAACACGAACCGGGGCATGGTGCTCAATGCCGACCCCAACCACCGGGAACACCGGGAGCCGTGGCCCGGCGGTCGCACGAATCACTACTGGTTCGACCTGAACCGGGACTGGCTCCTGCTGCAGCATCCCGAGTCGATGAACCGGATGGCGACCTGGAAGGCGTGGCAGCCGAACCTGGTCGGCGACTTCCACGAGATGGGGTCCAACAGCACGTTCTTCTTTCAGCCGGGCGTCCCGAGCCGTCGGAATCCCCTGATTCCCGAGCGGAACGTGGAACTGACCGAGGAGATCGCGGCCCACCACGCCGCCGTGTTCGACGGCGCGGGCCGGCTCTATTACAGCCGGGAGGGCTTCGACGACTTCTACCTCGGAAAGGGCTCGACTTACCCGGATGCTCACGGCGCGGTCGGCTTCCTGTTCGAGCAGGCGAGCGCCGAGGGCCAGCGGATCGAGACGGCGAATGGCGAACTGGCGTTCGGTTTCGGGATCAAGAACCAGTTGCTCGCGTCGCTGTCGATGGTCGAGGGCGGAGTGGCCAAGCGCCTGGAGCTGCTCGAGCACCAGCGAGACTTCTTTCGCGGCGCCGTCGCCGCGGCGGGAGAAGCCGGGCCTGCGGCCTATGTGTTCCATCTGGACGGCGACCGGGGCCGCGCTCACCGGATGCTCGACCTGTTGCTGAGGCATGAGATCGAGGTTTACGGGACGACCGAGGAGATCGAGGTCTCGGGCCGCGTCTACACGCCTGGCGCGTCGTGGCTGGCGCCGCTGGCGCAACCCCAGTCGACGCTTGTGCGCTCCTTCTTCGAGACGGTGACCGAGTTCAACGACTCCGTGTTCTACGACGTCTCGGCCTGGACCCTGCCGCTCGCCTTCGGCGCGGAGTACGACCTCCTCGAGGGCGGCGCCTATCGGCCCGAATTTCTCGGCACGGAGGTGGTCGACGCCGCCATCGAGCCGGGCGTGTTCGGCGCCGCTGCCGGAGACACGTTGGCCTATGCCTGGGCCTTCTCGTGGGACGGCTACTTTTCGGCCCGCACCTTGAACCGCCTGCAGCGGGCGGGCGCGAAGGCCCGGGCCGCGACGAAGGCGTTCACCGCCGAGACACCGAACGGTCCTCGCGCGTTCGAGCCGGGGGCGATCGTCGTGCCGGTCGGCCGGGCGGCGGAGCCGGGCGCCAACGCGGAGATCGACCTGGAAGCGATACTGGCGGAAGCGGCCGCCGCGGACGGTGTCGACGTCCATCGTCTGATCGGCGGGCAGGCCGCAGAGGGGATCGACGTCGGCAGCCCGAGTCTGCGGCCTCTGACGCCCCCGCGTCCCCTGCTCGTCACCGGCCGGGGCGTTCCTTCGTACCGGGTCGGCGAGGCTTGGCACCTGCTCGACGAACGCTTCGGTGTCGAGGCGTCCCTGGTCGACCTCAGAGCGCTCGGGAGTATGGACCTGGACCGCTACACCCACGTCGTGCTGGCCCTGGGCGGCGGCCGCTTCGGCGGCGCGCGGGGAGGGGCGCCGGGCGACGAGAGCCGTGACCGTCTCCGCGCCTGGGTGCGTTCCGGCGGCGCACTGGTGACAATCGGCGGCGCGAGTCGCTGGGCGAGCGAGGAGATCCTCGGGCGCGAACCTGGCGGCGAGACGGGAGAAGAGGGCGCCGGCGTCGACCCGGTCCCGGCACGCCGCCGCTACGCCGACTACCGCGACCAGCGGGCCGAGCAACTGGTGGCCGGCACGATCGTCGGCGTGGAGCTCGATCTGACTCATCCGCTGGCCTACGGGTACAGACGGTCGGAGCTCGCCGTGATTCGCACCGGCGAGATGGTCCTGCCGGCCAGTTCCGACCCGTTCGAGAACGTCGCCCTCTACCAGGACCCGCCGCGGCTCTCCGGCTGGATATCGCCGGAGAACCAGCGCCGGCTGGCCGGCCAGCCGGCCGTCATCGCCAGCCGGATGGGCCGCGGGGTCGTCATCCAGCTTCTCGACGACCCGAACTTCCGCGCCTACTTCTACGGCTCGAACCGCTTGTTCCTGAACGCGATCTTCCTGAGCGGTCTGATCGATTCGACCTCGGCGCCGGATTCCTGGCGCTAGCAGCCCGTGGTGAAAGTCCGTGTCGCACCGAGAGCGGTCAGGCGCCCGTCCAGCAAGGCGCGACGAGGGAGCATATCGGGCCATATTCGACCGAGGAGCAACGATGCTGGGCGGGATGCATGACCGATCGAATGCAGCGCGACTTTTGCCACGGGCTGCTAGATGGAGACACGAACGGAGCCTCGCCTGGCGGGAGTCTTGCTTTCGCGGGTGCCGGTATGTTGAGATCCTGTGAGCCGACTTTGACCGAGTGCGCAGAATCGGCGCGCCGGGCGAAGGTCTCCCGGCCACTTTGGCGTACGTTCCGCGCGCTGGCGATCCACTGCGGTTCGGCGTGGCGGCATCGTCGCCGGGCAATCACCCACCGACCAATGTCAACTGTTCACGGAGGAAGTCGAGAGTGACCGAAACCGACCACGCCGACTCCGTCCCGCCCGCGGTAGCGGCGGAGACCACGCCGCGCGAGGCCGATGCGCTTGGCGAGGTCCTGATTTCCGTAACCGACCTGACCAAGCACTACGGTCCGATTCGGGCCGTCGACGGAATCAGCTTCGAGGTGCGCCGCGGCGACGTGCTGGGCTTTCTCGGGCCGAACGGCGCCGGCAAGACGACGGCGATGAAGATGATCACCGGCTTCCTCGAGCCGGACGCCGGCGCCGTCTCGGTCGCCGGCCTGGATGTCGCCCGGGATCGGCTCGCGGTGAGCCGGCGGATCGGCTACCTGCCCGAGAACGCGCCCGCCTACGGCGAGATGAGCGTCGAGGCGTTCCTCGGTTTCATCGCCGAGGCTCGCGACCCTCGAGTCACCGGACGCCGCGATTGACTCGGTCATCGACGTGACGCATCTGCGCCGGGTGCGCGGCCAGACGATCGAGACCCTGTCCAAGGGCTTCAAGCGCCGCGTCGGCCTGGCGCAGGCTCTGATTCACGATCCGGACGTGCTGATTCTCGACGAGCCGACCGACGGGCTGGATCCGAACCAGAAGAAGGTCGTTCAGGACCTGATCCTGAGTCTGTCCTCGAACCGCTGCATCGTGCTCTCGACCCACATCCTCGACGAGGCGGAGCGGGTGTGTGCAATCGGGCGGTCATCCTTTCGGAGGGGCGCATCCTGGTCGACTCGACGCCCGACGACCTGGTGACCCGGGCGCCCGGCCATAACGCGGTGCGCTTCCGGGTCGTCGACGGTGACGCCGACGGCGTCGTGGCGGAACTGTCCGCTGCCGCCTGGTGCGCGGCGGCGCGGGTGCTGCCGAACGGCGAGGTGGAAGTGGAGCCTCGAGCTGGCGAGGACCGCCTGAACGACGTGCTGGCGACGGTCGGTGAGCGGCGAATTGCGGGCGTTCGGGTCCGCGAGGGCCGGCTCGACGAGTTGTTCCGTGACGTGACGAGAGGAGTGGCGGCATGAGCGCGGACCAGAGCACGGCGCCCGCACCGGTCACCGCGGGCGGCGCGTTGGCGCTACGTTTCGTGGGGATGAGAGCGGTGCTGCGACGGGAGTTCCGCGGCTACTTCGCGTCGCCGCTGGGCTACATCTTCATCGTCATCTTCCTGATCGCGAGTGGCTACCTGATGGTGTCGCGCGATTTCGGCCGCTTCCTGGAGATGCGCGAGGCGAACCTCGACGCTCTCTTCAGTTACATGCCCTGGATTTTCGTCGTCCTGGTGCCGGCGGTGGCCATGCGGTTGTGGGCGGAGGAGCGCCGGTCCGGGACCGTCGAGTTGCTGCTCACCCTGCCGATCACGCTGGAGGGCTCGTACCTCGGCAAGTTTCCTGGCCGGCTGGGCGTTCCTGGCGGTGTCCGTGTTGTTGACCTGGCCGGCGGTCTTCCAGGTCGCGCGGTTGGGCGATCCGGACTGGGGCGCGGTCTTTCTGAGCTACGTCGCCTCGCTGCTGGCCGCGGCGGTCCTGCTCGCGATCGGTCTATTGTTCTCGGCGCTGTCGAAGAACCAGGTCGTCGCGTTCATTCTTGCGGTGGCCGCTTCGGTCGGCTTCCTGCTGATCGGGGTGCCGCAGACGCAGGAGTTCGTGGGCAAGTGGTTCGGTGGCTACGTCGAGCGGGTGGTTTCGTCGCTGAGCCTGGTCGACCACTTCGAGACCCTGACGCGGGGCCTCCTGCAGTTGAACTCGTTGTTGTTCTTCGTTCTGTTCACCGCCGGCTGGCTGATCTGCGGCATGTTGGTGCTCAGCCGGACCAAGACGAACTGAGGGTTGGCAAATGACTTCCGAACCGAACCTGAACCCGGATGCCGGGGGGGACGCCGGCGCCCCCAGTGGCGCGGACGGAGACCGCGGTCCGCGAGGGATGACCGTGGCGCGTGGCCGGACGGTGACCCTGGTCCTGATCGGCCTGTTGACGGTGCTGTCTATCCACGTCGCCAACGAGTGGCTGGAGGGATGGCGCGTCGACTTCACCGGTGGCGATCTCTACTCGCTGACCGACGGCACCCACGCGATCATCGAACGAATGCAGGAGGAGGGCGTCAAGCCGCTCGACATCCGGCTCTACTTCTCGGAGACCGCGGGCAAGACGCTGCCCAAGTTCGTCAAGGACTTCATCGGCTACGAGCGCTACCTGCGCAGCTTGCTGGGCGAGTACGAGCGCGCCGCGGCGGGGAAGATCCGCGTCGAGACGATCGACCCGATTCCCGACAGCGACAACGCGGACCGGGCCGCCGAGGACGGCCTGGACGGCAAGCTGATCAACCAGGAGGGCGATCTCTTCTACTTCGGCCTGGCGCTCGAGACCCAGACCGGCAGCAAGGAGACGATCGAGTTCCTGTGGCCCCAGGAACAGGAGAACGTCGAGTACGAGATCTCGAAGAAGATCCACGGACTGCTGTGGCCGGCGCGGCAGCGGGTTGGCGTGCTGTCGAGCCTGGAGGTCTTCGGCGGCGCCCAGGATTCCGATGATGGCGCAGATGCTGGCGGCCCAGGGCCGCACGCCGGCGCAGAAGTGGATCATCGTCCAGGTGCTGGAGGATCTCTACGACGTCTCCCAGGTCGCGGCCGACGTGGACGAGATCTCGGCTGACGACGTCGACCTGCTGGTCGTGATCCACCCCAAGGGGCTTCCCGACAAGACGGTGTTTGC
>CATOTG010000006.1:897500-1172719 GCA_951813015.1 uncultured Thermoanaerobaculia bacterium | reverse complement strand
AGACGGGGCGCAATCGAGACCGCATTAGCCCCGTTGGCGTGCCGGTCCCGGCCTGGCAACCGCACCGGTTCAGTCAGGCCGTCCTCGCAGCCTAACCAGCGTGAACTCCGAATGTCCCAGTCCGTAAGCCATGGCGACCTCGCGGTCAAGGTCCTCTTGCAGCCGAGCGCGGCGCTCAGCGTCGCGTGTCCGAACGGCCCGCTCTACCAAGGCGGTGATCCTGGTGGCGGTTCTTGGGCTCGCTGGGGGCAAGGGGAGTGTCTCGACGTAGACCTTCTTCCACCGTGTTGCCCCCGCTCCCGACGTTGGTGCCGTCGTTCGAACCCACCACGATGCGAGGGCTGAGTTCAGGACAGCACAAAGCCAAGTCAGATCGTCAGCGCTGGTGCTTGTCGCCATGAATGCGGTGGCTTCCACGAAGAGGCGCTTTCGGTCAAGCGCGAACCGGCCTCTATCGGCAAGTTCGATCCAGATCAGCTTCGGCCTCTCGAATTCTGCGTAGTAAGCGCAGGAATCTTGGAGTTCCCACCAAGCGTGCTGCGTCTTCTTCCGCGCACGGAGTCCGCCAGGGAGCTTCTCGCCGGTCTGGTGAAGGCGTTTCCCGAAGGAGGATAGCCACCGGCGGATCGCCGGGTAGTCGTCGACGTTGACCCCGGCTGCCGGGAAGGTCGCGATCAGCCACAGCCCCGCCCAATCGACCCGGTAGGGGTGAACGTCCCGGCCCCGCACCACCCGCTTCAGGAGCTCGGCGGACCGGGGATCCTCCCGGATCAGTGCTTCCTTCGTCTGATTACCAATGATGAACGCCTCGTTGAGTCCTGTCTTGATTCCGTAGTTGATCGAAGAACGAGGTGTGTCTGCGGCGTCTGCGGCAGAGTCGCCGAGGCGAGGCAGGCGCTCGCGGCACACCGGGCTCCGCACGGAGTGCTGGCGCCGGGGCCACAAGGCGTGGCCGTACCGGACTACAGCCAATCAAGAGAAGAGAGGAGACGAACGGGAGCCATGCAGCAACTGACGGTGGGACACGTGTTGACGAGGTCGCTGTCCGCGAACACGCGACTCGCATACGAGAAGGGCTGGCGCAGGTTCGCCTCCTTCTGCGAGGAAACAGGGAGGGAGGCAATGGAGGCCACCGGCGACGACGTGGCCCAGTTCCTCGTCCACACGGCAAGCCAGCCCCGCTCCCGTCGGGCGACCACGGGCGGCGACCGGCCACTGTCCCTGGGGACACTGCAGATCAGCCTCTCGGCGATCAACAGGAGGTACAGGGACGCCGGCAGGGAATCGCCTGGGCACGCTGTGGTCGTGGCGGCCATTGTCCACGGTCTGACGAGGATTCGCGGCACGGCTCCGAGGAAGGTGAAGGCGATCCGCGAGCACGAGTTGCGGAAGATGCTCGCCTGTTGTGATCAGCGCTCCCACAACGGGTTCTTCCGGGGGGTGGCGACCCGCGACGCGGCCCTGCTCGCGATCGGCTTTGCGGGCGCGCTCCGACGATCGGAGATCTGCCAACTGAACGTCGAAGACGTCGACTTCATCGACCAGTCCGGTGAAGACAACGGCCTGTTCCTGACCATCCGGAAGTCAAAGACCGATCAGACCGGGAAGGGGCAGCGCATCGCGATACCGGCAGGAAAGGGACTGAACGCCGTAGCGCGCCTGCGACGATGGCTGGCGCTCGCCCAGACGACGGAGGGGCCGCTGTTCCAGTCCCTGTGGCGCGGCGGACGACTTCGCGGCCGCCGCTTGCACCATTCGGACATCCCGCGCCTGGTCAAGCACTACGTTCAGGCGATCGGACTCGACCCGGCCGACTATTCGGGGCACTCACTGCGCGCCGGCTTCGTGACCAGCGCCGCCGTTCACGGCGCCCGTCTCGACAAGATCATGGAGGTCACGAGGCACTCCAGCGCCGAAATGGTCCTCCGCTACATCCGGCAGGTGGAAGCCTTCGAGGATCACGCCGGGGCGGCGTTCCTGTAGAACCCCGGCGTGTCGCGAAACCCGGCGCCAGGTCTCTCGCCTCCGCAGAGCCCGTACCGGCGCCGCAGCCCAGAAGAAGCGCCGCGAAGAACGGCGCCGTTCCCGCCAACCGTGAAGGGATCGGAACCATGCAGCGTGTCCTCCAGGTCACAGGTGTCAGCGCGGCAGAACGCTGCTCGGCAAAGGCGCGCGGCGCAGCTCTCAGGTACGTGGGGGCTGGGCCTTCTCCTCCGCGAAACGTTCCAGCGACTTGCGGATATCCCGTCCGACCGCCACCCAATCACCGCGAAGCGCACGCCCATCCTGTCGCCACCAATCGTCCGGCTGAGCCGGTCGCAAGGGCCTCCGTTTGGCCGCACTGCCTGCCGCCAGGCTCCGATTCGACGGTTTGTTCATGTCGGTGTCTCTCTGTGATGAGGTTTGGTGGATCTCCACGGCTCGCCAACGGCAGCACCGGGCTCTTGGACTCTATCTCTATCGGACCAACCCGGAAGGAACGCCACGACGTCCACGGCGTAGCCGAGAACCGTCAGCCCGGGGCGGAACCTGCGCGAAGTGGATCGCGGATCCCCCGAGGACGGCGAGGATTTCGTGTACGGGCGGTTGATCATCAAGCGGCGTTGCTTCCCAGGAGAGATCACGAAAGGTGGGACGAGCCTCGGCGAACGCGTCCGTCAGGAGGTCTCGAGAAAGCCCGCGCGCTGCAGATACGCCATGTCGGTGCCGCCGGCGAGCACCACCACGTCCCCTTCCTCCAAAGGCCAACAGAGGCGGCGCCTGGGTGCAGCTCGCCAGGAAGAGTCCCGACAGAATCAAGATGAAGACGAGCAAGATTCCTCGCCGTTCCGGTGTCCCGGAGAGTGGTGCTCATGGCCATGAAACGCTAGCAGGCGCTCGACCATGCGGGACCTGACGATCAAGTGCGTGCTGTTGGCCACGCTGCCAGTCTTTGGCTGCGGCGCCGCCCGGTCCGGCGAGGATGGCAACCGGCCGACCGGCACGCCCCCGTCCGCAGGCTGGGAACTCGTCTGGTCCGACGAGTTCAACGGCGCGGCCCTGGACACTTCCAGGTGGAACATCCAGACGGGCGACGGCACACCCGAGGGCATACCCGGCTGGGGCAACAACGAACTCCAGAGCTACCAGGCCGCCAACATCTCCGTGTCAGGCGGCGTCCTCGTCATCACCGCCCGCGAGGAGGACGCGGGAGACGGGCATGCGTACACCTCCGGTCGCATCAACACCGCCGGCAAGCTGGACACGACCTATGGCCGCATCGAGGCGAGCATCCAGGCCCCCGGCGGCCAAGGCCTCTGGTCCGCCTTCTGGATGCTGCCCACCGACTCCGCGTACGGCGGCTGGGCCGCCGGCGGCGAAATCGACATCCTGGAGGTCTACTCCCGCGATCCGGCGCCCTTCGCCCAAGGCGCGTTGCACTACGGGATGGCCTGGCCGCTCAATACGTTCGATCACGCGAAGCACTCCGATGTCGATCCCGCGGACGGCTTCCACGTCTACGCCGTGGAATGGGACGAAGAGGAGATCCGCTGGTTCGTGGATGGAGTGCATTTCCACACGGTTCGGCGAAACACGTACTGGAACTACTACAGGGACACCGAGACGAACGCCCACGTCTCCGGCGGCGTTTCGGCGCCGTTCGACCGCCCGTTCCACCTGTTGCTGAACCTTGCGGTCGGCGGCAATCTGCCAGGCGCGCCGACAGCCAGCGCGCTGCCCGGCGAACTCAGGGTCGACTACGTGCGCGTGTACCAATGCAGCGTCAACCCCTCGACCGGCGTTGGATGCGCCGGCCTGGCGGACCGAACGTCCGCCGCGGTCACGCCACCAGCGCCGGCCGATGTCTACCGGGCCGTCTACGACCTCTACGTGGACGAAGTGGGTCCGCTCAACTTCCCGGGCGAGGAAGACGCCGTGACGCTCGACATCGCCGTCGATGACGCGGGTGGAGCGCTCGCCATCGCGGAAGTCGCACACGCCGACCGCGGGATGGTGATCGATCTCGCCACATCCGGCGGCGGCAGCTTCTCGATCCGCCCGGCCGACGAGGAGCGGCAGACGCTGTTCGGCATGGGCGGCGCCTCCGAATCCGGGGACTTCGCCGGGGAACTGCAGTTCGACCTGTACGTGTTCGGCGACGGCACGGATGCGGCGAGCAGCCTGAGGGTCAAGCTCGAAAGCGGCTTCCTCGAAGCAGGTGTCGTCGAGCTGCCGTTCGCAACGCTCACCCCGGAGGAGTGGACGACCGTCACCATCCAGATCGCCGACATCGTGCGTAACCCCGCCCAACCCGGTGGACGCCCCGTCGATCTCGGCCGGGTGCGGAGCCTGGTCGCACTGGAACCAACTGGCTTCGCGCGCCTCCACGTAGACAACATCCGTCTCATCTGCGGCCACGCAGTGCAAGGCGGCTGCGGCATCCGGCCACCGTAGGGCCTAAGCCCTGGAGACTTCTTCGAGCAACTGCAGTAGAGGTGATTGCACCATGCGCCTGGATCAACAAATCTGTGTCGTCACCGGTGGCGCCTCCGGCATCGGCCGGGCCACCTGCGAGGCGCTTGCCGCCTTGGGTGCCCACGTCGTCGTCTTCGGCGTGAATGCGACGGTGCTACCGCGGCTGTCCAGCCGATGGTGAACCGCATGAGTGCCTCACCCGCCGCGCGGCTCCGCGCCCTGATAGACGCTCCCGGGCTCCGCGTGATGCCCTGCTGCTTCGACGCGCTCTCCGCCCGGCTCATCGAACAGGCGGGATTCGACCTGACCTTCATGAGCGGGTTCGCCGTCTCCGCCAGCCGCCTCGGAATGCCGGACACCGGCCTGATCTCTTTCGGCGAGATGCTCGACCAGGGCCGCAACATCTGCGCCGCCACCCGACTGCCGGTGATCGGCGACGGCGACACCGGCTACGGCAACGCCCTGAACGTCAAGCGCACCGTCACCAGCTACGCGGCCGCCGGCTTCGCGGGCACAATGATCGAAGACCAGGAAGCGCCCAAGCGCTGCGGGCACACGCGGGGCAAGCGGGTCGTCTCCCGCGCCGAAGCGCTGTCAAGGGTGCGTGCCGCAGTCGACGCGCGCGAAGAGGGCGCCGACATCCTGATCATGGCGCGCACCGACGCTCGCGCCACGGACGGACTCGATGAAGCAGTCGCGCGCTGCCAGGGCTTCGCCGACCTCGGCGCGGACATCCTCTTCCTCGAAGGTCCGCGGTCCGAGAACGAGATGGTCGCCTTCTGCGAGGCGATCCCCGGCCCCAAGATGGCGAACCTGGTCGAGGGAGGCGACACGCCGCTCCTGCCGCCGGCGCGCCTCGAGGAGATCGGCTACAGGATCGCCGCCTATCCGCTGACGCTTCTCTCCGCCGCCACCGCGGCGATGCTCGATGCGCTTCGAGCGCTGGAAAACGGCGAGCAGCCTGACCGCGTCGTGGGCTTCGAGCGTTTGCGCGGCATCGTCGGCTTCGAGGACTACGACGCCGAGGCTGAGCGCTACCGCGTGGAGGAGGTCCCCATCGGGAAACGGGAGGTAGTCGGCGGCCGCTTCCGCCGCGCCGACCTTGCCCGCCGCTCTGCTATCGCCGGTCAACGCGCGAAGCGGACGTCACACTGAGGGCCGCCTCGAGGTCGCGGCCAGAGGGTTCCTCCACCGCAGGCCATCGAAACGTCCGAAGTCGCCGTCGTTCGAGTACACGGTACCGGCGTGTTCGATGGCGTAGGCGGCAATGTGCGCATCCGTCGTCAGGTTGGCGCCGACGTTCGCCGTCCGCAGCAGGTCGGAGAGGATCGACCAGTGACGGCCGCTGGGCCCCAGCAGGTTCGCGTTGGGTTGATCCAACCAGCTCTGAACTCGATCCAGCGCGTCCGCTACCGCCAGGGGCGAGGCGAACACGCGACGATTCGTCGTCAGCCTCACGAACCCGAGAATGCTGGGATAGCAGAGCCCCACGTCCGACTCCGACGAGAGCACGCCGTCCCACCAGCCGCGCGCCCGGGCATGGAACGGACTCCCCGAGTCCACCGAATAGACGAGGAGATTGACGTCCGGAACGATCAGCGAACCGGACCTGATCGTAGACGCGCCTCGCTCTCCAGACGCCCGTCGACCTCGAGCTCGTCCGCGAGCTGGTTCAACCGCACGGCATCGAAGCCCGGGAGCAGACCGAGTTTGCTCGGGCGGGTGCGGTACGGCTTCGCCCGGGACCGGCCCTGCCGGTGGAGCCCGTCGCGCAACAGCAGGTTGACGACCTGCTTGAGCGACTGCCCGTCCCGCTTCCGGATTTCCTCGATCCTGGCGGCGATGTCTTCCTCGATGGTCAGAGTCGTGCACATCAACACACCATACGTGGAGCCCCTTCTGATGTCAAAGATGAGAGCTGTCCAGCCAGGACCATTCCAAAGTCATCTTGAAGGCAGGGTTGAGCTTCGGGATGTCCGGGTTGGCAGTACCTTGGTTGCTGGGGAGTGGAGTCGTCCGGTTTTCTTGGAGGCCGCCGGTGTTCGGGGCTGCGTTTCCGGTCGTTCTTCAGCCGGTGTCCTGGTGTCGGGCGCAGTTCGGCGCGACGGTTCGGCGAGCGGCAGCCGTTGGCGTTCAGCCGGCGAAGCGGCGGCGCATCGTTTGACGCAGGACGTGGTCCTGGTCGGCGGCGAAGTGGCGGTGGGCCTGGGGCATGTAGTCGAAGCGTCCGTCGAGGCGGATGATCGAGATGGCGGCGCTGGCGAGGCAGGCGAGGTTGCGGCGGAGTCGTTTCGCCCGCACGCGGTTGCGATCCGCGTCCACGGCCCGGCAGGTGCCAATTGTGCATTCCAAATGCACAATGTCCACCTAGATCGACAAACGGAAGCCGCCCCCGCGTGCGAGCCGAGAGGCTCGCCGCGAGGTTCCGGGCGTTCAGGCTGAACCAAGGTGCCCGGGAGGATCGAAGAGTCGCTGCTGCTGCCGACATCCGTCTGGCGCAAGTGCGCTCGTTCGGACGCCTTGCGGCTGACGCCGCCGACGCGGCCGCGTCAGTCGAGGAGCGCGGCCCGAATGACGTTCTCGAAGTCTTCCGACATGCCCTTGCTGCCCTGCTGGACCATCAGAACCGCAGTGATCTCGTTCGCCGGATCGGTCCAGGACACCGTCCCGAACGCACCGCCCCAGCCGAAGGAGCCCTTGCCGCGCGCACTCTTCGCGGCAACCGGGTCGAGCAGGACGGACACGGCGTAGCCGAACCCCGAGCCCGGCTGCTTGCCCTTGCCGCCATACAGGTCGCCCACCTGGTTGCTCGTCATCCGGGCAACCGACTCTGCGCTCAGGATGCGGTTCCCGAACAACTCGCCGCCGTTCGCGAGCATCTGCTCGAAGCGGAGGTAGTCGTCCGCGGTGCTGGAGAGTCCGCCGGAGGCCGAGGGGTAGCGGCTCGGCTTGTCCCAGCCCTTCGACTTCCCGTCGAGACCGTGAATCACGACCCGCCGGGGCTCCTTCTCCGGTGGCAGGAAGAAGTGGGTGTCGGCCATGCCGAGCGGCTCGAAGATCCGCTGGCGAAGGAACTCGTCGTAGGGCGTACCCGAAACGATCTCGACGATGCGGGCAACCACGTCGTGTCCGATGCGCGGGCTGTAACCCCACTGCGAGCCCGGTTGAAAGTCGAGCGGCATGCTCGCGTACTGCGGCACGCGCGTCGCCAGGGTGTCCTCCGGCCCGAGCTCGGGGAGGCCGGCAACCGCCGTGCCCAGGCCGTAGCTGCCGAGCCCGGAGGTGTGCGTCAGCAGGTCATGGATGGTGATCCGCCGCTTCGCCGGCACGAGGCGGTGTTCCGGCGCCTGCCCCGGCGCCGCGAACGCCGGACTGACATCCTCGTCCGCCGGCTCCTTGAGCACGGCAACCTGCATGTCGGCGAACTCGGGCAGGTACTGCGCAACCTCGTCCGCCGGGTCGAAGAGGCCCTCCTCGATCATCATCATCGCCGCCACCCCGAGCACGGGTTTGGACGAGGAGGCCATGCGGAAGATCGAGTCCTTCTCCATCGGCAGACCCCGGTCGACGTCCATCAGGCCGTACGCCTCGAAATGGACGACCTTCCCGCGCCGGGCCACGACCGTGACCGCGCCCTGAATCTCGCCGGCGTCGATGTGCCGCTTCACTGCGGCGTCGATCTCGAGCAGGCGCTCGCTGGACATCCCCACCTCTTCCGGCGAAGCGACAGGGATCTCCTCCGCGGGCAGCGCGGTCCAGGCGGTGGCGGCCACGGCCACCGCCACGACAGTGGTTCTGAAGCAGGCTCTGGTTCTGGTCTCGATCATCCGTCGGTTCCTCCGGCGGACGAGGCCGCCCAGTAGAAGTAGGTAATCGCCTGGCGAGAACGCCGGCTGCGGTTCGCTTCCGACCAGTGCACCGTCAGCGAGCTGTGAATCGTGGCGTCTCCCGGCTCGACCTCGACCGCCACCGCCTCCTCGGACTCGGCACTGAAGCCGGGAAGGCCGACGCGAGCCGGCAGGTTCCGCCGGTGCGTGCCCTTGGCGTAGTAGAGACAGCCGTTGCCTCTGTCCGCCCGGTCGAGGGCGATCCACATCGTCGCGCCCTCTTGCCGGCGCCCGACGGCATCCAGGTGAGGCCTGATCCCGGAGGTCTCCCCGGGCAGCCGTGCGAACCAGCCGACCGACGCCGGCGCCACATCGGCCTCCAGCAGGGCGGAGATCAGATCCCTTTGCTTGCCGCGCTGGAGTTGATTCTCGAACCAGGGATCGATCCGGTTCAGGTCCTTGGCAACGCCCGGATACTCGTCCCCCGTCTCGACCTCCCTCAGGCAACGCTCGGTGTGAGCGCGCAGTTCCTCGACTTCTTCTGGCGAAAGAAAGCCCCGGAGGACGACGTAGCCGTCTCGACCGAAGTCCCGCTTGAGTTGCTTCAGGCTCATCCGCCGCCAGGCGCCTGCGCCGCAGAACCGGCTGCGCCGGCGGCCTCGCCGGCTTCCGGAGAAGACGCACCGCGAAGCGGCGACCATCCTGCGCCGCGAATCCCCGTCGCACGCGCCGCGCGCCGCGCTTCCAGCACGGTCAGGATCTCCTCATGCCTGCCGGCGTTCAGGCGGTACATCGTCATGAACAGGATGCCGACGCCGTAGATCACGAGGCAGAGCGGCCCGCTCATCACCAGCAGGCCGGTGAGAGTGCCCTCCGACACTCCCTCCAGTTCCGCGTTCGCCGGGAACCGGATCAGCTCCAGTCCGAAGCCTCCGATCAGACCGCCGAACCCTTCCGTCGCCTTCATCGCGAACTCCCGAACCGAAAAGATCGTGCCCTCGGCCCGGCTGCCGGTCCGGAGTTCGTGGTCGTCCGCGATGTCGACCAACTGGGAATCGACCACGATGGCCATCACCGTCACCAGGGCATAGCCGATGAACAACGGCCCGAAGAGCAGAGGCAGCAGCAGCGGCGATTCGTTCCCGGGGAACAGACCCGCCAGGCGCAGTACATGCGGAAAGGCCACCAGGATGGCCGAGACCGTGCTGGTGATGATCACGGTCGGCTTCTTGTCGAAGCGGCGCGTCATCCAGGCGGCGAGCGGCAGGGCGACGAAGATCCCGGGGATCTTGGCGAAGGCCAGGACCGAGAACTGTTCGGTCGACAGGTCGTAGACCCAGATCCAGGTGTAGGCGCTGACCATGTCCAGCACGCCCTGGGCCGCGGCGATGGTCAGCCAGGAGACGGTCACCGACAGGAAAGAACGATTCGCGAAGAGCTGCCGCAGCTCGTCGTGGTGGTCGCGGATGCTGAAGCGCCGGCGCGCGGTCGGGTGCAGATGTGGAATCTGGTCGACCGTGCCGAAGGTCGACGCCAGAACGGCCGCGAGAACCACGACGGCGCCGAACCCGGCCAGGATGACGTACCGGCTCGGGTCGAGAAAACCGCTGCCGAACTCCGGCGTGGACGGAAAGACCACGTTGAGGACCAGCAGACTCAGCCCGACCGCGGCGCCCGTGGCGAAGACGTTGTACCAGCCGAAGACCGAGGTCCGTTCGTGGTAGTCGTCCGTGAGCTCCGCGCCCAGCGCGTCGCGCGGGATGTTGAAGAGGGACGTGGCGATGCGGAGCAGGACGAGGAAGCAGAGCAGCCACACGAAGAGGCTGCCCTCCCCCAGTCCCGAGACGGGCTGATACAGGAAGTAGAACGAGACCGTGATCGGGAGGGCCGACATCAGCATCAACGGGTGGCGACGCCCCCATCGGCTTTGGAAGCGGTCGGAGATCGCCCCGACCAGCGGATCGGAGACCGCGTCGACGATGCTCGCGACCAGGTAGGCGACGCCGCACAGCGCCGCCGACACTCCAAGGACCTGGTTGTAGAAGATCAGGGTGGTGATGCGGGCGGCAACCACCATCCCCTGCTGAAAGGCGCCGGAGGAGAAGGCGAGCTTGGTGCGCAACGGCACGATTCGCCGACGGTCGGGGCGCCGGCGGCCGGGCGACTCGGCGGCCGTCTGAGGCTGGATGTCGTCTGCCATCGCTGCGCGTCACGAACTTGGAACAGCGTACCAGTTGAGGTAGCTTCGGCCCCATGGAATTCGGCGCCCAGCTCAGCAGCTACCGCGTGCCGTGGTCCGAAACCGAGGCCACAGTCCATGCGATCGAGAACGGCGCCTGGAGCAGCCTGTGGTTCTCGGACCACTTCCTGCCGCCGGCCGCTCCCAACGACGAACACCTGTCGGCCCTTGAGGTGTGGACCCTGATCACCGCGGCGGCAGTGCTGACCGAGCGGGTCCGCCTCGGCACGCTCGCCTGCGGCGTCACCTACCGGAATCCGGCCCTGCTCGCGAAGATCTGCGCCAGCGTCGACCACATCAGCGGCGGACGCATGGAGCTGGGGATCGGCGCCGCCTGGTTCGAGCGCGAACATGAGGCCTACGGCTGGGACTTCCCCTCCCTTCGCGAGCGCTCCGACCGCCTGGAGGAAGCGGCTCAGCTCATCCGCCTCCTGTTCACGGCGGAGGAGGGCGAGAAGGTCACGTTCGAGGGCAACCACTACCGCCTGGACGAGGCGCCGCTGGCGCCGGGTTCGACCCGGCCGCGGTCCACCCGGACGGCCAACATCCCCATCCTGATCGGCGGCAACGGCGAGAAGCGGACGCTCCGCACCTGCGCCCGCTACGGCGACATCAGCAATCTGGACTTCTGGCACCCGGCCGGAGTCGATGTCTTCCGGCACAAGCAGAAGGTTCTCGACCGCCACTGCGAGGACGCCGGCCGCGACCCGGCGGAGATCAAGAGAACGGTCGGCCTGCCCTTTCGGCTCTTCGCGAACGACAAGGAAGCCGCGAAGTCACCCGGACAACCCTGGTATTGCTGGGGCACCGCTTCCTGCGTTCAGGACCTGCTGCACCAGTACCTCGAAGCCGGCGCCGAAGAGATCGTCCTCTGCGGCGTCGGCAACCGGCCGGAGGCCTGGCAGCAGATCGACGACGAGGTCTTGAGCGCGTTCGATTGATCGAACCTCGCACTCCGCACCGGGCGCACCGGCGTGCCATCCGTGCACCCGACGACCCGGCTACACTCGCCTCCACACGGACTCCGATTCGCCCAAGGAGAACCTGATGAAGTCCCGTCTCACCGTCCTCATTGCCAGCCTCGCGCTCATCGCGAGTGCCGCCCTCGCCGCCGCACCGCCGGCCAACAACGCGGACCCCGCCGAGGTCACCTGGGCGGACCACATAGCACCCATCCTCCACGCGAACTGCGCAAGTTGCCACCGGCCCGGACAGACAGCGCCCATGTCGCTCCTGACCTACGACGAGACGCGCCCCTGGGCGAAGTCGATCCGCAAGGTCACGACCGACCGAACGATGCCGCCGTGGTTCGCGAACCCGGAGCACGGCGAGTTCGTGGAAGACCCCAGCCTCTCTGACGCCGAGATCGAGACGCTGAACCGCTGGGTGGCCGCGGGCGCACCGGCCGGCGACCTCGCACAGGCGCCAGAGCCGCCCGACTTCTCTTCGGAGTGGAAGCTCGGACCGCCTGACCTCGTCTACACGGCCCCGGAGTACCACGTCTCCGATGACATCGAGGATCACTACGAGTGGCTCCAGGTGGACAACCCGGTCGACGAGGAACGCTGGATTCGGGCAATCGAGATCCACCCCGGTTTCGTCGAAGCGGTACATCACCAGTTGACGTACCTCGCGCCACCCGACGCCACGCTCGCGGGCGTGCAGAGCGCGACCGGGACCCTGGACCTCACCTTCCTCGGCGGATGGGGACCCGGCGTCGCGCCGCTCCAGTTCGCCGAAGGCCACGGAATGCGCATGCCGCCGAACAGCACGCTGTTCTTCCAGATGCACTACCACAAGACCCCGGGACCCGGCACCGGCGGCGCCGACCAGACGACGATGGGCCTCTACTTCCACGACGAGAAGCCCGAGAACGTGGTCGAGACCCTGTGGCTGGTCGACCCGACCCTGAACATCCCGGCCGGCGAGAGCGACTACCACTCCTGGTCGTCGTTCACCACCGAACACGAGGCCGTGCTCTTCGACTTCACGCCTCACATGCACCTGCGGGGCAAGGCGATGACGTTCACGGCCGAGTACCCGGACGGCCGGAAGGAAGTCCTGCTGGACGTGCCGAACTACGACTTCAACTGGCAGCTCACCTACACGCCGACGGCGCCCAGGGTCATCCCGGCGGGCACGACGATCCGCGTCGACGCGAAGTTCGACAACTCAACCGACAACCTGGCGAACCCCGATCCGACGTCGAACGTGACCTGGGGCGAAGCGACGACCGACGAGATGATGGTCGGCTTCATCCACTACACCTTCAGCGACAGAACGCAGCAGACGAACATGCCCACCTTCATCGTGCCCGACGCGCTGAAGCAGCAGATGGAGCAAGTGCGCGAGTTCCGTCGCAAGCAGAGGGAAGCGGCAGCAGCGGCAGCGGCCGAGACCAGCGGCGGCTGACCTCAGCGGCCGAGCGCCGCGTACGTCCCGTCGAGGATCAGGCGGATCGAGACGTCCAGTCCGAACATCGGGATGAGGACCCACAGCGTGTTGGGGGTTCCACACCCTGACGAATCGGTCCAGCCTGCTGAGAGCCCGGTGTCCGCCTGGGATGCAGAAGCTCACGAGGTAGAGCGAGCTCACGCAGAACCACTGCCAGAACAGCGCGAGGCCGATTATCCCGGCGACGACGGCAGGCCGGTGTCCTCGGTGTCCTCGGTGTCCTCGTCCTCGTCCGACCCGGGAGCCGTCTCCCACTCGTACTCGATACCCCGGACGTGGCGCTCGAACCAGTCGATCTCCACGTTCACCTTGAACAGCGCATGGCGGAGTTCGCCCCAGCCGTGGGGCTCGCGCGGCGCGATGTAGAGATGGGTCTCCACTCCGTTCGCCTTCAACGCCCGGTAGAGCTCGACCGACTGGGGCGGCGGCACCCGGACGTCGTTCTCGCCGACCAGAACGATCGTCGGCGTCGTCACCTTGTAGATGTCCCTGAGCGGCGAGTTCTCCCAGTAGACGCCAATCGGAGCGTCCTCCTGCCAGGGCGTCCCGCCGAACCAGGGAGTGCGGTAGGTCCGCACGTCACTCTGGCCGTACATCGAGATCCAGTTCACCGCGCCGGCGCCTGAGGACGCCGCCTTGAAGCGGTCCGTGTGGGTGATGATCTTGTTCGTCATGTGACCGCCGCCGCTCCAGCCCATCTTGGCCATCCGGTCGCCGTCGACGAGTCCGCGTTCGATCAGGTGGTCGACCCCGGTCATCACGTCGAGGTGCGCCTGGTGGAAGTAGTGGCCGACCATGTCGCGCAGGAACAAGTCGCCGTAGCCGGTGCTGCCCCGGTAGTTCGGTTTGAAGACGAAGTAGCCGCGGGCGGCCAGCACCTGGACGTAGTTCGACCAGCGGCCGAATCCGAACTTGTCCGAGGCCGCCGGTCCACCGTGCGTCTGGACGACGATCGGGTAACGGTTCCCTTCCTCGTAGTCGAGCGGGTAGTAGAGGAGGCCCTCCACTTCGACGCCGTCCTCGCCCGGCCAGCGGATCGCCTCCTGCCGGGGCAGCAGGAAGGTCTCGTCGAGGTAGTCGAAGACGGAGGTCACCTTGACGGGAGTCCCGCCCTCGGCCGGCATCACATGGATGTCCCCCGGGCTTTCCCGGCGGTTCATCGTGAAGGCGTGCTGGCCCGTGGCCTTCGACCAGGCCCACGAACCCAGCGCGTGGTCGCCTTCGGTCAGGGCCACAGGCTGAGCGTCGTCCACGGCGGCATGGAAGAGCTGGCTGCGAATCCCGGTGTTCGCGGTGAAACAGATCGTGCCGTCGTCCGCCCAGCGGGCGCCGTTCACCTCGTGCGGCATGCCCTCGTAGAGCAGGCGGTGCGCTCCACCGCCGGCCGGCACGACGAAGATGTTCGTGTTGAAGTACGTCTCCAGGTCGGCGCTGGAGTTGGAAACGAACATGACCCGCTGTCCGTCCGGCGACAGCTCGGCGCCGGACTCGCTCACCGTGTTGTCGGTGAGCTGCAGAGCATTGCCGCCGTCGGCATCCATGATCCAGACCTCGCCCTCGTCCCGATTGTCGAAGAGCGGCGAGGGCGCCCGGTGGTGCGCGATCCGGGCGCCGTCCGCCGCGATGCGAAACCCGACGACCGAGAAGTCGCCCTCGGTGATCCGCTCTTCCTCGCCCCGGTCGTCGCCCGTCCAGGCGATGCGGAACAGGTGGCGCTGCTTGTAGTCCTCGTCGAAGGCGAAGACGTCGTCCTTCAGTTCCTCCTTCTTCTTCTCCTCGGCAGTCTTCGGATCCGCAGCGAGGAAGAAGATGTGCTCGCCGTCCGGGGAGAACTCGAAGCTCTGAACCGAACTCTCGTGGCTCGTCAACGCAGCGGCTTCCCCACCACCGTTCGGCAGAAGATGGATCTGCGTGAAGTCCTCCTCGCCCCGGTTCGCGAGGAAGGCCACGAAGCTCCCGTCCGGCGACCAGCGCGGGCTCCGTTCCCCCTTCTCGCCGTAGGTCAGCCGAACGTCTCCGGCGCCGTCCATCTCGATGCGACGAATGTGGGTCGTGCGACCGTTCTTCTTCCAGTCCGTGTCGGAGCGGGTGTAGAGGAGCTGGGCGCCGTCCGGGGAGATTCGTGGACTGCCCACCCCCGGCACGTCGATCAGCTCGACGATGGTCATCGGCCGCTTGTCCTCGGCAAAGCCGGCGACGGCGGCAAGTGCGGCTGCCAGGAAAAGCAGGGGGCGTGGCCAGGGGCCGCCGCCCAGGCGCCGCGTCAGATTGTGCTTCATCGGGCATAGCATCGTATCGCGCCGCGCGTGCACGTCCCTCGAACCGCCAGAGGAGAGCGAAGCAACGAACCACGGGTCTCTCCGCCACGCCACCACGCAACCGGCTCGCGACGGATCCGCCGGGATTCCGCAGGATGTTCGGCCGCCAGGCGGCCCCGGAGCGTCTGCGCAACAGAGTCGAAGCCCGGTTCAACTGAGTTGGCGGGCGAAGCGCTCCAACTGAGCGGCCAGCCGCTCGTCCTCCGCGCGGCGCCGCTAACGGTCGCACCCGCGGCGCCATCTTCGGGAATCTGCTCCTTGGCCCGGCGGCGTGCGCTGCGCGCGATCTCCGGTACGCTGCCTGCCACCGCTCGCTCCTGGAAACACTCACCATGGAGACTCGATCGTGAGGCTGGCAACGACTCTTCTCGGCGTTCTGTTTTGCGCGCTCGCCGCGACCGCGTTCGCGCAGACCCCCAACGTCGTCATCGTGATGACGGACGACCAGGGCTACGGCGAACTCTCCGCTCACGGGAACCCCGTGCTCGAAACGCCGCACCTCGACCGGCTGCGCAGCGAGAGCGTTCGGCTGGACGACTTCCACGTCGCGCCGATGTGTACCCCCACCCGCGGCCAACTGCTGACCGGCATGGACGCGGCCCGCAACGGCGCGATCAACGTGAGCAGCGGTCGGGCGCTCCTGCGGCCCGAGATTCCGACGATGGCCGACATCTTCGCCGAGGCGGGTTACAGCACTGGCGTGTTCGGCAAGTGGCACCTCGGCGACAACTACCCCTTCCGGCCGGAGGACCGCGGATTCGACGAAACCGTGTGGTTCCCCTCCTCCCATATCGGCTCGGTGCCCGACTTCTGGGGCAACGACTACTTCGACGACACCTACATCCGGAACGGCAGGCGAGAGGCGTTCAAGGGGTACTGCACGGACATCTTCTTCGACGAAGCGATCGACCACATGAAGCGCTCCGCAGAGTCCGGGACGCCCTTCCTGACCTACATCGCTCCAAACACGCCCCACGGCCCGCTGATCGCCAAGGAGGAGGACGAAGCCGCGCTCGCGGCCGCGCTGGCCCGACCCGAGTTCGACGACATGAACCCGCAGTTGAAGAGCCGGCTAGGCAGTTACCTGGGGATGGTCCGGAACATCGACACGAACATGGGCAAGCTCGTCGAGTTCCTTGAGGAAGAGGGCTTGAGAGAAAACACCATCCTGATCTTCATGACGGACAACGGCAGCACCCACGGTCCGCTCTACTTCAACGCGGGCATGCGCGGAATGAAGACCGAACTCTGGGAAGGCGGCCATCGCGTGCCCTTCTTCATCAGTTGGCCGAACGGCAACCTCGCGGACCCGCAGGATGTGACCGGCCTGACCCAGGTGCAAGACGTCCTGCCGACGCTCCTGGACCTCTCCGGGATCGAAACGGCGGCCGCCGCGAACTTCAGCGGCACGAGCCTGGCGCCCGTGCTGCGCGGCGATGCCGGCGTTCCCGAAGACCGCATGCTGATCATCAACTACAGCCGCATGCCGTCCGGGTTCAACTACCCCTCGCCGTACACCCAGTCCATCCTCACGCGGAGTCACGCGGGGGTCCTCTGGAAGCAGTGGCGGCTGCTCGAGAACCGGGAGCTCTACGACCTGGAATCCGATCCGCTGCAAACGACGAACGTGATCGACCGGCGCCCCGAGGTCGTCGCCAGGATGCGGGACCATCTCCACGAGTGGTGGGATGAAGTCGCCGCCACCGCCAACGAGCCCCAGCGGATCGTCATCGGGGACGACATCGAGAACCCGATGATGCTGACCGGCTGCGAGTGGCTCGACGTGTTCGTCGACCAGCAGAGGCAGGTTCGCGTCGGAACACGCAAGACCGGGTACTGGCTGCTCGATGTGGCGGAGGCGGGCGAGTACGAGTTCGCTCTCCGGCGCTGGCCGCGCGAAATCGACGTGCCGCTTGCCTCGGCGCCCGAGGGCGGCACGAAGCTGCCCATCACCTCGGCCCGCCTGTTCATCAGCAACCACCACCACCTGGATATCGGCGAGAAGCCGCCTTACGGCTACGAAGGTCTCACGACACCGGTCGGCGAGGACGACACGGAGGCGGTGTTCACCGTGTCATTGCCGAAAGGCCCCATCGCGCTGCACACCTGGTTCGACCAAGGGCGCGAGGTCATCGCGAGCGCCTACTACGTCTATGTCCGCAGAAAGTGAGAGAGCGACCGGGTTGACCACCGAGCGCTACCTCACTCCTGCCGCTCGACCCGGCCGGCCAGCCGAGACGCCCGGTCCGACGGTCCGGAGGTCGGGTAAACTCCGCCGTTCCGACAGAGACTCCCATGACTCGCGCTGCGCCCTTCGCTTTGACCTGGCTGGCGGCGGTCGGCACGGTTGCCGGCGCCGCTGAGATCGACCCCGCCGACCTCGAGTTCTTCGAGTCGAGGATCCGGCCGGTTCTGGTCGAGCGCTGCCATGCCTGCCACGGCGACGATCCCACGAAGATCCGCGGCGGGCTGGTCCTGCTCGATGCCGAGGGGCTGCGCGCCGGCGGCGACAGCGGCGCGGTGATCGTCCCGGGATCGCCCGAGGACAGCCTGATGATCGAGGCGCTCCACTACGAGGGCCTCACGCAGATGCCGCCGGACGGCAAGCTGCCGGCCCACGTGATCGCCGATTTCGAGCAGTGGATCCGCCGAGGCGCACCCGACCCGCGCACCGGCGCCGGGCAGACGGTGGTCGCCGCCAGAGCGGCCGAGTCCTTCGACTACGGCCCCGGCCGCGAGCATTGGGCCTTCCGCCGGATCGAAGACCCCGAGCCGCCCGCGGTCGAGGACGAGGCCTGGATCGGTCAGCCCATCGACCGCTTCATCCTGGCGGGCCTCGAGGAGCAGGGTCTCGCACCCGTCGCCCCGGCCGACAAGCGAACCCTGCTCCGACGCGCCACGTTCGACCTGATCGGTCTGGCCCCGTCGGAAGTCGAGATCGAGGACTTCCTCGCCGACCAGAGCCCCGGCGCGTTCGCCCGGGTCGTCGACCGGCTCCTCGCCTCGCCGCACTACGGTGAGCGTTGGGGCCGCCACTGGCTCGACGTCGCCCGCTATGCCGACTCGAACGGCCTCGACGAGAACATCGGGTTTCCCAACGCCTTCCGCTATCGCGACTACGTCGTCGACTCGCTCAACCGCGACAAGCCCTTCAACCGCTTCGTCCACGAACAGATCGCCGGCGACCTGATGCCGGCGGAAACCGACGCGCAGCGTTTCGAGCAGATCACCGCGACCGGCTTCCTGATGCTCGGCCCCAAGGTGCTCGCGGAGCGGGATGTCGACAAGATGCTCATCGACATCGTCGACGAGCAGGTCAACACGGTGGGCCGCGCCTTTCTCGCCCTGCCGGTCGGCTGCGCCCGCTGCCACGACCACAAGTTCGACCCCATCCCTGCGGCCGACTACTACGCGATGGCCGGCGTCCTTCGTTCCACCGCGACGATGAGCGACGCCGCCGGCATGCGCTGGCTGGAGCGGCCGCTGGCCCCGGAAGACGAACTCGCCGAGTACGAGGCGGCGCAGAAGCTCGTCGCCGAGGCGCAGGAGAAGGTGGACGAGGTCGTCCGCGAGCAGAACGACGTCCTCCGGGGTCCCCGCCGCGCGGCCCTCGCCGAGTATCTGCTGGCCGTCGAAGACGCCTACCCGAGCTGGAGCGCCGCCGTCGGTCCCTTCGGCCACGCGGACGACGACGAGGCGAAGCAGGAGAAGGCCAGGGAGACGATCGTCCGCGTCGCTGGAGAGCGGGGCCTCGAACCACCGGTCCTGGAGCGCTGGGTCAGGGCCTTCTACCGGTACCGGGAGGGCCCGCCGGTCGAGGGCGATGCCCCGAGCCCGGGCGCTGTCTTCGTCATCTGGAACGCCTACGCCGCCGCCTCGCCCGATCGCTACGAGCAGGTGACCGAGGATCTGCGGGCGATCATCGCCTCGGAGAAGGTACTGACGGCGCCACTGACCCGCGGCCTCGTCCGCGGGCCCGCGCCGAAGACCCTGGAGGAGGTCGCCTGGCGCTACGCGAGCCTCTTCGCGACGATCGAGATCGCCTGGGAAGAGCACCTGATGCGCCTCGGGCTCAAGGACGAGGACGACTTGGCGCCCGGCGACTTCCGGCTGCCGCGCGAGCAGGAGGAGCTGCGGTGGCTGGTCTACAGCGGCTACTTCTGCATTCCCTGCCTCGACCAGAAAGAAGAGGAGAAGCTCTACCCGCCGGAGGCGCTGGAGCGGCTGGCCGAGCTACGCGCCGAAGTCGAACGACTCGAAGAGGCATCGCCGCCCGCGCCGCCGTACGCCATGGCCGTCGACGAGGCGGAGATCGTCGATTTGCCGGTCCACATCCGCGGCAGCCACCTGAACCTCGCCGAGAAACCGGAGCCCCGCGGATTCCTCAAGGTCACGGATCACCTCGTGCCGCCGCCACCCGTCGCAGGCGGCGCCAGCGGACGGCTCGAACTGGCGCGCTGGATCACCCACCCCGAGCACCCGCTCACGGCGCGCGTCATCGTCAACCGCGTCTGGCACTGGCACTTCGGCCGCGGCATCGTCGACACGCCGAGCAACTTCGGCGTGATCGGCAGCGAACCCACGCACCCCGAGCTTCTCGACTGGTTGGCGCGCCGCTTCGTCGAGGGCGGCTGGTCGCTCAAGAAGCTCCACCGCGACATCATGCTGTCGAGCACGTACCGATTGTCGAGCGCCTACGACGCGGCGAACGCCGCCGTCGACGAGGAGAACCGGCTCCTCTGGCGCATGAACCGGCGACGCCTCGAGATCGAGCCGATTCGCGACACCCTGCTGCAACTCGCCGGGCGCCTCGACCTGACGATGGGAGGGCGGGTGGAGGAGTTCAACGCGAGGGGTTACGTCTTCGGCGAGGAAGGCCCACTCGGCAAGGCCGACGTCTACGTCGCGCCCCGACGCTCGATCTACATGCCGGTCGTGCGCACCGCGATCTACAGGATCTTCGCCGGCTTCGATTTCGGCGACGCCAGCGACTCGGTCGGCGATCGGTCCGAGACGGTCGTACCGCGGCAGGCCCTTCTGATGATGAACAGCCCCTTCGTCGAGGAGGCCGCGCTCGGCTTCGCCCGGCAACTCCTGGCGCTCGAGGACGCGAGCGCCGAGGATCGCATCGCAACCGCCTTCGTTCGCGCCTACGGGCGCCCCGCCGACGATATCGAGATCGCCGACGGAGTCGCCTTCCTCGACGAGATGCGTTCCCTGGCGTGCCCGGCAGATACCGGGTGCGCCGGCCTTCCGGCCGGCATTCGGCGCGAAGCGCCGGCCTCACCGCCCGCCGCCGGCCCCGGGCGTCGCACACCGGGTGCGCCGGCGTCCCCGCCCGCTTCTGAAGAGGACGCGCCGCGCAGCGGCGAGCGTACCGCCGCGCCAGCACCGGCAGACGATGCCGAGATCCACGCCTGGACCCGGCTTGCCCACGTCATCCTCGCGGCGAGCGAGTTCATCTACGTCAACTAGGTTCAAAGTACACCAACCAGGTCACAGACGATGCGCTACCCCCACCGCCAGCCGCCACCCCTGACCCGCCGCCAGATGCTGAAGACCTGCGGCTGCGGCTTTGGCGGCCTCGCGCTCTCCTCCCTGCTCCAGCGCGACCTGCTGGCCGCCGAGCCCGGCAACCCGCTGGCGCCCCGCCCGCCGCACTTCGCCCCGAAGGCCAAGCGGATCATCTTCCTGCACATGCACGGCGGGCCGTCGCAGCACGACCTTTTCGAATACAAGCCGCTTCTCGTCCGCGACGACAACAAGCCGCTGCCCTTCGCCAAGCCCCGCGTCCAGTTCAACGAGACCGGCAACCTGTTCAAGAGCCCCTGGGAGTTCAAGCAGCACGGCCAGTCCGGCGCCTGGGTGAGCGAGCTGATGCCGAACATCGCCTCGGTCGTCGACGACCTCTGCTTCATCCGCTCGATGTGGGGCACCAACGCCGCCCACGGCGGCGCCATCCTGGCGATGAACACCGGCAGCGACCGCTTCGTCCGCCCGTCGATGGGCTCGTGGATCGCCTACGGACTGGGTACCGAGAACGAGAACCTGCCCGGGTTCATCACGATCTGCCCCTCGTACCAGCACGGCGGCGTCCAGAACTACTCGTCAGCCTTCCTGCCCGCCGCCTACAACGGCACGGCAATCGGCACGGCCCGGCAGGAAACCGAGGAGGCGACGATCGACTTCCTCGACAACGAGTCGGTACCGCCGGAGGTCCAGCGCAGCGAACTCGACCTGCTGCAGCGCTGGCAACGGCGTCAGCTCGAGCAGACCGGGCCCGACCAGGCGCTGGAGGGGCGCATCGAGTCCTTCGAGCTCGCCTTCCGCATGCAGACCGAGGCGCCCGAGCTGATGAGCATCGAGGGCGAGTCCGAGGCGACCAGGCGGCTCTACGGACTCGACGACCCGGTGGCCCGCAACTTCGGCCTCCGCTGCCTGCTGGCCCGCCGCTTCTCCGAATCGGGCGTGCGCTTCGTCCAGGCGACCCACGGACCCGACTACAAGTGGGACCACCACTCCGGCCTGATTACCGGCCTGCCGCAGAGCTGCGCCGAGGTCGACCGCCCGGTGGCCGGCCTGATCAAGGACCTCAAGTCACGCGGCCTGCTGGACGAGACCCTGGTGCTCTGGGGCGGCGAGTTCGGGCGCACTCCCGGCGCCGAAGCCGGCGCCCGCAACGGCCGCGACCACAACCCCCACGGCTACACGATGTTCATGGCCGGCGGCGGAGTGAAGCCCGGCCACAGCCACGGCCGCACCGACGACTACGGCTACTACGCGATCGAGGACAAGGTCCACATCCACGACCTGCACGCCACGATCCTCCATCTGCTGGGACTCGACCACGAGCGGCTCACGTACCGCTCGCAGGGGCGCGACTTTCGGTTGACCGACGTCGAGGGCATCGTCGTCGACGACATCATCGTTTGATCCCGTGAGGGGCCTGGAGCTAGAGCCAGAGCTGACCGCTCCATGACGTCGACCGGCCCTTGGGGACCCCATTGCCGGATCCACTGGTCCCCCAACCGCTGCGTGTACCGTAGCCCGTCCCCATGACCATTGCGCCGAGGAGGAGGTCGTGGCGCCGCCGGGACTGATCGAGCGTGTACCGTAGCCCGTCCCCATGACCATTGCGCCCGTCGATCTCGTCGTCATCGTCGTCTACCTGCTGGGCATCCTCTTCGTCGGCCTGTGGTCGGTGCGGGGGATCAAGCGGCACACGAGCGAGTCGTACTTCCTCGCCAACCGCAACCTGAAGTGGCCGGTCGTCGGCGCCGCGCTCTTCGCCTCGAACATCTCGACGATTCACCTGGTCGGGCTCGCCGAGAGCGGATTCGGGATCGGCATGGTGGTGGGCAACTTCGAGTGGATGGCGTGCTTCACGATCATCCTGCTCAGCCTCGTGTTCGTGCCCATCTACTTCAAGAGCCGGATCACGACGCTGCCCGAGTTCATGGAGCGGCGTTACAGCCCGGCCGCCCGGACCACGCTCTCGTTCATGTTCATCATGTCGGCGATGCTGATCCACATCGGCATCAGCCTGTACGCGGGCGCCGCCGTGTTCGAGCGGTTCTTCGGCATCCCGCCCCTCGCGTCCATCGCGATGATCTCGATCATCACGGTGATCTACACCGCCGTCGGCGGCCTGCGGGCGGTCGTCGTCACGGAGACGCTGCAGACCGTCATCCTGCTCGGCGGCGCCGTCCTGATCACGGTGATCGCCCTCACCAGGCTGCCGGGCGTCGGCATCGACTCGTACGCCGATCTTCTCGAGGCGACGAAGCCGAACCAACTCAGCATGATTCACGTCCCGGGAGAGGAGGGCTTCGACCCCGGGTCGATCTGGTACGGCTTCCTCCTGGGCTTCCCCATCCTCGGCCTCTGGTACTGGTGCACCGACCAGACGATCGTGCAACGCGTGCTGGGGGCGGGGACCCTGCGGGACGCACAGCATGGCGCACTCTTCGCCGCCCTGCTCAAGATCCTGCCACCGTTCTTCATGGTCCTGCCGGGCGTGCTGGCCTACGTCCTCTTCCGGGACATCATCGCCGAGCCGACGGACGCCCTGCCGACCTTGATCACCGAACTGCTGCCCACCGGACTGATCGGCATCATGGCCGCCGCGCTGCTCGCAGCGCTGATGAGCACGATCGCCGCCGCCGTGAACAGCACGGGCACCCTGGTCGCCGTCGACATCGCGAAGCACTTCCGGCCCGGCCTGTCGGAAGGGTCCCAGGTACGCATCGGGCGCATCAGCTCCGTCGTCGTGATGACCGTGGCCATCGCCTGGTCCACGCAGGGCGACAAGTTCGGCTCGATCTTCGAAGCGATCAACAAGATGCCCGCGCAGTTCATCGCGCCTCCGATCGCCACCGTGCTGCTCTGGGGAGTCTTCTGGCGCCGAGGAACGCCCCAGGCCGGCACGTTCACCCTGCTCTTCGGCTTCGTGGCCGGCTTCATCATCTTCCTGTTCGACATGGGCTTCGAGTTCCTCGGCGGCGTGCAGTACGTCTCCGACCCCGTGAACGGCCTCGGCATCCCGTTCCTGCTTCAGGCGTGGTGGTACTTCTGCATCCTGAGCGTCGTCTACGTGGCCATCAGCCTGGCGACGCCGCCCCCGAAGGCCGAGCAGGTCGACGGCCTGACCTGGGATTCACCGTTTGCGTTCCTGGCCCGGTCTCAGATCCGGGGCGCCCTGGATCCGCGGTTGCTGGGGGCGGTGCTGGTTGGTGTCCTGGTGCTGCTGTACGCGCTGGTGCGGTAGGACCGGAATCCGCTCGAACGCGGAAGGGTTCGGTCTGGAGGTCGCCGACCTCGAGAACTTCCGCATCGACAACGACCTCTTCCGACTTATCCCGTTTGAACTGATGCTCCGCTAAGCCGAACATGTCTCGGCATGCTGCCCAGGCACTCGTGGCAGTCGAGGAGACGGTAGCCGAATCCGTCCTGGCCTTCGAGGGACACGTCCGTCCCGACGACAGCGGCCACCGGAATCCGGAAGACGCACCAACGCGCAGCACGGATCTTTGCCCGTAAATGTGGCAATATGGGAAACATGAAGACCACGATCGAGCTGCCCGACACGACCTTCCGGCGCGCGAAGGCCTTCGCCGCAGGCCGCGGCATGACCCTGAAGCGCTTCTTCACCGACGCCGTCGAACTGCACCTCGGTCGGCACACCTCAGGCTTGCGAGCCAGCGCGGGCGCCCGCCAGATCGCGCCCAGCCCGCCGAATCCACCCTGGATGCAGGGATTCGGAGAACTTGCCGACCTCGGCGATGAGCACCGGACCGTCCTCGAGGCGATCGAGGAGGAGTTCGAGAAACTCGACCCCGGCGACATTTCCTGATTCTCGACACCAACGCCCTCTCGGCCTGGGCCGAAGGCCTCGCGCCGGTTGAAGCGCCTCTGCGATCCGCGCAGCGCCTGGTCGTGCCGAGCATCGTCCTCGGCGAGTACTACTTCGGCATCCGTCAGTCGCGCCACCGAACGCGCTACGAAGCCTGGCTGCGCCGTCACCTGCCACTCGCCGAAGTCGCCACGGTGACTTCGGCGACGGCAGACATCTACGCCGAGATCAGGTTGAAACTCAAGCAGGCCGGTACGCCCATCCCCTCGAACGACACATGGATCGCCGCGCTCTGCCGCCAGCACGCCCTGCCCGTGCTGAGCAACGACGCGCACTTCGACGTCGTGGAAGGCGTGCAGCGGATCGTCTTCTGAACCGAGAGGAATCCCCGCTGCCCTTCCCCATTGCTCGACGCGACTTTCTCAAGTCGGCTCTCGTTGGGCCAAGGCGCTTGCTTCGGAACGCCGTCCTGGGCCGCTCAGTCGATGTACTCGTTGCCGTCCGCGTCCCATAGCCGGCAGCCCTCCGCCCGCTCGAAGTACTGCGGGCAGCGCGGCGGCAGCAGGCGGTACGTGGACATGTGCCCGTACATGCCGCCGGGGGTCACGCGCTCACCCCGGGACTTGAGCGCCCGGTTCCGATCGAGCAAGGAGGTCAGCCCGCCTTCTTTACCTCGAACGGCACGGCGAGCCTCTCCCACTGCAAGGCGACCCAGCCATCCACGATGACGAACTCCATTTCCTCCACGTGCTCCCCGACGGTCTTCGGAGTGGCGGTCACCCGCAGCGCGTCCTGACCGACGTCATGCCGGAAGGAGCCCCACTGCTTCGCGACCTTGTTGAAGATGAAGGTCCACTCGTTCTCGCCCGGCTCGGTGAAGAGGGCGTAGGTACCGGCAGCCAGCACCTTGCCGCTGATCTCGACGTCGGCGCTGAAAGTGATCGTCGTCGCCTCGTCGGCGCCCGTCCGCCAGACCTTGCCGTAGGGAACCAGGTCTCCCCAGATCGTCCGGCCCTTCACCTTGGGCCGCCCGTACTCCAGCGTCACCGTGACGCCGTCGATCATCCCCTCAACCTTGCCGTTCTTGCTCGCCCGGTCGGCGTCGTCCTCGCGCTGCGCCAGGGCGGGAAGCGCCGTGACCAGAAGGGCCATCAGGGTCAGCGGGATCATTGCTCGGTACTTGTGCATGTCGTCCTCCAGAAAGAAAGTGTCGCCCGCACTCTAACCCGCCCGCACCTCCGGTTCATCGCGCCCGCCGGACGCCCTCGATCTCCGGCGCCATCAACTTGTGCGCATTGGGCAGGAACCGCGACAGGAGTTCCGCGAAGTGCCGGTAGTAGTCGTCCCACGACATGCCCTTGAAGTCACCGGGGTTCGCCTTGATGTTCCCCTCCAACCGCCGTGCGCACAGCGCTTCGGCTACCACCTCCGCCAGAAGCACCCGGAAGTGAAGATCGTCCTGGCCGGGGTACCTCTCCGCCTTGCGCCCGAGGTAGCGCTGCAGCGATGGGTGCCGCGCCCCGACCTCCAGCACGTTCCTGTTCCAGCGATAGCGGAGCGCGCCGTGGTCCACGTCCTCCAGTTTGATGACGATTCCCGCGCCGGACTCCGGCACGGCGCGCAACTCGGTTTCAGCCTCGTGATCTCCAACCCGCGCAACGAGCGTCGCCGGCGACGCGTCGTCGTCCAGGACCCGAACCGCCAGTCGGGCCACCCCAATTCCGAGGCTCGGCTTAAGCAGCAACTGTCTCGTCCCCGAGACCTGGAAGTCGTCCGAGGACAGCGTCAGTTCGAAGTCCATGCCGACCGATTGCACGAGCTCCTTCGGCGCCAACAGGCGGATCTGGCGGCGTGAGCCGCCGCGTATCCGGTAACGCGGGCGCTCGAACTTCAGACCCGCGAGGTCACGGTAGCGCTCGGCCTCCGACTCCAGCACGGCGATCGTCGATTCGGCTTCGATCGGACCCACGCGGACCGCCAGCCCGGTCGCCGGCGTCGCTTCAAGCGCCTTGACCGACCAGGCGGCCCTCAGCACCCCCTCCTGTCCGTCGAGCGGCTTGAGCGGAACTTCGCCGCTCTCGGTCCGCAGGTCGTCCGTCAGGCACTCCACCTTCACCTCGTCGCCCTCTCCAATCTCCGGAAACGCCTCGGCAAGCACGGTCAGCCAGCACCCGAAGGACTGACCCCGCACGTGCTGCGCATACCGCGGGCTCAGCACATAGCCGCGAATCATGAACCGGCTGCCCGTCTGCCTGCCCTCCGGGTTGCGTGACGGCTCCGCGTCCGAAAAGTCCTCCATGAACCGGTTCGCGGCCTTCTCGAGCGCGTCCAGTCGCTTTCTCGTCTTCCGGCTCTCGACGCTGCGGGCGCGCTCCCGTTCCGCCCGGGTGCGCTCCTCCTCGACCAGCGGACGCAGCAACCCGAGCGCTTGACCGTAGAGTGCGTCCACGAACGGGTGGTCCGGCGTCAACCCGGACTTGCGGGACGGATCGAGGATCGGGACGGGGTTCTCCGGCGGGTGCACCGCCCCGCGCGCCTGCCGCTCGTCGTACTCGTTCCACAGGTCGTCAATGGCCTCGCAGGTGAGGCGGCCGTGGAACCACAGCGCGTTCGAGTCCCATTCGAGCCCGCGGTCAAAGAGCGTGGCTTCGTGGATCGCGTGCCGCGACTTGACCAGGATTCCCCCGAGGCGGAAGCGGTCCCTCCCGGACTTGAACTGCTTCCTCGCACGGAACACGAGGAGCTTGGCCTGCGCTCCCTGATACCCCGGCACGGCGAAGGTGGCCGCCACGCTCTTGCGCCCGGCCGGCCGATGGAGACGCACTGCGCGCCGGGTATCCTTTTTCAGCCCCCTGACCACCAGCCTGGTCTTCTGCTGCCAGACGATGTCCCGCAGCCGCACCAGGGTGGCGACCTTCGGGACGAGCGTGTCGATCTTCGGAATCCGGTGGCTCGGATCGACCTCGATGGTGGCCACGGTTCCCGTTCCCTCGGCGATTCCCAGGCTCTTGCGGACCCCGGGCGTCACCTTGCGCGGGTCGTCGGCTTCGTACTCCAGGTTGGGAAAGATGCGGCACGTGTGCGCGCGGCCGTCGGCCGCTATCGACTCGAAGGTGACCTTGCCAAGCGCCGCGATGTCCTTCGCTCCGCGCGAGTTGGTGCCGCGCACGGCCTTCCCTTCCTCCAGGCCGCTGACCCGTCCGCCGATACGTCCGAGCTTCCGGTTCATCTGCTCCGTGGTCATTCCGTCGGCGAAGTCGCGCACGCGGAGGATCGACGGCTTGCCCTTCCCTTGCCGGCCGATCTCGATCTCCACCAGTCCCTCGGTTCCCAGGATCTGGTAGCGGTCGTCAGCGTTGGTGACCAGCTCCACGATCGCGTCGTAGACATCCCGGATCGCCAGTTTGGCGTCCTGCACGATCCGGCGCGAAGCGACTTCCAGCGGTCTGCGTTCAACGGCGGCCATCGGGGACGACTGTAGGATACTCACGCTTGAACTTCGACTTCGACCTGGACTTCGACGGATTGCCTCTCACCGCGGCAAGGCCTTTGGTCCGCGGGCGCGGCCAGCGGCGGCGTCGCGGCCCGCTCCACGACTCCCGCCGCCGCCAGATCTCCGCCCCTCGGCGCTGCGGCGGACCGGATTGATCTGATCGCCGCGACCGACCTTCACACGCTTCCTCCCTCTTCAACCGCCCCTCCGACGAGAGGACCCATCGCCAGATTCCCGCCCGGCGGCAGCGCGGCCCGAACTACCATGAGGTGACGCCCTCCAATGAAAAAGCCCATCGTCAGATTCCTGCCCGTGCTGCTGATCGCGGCCTGCGGCTGCCAACCCGCGGCCGAGGACGATCGGCTCGCGGACGACCAGCCCGCGGACAACCAGCTCGCGGACGACCGGCCCAACGTCGTGCTGCTCATGGCCGACGACATGGGCTGGGCGCAGACCGGCTACTACGGCCATCCCCTGCTCGAGACGCCGCACTTCGACGCGATGGCCGCTGCCGGCCTGCGCATGGACCGGTTCTACGCCGGCGCCCCGAGCTGCACCCCGACCCGGGCAACGGTCATCACCGGCCGCACGAACGACCGCACCGGGGCCTTCCGCGTCGGCGACTCGATCAACAAGCAGGAGAAGACGATCGCCCAGGCGTTCGGCGAGGCCGGCTACGCGACGGCGCACTTCGGCAAGTGGCACCTGAACCAGGTCCAGCCAAGCGGGGACAATCCGCTCCCGGCGGACGATCCCCACAACCCCGGCGAGCTCGGCTTCGACTACTGGCTGAGCCACACGAACCAGTTCAATCTGGACCCTGTGCTGAGCGAGAACGGGACGCCGAAGCAGTTCGAGGGCGACTCGTCCGAAATCCTGGTCGCCGAGGCGCTGCGCTACATCTCCGGGCAGGCAGAGAACGGCAGACCCGTGTTCGCGGTGATCTGGTACCCCTCACCGCACCGGCCCTTCGGCGCCTTTCCGGAAGACGAGGAGCCCTTCGCGGAACTCGACGACGCCTCGAAGGCGCACCACGCCGAGATCGTCGCGATGGACCGCTCGATCGGCGCCCTCCGCCAGGGCCTGCGCGAACTCGGCATCGCCGACAACACCCTCCTGTGGTTCACCAGCGACAACGGCGGACTGCCCGACATCGACTACAGCCCTGATCATCCCGGTGTCCGCCCCGACACGACCGGCCACCTGCGCGGCTTCAAGAAGGACTTCTACGAAGGCGGCCTGCGCGTGCCGACGATCATCGAATGGCCGGGCGGAATCGCCCCGAGGATCACGAACTTCCCCGCCAGCACGATGGACATCTTCCCCACGCTGATCGAGGTTGCGGGGCTCGACCCCGAGTCGATCAACGCCGTCCACGACGGCATCTCCATCGCCCACGCGTTCGACGCCGAGCCCGCCCGCAGGGACGCGCCCATCAGCTTTCGCGCCAGCGGCGGCCTCGCCTGGCTCGACAACGACGTCAAGCTGGTCAGGAACTACACGGCCGACTCACCCGAAGCCTTCGAGCTCTACAACGTGGTCGACGACCCCGAGGAACAGGACGACCTGATCGAAGAACAGCCCGAGGTCGCCGCCCGCATGCGCGCGGAGCTGGACGCCTGGAACCGGTCCGTCGACAAGAGCATCACCGGCGCCGACTACCCGGAGGGGATGGTCCTGCCGTCCGGGCGCGAGCCGAAGGAGACACCAGGCCAGGGAGCTGCGCCGTAAGAACCGCCTGCCTATCGGCGTGAGCCTGACGTGTCACGAGGGAGCATATCGGGCCATGTTCGACCGAGGAGCAACGATGCCGGGCAGGTGCCTGGCCACTCTCGGTGCGACACGGACTTCTGCCACGGGCTGCCAGGCCGAGCCGCGAGTCATTCTGGGGAATCACGGAGGCTACCGCATCGCCGCCCATTGATCCGAGATCCGCTCCTGCTTCTGTAACGCCGCCGCTTCAAGGCAACGCCGCCGCTTCAAGGCGGTACGTCGGCCTTCGGCGCCGGGATCACGATCTCCCCGTCGTCGCCCGCGTCGTACTCGAACGGCTCGCCGTTCACCTCAATCGCCGCTGCGTCGGCGTTGCGGAGCTTGAGACGGATTTCCTCGTCCGCTGTCACCGTCAGGGACTCGCCCTGAACCCGCAGCTCGCTGACCAAGCGCTCGCCGTCGCTGTGAACATCGACCCAACTGGTGGCCCGGAACTCGAGTGTGACCCGCAAGGCCCGCTCGGGCAGCGACACGGGCGGGGGCGGAGGAGGCGCTTCTTGCGTGATCGGCGGCGCCATCGGCTCCATCTCCTCGGCTCCCTCACCGTCCGGCTCGGGAAAGAAGCGCCACACGAGAAGAACGAGAATCGCCGCCACGACCAGCACGACCAACACGGTCCGTCCAAACGGGGACCGTGGAGACCGCTTCCTCGGGTTTTCGATCCCGCCCTCGAGATCGTCCCGGGCAGACGCGGCGAGAAAGAAGTTGAGCACCTCGTCCGGATCGAGGCCGACGATCCGTGCGTACTCGCGCAGGAAGCCCTTGACGAAGATGGTCGCCGGCAACAGGTCGAAGCGATCCTGTTCCAGAGCCTCCAGATATCGGATGTTGATCTTGCTCGACTGCCTGATCGTCTCCAGCTCGACCTCGCGAACTTCACGCTGGCTGCGAAGCCAGGAGCCGAACGACTCTCCCTCGCCCACAGGGACCGCGGCCTGATTTTCGTCGCTCATATCCCCATCGTCGTCGTTGGCGCCCACAACTGGCTGACCTATTCTAGTCCCTCCCGGCTCCGGGGCCGCCACCGCTTGACTCCCGGCTGATACGATCACTGGCCCGCACACGCGCCCCCTTGACCGCCGGGACCGCGACCGGGCGCGCCCGTACCCCATGAGGATACCGCCAAGCATCCAACACAGTCTGACCGGCGGTGACATCGACGCGGTCGAGGCAGAGTGGCTGGCCGCGGTCGACGGGGAGATCGCGGTCGAGACATTCCTCGCCATCACGAACGGACTCGTTCGACTAAACGAAGGGGAACGGGTCGGGACCCTGCTCGAACTGCTCGACGACCAACTCCAGGATCGTGGCCAGTGGGCGGAACGTCTCGATCTGATCCGCGGCGCAGGCAGCCGGTATCTGCGTAGCGGCCAGGTCTACGAAACCGTTCTCGACACGCTGCACGAGCTCTACCGGGACCGCGAGTCCGACCTGAGCGAGCTACTGCACGAGCTCGGCCTGGACCGGGGCCGGCAGGAGACCGTCAAGCTCTGGGACAAGGTGGACCGGCTCCGCAACCTGCTGGCCTTCCAGCGCGGCGACATCGTCGAAATGACAGGCAGGGGAGTCGGTCGCATCGCCGAGGTGAACATGCCGCTACAGACCTTCAAGGTCGACCTCGAGAAGGCGAACGGAGTCGCGGTCGGCTTCCGCGCCGCCGGCAAGATGCTCACCCTGCTACCCCCGGAGCATGTCCTGCGGCGCAAACTCGAAGAGCCGGAGGAACTGGCGGCGATGAAGCCGCCCGAGCTGCTCGAACGGACGCTCAAGAGCTACGACCGCCCGTTGACGGGCGCGGAAGTGCGGGCCATCGTCGTCGGCATCATTCCAGCGCGCCGCTGGTCGAGCTGGTGGACCAGCGCCCGCAAGCAGGCCCAGGTCCTGTCATCCGGCGGCTCCCGGCAGACCTACCGCTGGGTCGAAGCAACGGACGCCGAGAGCTCCCTCTGGCAGGAGTTCGAACAGGCGGCCCCTCGCGCCAGGATCGGCCTGCTGCGACGCGCGGCGAACCAGTCGCAGGAACTGAGGGATCGGATGGCGGCGTTCCTGGACGACCTGGGCCTGGGTCTGGCGCGTGGCCAGCCCGCGCTCGCATTCGAGATTCGCTGTGCTCTGGAGCGCTTCGGCGCCGAGCCGACATGGCCGGCGGAGGAACTCCTGGCCAGCCTGAAGGATCCGCTGGACTTCTTCGCGTCGATTGACCCGCGAGGACCACGTGAACAGGCCTACCGCGTCCTGCCCGACTGTCGCAGCGACTGGCGCGACGTGCTCGAGAAACGCTTCCTCCTGGAGACCGACACGAAGGCGATCGGGACGATCGCCGAGTTGATCGACGAGGACTTGCGGCGCCGCTGCGCGGCGCGCGCTCAGGTCCAGCCGCACCGCACGCCGGCCGCCTTCACCTGGCTGGCGGAGGGGGCCGCGACCGACCCGGCACTGCGCGACGGCCGGCAGAACCGTCTCCTCAATCTGTTGATTCAGGCGCTGCGGAACGAAGCCTTCGCTCCGTTTCGACTCCGCCTCAAGGCACTCTTCGACTCCGGCGGCACCGTGCCCAAGCTGCTGCCCGAACTGACCCTGGAGGAGGCTCGGCAAGCCGAGGTCTCGATACGCCACGCGGCGCTCGAGGACTACCGGCGGGAGCCTCTGCTCACGGCGCTGCACCTGAAGTTCCCCGATCTGCTGGCTGACCAGGACACCGACGACGATCTCTACGCCCTGCCGGCTTCGATCGCCACAAAGCGGGAGAGGTTGCGTGAGCTGGTCGAGCAGGAGTTGCCCGCCAATCGCAAGGCGATCGAGGAAGCGCGTGCCCTGGGCGACCTCCGGGAGAACTTCGAGTACAAGTCCGCGCGCCAGCGCCACGAGTACCTGACTTCCCTGGCCACCGAACTGCAACAGGACCTCCAGCGTTCCACGCCAATCGACCTCGCCGCCGCCGCCTGCGACAAGCTCCGAATCGGCAACCAGGCGATCCTGGAGTCCGAAAGCGGCGAGCAGCGCACTCTGGCCATCCTCGGCCCCTGGGAGAGCGCCCCCGAGCGCGGAATCATCTCGTACGAATCCGATCTCGCCCTCAAGCTGTTGGGCTCCGAGCCGGGCGCCGAGGTCGAGATGGACGGTGAAACGTTCACGCTGCAGGCGATCCAGACCCTGGCAAGCGCCAGTCCGGCGCCGGAGTAGAGACGCTTCGCTCCGCCACGTCTCGGCTACCTGAACGCACGGAATGCTAGACTTATGGCGAAGTGTCTCTGGATGTCGAGGAGGTTCGGCGGATAGCTGAACTGGCGAGGCTGCGGCTCTCGGCCGCTGAGGAAGCGAGGTTCGCCTCCCAGCTTTCTGAGATCGTCGACTACATCGACCAGCTCAGTGCGTTCAGTGCGGGGGCCGCGCCGTCGGACGACAGCGAACCGGAGGGGACCGACGACGCGAACGATGTGCCGGCGGAAGGCCGCCCGCTTCTCGACGACTTTCTGGACAACGCACCCGCCTCCCTCGACCGTTTCCTTCTCGTGCCACAGGTCAAGGCAACACCCGGCGGCGCCGAGTGAGGCCGACGATGACCGCTGAAGCGCTGGCAGGCGCCGTCCGATCGGGTGAGCGCACCGCCGTCGGGACGGTCGAGCAGGCATTCGCGCGCATCGACCAGGTCGACGCTTCGGTGGGCGCCTTCCTCGAAGTCTGGCGGGACCAGGCGGTCGAACGGGCGGCCGACATCGACCGTCGCCGGGATTCCGGGGAATCCCTCGGCCCTCTGGCCGGTGTGCCCACGGCGCTCAAGGACAACCTGTCGCTGGCCGGACACGAGTTGAACTGCGGCTCCCGAATCCTCTCCGGCTACCGCGCGCCCTACACCGCCGGCGCCGTAGAGCGTCTGCTGGCTGCCGACGCCGTGCCGGTCGGCCGTGTGAACATGGACGAGTTCGCGATGGGTTCCTCGTGCGAGAACTCAAGGCTGGCCGACACCCGCAATCCCTGGGATCTGGACATGGCGCCCGGTGGTTCGAGCGGAGGTTCCGCGGCCGCGGTCGCGGCGACCGAGGCGCCTCTTGCTCTGGGCTCCGATACCGGAGGCTCGATTAGGCAACCAGCCGCTTTCTGCGGTGTCGTAGGCGTAAAGCCAACCTACGGCCGCGTTTCCCGCTACGGCCTCGTGGCCTTCGCCTCGTCCCTCGACCAGATCGGACCGCTCACCCGAAACGTGCGGGACGCGGCGCTGGCGCTCGGCGCGATTGCCGGCCCCGACCCCCGCGATTCCACGTGCAGCGAACTGCCGGTCGAGGACTATCTCGAATCGATCGAAGACGGCATCGAAGGCCTGACGGTCGGCACGATCCGGGAAGTCCGGGCCTCGGCACTGGACGAGGACGCGGCGGAGGGCTATCGGCAGGCACTCGACGCACTCGAGACAGCCGGCGCCCGGCTGGCCGAGGTGAGCATTCCCTTGATCGACGCGGCGGTGGCCACCTACTACGTTCTCGCCAACAGCGAGGCCAGCGCGAACCTGGCCCGCTTCGACGGCAGTCGCTATGGACACCGGTCCGCCAGCGCCCGTTCCCTCCAGAGGATGTACACCGACAGCCGGAGCGAGGGCTTCGGCAGCGAGGTCAAGCGCCGGATCATCCTGGGTACGTTCGCGCTCTCCTCCGGCTACTACGACGCCTACTACGGCCGCGCCGCGCGCATCGCCGGGGCGATGCGGCAGCAGTTCGCGGAGGCCTTCGAAGCCGTCGACCTCCTGGTGACTCCAACCTGTCCCTCGGGCGCCTTCGCCCGTGGAGAACGGGTGGACGACCCGCTGGCCATGTACCTGTCCGACGTCTTCACCACGCCGCCCAGCCTGGTCGGGATTCCCGGAGTCTCGGTACCGTGCGGTCTGGACGGACGAGGCCTTCCCCTGGGTCTTCAGATCCTCGCCCCGCCCTTCGCCGACGCGATGGCTCTGCGGGCAGCGAGAGCGGTCGAGCTGACCATCGGTTTCGAATGCAACCCGGAGGCGATTCGATGAAGGTCCGCACGACGATCGTCTGCGCCGCGGCTCTCGCTCTTGTCCTGCCAGCGGCGGGGGCAGGGGCGACGAAGCGGGTCGCGGTACCCGAGATCGGTTCGCCGACGCCGGTCGCCGTGATGACTGGAAACGGCAGGATTCACCTCGAGGCGAAGCCGCGCGCCAACGAAGGCCTGCTCGCCTTCGCGCAGCGACTCTGCGGCAACGCGAGGCACTCCTCCGCACTCAGCCGCGCCAACGGCGGCGTACGGCGCCTGAAGCGCGGTGTCCGCTACAGGGTTCCCTTCGATCTGCTGCCGAAGGCAAGCCAGCTGTTGGCGATTCGTGCCCTGCTGCCAAGGGACCAGGCAGTAACCGACGGCTGGAAGCACCGGGTGTCGTCTTCCCGGCGCGGCCGCGATGCGGAGAGCCTGTGGAGCATCGCCGAGTGGTTCACGGGCGCCGGCGAGAACCACCGGGTGCTGCGGCAGGCGAACAGCCTGACCAGCAACGTGATCCGTCCCGGCCAGACCATCCTCGTCCCTCGCCGCCTCCTCGTTGAACCCTTTGCCGGCATGCTGCCCGCGCCGCCGCCCCGAACGGCGACCGTACCCGCCGGGGCGGAAGCGACGACACCCTTCGCCGGCTACGGATCGGACGAGAAAGGCGAGTACGCGAGCTATCGGCTGAAGGCGGGCGAGGCCCTCTACTCGAGCGTCGTCATGCGATTCACCGGCCGTCTCTTCGCCAGCGACGTGAACGAGCTGGTGCGGGAGATCAAGCAGCGCAACAGGATCGGCGACGTCAGGGACTTGCCGGTCGGCTACGAGGTCAGAATCCCCATCGACCTGCTCTCGGCGCGCTACCTGCCGCCGGACCATCCGCGCCGCGTGGAGTGGGAGGCGCAACGCGCCGCCGGAGAGCAAATCGAGAACGAGGTTCTTGCGCTGGACCTCGACGGCGTGAGCGTGGTGCTCGATGCCGGCCACGGTGGCCGGGACATCGGTGCTCCGGTAGGCGGCCTGTGGGAGAGCAACTACGTCTACGACATCATGCTGCGGACCAAGAAGGTGCTGGAAAGCCGTACCGCGGCCACCGTCGTACCGACGACCCGCGAGGGCTCGACGTTCCGGATCGCCGACGCCGACGTGCTGCCGAAGTCCCGGGGTCACGCCGTGCTGACGAATCCGCCCTACCGGATCGACGACGCCAGGGTGGCAACGAACTTCCGCTGGTACCTGGCGAACTGGGTCTACGACCAACGTCGAAAGGCGGGAATCGACCCGGGCCAGGTGATCTTCATCTCGATTCACGCGGACTCTCTGCACCCTTCGCTGCGAGGCGCAATGGTCTACATTCCGGGACTGGTCGGCATCACGAACAACTACGGCAAGAGTGGAGCTCCCTACACCTCCCGCCGCGAAGTCAAAGCGGCGCCGCGGGTTTCCTTCACCCGCAACGAACGGACCACGAGCAAGGGGCTGTCGCGCGATCTGGCCGAACACATGCTGGCCAGCTTCAGGGACGCGGACCTGGCGATCCATCACAACGGTCCGATCCGGGACCGGATCTTCCAGGGCCGCCGGGTCTACGTGCCGGCGCAACTCCGCTTCAACCGCGTACCGGCGAAGATCCTGCTCGAGGTCGGCAACCTGGGCAACGAGCAGGATCGCCGACTGATGAAGACCCGCGCCTACCGGCAGCGCGTCGCCGAGGCCATCGTCGACGGCATCCTGTCGTACTACGGCGTGCCCCAGGGCAGCGCCAGCCGCACGGTGACTGCCGGCGGCAGTTGACGCCGCTCGAACAGCGCGCCGTCGTCCGCTTCGTCCGCGTGCACGCCGACCGGGACCGCCGCCGCGGGGCCGTTCAGCCGGTCGGCGGGCAATCGCCCGCACGGCCTCTAGCGCTAGTGCTAGTAGCGGCGCATCAGCCCGACGACCACGCCCTGGACACTGAGCTGGTCAGCGGGAACGTAGATGGGCTCCATCTCCCCGTTCGCCGGCTGCAGCCGAACCGTCGCACCTTCGGGGTAGTACCGCTTGAGGGTCGCCTCGTCGTTGACGAGAGCGACGATCAACTCACCGGCGTGGGCCTCTTCCCGCCTGGCAATGACCACCAGATCGCCGTCACAGATGCCGTCGTCGACCATCGAGTCGCCTTCCACCTGGAGCACGTAGTGCCGGCCGGAGGCACCCTTCGTGAGCAGGTGCTCGGGGACGGACAGGTCGTCTACGCCGGCCACCGCCTCGATCGGTTGACCGGCCGCGATCCGGCCGTGGAAGGGAACGGCGAAAGGCGCCGAACGGCGGGAACGGAGCGTCTTCTCGGTCAGCTCGAGGCCGCGCTTCTGGTTCCAGCCGCCCCGAAGGTAGCCCTTCTGCCGCAGCAGCTTGAGATGCTTGTGGACGGTGCCGTAGGAGCGGTAGCCGAACCGGCGCCGGATCTCCAGGTGCGTGGGCGCTACACCCCGCACGGAAACGAACTCGCACACGAAGTCGAGAACCTGCTTCTGCCGCTCGGTCAGGAAGTCATCCATCGACAAGCGATGCTAGACGGAAACCGAGCGTAAGACAAGTGGCGCATAGACTACGCGACCAACCCTCGCGCATGCCTTGGCGCACGCGCCAAAGAACCTAACCTCGGAACGCCTCCCACATGACCCGGCGCCTGGAGCAGCACGAACTCGCCAACGGCCTGCGCGTCGTGCTTCACGAAGACCGGCGCCTGCCGCTGGCCGCCGTGAACATCTGGTACCACGTCGGCTCGAAGAACGAGGTCACCGGCAGCACCGGACTGGCCCACCTGTTCGAACACATGCTGTTCCAGGGCTCAGCGCACGTCTCCGAGAACGGACATTTCGAGCACATCCAGAGCGTCGGCGGCGTCGCCAACGGCTCGACCTGGTACGACCGCACGAACTACTACGAGACTCTGCCCTCCAACCATCTCGAGCTCGGCCTGTGGCTGGAATCCGACCGCCTCGGTTTCCTGCTCGAGGCCCTGACTCAGGAGAAGTTCGAGAACCAGCTCTCCGTGGTGATGAACGAGCGGCTGCAGCGCGTCGACAACCAGCCCTACGGGCTTGCCATCGAACGGCTCAGCGAACTCCTCTACCGCCAGAGCGACGGCAGCAACCATCCGTACGCCTGGCCGGTGATCGGCTACATGGAGGACCTCGAGGCCGCGACCCTCGACGGGGTCCGGGACTTCTTCGGCGCCTGGTACCGGCCGAACAACGCGGTCCTGACCCTGGCCGGCGACATCGACAGCGCCCGCGCCCTCGATCAGGCACGGCGCTACTTCGAAGACATCCCGGCGGCGCCGCTTCCGCAGGCGCCGCCGGTCGAGCCGGCGGCGGAAATCGGCCCCCACGGCACGGCGCGGGAAGTGCTTGAGGACACGATCGAACTGCCTCGCTCCTACTCCGCCTGGTGTCTGGACGGCTACGGCAGCGACGACTGGCACGCCGGCGCCATGCTGGCGACGATTCTCTCGTCCGGGATGACGAGCCGGCTCCACCGCGACCTGGTCTACGAACGCCAGATCGCGCAGTCCGTATCCGCGATGATCCTGCCGACGGAGATCTGCGCCATGTTCGCCGTCGTCGCTACCTGTCAGAGCCGCGAGCCCGACCCTCTCGGAAACGCCGAAGCCGTCGAGCAGGCCGTCCTCGAACACATCGAAGCGATTCGGGCGCAGGGTCCGACCGAGTCCGAACTCGAGCGGGCGCGGCGGATTCTGCTGCTCGACTATCGCGACAGCGAACAGGATCTCGCTCTGTGCGCGGACCGGCTGTCCGCGGCGGCGACCTACCTCGACGATCCCGCCCTCGCCTGGACCGAACCGGATCGGCTGCTCCGCGTCGATGCAGAGCAGATTCGCGGCCTGGCCGAGCGCACTCTCGGCCAGGAACGTCGAGCCGCCGTCGTCGTGGCGCCCAAGGCGTGAGTACCGCGACCTCAGCGACGCTCGACCGCAGCCGGCCTCCCGCCCCGGCACGCAGCCGGCCCTGCGCCTTCCCCCCGTTCGAACAGGAGCGGCTCGGGTCCGGCGTCCGGCTATGGACGATCGACGTCCCCGGACGCAATCTCGTCACCGCCACGCTGCTCCTGCCCGGCGGCAGCGAACTCGATCCTCCCCACCTGGCAGGGCTCGCCTCGTTCACGGCAGGACTTCGCAGCAAGGGCACGAGCCGGCGCTCGGCGCTCGAGTTCGCTGCCGCGGCCGAGGACCTGGGGACCGGCGTCTCGTCTTCCTGCTCGTGGGAGATGGCGGGAATCGGCACGACGATCCGCTCGGAGGATGTAGCCAGCGGTCTGGAGCTGGTCGCCGAGGCCGCCCTGCAACCGACCTTCAACGCGGAGGAGATCGAACGCGCCCGCCGACGCCGGCTCGCCGAACTCGACCGGCGCCGCAGCGACCCCGGCAGTCTGGCCCGGGCAGCCTTCGCGCACGCCGTCTACGACCCGACGCCCTACGGCAAGGCGGCGATCGGCGATCACGAAACGACCCGGGCCATCACCCGAAGCGAAATCGTGGCGTTCCATGAGGGGGCAGTCGCCGCGCGATCCTGCCACCTGATCGCGGTCGGCGACCTGGGGTCGGGGCGGGTACGCGAAGCGATCGAAGAGAAGATCGAACGCCAGCTTCGATCCCACGGCAAGCGCTTCGACGACGAGCCGGCCGGTCTCGCACCGCCCAGCCCGACGACAGAGGGCCGGCGGGTCGTGATCGTGGACCGCCCCGACGCCGCGCAGACGCAGTTGCGCGTCGGCCATGTCGGGATACCGCGCCGCCATCCCGACCGCATCCCGATCCAGGTTGCCAACTCCATCCTCGGCGGCAAGTTCATCAGCCGTCTGAATCTCAGCCTGAGAGAGCGACACGGCTACACCTACGGCGTCTCCAGCAGTTTCAGTTCCCGCCGGGGCCCGGGACCGTTCGTCGTCGGGACGGCGGTGGCGAACGAGGTAACCGGCGCAGCCTGTCGGGAGATCGTCGGCGAACTCGAGCGTCTACGCGGTGAACCACCGAGCCAGGCGGAACTCGACGACGCCCGCAACTACCTGGTCGGCGTGTTCCCCTACACCCTGCAGACGATCCAGAATCTCGCCTCCCGGCTGCAGGCGCTCGCTACCTTCGACCTGGACCATGACGAGTACGAACTCTGGCCCGACCGGATCCGCGCCACGACCCGGGAAGACGTCCAGGAAGTCTGCCGGCGCCATCTCTTCCCGGACCGGCTGATCGTGACCGCGGTTGGTCCGGCCTCCGAACTCGCACCGCAACTTGAGGACCTGGGAACGGTCGAGGTTCAGCCGGCCGGGTGACGGCCGGCGCGGCGGCGCTCGCCGGCTCGGTTGCGTGGTATCTTCTGCGGCTGTTCCAAGCCTGAGATCCGCGTCCCGCAGGGTGGCCGGATCCCGACCAACCGCGACCCGAGCGGGCTCCCACACAAGGCCCGCGTACGCCAGTGACGGGAGCGTCGATGCAACTCGAAAGTTCGGACCAGATACGCAACCTCGCCGTCGTCGGACACAACGACACCGGCAAGACGACGCTGCTCGCCGGCCTCCTCTACACCGGCGGCGTCTTCAACCGGCAGAACCGGGTCGAGGACGGCAACACGGTCACGGACTTCGACGACGAAGAGATTCGTCGCGGCATCTCGATCGGCCTCGCCGTCTGCTACACGCCCTGGTCGGACGGCTCGGACGAACACAAGCTCAACCTGATCGACTGTCCGGGCTCCGGAATCTTCGTCCACGAGACCAGCTCGGGGATGCGGGCGGCCGATGCCGCCCTGCTGTGCCTGAACGCCGCCTCGCCGACGCAAGTCATGGCGGAGAAGGCCTGGGAGATCGCGGCGGGAATCGACCAGCCGGTCATGCTGCACCTGACCAAGATGGACCGCGAGAACATCGACTTCGAGGGTTGTATCGCCGAACTGCAGCAGAACTTCGACCGCATGGCGTTACCCGTGCAGATCCCGATCGGCGACGGCAAGGACTTCATCGGCGTGGTCGACCTGGTCAGCCGCAAGGCGTATGTCTACGACCGGGACGGCGCCGGCCGCAGCAAGGTTTCGGCGCCGCCGGCCGAACTCGAAGGACAGATCGACGAGTGGCGAGGCAAGCTCACGGAAGCGGTCGCCGAGAGCGACGACGACCTGATGGAGGCCTACTTCGATCAGGGCGACCTCGATCAGGACCAGTTGGTCGAGGGGCTCAAGAATGCGATCAGGAACCGGGCGCTGTTCCCGGTCACGATGTCCTCCGCCGGTCACGGCATCGGCAACTCGGCCCTGCTCGATGCGGTGGTCAAGCTGCTGCCGTCGCCCGCAGGCTCTCGGCCGATGCCGGCCACCGACATCGGCGGAGAGCCCGTGGAGATCGAGCGCGGCGACGGCGCGCCGGTCAGCGCGATCGTCTTCAAGACGCTGAACGATCCCTTCACCGGGCGCATCTCCCTGCTCCGCGTGGCCGCGGGCCGCATGACCTCCGACACGAGCTACTGGAACGCCCGGCGTGAAGGGGCCGAGCGCGTCGGCCACCTGATGCACATGCAGGGCAAGACCGGCCAGGACGTGCCTCAACTCGTCGAGGGCGACATTGGCGGCGTGGCGAAGCTCAAGAGCAGCGTGACCGGCGACTCGATCACGAGCCGCGAACGGCCCCTGCACCTCGGCTTCCCCGACCCTCCGGTCGCCGCGATCTCGTTCGCGATCGAGCCGAAGACGAAGGGCGACGAAGAGAAGATCGGCGAGGCGGTGCTCCGGCTGGTCGAGGAGGATCCGAGCCTGCGCGCCGGCCGCGACCCGCAGACGGGTGAGTTCCTCCTCTCGGGCGCCGGCCAGCTCCACGTCGAGATCGCCGTCTCGAAATTGAAGGCCCGCTCCAAGGTCGAGGTCATCCTGCACCCACCCAAGGTGCCCTACCGCGAAGCGATCAGAAGGCCCGCGGTCGGCCACGGCCGGCACAAGAAGCAGAGCGGCGGCCGCGGCCAGTTCGCCGACTGCACGATCACGATGGAACCGGTCGCCACGCCCGAGGACTACGAGTTCGTCGACGAGATCTTCGGTGGCTCGATCCCCCAGAACTACCGCCCGGCCGTCGAGAAGGGCCTGCTCGAGGCAGCCGCACGAGGCTACCTGGCCGGCTACCCGGTCGGCAACTTCCGGGTCCGCCTCCAGGACGGCAAGTACCACGACGTCGACTCATCCGAAATGGCCTTCAAGGTCGCCGGCTCCCTCGCCTTCAAGGACGCGATGGCGAAGGCCGCCCCCACCCTGCTCGAACCCGTGATGCAGGTCGACATCAGCACGACCGAGGACTTCATGGGCGACATCATGAGCGACCTCTCCTCCCGCCGAGGCCGCCCCCAGGGCATGGAAGCCAAGGGCAACGCCCAGATCGTCAAGGCCACCGTCCCCATGGCGGAGATGCTGACCTACGCCCCCGCCCTGCGCTCAATGACCCAGGGCCGCTCCAGCTTCACGATGACCTTCTCCCACTACGAAGAAGTCCCCCGCCAGATCCAGGAGAAGATCATCGCCGAAGCGAAGCGGGCGGACGAAGAGAGCTAGCTCGCCGGCCGGATTCGGAGACGCGGCCGTGCCGCGCTGTGCGCGCCGCTGGCGCGCGCCAGAGACCGTGTCGGACGCACCCGCCTGCTGCGGTCCGGGGAGATGTCCCAGGGGCCGCTCGCTTCGCGACGGCGCGGATGCCGGCCAGAGGGCCGGCGCACCCGGTGTCTCCCTACTCGTCGGCGTCGACGAACTCGATCACGGCGCGTTCGGCGGCGTCGCCGCGGCGGGGGCCGAGCTTCGTGATGCGGAGGTAGCCGCCGGGGCGGTCGGCGTAGCGGGGGGCGATTTCGTCGAAGAGTTTCTTGACGTGGTCGCGGTTGGGAAGCCACCGGCGGACCAGGCGCCGGGCGTGGACGGAGTCCTCGCGGCTGCGGGTGATGAGCTTCTCGGCGACCGGACGCAGGGCCTTGGCCTTGGCGAGGGTCGTCTGGATCCGGCCGTGATCGACCAGCGAGGCGAGCATGTTGCGGAACATTGCCCGTCGGTGGGCCGTGGTCCGACCCAGTTTCTTGTAGCCAACTCCGTGACGCATGATCGCTCCTTCCCGGGGAAGCTCGAAAGCGGTCCGCGGCCCTCAGGCCTGGACGCTGGTCTCCGCGTTCTCAGAAACTTCCATGCCGAAGGACAGTCCCATCCGGTCGAGCACTTCCTGGATCTCCTCGAGCGACTTGCGGCCGAAGTTCTTCGTCTCCAGCATCTCCTTCTCGCTCCGCGCGACAAGGTCGGCCACCGTATTGATGTTCGCGTTCCTCAGGCAGTTCGCCGAACGAACGCTCAGATCCAGATCGTCGATCTCCTTCCGGAGCATGGCGCTGAGATCGCTCCCGTCGATTTCCTCCTCGGCCGCTGCTTCGACGACCAGGCTCTCCTCGGCGTCAATGAAGATGGCCAGATGATCGCGCAGCAGGGCGCCGGCCCGGGAGATTCCCTCTTCCGGTGTCACCGTTCCGTCCGTCCAGACCTCGACGATCAGTCGCTCGTAGTCGGTGGTCCGGCCAAGGCGCGCCGACTCGACGCGATAGTTCACGCGTTTTACCGGGCTATGGACCGAGTCGAGCGGAATCCAGCCGATTCCCATCGACTCGTCGAGATTTTGGTCGGCGCCGACGTAGCCGCGTCCGTTCTTGACCTGCGCCTCGAGGCGGAGCCGACCCCGTTCGTTCAGAGTCGCCACCTTGCTCTTCGGGTCGCGGATCTCGACGCTCGGGTCGCCGTTGAAGTCCGCGGCCGTCACCTCGCGCGGCCCTGACACGTCCAGCGTGATCACGCGTGTCGTCTGGTCGAAGGACCGCAGAGGCACCTGTTTCAGGTTCAGAATGATGTCCGTCGTGTCCTCGACCACCCCTTCGAGTGAAGAGAACTCGTGCAGTGCGCCCTCGATCCGCACAGCGGTAATCGCGGCGCCCTCGATTGCCGACAGGAGGCTACGCCGCAATGCGTTGCCCACGGTGGCGCCGAAGCCGCGTTCAAACGGCTGGGCCGTGAATCTGCCGTACGTGTCGGTCAGAGTCTCGGTATCGATCTCGATCCGCTTCGGGCGTTGAAATCCCTTCCAGAGCATGTTGACTCCTACTATCTCGATTGCGTTCCAGGTGGAAACGTGTGATGTCTCGGTGCGGTCCAGCCGCGAAACGCCGGGCTCAGACCCGACGCCGCTTGCGAGGACGGCAGCCGTTGTGTGGTATTGGGGTCACGTCACGGATCGATCGGATGCTGATGCCGGTGGCCTGCAGGGCCCTGACTGCCGATTCGCGACCGCCGCCCGGCCCCTTGACCAACACGTCGACCGACCGCACGCCAAGGTCCTTGGCCTGATAGCCCACCGCCTGCGCGGCCACCTGAGCCGCGAAGGGCGTTCCCTTGCGGGACCCCTTGAAACCGTTTCGGCCCGACGACGACCAGGTCAGGACATTGCCGTCCGGATCGCTGATGCAGACCAGTGTGTTGTTGAAGGTCGCATTGACGTGCGCCACGGCGTGGGGCACGACGCGCTTTTCCTTCTTCCTCGCTTTTGCCATCTAGTGTTGTGTCTCCGCTTTGGTTTGCCAGATGAAGCCAGCTATGGCGTGGGTACTATCATGTCGGCCGCCTGTGAGCCGCTGTCGGCGACACAACACATAGGTACCCCTCTCTCGCCTACTTCCCGACCTTCTTCCTGCCGGCCACGGTAGCCCGCCGCGGTCCCTTGCGGGTGCGCGCGTTAGTGTGCGTACGCTGGCCACGAACCGGCAGACCCTTGCGGTGTCTGACACCGCGGTAGCTGCCGATCTCCATCAGGCGCTTGATGCTCTGGGTCACTTCCTTGCGCAGGTCTCCCTCGACCGACCCCGCCTCCTGAACGACCCGGCGAATACGCCCGGTCTCGTCCTCGGTCAGGTCCCGGACCTTGACCTCGGCGGCGACACCCGCCTGATCCAGCAGCACCAGCGCCCGAGAGCGGCCGATGCCGTAGATGTAGGTGAGGCCGATGCCGACCTGTTTGTTCTGCGGTAGATCGATCCCTGCGATTCTCGCCATTCCAACTCTCTCCCGTCCTGCTCAGCCTTGCCGTTGCTTGTGCTTGGGGTTCTCACAGATGACGCGGATCACGCCGCGACGCCGGACCACCTTGCACTTCACGCACATCCTCTTTACTGACGCTCGCACCTTCATGATGGATCTCCTTCGATTCGAAACCGGCCGTCAGGTCCGCAACCTGTACACGATCCGGCCACGGCCGGGGTCGTAGGGCGAAAGTTCGACCAGGACGCGATCGCCCGGGAGGATCCGGATGAAGTGCTTGCGCATCTTGCCCGAAATGTGGGCCAAGGCCTGGTGCTTGTTGTCAAGCTGGACCTTGAAGACTGCGTTCGGCAGTGTCTCCACCACCATTGCCTCGACTTCGATCGCCTCTTCTTTCTTCAAACCCAGTATCCCTTCGCCCTCTTGCTTCCTCTTTGGTTCAAGCCGCCAGGCCCAGTACGCGCGCTCCGGCCTCCGTCACCGCGACCGAGTGCTCGAAGTGAGCCGACAACGATCCATCCTTCGTTCTCGCCGTCCAACCGTCCCCATCCATCTTCACCGCCCGGCTTCCGGCGTTGACCATCGGCTCAATCGCCAAGACCATGCCTGACCGCAACTCGATGCCACGACCCCGCCGGCGGTAGTTCGGCACTTCCGGTTCCTCGTGAAGTGCTGAACCGATGCCGTGACCGACGAAATCACGGACCACGGAGTACCCGCGATCCTTGACGTACCGCTCAACCGCTCGACCGATGTCGTGCAGCCACCTGCCGGGCGCCACGCAGTCCAAGGCCACATCCAGGGCCCGGCGAGTGACTTCCAGCAAGCGTGCGGCCTGCTCCGAGACCGCACCTACACGGTACGTGCGCGCAGCATCGCCATAGTAACCCGAAAACTCCACCCCGCAGTCGATGCTGACGATGTCTCCATCCTCAAGAGGCACATCATTCGGGATGCCGTGGACGATCACGTCGTTCACCGAGGTGCACAGGGTGGCCGGAAACCCCCGGTAACCGAGAAAGGCCGGTCGGCCGCCACGCTCGCGAATCGAGGCCTCCGCATGAGCATCGAGTTCGCGCGTGGTGACTCCGGCATGCAGCCGCCGTTCCAGGGAGGCCAGCACCTCCAGAACGATGCGGTTGGCGCGCTCCATCAGGTCAAGTTCCTCTTGTGTCTTGAGAGTCGCCATCAGGCGGCTCCGCCTTCGGCCAGCGCCGACTCGATCGCCGCAGTCACCTGTTCGATGCCGACGTTGCCGTTGACCCGACGCAGCAGGCCAAGGCGCTCGTAGTGAGCGATCAGGGGTTGTGTCTGCGCGGCGTAAACCTGCAACCGTTCGCGCACGACTTCTTCCCGGTCATCCGCGCCGCGGCCCCTCAGGACAATCCGTTGAACCAGCACCTCGTCGGGAACATCGATCGTCACCACGTGGTTGAGCTTGCGACCGTTCAGGATCTCCTCGAGGGTCCCGGCCTGCGGCGCGGTGCGCGGATAGCCGTCGAGCAGAAACCCGTCCGCGGCGTCGTCCTGGGCCAGACGGTCGCGGACCACCTCGGCCATCAAGCCGTCGTCGACCAGGGCGCCGGACGCCATCAGACCCTCCACCCGCTGACCCAACTCGCTGCCAGCCGCCACCGCGGCCCGCAGCATGTCGCCGGTCGAGATTGCCGGCACGCCGAGCGACACTTCCAGGCGCGCGGCCTGGGTTCCCTTGCCGCAACCCGGCGCCCCGAGCAGTACGATGCGCAGAGAATCACCCACGGCGGCCTCGGATCCGGCCCCGCTTCATGAAGCCCTCGTAGTTGCGCATCACGAGCTGGCTCTCGATCTGTTGCAGGGTGTCCATCGCCACGCTGACGACGATCAGGAGCGACGTGCCGCCGAAGTAGAAGTTGATCCCCATGCCCTCGGTCAGCCAGAGCGGCGCGACCCGGTCCAGGGTAGCGCCAACGAACGGAAGGCCACCGACCTTGAAGCCGGCGATCAGGAACTCCGGCAACACCGAAACGCCCGCCAGGTAGAGAGAACCGACCAGGGTCAACCGCGTCAGCACCTTGTCGATGTACTCCGAAGTGCGCCTGCCGGAGCGGATGCCGGGAATGAACCCGCCGTACTTGCGCATGTTCTCGGCAAGATCGTTCGGATTGAAGATGATCGAGACGTAGAAGTACGAGAAGAAGATGATCGCCGCCACGTAGAACAGGTAGTAGATCGGCTGACCCCACTGCAGCGCGGTGGCGATCCGCTGGATCGGCTCGTACTGGATCATGCCCGCGACGGTGGCCGGCACGGTGACCACGGAACTCGCGAAGATGACCGGAATCACGCCGCCGGTGTTCACCCGCAGGGGCAGGTAGGTGCTCTGGCCGCCGTACTGGCGCCGGCCGACGATCCGCTTGGCGTACTGCACCGGGATACGCCGCTGCGCCCGCTCCATGTAGACGATGAAGGCAACGACCACGAGCATGAAGGCCGACAGGAAGAGGATCTTGAGCAGGGACATCGCGCCGCTCTGCATCTGGCCGAAGAGCGTCAGGACGGCGCCCGGCAGGCCCACCACGATGCCGGCGAAGATGATCAGGGAGATGCCGTTGCCGATACCCCGCTCGCTGATCTGCTCGCCCAGCCACATGACGAAGGCGCAGCCCGTGGTCAGCGAGAGCACGGTCATGAACTTGAACCCGAGACCCGGGTTGAAGACCAGGGGCGCGCCTCCCGGCGAGGTCAGGTTCTCCAGGAAGAAGGCGATGCTCGTGGCCTGAATGATCGAGATGACCACCGTGCCGTACCGCGTGTACTGGGTGATCTTCCGCCGGCCCATCTCGCCTTCCTTCGAGAGCTTCTCGAGGTACGGCCAGACCACGGTCAGCAACTGCAGAATGATGGACGCCGAGATGTACGGCATGATGCCGAGCGCGAAGATCGCCACCCGGCCCAGGCTGCCGCCGGTGAACGTGTTGACGAACCCCAGCACGGTGCCCTGCATCTGTTCCATGAACTCGAGCAGAGCCTGGGGATCGATCCCCGGCGTCGGAATGATGCAGCCGATGCGGTACACGGCCAGCAGGCCGAACATGAACAACACGCGCTTCCGGAGATCCGGAATCGCGAAGATGTTGCGAAAACTCTCGACGCCCACTTGCCAGCTCCCTCAGGCGATCTCTTCGCAGGCGCCGCCGGCGCCTTCGATCTTGGCGCGCGCGGATGCGCTGAAGCGGTGCGCCCGGACGGTTACCCCGGCCGGTGCATCGCCTGCCCCCAGAACCTTCAGCCTCATGCCCCGGCGCACACGGCCGTGGGAAACGAGGAGTTCCATGTCGACCACTTCGCCGAGACCGTCCAGGTCGCCGACGTTGATCACCGTGTACTCGGTGCGGAAGATGTTGGTGAACCCGCGTTTCGGGACGCGCCGCACAAGCGGCATCTGGCCGCCCTCGAAGCCGGCGCGCCGCGAGAATCCCGCGCGCGAGCGCTGGCCCTTGTGGCCACGCCCGGCGGTCTTGCCCGTACCGGATCCCGGTCCACGCCCGACCCGCTTGCGCGGACGGCGGCTTCCCGGCGCCGGTTTGAGTTCGTGGAGCTTCATGTCAGTTCTCCTCGGAGTCCACCACGATCCGGACCAGGTGGGGAATCTTCCGCACCATGCCCCGCACCGCCTGGGAGTCCTCCCGCTCGACGATGTGGCGAATGCGCCTCAAGCCGAGACCGCGCAGAACCTCGCGCTGCGGTCTCGGCCTGCCGATCGCGCTACGCACCTGCTGAATCCGTATCGTTCTGCCAGCCACTCTCGGCTCCTTCCCGGTCTCCGTTGATCGACGCGCCGTCCAGCGAATCCAGCCCACGCAGCGTCCTGACCTGCTCCTCGTTGCGCAGGGACAGCAGCCCGGCGAAAGTCGCCTTGACGACGTTCTGCGGGTTCGTCGTCCCGAGCGACTTGGTCAGGATGTCCTGAATGCCGGCGCCCTCGACCACCGCCCGCACCGGGCCGCCGGCGATGACCCCGGTTCCTTCGGAAGCCGGTTTCAGCATCACCCGACCGGCGCCGAACACGCCCACCGTCTCGTGCGGGATCGTCGTTCCAGCCAGCGGCACATGGACCAGGTTGCGCTTGGCGATCTGAATCCCCTTGCGAATCGCGGATGGGACCTCCTTCGCCTTGCCCGAGCCGTAGCCGACGCGGCCGGCGCCGTCGCCGATCACGACGAGTGCGGTAAAGGAGAAATTCTTGCCGCCCTTGACGACCTTCGTCACCCGGTTGATGTCGACAACCTGCTCGAAGAACTCGCTGTCGAGATCGATGTCTCTTCTAGCCACTGTTCACGTCCCTAGCCAATGTTCGCTCCTTCGCTTCCCTGCTGCATCAGAACTTGAGGCCTCCGGCGCGAGCGCTGTCCGCCAGCGCCCGGATTCGGCCGTGGTAGAGAAAGCCGCCGCGGTCGAAGATCACGGATTGCACGCCCCGCTCCTTCGCGCGCGCCGCCAGCGCCTCGCCCACCGCCTGCGCCGCGCTGCAGCTTCCCGTCGAGCCTTCCAACTCCCCGCAGACTCCCGGCTCCAGCGAACTCGCGAAGGCCAGGGTGTGTCCCGCCCGATCGTCGATCAGTTGGGCGTAGATGTGCCGGCGGCTCTTGTGGACAGCCAGACGCGGCCGCTCCTCGGAGCCCCGGATCCTCTTTCGGACCCGGTAGCGCGCCCGGCGCCGACGACGGCTCCGGTCCAATGTTCTCTTTCTGCGCAGGTCGCTCATTTCCTCGATGTCCCTGTTTCCCTGACTTCGTACCAAAGTGTCTAGACCGTCGCCGCCTTGCCGACCTTGAGCCGGATGACCTCGTCGCTGTACCGGATGCCCTTGCCCTTGTACGCATCCGGCTTGCGCAGGCTGCGCAGGTCGGCCGCTACCTGCCCGACCTGCTGCTTGTCGATGCCGGAAACGGCAATCCGGTTCGCCCGATCGTCGATGGAAACGTCGATTCCGTCCGGAATCGAGTAGACCACGGGGTGGGAGTAGCCGAGCGCCAGGTGGATTTCGCGCCCCTTGACCTCTCCCCGGTAGCCAACGCCGACGATCTCCAGCTCTCGCCGGAAGCCCTCGGTGACGCCCACGACGGCGTTCGCGAGCAGCGCGCGAGCCAGCCCGTGCAGAGCCCTCTCCGGTCCGCTCGAGCCCGAACGGTGCAGCGTGACGACGCCATCCTCCATCCGGACCTCGATGCCGGGCTGGAGCGGCTGTTCCAGCTTCCCCTTCGGACCCTCGATGGTTACCGTGCCGCCGTTCACCGCGACTTTCGCCGTGTCCGGCAGTGCAATCGGCGTCTTTCCTATGCGCGACATCTAGTACACCTCGCAGAGAACTTCGCCGCCCACGCGCTGGCTCCGGGCCTGGGAATCCGTGAGCAGACCCTTCGAGGTCGACAGGATCGCGACACCCAGCCCGTTCAGAACCGGCTTCAGATCGTCGGCGCCCCGATAAATCCTGCGCCCGGGCTTGCTGATCTTCCGCACCTTGGTGATCGTCGGCACACCCTCCTTGCTGTAAGCCAGGAAGATCCGGAGCGTCCTGCCCGGCGGCGAATCGCAGACCTCGTAGTGGCTGATGTAGCCCTGGTCCCGCAGCACGCGGCACAGCGCGATCTTCTGCTTCGAAGCCGGCGACTCGGTCTGATCGTGCTTGACGATCAGGGCGTTGCGAATCGTGGTCAGCAGATCCGCGATGGGGTCGGTCATGGTCATCGTGACAATCCTTGGCCAATCATTGAAAGGGGTCTGGTCTTCACTCAGGTCGCGAACGGCATGCCGAGACCCCGCAGCAGGTGCAGCGCCTGCGCATCGGACTCCGCCGAGGTGACGAGTGTGACGTTGATGCCCTTGGAACCGTCGCTCTTCGAGTAGTCGACCTCGGGGAAGATCAGGTGATCCCGAATACCCAGGGTGTAGCTGCCCCGTCCATCGAAGCTCCGGTCCGAGATACCGCGGAAGTCGCGTACTCGCGGCAGCGCGACGGTAACCAGTCGATCGAGAAAGTGCCACATCCGGTCGCGGCGCAGCGTGACCCGGCAGCCAATCGGCATTCCCTCACGCAGCTTGAACGCGGCTATCGACTTGCGGGCACGGGTGATGACCGGCTGCTGACCCGCGATCCGGGCCAGTTCGGGCACGGCGTTCTCCAGAATCTTGATGTTCTGGATCGCTTCACCGATACCCATGTTGAGAACGATCTTCTCCAGCCGCGGCACCGCCATCGAGTTGGAGATGCCGAACTCCTGCTGGAGGGAGGCGACGACCTCCTCCTGGTACTGAGTCTTCAATCGGGGAACCATGGTCATTCCTTCAGGTCACTGCCTCAACTCAACACCGCGCCGCTGACCTTGGCGTAGCGGGTCGACTTGCCATCCTCGAGACGCCGTTTGCCAACCCGCGTCGGCTTGTCGGTGTCCGGGCAGATCACCTTGAGATTCGAGAGGTGGATGGGCGACTCCCGCTCGAGGATGCCTCCCTGTACCTGGCGCTGCGGGTTCGGCCGCTCGTGCTTCTTGACCAGATTCACGCGCTCGACGATCGCTCGGTTCTCGGCAGGAAGCACCCGCAGCACCTTGCTGCGGACGCCGCGGCTCCGGCCCGCGATGACCAGCACCTCGTCGCCCTTCTTGATCTTCACCTTGTGTCTGCCAGATTTGGGCATTTCAGATCACCTCCGGCGCCAGCGACACGATGCGCATGAAGCGCCGCTCGCGCAGCTCGCGGGCAACCGGGCCGAAGACGCGGGTTCCGATCGGTTCCTGCGCCTCGTTGATCAGCACCGCAGCGTTGTTGTCGAAGCGGATGTAGCTCCCGTCCTTGCGGCGGCGCTCCTTGCGGGTCCGCACGATCACCGCGCGCACGACCTGACCCTTCTTGACCGTGCCCTCGGGCGCCGCCTCCTTGACCGAGGCGGTGATCACGTCGCCCAGCACGCCGTACTGCCCGGTGGAACCGCCCCGCAGCTGAATGCAGGCGATTCTCTTGGCCCCGGAGTTGTCGGCGACGTCGAGCACCGTTCCCATCTGGATCATCTCGGCGCCCCTCTACCCTTCCGCACGCTTGACGATCCGCTGTACGCGCCAGCGCTTGCGGCGTGACATCGGCCTGGTCGAGACGAGGGAAACGACGTCCCCCTCCCGGCACTCATTCGATTCGTCGTGCGCCACGCACCGCGAAGACTTCTTCATCAGGCGGTGGTACAGCCGGTGCATGACCGTCTTCTCGACCGCCACGACGACTGTCTTGTCCATCTTGGCGCTGACCACCTGGCCCACCCGGACCTGGCGGCGGCCGCGCGCTTGTTGCTGCTCCACGCTCATGTCGTTCCTGTCGCTCTCTCGCGCCTGACGGTGAGGACCCGCGCCAACTCGACCCGGGCCTTTCTGATCCTGCTCGGCTTCTCCAGTTGACCGATCGACTTCTGCAGCCGCAGGGCGAACAACTGATCAGCCAGTTCTTCCTCCTTCTGCCGCAGTTCGTCCGGAGTCAGTTCCCTGAGTTCGCTTGCCTTCATCGCCTTGCCACCCTCACACCTGCGCGCCGTGGCGCCCGACGAAACGGGTCTTGATCCCGAGCTTGTGGGAAGCCAGCCTCATCGCCGACTTCGCCAGCTCCGGCGACACGCCCTCGAGCTCGTACAGAATGCGGGCGGGCCGGACGACCGCAACCCACTCCTCCGGGTTGCCCTTGCCCTTGCCCATCCGCGTTTCCAGAGGCTTCTTCGTGATCGGCTTGTCCGGAAAGACCCGGATCCAGACCTTGCCGCTCCGCTTGATGTGGCGGGTGATCGCGATTCGTGCGGCCTCGATCTGGCGGGCGGTGACCCAACCGGCCTCCTGCGCCTGCAAGCCGTACTCGCCAAAGGCCACGACGTTGCCGCCCTTGGCCAGACCGCGGCGACGGCCGCGGTGATGCTTGCGGAACTTGACCTTCTTCGGCATCAACATCGTTCGTTACTCCCTCGAATCTCCAGGCGTCCCGCCACGCTCTAGGCCACCGCGCGGCGACCGCGTTCCCGCGAAAGATCACCGCGGTAGACCCAGACCTTGACCCCGATCACACCGTAGGTCGTGAACGCCTCGGCGAAGCCGTAGTCGATGTCGGCCTTCAGAGTGTGCAGCGGCAACCGCCCTTCCTGGTACCACTCGGTACGGGCGATCTCGTTGCCGCCGAGTCGACCCGAAACCATGATCTTGACACCCTTGGCGCCGAAACGGAAGGCCGATTCCATCGCCTTCTTCATCGCCCGACGGAACGCGACCCGACGCAGGAGCTGCCCCGTGATCGCCTCGGCCACGAGCTGGGCATCGAGTTCAGGACGCTGAATCTCCTGGATGTTGATGTGGACTTCCCGCCCCATCTGCCGGCTCAGGTCGTCGCGCAGCTTGTCCACCTCCGCGCCCTTGCGGCCGATGATGATGCCCGGACGCGACGTGTAGATCGTGACGCGCAGCTTGTCCGCGGCGCGCTCGATGTCGATCTGGCTCACGCCCGCATGCATCAGGCGCTTCTTCAGACCGGTCCGCAACTCGATGTCCGAGTGCAGAGTGCTGGCGTAGTCCCGTTCGGCATACCAGCGCGAGTGCCAGCCCTGGTTGTAGACCAAACGAAAGCCGTACGGATGTGTCTTCTGACCCATGAGCGCTCCTACGTTGCCTCGGTCGACTGACCGCGGGAATCGAGCTTGATCGTGACGTGGCTCTGCCGCTTGAGAATCCGGAACGCCCGGCCCATGGGCTGCGGGCGCAGGCGCTTCAGCGTCGGGCCACCGTCCACGAAGATCTCCTTGACGTAGAGCTGGCCCACGTCGATGCCCCCCTGCTGGTTCTCGGCGCTGTTCTCGGCGTTGGCTACCGCCGACCGCAACAGCTTGGAAATCGGCCGCGCCGCGGCCTTGGTGCTCAACTGCAGCATCGTCGCGGCTTCCTCGACGTCCCGGCCGCGGATCAGGTCCGCCACCAGGCGCACCTTCTGCGGCGACGCCTGCAGGTACCTGAGTCGGGCGATTGATTCCATCATTCTGCTCTCTCTCTCTCCAACTACCGGGGGCGCGCTCGGCGCTCCCTCCTGCCGCCGGCATGACCACGGAACGTTCGGGTTTGAGCGAACTCTCCGAGCTTGTGGCCGACCATGTTCTCGCTGATGAAGACCGGAATGAACTTCATGCCGTTGTGGACGGCGACGGTGTGACCCACCATCTCCGGAATGATCGTGGACCGGCGCGACCAGGTCTTGATGACCCTCCGGTCATGGCCCGCATTCATCGCGACCACCTTGTCATACAGGTGATTGTCGATGAAGAAACCCTTCTTGAGTGAACGTCCCATGCTGACCTCTGTTTCGTGCTCTCGCCCGACCTACTTGCGACGTGCCCGTCGCCGTACGATCATGCCGCTCGTGCGCTTGTTCCTGCGTGTCTTGTAGCCCTTGGTCGGTTTGCCCCAAGGCGTCGTCGGATGCCGTCCACCGGAGGCCTTGCCCTCGCCGCCGCCCATCGGATGGTCGACCGGATTCATCGACACGCCGCGGTTATGCGGCCGGCGGCCACGCCAGCGGTTGCGGCCGGCCTTTCCGAGCGCGAGGTTCGAGTGCTCCGAGTTGCTGACCTGGCCGATCGTGGCGGAGCAGTCGATGTGAACGCGGCGGACCTCCCCCGACGGCAGGCGGACCTGAGCGTAGACGCCTTCCTTGGCCATCAACTGGGCGCCGGCGCCGGCGCTGCGCACCATCTGGCCGCCTCCGCCGATCTTCAGTTCGATGTTGTGGATCATCGTGCCCAGGGGGATGAAGCGGATCGGCAGGCAGTTGCCCACATCGATCTCCGAGCCCTCGCCGGCCTGGACCACGGCGCCCACCTTCAGCCCCTGGGGGTGGAGGATGTAGCGCTTCTCTCCGTCGGCGTAGTGCAGCAGGGAGATCAGCGCGCTACGGTTCGGGTCGTACTCGATCGTCGCCACCTTGGCGGGCACGCCGACCTTGTCGCGCCGGAAGTCGATCCGCCGGTAGCGCCGCTTGTGGCCTCCGCCCCGGAACCGAAGCGTCTGCCTGCCCTTGTTGTTGCGGCCGCTGATCCGCTTCTTGCCCTCGACGAGGGGCTTGTGCGGCCGGTCCTTCGTGACTCCCTCCCGTCGCGCGTACTCCTGGAAGCGGCTGCCGGGATTCGTCGGCTTGAGTTTCTTGATCGCCATTTTCTTCGGCTCTCGCTAGACGTTGTCGAAGAGGTCGATCTGGCCCTCGGCCAGCCGTACGTACGCCTTCTTCCAGTCGGGGCGACGACCGACGAAGCGGCCCTGGCGGCGAACCTTGCCGTGCATGTTCACGATCCGGACTTCCGCCACCTTGACACCCTGGAACTGGGCCTCCACCGCGCGTCGCACTTCGATCTTGTTGGCTCGGGAGTCGACGACGAAGGCAATGATGTTCCGATCGTCACGGAGCTCGGTCGACTTCTCGGTAATCAGCGGCCGACGCAGGATTTCCTGCACTCTCATGACGCGCTCCCGTTCTTCCGCCGCTTCCGCAGCACGGCGGACAGGCGGCCTATCGCGGTCTCGCTGAACAGCACGTAGCCGCGATCGACGACATCGTAGACATTCACGCCCAAGGCGTCGACGGTCTTGAGCTGCGGATGGTTGCGGGACGCCAGGATCAGGTTGCGGTTGCCGTGGTCGTCGACGATCAGCGTCTTCTCGTCGAGGCCGAGCCCCTGAAGACGCGCCGCGAAGGCGCCCGTCTTGTGACTGTCGAGATCAAGCGAGTCGACGACCATGATCCGCTCTTCCGCCAGCTTGCGCGAAAGCGCCGACTTGAGGGCATTGCGCTTCTCGTTCCGCGACAGCTTGTTGCGATGACTGCGGGTCCGGGGGCCATGAACGACGCCGCCGCCGCGGCGCAGCGGCGAGCGGATGCTGCCGGCGCGAGCTCGACCGGTGCCCTTCTGCCGATGCGGCTTTGCCCCGCCGCCACGCACCTGATGCCTGCCCTTGACGCTGTGCGTACCTGCCCGCTGCGCGGCGCGGACCGACACCACCGCCAAGTGGATCAGGTGCTCGTTGTACGGGTAGGTGAAGACCTCTTCCGGCAGGTCCAGGCTGCCGACTTCCTCGTTGGCGAGGCTCCTGATCGCGACCTTGGGCATCAGTACGAACTCCGAACCATGACCAGACCGTTGCGGCCGCCGGGAACTGCTCCACGCAGATAGAGAAGCCGATTCTCCTCGTCCACCTTGACCACCTTCAGCTTCTTCGTCGTCACGCGCTTGCCGCCCATCCGGCCCGGGAACCTCATGCCCGGGAAGACACGCGAGGGACTCGCAGACTGTCCGACCGAACCCGGCGCGCGATGGAACATCGAGCCGTGCGTGGCTCGGCCGCCCCCGAAGCCGTGGCGGCGCATGACGCCCTGGAATCCCTTCCCCTTGCCGGTTCCGATCACGTCGACACGGGCGCCGACCTCGAAGATCGAGACGCCGATCTCGTCGCCCGGCTGCGACTCGTTCGCCGCTTCGACCCGCACCTCCGCCAGGTGGCGCATCGCCTCGACACCGGCCTTCTTGAAGTGACCCCGGCGAGCCTCGGTGACGCTCCTCGGCGGCCGCTTCTCGACCAGGCCGATCTGCACCGCCTCGTAGCCGTCGGACTCCGCGGTCTTCCGTTGCACGACCCGGCACGGGCCGACCTCCAGGACGGTCACCGGCACCGCGGCGCCGTCCTCGGCGTAGATCTGCGTCATGCCGATCTTGCGCCCGAGCAATCCCTTGTTTTCACTCACCGTTCCTGATCCCCTTAGCTAGAGCCCCGACTCAACTGCCGGTTCAACTGCCAAAAGCCTTGATCTCGACATCGACACCCGCCGGAAGCTCGAGCTTCATCAGTGCGTCGACCGTCTGGCTGGTCGGTTCGAAAATGTCGAGCAACCGCTTGTGAGTGCGGATCTCGAACTGCTCCCGCGACTTCTTGTCCACGTGCGGTGAGCGATTCACCGTGTAGCGGGCAATGTGGGTCGGCAACGGGATCGGCCCGACCACGCGCGCGCCGCTACGCCGCGCGGTGTCGACGATCTCGTGTGTCGACGTATCCAGAATGCGATAGTCGAAGGCCTTGAGCCGAATACGGATCTTCTCGTTCACCATTTCTGCCTGATCCCAACCTTCCTCGAATACCTGCCGCGCCTGGAAACTTCTACTCGACGATGTCGGTCACGGTGCCGGCGCCGACCGTGCGGCCGCCCTCACGAATGGCGAAGCGCACGCCCTTCTCCATCGCGATCGGAGCGATCAGCTCCACGTCCAGCGTCACGTTGTCCCCGGGCATCACCATCTCCGTGCCCGAAGGCAGGTTCGCCACGCCCGTCACGTCCGTCGTGCGGAAGTAGAACTGAGGACGGTAACCGTCGAAGAACGGCGTGTGACGGCCGCCCTCGTCCTTGTTCAGCACGTACACCTCACCCTTGAACTTCGTGTGAGGAGTGATCGACTTCGGCTTCGCCAGAACCTGACCACGCTCCACCTCGTCCTTCTTCGTCCCCCGAAGCAACACGCCGATGTTGTCGCCGGCCTCGCCCGAGTCCAGGAGCTTCCGGAACATCTCCACGCCCGTCACCACCGTCGAAGCCGTGTCGCGAATCCCCACGATCTCCACCGTCTCCCCAACCTTCACCCGACCGCGCTCCACGCGGCCCGTCACCACCGTCCCGCGACCCGAAATCGTGAAAATGTCCTCGATCGGCATCAGGAAATCCTGGTCCACCGCACGCTCCGGAGTCGGCACGTAGGAGTCAACAGCCGCCAGAAGCTCCACGATCTTCGATCCCCACTCGCTCTCCGGATCGCCGCTCTCAAGCGCCTCCAGAGCCGAACCGCGAATGATCGGTATCTCGTCACCGGGGAACTCGAACGAACTCAGCAGGTCCTGCAGCTCAAGCTCCACCAGGTCCAGAAGCTCCTCGTCGTCAACCATGTCGCACTTGTTCATGAACACGACGATGTACGGAACGCCTACCTGACGAGCAAGCAGCACGTGCTCACGAGTCTGCGGCATCGGACCGTCGGCTGCCGACACGACCAGGATCGCGCCGTCCATCTGAGCCGCACCCGTGATCATGTTCTTCACGTAGTCCGCGTGGCCCGGACAGTCCACGTGCGCGTAGTGACGGTTCGCCGTCTCGTACTCCACGTGAGCCGTCGCGATCGTGATCCCGCGCTCACGCTCCTCCGGAGCCTTGTCGATCTCGTCGAACGGCACGAACTCCGCGCCGCCTGCCTTCGCCAGAATGTTCGTGATCGCTGCCGTCAGCGTCGTCTTGCCGTGATCCACGTGACCGATCGTCCCCACGTTCACGTGCGGCTTCGTACGCTCGAACTTCTCCTTCGCCATTGCGGTGCTCCTGCTATCTCGGTTTGATGCCTGGTTACTTGTCTTGGCTGGTTTGTCTTGTCCGGAGGGGTGTCTTGAAAGAACTGCTGCTGAACGGTTGGCGGCCGGGCCCGTCGGGCTCAGCCCGTGGCCTTCGCCACGACCTCCTCGCTCACATTCCTCGGCGCGGGTTCGTAGGACTCGAACTGCATCGTGTACGTTGCCCGGCCCTGGGTCGCCGAGCGCAGATCGGTCGCGTAGCCGAACATCTCCGCCAGCGGCACGCGGGCGCCGATGACCTGGGTGTTGTTGCGCATCTCCATGCCCTGGACCTTGCCGCGACGTGAGCTGATGTCGCCCATCACGTCGCCCATGTACTCCTCGGGGGTCACTACCTCCACGGCCATGACCGGCTCGAGCAGCACGGGTTCCGCATCCTTGGCCGCATCCCGCCAGGCCATCGAGCCGGCGATCTTGAACGCCACCTCGGACGAGTCGACATCGTGCGAACTTCCGTCGTACACCTCGACCCCGACCCCTGTGACCGGATAGCCCGCCAGCGGGCCCGATTCGAGGGCCTCCGAGATGCCCCGCTCGATCGACCTGATGAACTCCCTGGGGATCACGCCGCCCTTCGTCTTGTCCTCGAAGTCCAGGCCCTCGTCCCCCGTGGGCCGAACCCGCACGAAGCAATGGCCGTACTGACCGCGGCCACCGGACTGACGCACGAACCGTCCCTCGCCTGAGGCGTCGCAGGTGATCGTCTCCCGGTAGGCGACCTGCGGTCGTCCCACGTTGGCGCCGACCTTGAACTCCCTCAGCAGGCGGTCCGTGATGATGTCCAGGTGCAGTTCGCCCATGCCCGAAATCAGGGTCTGGGCAGTATCCGGATCCGTGTGAACCCGGAAGGTCGGGTCCTCGCGCATCAGCTTCTCGAGCGCCAGACCAAGCTTCTCCTGGTCCGCCTTCGTCTTCGGCTCGATCGAAACCGAGAGGACCGGCTCGGGAAAGTCCATCGACTCGAGCACGATCGCGGCCTTAGGATCACAGATCGTGTCGCCGGTCGTCACGTTCTTGAGGCCCACGACCGCCGCGATGTCGCCGCACCACACGCGCTTGATCTCCTCGCGCTTGTTCGCGTGCATCTTGAGCAGCCGGCCGATTCGCGCCTTGCCGCCGCGGTTCGCATTCAGGACCGAATGGCCGGTCTCGACACGGCCCGAGTAGACGCGCATGTACGCGAGCTGGCCGACGAACGGGTCGGTCATGATCTTGAACACGAGTGCGCTGAACGGAGCCTCGTCCGAGGCCTCGCGCACAGCCACCTCGTCGCCGTTGACGAGACCTTCGATCGGCGGCACGTCCAGCGGCGACGGCAGGTAGTCGAGAACCGCGTCGAGCAGCGGCTGAACGCCCTTGTTGCGGAAGGCCGATCCGCAGAACACCGGTTGCAGGTTGTTGGCGACCGTCGCCCGGCGCAGGGCCGCGCGCAGTTCGTCGTTCGTGACCTCGGCGCCCGAGACGTACTTCTCGAGGAGCTCCTCATCCGTCTCGGCTACCGCCTCGACCATCTCCTCGCGAGCCGCCAGCGCCAGGCCCGCGTACTCCTCCGGAATCTCGGTGTCCCGGAACTGCGCACCCAGGCTCTCATCCTCGTAGACGTATGCCGACATCTCGATCAGGTCGATCACTCCGGCGAACGCGTCCTCGCGCCCCAGGGGTAACTGGAGCACGACCGGCGACGCGCCGAGTCGCTCACGCATCATCCGCACGCAGCGGTCGAAGTCGGCGCCTACGCGGTCCATCTTGTTGACGAACGCGATCCGCGGCACGCCGTACCGATCCGCCTGACGCCAGACGGTCTCGCTTTGCGGCTCGACTCCGGCGACGGCGTCGAACACGGCCACCGTGCCATCGAGGATGCGCAACGATCGCTCGACTTCGGCGGTGAAATCGACGTGCCCCGGCGTGTCGATGATGTTGATCCGGTGGTCCTTCCAGGTGCAGCTCGTGGCAGCCGAGGTGATCGTGATGCCGCGCTCCTGCTCCTGCTCCATCCAGTCCATCGTCGCGGTGCCCTCGTGCACCTCACCGATCTTGTAGTTCACACCGGTGTAGTAGAGGACGCGCTCGGTCGTCGTCGTCTTGCCCGCATCGATGTGCGCCATGATCCCGATGTTTCGGGTTCTCTCGAGTGGGACGTTTCTGGACATGACGCAGCGGCTGAGATCGGGTTCTGGAGTGTGGTCGGCCGGTCGGGAGGGGGTCGGTTCGGGAGGCGTTCGTTGTTCGAAGATGGGAAACAGGTGAAGAAACAGGAGGACGGATGAAGGGGTAAAACGTGTCAGACGCCGCTCGACACGGAAAGCAGGCGGCGAGGGGATGGGCCGTGAACAACCTGAGGGGCAGGGAACGATGCGGGCGCCGGCCCAGGGCGGCGCCGCGATCATCCGCTACCAGCGGTAGTGGGAAAAGGCCCTGTTCGCTTCTGCCATCCGGTGGGTGTCCTCTTTCCTCTTGATCGCCACTCCACGGTTCTCGGCCGCGTCGAGCAACTCGCCAGCCAACCGCAGTCTCATCGTCTTCTCGCTGCGGCCCTTTGCCGCCTGAATCAGCCATCGCATGGCCAGGGCCAGCTTGCGTGCGGGCCGCACCTCGATCGGAACCTGGTAGGTCGAGCCACCAACGCGTCTCGACTTGACTTCCACCGCCGGCTTCACGTTGTCGATCGCCTTCTGGAAGACGGCCACCGGATCCTCCTCGCCGGTGCGCTCCTTGATCGTGTTCAGAGCGTCATAGAGGATGCGTTCGGCGATGGACTTCTTGCCGTCCTTCATCAGGACGTTGACGAACTTGCTGACCAACTGCGAGTTGTACAGCGGGTCGGGCAGGATCTGGCGCTTGGGGACTTCGCGGCGTCGCGGCATCGTTCAGGTTCCTTCCGACTCAGTTCTTGGGCCGCTTGGCGCCGTACTTCGATCGCCCCCGGCGGCGTTCATCGACGCCGACCGCATCCAGAGTGCCGCGAATCACGTGGTAACGAACGCCGGGCAGGTCCTTCACCCGGCCGCCGCGAATGAGCACGATCGAGTGCTCCTGGAGATTGTGCCCAACGCCGGGAATGTAGGTCGTGACCTCGATGCCGTTGGTCAGCCGAACGCGAGCCACCTTGCGCAAGGCCGAATTCGGCTTCTTCGGCGTCTGCGTATACACGCGCACGCACACGCCGCGCCTCTGCGGCGAACCCTGGAGCGCCGGGCTCTTGGTCTTCACGACCTGGCGCTGGCGGCCCTTGCGGACCAGTTGGCGAATGGTGGGCATCAATACTCCTGCTTGACGGCACAAGAAACCGGCCGATCGGGAAAGACCCGAAGCCGGAGCGAACCGACCTGGCTGACCGCGCGCAGCGTTTTGCGCTGCGCTCAGCACCGGGTGGACACCCGGTTCAAGGCCTGGCTCGCAGACGTGGTGGTGGACTCTCTTTGGCCCGCTCCGCGCGAGCCGCACAAGGGCGCGAACGTTAGCAGAAACCTGAGAGCCGGGGAAGCCCCGATGTGGGAAGTCTCAGTTGCAGTCCAGCGGACAGGTCCCTGGTGGCCGGACGGCGTCCAACGGCCCAGGCCGCTAGGTCTCGCTGTCGCTGAGCACCTGCGGCATCGTGCGAATGAACTCCTCCGGGTAGTCGTAGTTGTACAGATCGTCGGCAGCCAGGTCGGGCGTCGGGTAGGTCACGTCCTCGATGTGGAAGTCGTGGTAGTGGTCCATGCCCGTGCCGGCGGGGATCACGCGACCGACGATCACGTTCTCCTTCAGGCCGCGGAGGTGATCCACCTTGCCGCTGATCGCGGCCTCGGTCAGTACCCTGGTGGTCTCCTGGAAGCTGGCCGCCGAGATGAAGCTCTCGGTTGAGAGCGAAGCCTTGGTGATCCCGAGCAGCAGGGGCTCGCCGATCGCCGGAGTGCCCCCGGCCGCGGTCACCCGCTCGTTCTCCTCCCGGAAGAGCCAACGGTTGACCTGCTCGTCGATGAGGAAGTCCGTATCGCCGACCTCCCTGATCTCGACCGAGCGCATCATCTGGCGAACGATCACTTCGATGTGCTTGTCGTTGATCGCCACGCTCTGCGAACGGTAGACCTCCTGGATCTTGTCCACCAGGTATCGCTGAAGCTCTCGCTCTCCCTTGACTCTGAGGATGTCGCGCGGATCGATGTTCATCGTCTCGCCGACCAGGACATCCCCGGCGTTGACGTACTCGCCGTCCTGCACATTGACGTGGACGTGACGGGCAACCGGGTACTCCTGGCTCACGCCCGCCTCGTTCTCGACGGCGACGATCCGGTTTCCCTTGACGAACTCCTTTCCGAACCGCACGATGCCGTCGATATCCGAGATGATCGCCGCCTCTCCCCGCGGCTTCCGGGCCTCGAAGAGTTCCTGCACGCGCGGCAGACCGCCGGTGATGTCCTTCGTCTTGGTCGTCTCGCGAGGGATCTTCGCCAGCGTGTCGCCGGGATGTACCTCGTCGCCGTCGTTCACGACGAGGTGGGCGCCCACCGGCAGGGAGTAGCTCTTGGCCTCGGTTGGATCGATGACCGACTCCTCGCGGGTCGGGCCGAGCCGCACTCCGTCCGCCTCGTCGTACCAGCCATCGGGCTCCCACCGAATCCTCATCCCAGCTGAGTGCTCGCTCCGAAGCTCCTTTCGCTTCTGGCTCCAGAAGTCGCGAGCGCGATCCTCGCTGTCCACCGCCAGGTCGTCCGCCTCTCGCAGGGAGTCGACGCACTTCCTGGCGAAGTCCGTCTCACCGCCAAGGTGCTTCCATACGTCGCTCAGGTCCTCGACCGACTCGGTCATCGGTCGCTGAACGACGGCGCCGCCCACCCTGAGCGCCGGCGCCCGCCTTTCGCTCTGCGACGCCTCGACGATGATCCGTTCAGTCAGTCCAGTGACCTTGTCCGTCTCTTCGCGGACGTTCTCCCCTTCGACGATGTCGTGGAACTCCACGCGCCCACCGACCTCGGAGAGGATGGCGGAGGTGAAGGGGTCCCACTCGACCAGGTCGGTCCCCGGCTCCACCTCCTGGTTCTCGCGAACCAGAAGGTGGGAACCATAGGTCAACGGGTGCAGCTCAAGATCGCGTCCGGCTTCGTCGACCACGACGAGCTTGCCGTTCCGGTTGACCACGACCAGGGCGCCCTCGCGGCTGTCAACGGTGTTGACATGGCGGAGCTTGACCCAGCCCTTGTTTCGCGACGCATGCCGGGACTGCTCGGAGACCCGGCTGGCGGTGCCGCCAAAGTGGAAGGTACGCATGGTCAACTGGGTTCCAGGCTCACCGATCGACTGGGCGGCGATGACCCCCACCGCTTCGCCGAGGTCGACGGCGCGGCCCGTGGCAAGGTTGCGCCCGTAGCAGGACGCGCAAACGCCCCGCCGGGTTTCGCAGGTAAGCACGGAGCGGATACGCACCCGCTCGATGCCCGCCGCCTGAACGCCATTCGCCATCTTCTCCGTCATCGAGTCGCCGACCGCCAACAACTGCTCGCCGGTCATCGGGTCGAAGATGTCCTCCTGGCTGACGCGCCCGACCAAACGGTCCCGAAGCGGCTCGAGAATGTCGCCGCCCTCCATGATGGCGCCAACGACGATGCCGTCGATCGTCCCGCAGTCGTGCTCGGTCACGATCACGTCCTGGGCCACGTCGACCAGCCGCCGCGTCAGGTAGCCGGAGTCGGCCGTCTTGAGCGCCGTGTCGGCCAGACCCTTGCGGGCGCCGTGGGTGGAGATGAAGTACTGGAGCACGGACAGCCCCTCGCGGAAGTTCGCATGAATCGGCGTCTCGATCACCTCGCCCGAAGGCTTGGACATCAAACCCCGCATGCCGGCCAACTGCCGCACCTGTTCGCGGGAGCCCCGCGCGCCCGAATCGGCCATCAGGTTGATCGGGTTGAACTCACCCCGCTCGGCCTCGACGTCCTTCATCTCGCGGAACATCTCGGCCGAGACGTTCTCGGTCACGCGATGCCAGATGTCGATGATCTTGTTCTTCCGCTCACCGGCGGTAATCACGCCGGCGCTGCGCTGCTTCTCGATCTCGAGCACCTCGCCGCGGGCCTCCTCGATCAACTGCTCCTTCGTCGACGGCACGACCATGTCGTCGACGCCGAAGGAGATGCCGGCCAGGGTGGCGTACTGGAAGGTGATCTCCTTGATCTCGTCGAGCATTCTGACCGCCAGATCGCTCCCGTGCCGGATGTAGCAGTAGCCGACCAGGTCCTGAAGACCGCGCTTCTGCAGCAGGCCATTGATGAAGGGCAACTCGTTCGGGAGGTGCTCGTTGAGGATCACGCGACCGACCGTGGTCTCGACCACCCCTCCGTCAAGCTCCTGGACCTCGGCGTGCACGATGTCCTGGTTGTCGTGCTGGACGTCCAGGTCGACGTAGCTGCCGCTCAGCCGCAACCGAATGGGCGTCTGCGTCTCGACCGCACCGGCTTCAAGAGCGAAGAACACCTCGTCGGCGCTGGCGAAGGTTCGACCCTCGCCTCGGGCGCCGGGGCGCGGCATGGTCAGGTAGTAGCCGCCCAGCACGAGATCCTGGCTGGGCACTGCCAGCGGCCGACCATGCGCGGGGCTGAGGATGTTGTTCGAGGCCTGCATCAACACGTGGCTCTCGATCTGGGCCTTGGGGGATAGCGGAACGTGAACCGCCATCTGGTCGCCATCGAAGTCCGCATTGAAAGCGGCGCAAACCAGGGGATGGATCTGGATCGCCTTGCCCTCGATCAGCACCGGCTGAAACGCCTGAATGCCGAGCCGGTGAAGGGTGGGCGCCCGGTTCAGGAGCACCGGATGGTCACGGATGACCTCGTCCAGCGCATCCCAGACGACTTCCTCCTCGCGCTCGACCATCTCCTTGGCCGCCTTGATCGTGCCGACGTACTCACGCTCCTCGAGCCAGCTGTAGATGAACGGCTTGAACAGTTCGAGGGCCATCTTCTTCGGCAAGCCGCATTCGTTCAGCTTGAGATCCGGACCGACCACGATCACCGAACGCCCCGAATAGTCGACCCGCTTGCCTAGCAGGTTCTGACGGAACCGGCCCTGCTTCCCCTTCAGGGTGTCGGAGAGCGACTTGAGCGGCCGGTTGTTCGAACCCTTCAGCACCCGGCCGCGCCGGCCGTTGTCGAACAGGGCGTCCACCGCCTCCTGGAGCATGCGCTTCTCGTTGCGGACGATCACCTCGGGCGCCCTCAACTCGAGCAACTTCTTGAGCCGGTTGTTCCGGTTGATGACCCGGCGGTAGAGATCGTTCAGGTCGCTGGTCGCAAACCGCCCGCCATCAAGCGGTACCAGCGGCCGCAGTTCCGGCGGAATCACCGGGATCACATCCAGGATCATCCACTCCGGCCGGTGGCCGCTGCGCCGGAACGCATTGACGACCTTGAGCCGCTTCGCCGCCTTCAGGCGCCGGATCTGGCTGGTGTCGGTGCGCATGACGATCCGGAGTTCCTCCGCCAGCTCGTCGATGTCAATCCTGGCCAGCAGTTCCTTGATCGCCTCGGCGCCCATCCGGGCATCGAAGCCGTCCGGGCCGAACTCGTCTCGCAGTTCCCGGTAGCGCTCCTCGGAGACCAGCTCATTCTCTTCGAGTTCCGCGTCGCCAGGATCGATGACGACGTAGCTCTCGAAGTAGAGGATCCGCTCCAGGTTGCGCAGAGTCAGGTCGAGCAGGTGACCGATCCGGCTGGGCAGACCCTTGAAGAACCAGACGTGGCTGGCCGGACTGGCCAGCTCGATGTGGCCCATGCGCTCGCGCCGCACGCGGGATCGCGTGACCTCGACGCCGCACTTGTCGCACACGACGCCGCGGTGCTTCATCCGCTTGTACTTGCCGCACAGACATTCCCAGTCCGTCATGGGCCCGAAGATCTTGGCGCAGAACAGGCCGTCCCGCTCCGGCTTGAACGTCCGGTAGTTGATCGTCTCGGCCTTGGTTACTTCGCCGTAGCTCCAGGAACGGATCTTCTCCGGCGAGGCCAGCGCGATCTTGATCGCGTTGAAGTCCTTGACCGACTGCGTCTTCTCGAAACTCGAAAGTGGTTGCACCAGGCGACCTCCCCTAGACCTTCATCAACTCGACATCCAGACACAGACTCTGCAACTCGCGCACCAGCACGTTGAACGACTCCGGCAAACCCGGATCCTCGGGCACGTCGCTCTTGACCAGTGCTTCGTAGGCGCGGCTACGACCTTCGACATCGTCGCTCTTGACGGTCAACAGCTCCTGCAGCGTGTAGGCGGCGCCATACGCCTGCAGGGCCCACACCTCCATTTCGCCGAAGCGCTGGCCGCCGAACTGGGCCTTGCCGCCCAGTGGCTGCTGCGTGATCAGCGAGTAGGGGCCGATCGACCGCGCGTGGATCTTGTCGTCGACCAGGTGGGACAGCTTCAACATGTAGATGTAGCCCACCGTGACCTTCTGTTCGAAGGCGTCGCCGGTGACCCCGTCGAAGAGGCTGGTCTTGCCCGAAGTGGGCAGTCCCGCTTCGGTCAACAGCTCCTTGAGCCGCGACTCCCGAATGCCGTCGAAGACCGGAGTCGCGAACTTGATCCCGAGTGACCGCCCGGCCCACCCCAGGTGAGTCTCCAGGATCTGACCGACGTTCATCCGGCTCGGCACACCGAGCGGATTCAACACGATCTCGACCGGCGTACCGTCCGGCAGATACGGCATGTCCTCTTCCGGCAGGATGCGCGAAATGACGCCCTTGTTGCCGTGGCGACCGGCCATCTTGTCGCCCACCTGCAGCTTGCGCTTCATCGCCACGAAGACCTTGACCAGCTTGATCACGCCCGGAGGCAGTTCGTCGCCCTTCTGCAGGAGCTTGATCTTCTCCTCGTTTACCCGGTGCATGACCTCGATGTGGGAGTCGGTGCGGTCGTAGATCGCAGCCACTTCCTTCAACAGATCCGTCTGCTCCAGCGGCAGAGCCAGGATCTCCTGTCGGTTCAACTGCTCGAGATGGCGGTACCGAATGGCCTCGTTTGCCTTGAGGAGCCGCTTGCCCTCCCGGTCCTTCACCGGTGCGGTCGGTTTCAGGCCGACCAGAAGGTCGGCGATCTTCTTGTTCCGCTCTTCGTGCATGATCCGCGCCTGATCGCGGATGTTCTTCTCGAGCCGGCCAACTTCCTGATCCTCGATCTCGAGCGCCCGCTCGTCCTTGTCGACGCCCTTGCGGGAGAAGATCTTCACTTCGACGACGGTGCCGTCGATACCCGGAGGAGCCTTCAGACTCGCGTCGCGAACGTCGCCGGCCTTCTCGCCGAAGATTGCCCGCAACAGCTTCTCCTCCGGCGTGAGCTGGGTCTCGCCCTTCGGCGTGACCTTGCCCACCAGGATGTCGCCGGCCTTGACCGACGCGCCGATCCGGATGATGCCGCTCGCGTCGAGATCGGCGAGTGCAACCTCGGCGACGTTCGGGATGTCCTGGGTGATCTCCTCGGGGCCCAGCTTGGTATCCCGGGCCTCGATCTCGAACTCCTCGATGTGGATCGACGTGTATGCGTCGTCCCGGACGAGGCGTTCAGAGACCAGAATCGCATCCTCGAAGTTGTAACCCCGCCAGGGCATGAAGGCAACGAGCACGTTCCGGCCCAACGCCAGTTCGCCCTCTTCCGTCGAGGCGCCGTCGGCCAGGACGTCTCCACGCGCCACCCGCTGGCCCTCGCGGACGATCGGCTTCTGGTGGACGCAGGTGTTCTGGTTCGAGCGTCGGAACTTCGTCAACTGGTAGATGTCGGCGCCGAACTCGCGCGGCTCGCCGGTCTCCGGGTCCGCGCCCTCGACCCGGACGATCACCCGGTCGGCGTCGACCGAATCCACGACCCCCGCGCGCTGGCACAGGGCCACCGCACCCGAGTTGCGGGCCACGATTCCCTCGAGACCCGTACCGACGATCGGCGAGTCCGAACGCAGGAGCGGCACTGCCTGCCGCTGCATGTTCGATCCCATCAGCGCCCGGTTCGCGTCGTCGTTCTCGAGGAACGGAATGAGCGCCGCTGCCACGCTGACGAGCTGCTTCGGGCTGATGTCCATGTAGTCGACCCGTTCCCGATCGACCGTGACGAAGTCCCCGCGGGCGCGAGCCACCGGACGTTCGTTCTCCAGGAACCCCCGCTCGTCGATCTTCGCGTTGGCCTGGGCGATGATGTACTTCTCTTCCTCCCAGGCGGTCAGGTAGAAGGCCTGCGGCTCGGCTTGCGCCTGGCGCTTCTTGTTCCGCTTGAGGCGACTGTTCTCGGCCAACAGTTCGTCGCCGGAGACGATCTGGCCCAGGCCGAAGGTGCCGTCACCTGGCTTGATCACCTTGAAGTGGTCGATGACCCGGCCGCCTTCCACCTTCTTGTACGGGCTCTGGATGAAGCCGTAGTCATTGATCCGCGCATAGGTCGCGAGTGACGAGATCAGGCCGATGTTCGGCCCTTCCGGCGTCTCGATCGGACAGATGCGGCCGTAGTGCGAAGCGTGAACGTCGCGCACTTCAAAACCCGCGCGCTCACGGGACAACCCGCCCGGACCGAGCGCGGACAACCGCCGCTTGTGGGTCACCTCCGACAGGGGGTTCGTCTGGTCCATGAACTGCGAGAGCTGCGACGAGCCGAAGAACTCCTTGATCGCCGCGATCACGGGCTTCGAGTTGATCAGGTCGTGCGGCATCGCCGAATCGATGTCCTGGTGAACGGACATCTTCTCCTTGATCGCCCTCTCCATGCGGACCAGGCCGATCCGGAACTGGTTCTCCAGCAGTTCGCCCACCGCGCGCACGCGGCGGTTGCCCAGGTTGTCGATGTCGTCGATCCGGCCGACGTCCTTCTGCAGCTGCAAGAGGTACTCGATGACCCGGTAGAAGTCCTCGGCCGAAAGGGTCTTCCGGTCGACCGGCACCTGGGTCTCGAGCTTGATGTTGAACTTGAACCGGCCGACCCGGGAGAAATCGTACCGCTTCGAGTCGAAGAACATGCCGTAGAAGAGCGAGCGGGCACTCTCGTGCGTCGGCGGATCGCCGGGGCGCATCCGCCGGTAGATCTCGATCTGCGCCTCCTTTGTGCCCCTGGTCGTGTCCTTCGCCAGTGTGTTCGAGATCGTTGCTCCACAGAGCTCCCAGTCCGGGAAGAAGACCTCCAGCTCGCTGTGGCTGCGTTCGCCAAGCCGCTCGTCGAGGTCCTCGGGAATCGGCTCGTTGGCCTCCAGCAGCACTTCGCCGGTGTCCTCGTCGATCACGTCCGCGATCAGGAAGGCGCGCTCCAACTCCTGCGGACCGACTTCCGCCTCGATGTTGTCGCCGGCATCGAGGCGCTCAATCGCCGTCTCGTCCAGAGTCAGGCCGGCGAAGACGCTGTACCGGTGGCGGATGCCGCGGCTCGAGCGGTCGCGCAGTCGTTCGCGCTCGAGCACTTCCGTACCGATGCCCAGGCGGTAGACGCCGCCGCCCGAGAGCGTCAGCGGCATCGCGGTGTAGAACTGACGGAGAATCTGCTCGTTCGTTTCCAGCCCCAGGGCGCGCAGGAAGACGGTGCCGTAGAACTTCCGCTTGCGATCGATCCGGACCGACAGGATGTCCTTCTGGTCGTACTCGAACTCCACCCAGGAACCCCGATACGGGATGATCTTCGCCAGGTAGACCCTCTTGTCACGCGTGAAGAAGACACCCGGACTGCGGTGGAGCTGGCTCACGATCACCCGCTCCGTTCCGTTGATGATGAACGTGCCGGTGTCCGTCATCAGCGGGATCTCGCCGAAGTAGACCTCCTCTTCCTTCGCATCCCGCATCATCCGCGTTCCCGTCTCCGGATCCTTGTCGTAGACGAAGAGACGGAACGTGACCTTCAGCGGCACGGCGTAGGTCATCCCGCGCTCGCGGCACTCGGCCATCGAGTACTTGAGCTGCAGCTCGACCGGTCCGCCGCACGTATCGCACTTGGTGACCCGGTTCGCGTTGACGGCGCCGCAGCTCGGGCAGCCCACGCTGTCCTCGAGCGGGTGATCGGTCATGATCTTGTCGCCGCAGTTGGTGCACGCCATGCGCAGGTACTCGAGCCCCTTCAACTCGCCGCAACGGCAATGCCAGTCGCCGATCGAGTAGCTGACGAAATCGAGCGAGCAGGTCTCCCGGAAATCCCAGAACGGGAAGATGCCGGTGAAGACGGCCTGAAGGCCATGGTTCACCCGCTCGTCCGGGAGCAGGTTCATCTGCAGGAACCGGTCGTACGAACGGCGCTGCACACCGATCAGGTTCGGGATCGCCAAGGTCGTCTCGATGGTCGAGAAGTCCATCCGACCGTTTCCGTTGCCGTTGCCGTGACCGTTCAGCGCGTTTCTTTGATCCGTCATGCTTCGATGTCTCCTACTTCAGGTCCTCTGGGCAAAGGCGCGAGCAAGGCAGGTGCTGAAACCGGAGGCGCGACAAGCGCAAGTGCCCCCGGAGTGATCCGCCTCGCTTCGGCGAGCGGACAGGGAACGGTAGAGCCGGAGCGACGGGGCGACCACACGAATGCCACCCCGGCGCCGAATGCCGGGTCGAGGTTGGCCAACGTGATTCTACGCCGACCGGGAGAAGATCGCCAGCCGGAATGGCTACTTGACCTCGGCCTGCCCGCCGGCCTCCTCGATTTTCGACTTGACCTCGTCGGCCTCGTCCTTCGAGACGGCTTCCTTGACGGCGACCGGCGCCGATTCGACCAGGTCCTTGGCTTCCTTCAAACCGAGACTCGTGACTTCGCGCACGACCTTGATGACGGCGATCTTCTTGTCGCCGAACGAGGTCAACTGCACATCGAATTCGGTCTGCTCTTCGGCCTCTTCGGCCTCGCCGCCACCGGCCGCGGCCACCGGGACCGCCGCCGCCGCCGCCGACACACCGTAATGATCTTCGAGCTCCTTGACCAGCGTGTTCAGCTCGAGCACGGTCATCTCGTCGATCTGCTTGATCAGCTCCGCTGCTGCTACTGCCATTTCCTTGGATCCCCTTCCTGTTCAGCGGCGCCAGTCGGGCGCCGCGGTTCCAAACATCGTTGACTGGGGCTACGGTCAGCCCTCTTCCTTCTGGCTTGCAATCTCGTTCAGGGTGCGCAGGAACTGCGGCGTCACGTCGCCCAGACCCCGCACCAACCGTGCAATCGGCGACTGGAGCAGGAACAGGAGCTTCGCCACCAGAGCCTCCCGGCTCGGAATATTGGCGATCTTCTGTATCGCGTCGGCGGAAACCGCCTGGCCGTCCACCAGGCCGGCCTTGAATTCGATCACCGGCACGTCCTTCGCGAACTCGGTCAGCGTCCTGGCCAACCCGACGGGATCGTTCTCGCTGTAAGCGATCGCCGTCGGCCCTGTCAGGTGCTCCGAGAGAGCGCCAAGGCCGGTGTCTTCAAAGGCGAGCTTGGCTATCCGGTTCTTGACCACCGAGTAGCCGCCGCCGGCCGTTCGCACCCGGCGTCGCAGATCGTCGACCTGCCCCACCGTAATGCCGGAGAATCCAACCAGGAACGCATGCGGCACTCCGGCCATGTCGCTCTGGTAGTTGGCCAGCAACTCGGCCTTCGTCTCCCGTGTCAGTGCCATTCCGACTCTCCTCCAGACAGTCTCAGTCGCCTACGACGCTTCCACGGCAGCGGCTTCAGCCGTGTCGACCCGAACGCCCGGGCCCATCGTGGAACTCAGGTTCACCGAGCGGACGTACGTACCCTTGGCTGCGCTGGGCCGCGCACGGACCACTTCGGCCAACAGCACCGCGGCGTTTTCCTTCAATCGCTCCGTGTCGAACGAAACCTTGCCCAGCGGCGCATGGATGATTCCGGCCTTGTCCACCCGGAAGTTGACCTTGCCCGCCTTGATGTCCCCGATGGCCTTCGCCACGTCGACGGTGACGGTCCCGGTCTTCGGGTTGGGCATCAGACCGCGGGGGCCCAGCACGCGACCCAGCCGCCCCACGACACGCATCATGTCCGGTGTCGCGACGACCGCGTCGAAGTCCAGCCAGCCGCCCTGAATCTTCTTTGCCAGCTCCTCGCCGCCGACTTCGTCGGCGCCGGCAGCCTCGGCCTCCTGGAGTTTCTCGCCGGAGGCGAACACCAGCACCCGAACGGTGCGTCCGGTGCCGTGCGGCAGAACGACCGTGCCGCGCACCATCTGATCCGCGTGCCTGGGGTTAACCCCCAGGCGAATCGCGATCTCCACCGTCTCGTCGAACCCGGCGAAGCTGCCGTTCTTGACCTGTTCCAGGGCCTCTTCAAGCCCGTGCGGACGGTCGCCTACCGCCGCCTTCGCCTCTCTGTACTTCCTGCCTTCCCTGGCCACGCTCGTTCTCCTTGCCCAGTGTTCCCTTGACGCCTCGACGCCGATCAGGCGTCGACCTCCAGCCCCATCGACCGGGCAGTGCCAGCGATGATCCTGCAGGCGCCATCCAGGTCGACCGCGTTCAGGTCGGGCATCTTCGTTCGGGCGATCTCCTCGACCTGGGCGCGGGTCACCCTGCCCACCTTGTCCCGGTTGGGCTCGGCCGATCCCTTGTCCAGGGCGGCCGCCTTGAGCAGCAGCACCGCGGCCGGCGGCGTCTTCGTGATGAACGAGTACGTGCGGTCAGCGTAGACCGTGATCACGACCGGGATGATCAACCCCCCGTCGCCCTGCGTCCTGGCATTGAACGCCTTGCAGAAGTCCATGATGTTCAGGCCGGCCTGGCCCAGGGCAGGACCGACCGGAGGCGCCGGCGTCGCCCCGCCAGCGGGGATCTGGAGCTTGATCTGCCCCGTTACTCTCTTGCCCGTCGTTCTCTTCGCCATCGCTCCCTACCTGCTTTCAACAAGGACCGAACTCGCCGTTCATCCGCTCAGTTCATCCGTCCTCAGGTCTTCTGGACCTGAAGGAACTCCAGCTCGACCGGCGTCTGGCGGCCGAAGATCGTGACCATCACCTTCAACGTGCTTCGATCCAGGTTGATCTCTTCCACGGTGCCGGTGAAGTTGTTGAAGGGCCCATCCACGATCTTGACCAGCTCGCCCTTCTCGAACAGGTACTTCGGCTTCGGCTTCTCCTTCGCCGTGACGACCTTCTCGATGATCGCGTCGACCTCGGCCTGATCGAGCGGCGTCGGTTCCTTGCCGGTGCCGACGAAGCCGGTCACCTTCGGCGTGTTCTTGACCACGTGCCAGGCCTGGTCCGAGATCTTCAGCCGCCCGTCGCCGCGCTGCTCGCACTCGATCTCCACCAGGATGTAGCCGGGGAAGAACTTGCGCTGCGTCTCCCGTTTCTTCCCGCCCTTCAGTTCGACGATCGTCTCGGTCGGAATGCGGACCTCACCGAACGCGTGGCCGAGACCGTGGGCCTCGGCGCGCTGCCGCAGCGTCTCCCGGACGCGCTCCTCGTAACCCGAGTAGGTATGGACGATGTACCACTGCCGCGGCGCCGCCGAGGATTCCTCACCGCCGTCCGCCGCAACCTCGACGTCGTCCATGGCTGCCGTTTCGACCTCGCTCATCAGGTGCTCCCCGCTCTCGCTCCGATCTCCGAACTCAATCGAAGATGCCGTTGAGGCCGTTGTAGAGACGCAGGATCACGACGTCGGCAATCCACAGGAAGATGGCGAAGATGACGCTCGTGATCAGCACGACGATCGTCGTACCCACGACCTCCTCCCGCGACGGGAACGTGACCTTCTTCATCTCGGTGCGCACCTCTCCCAGGAACGCTCCAAGCCTGCCGATTGCCGCCATATCTCACCCTGCCCCTTCCGGTCTCCGTCAAACTCGCCCTGTCTCCGCGAAACCCGTTCTCCATCCCGGCGTTCTTCGCGCTATCTCGACTTTCTGCAACGCGTCCCCGGAATCGCTCCAAGAACATCTGGCAGGCCAGGAGGGTCTCGAACCCCCAACCTTCGGTTTTGGAGACCGATGCTCTACCAATTGAGCTACTGGCCTGAGTCCTCAAGTCCAGTCACGAATCCAACTTCAACTCGCTCTACTCGACGATGTCGGTGACGGTGCCGGCGCCAACCGTGCGGCCGCCCTCGCGAATGGCGAAGCGCACGCCCTTCTCCATCGCGATCGGAGCGATCAGCTCCACGTCCAGCGTCACGTTGTCCCCGGGCATCACCATCTCCGTGCCCGAAGGCAGGTTCGCCACGCCCGTCACGTCCGTCGTGCGGAAGTAGAACTGAGGACGGTAACCGTCGAAGAACGGCGTGTGACGGCCGCCCTCGTCCTTGTTCAGCACGTACACCTCACCCTTGAACTTCGTGTGAGGAGTGATCGACTTCGGCTTCGCCAGAACCTGACCACGCTCCACCTCGTCCTTCTTCGTCCCCCGAAGCAACACGCCGATGTTGTCGCCGGCCTCGCCCGAGTCCAGGAGCTTCCGGAACATCTCCACGCCCGTCACCACCGTCGAAGCCGTGTCGCGAATCCCCACGATCTCCACCGTCTCCCCAACCTTCACCCGACCGCGCTCCACGCGGCCCGTCACCACCGTCCCGCGACCCGAAATCGTGAAAATGTCCTCGATCGGCATCAGGAAATCCTGGTCCACCGCACGCTCCGGAGTCGGCACGTAGGAGTCAACAGCCGCCAGAAGCTCCACGATCTTCGATCCCCACTCGCTCTCCGGATCGCCGCTCTCGAGCGCCTCCAGAGCCGAACCGCGAATGATCGGTATCTCGTCCCCGGGGAACTCGAACGAACTCAGCAGGTCCTGAAGCTCAAGCTCCACCAGGTCCAGAAGCTCCTCGTCGTCCACCATGTCGCACTTGTTCATGAACACGACGATGTACGGCACGCCAACCTGACGAGCAAGCAGCACGTGCTCACGAGTCTGGGGCATCGGACCGTCGGCTGCCGACACGACCAGGATCGCCCCGTCCATCTGCGCCGCGCCCGTGATCATGTTCTTCACGTAGTCCGCGTGGCCCGGGCAGTCCACGTGGGCGTAGTGCCGGTTCAGCGTCTCGTACTCCACGTGAGCCGTCGCGATCGTGATCCCCCGCTCACGCTCCTCCGGAGCCTTGTCGATCTCGTCGAATGGCACGAACTCCGCGCCGCCTGCCTTCGCCAGAATGTTCGTGATCGCTGCCGTCAGCGTCGTCTTGCCGTGATCCACGTGACCGATCGTCCCCACGTTCACGTGCGGCTTCGTACGCTCGAACTTCTCCTTCGCCATGACGCTCGTTGCCTCTCCCGCTCTCGCGGCTCAACTATCCGTGTACTCGCAATCGTGTACTTGCTGCCTTGATGTCCGTCTGGAGCCCACGACCGGATTTGAACCGGTGACCCCTTCCTTACCAAGGAAGTGCTCTACCCCTGAGCCACGTGGGCTGCCGTCTCAGGATTCCCCATCTTCAAGTCTCTGAACCGTGTGGCGGGACACCCAAAATCTCCCCTCCCGAACTTCCCGGAATCTCCCGGAATCTCCCGGAAGGCACCCCTCGACACGCAATGGGACCTTGCCCCACGGAGTCAGGCTCCGCGGTGCATGGCAGGGAAGGGGCGGAGTCTAGCCGCTTCCACCGCGGCAGTAAACCCCCCCGGCAACATCCGTCCACTTCGCCGATCGGGGCTCGGACCCAAGGGGGACGCTACAACGCCTGGTGACGCACGACTTCGCCGTCGACGAGGAAGACGACATCCTCGGCGATGTTCGTCGCCAGGTCCGCCAGGCGCTCGAGATAGCGGGAGATCGACAGGAACTGGATGCTGACGCCGACCGAAGCCTGTTCCTTCTCGATCATCCTCCGAACCACGCCGTACATCGCCTCGTGGCTGCGGTCGACGACCTCGTCCTCCGCGATGACCGAGCGGGCGAGTTCCGTGTCGCCACCCACGACCGCGTCGAGAGCCGCTCGGAGCATCTTCGGGATGCTCTCGGCCATGACCCAGATCTCTTCCGGAATATCGACCGGCTCGGCTACCGCTAGACTCTCCGCGCGCTCGGCGAGATTGCGGGCCAGATCGCCGGCCCGTTCGAGATCGTTGTTCACCTTCAGGTAGGTCACGACCATCCGGAGGTCCGAGGCAACCGGCGAGTGCAGGGCGAGGATCTTGAGGCACTCCTCTTCGACCTCGATCTCGCGGGCGTCGATCACGCGATCCTTGCGCTGGACCTCGTGGGCCAGATCGACGCTCCGCTCCCGAAGCGCCCTGAGCGACCCGGCGATCATCTCCTCGACCATCGCCGCTACTTCCAGCAGCGACCGCGTCACCTGGTCAAGGTCTCGTTGCAGGTGAATCCTCAAGTCGCCAATCCTAGTCGGCCCGGGAACCGGAACCGCGGCGAATGTCGCGCAACCATGTGAAGAGCGCGTGAAGCCCGCATCAGCCGGCGGAGGGCAACCAGAAACGGAACGTCGAGCCCCGCCCCCGTTCGCTTTCCACCTCTACTCCGCCACCGTGCCGTCTGGCGACGTTCTTGACGATCGCCAGGCCGAGGCCGGTGCCGCCGAGCTCCCTGGAACGGGCCCGGTCGACACGGTAGAAGCGTTCGAAGATCCGGTCCAGATGTTCGCCGGCGATGCCCGGTCCCTCGTCTTCGACACTCGAGCACCGCCCGCCCGTTCTCCGTCTGCAGGCGAACGAGCACGCGACCGCCTGACGACGAGTACTTGACCGCGTTGTCGACCAGGTTCGACAGCGCCTGCCGGATCGCTTCCTCTTCGCCCAGGACCTCGACCGCTGCCTGCGGGAAGTCGGCGACCAGTTCGAGACCGCGCTCCTCGCCCGCCGGACCTAGCAGATTCAACACTTCGCCGGCCGGCGACCGCAGATCGAGGATCGTCGCCGGCGGCTCGGCCGCGGACTCGATCCGCGACAGAGTGAGCAGATCGGAAACCAGCGCGCCCAGACGGTTGCTCTGCCGGCGGATCTTGCGCAGGAAGCGGCCACGCGTCGGACCGTCGATCGGATCGGCCTCCAGCAGGGTTTCCACGTAGCCGTGAATCGCGGTAAGCGGCGTCTTCAGCTCGTGCGAGACATTCGACACGAAGTCCCGCCGCACGCTCTCCAGGCGCTCCAACTCCGTGATGTCGTGGATCACGGCCACCGCCCCTTCGACCACTTCGTCGTCCCGGCGGGACGAGAGCAGGGGCGACGCGTTCAGCTCGAACCTGTTCGGTCCGTCGACCTGGCCGGCGAAGCGGGCCAGGGTGAAGGTGCGACTCACCTGCCTCCGCCTCTCCATCGCCTCGATCAGAGCGCCCGAGATCTCCGGCTGGCGCGACAGTTCGTAGATCGGACGTCCGACCGCCGACTCCGGCGCCGGGCGTCTGAACCACTTCGCGGCGACCGCGTTCAGGTGCAGCACATGCCGGTCGAGATCGATCGCCACCACACCCTCGACCATGCCGCCCAGCACCGCCGTCAGCTGATTGCGTTCCGCCCTGAGCTGTTCGACCTGTTCCACGAAACGCGCTTCGTTCTCCTCGAGACAAGCCTCGAGGCGGGCGAATTCGTCACCGCGACCGGCCCGCCGAGGCGGCCCGGGGGAGCCCAGCGCCGCGGCTCTGGCCAGCAGGCTTCGCGCCCGCCCGCCAACCGGCCGGCGGCGAGACCGGCGCCGGCCGCGGCCAGAAGCGCCACCGCCCCGACCAGGACCGCGCCCGTCCGGCCTGAGGCGCCCGCGCCGCCCCAGCAACAGACCGAAGCCAGCAGCGCGACTCCGCCCAGAAAGAGACGCCAGAAGAGAGGTGAGCCAATCATGGGAACCCCTGAGACGGCCGGGAATCCGGCCGAGCCGGGTATCCACAACCTACACGTCCCGGCCCTCGTCTTCGCGGAAGCTGTAGCCGATGCCGCGCACCGTCTCGATCAGGTCGCGGTGCGATCCGAGTTTCTTGCGCACGGCGCGGACATGAACGTCGATGTTCCGGTCGATGACGATTGCCCGATCGCCGATCGCCCGATCCAGGAGTTGGCCACGGGTGAAGACGCGGCCCGGATGCGAAGCCAGGAAGTGCACGAGGCGAACTCGGTGGGCGTGAACTCCAGCCGCCGGCCGTCGACCGCGACCCGGTGCCTGACCGGGTCGACGACGAGCGGCCCGCGGACGACTCTTTGATCCGGATCGCTTTCGCGCAACGGCCCCCGGCGCAGGACGGCCCGGACGCGGGCGATCAGTTCGCGAGGGCTGAAGGGCTTGTGGATGTAGTCGTCGGCGCCGACGCCCAGACCCAGAACGACGTCGCTCTCCTCGCCGCGAGCCGTGACCATGATCACCGGCAGGTCGCGCGTCGATTCCACCGCGCGAAGGCGGCGGCAGACATCCAGACCGTCCAGGCCGGGCAGCAACAGGTCGAGCAGCACGAGGTCCGGCTTTTCGCGACCGATCACGGAAAGACCCGCTCGGCCGTTGGCGGCGGTCACGACCTCGAAGCCCTCCCGGCGGAGGTTGTACTCGATCAGCTCGAGGATGTCGGGTTCGTCCTCGATGACGACGACCTTCGCGGCGCTCATTGGACGTCCGGAACCTTCAACACGGTGGACCCGGCCCAAGGCTAGCCGGACTTTCGTGAACGGGCGATAAAGCCGAACCCCGAACGCGACCTGACATCGGCTTCTCGAACCCCGCTATCTTCAAGATCTTCACCGTCCCTTCACGCCTTCCCAACAACGTAACGGCGCGAGCGGCCGCCGGGCCGGCTGCTCCCGGCCAGACCACCGAAGACCCATACCGACCCGGCGAGGAGTGCGAATGTCCCGTTCCCCGGCTCTTGCCGCGCTGTTTCTGGTCAGCGTGGCCACGACGATGCAGGCCGAAGAGGGCGCCTTCGACATCTCCGTCGGCGGGCGAGTCCACGTCGAGGCCAGCGCCTCGTCGCCCGACCCGGCTCTGGAAGAACGGTTCGGGTTCGAGGACGGCGTCGACTGGCGACGCGTCCGCCTGGTGCTGAACGGCGAGTTTCTCGACGGTTCACGTTCAAGATCGAGCACGACATCGCGAGCGGCGACATCGTGCCCACCGATGTCTTCGTCGAGGCAACGCCGAACGACGGCGCGGCCACCTTCCGCGCCGGGCACTTCAAGGAGCCCTTCAGCCTTTCGATCCAGCAATCCTCGAACTACCACGCCTTCGTCGCTCGCCCTGCGGCGGTCACCGCCCTGGCGCCGGGCCGCAACCTCGGCTTCATGGTTCACGACCGGCTTCCCGGCGACCGCGTCGCCTGGGCCGTCGGCGCCTTCCGCGACAGCGACGGTTACGACATGCGGCCCGGTTCGGACTGGAGCCTGACCGGCCGCCTCACCGGTCTCGCCCGGGACGCAGACGAGGGAAGCGATCCGCTGCTCCACCTCGGCGTGGCCGTCTCGCACCGCCAGCCCACCGCCGACGCGGTCCGTCTGCGCGGCCGCACCGGCGTCCGGCTGGCGCCTCGCCAGGTCGACACCGGCTGGCTGCCGGCCGACGGCATGCGCCTGCTGGGCGTCGAGTTCCTGTTCGCGCGGAGTTCCTTGTGGCTGCAGGGCGAGCTCCTGTCGGCCCAGGTCGACCTCCTGCCGGCTGGTTCCCCGGAGGGCCGGAGCGCCCGTTTCGACGCCCGGTACGTCGAAGCGGGCTGGTTTTTCACCGGCGAGAGGAAGCCCTACAGTCGCAGCGGCCGCTCGTTCACCCGGCTGAGGCCGACAACTCCCGTGCCCGAAGGCAGGGGCGCGTGGGAACTCGCCGCGCGCTGGGACCACATCGATCTCAGCGGCGGTTCCGTTCCCGGCGGCAGCCAGCAGAGTCTCTCCCTGGCCCTCAACTGGTACCTCCGCAGCAACCTTCGAATGCTGGCGAACTACGTTTCGACCGACCCGGACGGCGCCGGATCGGTCGAGCATTTCGGCTTGTTGCTGCACTTCGACTTCTAAGGCGCCGCACCGCCAGCAGCTAGAACGAGTACCCCAATCCGACGCTGATGCCTATGCCCGGATCGTAGAGGCGGAACGTCTCCTTGCCCTGGCGCCAGTTGCGCTCTTCGTCCAGGACGTTGACGACGGCCAGCTTGAGGTCCAGGCCGCCGACGATGCCCTGGCGCCACACGAGATCCACGCTGCTCCGCGCCTCCTCGATCACGTCGGGCAGCCCGAACACGCCGCCCAGATGGATCTTGTCGTCCACCATGCTGTAGAGGACGCGCAGCGTCGTGTCGTAGCTGTCCGGCGCCCACTCGAGCCCGAGATTGACCAGGTTCTCGGGCTGACCGGTCAACGGCCGGACGGGATTCGTCAGCACCGTGGCGCCCGCGTCGATTTGGATCTCGGAGTCGATGAACGTGTAGTTGAAGATGGCCGTCCAGTTCTCGGCGGCAGAACCGACGAAGCCGAGGTTGCGGCGGAACTCGAGCTCCAGGCCCAGGTTGCGGGCGCCCTCCGCGTTGCGAAAGGTCTCCGTCGGCTCGACGGCCGAGATGACGACGCTCTCGATCGGGTCCGTGAAGTTCTTGTAGAAGACGCTCGTCGCGACCACGTCGCCCGCCGACGGGAACCACTCCCAGCGGGCGTCGAAGCTGTCGATCAGGGCGCGCTCGACATCGGGGTTGCCCACGACGACGAAACCGCCGACGATGTGCTTGAAGCGGAACGGCGCGATCTCGCGGAACTCCGGTCGGTTGACTGTCCGCGAGACGCTGAAGCGCAGGTTCTGCGTGGCGCCGAGGCTTCGGATGACGCTCAGTGAACCGGCGATGTCGTCATGGGACTTGTTCGTCACCGTCTCGGCGCCGCCGAGGGCGGTCCGGTCGATCGTGCGGACGTTCTGGTCCGACTCCTCCAGCCGCAGACCGCCGACGATCCTCCAGTCCCGCCAGCCGTAGTCGACCTGCGCGTACGCCGCGTCGACGCCCCAGTCGGCGCCGTAGCTGTCCGTCGCGTTCGTCACTTCGGTCAACTGGAAGCCGAAGAAGTCGATGTTCGCTGGCGAGTAGATCTGCTCCGGCGTGCCGGTGAGATCGATGCCCTCCGTGTTCCTGGGGAACATGCGGAGACGCCGGCCGCCGAAGGCCCGGTCGTTGGTCCAGCGGCGCACGCCGACCTTGAAACTGCCGAAGCGGTCGCCGCGGGCGAAGAACGTCTCCCAATTGGCGCGGTAGTCGTCGATCTCGTCCTCGAGGTCGTTGAAGTACATGAAGCCGCTCTGCCCGTTGTTCGTCAGGCGGAAACCGTCCTCGAACAGTTCGTAGATCGTCTGGCGCAGATCCTCGTGCGTTCGGGCCGTCGAGGACGAGCCGCGCCAGGTCAAGGTGCTGCCGTTCGAGCCGACGCCCGAGACGTAGTGGTCGCCGCCGATCTGCAGGTTGAACACCTTCTGGTCCTCATGCTGGAGCCGGTGATCCTCGATGTCGTTGTTGATGTCCGAGAAGAACCCCTTCTGGAAGCGCGCCTCGGACATGCTGAGGTTCGTCTGCAGCGACCGGATCTCGATGTGGCCGCCATCGCCCGCCCGGAGCGAGAAGTTGCCCATCCAGGAACTCTTCACCTGCTCCACGCCGTAGTCGAAGTCGTAAGCGTGCAGCGGCACGATCGCGCCGCCCTGGCCGACCGAGTAGAACGTTCGCTGCTCGGCGCGGGACTCGAAACTGTTGTCCCAGTTTCCGGCCACCATGACCCCGAAGCCGCCGAAGGTGTTGCCGTAGGCGATCTTCCCGCCGCGGCCGAGCGGGGCGTCGTCGCTGTCGGTCGGAGTCCAGCGGCCGGCGATCCGTTCGCCCAACTGTTCGAGATCGGCGCTGCCGAAGCCGATGCCCAGGAAACGGCTCTGGCGCACGACCGCCCGATCCGGGAAGTCGGCCGGCAGCGGCTGGCCACCGGCGCCGGAGGAACCGAGGCCCATCGGGTCCTGGAGAAGCGGGTCGCCCGTGGTCTGGGAGTTGTGACCGCTCGAGAGGCCGACGGAGAGCACCTGGCGCGCCGGGAAGCTCCGGGTCACGAGTTCAATCGCCCCGGCGGCGAAGTCGCCCGGCTGTTCCGGCGAGTACGACTTCCTGACCGTGATGTTGTCCAGCAGGTCGGCGTCGAACAGGTCGAGCGGCACGACCTTGCGCTCGAACTCCGTCGAGGGGATGCGCGAGCCGTCCAGGGTCGTGTTGCCGTAGCGGTCGCCGAGACCGCGGACATAGGCGAACTTGCTGTCCTGAAGCGAGATGCCGGTCACCCGGCGCAGGGCGTCGGCGGCGTCGGAACCACTGTTCTTCGAGATCTCCTCCGAGCCGATGTTGTCGATGATCTCGGCCGACGCCTTGCGTTCGGCCAGAAGAGCCGAGGCCGAAGCATCGACCGCCGCCGCCTCGACCGTGATCGTGTCCGCCAGCGCGACTTCCTGGCCGGCGCCCTGGCCGGCCGGCATGAGCACCGCGCTGAACCGCGCCACACCGTCCGCCTCGACCACGACATCGAGAATGCGCCGGGATTCGTAGCCCTCCGCCGACACGACGACGGAATGCGTGCCGGCCGGCAACGCCAGTTGGAACGCGCCGTCGACCGACGTCGTTGCGGACGCCAGGCCGCCCTCGACCGCAACCGTGGCGCCGCGCACCGGCGCGCCGCTGCGGCCATCGAGGATCATGCCGGTGGCGGCGCCGTCCTCGGCGACCGCCGCGCCGGCGGCAAGGAAACAGACCGCGAGTATCGCGACCGCTACGTCGATGAGCCGTCGCGTGGTGGATCCCGCGTCCCCGCGGGCGCCTGTGTTGTGCATGGTGAAACCTGCTCCTGTGTGCTCTGTGAAGTTCATTGCCCTTAGTTGTCCGAGAAGGTGGTCCAGCCGTCGTCGACCCACGGGTCTTCCGGCGAGACGCCGCCGATGTGGGTCACGGCATCGAAAAAGCCGTCTCCCGAGGAGGCGGCGGCGGCCGCGGGTATCGGCGCGCCGCCCGAGCGGGCCGGCGAACCCGGCAGGGGCGCCAGGTCCGGCTGCACGCGGCTCCGCGAGTTGGGAAGCAGTGGATCGGAGGCCAGGATGTTCGTCGCCTCAAGATCGACGTTGGCGAAGCCGTCCCGGTTGTTGAAGAAGATGCTGTCGTCGATCGTCAGCAGGTTCCCCACCAGGCTCGCGGTCACCGCGCCGTCGATGTCCACCGCGTAGTCCTTGGCGTTCATGACGATCGCGTTGCGCAACGTGATCGCCGTGCCGCGACGCAGCAGAATCCCCGGATCGCCCGAGTCGCGCCACATCGAGATGGTCAGGTTGTAGATCGTCGGATGGGAGCGCGGCTCGAGGTTGTTGTTCGACTTCTCGTTGTCCGCCTCGATCCCCTTGTCGTGGTCGTCGAAACGCTGCAGAACGACCGCGTGCTGCATCCGGCCCCGCCAGCCGAACGTCCAGTCGATGCTGTCGTCCTGGGAGTCGGTGATCAGCACGTACTTCGCGTCCACCGTGCCGCCGAAGAACTCGATGCCGTCGTCCGCGTTGTGGTGGACCTGGACGTGGTCGATCTGCGTACCGCTGCCGACGCCCTGCAGAGCGATGCCGTTCAGCTCGTTCTCATCGGTGAACCGGATGCCGGCGAACTCGACCCGCACGTACGAGAGCCGGCCGCTCGAGTCCGCCGCGTTGCTGCCGCCAAACAGACCCGAGTCGCCCTCGCCCTCGCGGGGACAGACGTTGCAGGGAGCGTTGCCACTGATCACGAGGCCGCCCCAGTCGCCCGGCGCCCGCTCGCCGACATCGAACTCCGACGTCATGACGATCGGCATCCGGGCCGTGCCGGCGGCCATGATCTTCGAGCCGGGCTTGACCACCAGCACGCCCTGGTTGACGTTGCCCCCGAAAACGAACGTGCCGGGCTCGATCGTCAGAGTCGCCCCGCCGTCGATGAAGGTCGGGCCGTTCAGGTAGTACGCATTGTTCGCAGTCCAGGTCTCGCTCGACGCGATGTTGCCAACCTTGTGGATCACGGCGTCCACGTGGCTGTACATCGCGTTGCCCCGCGCGATGACCTTGTCTCCCGCCGCGTCCCGGATCTCCAGCACGAACTGGTAGAGACCGGTTGCCCGCGGCACGGACGCCGGCAGTTCACCGAGTGCGCCGCCGCTGCCGAACAGCCGGAAGGTGTTCGACGACGCTCCCAACCGGCGCCCCAGTCCGGTGAGATCGATCGCCTGCACCGCGCCGGCGGAACCGAACACGTCGGTCTCCTCGGCGCCGAACGAGTTCGTTCCCTGGTTGTACCAGGTCCTGGCCTGGGTCGCCCGCTCCTCCCAGTACAGGTAGACCGTCGCCGGGGTCGTATACCCCCTGGCGTCCAGGGTCAGGTCGAGGTCCGGCTCGGTCAGCTCGAGCGCGGAGGTGAAGACGTAGAAGTTGGTTTCCAGCAGGATGGCCGGGCGATTCGGGATGCCCGGTTCAACCGGCGGAAAGAAGGCCGCGACCGGCAGAGCCGAAGCCGCCGTCAACAGGAAACCCGCCCGGAACGGGGCGTTCCGGCAGGCAGACGAGACAAGCCGATGCAGAATCAAGTGATCCTCCTCCAGTGGTTCTGGAGGAGGATTCTTCGGCTCCGTTGTGAAGAGACGCCGCGAAAGCCGTCAAGAGACGGTGAAAAGAAGGGTCACCAAACCGTGAAGATCCCGCGATGAAGAGCGAGATTCGTCAGGCGCCAGCCAGTCTGCAGCGGCAGCCGGATGGCGACGCGGGCATATCCAGCGCGCGGCCCGTTTCGTGCCCGTCAGCGCAGCGCTACCGCTGCGCTCCCTTCTAGATGCCCGTGAAGAGCATGTCCAGGGCCGCGATGATGTCGTCGCGACGGTGGGCTAAAGACCCGACTCGCGAACCGAGTTGGCCGCGCGACACTCCCGCCAGCTCCGGGGTGGACATGACGACTTGCCGCCCGTCGATCTCGAAGCGAGGCATCAGCGTCCTCGCGGGAGGCCCCGCTGACTCCGCCCGGAAGAGCGGCGCGACAACTCTCGTTGCCAAGGGATCGAGCAGGTCGGACTGGAGGTCGAGCAGAAAGGGAACGGCACCGCTCGTTTCCTTGCTCGGATTCGTGTAGAGATCGAACTGGGCCATCAGAAGCGCCGCATCCGATCCCCGAACACTCCCTCGGCCTCGACCCGTTGGTTGTAGGACCGGATCGCTGTCCGATTGGATTCGATCCAGTCCCGTCTCCGTTGCCGAGCCAGCCGGTCGACCAGCGCTTCCTCAAGTGCTCCGGACAGGTTGACACCCAAGGCCCGAGCCTTTGCCAGTAGATCGCTATTGATGGAGAGGTTCGCCGGCCGCTTCCGAGCCGACTCGTCATATAGCCCGAAGCTCTTGCCGGCCAACGTCATGCGCATACTGTATGCGCATCCATGCGCCACTGTCGAACGGAGGAGGAACGGGGAAGCCCGCACACCGCCGCTCCCCCTACTCGCCCAGGTGCTCGGCCAGGAACGCCGCGTAGCGCTCCGACGCCTCGATCCGGTTTACGCGGTTGCGGAAGCCGTGGCCCTCATCCGGGAACAGCACGTACTCCACCGGAACGTCGTTCGCCCGCACCGCGTTGACCAGTTCGTCGCTCTCCACCTGGAGAACGCGCGGATCGTTCGCGCCCTGGATGACCAGCAGCGGACGGACGATGTTCGAGGCGTGGAACAGCGGCGAGATCCGGTGCAGACGCTCCCGCTCGGTGGCCGGATCACCCAGCTCGCCGAGCAGCGCCACCTTCCGCGCCTGCCACCAGGGCGGCGTGCTTTCCAGGGTCCGGATCCAGTTCGTGACCCCGAAGATGTCGATGCCGACGTCGAACACCTCGGGCTCGAACGCCAGCGCCGCGGCCACCATGTAGCCGCCGTAGCTGCCGCCGATGATGCCGACCCGGGAACCGTCCACCCAATCCCGGGACTCGAGCCAGGTGCGGGCCCGGACGCAGTCCTGCAGGTCGACCTCGCCGTGCTTCTTGTCGTCCATGTGGAAGAAGGTCTTGCCGTAGCCGGACGAACCGCGGTTGTTCACCCCCAGGAGGACGTAGCCCTGGTTCACCAGGTGCTGGATATCGGCGCGGTAGCTGCGCCGGGTCTGGCCGCCCGGCCCGCCGTGCACCCAGACCATCGCCGGCGCCGGGTTCGCGGCCGAGGCCCCGTGCGGCCGCCACAGGATCGCCGGAATCTCGAGTCCGTCGAAGCTCGGGTACCGAATCACCTCGGGGGTCACAAGGTCCTCGGGGTCGATCTCGGGGTTCAGGCTCTGCGTCAGGCGAAGCGCTTCGCCGCCCTGCTCCAGGTCGTAAACGTAGAGGTCCGAGGGCGACCGGTCGCTGCTCAGGTAGAAGGCCATCAGCCGGTCGCTCGCCGAGAAGCGGACCGCGCCGATGTCGCCGGCCGGCAGGTCGGGAAGGGCGACCGGGGCGCCGGTCCCCGTATCCAGCACCTCGACCGAAGTCGAGGCGTCCTCGTTGATCGCGGAGACCCGGTATCGCCCGGTCTCGGAGAAGGACACACCCAGTACGTCCCAGTCCGCCGCGAGCACGAGTTCCCGTTCGCCGCCAACGAGATCGTAGGACCAGATCTGGTTGAACTCTCCGTGCTCGTTCGTCCCGTAGTAGAGCTGCGCGCTGTCCGGCGTGAAGCCGCCGGAGGAATGCTCGACCTCGCCTTCGTGCTCGGTCACGTGCACCAGGCGACCCGCCATCAGGTCGTAGGCGTAGACGTCGCTGTCGGAGTTGCTGGTCAGCTTGTCGAGCGCCAGCCAGCGGCCGTCGTCGCTGACGTCGCCGAGGTTGAACGTGCCGTCGTTCTCGAAGACGAGCTCACGTTCGAAGTCCCAGGTTCCGGGCGGCGGCACGCTGTAGCGGTAGAGGTCCATGGCGAACGGCGTGCGCTCATTCGTCCGCACGAAGAACGCCTCGCCGCCACTCGCCCAACCCGCGAACGAGGCGCGCACGTTCTCGCCCGGCGTCAGATCGACGCCGCCTTCGGGAACGTCCCCGGCGCCGTCCGACCCCACGTACAGATGGTTCAGCTCGTTGCCGCCCTGGTCGCCGGCGTACAGGAACCGGTCGTCGTCCGGAAAGTAGCTCTGCGCGAACACCGGTCCCGCGCTGTCGGTCAGTTGTCTCGGCTCGCCGCCGGCGACCGGAACGCTGTAGACGGCCCAGACGCCGGTCGTGTCGCTGGAGATCAGCAGGCGGCTCTCGTCGGCCGAGAACGAGGCGCCGCTGTACGAGGTCGTGTTGTGGAAGGCGGCCGCGCTGTACACCGTCAGCTGCCGCGGCGCCGGCGCGTCGCCGCCGGCGCAGGCGAGGCAGACGAGGCCAACGAGCGTGGCCGGAAGAGCCCGGAGCGGCCGGCGCCGCCCATCGTCCCGGCCAGGCGGAGAACAAACAAGAAACGTCACATCGAGTCTCCTCGGGGGGCGGATGTGTTGGAAGAGCCGGCGGCTCAGGGCGGCGCGTCGCGCAGCCAACCGGCCTGCTCGAGAATCGAAACCGCGGCCAGATCGACCAGCTTCTCGCCGGCGCCGACCTCGACAATCGTAGCTTCCCTGCCGCCGTAGCCGCCCTGCGCCGCCGCGGCGATGGTCGGGAAGTAGGCGAGTTCGCCGTTGGTGTAGCCGGCAAAGAAGACGTGGGATACCGGAGTCGCGGCCCGCAGGCGGAGCTGGTGCTCGACGAAGAACTCGCCGGGGAACGTGGCGAGGGCGAACTGGCCTTCGCCGCGGTCGCCAAGAACCAGAGTGTTCACCTCGGCCTCCCGTTCGCGCGGGAAGCGCGCTCTGTACCTCTGAAGGGACGCCTCGAGCCCGTGGCGCCGGAAGCCCTGCTCGACCACCGGAGAGTCGAGGTCCCAGCGCGGGTCGAGCGTCACCAGGTGGCGCTTCACGGACAGGCTGGCCGGATCGTGGAAGGCCTCCGCCGCGGCCAGATCGGCGCGAACGCGGAGGACCTCCTGCCCCAGCCGCTCTCCCGCCATCCGTACCTGCTCGAAAGCGCCTTCCGCGGGCGGCGTCTTGTCCCAGAACGGGTTGATGTCGCCGGCGGCGCCCTGCAGGAACATCGGCACGCCGCCTCCCCTCTCCGCGACCAGAGCGGCCATCGCGCCCGGATAGTCGGCCGAGACGAGCATGTTCTCGGGCCCCAGGATGACCGGGTGAACGGCGAAGTTGACGACCGTGGCGATCGCTTCGCCGTCCGCGCCGTCGACCGCCAGCACGCCGACAGCCTCGTCGAGCGGCGCGGTCGGCAGCCGCTCGCGGTTGCGCCAGAACATCTCGACGCTGCCGTCCGGGAGCACCCGGCGCCGGTTGTGCCCCTCGCTCGCCCGGCCCCAGCCCACCGCGACGCGGGCAGGTCGGAGAGCGGCATGGGCCTTGAGGACGACGCCGGCGATCTTCCGCTCCAGTTCCCCGATCCACGGACTCTCCGCGCTCGGGAAGTCCGACTCGAACAGTGGCGCGGAGTGGGCGTGGGAGGCGTTCAGCAGCACGTGGTCGAAGCCGGCGGCGTCGCGGACCGCCTGCCGCACGGGCAGGGTGTTCTCCTTGCGGATCGAACCGAGATCGAGCGTCACCAGCGCGGCCGTCTCACCGCCCGCTTCGAGGACGAGCGCCCGCGCATGGAGCGGATCGTGAACTCCCTCCGACCGGTTCGTGCCGCGGGCGCCGTAGCCGTAGAGCAGGGCGCCGGCCGGCGGCGTGATCTCGACCGCGGCGGCGCCGGCCCGCAACTGGGCGGTGGTCGGCGATGAAGTCAGTGCCAAGGCTCCGAGGACGATGACGACCACTGCGAGAACCGACCGCGACCACGGAAGGCCAGGCGCCGCGGCAAGTCGCCACTTCGCGGCACGTCTTCCTCGATGCGGGTCAGAAGACCCGCGCCACAGCCGGCGGGGACGCCGGCGCACCCGGTCTCCGCGGCACAAGCCCTTAGTTCTCGCCGCCGCCCAGCGTGCCCCAGGGCACCCGGCCCTGCGGATCGCGCAGGATGCGCCGCGCGACGACCATGCGGTGCACCTCGTCCGGGCCGTCGTAGAGCCGCGCGTAGCGCGCCTCGCGGTACATCTTCTCAAGCGGCGTATCGCCGGTCACGCCGAGCGCGCCGTGAACCTGGATCGCCCGATCGATCACGTTGTGGAGCATCCGCGCGCCCCAGAACTTGATCAGCGAGATCTCGACCCGGGCGCGGTCGCCACGGTCCATCGCCTCGGCGGCGTCCAGGGTCATCAGCCGGGCGGCCTGGATCTCCGCCGCCGACTCGGCGATGTAGCGCTGGATCTCGCCCTTCTCCGAGAGGTAGGAACCGTGCGCCCAGCGCGACTTGGCGCGGTCGCACATCAGCTCGAAGGCCCGCTGGGCCTGCCCCAGCCACCTCATGCAGTGGAAGATGCGGCCCGGCCCCAGCCGCTTCTGGGCGATGACGAACCCTTCGCCGCGGCCGCCGAGCAGGTTGTCCCTGGGCACCCGGACATCGTTGTAGCGGACCTCGCAGTGCTGGCCGGCCGTCGTGCCCATCGTCGGCACCGCGCGCACGATCTCGTAGCCCGGCGTGTCCGTCGGCACGATGATCGAAGAGAACTTGCGGTGGCCCTGGGCCTCCGGCTCGGTCAACGCGAAGCAGGTCGTGAACGCGGCCCGGCTGGCGCCGCTGGTGAACCACTTGTGACCGTTGATCACCCAGTCGTCGCCGTCGAGCACCGCCCGGGTCTGCATCAGGGTCGGGTCGGAGCCGGCGACCTCCGGCTCGGTCAACCCGACGGACGGATAGATGTCGCCCGCCACCAGGGGCTTGAGCCACCGCTCCCTCTGTTCGTCACTGGCGTAAAGGTGGAGCATGATCGAGTCCTGCATCGACGCCGAGCCCACGGCGACCTGGCCGTAGTGCGAGCGGCCGATGATCTCGTTCAGGTAGACGAAGGGCATGAGCGGGAGCCCGCCCCCGCCGATCTCCGCGGGATGCCCCAAGGCCCACAGGCCCCGCTGCTTGGCCAGCGCCTTGAGCTCGGCCAGCCGGCCGCGCGTGCGGTCCTCTCCCGACTCCGACTCCAGGTCCGGCTCGGCCGGAATCACCTCGCCGTCGATGAACGCGCGCATCTGCTCGCGGAGTTCAACCACCTCGTCCGTCAGTCCGTACCTGCCCATCAACGCCTCCGCTTCTGATCAATGTCCCGGAACAGCGGCCGATGATGCCATAGAGCCGCAGGTACTCGCTGCCTTCCGCCCGCCCGTAGCGCTTCCCTGGAGTTCAGGCTGCGCCCGCCCGGCGACCCGGTCCGAGCCCGTCGGCCTGCGCGGGCGCCGCTTACGGCCAGAGCCCGTCCTCGGCAAGACTTCGGTGCATCCGGTCGAACGTCCAGACGTCGATTCCGTCCTCGGTCCGGAACGAGCGTCTGCCTCCGTAGAGGAGGATCCTTCGGGTCATCCCGCTCAGTTGGGCCACCGCCCGCAAGCCGCGGAGCAGACCGGTGTGGTACCTGCCCTGTGGCTTCACTTCGATCGCCAGCAGATCTCCACCTCGGCGCAGGAGGAAGTCCACCTCCGTCCGCGCGGCGGAATGGGGGCTCCAATAGTGGACAGCTTCGTACAGGTCCGTCCCCTCCCCGTGCGCCCGGAGCAGATGCAGCACCCATCCTTCGACGAGCGCCCCGCGCTCCTCGGGCGCGACCGGACCGTAGAGCCTCTTCGTCGCCCGAACCAGTCCGGCGTCGATCCAGTAGAGCTTGGGGTGTCGTCGCTCCCGCACGCGCAGTTTCGCTTCGAACGCCGGCAGCCGATACGCGAGCAGGGTGTCCTCCAGGATCTCCAGGTAGCCCTGCACCGTCGTTCGGGAGACGCCGCAATCACGCGCCAACCCCGAGACGTTCACGACAGCGCCGTGGCACAGGGCGGCAACCGGCAGAAAACGAGCGAAGCCGGCCAGGTTCCTGACCAGCGCCTCCGCGCGGATCTCTTCGCGCAGATAGAGCTGCACGTAGCTTTCGAGCGCCGCCCGACGGTCCTCCGCCATCCACACGAGCGGAATCGTCCCCGAGCGAAGCGCCGTCTCCAGGTCGAAGTCGGCGCCGAGTTCCTCCGGCGTCAACGGATGCATCATCCGGCGCAAGGCGCGCCCGACCAGGAGGTTGACTCCCGCCGCCTTCAACTTGCGGGCGCTCGATCCCAGCAGCGCGAAGCGAAGCCCGCGCTCCTCGATGAACCGATGGACTTCGTTCAGGAGATTCGGCAGCCGCTGGATCTCGTCGACCACCACCCGGTCTCCGGGCGCGATCGATCGCAGCTCTGCGGCAAACAAGGATGGGTCGACCAGGTAGTCCTGATACCGCGCCTCGTCGAGCAGGTCGATCCAATGAGCGTCGGAGAGACTGCGGCGCGCCCAGGTGCTCTTGCCGACCCCACGGACACCGAGCAGGAAGAAGCTCTGGCGTGGCAGCCGGCCCAACCGCGGATAGGGTTCGTTGTACACAACGTCGTCATTCTTCCGGGAAATATGACGACATCATGACATGGCGACGCCAAACCATGCGACGGCTCGGCAGTCTGTCCAAGGAGAAACACGAACCGCCTCGATGCGGCGAGACAGCGAGCCGACGACGTCCTACCCGTAGCGGCCCTCGATGTAGTCCGCCGTCTTCCTGTTCGCCGGGTTGAGGAACATCGATGCCGTGTCGCTGTGCTCGATCATCTCGCCGAGCAGCATGAAGACGCACTCTTCGCTCGCCCGGCGTGCCTGAGCCATGTTGTGGGTGACGATCAGGATCGTGTAGTCGCCGCGCAGCTTCCAGATCAGCTCCTCGACAGCCTCCGTACCGGCCGGGTCGAGCGCCGAGCAGGGTTCGTCCATCAGCAACAGCTTCGGCTTGACCGGCAGCAGCCGGGCGATACATAGCTTCTGCTGCTGCTCGAGCGAGAGCTCCGTGCCGCGGCGGTCGAGCGAGTCCTTCAGCTCGTCCCAGAGGAGCACCTCGCGCAGTGCCTCCTCGACGATCCGGTCGGACTCGCCTCTCGTCGGCTGGCGTTCGTTCGGGCGGTGAACCCGGGTCCCGAACAGGACATTGTCCCGAACCGACAGGGGTAGCGGGTTCGGGCGCTGGAAGACCATGCCCACCTGCTTGCGAAGCTGAGCCAGTTCGACCGTGGAGTCGAGCACATTGAGTCCCCAGAGCCGGATGCTGCCGGTCGTGCGCACGTAGCCGAGACGCTCGTTGATCCGGTTGACCGACCGGAGCAGCGTCGTCTTGCCGCAGCCCGAAGGGCCGATCAGGGACGTGATCGCACCGGCCCGCACCCGCAGGTCGACGTCGAACAAGGCCTGGAAGTCGCCATACCAGAGGCTCAGCTTCTCGATCAGGATGGCCGCCGGCGGATCCGCGGCCGCAAGTGCCGCTTCCGTCGCCTGAGTGGCCGGTATCGAACCGCCGCTCAAGGTCATCCGAACTTCCCTTCGACGTAGGCGGTGGTCCGCGGGTCCTGAGCGGCGCCCTCGAACATCGCCTCTGTCTCCGTCACCTCGACCAGCTCGCCGGTCAGGAAGAAGGCGGTCTGCGAGGCCAGCCGCCGCGCCTGCTGCACGAGATTCGTGACCAGCACGATCGTCATCTCGGACTTGAGTTCCGAGAGCACTTCCTCGATCCGCATCGTGGTTACCGGATCGACCGCGATCGAGAATTCGTCGAGCAGCAGGATCGACGGATCCTGGGACAGGGCGCGGGCGATCGTCAGGCGCTGCTGCTGCCCGCCCGACAGAAGGCTGCCCAGGGAATCGAGCCGGTCCTTCACCTCGTCCCAGAGCGCGGCCCGCCGGAGACAGCGTTCCACGATCACGTCCAGGTCGGCCTTGTTCCGGGTGCCTCGCAGCCGCGACGACAGCGCGACGTTCTCGTAGATCGTCATCGGCAGACCCACCGGCAGCGGGAAGACGACGCCGATGCGCCGTCGCAGGGCATACGGATTGCGCCAACTGCGAACGTCCCGACCCTCGACCCGAACGCTCCCCGAAACCTCCATGCCGGCCGTCATCAGGTCCATCCGGTTGACGGCGCGCAGGAAGGACGTCTTGCCGCTGTTCGCCGGTCCGATGACGCCGAAGATGTCGTGCGCCGGAACCTTCAGCGTGACCCCGGAGAGCGCCAACTGTCCGTGGTAGCGGATCGCCAGATCGACCACGTCGATCGCGCAGTCGGAGTCGGCGCTCGGCGGCGCGGCCGTGCTCACCACTTCTTGCGGCCCCGCAGATAGACCCGGAAGGCGATCGAAAGCCCGTTCATCGCCAGCACCAGGGAGATCAGAACCAGTGCGACGCCGAAGGGCATGTGCTCCGGCACGTCCGGCACCTGAGTCGAAATGACGAACAGATGGAGCGACATCGCCATCGTCTGGTCGAGCACGCCCTGCGGCAGGAAGGGCATGAAGACCGCCGCGCCGGTGAACATGATCGGCGCCGTCTCGCCGGCCGTGCGCGAGACCTCGAGGATGACGCCGGTCAGGATGCCGCTGACCGAGTTCGGCAACACGACCTTGCGGATCGTCTGCCAGCGGGTCGCGCCCATGTTCCAGCACGCTTCCCGGAACGCCAGCGGCACGGTCTGGAGCGACTCCCGGGTGGCGACGATCACCACCGGCAGCGTCATGATCGCCAGCGTCAGGCTCGCGGCCAGGATGCTGGTGCCGAAACGGAAGAAGATGACGAAGGCGCCGAGGCCGAACAGCGCGTGAACGATGGACGGCACGCCGGCCAGGTTGATGATCGCCAGGTTGATCGCCCGGGTCAGGCGGTTGTCCGGCGCGTACTCGCTCAGGTAGAGCGCGGCCGCCACGCCGACCGGCACCGAGGCGATCAGGGCGACGACGACCAGCCACACGGTACCGACCAGGGCTGGCAGGATGCCGCCCGCGGTCATGTTGTTGATCGGCCGGGTGAACAGGAACTCCCAGGAGATCGCTGGACCGCCTCGGACGATGAGCACGCCGAGAATCAGGGCGACCGGCAGGATGAGCATGCAGGTCATCCACAGGAAGAGGAGCCGGAACAGGCCTTCGACCTTCCGGTTCCGTCGGTTGCGTTCGGTGGCCTCGAACACGCGCTCCCCCCTCTAGCAGCCCGTGGCAGAAGTCCGTGTCGCACCGAGAGTGGCCAGGCGCCCGCCCGGCAAGGCGCGACGAGGGAGTATATCGGGCCATATTCGACCGAGGAGCAACCCGGGTGGCGCGCTCCGCGCCACCCGCGAACCAGTCCGTGCGCCCGTCAGCGGGCGCACGGACTGGCACGATGCCGGGCGGGATGCATGGCCGCTCGAATGCAGCGCGACTTCTGCCACGGGCTGCTGTCCCTACGGGTTCGCCGAAGCGGCCGGGCGACGGCCCCGTCGGCGGTACTTGCGCCGGCCGCCGCGCACGAAGACGTCCGCCGCCAGGTTGATCGCAAACGTCACGATGAACAGGAAGATGCCGAGCGTGAACAACGCCTGGTAGTGGTCCGATCCGGCTGCCGTCTCACCCAGCTCGGCCGCGATCGTCGCGGTCAACGCCCGCACCGAGTCGAAGGGGCTGGTCGGCAGGTTGACCGAGTGGCCGCTGGCCATCAGCACCGCCATCGTCTCGCCGAAGCCGCGACCCACACCGAGCAGTGTGGCCGCGACCAGACCGTTGCGAGCGGCGGGCAGCACGACCTTGAAGGTGACCTGCCAGCGCGTCGCGCCCATCGCCTCGGCAGCCTCCCGGTATCCGTCAGGCACCGCCTTGAGTGCATCCTCGGCGATCGTGGTCATGATCGGCGCCGCCATCAACCCCAGGATGATCCCCGAGTTCAGGACGTTGAGACCCACCGGCACGTCGAAGACCTGGATAATCAGCGGGTTCATGATCGAGAGTCCGATGAACCCCCAGACCACGGACGGAATCGCTGCCAACAGCTCCACCAGGACCTTGAGCGTCTCGCGCACCCGGCCGGTGGCGAACTCGCCGATGTAGATCGCGGCGCCGAGTGAGAAGGGCACCGAGACGACCATCGCGAGGCCGGTCACGGAGGCCGTGCCCGCGATCAGGGCGAGGGCGCCGTAGGTGGGGTTGTGGTTCGAGGTCGGGGTCCAACGCGGCGAGAAGAAGAACTCGCGGAAGTCGAATCGGTCAAAGACGAAGCCGGCGCCCTCCCGCGTGATGAAGAGGAAGATGCCGGCGATGAAGACGATCGCCGACAGGCCGCCCGCCAGGACGAGCACCTGCATCGTCCGGTCGATCCACCAGGCGAGGTCCCGCCGATCGGCGGCGTGCGTCATGTCAGCCACCCAAGCCGCCGGAGGAGTGCGGCCGCAGGCGTCACGAACAGTTCACGTCGCCCCGCGGCGCGTACCCCTTCTCATAGACGATGCACTGGCCCTCGTCGCTCAACACCCAGTCGAGATACTCCCGAATGGCGCCCTGAGGCTCGCCCGCGGTGTACATGAAGAGCGGACGCGCGATCGGATAGGAACCGTCAATCGCCGTCTCGACCGAGGGTGACACGCAGTCGCCGTCCTCGCCCTTCCTGACGCAGGGCATCTTCACGTGGTCCGTCGCGTAGGCGAGGCCGCTGTAGCCGATCGCACAGGGCGTGTTCTCGACCAGGTCGACCACGTCCTTCGAGCCGTGCATGTCGCGCGAACCGAGCCTGAAGTCGCGCCGCTCGCCCAGCACCGCCTCGCGGAAGTAGACGTAGGTGCCGGAGTTGTTCTGGCGGCTGACGCGGACGATCTCGTCACTGCTGCAGCCGGGCACCTCGACGCCCAACTGGCTCCAGGCGTCAACGTCGCCGCCCTCACCGTAGAGTTCGGCCAACTGCTCCAGCGAAACCTGGTCGAGCGGGTTGTCGGGATGGACGTACACCGCCAGCGCGTCGAAGCCGACGACGAACTCGATCGGATCGTTGCCGTTTCCGCGCGCCAGCTCGATCTCGGAGTCCTTCATCTTGCGGCTCGAGTTCGCGATGTCGACCGTGCCGTTGATCATTGCCGCGATACCGTCCCCGACCCGCCGCCCGACACCGCGACGACGGTCTCGGACGCCACGGAGGCGTAGCTCTCGGCCCACGCCTGGGCCACATTGACCAGGGTGTCGGAGCCCTTGTTCTGGATCAGGTTGCGGGAACCGCCGCCGCAAGCGGCAACCAGAACGGCCAGCGCCAGACAGTATCCGGCCGAAGTGACTCTTGAGGTCTTCATGTGCTTCATCTCGTGAAATCAAACAGTCTGCTGCCGGATCGGAGCGTAGCGGACGGTTGGTGAACAACCCGTAAAGAACCGCCAGCGTCCAAGGAGCGAGGCTGCCGCCTCGCGCCGTGTTTCCCGGGAAAGCCGGCCAGAACCCGGGTGGCGCGCTCCGCGCCACCCGTGAACCAGTCCGTGCGCACGTCAGCGGGCGCACGGATGGCAGGCCGGCGCACCTGTACCTTTGCCGGGTGGATTCCGGTCCCTGTCCGAGGCCGTCCGAGAGGCGAGTAGTCGTCGAGGCTGCGGTAGCGGCGGGAAACCGGTCTGCCGGTTTTCCAAGGTCCCGGTCCTTGCCGCACAACTCCCTAGAACCAGGCAGTCAGCGAAGACCAGGCCACCACGGGCACGGCGCCATACTCACTGGCCGGCGCCCCGTCTCGAAGGTCACGCCCGGTCGATCCGATCAGGCCCGCGCCTATCGACACGTGGTCGGACACGGACCAGGTGATGCCGGGCTGGAACAGTGCCGAGGAATCCTCCCGGTTGAAGAGGACCGCGCCGCTCACGGTCAGCAGCGGATGAGCCTGCCACGCGAGCGAAAGAGCGGCATGGCGTCGTCCGAGAGACACCACCTCGCCGCGCCGGACCCGGTCGGCATCGGCAAGCCGCGCGTAATCCGCCGGGTCGCCGGCCCCGAAAACCGTTCCAGCTCGCCTCGGCGATCAGGGTCAGGGTCGGCGTGAGCAGCCGGTCGACACCGACCGTGGAACGCCAGAAGTCTCCGCAACCGAACACCGGATGACCGCTCCGCGGGTCGCAGCCGGGACTGGTCCAGGAGACTTCTCCACGCAGACCCGTGCCGCAGACATCGGCCGAGAAGAAGCCCCCGAGAACGAAGTCGCGGTGAAAGCCGCCGACCATGTAGCCGAAGTCGACGCTCGAGGGGCCCTCGCCGAGTTCGCTGTGGAAACGGCCCAGCGAGGCGAAGCTCAGGTCGTCCGGCGTACGCGTCCCCTGGCTTGCCGCGATCACCTCGACCTCGGAGAAGTCGCCCACCGGCACGGTGAACCGGAGCGCGTCGACGCCGGGCTTGTAGGCACGGTCGATCCGCTGCGGCGCGAACGGAGCGAACAGGTCGAGCACGGGCCAGAAGTAGTTCACGCCCCAGGTGATCGCCTGACGCCCCGCGACCATCCGGAAGCCCGGCCGGTCCCAGCGCAGATTGAGCCGGTCGATCTCGGTGGCGCCGGCCACGTCGCCGCCGCCGAAGGAGTCGGACTCCAGATCGAAGAAGCGCCGCGTGGCGCCGGTGGCCACCGAGGTCAGGGAACCGCTGCCGGGCGGCGAGACCGCCTGCGCCACGCCGTGTACCCTCGAGGCGCAGCCGGTCCTGCGATCCCGTCCGCCAGCGGGAATCGAGCTTGAGTCGCAAGATCCCGAGCTCCACGCCGCCGGCGCCGCGGGGCACGGCGTCTTCGGCAGCGTCCTCGCCGCCATCGTTGTCGCTGCCGTCATCGCCATCGAGCTCCTCCAGGACCTGGAAGGCGAAGAGCCGCACATCGCCGCCGACCGTGGTCTGCGCGGCCGACGGCTCGACGGCGCCCGTTGCCAGTACCGCGAGCAGCACGCCGGCCACCACGCCGGCCGGCCGGGGCAGCCGCTCAGCGGCGCTCGTCGCTCGCGACGCCGCCATCGACGAGGCGCACCACCCGGCGCGCCCGTTCCATCACCTGCGGATCATGGGTCGAGAAGAGGAAGGTCACGCCCTGGTCCCGGTTGAGGGTCTCCATCAGGCCGAGCAGGGTCTCCGCGGTTTCGGAGTCCACGTTCGCCGTCGGCTCGTCGGCGAGCACCACGGCCGGATTGCTGGCAATCGCGCGAGCGATCGCCACCCGCTGCTGCTGCCCGCCCGACAGTTCGGACGGACGGCGATCCTCCAACCCCTTCAGTCCTACCTGATCGAGGAGGTCCATCACCCGTTCGCGCCGCGTCGCCGCGTCGACGCCCTGGACCCAGAGCACCATCTCGGCGTTCTCGTAGGCCGTGAGCACCGGCATCAGGTTGTAGGCCTGGAACACGAAGCCGATCCGGTCGCGGCGAAGCGCGCTCAACTCCTTCTTGTTCAGATTGCCCAACTCCCGTCCCTCGAGCGCGATCGAGCCCGAGGTCACGGAATCGAGCGCACCGATCAGGTTCAGGGTGGTTGTCTTGCCGGAACCGGAAGGGCCGCAGACGGCAGTGAACTCGCCCGGCTCGATCTCCAGAGTCAGCCCGCGCAGGGCATGGATGTCCACGCTGCCCTGACGGTAGACCCTGGTCACGTCCGTGAGGGAGATGATGGGATCGCCTGCCACCTCACACCACCCTGATCGTCTCGACCGGTTCCACCCGCCCCGCGCGCCAGGCCGGATAGATGCCCGATGCCAGTGTGGCAACGACCGCGAACAGGGCGATCATCACCGCGTTGCGCGGGAAGATGCCGATCTTGAGCACCGGATCGAGGCCCACGCCGGCGACTTCGACCGTGCCGCCGTAGACCGCGGTCAGGTCGAGCCCCGTGGACGAAAGGTAGAGGTACGGCCCGAGCGTGAGCAGGAACGCGCCGACCAGACCAAGCGCCGCCAGCCAGACACTCTCCATCATGACCAGGCGGAACAGCCGGCCCGGGCTCCAGCCGATCGCCAGCATGATGCCGAACTCCCGCAGGCGCTCCATCACGCTGACGAACAGCGTGTTGAAGATCCCGGCCGCGACCAGGACGGCGATCAGGAGCTCCATGAACACCGCGCCGCCCACCTTGAGCGCGATGAACGCGGCGAGTTGAGGCTGGCTCGTGTTCCAGGGCACAGCCGCCAGGGCGCCGCCGAGTTCCCGGTCCAGCCGGCCCGCGACCCGCCCGCTCTGCCGCTGATCGTGAAGAAAGACGGCGACCATCGTCGCCTCGTCCTCACCGTAGCCGAGCAGGTCCCGCACCGTAGCGATCGGCAGCAGGCAGAACCCGCCGTCGACGCTCGGCGCGTTGGTCCGGAGCGTCCCCCGCAGTCTCGCCAGGGCCGCTGACGATCTCCCCGTTCCTGTCGGTCACCGTGTAGACCACCTTGTCGCCGAGTTCCATCCCCAGATTGCTCGCCAGGCGGTGGCCGAGAATCACACCCTGAGCATCGCCGGGCTCGAGGGCCGCTCCCCCGTCGAGCGCTTCCAGGATCGACAACGTCGTCTCGTCTTCCACCTCCGGATCGAAGGCGATGAAGGCGGCGCTGAAGTTCTCGCCCGCCGTCGCCAGCATCGTCGGCCCTACCACCCGGTCGACCGAGCGCGCAATTCGACCGCCCTCGCCGTCGAGCGCGGCCTCCACCGCTTCGCCGCGAACGACGGTGCGGGTCAGGGTCGGCGTATCCAGGTACTCCGGATGCTGCAGGCTGACGTGGCCGCCCCCGAGGCGGGCGGCCAGATCGATCATGTCCTTCCAGTTGCGGTCCTGCATCGCGGTGAACACCACCGCGAGGAACACGCCGAAGACGATCGAACCCATCGTCAGCAGGGTTCGCCGGCGGTTCCGCCACAGGTTGCGCCAAGCCAGCGTCAACACACTCGGTCCACTCATGTTCGCTCCTCGTATGCGGCCGGAGGATACCCTCCCCGTCGGCCAGGCGCGACCGATGCGCTCTGCGGGAGCTCCATCGTTCCTGGACGGGGCGTACCGGCGGGTCGCGGGACCGGGCCGGGGCCGGGGTGGTGCACCCGCGCCAAAGGGACGGCGCCAACTCGCGTCCGATCAGGCCCGGCGCCGAGACCGGTCAGGCGAGGTCGCGAGCTGGAGCTAGAGGCCGGCCGGACGACCGCGGACCGCAACCGGCGTCTCCGGCGGCCCTTCGGCGCCGACCTCGACTTCGGCATGCCAGCGCCGCCCGCCGTCCAGAACGAGAACCCGTAGGTGTCCGGCGTGACGCAACCGACACCGAGAGCGCCGTCATCGGAAAACCGGGAGTTGCCCGCGGCGCCGGTCAGGTGGCCCGCGATCTCGACGCCGGATTCCGTCCTCACGCTCAGGAACGAAAGCGGCTCGCCGCCACAGTCCTCGGCCGGGCAACGCAGTTCCAGGAGCCGACCGGCCGGGAGGGTGAGCTCGAGCCGAGCCGACTCGCCGCCCTCCACCGTGATCGTGCGAACCGCCGACACAAGCCGTACCGTCGTTCCAGACCACCGACAGCCCGCCGGCAGGGATTCCGCTGTTCGCGTAACGGCCCCGCTCGGAGGTAAGGCCGGTTCCCGCCACGTCGCCCGCTGTGTCGACGAGATGGACCCACGCGCCGGCGACAGCGGCGCCGCCGGGGCGCCGCAACGAGAGCGCAATGTCGCCCGGTTCGCCGCCCGGCATCCGAAGCACCACCGGGCGGGGAGCCTCGGAAGCGAGCTCGACCTCGACCGCGACGCTCGACCCTGCGTCAGACCGACCCCGGAGCAGGTACTCCCCCGGCGGCGCCGGAGGCAGTTCGAAACCGCCGCCGGCAAGGCTCGAGCCGGTCGCCACCGTCCGGCCCAGACTGCCGATCAGGGCCACCGAACCTCCCTGAACCGGTACGCCGTCACCGTCGAGCAACACGCCGCTCACCCCTGTACCGCCCAGATCGAACTGCGGCACGGCGCCCTCCGGCCACAACCGGCTCACCGTGGTTCCATCCGGCGCATACCAGGTCAGCCACAGAAAACCGTCCGACGCGCCTTCAACCACGAAGGCTCCATCGTTCCCGACATTCGCCCGGAGGCTCGGGGCGGCAGCCTGGAACGTCCCGCGGCGCGAATCGGCGCCGCCCGCCCTGCGTGGTCACCATGATCGTGCCGCTGCTCCGGGCCGAATCGAGCACGGGTCCCAGCGCCACCGAACCGCCCGCCACCGGGCGCCCGGCCATCGTCAGGACGCTCCGGATCGCGCGACCGGCCGCCGAAAGCCCGATCGACTGCACGTTGGCCGTACCGTCCGGGACGATCGTCGCCTCCCGCGAAGCGCGCAGCGCACGGCCGGGACCCAGAATCTCGAAGCGGTACTCCCGCCGGCAAGAACGATCTCTGCCGACGAGGACTGCTCGCCATCGGCGCCGCCGCCCCCGCCCACCGGCACGAAGACCGCTTCGGCGATTGGCCGCGTGATCTCCTTGAAGCGGTCGAAGACGCGGAGCACGCCCCCGTCCACGCCATCGACGAGAACCTCCACCCGGCGATCCGAACCGAGCCAGGTCTCGCCGAGATCCAGTCTCTCCGAAGCGTCCAGGACGACGAGGGAATCAAGCGTCGGCGCACCGACGCATTGCCGCCGCAGGTGGTAGCGCCCCTCGGGCAGACCGCCGAGCAGGTAGCGGCCCTCTTCGTCGGACACCGCAAGCGACTGGATGCCGAGCAGCATGGCGCGAAGCTCCCCCGCTCCGGGAGGGAGAAGCTCCGCCAGACAGCCGGCCGCCGGTTCGGCGCCGACCGCGTCGAAGATCCGTCCCGTGACCACCGCTCCCGGCTCGAGGAAGACGACACCCAGATCGACCTCGCCGCCGGGTAGAAGCTGAACGCCCTGCATGGCCGAGCGCAGGTGGTTCTCGGCCTCGAACGTGACTGCCGCCATGCCGGCCCCAAGGAAGCGGGCGGGAATGCTCGCCTGCGCGGGAACGGATGTCTGCTCCACCGTCACGGCCGTGCCGCCAGTTCGTCCGCCGGAAGCGATCTGAACCCGCATGGTGAAGCGCTCGACAGGATTCCCGTCGAAACCCACGACCTCGACCAGGACGCGGCCGGCGTCGGCCGGCGCCGCGGCCAGGCGATCCGTCGGATCGACCGGGTCCAGCGCGAGGACGACCGGACCGTCCGCATCATCCAACGGCGCCACCCGTTCCCTGAAGCCCGACGCAGCGACGGTGACGTCGACCCCACGGGGCGGAATACCGGCAATCCGGAATCGGCCCGCATCGTCGGACGCCGCGCACCGGCGCCAACGCTGGAAGCGCTCCGGCGCCTGCTCATCGACCCAGGAGGCGCAAACCTCGGCGCCGGCCACGGGCGCAGACGTCTCGCCCGCGATCACCTCCCCGGCCACCGCAGTTCCGGACTGCAACGCGATCATCCCCGGCAACGGAGCCCCCGGGAAGCTGGCAACGAAGGGCAGATGGAGCGGGTGATCGATCACCACGGTCAGGCCGGCGAGTCGGGGCACTGGAGACCGCGCGAAGCCTCCCTCGATCGTCGTCGTGTCCACGAGGATCGCGGCCGTCGGCGAGACCCCGCCCTGCTCGGGCCGCAGAACCCGCACTTCAGCGCCCTCCGCGCCGATGCCGTCGGCGCCAAGGACGCGCATGCGGCCAGGGTTCGCCGGAGCTTCCGGATTCTCCCGCTGTGCCTCCGCCCCAACGCCAACCAGGAGAAGTGCCAGGGCCGCGCAAACGGCACCGCGCCGGGCGTTCACCCGGGACCGCGCGCAGCACTGGACGAAAGGGCGGCTCAACCGACCCTCGCCGTCAGTCGCACCGCAGTTCCCCGCCAGCCTCGACCGCCTCCGAGTCCAGCAGCAGCAGGCGGATCGGCTGCCGGAAGCCGTCGTCGACAAAGCTGCTCGACTCCTCGAGCACCCAGTACTTCTCTCCGGGAAGCAGGCTCACATGAGCCGCGTTCGTGGGCAAACGCGTCCTGCCGACGATTCTGTCCTTCACGGGGTCAAGGTGGTGGAGTTCCCAAAGTGTCACGCCATCCACGAACTCCCGAGACAGGACGTAGAGACGATCCCCGTGCCCGTAGAGGCCCACCGGAAACGCGGCCGATTCGGCAACCGCATAGAAGGCTGGCGAGAAGCCCTCGGGAAACGTCGGCAGCGGCGTCCCCGACTCCGGGAAAGCCGAGAGCCGCTGCATGCTCGGGTGGCCAAGCACCTGGATGAAGGGCGCCTTCGCGAACCTCAGAGCGTACATCGCCCGATTGGTTCCTTCGGTCGCCGCCAGCGATCTGATCGGCAGGTGACTGATGATCGGGTACTCGCCCTCCAAGGGCTGCCACAACGCATCCTCGCGCAGACTGTTCACCCCGTCTGTTCGCAGAAGAGTCAACTCAACGATGGCCTTGGTCTCGCGAAGTCGAGCCAGGAGGGCGACCCGTTCGCCCGAGACCAGCACCTGTGAGACGAGCCCGGCATACACTTCGCGTTCGGGCTGGCCGACCGGGCGGGCGGCCGAAGGCCACCGGATCGCGTGGACCGGAGTGAACTCGTCGTTCAACAGAACAAGTTGCGCCTCGCCTGATGAATCCGGACCTGGAGGGGAATGAGCCGCAACAACGAGTCCGTCCCGGAAGCGCGTCGCGTAGGTCGGTTCCACCTGGACAGCCCGCGCAGCGGGCAGCCACGATCCCCAAACAGGCGCGCGAATGCTCTCCACCCCACCGTCTGAGACCTCATAGGCCAGCATCCGGTGCCGCTTCGGGTCGGCCAATACGAACCGGCGCGGCCCGAGCCAATCCCCTCGAATGCGGCCCAACCGGGGCAAGTCGCTCGTGCGCAACTCCGCGCATGCGGACGACGGAATCGACCGAGCCGTCTCCTCGGCGAGAGCGATGGTCCATCCGGAACTCGTCAGCGCCAACCAGCGAGCCAGCAGCGGCAGCCAGACCAGGGCGGCCGTCAGTCGCACCGCAGTTCCCCGCCGGCCCGAACCGCCTCCGAGTCCAGCAGCAGCAGGCGAATCGGCTGCCGGAACAAGTCGACCACGAAACTGCTCGACTCCTCGAGCACCCAGTACTTCTCTCCGGGAAGCAGGCTCACATAAGCCGCGTTCGTGGGCAAACGCGTCCTGCCGACGATTCTGTCCTTCACGGGATCGATGTGGTGAAGATCCCAGAATGGTGCGCCGTCGACGAATTCACGTGCAAGGACGTACAGCCGACCCCCCTGGCCGTAGAGACCCGCAGGATAGCTGGCAGCCTCAGCCGCGGTGAAGAATGCGTGCACAGTGTCCCAGCCCCTTCTTGGAGGCAGATCCGGCAGTGAGCTTGCCGATTCGGGAAAGGACGTCAACCGCTGCAGGGGCCCACTCTCCGCCGGCGTGAGTATCTGGATGAACGGCGTCGGCGCCATTCGCAGGGCGTAGGCAAACCCGGCCCTCTCGTTGCTGCCAGCCGCCAAGGACCGTATCGGCAAGGAACCCTGGTACTGACCTTCACCCTCGAGAAGAGGCCATCGCGCCTCTTCCCGGAGGCCCTGCCTGCGGTTGTCCGGACCTGAGCCGCCTGAGCCCGAGTTTCCGCCCAGCGCAAAGAGCGTGGGTCGAGGAAGCTGATCCATGTGGCCGCCCCATGCGAAGAGCGTGGCGCCCACGGCGACCAACTCATTCACGAAGGTCAGGGGTGAGCTTCGACCTTCGGGCTGGCCGGGCGCAGGCCAATCCCAATCCAGCAGTGAGGTGGGCCGCAGAGCGCTGTCGAGGCGCACAAGAGAGGCCGCCGAGAACGCCTTCGCCCCACCGGAACCGGCTTTCAACTCGTAGACTGCGAGAATCAGACCATCTTCGGCCGCGACGACCGCGTCAAGCTCAAGCTCAAGGGTGTGTTCAACGGAGAGCGGCCCGAGCCAGGACTGGCCCGAAGGCGGCCAAACCGTCTCCGACGCGCCGCCCACGGTGTAGGTGAGAAGACGCGCTCCCTTAATATCGACCAGAACGAACTCATCCGGACCGAGCCACTCGCCTTGAATCCCGCCAAGCCGCGGAAGCTCCGCCGCCGAACTCAGGCTCAGACATTCAGCGGCAGCATCAGGCACAACGGCGTGGGAGCACAACAGCACAAGCAAGCCGCCCACGCAGTGCGACCCCTTGGCCGACCGTCCACAAACAAGCATCCGGACTCGCCGCCAGTTACCTTCGCGACAGCGCAGCGACCAAGCTGCGAACCATCCTAGTACGGGCAGCGGAGAGTGCACCTCATGCAATCGTTCCCTGCAGCGGCACAACGCCAAGTCTTGCTGTTGAGCGTGAAGCCGCTCTCGCATCCCCAATCACACCCGCTGCCGCTGGCCATCGGTGCGCCCGCCGTCAGCGGCACCAGCAGCACAAAGAACACCATCGTCGACAGGACGAAGGAACGGAACCGCTTACCATCTCTCATGGGATACCTCCTCTTGTTCGTTGCGGGAGGCCTCCTCTCGTGTCCAATGGCGAAAACGCTATCAAGTCCTCAACGCCGGCGTCAAGCAGGAGCTGCCCCGAACTGGCCCGAATCATGGCCCGAAGCTTCGCCAGGCAGCCGGCCGCCGGCTCGGCGCCGACCGCGTCGAAGACCCGTCCCGTGACCACCGCGCCCGGCTCGAGGAAGACGACGCCCAGATCGACCTCGCCTCCCGGCAGAAGCTGAAGGCCCTGCATGGCCGAGCGCAGGCGGCACTCGGCCTTGAGCGTGACTGCCGCCATGCCGGCCTCGAGAAAGCGGGCGGGAATGCTCGCCTGCGCAGGAAAGGAGGTCTGCTGAGATCTGCTCAACGGCCACGGCGGCGCCGCCGGTTCGTCCGCAGGAAACGATCTGAACCCGCAAGGAAGGCGCAGGTCCACAAGACGTCTCCACGGTCCGCTACTGGTGGTGAATGGCCTCGATCGGGCTGATCCGGGCAGCCTTGACGGCCGGGAACAGGACCGCCAGGGCGACGATGAAGAGCAGGATGAGGACCGGACCCGCGATCGTCGCCGGATTGAGGGCGCCAGTCCAGATCTGATCCATCGAAACGCCCATGACCGCGGTACCGCCCAGTGGACCGACATCGATCCCCCTGGTGGTGACGAACCAGAGCGCGGGCACACTCGCCGCGAGTCCGAGCGCGGTAGCCAGCGCGGCCTGCAGCGCCCCCTCGGTGAGGATGAGCGCGAGCACCCGCCGGGGCGACACGCCGATCGCCTTCAGCACCCCGAACTCGCGGATCCGCTCGAAGACCGCCATCAGCATGGCGTTCAGAATCAGGATCGCGATCACGACGTAGACGACGAAGGCCACCACCTGGACGGCGGCCTGGGCGGAGTCGAAGATGTTCGCGATGCCCGGCAGGAGGTCGCGCCAGCTCCTGACCTCGACCCCCGGGACGCTGGACGCGGCGGCCTGCTCCACGACTCCCGCCGCCGCCGCCAGGTCCTGCCCCTCGCCGCTGCGGACGATCACCTGGTGGGCGCCGTCCTCGAGCGTGAAGAAGCTCCGGAACTGCTCCTCGAGGAGAAAGACGGTCGCCCGGTCCGTCTCCTCGCTAAGGCTCTGAAGCACGCCCCGGACCCGGAAGAGATCGTTCGCCATGCTGCCGTCGGTCGCCTGGCTCAGCGCCACCAGCTCGTCGCCGAGGTCGACACCCAGAGTCCGCGCCAGTCGGTAACCCAGCACGACGCCCTCGGGTTCGGACGGCTCGAGCCACCCGCCCCGGTCGAGCCGCAGGTAGACGTCGCTCACCATGGCGTCGCGTTCCGGGCTGAGACCCTTGAGCACGGCGCCGGTCGACGCGTCGCCCGAGGCGACCAGGGCGCCGCCGAGCAGGCGCGCGCTCGACCGCAGCCCGGTTTCGTCCAGGGCCTGAAGCAGCGCCTCCGGATCCTCGATCCGCTCCCAGATGGACGGCCGTTCCCGGTACCCGTCGGCGTGCACCTGGATCTCGCCCACCTCGACGTCGAGCAGGGTGCTCTCCATGCTGCTCAGCATCCCCTGCATGAGCGAGGTATAGATGACCATCGTCCACAGGGCCAGCGTCATCGCCCCGACCGTGACCAGGGTGCGGCGGCCGTTGCGCCACAGGTTGCGCCAGGCCATGCGGAGGATCTTCACGCGGCGGCGTCCACCTGAACGGCCGCCCGGGCGGCGTCGAGACGTCGGCGAGACCCGGCAGGAGGTCGCGCCAGTTCCTGATCTCGACCCCCGGGACGCTCGACGCGGCGGCCTGCTCCACCTGCCTGCGAGCCGGGAAGCGGGTGCGTCCGTCTGCCCGCCGGCGGGCCCGTCACTGCCGCAACGACTGCAGCGAGAACGTAGCCGGCGGCAGATCGACGTCGAAGGCGTGTTCCTCGTACACGATCTCGGTGAACTCGTCGGGATCGTCCGTCGGGATCACCCGCATCCGGCGCGGCAGCGTCCTGCCGCCCAGCGGACCGAAGTCCTCGTAGACGACCGTGCGCACCAGCCGTTCGCGTTCGTCGAAGTACTCCGCCTGGTCGAGCAGCATGTCCCGCGCCCGAAACCGGGCGTCGATCGCGCCCCACACGACGGGAGCATCCGGCAACGGCACACAGCGCACCAGCCAATGGCCCGATCCGTCCGCCGGCCGCTCCCGGTAGACGCACTCGAAGTCCTCGCTGTAGCGGGACTCATGGACCAGGTCGTCGTTCGTGAAGTGGCTGCCCATCCACGCCGCCTGCATCATCGACGCCGGCACCTTGATCGTCCGGTCCACGTTCGGCAGGTAGTTCCAGATGTTCTGCTCGACCTTGAGCGTTGCCGTGCCGAGCTCCTTGGCCGGCGCCTCGATCCGGACCAGCGCCTTCTCGCTCCCCTCCGAGATCACGTGGAGCCGCAACTCCCGCTGCCAGCGCTCCGTCCTGATCCGCATCGTGATCCGGCTCTCGCTGGACTCGCCCCGCATCGCGTCGTCCGTGGCTCGCATCAGGACCTCGAGCGGCGGGTCCTCCGGCTGAGCCGCCGCGTCAGCGGCAGTGACGAGAGCGGCGATCGCCAACGCGGCGGCCGTGCGGCCGAAGATCTTGTTCACTGGAGCGCGGACGATAGCAAACGGCGCAACTTCCGGACCTCAAGCAGGCGCCGCGGAGCCCGCGGGCGGGATCGCGTATCCGACAGATCGGCCCGAGATCCGTCCAAGTCAGCAGGAGGTTCAAGAAAATGGAAAGCTACGCGGTAACATCGTCCACCCGGACGGAAAGGCGACGGCTCGAAGCGGCCGGCTTCGACCCAGCTCAGGTGGAGGCGCTACTCCAGATGATCGGTGACACTCAGGAAGCGCTGGCAACGAAGCAGGATGTCGCTGCGGTTCAAGGCGCGCTGACGCAGGACATCGCCGACCTGCGCACCGAACTCAAGCAGGACATCGCCGAGGTCCGCGCCGACCTGGGTGACCTCGCGACAACCGTGGCGAACAACACAGCCCGAATCGACGCTCTCGAGAGAGCGATGGAGGCCCTGCGCCAGGAGGTCCGAGACCGCTTCGAGAGCTTCCGCCAGGAGATCGCGGGCCAGATGGGCGGTCTGCGGGGCGAGATGCGGGGCGAGATGGACGGTCTGCGAGGCGAGATGGACGGTCTGCGGGGCGAGATGGAGGGTCTGCGAGGCGAAATGAGGGCGATCAAGTGGATGATCGGCGGAATACTCGCCATGATGGCGCCGATGGCCGGCGGCTTCATCGCGCTTGCTCTGCGCTGAGTGCCGGCCGGCACACACGCCGTGGCGCCGCGTTCCGCTTCACTCCAAGGGCCTGATCTTGACGATCGCCGTGCCTGTGTTCGGGCCGGTGGTCCCCTTGCTCCTTGACGGCCGTTCCCGGACGCGCTTTCGCCCCACGTGGACGGTCTTCAGCGACGCTACTCGATGTAGCCAAGGGCCCGGAGCCGGCCCCGGGTTTCCTCGTCCAGCTCGACTTCCGGCGCCGCTACCGCTCCCTGTCCCGAAACCTCCACCTGCTCCCGCAGCAGCCGGGTCAGGCGACCCGTCAGGATGGGCCGCGAGGCGGCCAGGTTCAGCCGCTCTTCCGGGTCGTCCACCCAGTCGAACAGTTGCCGGGCCGGTGCATGACCGGGCCGGCGCAGCTCGATCAGCTTGTAGCGGCCACGGATCAGGGATGCCGCCGGACGCCGGAACGTGTCCATCGTCGAAAGCAGCAGCCGGTCAGCGAGCACTTGCGGGGCGCCGGTCGCTCCGGCGTGGAGCAGCGGCACGAGACTGTCGCCCTCGATCCCCGGTCCCGGTTCACCGCCCGCGATCTCGATCAGCGTCGGCAGGAGGTCCGCCTGCTGGACCGGCAGCCCTACGCGGCGACCCTCGGTCTGCCCCGGCAGGTGGATGAGAAACGGGATGTCCAGCACCTCGCGGTGAAGGTCCCAGGCGTGGCCGAAGACGCCCCGCTCCTCGAACGCTTCACCGTGGTCCGCGATGACGGCGACGAGGGGGTCACGGCCCCGCCGGTCCAACTCGTGCTGGAACTTCCCGAAGACGTGGTCGTTCCAGGCAATCTCCCCGTCGTAGAGCAGGAACAGCTTCTCCACCATGTCCGGCGTCGAGGTTGCCTCCTTGCTGCTCAACGCCCTCAGGTGGGCCACCGAACCCAGCTCGGGATCGTCGACTCCGGCCGCGAACCGGCTCCGGAACGGCTCCGCCGGTGCGAACGAAGCGTGCGGCTCAACGCTCAGGACCATCAGGAAGAAGGGTTGTTCGGGCGAGCGGGCAATCAGCTCGTCCAGCCACGCAACTGCCTGCTCCACCAACTCGTCGGCATCGACCGCCGCGTACTCGAAGCGATCGAACCCCCGGGCGAAGCCGGTATCTGCGGTCACATTCGCGTTCGCCGAGAAGCCCGCGGTGGCATAGCCGAGTTCCTTCAACCGCTCCGGCAAGGTGGCGAAGGACGCCGCCATGCCGTGGCTCAACTCCCGGATGCCGTGGCGCTCGGGTCCGACGCCGGTCAGCAGGGTGGCGACCGTCGGACGGGTCCACGAGGATTGGGCGATCGCCCGTTCGAACACGGTCGAGCGCGCGGCCAGGGCGTCGAAGTTCGGTGACACCGCTCCCTCATGGCCATGGAAGCCGAGCCGGTCGACCCGCAACGTGTCGACGATCCAGAGCAGGATGGACGGAGAATCCCGTTCACCGCCTGACGAAGGCGGTTCCGCGACTGCGGCTTCGTCGACCGGCGGCGCTTCCGTCACCCGATCCGGCCGCCTCGATTCGCCTGCCTCCGCCCGCCCGCTGCTCTCGCCGTGGACTTCCATGCGGCGCGCTCGAGCGGGGGCGCGGGCGGGGGCGGGGCCGCCAGACGGCACGCCCTCGAGTTCGCGCTCGTGGGAGCTCAGCCGCGGCCTCCGCAGCACAACACCCGGCTCGCCGCCGCCGAAAGCGCCCTCGGCCCCCGCCACCCGCAGTGTCAGCCGCGCCGGGCGAACGGACGCGAGCCAATGGTCGGTGGCCGCCTCCGCCCCCTGACCTTCCGCCGCCGGCAAGGGCGGCAACGGCAGGCGCATGGCCGGGACGGACTCCCGGGAGACGGAACCGGTCACCGGCGCCAAACCCTCGACCTCCCACACCACCTCGAGGCCGCCGACGCCCCGCGGAGCGACGCCCTCCCACTGCAGCTCGAGTTCCTGCTCGGGTTCCAGGAAGAAGGACACCTCGCTGGCCGCCGGGATCCAGAGCGTTTCGCCCTCCCCATGCGCCTCGGTCTCCCCGCGCACCTCGGCCTCGCCGCTTGCCTCGCCGACCCTGGACCCGCCTCGCGGTCGTGGCAGGCGTTGTGCGCTCCCCCCAACGACCGCTCCGGGCGGCTCGCCAGCGATGGACCCGCCCCCAATCTCGACCCTGTCGCAGGCAAAGGACAGCTTCCTGGAGTGCCTGGGGGCCTGGCCCGCGCCGCGGCTCTCACCCCGGTGCGGGCTCTCGACCTGGTCGTCGCCCGTCCGCTCGGGCCGCCCGAAGTACGCCGGGACCAGGGCAAGCCGGTGACTGCCCTCCGTCGCCCGTTCCGCCGGCACGACGAATCCACTTTCCATGAAGCCGGCCTCAAGCTCCAGAGACGCAACCTCCACGCCGTCCCAGAACACGCCGACGATCTGCGCCGGCGCACCCGGATAGCGGTACCCGCGGCACCTCATGCGGACCTCCAGATCCCGTGCCCAGGCCAGAAACACGTCGACCTCCGAACGCGGCCCAACCGCCCACACGAAGGTGGCGCCCCGGGGATCGGTTTCGTTCCAGGACCAACCGCCGGCCAGGGCCGCGGCCGCCGAGGGCGTCCCCAGGTCGATCACCGGTTGCTCCCGTCTGACCTCGGCGTACCGGAACTCCGAGACGAGATCAACCACCTCGACAGGCGCCGGACCCGGACCGCAACCAAGAAGCCCAAGGCCAGCGACCGGCGCCAACCCGGCCCAGGCCGGCCGTGTCTGGGATCGCCCACTCAAGTCATCGACTCTGACGCGGCGCCGCGAAGCTGTCCAGTCAGACGCGAGGTATCTCGTGGTTTGTGTCTGCCAGCGCCCCCGAACCGGACCCTCACGTCCTCCAGCGGTTCGGCGCCGGGTTGGGCGAAGCCGAACCGTCGGACCTGCCGTGATCGTGCGGGCGGCTCTACGTGATCGCTCCGGCCTGGCGCGCCCGGTCGAGTACCCGCTCTGCGCGGTGCAGGTGCGGGGCGTCGACCATCTGGCCTTCATGGCGGAAGGCCATGCGGCCCTGTGCCCGGTGTTCGGCGAACGCGTCGACCAGGGCGGCCGCGGAAGCGATCTCCGCCGCGCTCGGCGTGAACACCTCGTTGACGATCGGGATCTGGTTCGGGTGGATCGTCATCTTGCCCTCGAAGCCCATCCAGGCCGCCCGCCGGCAGTCCTGGCGCAGCCCGTCCAGGTCGCCGATGTCGACGAACACGCTGTCGATCGGCTGCGCGCCGCCGGCCCGGGCCGCGAGCAGGGTCATCGACCGGCAGTAGCGGAACACGTCCAGGTACTCGCCCCGCTCGTCGCGGCGGCGACTCGCGCCGATTGACACGGACAGATCCTCGGCGCCCCAGGTCAGCGCGGAGACTCGCGTCGTCGCGGTCAGGTGGGCGAGATTGAGCGCCCCGCCGGCAGTCTCGGTCGCGATCAGGATGAGAGCGATGCCGCCCAGGTCATGACCGTGGGCCAGCTCCAGTTGCGCGACCAGCCGGTCGACCCGCAGCACGTCGTCGACGCCGCTGACCTTGGGCACGACGTAGGCGTCGGGAGGATGCTCCATCGTGGCCTCGACGTCCTCCCGGCCCCACGGCGTCATCAGGTCGTTGACCCGCACCGCGCGCTCCCTGCCGCCGAAGTCCGTCGCCTTCAGCCAGCCGGCGACCTCGCGGCGCACGTCTTCCTTGCGCTCCGGGGTCACCGCGTCCTCGAGGTCGAGGATCAGCGTGTCCGCCTCGAGTCCCAGGGACTTGGCCAGCATCCGGTCGTTGCCGCCGGGGACGAAATGGACGGCGCGCCGGAGACGGGCGCTACTCACGCCGCGGCTCCGCCGCCGATCTCCAGTCCGACCCGGTGCAGACCCTCGGCGAAGGGCCCCGGCTCAAGCCCGAGACCGAAGCGCAGATAGCCCGGCATGCCGGCCCAACGGCCCGCCACCAGCAGTACGCTGCGGTTCCGGCGCAGCCGCTCCGCAAAACCGGCGCAGTCGGCCAAGCGGCCGTTGTCGAAGAACGGTGCGAAGGCAAACGCGCCGGCGCGCGGCTCGCGATACGCGAGCGCGCCGTTCTGGCGGCCGGTCCAGTCGCGGAAGCTCTCACGATTGGTGCGCATCATCCGCCGCGCACGTTCGAACAACCGCTCCTGGTTCGACGCCTCGGTAGCGAAGCGGGCGATCGCATCGGAAAGCGCCCCGGGAGCGATCGTCGTGAAATCGCGCCGCGCCCAGCAGCGTGCGATGAACGCGGGCGGGCCTGCCATCCACCCCAAGCGGGCGCCCGGCAGGCCGTATGCCTTGGAGAGACTCGACACCGCGATGATCCGCTCGCCGCGGCCCCACATGCCGGGCGCCTCCTCGCCCGGCGCCAGGTCGTGCACGGCGCCGCGGTAGACCTCGTCCGAGAGCACCCAGGCGCCGACCCGCTCCGCCGCCGCGGCGATGCGGTCCAGTTCGGATGGCGTGAACACATGTCCGGTCGGGTTGTTCGGATGGCTCAGGTAGATGAGCTTCGTCCGCGACCCGACGGCGGCTTCGAACGCCTCCCAGTCGAGCGACCAACTCGATTCGTCGGCGCCGGGGAGGAGGGGGACATCCCTGACCAACGCGCCCAGACCACGGGCGGCCAACCCCACCTGCAGGTAGTTCGGCACGATCGCCACGACCTCGTCCCCCGGCTCGACGAGCACCTGCACGGCCACATAGTTCGCCTCGGACGAGCCGGTCGTCGCCAGTAGATGCTCGATCGTCGCCCCCGCGTAGTGCCCGGCAAGTTGCGACCGCAACTCCGGCGTGCCGTTCGACTGGATGTACTCGAGCGGCACGCCGTGGAGCCGATCCAGATCGAGCCCCAGCGCCGCCAGACCGTCGAGCGTCAGCGGGTCGACGCCGCTCTCGCTCAGGTTGATGTCCACCTTGTGCTCCCACAGCGACTGTTGCCGCTCCAGTTCGAAGGTCTCCATCTCCATTGCGCACCCCCAGTGCCGGATCTGTTCGTCGGCAGGCGCCGCAGTATGCCACCGCTCCGTCAGGACAGGAGTCGTGCCGCGACTCCAGTCACTCGCATCGAACCGGAACGGCAACGCGAGGGCAAGCCAGATCCCATCCGGGTTGATCCTCCGCGACGATGATCGCGACGATCGCGATCGGTTCGCCGGCCGCCGGTCTGTGCGCGACCCTGCTCGGCTCCTTGCGGCTGGCAAATCCGGTCCGCTTCGTTCCCTGGGTGCTGGACCGGTTCTCTCGCCGATGCGGAAGCAAACGGTCTCCTGCTGGCCGGTGTGTCCGAGTCGGCGGAAGGCGGCCTCTGGCCGCTCTTCGCCCCGACGATCCTCGGCCCGTGGACTGGACCGCGGTGGCAGCAGGCCACTTCCTGGCGCCGGATCGGTCGCGCTACGGCAGCGCGTGGTCCGACGGCATGACGCCGACCGCCTGACTCCCGAAGCCGAAATCCGTCGGCTGGTACTCGCCGACGATCCGCACGTCGCTCTGCTCCGGGATCCGGTCCTCCATGCCAAGGCCCCAGTACACGGCGTTGACGATCAGGCGGCGCAGTCCCTCGCTCTCGAAGTCCGTCGAGGAACCCATCGTTGTCGTGAACACCCGCGAGGCCTTGCCGCCGCTGCCCGTGTACGAGCGAGTCCACGCCAGCGGCTCCATCGGGTCGTTCTTCGCTCCCTCGACCGGCGGGTCGTTCGGTGTCATGCCGGCCAGCACCGCGCCGTGCAGCAACACCTCCGCGTCGTCATCGAGGTTCTCCACGCCGTAGACGTCCGTCGGCCCCCAGACATCGGTCACTCCGCGCAGGATCGGATGGCCGGCGGCGCCGGGGGCCGCTACGCCGCGGGTGCTTTCCCGGCCGTGGCGGCCGTGGTGGTTGATCCAGGTCTCCCCTAGCACCTGCTGGCCGAACCCGCCTGGCCAGCTCTCGCTGCGGAAGCTCCAGTGCGCGTAAGGGCTGTCCGGATTGCGCTGGTAGGAGAAGGCGTGAGTCGCGGTTCGCAGTCCGACGATCGGCCGCCCCGATTCGACGTAGTCGACGATGTGCTTCATCTGCTCGTCGGGGAGTTCCCGGAACCGCGTCGCGATGACCATCAGGTCGGCGTCAGCCAGAGCCTCGAGACCCGGGATGTTCGTCTGCTCTTCGGGATCGATCGCTCCGGTCTCCGCATTGATCGAGAACAGCACGACGCACTCGAAACCGTGTCGCACGGAGAGCACCTTGCCGAGCATGGGCAACGCCTCTTCCGAACGGTACTCCTCGTCGCCGGCGATCAGAACGACCTTGCGGCCGGCCCCGGGACCGTCGCCTCCGGAGTAGGCGACCCACTGCTGTTCGCTGCTGAATGCCGGCCCGTGCAGGAAGGGCAGGAGCACCGCGCACAGTGCCGGCACGGCCGGAAGAAGACGATTCACTCTCATCTCTGAAACCTCCAGAATCAGCCTGCGAGCTTGCGCCGCGCGACCCAGCGTAGCAAGCCCCGCGCGGACCAGGCACGCACAAGGGATTCGCTGGCCCACATCGCGGGCGCAGCAAGCGATGTACGCCGAATCCCGTCTCACGCTACACGCCAGCGCTCCGCGCGGTCCGAGCAACGCACAAAGGGATTCGCTGGCCCACATCGCGGGCGCAGCAAGCGATGTACGCCGAATCCCGTCTCACGCTACACGCCAGCGCTCCGCGCGGTCCGAGCAACGCACCAAGGGATTCGCTGGCCCACATCGCGGGCGCAGCAAGCGATGTACGCCGAATCCCGTCTCACGCTACACGCCAGCGCTCCGCGCGGTCCGAGCAACGCACCAAGGGATTCGCTGGCCCACATCGCGGGCGCAGCAAGCGATGTACGCCGAATCCCGTCTCACGCTACACGCCAGCGCTCCGCGCGGTCCGAGCAACGCACAAAGGGATTCGCTGGCCCACATCGCGGGCGCAGCAAGCGATGTACGCCGAATCCCGTCTCACGCTACACGCCAGCGCTCCGCGCGGTCCGAGCAACGCACCAAGGGATTCGCTGGCCCACATCGCGGGCGCAGCAAGCGATGTACGCCGAATCCCGTCTCACGCTACACGCCAGCGCTCCGCGCGGTCCGAGCAACGCACCAAGGGATTCGCTGGCCCACATCGCGGGCGCAGCAAGCGATGTACGCCGAATCCCGTCTCACGCTACACGCCGGCGCTCCGCGCGGCACCCCCCGGCTGCACAACAGGAAGGGATTTGATGGCCGAGACGCTCCTCTCGTGCGCGCAGCGCGCGAAAGGTGCGCCGAACGCCGAATCCCGTCTCACGCTACACGCCCGCGCTCCGCGCGGCGTGGAGCGGGAGACGGGATTCGAACCCGCGACCAACAGCTTGGAAGGCTGTGACTCTACCCCTGAGTTACTCCCGCGAGCCCCGCCGAGGCCAGGAAGGTGGTGGAGGCGGATGGATTCGAACCATCGTAGGGCTTTGCCCGACAGATTTACAGTCTGTTGCCTTTGACCGCTCGGCCACACCTCCGGCAACTTCCCCCGTGGAGCCGGCACCCGGACTCGAACCGAGGACCTACTGCTTACAAGGCAGTTGCTCTACCAACTGAGCTATGCCGGCCCTCGCCACCGAGGCACTTGGGCGCCATGGCGGCGCCACGGCGACGCCGGAGTCTACGCCACGCCCTACGGCGTGACAAGACGCTGGCGCACCGCCTCGTACAGCAGTGCGGCGGCCGCGGTAGAGAGGTTCAGCGACTCTACGCGGCCACGCATCGGCAGGCCGAGAAGGCCATCGCAGAGGCTTCTCGTTCGGCGCCGCAGGCCGCGCGCCTCGCCGCCGATGCAGAGAACGATCGGGCCGCTCAGGTCGACCGTCCACGGTGGGTCACCCGTACCGTCGGCGCCGTAGACCCAGAAACCGTGACTCTTGAGGCGCTCGATTTCCTGGCCGCTGTTCACAATCCGCTCGACATCAAGCCAGTCGACCGCGCCCGCGGCGGTCTGGGCGACCGCGGCGGAAACCGGCGCCGCGCCGCGGTCACGGATCAGAACACGTCCGACCCCGGCGCCCTCGCACACACGCAGCAGAGCACCCAGGTTCCGCGGATCCTGCACGTCCTCGACCAGCACGACGAGCTGCGAATCGGCCGCGGCGTCCGCGGATTCATCCCGATGCCCGGACGCCAGGACCGCCGCGAAGCCGCGCGCCGGCGCTGGTTCGAGCCCCGCCGCTTCGAGTCGCGTTCGCAGTTCAGCGGCGGCCACGCTGCGAACCGGCACGCGGTGGCGCGCGCACAGGCTCTCGATTGCCCGCCGGCGCTGCCCCGCCGCCCTTGAGATGACGACTTCGGCGACCTGGTGCGGGTGGCTGCGCAGGATCTCGCGTACCGGCTGGAACCCGAGCCGCCAGTCCACGCCGGGAGCCGGCGCCGAGACACCGCGGCGATCTCCCTGCCCGCTCATATGGGCTGCCGCTCCACCAGCACGACGGCCTCGGCCGCCATGCCCTCGCCTCGACCGAGAGCGCCCAACCCTTCGTGGGTCGTGGCCTTGAAGTTCATCCGCGCGGGATCGAGTCCAAGCAGGCGCGCCACATGCTCCTCGATCACCGTGCGGTAGGGCGCCATCCGCGGCCGCTCGGCGATCAACGTCACGTCGCAGTTGCGGACCGCGAACCCGTGCTCGCGAACCAGCTCGACGATCCGCTGGAGCAGGTCCGAGCTATCGGCCCCGCGCCAGGTCTCGTCAGACGGCGGAAAATGGACCCCCAGGTCGCCGAGCCCCGCGGCGCCGAGCAGAGCGTCGCCGATCGCATGGAGCACCACGTCGGCATCGCTGTGGCCGTCCAGTCCGGTGTCGTGGAGAATGCGCTGCCCGCCGAGGACCAACGGCCGCCCGGCGACCAGCCGATGGACGTCGTAGCCATGGCCAATCGCGGTCTCGACGTCCCCAGGCGCCCCCCGCGAGCGCCGCAGAAGTGCCTCGATCGTGGCGCGATCGGAAGGGTCGGTGAGTTTCGGGTTCGGTTGGGACGCTGCAACGGCAGCCACCGAGCCCGGTTCGAACAGGCTGCTCTCGTCGCTCACGTCGATGTCGTCCGCGGCCGCCCGATCGAGCGCAGCCGCCAGTCCGCCAGCCCGAAAGACCTGGGGCGTCTCGGCTCGAAACAGAGCGGCCCGAGCGACCGTCGCGCCGAGTCGACCCGACTCAACCGTCTTCAGCGTGTCGCTCACCGGGCGTCCGAGGACCGCTCCCTCCCCACCGCTCTTCGCCGCCGCCTGGACGACCGCCTCGAGATCCACCGCGCTCAGGCAGGGACGGGCGCCGTCGTGGACTGCCACCCAGTCCGCAGGCGCCGCGGCGGCCGCCGCCAGAGCGACCGCCACCGAATCCTGGCGGCGCCGGCCACCTTCCACCGTGACGACCGCGACTCCGGGCCGCGGCCCAACTTCCGCTGCCAGCATTTCCTGCGTCTGACTGGCGCGCCCCGCCGGCGCCGCGACCACCACCCGGTCGATGACCGGTGCGGCTACAAGCCGCTCGACCGTCCAGGCCAGCAGCGGACGATCCAGGAGCAGGGAGAACTGCTTCGGCCGATCGGCTCCGTACCGCCTTCCCTCTCCGGCGGCCGGGACAATTGCGTGGACAGTCAAGGAAGCAATGCTCCTGGCACTACACCTCGAGGATGTCCTTCTCCTTGTTCGACAGCGCCTGGTTCACCAGCCCGATGTAGTGGTCATGGAGCCTCTGCATCTCATCGAACCCGCGGCGTTCGTCGTCCTGCGAAATCTCCTTGGCCTTCTCCATCTGCTTCAGCCGATCGTTGCCTTCGCGCCGCACGCCGCGCACGGTATTGCGGAACCGCTCCGCGATCTCGTGGGCACGCTTCACCATCTCCTTGCGCCGCTCCTCGGTCAGGGGAGGCACGGGGATACGGACAATCCTGCCGTCGTTGGAGGGATTCAGCCCCAGATCGGCTACCAGGATCGCACGCTCGATCGCGGCAATCTGGGTCGGATCGAACGGTTGCGCCACGAGCAACGTGGCATCGGCGACGGACAGGCTCGCGAGTTGGTTCAGGGGCGTCGGCGTGCCGTAGTACTCGACCGTCACCCCGTCGAGCAGCGCAGTCGACGCTCGACCGGTCCGCAGTGTCTTCAGCTCCTCATGAAGGTGGTCGACGCCATCCTTCATCTTGATCTCCATCTCCAAGAACAGCTCTTGCATAGGCCTCCCTGCCTCCTCGTGCGGCTGCAACTCTAGCTCTAGCTGCTAGCAGCTTGCGCGGGGCTCACTTGACCAGGGAACCGACCCGCTCGCCCAGAACCACCCGCAGTATGTTGCCCTCCACACCGAGATCGAAGACCGCGATCGGCAGGTCGTTCTCCCGGCACAGGCTGATCGCGGCCGCGTCCATGATGCCCAGGTTGCGCTCCAGGACCTCCTGATAGGTCACCTGGGGCAGGCGTTTCGCATCGGCGTTCCGGCGCGGGTCGGCGCTGTACACGCCGTCGACCTGGGTTGCCTTGAGCAGAATCTCGGCCTGGACTTCGTTCGCGCGCAGGGCGGCGGCCGTGTCCGTCGTCAGGTAGGGGTTGCCGGCGCCGGCGCCGAAGATCACGACCCGGCCCTTCTCCAGGTGCCGGATCGCCCGTCGGCGAATGAACGGTTCAGCGACGCTGCGCATTTCGAGCGCCGTCTGCACCCGGGTCGGAACGCCGGTCTTCTCCAGCGCGTCCTGCATTGCGAGGCTGTTGATCACCGTCGCCAGCATGCCCATGTAATCACCGGTGGCCCGCTCGACGCCGCGATGGCTCGCCGCCAGACCGCGGATCACGTTGCCACCCCCAACCACGATGCCGATCTCCACGCCGGTTTCGAAGACACCCCGAATCTGCGCCGCGATCCTCGCCACGACCCCCTCGTCGATGCCGAACGGCTTGTCACCCATCAGGGCTTCGCCCGACAGCTTGAGCAGGATGCGGCGGTACGCCGGCCTGGCGGCGGGGGCTTCGGTCATTCGGCGATCAGGACGGACCTTGGGCCGGCAGGATCGCCGCGGCGACGGTCGAATCGCCGCCCAGCTGGAACCTCGCGAAGCGGCAGATGCGCATGTTCTCGCCCAGCTTGGCGATCGCCGCCTTGAGCACGTCCTCGACCTTCTTGTCCGGGTCCTTGACGAAGGGCTGCTCCAGGAGGCAATTCTCGGCGAAGAACTTGCCCATCCGCCCTTCGACGATGCGCTCGACGATGTGTTCCGGCTTGCCCGACTCGAGCGCCTGCTCCCGGTGGATCTTCTTTTCCCGTTCGAGGACGTCCTCCGTCACCTCGTCGCGACCGACAAAACGGGGCTGGCTGGCGGCCACGTGAAGCGAGAGATCGTGCGCCAACTGCTGGAAGTCCGCCGTGCGAGCCACGAAGTCCGTCTCGCAGTTGATCTCGAGCAGCACGCCGATCTTGCCGCCGGCGTGGATGTAGGAGACGACGAGCCCGTCGCTGGTGGCGCGACCCGCCTTCTTGGCGGCCGAGGCCAGCCCCTTCTTGCGTAGCGCATCGAGCGCCTCCTCCACGTCGCCGCCGGTCTCCACCAGGGCCCTCTTGCAGTCCATCATGCCGGCGCCGGTCCGTTCACGGAGTTCCTTGACCATTGCGACTGTCACTGCTTTGCTCATCGCTTCCTTCTCCCTAACGGGGCCCCGGTTTCCTTGCCTGACTGGCCCCTGACTGGAACTTCACTAATCTCGCACGCCGGACGAAGGACCGTCGGCGCTTCACCACAAACCTGCGTGATGGCTTACGCGCTATCGCTGGCCGCGGCAGGTTCCGCCGTCTCGGCGGCCGGCTCAGCAGGCGCGGCCTGCCCTTCCGCGGCCGGTGTCTCGGCCGCCGCCGGAGTCTCCACCGGGGCCGGCTCGGCAACTTCGCCTTCAGCCTGGGCGGCGGCCGCGGGTGCTGCTTCCCCTTCGTCGCCCTTGCTCCAGACCGCGGCGCCCTCGATGTAGGAGTCGGCGATGCGACCGGCAAACAACCGAATCGTCCGAATCGCGTCGTCGTTGCCAGGAATCACGTGATCCACGAGTTCCGGGTCGCAGTTCGTATCCACGATGGCCACCACCGGGATGTTCAGCTTGTTCGCCTCCGCGATTGCGATGTGCTCGCGCCTCGGGTCGACGACGAACAGGGCGTCGGGGAGCCGTTCCATGTCCCGGATGCCGTCGAGGTTGCGGACCATCTTCTCGCGCTCGCGGTCCAGCCGCAGAAGTTCCTTCTTGGTCAGAAGATTCTCCTCGTCGGCGAGCTTCTTCTCCGTCTCCTGAAGGCGCTCGACCGAGGCCCGGATCGTGACGAAGTTGGTCAGCGTACCGCCGAGCCAGCGATGGGTGACGTAGAACTGGCCGCAGCGCCGCGCCTCTTCCTCGATCGCATGCCGCGCCTGACGCTTGGTGCCGACGAACAGCAACCGCCGCCCCATGCGAGCCATGTGCTCAACGTAGTCCGCCGCCTCGCGGAAGCGCAGAAGCGTCTGCTGAAGATCGATGATGTAAATGCCGTTGCGGCGACCGAAGATGTAACTGCGCATCTTCGGATTCCAGCGCCTGGTCTGATGGCCGAAGTGGACACCCGCCTCCAGCATCTCTTTCATCGTGACTTGAGCCAAGAGACTCTCCCCGCTACCGCTTGCTGAACTGGAAGCGCGCACGCGCACCCTTTTGACCGTACTTCTTGCGTTCCTTCCGCCGCGGATCACGGGTCATGAACCCGGCCGCCTTGAGCGGTTCGCGGAACGTGGGTTCAAACTCGACGAAGCGCGCGAGAGAGGCCGTGCCGAATGGCGCCGGCTTGACCCGAACTGCCGCCGCCACGGACCGTGGCCGACATGTCGATTTCACCCTCTTTCTCGACTACCTGCAGAGGCTGGCGGACGATCATCTTCAGCACTTCGCTGCTGAAGTAGTCGTCCATCCCCATGCCGTTGACCGTCATCTCACCGTTGCCGGCACGCAGGAACACGCGCGCCGTGGCCGTCTTGCGACGGCCGGTCCCGTAATTCGCTTCCGTACTCGCTTCCGTCAACTCGGACTCCTCTCGATCGCGATCGGCTCCGGCTGCTGCGCCGTATGCGGATGGTCCGCGCCGGCATAGACCTTGAGCTTGCGCAGTTGTCGCCGGCCGAGGCGGTTCTTGGGCAACATGCCCCGCACCGCCAACTCGACGAGCCTGGTCGGCCTGCGGCCGCGCAGACGGCCTGCGGTCTCCGACTTGAGCTTGCCCGGCTGGCCGCTGTGGCGGTAGTAGATCTTCTTGTCGTCCTTGCCGCCGGTGAGAACCGCCTTCTCGGCGTTGACGATGACCACGAAGTCGCCGACGTCGATGTGGCGCGCATAGGTGGTCTTGTCCTTGCCCGTCAGGATGCGGGCGACCCGGGTGGCCAGGCGCCCAAGCGTCGCTCCTTCCGCGTCCACCACGTACCAGCGTCGCTCGATCTCCCCCACCTTGGGGCTGTACGTCGGGTTCGCCGTTCTGGCTCTGGCTATTGCAGTCATTCGTATTCCTACCCTTGGCCGACCGGTCCGCCGGCACATCGTTGCGCACAGCATGACGGATGGAGCGGGCATACTCCTACCGAACCTCCTCGCGCAGAGGAACGGGGATCGTAGAGTCCCAACCAGGGCTTGTCAAGATGAACGCGTTCGGATCCTCCAACCGGCGCCACGGCGGACCGCGGCGGCAACGGCCGAACCGGACCAGACGTCCCATGGCGTCTCGTGGCGGCATATTCTCACCGTCACGATGACCGCCCTGCGCGTTGGACTCACCGGCGGCATCGCCAGCGGCAAGTCGACGGTCGGCGCCATGCTGGCCGGGATGGGCTGCGTCGTGACGGACGCAGACGCACTGGTCGCCGATCTGTACCGGCCCGGCGAGCCGGGCGCTCAGGCAGTCGCAGATCTCTTCGGCCCGCGGATGCTGAAACCGGACGGATCGGTCGACAAGGTCGCGCTGGGGCCGGCGGTCTTCGCCGACCCGGCCAGCCGCAAGCGGCTCGAACAGGCAATCCATCCCCTGGTCGGGCGGAGCTACCTGGAGATCCTGGAGTCGGCGGGCGACGGCGCCGTCGTCGTTTTCGAGGTGCCGCTCCTGGCCGAGACCGGAGGTCGCGGACGCTACGACGCCGTGGTCACCGTCGAGGCGCCGGCCGAACTCCGCCTCGACCGTGCAGTAGAGCGCGGCCTCGACCGCGACCAGGCGGCGGCACGGATGGAGGCGCAGGCCCGGTCGGAGGACCGCTGCGCGGCGGCGGACTTCGTGATCGAGAACGTCGGCAACCTCGAAGAGCTTCGCGCCCAGGTCGAGGCCGTGCACTCCGACTTGAAGCGCCTCGCTCAGCACTACTGATCAGCCTTCTCCAGGCCATCGAGCGCCCGCCGGAACGCCCGCCAGGCGCGGCCGCGATGGCCGATCCGGTCCTTGATCTCATCGCCGAGTTCCGCGTAGGTCCGTTCGAGGCCATCGGGCTCGAAAACCGGATCCCAACCGAATCCCCCATCGCCTCGCGGCGGCAGCACCAGCCGTCCGGCGGTCGCACCCGCGGCGAACACTTCCCGGTCTCCGGCCTTGAGCATGAGCGCACATCGCGCGACGACCCCGGGGTCGCCAGCGCGAATCGCGACCTTCGCAATCCCCTCGTCGCCGACCGCCTCCAGCATCCACTTGACCAGCGGACCCGGGAAGCCGTTCATGCAGGCCAGTTCCAGGCCGGTCTCCTCGACGACGACTGGCCGCTCGAGCCGCTGCCAGGCAGCCTCCGCCTTGTGCCGCAGCACCTCGATCAGGTCACCCGACTGGATCTCCGGCAGATCGACCGCCGCCGTCTCCAACCGGTGGCCGACGATCCGCTCCGCCTCGCGCCGCTTGTTCGCGTTGCCGGTGACCAGCACCCACGGTCGCCGGCTGGCATTCCCGTGGCTCACCGGCCGGCGCTTGGGCGCGCCGTGAATAAACGTGCGCCTCTGTGGTGTATTATTCGTCGCGAGAAAGCCAAGGGACAGGCAGTGTAGCCCGCCCCAAACGATCCGGCTCAACGGAGGATGTCTCCCATGCCTGAACACCTGATCTCGATCGCCGACCTCGCGGAGGGCCAACTCGAGTCGATCCTCGCACTGGCCCTGCAACTCGAATCCACGCCGCATGCCCACCGCGACGCCCTCAGCGGCAAGTCGATCGGGCTCTACTTCGAGAAGTCGTCCACGCGAACCCGGGTCAGCTTCGAAGTGGGCATGGCGCAGCTCGGAGGCCAGCCGATCTTCCTCTCCAACCGGGACCTCCAGATCGGCCGCGGCGAAACGATCGCCGACACCGCCCGCGTCCTGTCCCGCTACGTGGACCTCCTCATGCTGCGCACCTTCGAGCATCGCGCCGTGGTCGAAATGGCCGAGCACGCCACAGTGCCCGTGATCAACGGGTTGACCGACGAGCTGCACCCCTGCCAGGCGCTCGCCGATCTGATGACCGTCCACCAGGAGTTCGGCGAACTGCGCGGCCGCAAGGTCGCCTACATCGGCGACGGCAACAACGTCGCCCACTCCCTGATGATCGCCTGCGCCCGCGCGGGCGTCGACTTTTCCATCGCCTCGCCGCCGGGCTACGAAGTCGCCGACAAGTACCTCGACCTCGCCCGCGGGCTCGGCGCCGATACCGGCGCCGGGATCGAGACTGGCGCTGATCCGCACGCCGCCGTCGGCGGCGCGGACGCCGTCTACAGCGACGTCTGGACCTCGATGGGCCAGGAGAAGGAACAAGAGCAGCGCCTCGCCGACTTCGACGGCTACACCGTCGACGACGACCTGATGTCCAGGGCAAAAGGTCACGCGATCTACCTCCACTGCCTCCCCTGCCACCGGGGCGAAGAAGTCACGGCCTCCGTCGTCGACGGTCCGAGGAGCCGCGTCTTCGACCAGGCCGAGAACCGCATGCACACCCAGAAGGCCCTCATGCTCCGCCTCCTCGACCGCGCGTAGGTGAGCGCACCGTCGGTGCAGCGCACCCGCGGGCCCCCAAGCCGGCTGGACATCGTTGCGGGATCACTGACGACGTCCAGCCTGCCTGGCGGCCGGAGGGGAAAGTCCCGAGCAGGCGGGTGTGCTGTGCTAGCAGCCCGTGGCAGAAGTCCGCCACCGGCTGCTAAACCTCAGCAAACGAGATAGTTACGCTGGTAGACTGCGGACATGGCCGAAGCCAGGGAGGCGCCGCAGAATCCGCTTCATGAGCGCTACGCGAGCGCGGAGATGGCGCGGCTGTTCTCGGCCCGGCACAGGTTCCGAAACTGGCGGCGGCTCTGGATCTGCCTGGCCGAGAACCAGGCCGCCCTGGGGCTGCCGATCTCCGAGGCCCAACTCGACGCGCTGCGCCGGCATGCGGACGATCTCGACCTGGAACGTGTCGCGCAACTCGAACGGGAAACGCGCCACGACGTGGTGGCTCACCTTCGGCACTTCGCCGAGGTCAGCGGCGACGCCGGCAGCATTCTGCACCTGGGCGCGACGTCCGCCTTCATCACGGACAACACGGACGTTCTGATCGTTCGGGAGGCGCTTGACCTCGTCGCGGGCAGGCTGGCGGCCACGGTCGGCGAGTTGGCCGCCTTCGCCCGCAGGGAGCGCGCCACGACCGCGCTCGCCTACACCCACTTCCAGTCGGCGCAGTTGACGACTCTGGGCAAGCGCGCCTGCCTCTGGCTCCAGGATTTCCTGACCGACCTCGAGGAGGTGGCCAATCGCCGCGATCGGCTGCGCTGCCGGGGCGCCAAGGGCACGACGGGCACCCAGGCCTCCTTCCTGACCCTGTTTGACGGCGACCACGGCAAGGTCCGCGAACTCGACGCCCGCGTGGCCTCCGCCCTCGGCTTCGAGGCGAGTTGGCGGATCACCGGCCAGACCTACCCGCGCAAGCAGGACAGCCAGGTCCTGCACGCGCTGTCCGGCGCCGCGGAGAGCTGCCACAAGTTCGGCAGCGACTTGCGGTTGTTGCAGGGCGTGGGAGAGCTCTTCGAGCCCTTCGACGACAACCAGGTGGGGTCCTCGGCAATGGCCTACAAGCGCAACCCGGTCAGGGCCGAACGCATGTGCTCGCTGTCGCGGCGGGTCATGAGCGACTCCCTGCACGGGGCGCTGAACGCCGGCACGCAATGGCTCGAGCGCAGCCTCGACGACTCGGCGAACCGGCGCCTTGTGCTGACCGACTCCTTCTTGACCGTCGACGCCGTGCTGCTCCTGGCCGCGAACATCGCCCAGGGGCTGCGGGTCAACGAAGCGGCCACGGCCGCCCGGGTGAGGCGAGAGCTTCCGTTCATGGCCACCGAGACCTTCCTGATGGAGGCGTCACTGCGCGGCGGCGACCGGCAGGAACTGCACGAGCGAATCCGCCGGCACAGTCTCGAGGCCTACTCGCGGGTCTTTGCGGGCGAGCCGAACCCGCTGGTCGACCTGATCGCGGACGATCCTTCCTTCGGCCTCGACCGCGAAGAACTCGAGTCCCTCATCGACGCGGATTCCTTCACCGGCCGTTCCGCCCAGCAGGTCGACGACTTCCTGGCTGACGCTGTCGAACCGGCGCTGGCGCGGCACAGTGCGGCGCCTTTCGAGGCGCCGAGAGTGTAGCCGGCCCGATGCGTCGATCGCGCCCGCTTCGCCGCAGCCGAACTCGCGACCCGCTCGCGGCCGCGCTCGCCGCTGTTCTCGCCGCCGGCCTGCTGGCCGGGTGCGCCTCGACCAGAGGCCTCAAGTCACCGAACCGCGGAACCACCCAGAAGGGACTGGCATCGTGGTACGGCGCCAAGTTCCACGGCCGGCCGACCGCCAGCGGCGAGATCTACGACATGAACCGCATCTCGGCCGCTCACAAGCAGTTGCCGCTGGGAACGGTCGTCCTGGTCAGGAACCAGGACAACGGCAAGCAGCTCAGGGTGCCGATCAACGACCGGGGTCCCTTCGTCAAGGGCCGGATCATCGACCTCTCCGTCGGCGCCGCCAGACGGCTCGAGATGTTCGGCCAGGGTCTCGCGAGGGTGCGCATCAAGGTCGTGCGCGTGGCGCCGAAAAAGCGGCAACTGCCGATCTCCTGGCCTGCCCGCGGCGGGCGCGCGAGCACGGCGAACCGGGATCGCGAGGCCGGCTTCACGATCCAGGCCGGCGCGTTCCGCAAACGCAGCGGCGCCGTGGCCCTGGCCCGCCGCCTCCGCCGCGAGCTCGATCTCGACAACGTGAAGATCAGGACCGGACGGGGAATGCACCGCGTCCAGATCGAGCGCAGACGCAGGCAGGCAGCTGACGACGTGCTGCAACGTCTGAAAGACGCCGGCATCGCCGCCTTCCTCGCCGGCTGACGAACGCCTGGCCGACATGGTCAGGAAAGGTCGACCAGGTCGACCGCGATCACCTCGTCCACAGCCAGCAGCGCCCGCAGGCAGGCGTCGTCCGGGACCTGGTCGAGCCGCAGCACGGCGAGCGCGTCGCCGCCCGGTTCCCGTGACAGGTGGATGTCGGCGATGTTGATGCCGGCGTCGCCGAGCAGGGTGCCCAACCGGCCGACAAAGCCCGGCACGTCCCGGTTGCGCAGGAACAGCAGCCGGCCTCGGGGCTGGAACTCGAGCTGGAAGCCGGCGAAGGAAACAACCCGCAGGTCGCCGTGGATCTCTCCGAGCCGGTAGGTCGTGCCCGAGGCCTCGGCTACGCCGTCGGCCACCCACGCTCCGTCTACAGGCTCGGCGCCAACCGCCCGCACTCGCACCAGGTGGGCGTAGGAGGCCTGGTCGCTGTGGGTCGCCTGAACGAGTTCGACCCGGCGGTCCGCGGCCGTGCGCTCGGCATTGACGTAGTTCACTCCCTCGCCGCACGACGGGATCAGCGCGCCCTTGAGCGCCGCCACGGCGACCGACTTCCGCAGTTCGTCGTCGATGCCCCAGAGATCGACCTGCACCCGTCGCAGGCTGCCGCCGAGCGCGACCGCGGCCAGCCGGCCAAGCTGCTCGCCCAACCGCAGGAAGGGTTCTCCGCGGGAACCCGAGGAACGGAACGGCAGGTTCACCGCGGACACCGCGAGCGAGCCGCGGAGCGCGGCGAGCACCATCCGGGCCGTTTCCGTGGCGATTCGGTCCTGTGCCTCCGTCGTCTGGGCGCCGATGTGGGGCGTGGCCACGACCTTCGGGTGGGCTGCCAGCCGGAAGTCCGTCGGCGGCTCCACCGGGAACACGTCCAGACCCGCGCCGGCAAGCTTGCCCGACTCGAGGGCCGCCAGCAGAGCCTCCGCGTCGACCACGCCGCCCCGCCCGACATTGATCACGGCCGCGCCGTCCTTCATCAGGGCGATGCGCGACTCGTCGAGCATGTTCCTGGTCTGGTCGGTCAGCGGGGTGTGGAAGGTGATGAAGTCGGACCGCGCGAGCAGATCCTCCAACGCCACCGGCTCGACATCAAGCCGCTGCGCAACCTCCGCCTGCAGGAAGGGGTCGAAGGCGAGGACGTCCATTTCGAAGGCCCTCGCCCGGGTGGCTACCCGCTGACCGATCTGACCGAAGCCGATCACGCCGAGCGCCTTGCCCTGCAACTCGCTGCCCACGTGGCTCTTGCGCTCCCAGCGCTCCGCCTTGAGCGACGCGTCGGCGGATGGAATTCGCCGTGCCAGGGCCAGCAACAGGGCGAACGTGTGCTCGGTGGCCGAAAGCGAGTTCGCGGTCGGCGCATTGATCACCAGCACGCCCCGCTGCGTGGCGGCCGCAAGGTCGATGTTGTCGACGCCGACTCCGGCTCGCCCCACCACCTTCAGACGGTCGCCGCCCTCCAGAACCTCGCGGTTGATCTCCGTGCCGCTTCGCACGATGACCGCGTCGTAGTCCGCGATCAGTTCGGGGAGCCGCGGTCGGTCCTCGTCTCGAAGCTGGTCCACTTCCGCGCTCTCGCGCAACAGTTCGACGCCTGCCGGCGCGAGAGAATCGGCAATCAGGATCCGCGGCATCGGCTCACCTCGGTTCAAACTCGGAGCGGTTGGAACGGTTGGAAGGCGGCCGGACCCGGAGCGTCCCGCCGCCGGCGGATTGTGGCAGTGCCTCAGGGGTACAGCAAGACCGAATCGCGCTCCGCACGAAACTCTTCTTCGTCGTCTCGCCAACTGGCGTACCAGCTTTCGAGCGCGGCCGGCTCTTCGAGGCCAAGCCGGAAGCCATCCGTGCCCGCCAGCAAATCGATCGCCGGCGTGTTTGAAACGAACTCGTAGGGCTCGGCGCGCCAGCCGAAGGCCCGTCCCAGAACATCGCGAAAGGCGAGCAGCAGTTCAAACCCGAGGCGCACCGGCTGAATGAACCTGATGTCGACGACGCGAATCTCCACGCCGGCACACACGGCCCCGGCGTGTTTCTGGAACTGGGGCCGGAACATGGCGGGAACGACGGAGACACCGTTCAGCCCCGCGGCTTCGAGGCGCTCCTCGCAGCGGCCGGCGAGCGCCGGCGCATCGGCCCCGGGAGCGCCGAGGAGGTGAAACGGCCGCGTCGTGCCCCGACCCTCCGACACGGTGGTCGCTTCGAACAGACACAGCCCGGGATAGATGGCCGCGGTATCCGGCGACGGCATGTTCGGGGACGGCGCCGTCCATGGCCAGCCCACATCGGGCCAGGTCTGCACGCGACGCCAACCCTCGATCTCGAACACGGTGAGGGAAGCGGTGTCCCAACCGCGGCGTCGCGCCTCCAGCAGGACGATCTCCGCCAGGGTCAACCCGTGCCGTTGCGGCATGCGAAAGGCGCCCACGAAGGAGGCGAAGTCGAGGTCCAGCAGGTTGCCTTCCACCTCCCCGCCGCCCAGGGGATTCGGACGGTCGAGGATCCAGACCTCACAGCCAGCGGCAAGCGCGACCTCGGCCGCCCATACCGCGGAGGCCGCGAACGTGTAGTACCGGGCGCCCACATCCTGGAGATCGATCACCAGCAGGTCGCAACCATCGAAGACCTCTGGCCGGGGTCGCAGGCTGGACGCATCCTCGCCGTAGAGCGAGACGACGGGCGAGCCCGTCCACGGATCCCGCTCGTCTCGCGAAGCGACCATGTCCTGCTCGACGCCGTAGAAGCCGTGCTCCGGCGCCAGCAGTGCCGCGGGCGACCGAGTCGCCGCAAGGGCCAGATGCGCGTGAACGCCGTCTCGACTCAGAGATGCCTGGTGACACAGAAGCGCGTAGCGCCGTCGCCTCAGACGCCCGGCGTCATCGAGCAGGCGGTCGAGACCGAAACGGATCGCCACGGGAGGTCAGCGGGGGCGCCGGTACTCACCGCGCCGGTACTCGCCACTTTGGCCGCCGCTCTTCGCCTCCAACAGCAGATCGGTGATCACGGCGCCGCGTTCGACCGACTTGACCATGTCGTAGAGCGCGAGGGCTGCCGCCGCGCACGCGGTCAGCGCCTCCATCTCGGCGCCGGTGCGGGCCGTGACCACGACCCGGCTACGGATCGTCACGCCTCCCTCGCCGGGTTCGATCTCCACTTCCACCTGGTCCAGCGGCAACGGATGAGCGAGCGGCACCCAGGCAGCAGTGCTCTTGGCAGCCTGGACGCCCGCCACTCGCGCCACGGTCAGGGCGTCACCCTTGGGCAACTCTTCCAGGCGCTCGACCGTGCCGCCGGACAGCAACACCCTGCATGAGGCCTGCGCGACCCGCCGCGTTGTGTCCTTGGCCGAAACATCAACCATCGCCGCGCGCCCGCGACGGTCGAGGTGGCTGAAGGGTTCGGCGCTCATGCCAACGATCCGGGGCGCGTCCGGCTGCCCTCCGCGTCGCTCGCTAACCTACCAGTTCGGGATGCACCTCACCATTGTCATGCCTGTGCTCGAGGAAGAGGCCACGGTGCAGGCCGCGGTCGGCGCCGCCCGCCACCACTGCGACGATCTGATCGTCGTCGACGGAGGCAGCCGGGACCGCACGGTGGACCTGGCGCGGCAAGCCGGCGCGAAGGTGGCGACGGCGCCCGGACCCGGGCGCGGGCTGCAACTGCGTACCGGCGCCGCACTGGCGCTCGACGCCGGAACCGACGTGTTGCTGTTCCTGCACGCCGACACACGCCTCCCCGTATCCGCTCGAACCGCAATCGAACGAGCGCTGGCGGGCAACGCGGTCGGCGGCGGCTTTCTGGTCGACTTCGAACCGGCGCCGCCTCTCCTGCGTCTGGGCCGCGGCCTCGTCGACCTGCGCACCAGGAGACTGAGGGCGCCGCTCGGCGATCAGGCGCAGTTCGCCACCGCCGCGGCCTACACCGGCAGCGGCGGTTTCGCCGACCTTCCGATCCTCGAGGACCTGGACTTCATCCGCCGTCTCCGCCGGCAAGGATCGATCTCGATCATCTCCGAACGCGCCACCACTTCGTCACGCCGTTTCATCGAACGAGGAGTCGTTCGGACGGTGGCGACGAATTGGCTGATCTGGCTGTTGTTCGCGGCCGGTGTCAAGCCGACGCGTCTCGCAGGGCTCTACGCCCTGGTGCGCTGACAACAACTCAGGTGCGCCGGCCAGCAGGACGGCGCACCCGGTTTCCCCTTAGGCGCCCGTGCGGCCATTGGCCGCACGGGGCCACGCAGTTGTGGCCAACTGGCCGCCGCGGCCAAGACAAGCGCCTAGTTGAGCGCGTCCTTGAGGGGGCGGCTGACCTTGAAACGGACGCCGTTGCTCGCGGCGATCTGGATCGACTCGCCGGTCTTCGGGTTGCGGCCCATCCGGCCGGCCCGGTGCGAGACCGAGAAGCTCCCGAGGCCGGGCAGTTGCACACGATCACCGCTCTGCAGGTGCGCTGAAATGCTCTCTATCAGAGACTCGACGGCGTCCGCCGCCTGCTTCTTGCTCAAACCCGCGCCATCGGCGACGGCTTCTACTATGTCTGCCTTTCCGGCCATCTGGTGTGCTCCTTGGAGTCTTTGGTGTGAACCCAACCCTTCGGCTGGGTGAATCGGCCCTTCAGCCTTCATCCTGTACTGGGCCGGACACGGAACGTGATCTGCCGGCACTGGGAATCTCGCATTCGGACTCGACTTCCGATACGCTCAGGAGTTTTTCGCAAGACTCCCTAGCACCGGACGAATCTAGGCCAGAATGGGCCTCTTTGTCAACGGCGGCCTGGACTTTCGGTTGCCGTTACTCGCGCCGCCCGTCCCGTGCGCCGCCTCCCGGATCAAGTGCCAGGTAGCGCCAGGTAGTGCCAGGTCTTCAGTCGCCCGTCCGCTCGAGCACCTGTACCGTGAAGCCGTCGTGATCGTCGGCCGGCAGGAGACGCCATACGCCGGGTCCCGCGACGTGCTCCACCGCGGGTCGCCGAAGATCGTTCGCGAGGTCCCGGCGGCCAAAGCCGGTCCGGGACTCCAGGAAGGCCGCGGCCACGGCCTCGTTCTCCTCCGGCTCGATGGAACAGGTGATGACCACCAGCAGGCCCCCTGGACGAACGCATCCAGCCGCGCCCCGGACCATGGCCAACCCTTCCTCCGCAAGCCGTTCGATCTCGCCGGCGCTGATCCGCCACTTCAGTTCAGGATGCTTGCGCAACGTGCCGGTGCCACTGCACGGCAGGTCGACGACGACCCGGTCGAAGACGGCGCCGAAGGGGAGAGCCACGCCGTCCGCGGCCAGGAGCAGGGGCCGAATGCGGAGGCGGTCGGCGTTCCGCCGCATCGTGACCAGCCGCCGCAGGGACCGGTCGGCGGCCAGGCTGCGCACTTCCGGCTGCTCTGCCAGTAGAGCGAACGTCTTGCCCCCCGGCGCCGCGGCCACGTCCAACACCTTCTCTCCGGGCGCCGGCGGCGGCACGAGAGCGGCCAGTTGACTTGCCTCGTCCTGTACGTAGAAGCTGCCCTGTCGATAGGCATCCGACGTCAGCGGATTCCCCCACCGGACCGTCACGCAGTGCGGCGCCAGGACCGAGGGCTCGACTCCGACATCGTCGTCGATCAACAGCTCCGCCAGCGGAGCGCGGCCGCCTCGATCCCGAAATGCCAGCAGGTGCAGCGGCTTCGGACGGTTGTTGGCGGCAAGCAGGGCGATCGTCCGCTCCTCGCCGTACACCTCCAGCCAACGCTCGACCAGCAGGTCCGGGTGGGAGTAGTGGATTCCCAACCGCCTCGTCCGGTCGGCGCCATCGAACGGCCAGTCGTCGCGGCGGGGCGACCGGGCAATCCGTCGAAGCACGCCATTGACGAAGCTGGCGCCACCCGCGTGGGTGCGGCTTCCCGCCTGTTCAACCGCCTCGTTGACCGCGGCGTGGGCGGGCACGCGGTCCAGAAAGAAGATTTGATAGGCGCCGATCCGGAGCGGCGCCAGCAGGGCCCGCTGAATGCGGTCCAACGGTCTCCGTGAAGCGGCGACCAGCACATGGTCGATGAACCGCAACCAGCGCAACGTACCCAACACGAGTTCCCGCAGCAGCCCGTGGTCCCGCGCGTCGCAGCGCTCGAGCGCGCCGTCGAGGAACGTCGACACGGGGGCGCGCGAATCCAGAGTCCGCTCAAGCACGAAGGCCGCCGATTCGCGCACCTTGGCGTGCGGTTTCATCGCCGTATCCCGCCGGCGCCAGCCACCGCGGGAATCCAGATTCCGGATGGCCCGCCGGCGACTCACTCCGCCGCACCGAAGCGCTCGCCCACGGCGAGTCGCAGTCCGTTGATCAGATCGAGACCGCTGATCTGCCGGCCACCCGGCCGCTGCACCCGACAGAGCGCCAGCGCGGACGAGCCGCCGCAACGGACCACCGGCAACTTTCCGATTCCCTCGACCTTGCGGCAGCCGAGGAACGCCCCCGGACGATCGAGACCGCCCCGTCCATCGACTGCGTCAAACGAGGCCAACGGCCGCGACGCGACGATCCGTACCGCCTCACCGCGAAGCCTGCTTCGCGATCCCGGCCATGGCTCATAGGCCCGTACCCGCCAGGCGATCTCTCCAGCCTCCCGGCTCCAGTCCACGATGCCGTCCTCTGAACGCAGCATCGGAGCATGGGTCGCCGCCGCGTCGCACTGCGCCCTGGGCTCGACGGCTCCTGCTTCAAGCGCCTCGAGCGTGCGCAGGAGAAGCGCCGCGCCGGTCTCGGCCAATCGCGGTGACAGCTCGCCGGCGGTTTCGTCCTCGCCGATCGAGACCTCTTCCTGAAGCAGGATCGGCCCGCTGTCCAGACCTTCCTCCATGACCATCGTCGTCACACCGGTCGTCCCCTCTCCGGCCGCTATCGCCGCCTGAATCGGCGAAGCGCCGCGCCAGGCCGGCAGCAGGGACGCATGAATGTTCACACAGCCGCCCGCCGGCAGTTCGAGCAGGGCGCGCGGAAAGATGCGGCCGTACGCCGCTACCACGGCAAGGTCCAGGTCCAGGTCGCGCAGCCGGCCGAGAAAATCCGCGCCGCGAACGCCCGCAGGCTGTAGCAGATCGACGCGCCGGTCGATCGCCCAGCGAACCACGGGCGGCTGCGACAGGCGGCCGCCGCGACCCGCCCGGCGCGCCGGCTGGCTGACCACGACGACCGGTCGCCGACCAGCCGCCTCCAGGGCACAAAGAGCCGGAACCGCGAACTCGGGCGTGCCGAAGAACGCGATGCGGTTGAGTGTTCGCGGCACTGCCATGATGCCCGGGAGACTACGCGACCCGCCGGCTGGAGCGGCCCCGCTCCCGGCGGGCAGCGCTTCTACTCGAAGGCGGTCTGCGACTGGTCGATCTCTTCGAAGAAGTCAGGCGGCACGAGGACGTTGCGCGGCTTGCTGCCTTGCGCCGGCCCCAGGATTCCGTCCTGTTCCATCAGGTCGACCAGGCGGGAGGCCCGGGAGAAACCGACCCTCATGCGACGCTGCAGGAAGCTCGCAGAACCCATCCGTTCCGAGACGACCAATCGCGCCGCTTCGTCGTAGAGAGCGTCTCCGCCGCCGTGCTCACCATTCGCAGCCGCCCGGTCTTCCGCCGGCGGCTCCAGCACCGCCGGATCCAGATTGGGCTGGCCCTGGCGCTTGAGCCAGCGAACCAGCGCCGCGGTCTCCTGCTCGGTGACGTAGGCGCCGTGCAGTCGGATCGTGCGGCCACTGCCGGGCGGCATGAACAGCATGTCGCCCTTGCCAAGCAGCTTCTCCGCTCCGACCTGATCGAGGATCGTGCGCGAGTCGTGTCGCGTGGCGGCGGCGTACGAGAGCCGGCACGGGAAGTTCGCCTTGATCGTTCCGGTCAGCACGTCCACCGACGGGCGCTGGGTGGCGACGATCAGGTGGATGCCGACGGCCCGGGCCATCTGGGCAAGCCGCGCGATCGAGGTCTCGACCTCGGACGAAGCCACCATCATCAGGTCGGCCAGTTCGTCGATCACGATCACGTAGTACGGAAGCGGCTCGAACTCGCGCGGCTCGGCAGGTTCGTCCGCGTCTTCATCGCGGAGACGCAGGCGCCGGGCCACTTCCGGATCCGCGATCGCCTGGTTGTAGAAAGCGATCGATCGGACGTGCACCTCCGCCAGCAGCCGGTAGCGGCGCTCCATCTCCGCCACCGCCCACCGAAGCGCGTTCGCGGCCTGCTTGGGCTCCACGACGACCGCGGTCTTGAGGTGCGGAATGTCGGCGTAGACCCCCAGTTCGATCCGCTTCGGATCGATCAGGATGAACTGAACCTCAGCGCTTTGCGCCTTGTACAGAATCGAAGTCAGCATTCCCTGCAGGCCGACGCTCTTGCCGGCGCCGGTAGCGCCCGCGACCAGCAGGTGCGGCATCTTCGTCAGGTCCGCGTAGTACGGCTCGCCCCGCAGGGTCCGACCCAGGGCCATGGTCAGCGGCGACTCGCTCTCCCGGAACTCGGGAGCGGCCACAAGGCGCCCCAGCGGGATGACCGTTCGCCGCTTGTTCGGCACTTCGATACCAAGCGTGGAGCGGCCGGGCATGCGATCGATCCGGATCGCTTCCGCCTTGAGCGAGAGGGCCAGATCGTCCTGCAGATTGACGATCTGGGCGACCTTGACGCCCGGCGCCGGCTGGAACTCGAAGACCGTGATCACCGGACCGGGACTGATCCCCTCGACCGTTCCCTCGACACCGAACTCCGCACAGCGAGCGCAGATCAGTTCGCCAAGCTCCCGGACTTCGTCTTCGTCGACTTCCGAGTTGACCTCTTCGCAGTACAGCAGCTCTATCGGCGGCAGCTCCGGACTCCCGGCCGTTTCCGCGCTCGCCCCGTTGCCTGTCGGGGAAACCGGCGAGTTCACCTTCGCAATCGCCACGGGAGGAGTCGACTCCGCCGGCGGACCGGACTTCACCGCCACCGCCTCGATCTGCTTCCCGGGCGCCGACTTCCGGGGCGGGAGTTCCCGAAGCGGCGAGTCGGCGGTGGCGGCAGTCTTCTTCGCCCGCCCGGGCTCCTTCGCCTTGGCGGTCCTGGGCCCGCGCCTCAGTCTCCTCCTGAGGAGAACAACGAGTTCCTTCAGTCGGCTCACCGTCGCGACCAGCCACTCCTCGAGGCTGCCTCGCATGGTCAAGGCGATGCCGAACACGAGTCCGAACAGGGCGATCACCGTGGCGCCGATCACTCCCAGTTGGCTCTGAACGCCGCCGGAGATCGCCGCGCCCACGAGACCGCCGGCGATCAGCGGCTCACCGCGGATCTGCACTTCCCCGACAGCGAGATCGATCAGGGTTGGCAAGGCGACCAGCGCGACGACAATGCCGGCACCCTGCAGCAGCGACGGAAGACCGCCGCGCGCACGGACGAGCCGGTAACCCAAAGCCAGAACCGCCAACGCGACCGCCACGACCGAAAATCCCAGAACCCCGAAGCCGCCGGCCGCGACCTGGGCGCCGAACGGGCCGATCAGATTGCTCGTCTCGCCGGAGTCGGCGCCGCTGCGAAGAAAGCTGGGGTCGCTCGGGTGGTAGCTCAGCAGGCTGAGCAGGAGCAGCGCGCCCAGGGCGAGCAGGAGGAGCCCGAACAGTTCGACGCTCTTGCCCGTCGGCAGCGGGCCCAGACCGAACCGCCGGGCGCCATCATCCGAGCGGATCACCGGCGCCCTCGACAACCAGCCATGGAGGGAACATGCACGGGCACACGATTGTAGCCCATTCAGTCGAATATGGCTATATGCAGCCTTGTCCCATGAGAGATGAGCCTGGAGGCGCGATGTCCTCGGTCAGGTTGAGCGTCGCCATCTCTCGAAACAGCCCGACGAATTCGGCAAGGCCCAGGCTCTCGGCCCGCACCCTGGGCGGCAGGTCCAGCGCCGCGAGCGCCGCCTCGGCAACGGGCCGACCCACGCTCGGCCGGAAGTTGTTGACCAGGGTCTTGCGCCGCTGGCTGAACGCGGTGCGCACAAAGTCAGTAAACGCGGGCCACTCCGCCTCGCCGACCGGCGCAGCCGCGCGCACCAGCCCCACGAAGGCGCTGGTCACGGCCGGCGACGGCACGAAACTGCCGGGCAGAACGACCGACAGCCGGCGCACGATCGCCCGCGCGGAGGCCAGAACGCTCAGTCCTCCGTAGTCGGCGTCGCCCGGCGCCGCGGCCAGCCGGTTCGCGACCTCGCGCTGCACCAGGAACGCCGCCCGGGCGCCAACCGGCGCCCGCTCGAGGACGGCGAGAACGATCCGGGTCGCCACGTTGTACGGCAGGTTGCCGGCGATCCGGGTCGAAGCAGGCGCCTTCTCGTAGCTGAGATCGCAGCCGTCGCCGGCAACCAGGATCAGGCGCGGATCCGCGATCCGTCGGCGCAGCGCAAACGTCCACAACAGGTCGAGTTCGCAGGCGATCACGCGGCTCGCGCCGCGCTCCAGGAGCAGGCGGGTCAGCACGCCGCCGCCCGGGCCGATCTCGACGACGCTGCGACCGGCGATGTCCAGAAAGTCGACAGCGGGAGTCGCGGATCCCGGATGCCGAAGATGGTGCTGGCCCAAGGACTTCCGGAGCGGGGGAACGCGAGTCACCTGTCCCGCACGGTACCAGCCACGAGCCGGGGAACCCGAAGGGCATAAGCTCATCGGCGACGCCGCGCGCGTCGAGGCGTTCAGATGCCGGCCGGAAGGCCGGCGCACCCGGTGGCGCCACGCACTGCACGCGTCGAGGCGTCCATTGCCCAGTTCAGGAGCCAACATGACCCCAGCAAGAGAGTCCCATTCCCCGTCGCCGGAAACCCCTCCGTGGGCGCCGACCGCGTGCATCCTCTGCGAGAGCAACTGCGGCATCCAGGTCCAGTTGGGCGGCGACGACGGACGGCAGTTCGCCCGCATCCGCGGTGACCGGGCCAACCCCGTCTCCAGGGGGTACGTCTGCCAGAAGGCCGGACGCCTGAACCACTACCAGAACAGCCGGGACCGCCTCCTCTCGCCGATGCGGCGGCGGCCCGACGGCAGCTTCGAGGAGATCGACTGGGACACTGCGATCCACGAAGTGGCGGGGCGCCTGTCGGACGTGCGGGACCGGTTCGGCGGCGAATCGATCTTCTACTACGGCGGCGGCGGCCAGGGAAACCACCTGCCCGGCTTCTACGCCCGATCCACGCTTCGAACTCTGGGCTCGGTCTTCCGCTCCAACGCACTCGCGCAGGAGAAGACCGGCGAGATGTGGGTCGCCCAGCAGATGGTCGGCGCCCCCTCGCGCGGCGACTTCCACCACTGCGAGGTGGGAGTGTTCCTGGGCAAGAACCCCTGGCAGTCGCACGGCATCCCCCGCGCACGGGTCACCTTGCGCGAGATCGCGAAGGACCCCGGACGCTGCCTGATCGTGGTCGACGTCCGCCGCTCCGAGACCGCCGACCTGGCCGACATCTTCCTCCAGGTCAAGCCTGGCACGGACGCCTGGCTGCTGGCCGCGATGCTTGGCGTACTGCTCGAGGAGAACCTCACGGACGCCGGGTTCATCGCCCGGCACACCGACGGTTTCGAGCAGGTACGCCCGCATCTCGAAGAGATCGACATCCAGGCCGCCTGCGCGGTGTGCGAAGTCGCCGAGGACCAGGTCCGCGCCGCCGCCCGCCGGATCGCCGCGGCGTCGAGCGTCGCCGTGTTCGAGGACCTCGGGGTACAGATGAACCGGAACTCGACCCTCGTGAGCTACCTGCAGCGTCTGGTCTGGATGCTGACCGGCAACTTCGGAAAGCTGGGCGCCCACAACGTTTCGACCTCGCTCGTGCCCATCACCGCCGCGCGGTCCGCGGGTCCGCGCGAGACCCCGGTCACCGGCGCTCCCGTGATCGCTGGGCTCGTGCCCTGCAACCTGATCGCGGACGAGGTCCTCTCCGACCATCCGAACCGGTACCGGGCGATGCTCATCGAAAGCGCGAACCCGGTTCACTCGCTCGCTGAAAGCCGGAAGATGCGGACCGCCCTCGAGGCCCTCGAGTGCGTCGTCGTGATCGATGTCGCAATGACCGAAACGGCTCGTCTGGCCGACTACGTACTGCCGGCTACGACGCAGTACGAGAAGGCGGAGGCCGTGTTCTTCAACTTCGAGTTCCCGGAGAACGCCTTCTTCCTGCGGCGGCCGCTGCTGCCGCCTCCGACAACGGACAAGGCCGGGCCCCTGCCCGAACCGGAGATCCACTGCCGCCTCACGGAAGCCCTCGGCGGTCTGCCAGCCGAGAGAGTCGAAGAGTTCCGCAACGCCCTGCGGGAAGGCGGCAGGCCCCGTTTCACCAACGCGTTCAAGGCGGCGATCCGGAACGACCCCCGCCTCGCGGGAGTCGCGCCGGCCCTCCTCTACCGGACCCTGGGCCGGACGCTGTCACCCGGCGCCGAGTCCGGCGCCGCCCTCTGGAGCGCGGCGCAGATCTGCGCCGCGCGGTTCGGCGAGTCGATCCGGCGCGCCGGCATCGAAGGCGACGACTCCGAGCTCGGCGATGCGCTGTTCGACGCGATCGTGGACAGCCCGACGGGCCTGGTGTTCTCCATCGATTCGCCCGAGGTCAGTTGGAAGCGCGTCCAGACCGCCAACGGCCGCCTCCAACTCGCCGTTCCCGATCTGTTCGATGCGATCGAGGCTCTCGGCGAGAGCAGCGGCCCCGCGATCACCAGCAAGTCCTTCCCGTTCGTCCTCTCGGCCGGCGAGCGCCGGTCTTTCACGGCCAACACGATCTACCGCGATCCGCAGTGGCGGCGCAAGGCGTTCGAGGACGCGCTGGCCCTGTCGCCGAACGACGCGGCGGCCCTGGAGCTCACGGACGGGGACCGCGCCCGCCTGGTGACCCCGCAGGGCGCCGCGGAGGTCCTGACGATGATCAGCGACCGGATGCAGGACGGGCACATCTCGCTTCCGAACGGCCTCGGGCTCGACTATCCCGACGAAGTGGGAGAACGAACGCTCGACGGCATTGCGCCCAACGAACTGACGTCCGCCACGGACCGCGACCCCATCGCCGGCACACCGTGGCACAAGAGCGTTCCCGCGCGCCTGGAGCGGCTGACCGATGCCGGGTAGCGCGGCGCCGGAAGTCGCCCTTGTCGTCGGCAGCGGCCCCGGCATCAGCGCGAGTTGCGCGCGGCTCTTCTCCGCACAGGGCATGCGAGTCGCGGTGGCCGCCCGCACTCCGGAGAAGCAACTGCACCGGCAACATCGGTCCACATGGGCCTTCTGGGTCGAAACCTGGTAGCGCAGTGGCAAGCGGCACGAACGGCTCGACTCGAAAACTGGCGACTCAGGCAGCGGCAGCCCTGCGGAGGGTGGTCCCCATTCGTCCCGAACCGTCGGCCCAGGGTCGGGACAGTCTCACGGGTCTCTTCGACGGCCGGGCTCTCCACGAGGCTCTCGCCGCGACGGTAGCAGACGCCGGGCAGCGAGGCGACGATGTCGGTTTGCTGTTCCTCGACCTCGACCACTTCAAGCGAATCAACGATCGGCACGGCCACCAGGCCGGCAGCCGCATCCTGCGTCAGGTCGCGACGCTGTTCCGGACCGCCGCCAGCGACGCGGGCGGCTTCGCCGCGCGCTACGGCGGCGATGAGTTCGTGCTGGTTCTGCCCGGAACCGACATCGACCACGCGGTCGGGCGAGCCGAGCTCCTGCGTGCCGGCGTGGCGTCGACCCTGTTCCCCGGCGGCGCCGACGCCGTGTCCCGGCCGGTGGTCAGCCTGACCTGCTCCATCGGCGCCGCCAGCCTCCTTCGCCTTCCGGCCGCGCGGACCGACTCCGGAGAAAGCGCCGCCGCGCGCCTGCTCCGCAGGGCCGACGACGCGATGTACTCGGCGAAGAGAGCCGGCCGGAATCGAGTCATCGCCCTCGACCCCAGGGCGGCCGGCGTCGCCTGACCGCCGGGTCAACTCTGTTCACTCCAGGCCGCAGCGGGAGCTCCAGAACGGTTCCGCCGACGTCTGGGGCAACCGGGTCGCGGCCGGCAGGTCGTGGGCACTGATTGCGTCGAGGCGGTGCCTGCGCAGCGGCACGGCGCCGATCGAGAGGGGCCACGGCGGCCGACGGAAAGCGAACAGGCTGAAGGACACCGCCGGCCGAGCGTCGGCGTCGATGGAGAGCACGTCCAGTGGCGGCCCCTCGGCTCCGTTCGACCAGTCCAACTGCTGCCACAGGTCCTCGAATGACTCGGGCCAGCCAGGCGGCAGCCCAGGCCAGGTCAGGATCCGGTGACGGACCTCAGCGCGCAGATCCGGATCGCCCTCGAAGACGACGGCAGCCAGGAGCAGCGGCTCGGCGAGAATCGCCCGTGCCGCACGCGCCGCTACGCGTGGATCCTCCGCTGCACCCCCCTCCCCGCGTTCAAGGCGCATCAGTTCGAACGGCGCAAGCGCCGACAGCGGATCGAGATCGCAGGCCCGCTCCAGGGCGTCTCGCCTCTGATCGGTGTCAGCATCCTCCACGACGCCGGCCAGCAACCAGAGCGGCGCCAGGCCCTCGGCGGCCCTGGCCGCAGCCCACGGTTCGAGACGCGCCCGATAGAGCGGAAAGGCGGGGTCGGCGCCGACTGCCGCGCGCAAGGCGGTCACCATCGCGGCAGGAACGTCCGTTCCTTCCTCCACCGTGGCGGCTGCAACTGCCGCACGAGCGTACGACCGGGACGCCCAAGCGCGTTCCAGCGACCAGGCAAGACCAACCGCGAGCGAGCAGAAGAACACCACGCGAGACCACGCAGGAGCCCCGCCCCCGAGCACCCGCGCCGGGACCGCTCCCGACCCGTGCGCCGCCACCGCCAGGCCCAGATTGAGGATCAGCATCGCCGGTACCGCGGCCACTACGGCGAAGACCCCGAACGCCATGCAGACAAGGGTCCCCAGCAGACCCAACAACGCCGCCGCCAGAAGTTGCGAATCCCGTACCGCACGCAGACCGGCCACCGTCGCCGCGTCCTCGGCGCCCGCGGTCCCGGCGCCTTCGCCAACCGGTTCCCGCACCGCTCGAACCAGCTCGGCAAGTCGAGCCAGCCCAAACCGCCCCGCAAGGGCGAGCAGGAGCAGGGCGCCGACGATCCCGAGTTCGTACGGCGCCTGGGCCAGCAGAGCATGGGCGTCCGTGACGACTTCTCCTGGAGGGTGAACGCCCGGCGCCGGATGCCAGTGGCGCGCCAGGGTCCAACTCGTCGCGCCCGGACCCCAGCCCAGGATCGGACGCTCCAGGAAGCCGTCGAAAGCGGCAGTCGCGTACGTTCGGCGCGCCAGAAGCGACGGATCCTCAAGTCTCAGGACGGCGCCCACTCTCTCCACCGGACCCGGTACGTCGAGCCGCGATCCGGCCCAGCCCGCGGCAAGCGTCAGCCCGCTGGCAACGACCAGAAAGAGAGCCAACGGCCCCAGCCATCGGCGGCCGCCCGTCCGCCACAGCGCCCACCCCGACGCCGCCGCGGCCTGGACACTCACCGCGGCCAAACCCGACAGCGAACCCGTGGCGGCCAGAGTCCAGATCAGGACGGCGCCGACAAGAAGCGTGGCGCCCTGGCGCAGCCGCGGCCTGTCCGAGCCGAGCAGGCGCCACGCGCCGAGCGCCGCCGGCGGCAGAAGGGCTATGAGGACCAGCGCCAGCTGGTTGTGATGGCCGATCGGCATCGCCGCCCGACCCTGTTCATGCAGGGGTTGCAGGCCCAGCGCCCAGGCCGACACCGCGACACCGACGACGGCGCAGCCGCCCAGTGCCCATCGGGCGGCGCCGGCCGAGCCGAGCAGGCGGCCGATCCCACCGGCCGCCCATGCCGCGGGCAGCAAGAAGACGACGAACGCCTCGCCGGCGCGGCTCACCGGAGACAGGCGCCAGCTCGAGGCCGCGGCCAGCCACAGCAACGGGAGCAACGCCGGCCACCAGCGGCCTCCGGCCGTCCCAAGCAGCGCCAGAGGGTCGAGAAACGACCCGCGGCCGGCCCAGGCGAAGGCCAGAAGCAACACGGCGCCGGTAACCTGGGCTGCCGCGGCGACGCCGAGATGGAAGGTCCCCGCGTAGAAGACGATCGCCGCCAAACTCAGGGTGACGAACAACGCCGCGCCGCGTTCCCGCCACGGGCGTTCAGACATCCCTGGCAGCCCGCCGGCTCAGGAACCCGAACCACGCACGCCGGTCGCGCCCGAGCGCCGGGTCAGACGCACCGCCACCTCGGGAGCTTCGCGCAGGCAGGTCCAGAGAATGCCGAGCGAGGTGACGAAGGCGCGCCAGCCGGTCCGAAACACGGCGGCAGGCGGAGCATCGGGCTCGCCATAGCCGCGAGCGTCGGCCTTCGCCTGCTCCCAGCCGGTGAACAGCCGGCCCCAGGGACTCGCCAGGACCTCGGCCATCTGCCGCTTCGCCTTGTACGGATACCAGAACGAGTCGTGGTAGAGGACGCTCGCCAGATAGGCCCACGGCGCGAGGAAGGTGCGCAACGACCACTCGACCGGCCGCCGCAGCGGCCCCCAGTAGATCTTGTGCTGCATTCTCGCCGCGAACGTCATCTTCCGGAACGGCCCGACGAACCCCCAGCTCCTTCCGGCCACCTCGGGATCGCCGACGATTTCGATCTCCCGAGGATCGCCGCAACCCAGCCCGAGATCGTGCGCCAGCCGGATGTACCGGACCTGCAGCGGGTCGAAGCCCATCAGCTTCGCCGCCACCGCGTCGATGGCGACCTGATCGGCGCTGGCCAGGATCACGTTGCCGATCCGGGGAATCATGCAGCGCGGGCCGGGCCCGTCCCCCGCGAAGGTTCCGTCCATCGCCGCGAACACACCGCGGTGGATGCGCTGCTGGATCATCAGCAGGTCGACCAGGGTCTCGTGGATCACCGGATGGGTCCAGTGGCGCCGCTCGTTGAGCAGACCGCCGAAGGCGTTCTTCATCGCGCCGGTCGTCGTGGTGAAGACGTGGGTCTTGACCGTCGGCAGGTGGATGATGTTCTCGCCCACAAAGCGAGCCGGGATATGGAAGCCCTGAGGGTAGACGTCGTTCAGGCACAGGAAGCGATCCGCCAGATCGCCGACGGCGTCGCGGATCGGCAGCCACTCCTCGCCCTCCTCGTAGAGGTGGACGTTGCGCAGGCCATGCGCCCGGATCACGTCGATCTGCTTGTTCTCCCGCTCGCCGAGACGGGCGTCGATGACCACGGTCCGGTTGTGGCAGCCGTGAATCAGATCGGGGTCGTAGCCGTCGCTCTTCATCGCCCGCACAACGCCCTCGAGCTGCCACGGCGTCGTCGAGCTGCCCGGGTAGAAGAAGTGCCAGGAGATGTTGATCTTGAGCGCCGTGTCGACGGAGGGGTCGACGACTTCGCGGTAGCCGGCGAGGTTCAGCAGCTCGTGGTAGTCGGCCAGCACCGAGGACGGCGCGGTCGGCAGCACGGCAACGCGGGGCGCGGCGGGCGACGAACTCAGTTCGAGGCTCCTCGCGCGCCTCGGGACATGGCCGCGAGGAAGTCGGCATTCGAGGGCGTGTTCTTGAGCCGCTCCTGAAGCACCTCCATGCTCTCGACGACCGGCAGCGGGTTCAACACCTTGCGCAGCACCCACACCCGCTGGAGTTCGTCCGGCGACAACAACAGCTCCTCCTTGCGGGTGCCCGACTTGTCGATGTCGATGGCCGGGAAGATCCGCTTGTCGACCAGCTTCCGGTCGAGGTGCAGCTCCGAGTTGCCGGTGCCCTTGAACTCCTCGAAGATCACGTCGTCCATCCGGCTGCCGGTGTCGATCAGCGCGGTGGCGACGATGGTCAGCGAACCGCCACCCTCGATGTTCCGGGCGGCGCCGAAGAAGCGCTTCGGCCGCTGCAACGCGTTGGCGTCGATGCCGCCCGACAGCACCTTGCCCGAGGGCGGCTGCACCGTATTGTAGGCGCGCGCCAACCGCGTGATCGAGTCGAGCAGGATGACGACGTCCTTGCCGTACTCGACCAGGCGCTTGGCCTTTTCGATCACCATCTCGGCGACCTGGGTATGGCGTGAAGCGGGCTCGTCGAAAGTGGACGACACGACCTCGCCCTTGACCGAACGCTCCATGTCCGTCACTTCCTCGGGCCTCTCGTCGATCAGCAGAACGACGAGCACGACTTCGGGGTGATTCGTCGCGACGGAGTGCGCCAACGACTGCAGCAGCATCGTCTTGCCGGTGCGCGGCGGCGCCACGATCAGGGCGCGTTGACCCTTGCCCATCGGCGCCACCAGATCCGTGACCCTCGAGGAGAGGTCGCCCTCGACCTCGAGGCGGAGGCGCTCCTCCGGGTACAGCGGCGTCAGGTTGTCGAAGAAAATCTTCTGGCGCACCGCGTCCGGATGCTCGAAGTTCACCGCCTCGAGCTTGATCAGCGCCAGGTACCGCTCGCCCTTGTTCATCGGCTGGCGCACCTGACCGGAAACCGTGTCCCCGGTGCGCAGATCAAACCGCCGGATCTGGCTGCGGGAGACGTAGATGTCATCCGGACCCGGGAGGTAGCTGTACTCCGGAGCGCGCAGGAAGCCGTAGCCGTCGCTCAGGCACTCGAGCACGCCCTCGCCGAAGAGCAACCCGCTCTTCTCCGTCTGCGCCTCCAGGATCTTGAAGCTCAACTCCTGCCTGGCCATGCCGGCGGCCCCCACGACCTCCAGCTCGCGCGCCAGTTTGAGCAGATCGCGGTTGCTCAGCTCCTTCAGGGCCTTCAGGTCGAAAGCCAACTCGGCGCTGGCGGCCGCCCGTGCGCCACCATTCCCGCTTCCCGCCGCTTCCCGGGCCTGGTTCGTCGTCATCTTCTCAAGTCCTCGGCTTCTGTTGTGCCAGCGGGGCTGGACTCCGGGTTCAGCAACGTTGCGAACAGCCGCGCGACTCCTTCACCAGTTCGAGACGACACGGGAAACAGTGCCGCCTCAAACGGCATTCCCAACAGCTCTGCAACTTCGGCAAGGGTTCGAGCTCGAGCGCCGCGTTTTACGCGGTCGATCTTGGTGACCGCAACAACGGGATCGAACTCCAGACTACGAAGGTACCCGTACGCTTCGGAGTCGAGTGGTGTGCCAGCGACCTTACCATCCACCAGCAGGACCACCGTGGCCAGGTCCGGGGCCGACCGGAGGTAAAGGTCCACGCTCCTCCCCCACGCCTCCCGTTCCCGTTTCGACACCCGCGCGTAGCCGTAACCCGGCAGGTCCACGACGTACCACGCCTCGTCGATCAGGAAAAAGTTGACGGTACGGGTACGTCCGGGCTTCGAACTCGTGCGCGCCAGGTCCTTGCGCCCGAGCATCCGGTTGATCAGGCTCGACTTGCCGACGTTCGACCGCCCGGCGAAGACGATCTGGGGGCGACCGTCGCGGGGCAGATCGGCCGAACGTGTGGCCGAAATGACGAAGCGCGCGCTGCGGACCTTCACGGTCCCATCCCTCCCGGTCTCTCAGGAGCCAGTTCTGGCCGCCCGTGGCAGGCAGGTCCTAGTGAGCGACGTTGGCCGGCGGGGCCTCGTCCGCCGGCTTCTGGAACTCGGCAGGCACCTCGGGCACCCTGGGGAAGACCCCGTCGAAGACGGTTTCCAGCACCTCGTCCATCGACTCGACGAGATGGAAGGTCATCTCCTCCCGGACCTCCTCGGGCACTTCCTCGAGGTCCTTCTCGTTCTCCTTCGGAAGCAGGATCTCGAAGATTCCAGCGCGGTACGCCGCCAGCACCTTGTCCTTGATGCCGCCCACCGGCAGCACCTTCCCACGCAAGGTGATTTCACCGGTCATCGCCACGTCGCCCCGCACGGGCACGCCAAGCAGGGCCGAAATCAACGCGGAAGCCATGGTGATGCCCGCTGAGGGACCATCCTTCGGAATGGCGCCCTCGGGCACGTGGATGTGGAGGTCCTGGTCGGCGTGGAAGCCCGGTTCCAGACCGAACGCATCAGCGCGGCTGCGGAGATAGGACATCGCGGCTCGCGCCGATTCCTTCATTACGTCGCCGAGCTTGCCGGTCAGGATCAGCTTGCCGCTGCCCTTCATCAGGCCGACTTCGCTCTCCAGCAGTTCGCCCCCGGCCTGAGTCCAAGCCAGACCCGTGGCAACGCCGACTTCCGATTCGTCGAGCTTCTTGCGCGGCCGGTACTTCGGCTTGCCGAGGAGTTCCGAGACCAGGCCCGGGTCGACGGGGATCGCCGGCTCCGAGGCCGCCTTCTTCGCCTTGCCCCTCTTGCCCTTCGATTCGGCCTTCACCTTCTCGGCTCGACCGTCCTCGACCAGTCGGCGGGCCAGCTTCCGGCACACGGCGGCGATCTCGCGCTCCAGGCTCCGGACCCCCGCTTCGCGGGTGTACGAGTCCATCAGGAAACCGAGGCTGTCGTCGCTGAACCGGATCGCGCCGTCGGTCAGGCCGTGGCTGTCCAACTGCCTGGGCGCCAGGAACTGGCGCGCGATCTCCAGTTTCTCGTTCGGCGTATAGCCGGCAAGCTGAATGATCTCCATCCGGTCCTTGAGCGCCGGCGGAATCGGATGCTCCACGTTCGCCGTGGCAATGAACATCACCTTGGACAGGTTGTACTCCACGTCCATGTAGTGGTCGACGAAGGTGTCGTTCTGCTCAGGGTCCAGGACCTCCAGCAGCGCCGACGACGGGTCGCCGCGGAAGTCCGTCGACATCTTGTCCACCTCGTCGAGCAGGAACACCGGGTTGACGGTCCCCGCCCGCTTCATCATCTGGATGATCTGGCCGGGAAAAGCGCCGATGTACGTGCGCCGGTGCCCTCGAACCTCCGCCTCGTCGCGCACCCCGCCAAGGGACAGGCGAACGAACTTGCGACCCGTGGCGGCGGCGATCGACTTGGCCAGCGACGACTTGCCCACGCCCGGCGGTCCGACGAAGCAGATGATCGAGTTCTGCGTCTTGCTCGTCAACTGCCGGACGGCGAGGAACTCCAGCACCCGCTCCTTGACCTTCTCCAGCCCGTAGTGACCCTGATCCAGGATCGTGGCCGCCTTCTTCAGGTCCTTCAGTTCGCGGCTCCGCTTCTTCCACGGCACCGATGCGAGCCAGTCGACATAGTTGCGTGACACGGTCGCCTCGGCCGACACCGGGGGCATGGCTTCGAGCCGGCGCAGCTCCTGCTCGGCTTTCTCGCGCACGAGTTTCGGAGCACCGGACTTCTCGACCTTCTTCTTCAGCTCGGCGATCTCGTCGGCCCGGTCGTCCTTGCGCCCCAGCTCGTGGTGGATCGCCTTGATCTTCTCGTTGAGGTAGTACTCCTTCTGCGCCTTCTCCATCTGCTTCTTGACCTGCACGTTGATCCGCTTGTCGATGTTGATCTTCTCGACCTCGACATCGAGCAGGTCGTGAACCGCCTGCAGGCGTTCGTACGGATTCAGGGTTTCGAGCAGGGTCTGCTTCTCCGCGGTGGAGACGGTCAGGTGAGCCGCCAAGGCGTCGGCGAAGCGATCGGGATCGTCGAGCTTCAGAGTCGACATCAGGCTCTCGAAGGCCAAGTGGTGCGACATCTTCGCGTACTGCTCGAAGCTGTTGAGCAGCCGGCTCATGTAGACCTGCACCTTGTCGTCGGCCGGATAGTCGATCTCGTAGACCTCGACATCGGCCCTCGAAGGCGCCGTCCTTCTCCTCCAGGGTACGCAACTCGGCCCGACGCATCCCTTCGACCATCACCTTGACGTTGCCGTTCGGCAACTTCACGTTCTGGACCACCCGAGCGACGACTCCGATCGGATGGATGTCGTCGATGCCGGATCGTCCACCTTGGGATCCCGCTGGGCGACCAGGAAGATCAGCTTGCCGGCCCGTGCGGAGGGTCTGCTCCAGGGCCAGCACCGAACCCGCGGCGCCCGACGATGAAGGGCGCCATCATCTGCGGGAAGACGACCATGTCTCGCAGCGGCACGACCGGCAGCCGCTCGCTCGAGGTCGAAATGTATCCGGAAAGCCATCGCTACACCGCTTTCTCGTAGACGGTCAACGGCTGTATGCCCTTCAGCACCACATCCTCGTTGATGACGCACTCCTTGACGCCCGCTTCGGACGGCAGGCCGTACATCAGTTCCAGCATCAACTCCTCGAGGATGATCCGCAGGCCGCCGCGCGCCGACATTGCGCTTCATCGCCTGCCGGGCCACCGCCCGCAGCGCCGCGGCCGTGAACGTGAGCTTCACGTCCTCGAACTCGAACATCGCTTCGTACTGCCGAACCAGGGAGTTCCTGGGCTCGGTCAGGATCCGGACGAGGGAGTCCTCGTCGAGCATCTCCAGGGTCGCCACGACCGGCAGGCGACCCACGAACTCGGGGATCAGGCCGTACTTGATCAGGTCCTCGGGCAGCACGTGCCGGAGCATCTCGCCCGCCCCGCTTGTCCCGGTTTCTGATCTCGGCGCCGAAGCCCATCGTCTTCTCGTTCATCCGCCGCTCGATGCGCTCCTCAAGGCCGACGAACGCGCCGCCGCAGATGAAGAGGATGTTCGTCGTGTCGATCTGCAGGAACTCCTGGTGCGGATGCTTGCGTCCGCCCTGCGGCGGAACGTTGCACTGCGTCCCCTCGAGGATCTTGAGCAGGGCCTGCTGTACGCCCTCGCCCGACACGTCCCTGGTGATCGAGGGGTTGTCCCCCTTGCGGCAGATCTTGTCCACCTCGTCGATGTAGACAATGCCGCGCTGGGTCTTTTCCTTGTCGCTCCCGGACGCCCTGGTAGAGCTTCAGGATGATGTTCTCCACGTCCTCGCCGACGTAGCCCGCCTCGGTCAGCGTCGTCGCGTCCGCGATCGTGAAGGGAACGCTCAGCAGCCGCGCCAGGGTCTGCGCCAGGAGCGTCTTGCCGGTGCCGGTAGGGCCGATCAGCAGGATGTTCGACTTCTGCAGTTCGACGTCGGTCCTGGACCCGCTCGCCGAAGTCGATTCGCTTGTAGTGGTTGTAGACCGCGACCGCCAGCTTCTTCTTCGCCTGCTCCTGGCCGATCACGTAGTCGTCAAGCAGCTTCTTCAGTTCCTGGGCTTGGGCAGGGCGCTTCCTGGCGCTGCTCGAGCATCCGATCCTCGGCGATGATGTCGAGGCAGATGTCGACGCACTCATCGCAGATGAAGACCGTCGGGCCAGCGATGAGCTTCTTGACCTCGCGCTGGCTCTTGCTGCAGAACGAGCACCTGAGGGCGTCGTCTCCGCTGTCCTTCTTGGGCATCCGTCGGCTCGTTTCTGCTTGTTCCCGGCCGCTTCGTTCGGTCCGCCACGACGACCACCACGGGGCGTGGGCACCTACGGATGCTAGCACGGCCCGGGGCCGCCGGCCGTGCATTCGGCGCCGGCTACCGGGCGCCCCGACGCTCCACGACACGGTCGGCCAGGCCGTACTCCACCGCCATTTCGGCGGTCAGGATCTTGTCCCGCTCGGTGTCGGCGTGGACTTCTTCGGTGGACTTTCCGGTGTGCAGCGCCAGCAGTTCGTCGATCCGACCGCGCATCCGCAGCAGGTCCTGGGCGTGAATGTCGATGTCTGTCTGCTGGCCTCCCAGGGCCTGCACCCAGGGCTGGTGAATCAGCACGCGCGCGTTGGGCAGCACGAGCCGCTTCTCCTTGGCGCCGCCCGCCAGGAGCACCGCCGCGAAAGACGCCGCCTGGCCCACGCACAGGGTCGAGACATCCGGCTTCACATGCTGCATCGTGTCGTAGATGGCGAAGCCGGCGGTCACGGAGCCACCCGGAGAGTTGATGTAGAGGGAGATGTCCTTCTCCGGGTTCTCGGACTCGAGAAACAGCATCTGCGCGATGACCAGGTTCGCCACGTCGTCATCGATAGCCCGGCCGAGGAACACGATGTTGTCCTTGAGCAGCCGCGAATAGATGTCGTAGGCGCGTTCTCCCCGGTTGGTCTGTTCGACCACCATGGGTACGAGCATGGCTTAGCCCTCTTCGTCGGCGGCGGGTTCTTCCGCCCTGCCGCCCGATTCATCCTTGGGCGCAGCGACCGGCGCGTTGGCCTCGAGCAGGGCCTGCACCGTCCTGTCCCGTCTGAGTTCGATCCTCAACATCTCGATGCCGCCATCCCGCTCCAGCTCGCGGCGCAGCTTGCCCCGGTTCGTGTTGCGGGAGCGAGCCATGATTTCCAGCGCGCGCTCGAGGTCTTCCCGGGTCGGTTCGATCCCGTCCTCCCGGGCGATCCGGTCGAGCAGAAAGGAGGCATGCGCCCGTTTTCCCGCCTGCGGCCGGATCTCCTCCATCATCTGCTCCCAGGGCAACTGCTGCTGTTCGAGATCAACACCCTGTCGAGCCAGGTTGTTCGCGTAGGACCGCGCCATCTGGAACGCCTCGCGTTCCACCACCGCCTCGGGGAGCTCGACCGGATACCGTTCGCGCAACTGCTCGAGCAGAGCGTCCGCGCGCTGCTGGCCGGCAGCCTCGACCTTCCGCGCCCGCACCTGCTCGCGAAGATGCTCCCGCAGATCATCGACGCTCTCGATGCTCGCGGCCAGGCCGCTGGCCCAGTCGTCGTCGACCTCCGGCAGCTTCCTCTCGAGCACCTCGTCGAGTTCGACGTCGTAGCGCCGCTGCCGTTCGACGTTGTCTTCCTGCTCGACGCGCTCGAAGCTCACCGTCTGACCGGCCGAGAGCCCCGTCAGGTTGTCGGTGAGCTCAGGCCAGACCCGCTCGTCGCCCAGCTCGAGGTCGATGTCGTGGGTCGCCGGACCGCGAGTATCCTGGTCGTGGCGGTGGCTGTGGTCGTGGTCGTGGTCGTGGTCGTGGCTGTGATCGTGGTCCTCGCCATCCGCCTCCGGGTCAAACCCGGGCATCGCGGAGCGATGGAGCTTCCCGCGCACCCGGTCCCCTCGTGCGGCCGATCGGTCGACCGACACCCAGGTCGAGCGCTCCAGGCGAACCTGCTCCAGCACCGCGTCGACCTCCGCCTCGGTCGGCTCGATTTCGGGCTGCGGCAGTTCGAAGCTCCGGTCCTCGTCGATGTCGACATCGGGCTCGACGTCGACGGTGACCGTAAAGCGCAACGGCTGACCGGGAACCACCTCGACCGGCCCGACACTTGGCGGCAACATGGATTGGACATCCTCCTCCTCGCGCGCCAACTGCCAGTACTTCGGCGCCAGCCGCTCCGACACGTCCTCCCCGATCGCCTCGGCGAACCGCTGGCGGATCAGGTCGAGCGGCGCCTTGCCCTTGCGGAAGCCGTCGAGACGGGCCCGGCGGCGGTAGTCCAGAGCCACACGCAGGTGCTCGGCGTCGACCTCCTCGGCCGGCGCCTCGATGTCGAACTCGTGCCGGCACAGGCCGACCTCCCGCTTGGAGACCACTACAGTCATGACTGGGAGCGTGGAATCAGGGGGGTTACGGTTGCGACAGAAAGGGCGGATGGGTGCGAGAGCAGACTCTGGAATCCAAGGGGCGCGACAAGTTGCGTGTCAGGCGTGCGAAAGGGGGGACTCGAACCCCCAACCCTCTCGGGACCAGATCCTAAGTCTAGCGCGTCTACCAGTTCCGCCACTTTCGCGCCGTCGCCCCTGTGGCCCGGTCTCTCCGGATGGGCTGCCTCGGGTGGGGCGTGGTGAGCCGCCTAGGAATCGAACCTAGAACCCACAGATTAAGAGTCTGTTGCTCTGCCAATTGAGCTAGCGGCCCGGCCTCCATGCCGCCTTCGCGTCAACCGGGTCCTCCGGCGCCGGCGGCAGCGGGAGACTATATCCGATCACCCCGCAGGCCCACCACCCTGAACGAAGCGCACGATCTCGACGCGGTCCCCATCGCGGAGCGCCGTTTCGCCAAGGCGGGCCCGCGGCACAAGTTCGCGGTTCAACTCGACCGCCACCGTCTTCGGGTGCTGGTCCAGGCTCGCCAGCAGATCGAGAACGGTGGCGCCGGTCCCCTCGCAAGCCAGCTCCCTCTTCTGGCCGTTGACCCGAAGTTGCAGCACTGGGCCCATCGCAGCAACGTCCTCAGTCGGGCGCGAGTTCCGCGGTCCGGTCCGGTGCGTCGGACCACAGCCGTTCCAGGCGATAGAGCTCACGCCGCTCGGCGTCGAAGACGTGGACGACAACGTCGCCGTAGTCGAGCAGCACCCACTGGCCCCTGCCCGCTCCTTCGAGGTGCAGCGGCCGGGCGCCGTCGGCGCGCAGCCGGCGCTCAACCGCTTCCGCGATGCTGCTCACCTGACGGGCGTTGGCGCCGTTGCAGATGACGAAGAAGTCGGTGAAGTCGCTGACTTCGGTGAGTTCCAGCACGCGCAGGTCCTGCGCCTTGCGGTCGAGCGCCGCCGCGGCTGCCGCGCGGACACGGTCCTCTGAGTGGTCGGTCCCCTCGGGATCGTGAGTGGTCGCGGCCCCCTGGGCCTGGAGCGTCTGCACTTGCGTCAACGGTACAACCCGTACTTGCGACAGTAGCGCAGCACCGGGTCCGGCATCAAATCCGCGCTGACGTCCGCACCCTGCGCCAGACGCCGGCGAATGTCGCTCGACGAGGCATCGACCGAACGGTGACGGACGAGAACGTAGCCTCGCGCCCTCTCGACGGACGAACGCACGCCCGGGTCGAGCCCACGCTCCCCGGGACGCGCGAGGACGACCAGCTTCACCGCCTCGATCAGTTCGTCAAAACGTCGCCAGCCGGGTAGTTCGTTGAAACTGTCGACGCCCAGGAGGAGGTGGAGCTCGGCCTCCGGAAACTCGGTCGCGTAGCGCTCGACCGTCTCGACCGTGTACACGGATCGTCGGAGATCGAGTTCGGCATCCGACACGATGAGTTGGGAAAAGGGCATCAGCGCCAACTCGACCATCGTGTTCCGCCGCAGCGCGGGAGCCCACGTTCCCCGCGGCTTGTGCGGCGGGCGGGCAGTCGGCAGATAGTGAACGACGTCCAGCCCGAGAGACTCCCGGGCCGCGAGCACCGGTCGAATGTGGCCGTTGTGAATCGGATCGAAACTACCGCCGAAGAGCCCGATACGCGCCCCCGTGCCGCTCATGGCCGACTTCCCGACGCCGTGTCCGCGGCTGCATCCGCCGCGTCGAGCAGGCCCCGAAGTTCCCGCACGAGCGGCGCCAGGCCCGCTCCCGCCACGGCCGAAACTTCAAACGCCTTCAGTCCCCGTCTCGCGGCCAGTTCGTGAAGCTCGCGGCGCCTGTCCTCGTCGGCGATGTCGAGCTTGGAACCGCACAGGATCCGCGGTCGGTGCAGGAGTTCTTCATTGAAGGCGCCCAACTCGGCATCGATCGTGTCCGTGGCCCCCTCTACGGTGCCGCCCTGTTCGTCCGGCTGCGGCCCGAGATCGACCAGGTGCAGCAGCACGCGGCACCGCTCGACGTGACGAAGGAAGCGCGTTCCGAGTCCGGCGCCCCCGGCGGCGCCCGCGATCAGACCGGGTAGATCAGCGATCACGAAGGGCTCCGCTTCGAGCGGCGCCGCCGGCGGCCCGACCACCCCGAGTTGAGGCGCCAGGGTCGTGAAGGGATAGTCCGCGATCTTCGGTCTGGCCGCGGTCAGAACACTGATCAAGGTCGATTTGCCGGCATTCGGCAGGCCGACGACTCCGACATCGGCGAGCAGCTTCAACTCGAGACGGAGCCGCTTCTGCTCACCGGGCGTCCCCGGCTCCGTGCGCCTCGGCGCCCGCTGCCTCGAACTCTTGAAGCGTGCGTTCCCGCGGCCGCCGGCGCCGCCTTCGGCAACGGTCAGCCGCTCGTCCTCGGCCAGCACCTCACCCAGGGCCTCGCCGGTCTCCGCGTCGTGGACCTCGGTACCGAGGGGCACGGGGATCATCAGATCACCGCCGCTCCTGCCGGTCTTGTTCGAGCCCTCGCCGTGCCGGCCCCGCTCCGCGTGGTAGTTGGCGGGGAATGTGAGGCGGTAGAGCGTGCCAAGCCCCGAAGCGCCCACCAGAACCACACTGCCGCCGTGTCCTCCGTCGCCACCGGAGGGGCCTCCGCGCGGCACGAACTTCTCCCGCCGGAACGCCATGCAGCCGTTGCCGCCGGCGCCCCCGAGGACATCGATGACGGCCTCGTCGATGAAGTTCATCTACCGCTCCCGGCGGCGACGTCGCCGCCGCCGCAGAACGCATCGCACGCCCGGTTCCATGTGCGTCAGCGCAGCGACTGCGCGGCCAAGGCTGCTAGCCGGCTGGATGAACGTTGACGATCGTGCCGCGCCGGCCCCGGTTGCGGAACTCGACCACGCCGTCCGCCCGGGCAAAGAGGGTGTCGTCATTGCCACGGCCCACGTTCTCGCCGGGAAAGAACCGGGTCCCACGCTGGCGGACAATGATCGTCCCGCCGGTCACGCTTTCGCCCGCGTAACGCTTCACGCCCAGGTTCTTGGGATTCGAATCGCGGCCATTGCGGCTCGAGCCCTGGCCCTTCTTGTGCGCCATCTCCGTGAACCTCCGTTGCGGGGCCTCAGGCCCCGGCCGCTCGTTCGATTGCCTCGATCCGGAAACGCTGCAGGTCCTGCCGGTGTCCATTGCGCCGACGGTAGCCCTTGCGGCGCTTGAACTTGAAGACGATGATCTTGGGCCCGCGCAGGTCGGACACGAGGGACGCCCGCACCCGCGCGCCCTCGACGACAGGCTCGCCCACCGCGGCTTCGCCCTCACCGCCGCCGATCATCAGGACACGGTCGAAGACCACCTCCGAACCGTTCTCGGCGCCCGCGACGCGCTCCAGGTCGACGACATCGCCCTCTGCGACCCGGACCTGCTTGCCGCCGGTCTCTATCACTGCGTACATGGTGATCTCTCTGGGGCGTCGCCGGTGTCGCGGCGACGCCAACGTCATTCGTCCTCTGCTGTCTCCGCGGAAGCTCCACCTGCGGGACGGCCCGGCGCTCGCGCGCCAAACCGCCGCCGAAACGGCAGGCGACGGCAGACAATAGCACCCGCACGATCGCCGGGTCAATGACGGCCGCAGTGTCCGGCAGGACCCTTCCAACGTCCAGTGCATCACCCCGAGTGCGGGCGGGCAGGAGGCCTGCATTAGCTCGGCTTCTCTGGTCCTTCCCGAACATCTCTTTGCCTATCTTCCCTGCAACGTTCGCTTTCACCAGTTGAACGGAGTCAGTCGCTTGATGGTCAAAGCCCCCAAGGCAGGTGTCGGGTACGTCTTGTGATCGGGATGCGGCCTGGAGCCCGGCACGACGCGGCGGGCCGACGCGGAGGGTCCGGCCGTCACCGACGCCGAGGCTCCGTCACGCCGGTCGGGGCCGAGCCGGGCGCCATGGGCAGTTCCACCTCGAAGGTGGCGCCGGCACGGCCGTCATCCCGGACCCTCGCCTCGCCGCCGTGCGCGTTGGCGATCCGACGCACGATGGCAAGCCCCAGACCGGTGCCGCCCCTGCGCCCCGAGTGAAACAGCTCGAAGACCCGCTCGCGTTCCGCTTCGGCAACGCCGGGTCCGTTGTCACCCACCGCCAGCACGACCGATCCATCGCGAATCTCGGCCTCGAGCCGAAGACGTGGATGGTCGCAGCCGTTCATCGCCTCGACCGCATTGTCGACGAGGTTGAGCAGCAGCTGATTCGCCTGCGCGCGGTCGACCTGGAACACGGAGCCTCCGGTTCGATCGTCGATTTCCGAACCCACCTGCTCCGAGCGCAACTTGCCGGCCACCACCTCGACGCAGTGACGGAGCAACTCGGCCGCGGTCGTGTTCTGAAGATCCAGCTCGGCCGGACGCGCGTAGCTGAGGAAGTCGGAAACCAGACGCTCCAGGCGGCCGACCTCGGAACGCGTGATCGCCACCAGCCGCTGCGACGACTGCGTACCGGCCGGGTCTTCGTCCGCAACCATCTCCTCCTGGAGCATCTGCATGTTGAGATTCAGTGAGTTCAGGGGACTGCGGATCTCGTGGGCGAGGCCGGACGCCAGGGTGCCGACGTACGCCATCTGCTCCGCCTCCTGCGCCTGGCGCTCGGCGAACGCCGCCCGCCGTGAGAGCCGGCTGTAGATCACGTAGCCGGCAACGAACAGAGCCACCGTCAGTACGGCGATGATCGCCGCCTGCCGCAGCAGCTCCCGCCGCAGGACGGCCAGCCGTTGCTGCAGTTCGGCACGCGAGATACCGATGACGAAGGTACCGATATCGCCCACCGGCACCCGGACCTCCTCGTAGGGCGTCTCACGGGTGAACGTCTCCGCGACGAGATCCGGGGACTCCAGGTTCGGCGGCTCCCCGCCGGCCGTCTGCGTTTCCTCCCGACGGTTGCGGAACACCAGCCGGCCATCCGTGTCGCGGATCTCCACGGTGTCCACGATGTCTCGCTGAACCAGCACGCTGTTGATGTAGCTGCGCGTATCGGACTCAGTGGCCATCGCTGTGTAGAGGTCGCGGCCGGTGTTCTCCACTCGGCCTGCGATCCCCTCCGCCAGTTCCTCGGCTTCGGCGCGCGCCTCCACCACGATCCGGTTCACCTCGCGCTGCGACAGAGATCGGAAGATCAACCAGCCGAAGAGACTGAGGTCGGCGGTCACGAAGACGCCGACGATCGCCGCCCACATCCGGCGTCGCCGTTGCCTGGTGTCGCTGCCGAGCCACTCCAACATTCCGTTGAACGCTACAAGAGAGTCGGGGTGTACGATGATTCCGTGCTTTCGTTGCCGCGATTGGCTGTTGCCGGGTTGGCGGCCGTAGTCGGCTGGGGTTGCAGCTCTGAAGCCCCCCGCGACACGACGCAGGTCAGGGTCGGCCTGCGTTTCGACTACCCGACGCCGAACGAGCTGATCGCCCCGCCGACGCTGGCGTACGCCGCGATCAACAACCAGCTGTACCTGTCGCTGATGGAGGAGCAAGGGGACCTCCGCGACGGCCCGCTGCCCTGGGCCCCCGGTCTGGCCGAGGAATGGGAGTTCTCCGAGGACCGGCTGCAACTGACCCTGCGCCTGCGCCCGGACGCGTTGTGGAGCGACGGCCAGCCCGTGACCGCGGAGAATGTCCGCTTCACCTGGCTGGCCCAGACCGATCTCGATGTCGCCTGGAACTACGCCTCCAGCAAGGAATCGATCACCGACGTCGAAGTGATCGACGCTCGAACCGTGCGGTTCCACTTCAGCGCCGCCACCGGGACGCAGTTGGACGACATCGCACCCGACCGGGTCCTCCCCGGACACGCCTGGGAAGCGCGACCATTCGCCGAATGGCGAAGCGACCCGGGCTGGTTCTTCGAACACCTGGTCACGAGCGGCCCCTTTCGGCTGGCGAGCCGGACACCCGGCAGCGAACTCGTTCTCGAGCGCAATCCCGACCACTTCGAGGCAGGTCTGCCGCGGCTGGAGCGGGTCGTCCTTCGAACCGCGGCCGAGAGCACGGCACTGACCAACCAGCTTCTGGCGGGCGAACTCGATGTCGTCACCGGGATCGGCGCCAGGGATGCCCTCCGCATCGAGGGGCAACCCGGCCTCCGCCTGCTGGCCTATCCGAACCGCCAATTCACCTTCGTGTCCTGGAACACGACGAAGCCATGGTTCCGGGACCCGCAGACGCGACGCGCCCTGGCGCTGGCGATCGACCGCCAGGCGATCGTGGACACCATCTGGCACGGCTACGCCCAGGTTGGCGGCAGTCCGATCATCTCAAGCGTCTGGGCGCACGACCCGGACCTCAAGCCCTGGCCTCACGACACGGCGGCTGCCCGTGCGGAGTTGGCCGAAGCCGGCTGGATGGACGCCGACGGCGACGGCATCCTCGAACGCGGCGCCGTACCGTTCCGTTTCGAACTCGCGACGTTTGCCGGCGCCGACGCGCGCTGGGAAGCGATGCAGATGGTCCAGGCCGATCTGGGCGCCGTCGGCATCGACGCCCAACCCCGCCGCGTGGACCCGAACGCATTGATCCCGAGATTGATGGGGCAAGACTTCGACGCCGCGGCGTTCGGCCTGGCGATTCCCACCAACCTCGACCTGGGCTTTCTCTTTCACAGCGAAGAGGCAGGCAGCTTCAACTACGCCGCCTACGCCAGTCCCGAGGTCGACCGGCTGGTCGACGCCTTCGCCTCCCGGCACGACCCGCTGGAGGGAAGGGACGATCTCCGCCGGTTGCAGCGGATCCTGCACGAAGACCAGCCGATCCTCGTGCTCTGGGAATCGATGAGTCTGGTCGCATTCGACGAGGAACTCGAGTCGGTGGCGCCGAACGCCGTCGGTCCGCTCGTCAACCTCAAGGAATGGGCCTGGCGCGAATAGTGTGATCCGCTTCCTGTTGCGCCGGTTGGCGGCCGCCGCCGTCCTCTTCCTGATCGTCCTTACCCTGACATTCGCCGCGGTCACGCTGGCGCCCGGCGATCCGCTGGCGCCCACCGACCCACGGATACCGCCGGAGCAGGCGGAGCGGCTGCGGGCGCTCTACGGGCTCGACCAACCCCTGCCGGTGCAGTACCTGCGTTGGCTTGGGGCGGTCGCCCTCTCCTGGGACTGGGGACAGTCGTACCAGACGGGACGGCCGGCGGCGGACCTCCTGCTCGAGTCGCTCCCGCCCACCCTGCTGCTCGCCGGCGCGGCCCTGCTCGCCCAGTACGTTCTTGGCATCGGCCTCGGCCTCCTCGCTGCGCGCCGGCCCAACTCATGGCTCGACCTCGGGATCCGCGCGGCAAGCCTGCTCGTCTACGCGCTGCCGACCTTCTGGGTCGGTCTGATGGCGGTGCTCGTTCTTGGAGTCGGCCTGGGGCTGGCGCCCACCGGCGGGATGACGTCCGCCGCCGCGTTCGAGCTCGGACCCCTGGCGACCGTCCTCGACGTTCTGGCGCACCTGTGGCTTCCGGCGCTGGTTCTGGGCCTGTCGATGGCCGGCGACATCGCCCGCTACACCCGGACTTCACTGATCGAGTTCCAGTCCACCGAAGCCGGCCGCGCGGCGCGCGCACGCGGCCTGTCCGACACGCGGATCCTGCTCGTTCACGGCCTGAGCCACGCCGGTCCCCGGCTGGTGCAGATGGCCGCCGTCTCCGCGCCGCTCCTGCTTTCCGGCGCGATCGTCGCCGAGGCGGTGTTCGCCTGGCCCGGCATGGGTTCGACCACACTCCAGGCCATCCAGTCCCGGGACGTTCCAGTGGTGCTCGCCGCAACCGCCTGCGGCGCCGTTCTCGTCATCGCCGCCTCTCTCGCCGCGGACCTTCTCCTGGCCCGCCTCGACCCGAGGATCGTGGCGGAATGACGCGTTCTTCCGTTTCTCGCTCACCCGGAATGGCCCGATCAGCCCGCGCGGGCGCCTGGATCCTCGCCGGTCTGGCCCTGCTCGCCGCCGCCGCACCCCTGCTGGCCCCATACGATCCGGCGCAACAACTCGACGCCGCCGAGTCCAGCCGCCGACCGCCGTTGTCATCCCTGCTCGTCGTGCACACCCTCGCCGGCGAACCTCGGCTGGCCGAAGATGTCCACATCGACGGCGACGACCTCGTCCTCGAGCGGCGTTCCGGGGTGGAGCGCCTTCCGCTCAGCGTGGTGACGAACTTCGGCGAGCGCGGCATCGCCGAGCGGCGGCGCGCATGGCTGGGAACCGACGCCCTCGGCCGCGACCTGCTTTCGCGGCTGCTTCACGGCGCCCGGGTTTCCCTGACGATCGGGCTGCTCGCCGCCGCGCTGGCATTGACCGCCGGGACCGTCATCGGCTCGGTCGCCGCTACCTGCGGACGTTTCGTCGACCAGGTGCTGATGCGGACGGTGGACGGACTGCTCTGCTTCCCTCACCTCGCCCTGGTGCTGCTGCTGGCGGCGCTCTATCAGCCAGGCGCCTGGCTTTTGGTCGTGCTGATCGGCGGCACCGGCTGGATGGGACTGGCGCGTCTCGTGCGCGCCGAAATTCTGCGGCTGAGACAGGAGCCCTTCGCCCTCGCCGCGGCCGCCTCGGGGCGCTCGCCGGCCGGCGTCCTGGTACGCCATCTGTTGCCAAACGCGACCACACCGCTCCTGATCGACGCCAGCCTGCGGGTGGGCGGCAGCATCCTGGTCGAGGCGGCGCTTTCTTTCCTCGGACTGGGCGTGCAGCCGCCCCAGGCCAGTTGGGGCTCGATGATTGCCGACGGACAGGGTCACCTGACGACGGCCTGGTGGATCGCCACGTTCCCCGGCCTGATGGTCGCCGCGGCGGTGATCGGGTCCAGCCTGCTGGCGGACGGTCTGAGCGACCGGCTCGCGGGGATCGGCGCCAGCGCGAACCGGGGAGCACGGCGTCGTTCTCCCTGGGCGATCCGCACCTGGCTGGGCCAGACGTGACCGGGGCCCTGCGAACCGCCGACTTCGACTACCACCTGGCCCCGGAAGCGATCGCCCAGCACCCGGGGACGCGGGGCGAGAGTCGCCTGCTCGTCGTGGATGGCGCCACCGTGGAACGGCCCTTCGGCGCCTTGCCGGACCTGCTTGACCCCGGCGACCTGCTGGTGGTGAACGACACCCGGGTCATTCCCGCCCGCCTGCGGGCTCGCCGACCGACCGGCGGCCGGGTCGAGATCCTGCTGGTCGAGCGCGTGGCGCCAGCCGAGTGGTGGTGCCTGCTGCGTCCTGGTCGGCGGATGGAGCGCGGCCGCCGTCTCTCGGTGGACGGAGGACCGGCAGCCCGAATCGAGGAACGCGCGGAGGGCCGTTTCCGGCTTCGCTTCGACGAACCGATAGGGCCCCTGCTCGAGACGATCGGCGGCGTGCCCCTGCCGCCCTACATCGACCGGCCGGCGGCGCCGCGAGACCGCGAGCGCTACCAGACCGTGTACGCAGCGAAGCAGGGCGCCGTCGCCGCGCCGACCGCGGGCCTCCACTTCACCCCGGCCATTCTCGAAGCGCTCGACCGCCGCGGCATCGAACTGGCGCGGATCACCCTCCATGTCGGCCTCGGCACCTTCCGGCCGGTGAAGACCGAAGACCCGGCAGCACACAGCATGGACTCCGAGCGGTTCGACGTCCAGGCCGACACGGCGGAGGCGGTAGCCGACGCCCGGCGCCGCGGCGGCAAGGTGGTCGCGGTCGGCACGACGGTCGTCCGCACCCTGGAATCGGTCGCTTCCGGCTGTGGCCTGATCGAGGCCCGCACCGGCCGCACGGAACTCTTCATCCGCCCCGGCTACGAGTTCCAGTCACGGACCGTCTGATCACGAACTTCCACCTGCCGCGCTCGACCCTTCTGATGCTGGTCTGCGCGTTCGCCGGCCGGAAACGCACCCTCGACGCCTACCGGCATGCGTTGGCCGGCGGGTTCCGCTTCACCTCCTACGGTGACGCGATGCTCGTGTCTCGCAGCCCCAGCATCCGGTGAGCCAGGGCCGCCGCGCCGAACCCGTTGTCGATATTGACCACCGCAACCCCGGGCGCGCAGGCGGTGAGCATCGTGAGCAGCGGCGCGATCCCCTCGAAGCTGGCGCCGTAGCCGACGCTCGTGGGTACCGCGACGACCGGGCAGGGAACCAGACCGGCGACAACGGTCGGCAGAGCGCCGTCCATCCCGGCGACGACCACAGCCACGTCCGCCCGGCGGAGCTCGTCCACCGCGCCGAGCAGACGCTGAATGCCGGCGACACCCACGTCCCGGACGCGGAGCGCGTCGTGGCCCAACCAATCGGCGCACACCGCCGCCTCCTCCGCCACCGGGAAATCCGACGTGCCCGCGCTGACCACCGCGATCCGGCGTCCCGAAGCCGACCCGAACCGGCCCACGCTCCAGACCCGCGCCCGGGGTTCGTAGCAACCGCCGTTGACCTCCGCGCTCAGCCGTTCGGCCGCCGGCGCCGCGGTCCGCGTGACCAGAGCCCGGCCCGAGTGCTCCACCATCGACTCGACGATCCGCACGAGTTCCTCCTCGGTCTTGCCCTGACCGAAGACCACCTCGGGCAGTCCACTCCGAAGCTCGCGAAAGAGGTCGACCTTGGCGGCGCCCAGATCGAGGTACGGCAAGCGGGCCACTCGCTCGTGCGCGGTCTCCGGCGAGACCTTGCCGGAAGCCACGTCCTGGAGCAGTTCGAGAAGTTCCTCCCGCTGCATTGCGCCTCCTGGCGGCGACGGCCTCAGGCCGCGTCCGCGCCGCCGGTTCGGTACCCCCGCGGGTCGAGCGCCGCCCTCTCGAAACCGAGTTCGAGCAGCCGTGCCTCGATCTCGTTCCACTGGCGCTCGGCCTCGAACAACTCCGCCGCACCGACCTCGACCCGCGCCGCGGTGCGGTCGTGGCGGACCCGGAGCACCCGAAAGCCCCGGCGCCGCAGCTCGGACTCCGCGGCTTCGATGCGCCGAAGCTTGGGCAGGCTCACCAGTTGCCCGTGCGGTATCCGCGACGACAGGCAGGCGTTGGCGGGCCGGTCCCAGACGTTCAGCCCGAGGGCGCGGGCGAGACGCCGCGCTTCGGTCTTCGAGACGCCGTGGGCCAGGAGCGGGCTGTAGACGCCGCGCTCGGCCACTGCCCGAAGTCCCGGCCGGTCGGGCCCCGGATCCGAGGCGTTCGTACCGTCGCAGACGCTGGCGAAGCCGCCTTCTGCCGCCATCTCCAGCATGCGGTCCATCCGCATTCCCTGGCACACGTAGCAGCGGTGCCGCGGGTTGGCGCGGAACTCCGGATCGTCGAGCTCGCTGTAGACGGTCACCTCGTGACGGATTCCGATCTCGGCCGCCAGCCTCCGCGCGTAGTCCAGCTCCTCGCCGGCCAGCGTCTCGGCCGCCGCCGTCACCGCCACCGACCGATCGCCCAGGGCGCGGTGGGCCAGGGCCGCGACGAGCCCTGAATCGACGCCGCCCGAGAACGCCACGAGGACCGAACCGCGGCTCGCCAGGTCCCGCTCGAGTTCCTGAATCCGGGTGGAGACCTCCGGCGCCTCGGGCGCTGTCGTTGCCGCGCATTCCATGGCGGCGAGTCTATGGCGGCTCGGACAGCGGGAGGAACTTCTCGAACTGCTCCACGACGCGCGCTACTCGTCGCCGCCACCCAACTCCAGCTTGCGCCGCGGCGCGGCGGAGCCCCGCAGCACGACCGGCACCGCGAACAGGGCCGCGTAAACGCCAAAGGTCAGAATCGGCACCAGGGGCATCTCCTCAAGTTGCTCTCGCCTCGCCATGGACCGCACCAGGTAGAGCCAGCCCGGCGGACCGAACAGGTAGAGCACGAACAGCATCCGCGAGCGGGCGATCTGCAGCACGATCTCGTCGAGCCGGCGACCGGCCGACCCGCGCTCCGGCTTCAGGCGATGAACGTACACGTTGCCGAAGAACCAGCCGGTGAACGCGGCCAGGATGTAGAGCGGATAGAGCGCCAGTTCGAACGTCAGGTTCCACCGCAGGACACCGATCTGGGCCAGGATGCCAACCGACCACGCCGCCAGACTTGACGACAGGATGACCGTTTCCAGGCCTCGCATCGGTCCCGCGTTCCTCACTCCTCCCAATCAGATCAACGCCGCCAAACGCCTCGCAGGCTCGGCGTTTGGCCCCCCGCCCCCACCTCTCCAGGAGGCTGCGTGTCTTCCTTCACTTCGTTGCATGTCTACCGCGCAGCCTCCTGGGCGCCGGCCAGCAGAGCCTCGTACTCCGCGGCCGTCATCAGGCCGTCCGGCGCTTCACCGTCCAGCCGCAGCCGCAGCAGCCAGCCCTCGCCGTACGGGTCCTCGTTGACCAGTTCGGGGGCGTCCTCGAGTTGGCTGTTCGTCGCCTCCACGGCGCCTCCGACCGGAGTGAAGATCTCCGCGACCGCCTTGACCGATTCGATCGCGCCGATCTCGAAACCCTCTGCGAACGCCTGACCCGGCGACGGCAAGTCGACGAACACGACGTCCCCGAGTTCCTGCTGGGCGAAGTCCGTGATGCCGAGTACGGCCTCACCGTCTTCCAGCTTGAGCCATTCGTGCTGCTCCGTGTACAAGCGATCGTCGGGAATCATCAGTTGGTCTGTCCTCCACTGGACGCCTCTCAGGCTTTCGGGCGTCGATAGAACGGTAGTTTGACAATACGGCAGGGAATCCGCCTGCCGCGAACTTCCACCGAGGCCGCGCTGCCGGGTTCCGGGACTCCGCTCTCGGCGCAGTCGACCCGGGCGATACCGATCGCCCGTCCCAGGGTGGGCGAGAAGGCGCCGCTTGTCACCGGCCCGCTGCAACCCGGCCGATCGCTGACCTTCAGACGGTGCCCGCGGCGGGCAATGCCGCGGCCAAGGGCCTCGAACCCGAGCAGCCGGTTGCGGCAACCGTCGCGCCGCTGGCAGGCCAGGGCGTCACGGCCAACGAAATCGCCCTTCTTCCACTTGACCATCCAGGACAGTCCGGCCTCGATCGGCGTCGTCTCCTCGTCGATGTCCTGGCCGCAGAGCATCATCCCGGCCTCGAGCCGCAGCGTGTCGCGGGCGCCCAGACCGGCCGGCGCCAGACCGCTGTCGCGGCCCTGCTCCAGCAACTCCATCCAGAGATCGTCCGCCCGCTCGACCGAGGTGTAGATCTCGAAGCCGTCCTCGCCCGTGTACCCGGTCCGCGACACGATCCGCCCAAGTCCGTCCTGGTGAAGGGCTTCGTCCTGGTGGATGAAGGAGTAGTAGCGAAGTCCCGCCGCCTCCGGCCCCACGACCTCCGACACGATCCCGGCCGACCGCGGACCCTGCACCGCGATCAGGGCGGTCGCGTCGCTCCGGTCGTCAACCCGAACGCCGGTCCTTTCCGCCGCTGCCGCAGCCTCCAGCAGTGCGAGGTCTCGCACCCGCGAGGCGGCGTTGACCACGAGGAGGTAGTCCTCCGGGCCGAGGCAGTAGACGAGCAGATCGTCGATGAAGGCGCCTCGCTCGGTCAGCAAGGCGCTGTACTGCGCCCGACCGGGCTTGAGCGCGGCGACATCGTTCGGGGTCAAGCCCTGGAGCAGGGGCAGGGCCCGGGGACCCCGCACACGAACCTCCCCCATGTGGGAAACATCGAACATGCCCGCACGTTCACGCACCGCGCGGTGCTCCGCGAGCACACCCTCGTACTGAATCGGCATCTCGTAGCCGGCGAACGGCCCGAACCGGGCGCCCGACTCGACGTGACGCCTGTAGAGGACCGTCCGTTCCACGTCTTCACCTTGCTCCAGTGGCCAGCGCGCAGTGGTAGGGAAAAGCGCGACGAGCGCCCGAGTCTGGATGGCTCCCCGAGAAGTTCATCTTCGGCGGCTGACTCTAACTCTAACCGCGAACCAACCGGGATGAGCCACCGCGACTCTCTTGCCGCCGACACCGGGCAGCTACCGGCTCCTCAGGAGAACGAGACGACGGCATGTGCAAGGATCGCCGCACCCTCGCAGGGGCAACCCTTGACTCGCCACTGGAGGACCGCCAAGGCACGCAGGGCCGTTCCAAAGTCAGGAACTTCGGTGACCGATGTGAGGAAACCACTCCGGAATCGGCAACTCGGCGCCGGCACGGCTCTCGACCCTCGGGAATGAAGGCCTCCCGCCCGCGCCCAGCGGGGAGCGCTGGACTCTGGAATGGTCCTGGCCAAGGCACGAGAGTGCTTTGACGCGCGACTCCGTCTGTGCCACCAATCTCAGGCCTCACAACAGGAGGCCACCACTGCGCAACTGTTTGATACGGTCCTTGCGAGGGGCACATGTGATCGGACTCATTCTCATTGCGGGCCTGGTCCTGTTGGTGGCTCTGGAACTGGCGAGTGGGGCCATCATCTTGAGTACCCTGACCGAATCGTGGAAGTCGTGGCGCGAGCGACGGAAGTCGTTCGGCAGAGGCGCCGAAGCCGACCGCCGACAACTGAAGGCTCCAGGTAGACGACCGCATCCCGCCGGCCTGGGCGGCCGCGGGCGTCGCTGACCATCATTCCACCGGAGCTGCCGCCGGAAGGCCCACCGTGACCCGCAGGCGATCCAGGTCGATGTGCCGTCGAGCGGCCTCGAGGACGCGCTCAGGTGTGAGCCGCTCGATCCGTTCGAGCCGCCATCGACGCCGGTAGCTCGGCAGGTCGAAGAGCAGCGCGTCGACGAGCTGTCCGGCCCACTGAGCGGCCGTCTCTCTCAGGAACGGCTCGCGGCCGAACATGCCCGTCTTGCATGCTTCGAGAGCGGCCGCATCGGGAGGCTCCTCCAGCACTTCCGCGAGCGAATCGCGCACCAGCTCGAGTGCGCGTTCGACATGATCCGGGTGAGTGCCAAGGTAAACCGAAAGCGCGCCCGGATCGGCGCCGGCGCCAGCCAGCAGATCGACGTGAGTGGCGTAGGCCAGGCCCTCCTGTTCCCGAATGCGGTTGGGGATCAGGCCGGCCAGGCCGTCCGAACCGAGCAGGATGCCGAGAGCGCGCAGCTCCGGCAGATCGGGATGCCGCCGAGCGACGGTGAAATGACCGGCGTACACATGCGCCTGCTCCCGCGAACCGGTGGGAACCTCGATGTGATGCTCGTGGCGACCGGGCGGCGCCGGCAGTTCGGCGGCGCGGATTCCGCCTTCGGCGGACGCCGGCCAGGACCCGGGTGGCGCGGTACGCGCCACACGCGAATCAGTCCGTGCGCCCGTCCGTCGGGCGCACGGATGACAGGCCGGCGCACCCGCTGAGCCTGTCGAACTGCCACCACGAAAGCCCTCGAACAGTCGCTCCAGGTCCGCCAGCACGGCCTCCTCGTCGATGTCGCCGGCCACGGCGATCACGCCGCCCCGCGCCAGGGACTCCTCGTGGAAGCGCCGGCAGTCTTCCGGCGACAGACCTGCAAGCGATTCCGGCGTGCCCTGGCTCGGCGCCGCCAGCGGATGCGGGTGGTAGAGCTGATCGCGGAAGGCCCACCCAGTGACCACTTCAGGCCGATCCGCCAGGCTCCTGAGTTCACCCAGGGTCTGAGCCCGCAGCAGTTCGAACCGTGCCCGATCGAAGCCGGGTTCGAGCACCAACTCGGCCAGCCACGCAAGCGCCAGTCCAGCGTCGTCAGCCAGTGCCTCGACCGCAACGCCGTGGACCTCGGCGGTCGCCAGGCCGCTCAGCGACACGCCGCGTGCCTCCGCCTGTTCGGCGATCTCCCGCCACGTCCGGCGGGCACTGCCTTCGACCAGCATGCGGCCGCACAAAAGCGACAGGCCGGGCTGCGGCTCGATACGAGCGCCGCCGCGCAGCCAGGCCCGCGCCTCGACGACGCCGGAGCCCGGCGCCCGCAACGCGGCAAGACGGAGCCGGCCGGACCAGAGGTCGAGACGCGAGGGCTCGCGCTCCACCGGCGGGAGCGGCGCCAACCGGCCGGTGCTCACGACGCGCCGTTCGGCAGCGACCAGCCGACGATCCGCGTCGCCGGGGACAGCCAGGCCGCGCAGGCATCCGAGACGTCGGCGGCGGTGGCGCGAGCCAGCGCCTCGAACGAATCCCGGCTGAAGCCAGGAAAGAAGAGGGCGTGCTCGACGGCGGCCGAAACCGCCCGCTCGGCGATCCGTTCGTGGATGAACACCCAGTCGGCGAACAGGACCCGCTTCGCCCTCTCGAGTTCCTCCACGGGCGGCGGGCTCGCGGCCAGACCGTCGACCCGCGCGCACACTTCCGCCTCGAGGCGGGCGGGGGCGACTCCCGCCGCGCCCTCCGCGGCCAGAGTCGACATGCCTCCGAGCCGATGACCGCTCGACCCGCAAGCGGCCCAGAGCGCCAACGGGTCCTGTTCGACCAGGTCTCGCTGAATGCGACTCGCCCGTCCACTGGCGAGGACACACAGGGCGAGACGAACGTAAACGGAGGCCGGATCGTCGGCCGCCGGCGCCGGATGCGCAACCAGGAGACGCGCCATTTCGCCGCGGCGCTGCTCGACCCGGCGGCCGGGCGCGGCATCGAAGTCCGGAGGTTCGACCTGCCCCCCGTCCGCGGACGGCAGCGCGACGCCAGCGTCTGCCGCACCGCCGTTCCCGGAGGCCCCCGCTCCCAGAGCGGCCTCGATCCGCTCCATCGCGTCCCGCGGCAATGCCCCGGCCGCGACCAGCACGGCTCTTTCGGGCCGGTAGTGACGGCGGTGGAACGAACCGAGGGAGGAGGCGTCCAGGCCGCGAAGGCTGGCCCTGGTACCGAGCACCGGCCGGCCGTAGGGATGGCCGCCGAAGAGGCGTCGCGCGACCGCCTGCTCCAGGGCGTCCCAGGGATCGTCCTCGACCATCCGGATCTCCTCGAGAATGACCTCGCGCTCGCTCTCGACTTCCTCCGCCAGCAGGCTCAGGCCCCGCATCCGGTCGGCCTCGATCAGAAGCGCCTCGTCCCAGGAGCCACGCTCGAACTGGAAGTGATACGCACTGACGTCGTGCGACGTGAAGGCGTTGTTCGTGCCGCCGAGCCTCTGGGTCACGCTGTCGATCGCTCCCGGGGGGTAGAGCGCCGACCCCTTGAACATCATGTGCTCCAGGAAGTGGGCAACACCGGCTTCGTTCGCCGCCTCGTCCCGACTGCCGGCGCGATAGCAGACGACCGTGACGATCGATTCGGCGCCCGCCTGGGGCAGCAGAACGACGGACAGGCCGTTGTCCAGGGTCTGCGCCTCGGCGGTCACCCGATCGAACACCCGCAGATCGATCATGAGGTGCGCTGGATCGACAGTTCGCAGTCGTGGACCGTTTCGACTTCGAAGCGGCCACGATCCTCCGACCAGGCCAGCTGCTCGACCCGGGCCCTGCGGCCGTCCGGCCCGGCCTCCAGAGTGATCCAGTTGCAACTGTTCCTGCCCTGCTCCGCTCCCCGGCCGCGCCTGGAAGTCGACGTCCCGCTGTGGACCAGCCACAGTCGTCGCGGGCAGTCCGGCGCCCTGCCCACGGCGGCAACGTGGACGTGGCCCGACAGGACCAGGTCGACACCGGCCTCGGCAAACGCGGCCAGCGCCTCGTCGCTGCGGCGCGCCGTGCGCCAGCCCATGAGTTCCGGAAGCGCCGCCAGCGGATGGTGAACGACCGCGATCCGTACCGGAGCTCCGGAGACCGGGTGCGCCGGCTCCCCGGGCGCCTGCTGCACCGCCCCTGAACGGCCCGAGCCGAACCGTTCGCCTACGCCCGCCAACTGTCTGCAGGTGAAACGGCCGTTATCGATCGTCAGGTTGAACGCCGTATTGAAACCGACGACCTCCATCTCATCGTCCACGAAGACAGGCTCCAGATCGGTGCTGAAATGCCGGCGGTAGGCGCCGTAGCGATCGAAGAGCCGCTCCCAGAACCGGTACATGGGCACGTCGTGATTGCCGGGCACGGCCAGAAAGGGACGCCCCAGGCCTTCGAGAAACCGGCCTGCCTGGCGGAACTGCCCCGCCCTGGCGCGTTGGGTCAGGTCGCCCGAAACGACGACCAGGTCGGGCCGACGTTCCGCGACCAGCTCCTCCACGCCGGCCGCCGCCGGCTCGTAGTGGGGAGGTCCGAAATGGATATCGGAGAGATGGAGGAGGCGGCGCACCGCGAAGCTGGCGGCTCCAGCAGCTAGCGAACGAGAAAACTGCGCACGCTTTCGTCGACCCGTTCGCCGGCCAGGTCGCCGAGGACGTTCATGATCTCCCGCCCGCGGGCGCGCCCGATCAGAAACCCGACCGACGCCGCGACCGCAACCGACGCCAGGGGCCAGGTCCGGACCAGGGACACCCAGTCGAGGCCGGGCGTCAGGCTGCCGACGATCCGATCCTCGATCGCCGGCTGCTCAGGCTCGGCGGTCACGGCGCAGGAGGAACCCCAGAACGAAGCCCACGCTGGCAGCGATCAGCACCGATCGGCCGGGGTTGTCTCGGACATACACGTTCACGTCGCCGACCAGCTGATCCACGTCCTTGCGCGCCCGTTCGTAACCGGTACCCAGCTTTTCCCTGGCCCGGCCGTACCCTCCGCGAGCTGCCTCGCCGGCCCGACCGGAGGCTTTCTTGACCCGGTCCGACAGCTTCGAATCGCGCATCCGCTCGCGCGCCGCGTCGACGCGGTGACTGACTGCGGAGCGCGCCTTCTCCACGCCTTCCGCTACGGCCTCGCGGGCCAGATCCATCGACGTCACGTTGCTGCTGTCGGCATCGCTCTCGTTCTTCTTGGCGTTGCTCATCTCGGTTTCTTCCAGAAGTCGGAGGTCAGGTGTTTGCGCCCCTCAGGCTCAAGGGCGACACCAACTATACACCCGCCGCTACAGGCACTCCGCCGCAACGCGCCGAGACAACCGCCAGGCTGCTACACTGCGCCGCCCCGAGGCCCGGGGACTCGCGGGGCACTCGTGGGGCAGTAGCTCAGCTGGGAGAGCACCACGTTCGCAACGTGGGGGTCGAGGGTTCAAGTCCCTTCTGCTCCACCATTTCGCCCGTTCAACACCGAGGATCGCCGGACGCCCCCGCGAACGGCTAGAAGTTCGGGCTTTCTCCCTCAGGATCTTCCTGCGCGCGACCAACCATCGGAACGAGTCGCACGACATCGACCTGACGGCGCACCAGGCCGTCCGCGGTCTTCCGGATCACGACCAGGTCCTGAAGGGTTCGACCGACCGGCGCCACCAGGATGCCGTCCACCTTGAGCTGCTCGAGCAGGGGAGGAGGCACCTCGGACGGCGCCGCCGAAACGAGGATGCGGTCGAACGGCGCTTCCTCGGGCCAACCGCGGTACCCGTCGTCCACCCGCACTTCCACGTTGCCGTAACCCAGGTCATCCAGCACCGTGCTCGCCCTGTCCGCCAGCTCGTCGATGATCTCGATCGAGTAGACCCGACGGGCCAGACGCGCCAGAACCGCCGTCGTGTAGCCCGAACCGGTGCCGATCTCCAGCAGCTTCTCGTCACCGTCGAGCTCCAGCAGGTCGGCCATCAGCGCCACCAGGTAGGGCTGCGACACGGTCTGGCCCGAGCCGATCTGCAGCGGTGCATCCCGGTACGCCTCGTCCCGCAGTGCCTCGGGCACGAATTCATGGCGGGGCACCGTCTCGAGCGCGTTCAGCAGCCGCGATTCCTCGATCCCGCGTCCGCGAATCTGCTCTTCGACCATCACCCTGCGTTGCGAGGCGAAGTCGTCGGTCCCGAAGTTCGGCTGCGCGGCGACCCCTGGAGATACGGACAAACAGGCCGCCGCGGCGACGACCCACTGTCGGCCCGGGCGCCAACGCCGCGTCTCCCCCGTCCCCAACAGTCTGATCAACGAATACACGACTCCTTATGATAGGCAAATCCCGTGCCGGATCGTCGATTGCCGCCGAATCCTCGATCCTTGAAGGGGACTGCCGGACGGAACTCTCGCCGAAGTCGATCGAAGGGCCGGCCCCGGGGCACAAGCAAGGAGGCCGAGCCGCGCCTGCGGTCGCTCGATCGTGTCAGGGAAGAGATCGTCGCGGCGGTGCGGCGATCGCCGGCCGACGACACCGAGGTCGTGTGGCTGGAGAGCAGGCGCTGCCGGACGGGCCTGCACGTCCCGAGCCTCGACGGCTACCGGCGACGCTCCCGTCAAGTCCTGGTCAGAGTGCGCGACGGACGGCGCGCCGGCGCCCACCGCACCGGCGGCGGCCGCTCGGGTGAGCTCGACGGCCCGATCCGGCTGGCGATGGCGGCTGCGCGGGCTTCCGCCCCCGAGGCGACGCCCTCGCTGCCCGGCCCGGGCGAGCCGCCACTCCCTTCGGTCGACGTTCACGACCCGGCTCTCGCTCGCCTCCACGCGGATGCCGCGCGGCGGCTGCTCAAGGCGGTCCTGAGAAACGACGAAGCGGCCGTCGTCGAGTGGACCGTCGGTCAGGCCGCGGTCGCCAACAGCCGCGAACTCGTGCGCGGCCAGCGGGCCACCGCGATCCAGGTCGAAGTGCGAAGCGGCAACGGTCCCGGCGCCGGCTTCGTCCGTCACGCCGCGCGCTCGATCGACGAACTGGATCTCGACCGGCTGGTTGAGACCGCCCGCGCACGCAGGGCGCCGGACAACGGCGTCGGCGAGCCGCCGGACGGCGCCAGCGTGCTCCTTGCCCCGGAGGCGACCCTCGAGCTGCTGGAACTCCTGAACCTGTATGCCTTCTCTTCACGCTCGATCGTGCAGGGAGAGTCCTTCCTGCTCCAACACATGGGCGTTCAGGTCTTCGACCGGGGGCTCCACCTCCTGGACGACGGAAGCAGCGAACTCGGCCTGCCGTTTCCCTTCGATCTGGAGGGACGGACGAAGACGGCGGTCGAATTGGTCACGGCGGGCGTACCGAAGACGCCGGCTCTCGACACGGCGACCGCAGCCCGCGTCGGTCTCGAGCCCACCTGCCACTGCACCGGAGGCGAAGAGGCCTGTCCACTGAACATGTTCCTCGGTTCGGGCGACCACAACGACCCCTCCCTGGTCGAGATCGCGGACGGCGGCATCTGGATCAGTCGATTGGACGAGGTCGAGTGCTTCGACCCCGGACGGATGCGCGTCCGGGCCAGGGCCCGCGGCGTCCGCCGCGTCCGCGACGGCCGGCTGGGCGAACCCGTGGTCGACCTGGTCTGGGAGGACAGTCTCCTGCGGGTCCTGTCCAACCTGCTGGCAATCGGAGCAACCTGCTACTCCCGCACCTCGCGCGACGGTTTCCTGGGCGGGACGACGGCCCCCGCGCTGGTCGTCAGCGACGTGGACGGCCTGGCGCCCGCTCCGGCGCCTGCGCGGCGCTGAACGCGGCTCAGGCTGCCCGACAGCGGATCAGCACGACGGTCTGGTCGTCGCCCTGCGGCAGGCCGGCCCCGAAACGGCTGACATCGTCGTCGATCGCCTGAATGATCTCGGACAGCGGCCGGTTGCGCCTCTCTCGCAGGAAGCTCTCCAGCCGCTCCTGCCCGTACTCTTCGTCCGCCACCGACTCGCACTCCGTGATCCCGTCGCTGTAGAGACAGATGAGGTCTCCCGGTTCCATCCCCACCTCGTCGACCCGGTAGGTGGCGGTCGGCAGCAGACCCAGGGGCAGGCCGCTGGCGCCGAGGGCAGTCACTTCGCCACTCCGGCGCACCAGCAGCCCGGGGTTGTGTCCGGCGTTGACGTAGCGGACCGAGCGGTCCCGCGGATCGACCTCGGCCAGGATCAGGGTGATGAAGCGGTTGCTCGCGCTCGACTCGACGATGTGCTTGTTCAGGCGTTCGAAGAGTTCGGCTGACGTCTTCACCCCCACGCTCTCGCCGCCGAAGCGGGAGTCGTCGACCAGGAGGCGGAGCGCCGAATCCAGGGTCGATACGAGGAGGGCGGCCGGCATCCCCTTGCCGGTCACATCGGCGACCACCACCCCCCGGCGCAAGCCCTTGAGCTGCAGCGAACCGTAGTAGTCGCCGCCAACCTGGCGGGAAGGCCGGCTCCAGCCCGCGGTTTCGAAGCTCCCGACATCAGGCATGTCGGACGGCAGGATGCGCTGCTGAATCTCGGCCGCCAGCTCCACCTCCCGCTCCAGCCGCTCCTTCTCGAGAGCCTGACGATGGAGGTTCGCGTTGGTCAAGGCGATGCCGGCCTGGTTCGCGAACAGGGACAGCGCGCGATGGTCGGCGGCGGCGAACGGTCCGATGCCGGTGCGGCTCTCCTTGTCGGCAACGACCAGCAGGCCGACGCTGCCGCTGCCTCCGTCGCCTTCGATCGCCACCGCCAGTGAGTGCTCCGCGTCCGGAATCACGCCGGCCGCCGCCGCCTCGAGGGCGTCTGCGTCCGAGCCGCCGGCTGCCGGCGCATCGAGAACGTCCCGGGCGCCGCCGCCGATCGTTCCCGCCAGGGCCAGCCGACCCTCCGCGTTCCGCAGGTAGAAGGCGCCGCGCCGGGCGTCCAGCAGAGACACGGCGCGGAGCAGAATCTCCTCGGTCAGTTCTTCCAGGTTCAGGGTCGAGACGATCGCCAACCCCACGTCGTACACCGCCTGCAGGGTGACCACGTTGTAGTTGTCGTGGAACTTGCGGTCCTTGAGTTCGTCCGCCAGCTCGCGCAGCCGCAGACCCACAGCCAGGATCCCGGCGAGTTCACGCGCCCCGGGCGGCGCGCCGCCCCGGGCGGCGGCGCCGTCCGGATCGCCGGTCGCCTCGTCGCTCCCGGCGTAGCACAGCACCAGTTCGTGCTCGAGCCGCCTCTCCTGTCTGCCCAGCACGCCCCAGGCCGCGACCGGGCCACCGTCGCGACGGTAGAACTGCGCGCCCTCCAGTCCGAGCGTCCGGCACCAGTGCTTCACCAACCGCGTCTGGACCGTGCCGATCTCCCAGTCCGATTCGTCCGCCGCGGCCGCCAGCCGCCACAGGTCGCCGGCGCCTCCGGAGCGACTCGCTGCCGGCCTCACCGCGGGTTGCTCGGCAGCCCGCCCGGTCAGCACGTACCCGACTGAAGTTCTGTGACCGCCGACTGCTCGTCCGGACAGATCGTCGAGTACTGGGCCAGGCCCATGATGTGGAACGTCTTCTCGATTGTCGGCGTGAGATTGCAGAAGGCCAGGCGTCCCTTCACCTCGAGCATCTTCTCGATGATCTCGATCAGGATCGAAATCCCGATCGAGTTGACGATCTTCGTGCCCCGGAGGTTGAGCAGCAACGTCCGGTACCCGTCGTCCAGCAGGGCATAGGCCGCCTCGGCGATCTCCTCGCCCCCCTGGTTGTTGATGTAACCGTCGGTGTAGATCACCGCGAGACCCTCGCGGCGTTCCACGTCCAACTTCAGACCCTCGGTCATGGACCCAACCCAACTCCCTCGCGCATGCGTCAGCGCGCCTTGGACATCACGACGGACGTCCCGCCCTCACCCGAGAGCACGTTCACCTCGTCCATCAAGCCCTCGATGATCTTCAAGCCCCATCCGCGCTTCCGGATCGATCTCAGGTTGTCTTCGATTCTCGGTTGTACCACCTTGGAGAGATCGAATCCAACCCCCTGGTCCTGGATGGTGATCCGGAGCACCCGCGGATCCTCGGCCTCTGCCGGCCCCAGGACCGCCAGTTCAAGATGCAAGCGACCGTCGGCGGCGCCGCTGTGTTCGATCGCGTTGATGCACGCTTCGACGACCGCCATGCCCACTTCCTCGACCTTGTCGGTGCTCATCCGTATGGACTCCGCCACCGCGCAGGCCCTGGCACGCGCCTCAAGCTCCATTTCAGGCGCGAGCCTGAACGTCAGGTGAGTTTCTTCGAGTACTCCGAACTCAGACATGGAGAAAGAAGCAACGAGGGCCGAAGCAACCACCCTAGGAGCGTGCGCAACAGAGGATGAGGTGCGCCGATCTTCCGGCCGCGCAAGATGTCAGGCGGTCAGAAACAGCTTCAGGCAGTAGACCACCATCGGATGGAGCTGATCGTTCAACAGGAACCATACGAAACTCGCGACAACCGCGGAAGACCAGAACACCCCGGCCGGAATCGAACTGAAGACCCAGTACAGAAAGCCTGACGGAGCCGTCGACCCGGATACAGCCGCGCCCCCACGGTCCAAAAAACTGAACGGTGACCCTACCATCATGCCGACCTCCCTTCGGTGCCCTTCCTTCAGAGCAAGTCCGCTGCCAGCGACGGCCGAACCCGGTCACAGGGCCGGAATCGCAGGCCTGACGGTCGTTTCGGAGGCTGGGGCCAACCCATCGCTCCTTGAGCCGATCGCGGCAAACTGTCTCGCAGGGGTTACCCGCCGGGCTCCGAACTCAACCGGTATCGGCCACCAGGTCACTCCATACAAGGGCATGGGTCATTTCGCCCCGGACAGGGACACGTTGCCCCACGACCGATGCACGGACCGCGGGTCCACACCAACCCGGCGCGTGCAACGCGGGAGGCCGCCGCGTTCGAGTCGGGATCCGGCCGGAGGCGGATCAGTAGCGACCGCGTGACAGCGTCCGGCGATGCACACCGAGCAGTTTGGCCGCGGCGGTCTTGTTGCCCCCGGTCAAGCCGATGACCCTCCGTACATGGCGGCGCTTGACGGTGTCCAGGTCGAGCGGTTCGGGACCCTGCGATCCCGCGGCAGCGCCACCGATCAAGGACTGGATCAGGGACGCGTCGACGGCGCCGTCGGCCAGCGAGGCGGCGCCCTCGACGATGTTCTGAAGCTCCCGGACGTTGCCCGGATAGTCATGCGCCAGGAGCAGGTTCAGGGCCCCGCGATCGAACTGGGGCAGTTCGACCGCTTCCCGCTCGCAGAACCGCTCGGCGAAGTACCGCACCAGGTGCGGGATGTCCCGGCGTCGCTCGCGCAGCGGAGGCAGCTCGACGCTGATCCCCTTCAGCCGGTAGTACAGGTCCTCCCGGAACCGACCCTCGGCCACGAGCTGTTCGAGAGGCTGGTGGGTCGCGGCGACGACGCGCGTGTCCACCGGAATCGCCTGGTGACCGCCGACACGAACGATCTCACGCTCCTGGAGAGCGCGCAGCAGCTTGACCTGCGAAGCCACGTCGAGATCGGCCACTTCGTCAAGAAAAAGCGTGCCCCCGTCGGCCAGTTCGAAGCGGCCCAGGCGAGCCCGCACGCCGGTCGCCACGCCGCCCTCGATGCCGAAGAGTTCGCTCTCCAGCAGACTCTCGGGGAGTGCGGCGCAGTTGACCGCCACCAGCGGCCCCGAGCGTTCCGAGCGCTGGTGCAGGAGCGCCGCCATGAGCTCCTTGCCGGTCCCGCTTTCGCCGTGCAGCAGGACGCTGACGCTGCGCGGCGCCACCCGGTCGATGACCTCCAGGATGCGCCGCATGACCGGCGCGTAGGCGACGATGCGTTGGCCTCCGACCTCCGCCAGGTCGTCGAGGCGCTCCTTCAGCAGCTTGTTCTCTTCTGCCAGGCGTTCCCGCGAAACGACCAGGCGCTCCACCTGGCGCAGACCATCCAGCGCGACGCCGGCCAGCGCCGCGACGGATCGCAGGAAGCGCCGGTCACCGTCGGTGAACCCCGCCTCACCGGCGCCGCGAGCCTCCTTGTCGAGCACGGCCACGAAGCCCAGCAACGAATCCCGCGACTTGAGGGGCGCCGCCACGAGGGAACGGAACTCCCGCTCCGCCAACTTGCCTCCGCTACGGGCCACGGTCTCGTCCTGGGCCAGCAGGTCGTGCCACAAGGGGCCGGCAAGAAACGTCTCGGCGGACGGTGGTCGGCCGCCGAATCCAACCGTGGCAGCGGCGCGGGCGACGCCGAACGGGTCCCGGGTCACCGCGGCGGCGGCGGCCGGATCGACAACGGTGCACACTCTCTGGAGAAGATCGTCGAGCAGACCCTGCTCGGACTCGTGAGAGTGGAGCGCCACGACCAGGTCGTACAGCGTCTCGAGCTGCAGGCGCTGCCGGCGGCCGGCCAGGTCCGAGGAGGGTTTCAAAGCGACCACGCTCTGCCCTCGACCTCCTTCAGGATGCCCTTCGCACCGGCGCTGGAACCGCCAGCACCTTGCCCAGGAAGGCTCCGGTGTGGCTCTCGGGCGTGGCGACCACCTGCTCGGGCGTGCCTTCCGCCACGACCCTGCCGCCGGCGGCCCCACCTTCGGGGCCCAGGTCGATGATCCAGTCCGCGTTCTTGATCACGTCCAGATTGTGCTCCACGACCAGCACCGTATTGCCCCGGTCGACGAGTCGCTGCAGCAGGGCGACCAGGCGCCGCACGTCGTCGAAGTGGAGGCCCGTCGTTGGTTCGTCCAGCAGGTAGAGGCTGCGTCCCGTCGCCCTCTTCGAGAGTTCGGTCGCCAGCTTGACGCGCTGCGCTTCGCCTCCCGACAGCGTGGTCGCGGGCTGGCCGAGCCGGATGTACCCCAGCCCCACCTCGTCCAACGTCGAGAGAACGCGGTCGATGGCCGGGATGTTGGAGAAGAACTCGCGCGCGTTCTCCACGCTCATCGCCAGGATGTCCGCGATGTTCTTGCCCTTGTACCGGACCTGGAGAGTCTCCCGGTCGTAGCGGAGCCCGCCGCAGACATCGCAGGTGACGTAGACGTCCGGCAGGAAGTGCATTTCGATCTTGTTCTGGCCGTCGCCGGCGCAGGCCTCGCAGCGGCCCCCCTTCACGTTGAAACTGAACCGGCCCGGCTTGTAACCCCGGGCCCGCGCCTCCGTCGTCTTGGCCATCAGGGTGCGAATCGGCGTGAACACGTTGGTGTACGTCGCCGGGTTCGAGCGCGGCGTGCGACCGATAGGGCTCTGGTCGATCGCGATCACCTTGTCGAGATGTTCCAGACCCTCGATCCGATCGTGCTCGCCGGGCGCATCCGCGGCGCGGTAGAAGGCCCGGGCCAGGGCCTTGTACAGAACCTCGTTGACGAGGCTGCTCTTGCCGGAGCCGGACACCCCGGTGACCAGCACGAAGCACCCCAGCGGCAGGTCGACGTCGAGATCGGTCAGGTTGTTCTGGCGCGCCCCGCGGATGCCCAGCCACTTCCCGTTGCCCGGCCGCCTCGCCTCCGGCACCGGCACTTCCGACTCCCCGCGCAGGTAGGAGGCGGTAAGCGAGCCTTTCGCCTTCTCGACCGTGGCCAGCCGACCTTCCGCGACCACTTCGCCGCCGTGTTCGCCGGCCCGCGGCCCGAGGTCGACGATCCAGTCGGCCTCTCGCATCGTCTCCTCGTCGTGCTCGACCAGCAGGACCGAGTTGCCGAGGTCACGCATCTCCTTGAGCGTTCGCAGCAGCCTGGCGTTGTCGCGCTGGTGCAGACCGATCGAGGGCTCGTCCAGTACGTAGAGGACTCCCTGGAGCTTGCTGCCGATCTGGGTCGCGAGCCGGATCCGCTGACTCTCGCCGCCGGAGAGCGTGCCCGAAGCCCGGTCCAGGTTGAGGTAACCCAGGCCCACATCCCCCAGAAAGGACAATCGGTCCTCGACCTCCTGGAGAATCTTGCCGGCGATCTGCCGCTCCTTCGCCGTCAGCCGCAAACCGCCCACCACCCGCTGCAGATCGCCGATCGGCATCGAGGTCACGTCGTCGATCGGCAGGCCGCCGACCGTCACCGCCAGGGCCTCGGGGCGCAGGCGGCGCCCGTCGCAGTCGCCGCAGGTGCGCACCGACATGTACTTCTCGATCTCGGCCCGCACGCCCGCCGACTCCGTCTCCGAGTGGCGGCGCCTGAGCATCGGCACAACGCCCTCGTACCGGCCACGCCACTGGTACGACGACCGCCGGCCCTTGATCTCGAACGCGATCTCGCGACTTCCCGAGCCGTAGAGCACGACATGACGGGCCTCCTCCGAGAGCTCACACCAGGGGGTCTCGAGATCGAAGCCCATTTCGGCGGCGACGGTCCTGAGCATGCGCAGCCGCCATGAACTCGAGGTGGTCGGGAACGGACGGAGCACGCCGGCCTTGATCGAGCGGCGCGGGTCGTCCAGGATGCGCTGTTCGTCGATTGCCATCGAAGACCCCAGCCCGCTGCAGGAAGGGCACGCGCCGTACGGGCTGTTGAACGAGAACAGCCGCGGCGAGATCTCCGCCAGACTCGTGCCGCAGTCCGCGCAGGCGTAGTGCTGGGACATCGTCTCCTCGGGCAGCCCCTCGGGGGCCACGATGAGCAGCCCCCGACCGACTTCGAGCGCGGTCTCGAACGACGCCGCGAGCCGCTGCTCGATACCCGGCCGTGCGACCAGCCGGTCGACCACGATCTCGATCGTGTGCTTCCGCTTCTTGTCCAGGGCCGGCAGGTCCCCGGAGAGTTCCACCAGTTCGCCGTCGATCCGGGCGCGCAGGAAGCCTTCCCGGACCATCTGCTCCAACTGGCGGCGGTACTCGCCCTTCTTGCCCCGCACGTAGGGCGCGAGAAGCAGCAGGCGAGCGCCCTCCGGCATCGAGGCCACACGGTCCACCATCTGCTGCACGGTTTGGGGGCGGATCACCTTGCCGCACTCCGGGCAGTGGGGTACGCCGACCGAGGCGTAGAGCAGACGCAGGTAGTCGTGAATCTCGGTCACCGTGCCGACCGTCGACCTGGGATTGCGGGACACCGACTTCTGTTCGATCGAGATGGCGGGCGACAGCCCCTCGATCGAGTCGACGTCCGGCTTCTCGACCTGGTGCAGGAACTGGCGAGCGTAGGCCGACAGTGACTCGACGTAACGGCGCTGTCCTTCGGCGAACAGCGTGTCGAAGGCGAGCGAGGACTTGCCCGAGCCCGACACGCCGGTGACCACGACCAGTCGCTCGCGCGGGATCTCGACCGTGATGTTCTTCAGGTTGTGCTCCCGCGCGCCCCGGACGACGATCTTCTTGCCGCTCACGGGCCGCGCTCCCCGCGCTCCCGGTGCCCGGACGGGTCCGCGCGCATCCGCCGGCGGCCGCGGAACACCTCCCCGGCCTCCCGATCGAGGGTCTTCTCACGCTCCCGCTGGCGTTTGTCGTGCAACTTCCTGCCCTCGGCCAGGGCCAGTTCGACCTTGATCCTGTTCCCCTTCAGATAGACGGACAACGGCACGACCGTCAAGCCCCGGTCGCGAGTGCGTCCGTACAGACGGTCGATCTCCCGCCGATTCAGAAGCAGGCGGCGCGGTCGGACGAGTTCGTGGTTCTCCCGGTTGCCATGGCTGTAGGCCGAGACGTGGGCGTCCAGCAGCCAGGCCTCGTGATCGCGGAAGCCGACGTAACTCTCTCGCAACTGGATCTTGCCGCCCCGAATCGACTTGACTTCAGTGCCCAGGAGCTCGATCCCCGCCTCGAAGCGCTCCAGCACCCGGAACTCTCGCCTCGCCTTTCGATTCACCGCCAGGGGCGGACCACCGCCCGGGGACTGTCGGTTTGTGCGCGTGGCCATAGGGTTCCATCCCCAGCGTCCTGAGCGCCGCCGCCTTCTGCTTCTCAAGGCACGCGGGACCGCTCACGGTGTGCCGGAGTCTACCCCTGCTAGGGCGGCCCGCCGTGCGGTCGAGACGCCACAGACATGTGGCAAACAGGCCACAGTTCGGTGTCGCAAGGACGAACCGCGGGAAGACGAGTCCAACCAGGAGCGGCAAAGAAGTTCTTGCAGGCACAAGGAACCCGAGAGGTCGGCCCCGTTGCGGCAACGGCTGGCACGATCCGTGCTGATTCAACCCGCCGATGGGCAAACGCGCCAACGGAGTGAACGGTGACCAGCGCCGTCTCTCCCGATCCGACAGCACCCGCGACCGCCTCTTCCGGCAGCAGACGATCCGCCGGTCCACCGCCATTTCGGGCGTGGGCATCCACACCGGCAAGGAAACGAACCTGCGCATCCTGCCGGCGCCGGCGGGAAGCGGCATCCGGTTCCGCCGCATCGATGCCGGCAACGTCGAGGTCCGGGCCGAGGTCAAGGACGTCAGTTCGCTCGAACTGGCCACGACGCTCGGTCGCGACGACGTCACGGTCTCCACGGTGGAGCATCTGCTCGCCGCCGTCTACGCCCTCGGCATCGACAACCTGGTCGTGGAACTCGATGGCCCCGAGGTGCCGATCCTGGACGGTTCGGCGATGCCCTACCTGCTGCTGCTGCAGGCGGCAGGGATTCGCCGGCAGAACGCCGAACGGCGGATCCTGGCGATGACCTCCGTGCTGGAGTTCAAGCGCGGTGACAAATGGCTGCGCGCTTCGCCCTACCCCGGTCTGCGTTTCGACTACACGATCGATTTCGCGGATTGCGCCGTCGGGCGGCAACGGCTGCAACTGGAAGTCGACCAGCGGAGCTTCGAGCGGGAACTGGCGCCGGCACGAACATTCTGCCGCCAGATCGATGTCGAGCAGATGCAGCGCGCCGGCCTGGGTCTCGGCGGATCGGTCGACAACTGCATCGTCTTCGATGAGAGAGGGGCGGTGAACACCGACCTCCGCTTCGCCGATGAGCCTGTGCGCCACAAGGCGCTCGACGCGGTCGGCGACTTCACCCTGCTCGGCGGCCCATCTGGGGCCACTTCGAGATCCTGCGCGGTGGCCACGAGCTCCACTACGAGTTGCTGAAGGAGCTGGTCTCCAACCCGCAGTGCTGGACCTGGATGATCGGCGAAGAGCTTCCGCCGCAGGCGGACTTCCCCCTCGATCCGCAGCAGCCCTCGGCCTGGACTCCGCTTTTGGCCGGTTCGCCGCAATAGCCCGGTCCACCGCCCGGCCAGCGGGCTGGTAGTGTCGCCGGCATGAGAGTCCCGTGGGCGGGGCGGCTGATCTGCGCGCTCAGCCTGTCGAGCGTCCTGGGCGCCGACGTACTTGCAGCCCAGCTTCCACGAGAGGGTTCCGCTCGAACCCGCGAGCCCGGCATCACCGCTTTGTCCGTCGTTCGCGACGGAGCGGCGTTGCTGGTCAGCTTCGCCTCGACCGCGCACTCGACGCGCGGACCTGGGAGAAGATCGAGAGCGGTCTGCCCACGGGCTTCACCTACGACATCGAGGTCCAGAGAGTGCGGCGCCACTGGTTCGACCAGCGAATCGGCGCAACTCGACTCCAGGTGGTCGCGATGTACAACGCGCTTACCCGGGAGTACCTGGTCAACTTCAAGCGCGACGGAGAGCTGTACGCAAGCCGGGTGGTGACCTCGGCGCCGATCTCGAGCGGGCGATGACGGTCTTCGACAGACTGCCTTCGATCGAGATCGAGGACGGCGAGACCGGGCAGTTCGTCCTTCGGGTCCGCGCGGAGCTCCGGTCGCAAACCCGTCTCGGCCTGATCCCGGACCGGGTTCATACCGCCTGGGCCGAGACCGGTCCCTTCCCTCCATTCCGCCGCAGCGCGCGGGGCCCGGGAGCCGAGTGACGTGACCGCGACCGGAACCGCTCCGCCGCGCTCGCTGCGCGAACTGATCAAGAGCAACCGCTTCGTCGTCTGGCTGCTGACGCTCGCCCTCGCGGTGCCGACGGTCGGCTACTACGCGCTCCAGCGCGGCCGCGAGATCGATCCCACGGTCCTCAACAACAGCATCCTCCTGTTCGCCCTGCGCAACCTGAACGTGGTGCTGATCCTGATTGTCGCCTTCGTTCTCGTCCGCAACCTGACCAAGCTGTGGGTCGAGCGGCGCCGGCAACGCCTGGGCGCCAAGTTCCGCACCAAGCTGATCCTGACCTACATCGGCCTGTCGCTGATTCCGGGACTCGTCCTGTTCGCCTACGCGACCGAACTCCTGCAGGGCTCGATCGACCGCATGTTCCGCACCGACATCGACGATCTGCTGGAACCGGCGAACCAGGTCTCCCAAGCCCTCGCCTCCACCCACCAGGACCAGCTGCTGCGCGACGCGGATCGCTTCCTCCGCGACACCGCCGACCTCGACCTCGACGACCCCAGAGGTCGGGGCAGCCTGTCGCGGGCCCTCGGCGAAGCTCTGTCTTCCGACGACCTGGACTACCTGGCCGTCTACCGCGACACGAGCTTCCTCCACGCCACGGTCAACCCGCAGACCTTGTCCGAAGTGCCTGAGCCGACGCGGGGCATGTTGCTGGAAGCGATCCGCACCGGCTCCGCGCGCGCGATAGGTCAGGTTTCCGGCAGGGAGGAGCGCCTGATCCTCGCGGCGGCGGCCACGGAGGGCGATGTCGAGTCGACCGTGGCGGTCGCCGGCAGGCTGCTCGACGCCGAACTCGCCGGCAACACGGAGATCCTGATCGGCGCCTACCAGTCCCGCCGGCAACTGCACGCCCAACGGGACGAGATCCGGGCCGCGTACTGGCTGCTGTTCTTGACCGTCACCCTGTGCATCCTGCTCGTGTCGTGCTGGGTCGGCCTTTATCTCGCCAACCGGGTGACCGGGCCGATCGAAGCGCTGGCCGACGGCACCCGGCGCATCGCCGGCGGCGATCTGGGACACCGCGTCGAGGCGGCCGCCGACGATGAGGTCCAGGTGCTGGTCGATTCGTTCAATCGAATGACGGACGCGCTCGAGGACTCGAACCGCGATCTGGTCGCCACGAATCGGCGTCTGGACGCCGAGCGCGCGCGGATCGAGGCGGTGCTGGAGAGCGGCCCCGCCGGCGTTCTGTCGCTTGACCGCGACGGCCGCATCCTGACCTGCAACCGCGCCGCTCTCGAGATGCTGGGCCTGCCGGCGGACACCGTGCTTGCCGGTGCGCCTCCGGAGGCCCTGGGCGAGCTGCTGCCCGATCGCGGAATCGAAGCCGTGTTCGCCGACCTGCCGGACGCCGCCGGTCCGCGGCGCCCACAAGCCGTGCCGACGCGTCGGGAGGTCAGCCTGGGCGGCAAGGACGACTGGAAGACGCTCGAGGTGAAGACGAGTCCGCTGCGCGCCCCAGGCGGCAGGGGCAGCTTCGAACTGCTCGGCCACGTCATCGTGATCGAGGATCTGACCGCCCTGCTCGACGCCCAGAAGGCCGCGACCTGGACCGAGGCGGCGCGACGCATCGCGCACGAAATCAAGAACCCGTTGACGCCGATCAGGCTCGCCGCGGAACGCATGCTGCGCAAGGCGCAGAAGAACGACAAGAGCCTGGAGGCGGCGATCGAGGAAGGATCGTCGATCATCGTGCGCGAGGTCGGCAACATGCTGAACCTGGTCGACGAGTTCGCGCGCTACGCCCGCATGCGCCGGCCCCAGCCCCGCGATGTCGACATCGAACGCCTGATCGGCGAGACGGTCGATCTCTACCGGGAGCTGAAACCGGGCGTCGAAGTCGAAGCCCGGATCGAGGCCGGGACGGACGGCCTGCACGCAAAACTCGACGCCGACCAGATGCGTTCCGCCCTCGTCAACCTGCTCGACAATGCAATCGCCGCCACCACCCCGCCCGGACAGGTCACGGTCCGCGCCGGCCGCGGCAATGGCGTCCTGGACCTGTCCGTCAGCGATACGGGCAGCGGCGTTGCGAAGGCGGCACGCGAGAAGCTCTTCCTGCCCTATTTCTCCACCAAGGGACGCGGCTCAGGCCTTGGGCTCGCTATCGTCCAGCGAATCGTCAGCGACCACAACGGTTCGATTCGGGTCGAGGACAACCAGCCACGCGGCACGACCTTCAGGCTCGAACTGCCGCAGGACAGCAGCACCGCCCCAACCTGAAGAACGCACCGTGAGCAGAGCACGCATCCTGGTCGTCGACGACGAGGCCGGCATCCGGCAGACACTGCGGGGGATCCTCGAGGATGAGGGTCACTCGGTCACCACCGCCGCGGACGCGGTCAGCGGCAGCGCCCTGATGTCGAGCGACGAGTTCGATCTCGTGCTGCTGGACGTGTGGTTGCCCGACCGCGACGGTCTGGAACTGCTCTCGGACCTTCGAGAGAGAGACTTCGCAACGCCCGTCGTCGTGATCTCCGGCCACGGCAACATCGACACGGCGGTCAAGGCGATGCGGGTCGGCGCCCAGGACTTCCTGGAGAAACCCCTGGCGCTCAACCGGGTGGTCGTCTCGGTGGAGAACGCGCTCGAGCGCAACCGGCTCGAGCAGGAGGTGCGGGAACTCTCCAGCCGCCTCGATCCGGAGCGGCGCCTGATCGGCGATTCCGACCCGATGCGGAAACTGGGAAACGACCTGGAACTCGCCGCTCGAGCCGAGAGCCGCATCCTGATCACCGGTGAGAACGGAACCGGCAAGGAACTCGTCGCCCGGCGGGTCCACAGCCTCTCGCGGCGCAGCAGCCGGGCCTTCGTCGAGGTGAACTGCGCCGCGATCCCGGAAGAGCTGATCGAGAGCGAGCTCTTCGGCCACGTCAAGGGCGCCTTCACCGGTGCATCCGGCAGCCGTCATGGACGCTTCGAACAGGCCGACGGAGGCACCCTGTTCCTGGACGAGATCGCGGACATGTCGCTGAACACGCAGGCCAAGGTCCTGCGCGTGCTTGAAGAACAACGGTTCGAACGCGTCGGCGGCAGCGATCCGATCGAGGTCGACGTGCGCGTGCTGGCGGCAACGAACAAGGACCTTGAGGGAGACGAGCTGCCGGCCGGACGGTTCCGCGAGGATCTCTACTTCCGGCTCGCCGTGATCCCCCTCCACGTGCCGGCCCTGCGCGACCGGAGCGAGGACATTCCGGCCCTCGTCGACCACTTTCTCAGACGCTTCGCCGCGGAGGCAGGTCGCCGCCCCAAGACCGTCGAACCGGCCGCGCTCGAACGCCTGGTCGCCTACGCCTGGCCGGGCAACGTGCGCGAGCTGCGCAACCTGACCGAGCGACTGATGATCATGGCGCCCGGGGACCTGGTCGGCCTTGCGGATCTGCCGCCCCGGATCCGCGGCAAAGGCGCCATCGCCCCGGTCGGCGACGACTACGGGTCGCTCAAGGAGGCGCGAGAGGCCTTCGAGCGCCTCTACATCGAGCGCTGCCTGGGTCGCCGCCGGCGGCAACGTGTCCCGGACCGCCCGGGAACTCGGCATCGACCGCCGCCACCTGTACCGCAAGCTCCGGGCCTACGGCATCGACCCGGGGCGCGGAGAATGAAGGGCACGCCGTGAAGTCCACCCTCGTCAAGCGCTGCGTCGTCGGCACCGCCGGCCACGTCGACCACGGCAAGACACGGCTTGTCCAGGCACTGACCGGGGTCGACTGCGATCGCTGGGAAGAAGAGAAACGGCGCGGCATCACGATCGACCTGGGGTTCGCGTCGATGATCGAGGACGGCTGGCAGATCGGCTTCGTCGACGTGCCTGGACACGAGCGGTTCGTGCGCAACGCCCTCGCGGGACTGGGCGGAATCCAGATGATGGCCCTGGTCGTCGCGGCCGACGAAGGAGTCATGCCCCAGACGATGGAGCACCTCGCGATCTGCTCACTGCTGCGGATTCCGGCCGGGGTGGCGGTGCTGTCCAAGACCGACCTCGTGCCTCCCGATCTGCTGGAGCTGGCGCAGATGGAACTCGAGGAAACGCTCGCCGACACCCCGTTCGCCGAGGCGCCCATCCTGCCCGTCTCGTCCGAGACCGGGGCGGGCCTGGAGCGACTCCGCGAGACCCTGGTCCGCCTGGCGGGCCAGGCCGCGCCGATCGACCGTCACAGCAAGCTGCCCGCCCGCCTGCCGATCGATCGCGCCTTTCACCTGAAGGGACTCGGCGTCCTGGTCACCGGCACCCTGGCCAGGGGAACGATCGCGACCGGCGACGAACTCGACGTGCTGCCGTCGGGCGCCCGCGCCCGGGTGCGAAGCATCGAAGTCCACGGTAAAGGCCGCGAGCGGGCGGAGGCCGGCGAGCGCACGTCGCTGCAACTGTCCGGCGTCGGCCTGGAAGATGTCGCCCGAGGGCACGAACTCACCGCACCAGGCGTCTACCGGACCACCTCCTCCCTGCTCGTCAGCTGCCGGCTCCTGGCGTCGGCGCCGGAGGCGATCCAGGGAAGCTGCTCCGTCCGGCTCCACGTCGGGGCCGCCCAGCGAGTCGGCAAGCTCCGTCCGCTGGTCCCGGACCGGCTCGAGCCGGGCGGCGAAGCCTTCGCCGAGGTCCGCCTGGAAGAACCTCTGGTGGCGATTCGCGGCGACCGGTTCGTCATCCGACGGCCGTCGCCGCAAACCACCCTCGGCGGCGGCGAGGTGCTGGACTCGGCCTGGAGGCACCGGCGCGGCAGAGCCCTCGGGACAACGATCGACGCGCTCACCGCGGGCGCCGCCGAGGCCGCCGTCCAGTGGGCGGCGGACGGCCGGGAGGCCGGCCTCGCGACTCTTGAACTCGCGTTGCGGCTGGGGGTCGTCCACGACGATGCCGCGAGCGTGCTGGCCGGCGCCGTGCAGGAGGGGCGGCTGCTTAGGGCCGGACCCGGACGGTTTGTCACCGCGGCGACCGTGCGCGAAGTGTCACGCCGCGCTCGCCGCCTGGTCGAGGCGCATTTCGCCGCCGACCGGCTGTCCCGCGGCATGCCGAAGGCCGAACTCGTGCGGCGGCTGCTCGGCGCTCACGCGGCCGACCTCGCCCCCGCCTATCTCAACTGGGCCGGTCAAGGCGCCGCGGACAAAGCGATAGCCGTCGAAGGTGAACTCGTCACCCTGCCCGGGCGCGCCGGCGAACTGACCGAAATCGAATCGAAGCTCGCCAGGGCCATCGTTGACGGATTCGAGAAACAGGGGCTCACCCCGGGCCCACCGGAGGAGCTCTGCCGCAACCTCGGCGCCAAGCCCCAAGTCTATCGCGGCGTGATGCGCTACCTCGTCGAACGCGGTCGGCTCGCCCGGCTTCCGAATGGCCTCGTTTTGGCCGCCGGCGCCCTGGAGCAGTTCCGGGGCGACCTGCTCGCCACCGGCTGGGACACCTTCACCGTCGCCGAGTTCAAGGACCGCTTCGGCCTCACGCGGAAGTGGGCCATTCCACTCCTGGAACACCTGGACCGCCAGCGGCTGACCCGGCGGGAGGGAGACCGGCGACGGGTCCTGCGGCCGCGGGGCTAGCAGCCCGTGGCAGAAGTCCGTGTCGCACCGAGAGCGGCCAGGCGCCCGCCCGGCAAGGCGCGCTCGAATTCAGCGCGACTTCTGCCACGGGCTGCCAGGTCGGCGGCAGCGCCTCGCCGGCCGTCTGGAGCGTCCGGCCGACGGCCGGCGGCCGGCGGTCCCGTCGCGCCGGCAGCGCCCCGATCAACCGGCCGTCGCTTCGAACGGCGTGAAGTCCAGGCCGTGCGCCTCCGCCACGGCCCGGTGCGTTACCTGACCGTCGACCACATTGACGCCGGCGCCGAGCGCCGGGTCGCGCTCGGCCGCCCCTCGCCAGCCGCGGTCGGCAATCTCCAGGGCATAGGTCATCGTCGCGTTGGTCAGCGCGTAGGTCGAGGTGTGGGGAACGGCGCCGGGCATGTTCGCCACGCAGTAATGGATCACACCCTCCTCGACGTAGCGCGGGTCCCGGTGGGTAGTGGGGCGGCTGGTTTCGGCGCAGCCGCCCTGATCCACAGCGACATCCACCAGGGCCGAACCCCGTTCCATCTGTTGGAGGTGGGCGCGCGTGACGAGGCGCGGCGTCCGCCCGCCCGGAATCAGAACGGAGCACACGACCAGATCCGCCGACGCGATTGCGCCTTCGATGTTCGCGGCGTTCGACATCAGGGTCGTCACGTGGCCCTGGACGACGTCGCGCACGTAGCTCAGCCGCCGGGGATCGATGTCGAGGATCGTCACGTCGGCGCCGAAGCCGACGCCGACCACACAGGCATTCAGCCCCACGACACCCGCGCCGATGATCGTGACCCGTCCGCGGCGCACGCCGGAGACCCCGGGCAGCAAGAGTCCCTTGCCGCCGGCCAGCCGCTCGAGCGACGCGGCCCCGGCCTGGATCGACAGGCGGCCGGCGACCTCCGACATCGGCGCCAGCAGCGGCAGCGCGCCGTCCGAAAGCTGCACCGTCTCGTAGCCGATGCCCACGACCCGCCGTTCGAGCAGCCGCGCAGTCAACTCCTCCGACGCCGCCAGATGGAGATACGTGAACAGGATCTGCCCGCGGCGCATGTACTCGAACTCCGGTTCGAGCGGCTCCTTGACCTTGAGGATCATGTCGGAGCGCTCCCACACCGCAGCCGCGCCCTTGACCGCCACGGCGCCCGCGGCCTCGAAGGCGCCGTCCGGAATCGCGCTGCCCACGCCGGCGCCGGCCTCTATCGCCACCTCGTGGCCTCGCGCCACAAGCGCCGCGACGCCGGCCGGCGTGATCGCCACCCGGTGCTCGTCCGTCTTGATCTCCGCGGGTACGCCGATTCTCATCGTGCCTTTGCTCCAGCCGCTTGACAGCCTGACAGGCCTGACAGCCCGAAACCAGCCGTCCAGCCGTCCAGCCGACAGACCCTAGCGGATCGCTGCAATCCAGGCCCACCACTGCGCTAGCCTTCGGGCGATGACCTCCACCAGCCAGATGTCCTTCGGCGTGGTCCTCCAACCCGACCCGCCGGTGGATCGCGTAGTGGAACTCGCGATGCTGGCCGAGGACCGGGGCTTTGACCACTGCTGGCTCTTCGATTCCCACGTGCTGTGGCCGGAGCCGTTCGTCATCTTCTCGCAGATGCTGGCGCAAACGGAGAGGATGGCCGTCGGGCCGATGGTGACCAACCCGGGAACACGGGACGCGACGGTGCTGGCGTCGCTGTTCGCGACCCTGGACTCGATGTATCCCGGGCGCACGAGCTGCGCCATGGGACGCGGCGATTCGGCGCTGCGCTACATCGGCCGCAAGCCGGCGCCCCTGTCCGCGATGGTTGACGCGATGGACCTCATGCGAGCACTGTTCGCCGGGCGCGAGGCGGAGTGCAACGGCTCGCAGGTCAGCATTCCGTGGCGCAGCGACGCGGGCTCGGAACTCCCGATCTGGGTCGCGGCCTATGGCCCGAAGGCGCTTGACGTGGTGGGCCGCCACGCCGACGGCTTCGTCCTGCAATTGGCGGACCCGACGATCCTGCAGTGGACACTGCAGGCGGTGCGGGACGCGGCCGAGGACGAGGGCCGCGATCCCGATGCGATCACGGTCTGCGTGGTCGCTCCGGCCTACGTCGGCGACGACCTGGCCCACCAGCGCGAGCAGTTGCGCTGGTTCGGCGGCATGGTGGGCAACCACATACACGACCTCGTCATGCGCTACGGCGAGGACGACTCGAAGGTGCCGCGGGCGCTCGCCGAGTACATCCGCAAGCGGCAGGGGTACGACTACTCCCACCACGGCCGCAGCGGCAACCCGGACACGGAGTTCGTGCCGGACGGCATCGTCGACCGGCTGTGCGTCCTCGGCCCGGCGGAAGCCCACATCGAGAAGCTGCGGGAGCTGAAGTCGCTCGGCGTCGACCACTTCGCCGTCTACCTGATGCACGACGACAAGGAAGGCACGCTCGCCGCGTACGGCGACGAGGTGATTCCGGCGCTTCAGGGCGGCTAGGGCGCGGCAGACGGAGCTGGAATGCCGGCCAAAGGGCCGGCACCTTTGCCGGGTGGATTCTGGTCCCTGTCCGAGGCCGTCCGAGAGGCGAGCAGTGGTCGAGGCTGCGGTAGCTGTGGGAACCGGTCTGCCGGTTTCCAAGGTCCGGCGGGAAACGGCTTGCCTGCTTCCGCGGGACCGGCAGCTTCCCAGTGACCGGATGCGTCGCACCCGATGGATTACTTCGCTTCGTACCAGTCGGGGCCGGTACCGACGTCGACGACCAGGGGCACGGCCAAGTCGGCGACGCCCTCCATTTCTTCCCTGACCAGAACCGCGAGTTCGTCGATCGCGCCGGCCGGGGCCTCGAGGACGAGTTCGTCGTGGACCGTCAGCAGGAGCCGCGCGGTGTCGAGTTCCGCTTGCAGCCGGCGGTCGACGGCGATCATCGCCAGCTTCAGGAGATCCGCGGCGGTGCCCTGGATGCGGGCGTTGACGGCCATCCGCCGAGTGTTCTCGCGCACTGCGCGGTTGCGACTCTTGATGTCCGGCAGGTAGCGGACCCGGCCGTAGAGCGTCTCGACGCGGAGTTCCTCCTCGGCCTGCGCCAGTGTCCGCTCGGTGTAGGTACGCACCCCGGGAAAGCGCTCGAAGTACGCGTCGATGAACTTCCGGGCGTCACCGCGAGCGATGCCGAGGGCGCGGGCGAGCCCGAACGCGCTCATCCCGTAGATGATCCCGAAGTTGATCGTCTTCGAGGCGCGCCGCTGCTCGTCGGTGACGAGCGCCGGGTCGACGCCGAACACGGTGGCGGCGGTCGAGCGGTGGATGTCGCCGCCGTGCCGGAAGATGTCGATCAAGGTCTCGTCGCCCGAGATGTGCGCGAGCACGCGCAGCTCGATCTGGCTGTAGTCGGCGACAAGTAGGAGGTAGTCGTCGCGGGCGCGGAAGGCGCGCCGCACCTCGCGCCCGATCTCCGTACGGATCGGGATGTTCTGCAGGTTCGGGTCGTGCGACGAGAGCCGTCCGGTCGCCGCCACCGCCTGGTGGTAGCGGGTGTGCAGGCGACCGTCCGCCGCGACCAGGTTCGGCAGAGCGTCGACGTAGGTGGACTTGAGCTTGGTCAACTCGCGGTACTGCAGCACCTTGGCGGGCGCGTCGTGGCCCTGCCGGGCGAGTTGTTCCAGGACGTCGGCACCGGTCTTGTACTTCTTCGTCTTGCGCGTGCGGCCGGGCGCCGGCAGGCCCATGTGCTCGAACAGGACGACGCCGAGCTGCTGCGGCGACAGGATGTTGAAGCTCTCGCCGGCAAGCTCGAAGATTTCCTCCGCCAACTCGCCGGCGTCCCGCTCGAGGCGACGCGACATCTCGGCCAGCACGCCCGCGTCGAGCTCGATGCCCTCCTCCTCCATCGCCGCGAGCACGGGCATCAAGGGCGCTTCAATGGAGTCGTACACCTCGCGCGCTCCCGGCGCCTCCTGCCACTGCGTACTGAGCGCCTCAAGGATCAGGGCAGGGAGCACGGCCTGTTCCGCCGCGTAGACACCGAGCCCGGTGTCCCCGCCCAGAGCCGCCGCCGCCTCAGCCAACCCCGCGTCCGCCGGCGTCGTCGCCTTGTAGAACAGGCGGTCGAGGGCAACGGTCGCCAGTCCGAAACTCCGCACGGCGGAGTGGACGAGATAGGCCATCAGCATCGTGTCGACCAGGCGCGCGGCGACCCGCGGCCTTCCCTCGCCGTGAGGACAGAGACGCACGACCTCCTTCAGGTCGTGCCCGATCAGTTCACGGCCGGAGTCGGCAAGCCATTCCCGCAACCTGGCCGCAACAGCTGCCCGCAGGCCCGGGCGCCCGAAGTCCGCGAACCGGGCGCGGCCGACCTGCCCCTCGCAACGGCCCTCGACACCGCGTCCCCGGCGGTCACGAACCGCTTCCTGCACAGCCGAGCGGCGGCCCCCGGTCCCCGCGGCGGTCCCTTCGCCGCCTCCGTTCGCCGCAGCCCCGACCGGCGCGAACGAGAGCCCGACGGGTGCGCCGCCGCGCTGGAAAACGACCCCGAGCGCGATCCGGCGGCCCAGTCCCTCTGTCGCTTCCTCGAATGCCTCCACACCCTCCAGGATGACCGCCGGCTCGATCTCCGGGCCGCCGCTCTCGCTCTCGAGTTCCTTCAGCAGGCTCCAGAACTCGAACTCGCGGCACAGTTCCCCCAGAGCCTCGAAATCCGGCGCCTCCATCCTGAGCGCCTCGGGGTCGAAGGGAACATCGAGATCCGTGTGGATCGTGACCAGCTCCTTCGACAGGATGGCCTTGTCCGCGTGTTCCGCCAAGCCTTCCCGGTACGCCTTGCGCTTGAGTTCGGCCGCCGCCTCGATCAGGGCCTCGACCGTCCCGTACTCCTTGACCAGAGTCTGCGCGCCCTTGGCGCCGATCCCCGGCACGCCGGGCACGTTGTCCACCTTGTCGCCGACCAGGGCCAGGACGTCGACCACCTGCCCCGGCGGCACGCCGAAGTCCTGCTCCACGAGAGCCGGGTCGTAGGTCTTCTCGCGGCCCGTGTGAAGCAGCGACACGCGGTCGCTGACGAGCTGGAACAGGTCCTTGTCGGCGCTGACGATCGTGACGTCGTAACCCGCCTGCTCCGCCTTCCTGCCCAGGGTGCCGAGGACGTCGTCCGCCTCGTAGCGCTCGAGTTCCAGGATCGGGATGCGGAACGCCTCGATCGCCCGCCGAATCGCCGGCATCTGCGCCTTCAGGTCCTCCGGCATCGGCGCCCGGTTCGCCTTGTACTCGGCGTACGCCTCGGTCCGCACGGTGGCGCGTCCGACATCCAGCGCGATGCCGAGCAGCGGCGGCTCCTCCTCACGCAGCAGCTTGCGCAGCATGTTGATGAAGCCGTAGATCGCGTTCGTCGGTTCACCGGCAGACGTCGACAGGCCCCGGATGGCGTAGAAGGCCCGGAAGATCGTGGAGTACCCGTCGATCAGGAAGAGGCGCTTGGCGGTCACGGCGCGACTACTCTAGTCGCGCCCGGGCGTAGGATTGCCCGGTCACCGACCGCACCGGTCGCAGCAAGCCATGCTCCGCAGACTCCCAGCCGCACTCGTTCTCACAGCGCTCGCCACCGCCGCTGCGATTGGCGCTCAACCGTCCGAAGAGATCGCGCGCCTGCGGAACCTCGGCTACGCCCAACTCGAGAACGAGCGGGCGACCGAGGCCGAGTCCACCTATCGCGAGCTGATCGAGCTGGCGCCCGAAGAGCCGCTCGGCCACGCCAACCTGGGAGTCGCCCTGCTCCGACAGGACCAGCACGAAGCGGCCCTGGCCTCGATCGATCGAGCGCTCGCTCTGGGCGGCGACCGGGCCGACCTGCGGCTGATCCGCGCGGACATCCTGTACTGGTGGGCCTCCGGAAGCAACGAGGATGCGCTGGCCGACTACCGCCGCGCCGCCCGGGCCGCCCCCGACGATCCCGAGACGCAGTACGCGCTCTTCCGGCACGCCGAGAACATGAGCGGCGCCGAGGCCGACCGGCGAATCGCGTTGGACCGGCTGCAGCGTCTGCGGCCCGACAACCTGGTCGTCCTGCTCCTGAGCGGCGCCGAGGCGCTCGCGGACGCCGACCGCGGGAGTGCAAGCGACGCCTACCTGCGGGTGCGCGAGCTGATCTGGCAGGCCCAACCGATCGCCGAACGGGCGATCTCGGAGGTCCTGGACGCTCTGGAGGCCGACGACCTGGACCGCGCCCGCCGTTTCGCGCCGCGCCTGCGCAACGTGCTGCTTGAGACGCCCGGCTGGCGCAGCAGCCTCGCCGAGGTCTACACCAACATCCAGGGCATTCCCGTCGAGCGCTTCGAAGGCGAAGAGTCCATCGGCGACTTCGGTCCCGCGAGGCCCGCCCGCTTCCGCGCGACGCGAATCGACAACGCCCCCACGGTCGGGCGAGCGCTTGAGGTCGCCGACTTCGACGGCGACGACCGAGCCGACATGGCGCGCGTGGCGGCGGGCGCCGGCGCGGACGATCCCGCGAGCCAGCTCAAGCTGCGCCGGGCCGGCGCGGGCTACGCAACACCGGTTGACGCCCCGGCAAGCAGCGGCCGGTTCCTGGTCGTCGGCGATCCCGACAACGACCGGCGGCTCGACCTGATTTCGGTCGGCGATCCCCTGGCCGTCTGGCAGATCGACGAGGACGAAGGCGATACGCCACAGCTCGTCGACGCGAGCGACCGGTTCCTGGCCGGCCCGCTGTCCGTCACCGCCGCCGACCTGATCGACTTCGACAGCGACGGCGACCTCGATCTCGCGGTGGCCCGGACGGGCGGCGCGCCCGATCTGCTGCGGAACGTGTCGGGCGAGGAGATCTTCGAGGGTCCGCTTGAAGCGCTGGGCCAACGGTCGCTGCCCGAAGTCGAGGCCCGGCGCTTCCACCACCTCCAGGCCACCGACGCCGACCGCGACGGCGACACGGACCTGCTGCTGGCCCACGACACGGGCGTTCTGTGGCTGGACAACCTCCGCCAGGGCCGATTCGCCGAGAGAACCCCGCCCTCGCCCAGCCCCGGTCTGTTCGGCAGGCTGATCAGCCTGGTCAGCGCCGATGAGGAGGCCAGGAGCCCCCTGAGCACGGGAGGACCCGTTCGGGTCGTGCGAACCGCCGACCTGGACCGCGACGGCGTTCCCGAGTTCCTGCTCGCCGGCGCTTCGACGGTCATCCTGAGGCGGGATGAAGACGGAGCGCTGGCTCCCTTCCCCCTGGCCCCGGAGTCGACGGCGCTGCCGGAAGGCGCTACCGACCTGGCCCTGCTCGACGCGGACAACGACGGGCGCCGCGACCTCGCTCTGGTCGCGGACGGCGAACTGCGGGTGTTGACCCAGACGTCGGACTCCGGTCCGGACGGCCTCGACTTCCGGCTCGCCCAGGTCACCGGGCTGCCGCGCAACGCCGGACTGGCAGCGGTGCGGGCCGAGGACCTGGACGACGACGGCGACCTGGACCTGGTGGCGGCCGGCGCCGGCGGCCTCTACCGGATCGAGAACCTGGAGGGCTCGGAGAACAACTGGCTCCGGGTGCGGCTGGTCGGCCTCGACGTGGCGGGCCAGAAGAACAACGTCTTCGGCCGCGGCGCAACGATCGAGGTCAGATCGGGCAGCGTTTCCCAGTACTTCGAAGTCGATCGGCCGATCACCCACATCGGGCTCGGCAACCGGCCGAAGGCCGATCTGATCCGCGTCGTCTGGGCCAACGGCGTACCCCAGAATCGCCTGGATCCCGGCGAGAACATGACGATCGTCGAGGAGCAGGTGCTCAAGGGCAGTTGCCCGTTCCTCTACACCTGGGACGGCGAAAAGATCACCTTCGTCACCGACCTGCTGTGGGGCGCGCCGCTGGGCATGCCGCTCGCGGACGGCGTCTGGAGCGGCTACGACCCCGACGAACTGGTCCGGGTCGACGGCGCCGCGCCGCGCGACGGCTTCTACGACCTGCGGATCACCGAGGAACTGTGGGAAGCCGCCTACATCGACCGCACCCGCCTCTGGGTGGTCGACCACCCGGACGACGTCGCGGTTGCCAGCAACCTGCGGATCGTGCCCGGCCGGGGGCATATCGGCCGCCCGCCCGACGAAGTGGTCGCCAGCGCCGGCATCCGCCCCGTCGTCCAGGCCGTCGACGGCCGCGGCCGCGACGTGACCGAGAGGGTCCGGCGCCGCGACGAGGTCTACGCGGACGGCTACGAACGCTCCCGCTACCAGGGCCACGCCGCCGAACCCTGGGCCTTCACCTTCGACCTCGGCGAGGCGCCCGGAAAGCCGGTCCGGCTGTGGCTCGACGGCTGGGTGTTCCCGGCCGACGCGAGCCTCAACCTCGCGATCGCCCAGGCGGTGGAGCACGGCGACCTGGAGATGGTGTTGACCCGGCTGGAAGTCGAAACCGCGGACGGCTGGCAGATTCTGCTCGACCCGATGGGCTTCCCGCCCGGCAAGACGAAGACGATGGTCGTCGACACGCCGCCGCTGCCTGCGGGCGCGACGAAGCTGCGGATCGTCACCACCCGCTGGCTGCACTGGGACAAGGTGGCGTGGAGCACGGACCTGGGCGGCACAGGCAGCTCCGACGTGGTCGTCCAGCCCCGTCTGGAGGGCGGCACGGGCAGCTCCGACGTCATCGTCCAGGCTCGCCTGGAGGCCGCCTCGGCGGACCTGTCCTACCGCGGGTTCTCGGCACTCACCCGGCCCGCGCCCAACGGCCCGCACCTGTTCGACTACCAGCGCACGAGCGCGGAGTCCCCGTGGCTGCCGTTCCCCGGCCTCTACACGCGCTTCGGCGACGTCGGCGAACTGCTCACCGCCATCGACGACCGCCAGGTCGTCATCGGCCCGGGCGACGAGATCCAGCTGCTCTTCGACGCCCGCGACCTGCCGCCACCACAGCCGGGCTACGCCCGCACGGTGTTTCTGGAGAGCTTCGGCTGGGACAAGGACGCCGACCGCAACACCTGGAAGGCGGACAGCAACCTGCCCCTGCCCTTCCAGGCGATGTCCGGCTACCCGTTCGCTCCCGGCGAGAGCTATCCCGAAACGCCCGAACTCGACGCCTACCGCGAGCGCTGGCTGACCCGGATCGTCGGGCCTGAGGTGAAATCCCCACCCGGATCCGCCCCAGCCCGTAGCCCGGGAACCCGGGGTTTCGCCCTGGCGCCCCCTTTCCGCAGCTCGGCGCAGGCTCGGCGTGGACGCGGCAGATTTCGGCACGGGGAAGTCAGGGGCCTGGTGCTTCGCGAGGCGCCTCCGCCGTCTCGCCGTTGGCCTCGTTGACCCCCGCTGATCTGGACGGCCCTGGAGATCCGCGGGCGCGGGCAGCGCCGGCGCTGCCATCCGACTGACTCCGCTACGCTAGCCAGCCACCGGCGGCGGCCAAATCCGCCGCAACAGGAACAGGACGCACACGGGAGGACTGGTCAGCGTGGCAAACGGATCCAGCGAGCGCGGAAGGTTCGGTCAACTCGGGTTCATCTTCGCGGCGGTCGGCTCCGCGATCGGGCTCGGCAACATCTGGAAGTTCCCGTACATCACCTACGCCAACGACGGCGGCTCCTTCGTCCTCGTCTACCTGGTCGCGATCGCGCTGATCGGCCTGCCGATCATGATCGCGGAGCTCGTCATCGGCCGGCGGACTCGGCAGAGCCCGGTCGGCGCCTTCATCGACGCCGCGAAGGGCCGGCTGGGCGGACGCGCCTGGGGCGCGGTCGGGGCGCTGGGTGTCCTGGGGAGCTTCATCCTGCTCTCCTACTACGCCCTGATCGCAGGCTGGACGGTCTACTACTTCGGCCAGTGCCTGAGCTGGTCGGTGAGGGGTTTCGACCTGGAAGGCCAGGCATTGGGCGAGGCGTTCGGCGGCTTCCTGGCCAACGGGCCGCTCCAGGTCGGCTTCCACGCCCTCTTCATGCTGGTCACGGTCGGCGTCGTGACCCTGGGCGTCCGCCGGGGGATCGAGCGGGTGACCAAGCTGCTGATGCCTGTCCTCGGCGCCATCCTTCTCCTGCTCGTCGTCAACTCGTTCTGGAGCCCGGGCTTCGGCGAGGCGATCCGCTTCCTCTTCCACGTCGGACCGGTGACCGGCCACGGCCTGCTCGAAGCGGTGGGGCATGCCTTCTTCACGCTCTCGGTCGGCATGGGGGCCATGCTCACCTACGGTTCGTACATGACGTCCCGACAATCCATTCCGAGGAGCGCGGTGACGATCTGTTTCCTCGACACGCTGATCGCGATCATGGCGTGCGTCGTCATGTTCTCGATCATCTTCAGCGTCAGCGCCGCCGAGCGCGCCGCGACCTTCGGCAAGAGCGCCACGATCCTCTTCACGACGCTGCCGCGGATGTTCTACGAGATGCCGCTGGGGGTGGTTCTGGCGCCGACGTTCTACCTGCTGGTCGGATTCGCCGCCCTCACGTCCACCATCTCGCTGCTGGAAGTGGTCGCCGCATACCTGATCGACCAGCGGGGTCTGAGCCGGCGCAAGGCGAGCCTCCTCGCCGGCGGCGCCGTCTTCGCCTTCGGCATTCCCTCCGCCCTTTCGCTCGGCGCTTCCGGCGCGCTCTCCACCCTGGCGCCCCTCGGCGAGCGCACCGCCGGTTTCTTCGACACGATGGACTACACGGTCTCGAACTGGATCCTGCCGCTCGGCGGCCTGCTGACCGCGATCTTCGTCGGCTGGTTCTTCAGCCGCCGCGCGTCGAGCCAGGAACTCGCCAAAGGCCACGGCGACGTCGGCCGGTGGTACTTCGTCTGGCGCGGCGTGCTGCTCCGCTTCGTCTGGCGCGGCGTGCTGCTCCGCTTCGTCTGCCCGATCGCGATCCTGTGGATCATCTGGGCCGTGATCGGGGGACGGTCGTTCGCCTGAGCCGACGATCGCGGCCAACGACTGCGCGTCGAACCGGTCTGTGGCCACGAGACCTCTGACCCCATCCTCCTTGAGCTTCAGTCCAATCCGGAGATGCAGGCGACGCGCAAGACATGACCTCCGCCGGCGCACCGGCCTCCAGTCGATCCAATCCGAGACGCAGCGCCTCGGCAGGCTGGCGCACGATCAGTCGGCGGTCTCGATAAAGCGCTGGAACCGCCAATCCAGGAACTCCCGGTCGGGACGGTCCTCACGTCGGTCCGGCTGACCCAGTTGCGTCCCGTCCAGCCCCTTCAAGCTATCCAGCAGAGGGCCATCCCGGCCATCCTTCACCGACCTGGCAACGTGGATGCGGCAACTCGTGTCCACGCCGATCAAGTTCGCATCGAAGGCCGTGTGATGGAGGGTCGACATGCAGATGCCGTTGGTCACTGCCGCGGGGCCGCCCTCCGAATCGGGAAGGATGTGGGCGCCCACCAGCAGCCGCGGCAAGGGCAGCCCGCTGAAAGCGCAGCGATGGCCGTACGCGGACTTGGTCCGGCTGCTGAACCAGGCCTGGTGATTCCTCCGCTTCGCAGCGACGAGCGTGTAGGAACGCTCGCGGAGCTCATTCGCCGGAGCCCCCATCCCAGCTTCCGCAACCTCGACCGAGCTCCTCGTCGGCTCCAGGAAGTCGGCCGCGGCGAGCAGCACGTGACCGGCCGCGTAGTCCAGTTCCTCCACCCAAACCGGCCTGATCGGCTCGTACGTGCCTTCCGCAACGCCGAGAAAGTAGACCAGCGGAGCGCGCCGACCTCGCGCCGCGTCGAGGGCCCGGTTCGTTGGATTCTCCCTGCCGCCCTGGGCCAGGTCGTAACGCCACAGTCCGGTCCGGTGGTCGAGCCGGCCGACTTGATCGCGATACCAGGTTCTTCGGCCCTCTCTCGGCACGACCGTCTTGATGCTGAGCGCCGCACTCATCTGCTTCGGCTTGAAGATGCCCACAACCCGGTTGGCGAACAGCACCTTCTCGTCCGCCGCGATGAAGCCCCGCTTGATCAGCCGCCACGGCAGCCGGGGACCATGGGCAAGAACCAGCCGGTCGAGCTCCGCGAAGGCAGCGGCCCGGACTGCCGCGTCCGGGTCGGCGCGGATTCCGTGGGCGATCACTGCGTCCAGCCGCCCCGTGTCGCAGCGCAGCCCCGAGTGTCATGCGGAAGCCTGCCCGCGAAGCCGAGCTTGTGCAGGGTCGGCTCAAAGCGTGCCGGCGGCTCGTTGTCTCCTCGGAGGCCGGTGCACACCACCGCGTCGCGCGAGACCGCCGCGCTCGACGGAGCGGGTTGCTCTCCGGTCACTTTGGTTGCCTGCCGCTGCTGTTCCTCGGCTCCGGTGATGAACGCATCCGTTCGCTGGCCCGGAAGGCCTCGTAGCGGACTTCGAGAAAGCGCGACGACGGGCGGTCCACCCGGCGGTAGGGGAGCAGGATTCGCGATTGCGTCCGCGGGCCGGCGCAGGGCGCCGCCGTCCCGGTCTCCCGGGCCGCAGCCGCCATTCCCCGCCCGATCTCCACGCGATAGTCGGGAGCGATGCCGAGGTAGTTGCGGTCGTACGCCGCGTGGTGGAGCTTGCACAGGCTGAGGCCGTTGGGGGTGTCGTACCCGCCGGCCGAAGGCAGGATGCGAACGGCGTCCAGCAGCCCGGGCGGCGAGACGGAGCAGGCGGCGCACCGACCGCGGTAGGCGGCCAGGATCCGATGACGGAAAACTCCCTCGTCGACGTGCAGCGCCGCGCCGCTCTGATAGCGGCCTTGATCCAGAAGCCACGGCTCGGGAAGCGAGGGAGCGGCAATCGCCTCCGACGCCGACAGGCCGGCGTAGACAGCCGGGTCTGCTCCCAGGCCAACGCCGAAGGTCTGGGTCTCGGGATCGTCGTTCAGGATGACGACCGGCGCCACGGCCAGGTACTCGCCGCTGGCGACGGCTCGGAGGTGAATCAACGGCCAGCGTCTGCGCATCAGGCAGCGCAGACCCCGGTTGCTCACGTTGTCCACCGCGGAAAGCCGACCCCGAAGCCCGGACCCTGCAGGGGAACGGGGGCGGCCCTTGTACCGGTAGCGCAGTTCGCCCGCAGCCTCGCGATGCACGTCTCCGTACGGGTCCTTGAGACTGGTCGTGATGGAGATGGGGTACACGCACTCGGACGGCCGATGGATGCCCAACTGCGGGTGCTTCAGCTTGACCCGATCGCCCAGGCAGGGGAAACCTCCTACCAGGTCCCGCCAGCCGTGCACGGCGGTTCCGGTCTGTTGCCGCCGCTCCTCGAGCCACGAGATCGCGGCGACGCGCACGTCCCAGTCCCGTCGCAGACCGCGGCTGAACTGTTTGTCCTGCTGCATGGGGTACGGCCGGGACGCTAACACGCGCCGGCGGCCTGCGGCGGCAACCTATCTCAGCCTTGACCGGTCGCCACGCTGGTCCCAGACACGAAGAACTTCGATTCGATCCTCAGTGACGCGATAGACGAAGGAGAACGGGGTTCGAGGGATCAGCAGCTCCCTTATCCCCGCCAGACCCTCGACTGGCCGCCCGATGGCCGGGTGGTCTCGAACCAGATCACAAGCCCCAAGGTACGCCTCGGCAGCGCGCCTTGCGCCATCCGGGAAGGTCCGGGTGTAGTAGGTGCGCATCCACGCCAAATCGGCGCGGGTAGCCGGCAGGAAGACCAGCTTCACCGATCACGGGATCGGGGCAGCACATCAGGCGCCGGGGCCGGGGTCTCTGAATCGGTCCCCCAAGACGACACCCAGTCGTTCATCGCTTTCTCGGACACGAACGATCCCTCTTCGGCCTCGTCGATCGCCGCAAGCATGGCGGCGCGCTTCTCGGCGCAGTTGAGCAGCATCGTCTCGATCGCCTCGCCCGCGAGGCGCGAAGGCGACCGTCGCTGCCGCTTCGCCTCGACTTCGAGGCTCCTCATGAGACTCGTGTCGATTCGCAGACTTGCGCGTTCCATTGCCATGGCTTTGATCTTTGACCGGGAAGCGGCTTTGCCTCATTGCCGCAACGGCAGGCATATCGTATGACGAGAACTCCCCGCTCCCGATTCAGTGTGCCAAGCGATGGGCGAGCCAGGCCGGGAACTCAGGATCAAGCAGCGCCTCCACCCTGAGTTCCACCAGCGGTGGCGCCCCTTCCGGCCACCGGCCGCGCAGTTTGACCGCGTCCTTGGAGGTCACCACGACGGCGTCGCAGCGATGCCGGACGCAGGCGGCTTCGATCCTGTGCAGGGACCGCGGCGGGTAGCCGTGATGGTCGGGGTAGCGGAGGTGGCACACGCACTCCAGGCCAACCCGGGCCGCGGTGCGGGCAACGCGCTCGGGCCGGGCGACGCCGGTGACGAGGAGCGGCCGGCGGGGCAGTGATCCCTCCACGGATTCCCCCACGATTTCCGGCCTGAGCGACGAGGTGAACACCCTGCCGGTGAAGCCGTGCCGGCGCAGGGTCGGCTCGAAGTCGGCCGGCGGCTCGTTCGCGGCGGGCCGGCGGACGCGCCCAGGGCCGTCATCGCGGGCGGAATCGCCAATCGAGCGCCCTTCGAGGCCGGTGAGCACCACCGCGTCGGCCAGACTCACGTTGGCCAGCGGCTCGCGCAGGCGGCCTCCAGGCAGAAGCAGGCCGCCCGCGAACGGGTCGGAGGCGGGAAAGGTCAGGATCTCGACGTCGCGGCGCACACGGACGTGGGAGAAGCCGTCGTCGAGGACGAAGACGTCGATGGTCGGATCGCCTCCGAGCGCAAGCGCCGCGGCCGCGCGGCGGTCCGCGCCGACGACGACGGCAACGCCAGGCGCCTGCCCGGCGATCATCACCGGTTCGTCGCCCGCCTCCTCGACCGTGGCCAGGGCGCGCTCGCCAAGGCTGACGACCAGGGGCGTCCGGCCTCGACGGCGGTATCCGCGCGAAAGAACCGCAACCCGCCGACCCGAATCGGTCAGGCCGAGAGCAACGGCGATTACCGTCGGCGTCTTGCCGCTGCCGCCCCAGTGCAGGTTGCCGACGCTTACCGTGGGACGACCCAGGCTCTCCGCCCTTGCCGCCCAGTAGCGACGGCGCCGGTCGTGCGCCCAGCCGTAGAACCGTTGCCAGGGACTGGGGATCACGCTCAGCCCACGTCCCGGTCCAGGTCCACGAGTCGACCGAGAAGCTCCACGGAGCGCTCGACCGCGCCGCGGTTCCGGTCGACGATCGCCCGCCCCCGCCGGCCCTGGTCCGCCGCCCCGGCGGGCCGGTCGAGCAGGCGGCGCCACGCCGACGTGAGGGCCTCGCCGTCGCCGACCACCGTCAGCGCTCCAGCGGCTTCGAAGTCGTCGGCCATGCGCCGGAAGTTCTCCATCGACGGGCCGACGATCACCGGCACGCCGAACAGCGCCGCCTCGATCGGGTTGTGTCCGCCGGTCGGCACCAGCGAGCCGCCGATGAAGGCCGCGGCCGCGAGGCGGTAGATCGAGGCGAGTTCGCCCAGGGAGTCGAGCAGGACGACACGAACCGGCGCCGGCGCACCGATTCCCGCCGACTCCATCCGACTCCGCCGCAACGCCGGCAGCGATCGCTTCTCCACCTCGCTCCAGACCTCGTCGAAACGCTCGGGATGGCGCGGCGCCAGAACCAGCATCGCGTCACGTTCCAACCGCTCGAAGGCATCGAGAACGATCCCCTCCTCGCCGGCCATGGTCGAGCCGACGACGAGAATCGGCCGGTCCGCGGCAAGACCGCGAAGAGCCTGTTCGAGGCCGGCGACCGGCGCCGGTTCGGGACTGTCGAACTTCAGGTTCCCGGTCTGGATCACCTTCTCCACCGCAGCTCCCAGGCTCAACAGCCGATCCTCGTCCTGGGGGCTCTGGACGGCGAAGCGACTGACCGGATCGAGCAGCGTCCGCCGGCACAGACGCCCGGCGCGCCGCATGCGGACGAAGCTGCGGTCGCTCACGCGGGCGTTGAGTACCGCAACCGGGATCCCGCGCCGGCGACAACTCCGCAGCAAAAGCGGCCAGAGTTCGCTCTCGAGCAGCGCCAGGGCCCGCGGCGAGTACCGGTCCAGGAACCCGGACACGAGGGGACCCAGGTCGAACGGCAGGTAGGTGACGACGACACTGCGGCGCTCATTCGCAAGCGGCAGGAAGAGCTTCTTCGCCGCCGCCTGACCGGTAGGCGTGACGGTCGTCACCAGCAGATCGAGGTCGGCCGGCAGGTTGCGCGCGAAGGTCGACGCGACCGCCGTCTCGCCCACGGAGGCCGCATGGAGCCACAGCGGCCGTGCCCCCCGGGCCTCCGGCAGCCGCCCAAGCCGGGCCGGCAGGGTCTGCAGGTAGTGGCGACCTCGGCGGGCCAACAGCACCGGCGCCGCCAGGCCCAGACCCGCCGCCATCGCGAGCTGGTACAGGAACCACATGCTTGTCGAGCGGCCGGAGCGGAGGCGTCCGATCGGGACCGCACTGGTCCGGGAGTATAATTCCGCCCGCCTCGAGTCGTCGTCGCGGCCGGGCGGCTAGCGCTCCATATTCCTCGAAGCGCAGTCTTTGGACGCTTTGCCCCGGGCCTCCGTATCAACAGCGAGGCATGAGATCCGCGCAAGTCAGCCGCATGGAACCACCACGCGAAGATCCTCAACGGAGCGGTCTGACGATCGCCTACTCGCGTCGTCAGCGCAAGGTGGCGTGGTCCGAGGCGTCCGACGCCGAGCTGCTGGAGGGCATGCGCAGCGACGACGAGCTCGCACTCGACGAGTTGATGCGGCGCAAGGGCGCCCAGTTGCTGCATACGGCGACCAGCATGGTTGGGGACCGCGAAGACGCGCGCGACATCGTCCAGATCGCTTTTCTGCGGATCTGGGATTCACGCCACCGCTTCGATCGCCGTTACAGCCCGAACACCTGGATCTACCGCATCGTCTCCAACCTGGCGATCGACCATCTGCGCTCCCGCTCGTCCCGCCTGCGCTCGCTGCAGGGATTCCAGTTGCAGCACGAGCACCAAAGCGGCGAGGCCTTTTCGCGGCAACTCGAGAACCTGACCGAACGGGAGATCAAGACGGTCTTCCACGAGCTGGCGTCAACGCTGAGCGAGAAACAGCGCGCGGTCTTCGTGCTGCGCGAGATGGAGGGGCTGAAGGGCAGGGAGATCGCTCAGATCCTCGGCATCCGCCCCTCCACCGTCCGCAACCATCTGTTCAACAGCCGCCGGCAACTCCGCGAGGAACTGCTGAAGCGGTACCCCGAATACGCCAAACAGCCTCAGGGCCGGCAGGCAGGGATCAAGGAACGCTCATGACCGCCGCCTGCCCGGACTGGGCCGCGCTCGTACGCAAGCGCGAGCACGCCGAACAGAGCGCCGACGTCGGCGACTCGGCCAGCGACCGCGCCTGGGAAGACGCCCTCCGCCACCGTGAGGATTGCGGACACTGCCGGAGGGTTTCGCTCCAGGTCGACCCGCTGCTCCTCTGGAGCGGCGACATGACCGGCGCTCGCGACCGCTCCGAGGAGTCTGACGAGGTCGACGAGATCCGCAAGCGGGTCCGCCTCGAACTCGACGGACGCGCCACCCGGGAGCGGCTCAACGCGGCACGGACCGCCCGCCGCCGCCTGCCCGTCGCGTCGGTGCTGGCAGCGGGCACGGCCGCCGCGGCCCTCGGCCTGAGTTTCCTCCTGTGGCCGAAGACCGCGCCAACGGCCAGCGACGTCGCGGGTTCCGAGTTGAGCCTCCCGGACCATGTCGCGATGGCCCCGCTCGTGGAGCCGCTCGGCAACGAGCCGATGGGCTTGTTCCAGCACCCCGCCAACGGCCTGGGCTCCAGCCTGGACATGGTCCTGGTCGTCACGGAGGTCGCGCCATGACGACCGCGCGTGCCGCGAGTGCGCGAATCGCTCTGGCCGTAGCTGCTCTGCTGCTTCTCCCGGCCGCCGGCGCCGCGCAACAGGAGGCCGAAACGCAGGTCCGACATGCGTTCACGCTTCAGCACCAGCGCGCCGACGACGCCCTGGAGTGGATGCAGAGCGAGATGTCTGCTCACGGCACGATCGAACTGCAACGCGCGACGAACACCCTCGTGCTCAGGGACGCGCGCAGCGTCCTCGAGCACCTGCTGGCCCTGCTCCGCGACTTCGACCATCCCCGCCGCCAGGTCGAGTTCGAGATCTTCATTCTCGAAGCGTCGCGCCGTGGCAGCGGCGATCCCCGTTCCGAGTTGCCGGCCCAACTCATTGACGAGTTGGGCGACTGGCTGGCCTTCACCAGCTACCGGCAGCTCGGCCACGGCCGCTTCGAGGCGATGGAAGGGGAAGACGTGCGCTTCGAAGTCGGCTCCGAGTTCCGGATCGGCTTCCGGGTCGGCACCGTTCTGCTCGACCGCCGGCTCAAGCTCTACGGCGTCGAGGTCGAGCGCAGCCGGGGAGGCGGCCTGGGTGAGCACGTCTTCAGCGGCCACCTGAACGTCTGGGTCGGCAAGCCGCTGGTTCTTGCGCTCTCCTACCGCGACGCGGAGGCCAGCGGCCTGGTCGTCGCAGTAACCGTCCGGCCAGCCCAGGAAGACGGCCTGGGCGCCGGCGAGTAGGACCGGCTCTGACCATGCAGTTCGTCTGCCGGCTGGGAACTGCCGACGGTCGCATCGTGGAGCAGATTCACGAAGCGCGGGACCTCCGCAGTGCGCGGCGCGAATTCGAGCGGCGCGGGCTTCATGTCTTCGAGATCCGGCGCCGTGGCCTGCAGCACGCGCTCGGATCGCTGCTGGGCTCGGCGTCCGTGGCCGGACAGGGCGACTCCCGCAAGACGATCCCCGGTCCGGACTTTCTGGTCTTCAATCAACAGTTGGCCGGCCTGCTCGGCGCGGGGTTGCCCCTGCTCCAGTGCCTGGAGCTGATGCACGAACGGCAACGCAACGCCAGGTTCAAGGAGGCGCTGGCCGAGATCAAGGACCGGGTCGAGAGCGGCGCGGAGCTTTCCGACGCCTTCTCGGAGGCCGGCGACACCTTCCCGCCGATCTACGCGTCGATGCTCAAGGCCGGCGAGCAGAGCGGCGGCCTTGAGCGGGTGATCCGCCGCTATGTCCGGCAGCTCAAGCTGGTCACCGGTTCCCGCAAGCGAGTGGTCAGCGCGCTCTTCTACCCGGCGTTGCTGGTCTGCCTGTCGGTCGGCATCGTGGCCGTGATGATGTTCTTCGTCATGCCCCGCTTCGAAGAGTTCTACGTCGCCCTCGACCTCGACCTGCCCTGGCTCACGCAGGCGCTGCTCAGCCTGTCCCAACTGCTGCGCAATCCAGCCACCCTCGTGCTTCTGGCCGCAGCGGCGATCGGCGCCTGGGCTGCCTGGAGGGTCGGCCAGGGCGGCCGCCTCGGCGCGATGGTCGATCGTTTCAAGCTTCGGACGCCGATCATCGGTCCGATCCTCCACCGCTTCGCGCTGTCCGAGTTCTGCCGTTCCCTGGCCACGCTGCTGCACGGCGGCCTGCCGCTGGCCGCGGCCCTGGACACCGCCTCCTCGGCCGTCACCAACCGCTTCCTGCACGGCCGCGCGGCGGCCCTCGGTCCGCGGATACGCGAGGGAGCGGCGTTCCACACCGCGCTCGAAGAGTCCGAGGCGTTCACCGATCTCGCGATCGACATGGTCAAGGTCGGTGAGGCGACCGGGGCACTGGACGAGATGGTGAACAGCGTCTCCGACTTTCTCGACGAGGACGTGGAGACCCGCACCGAGCGCCTGCTCTCCCTGATCGAGCCGGTGATGCTGGTCGTCATGGGCTTCACCATCGCGCTGCTCGTCCTTTCGATGTATCTGCCGCTGTTCAGCGTGCTCGGACAGGTGCAGGGCTGATGGTCGTCCAGGACGAAACGGCGGTGGCGCGGAACCAGCGGCTCATCGCGGAGGGCGGCTCCGATCTGGAAGGCCTGCACGTGGCGAGCGACGAGGATGGACGGCTCGCCCGGGAACGGAAGGAAGCGGAGCGAATCGCGGAACGGTTCGGCCTGGAGGTCGCCGACCTCGAGAACTTCCGCATCGACAACGACCTCTTCCGACATATCCCGTTCGAGCTGATGCTCCGCTACAGCTTCATCCCGGAACGGCAGTTGGAGGGCCGGCTCGCGGTCGTGTTGGCCGATCCGACCGACGTGGTCAAGCTGGACGAACTCGAGCTGCAACTGGGGCAACCCCTGGAGGCCAGGATCGGCGCCCGCACCGAGATCGAGGACCTGTTGCAGAAGTCCGAGAGCGCGCAGCGGGTTCTGGACGAGGCAACAGAGGACTTCAAGATCCAACTCGTCCAGGAGGACGAGGACAGCGGCGAGGTGCTCTCCATCGACCGCATCTCGGCCGACCAGAGCCCGATCATCAAGCTGGTCGATTCCACCCTCTTCAACGCGATCCAGCGGCGCGCGTCGGACATCCACATCGAGACGCGTGAACACGAGGTGATCATCAAGTACCGGATCGACGGGGTGCTGTACCAGGCGATGGAGCCGATCGACCGCCGTCACCACCAGACGATCGTCAGCCGCATCAAGGTCATGTCGGAGCTCGACATCGCCGAAAAGCGGATCCCGCAGGACGGGCGCTTCAAGGTCCGTGTCAGCGGACGCACGATCGATTTCCGGGTCTCCGTGATGCCTTCCGTCCACGGCGAGGACTGCGTCATCCGCATCCTGGACAAGGAGTCGATGAACCAGGAGTTCAAGACCCTGCGGCTCGACGTCCTCGGCCTCGACGACGACACGATCGCGAAACTCCGCAAGTTCATCCGCGAGCCCTACGGCATGGTGCTCGTCACCGGCCCCACCGGCTCCGGCAAGACGACCACGCTCTACGGCTGCCTGTCCGAGATCCAGTCCAGCGAGGACAAGATCATCACGATCGAGGATCCGGTCGAGTACCAGCTCGACGGAGTTACCCAGATCCCGGTCAACGAGAAGAAGGGCCTGACCTTCGCGCGCGGGCTCCGCTCCATCCTCCGGCACGATCCGGACAAGATCATGGTCGGGGAGATCCGCGACGAGGAGACGGCCCAGATCGCGATTCAGTCCGCGCTGACCGGGCACCTGGTGTTCACGACCGTCCACGCGAACAACGTGGTCGACGTTCTCGGCCGGTTCCTGAACATGAACGTCGACCTCTACAACTTCGTGGCGGCGCTCAACTGCATTCTCGCCCAGCGGCTGGTCCGCCGGATCTGCGGCCACTGCAGCGAGCGGGTCCAGGCCGACGACGCGCTCCTCGCGGAGAGCGGTCTCGCGAGGTCCGACATCGCCGGCTGGCAACTCTTCGAAGGCCGGGGCTGCATGGAGTGCAACGGCACGGGCTACTTCGGTCGCATGGCGGTGTCGGAGCTGCTCGACCTCTCCGATCCGATTCGCGAGCTCATCCTCGACCGCCGCCCCGCCTCAGAAATCCGCCGCGCCGCGGCTGCCGAAGGCATGAGTTTCCTGCGCCACAGCGCACTTGCAAAGGTTCGTGAAGGAGTGACGACTCTCCGTGAGATCAACAAGGTTACCTTTGTGGATTGAACGCCTGGTCGGCCTCGACGACCCTCGGGGACCGGCGTCGGTGTTCCTGCTCGATGAGCGCGAGCTCGTCCTGGCGCACTTTCTGCGTCAGGACGGGGCGGTCCCCAAGCTCCAGGCCGTCCGGCGACGGGAGTTGCCCGCCGACACCTTCCAGGAAGGCGCCCTGGGCGGGCCGTTGCGCGAACCCGCACAGTTTCACGAAGTCGTCGCCGAGCTTCAGCAGGCCGCCGACATCGCCATCGGCGAACCGGTCACCCACGCCGCTCTGGTTCTCCCCGACCGCTGGCTCCGCCTCACCTTCGCCGAACTCGAAGAAGTCCCGGGCAAGCCAAGCCTGCGGGAAGAGGCCCTGCGCTTCAAACTCCGCAAGCAGGTCCCGTTCCGGGTCGAGGAGCTCCGTGTCCGCGGCAGACGGACCGGGGCCGCCGACAACGGCGCCACCCGCTTCCTGATCGGCTTCGGCGTCGAGCATGTCCTGGCCCAGATCGAAGACTCCTTCAGGCGCGCCGGCATCCACGTCGGCACGGTGACGAACGAGAGCCTGAGCGCTGCAGACGGGCTCGTTCGCCTTGACGGCGGTTCCGGCCCCTTCCTGCTCCTCGTCGCCCATCCGGACGGCTACTCCCTGCTCGCGTACGCGGACGAGGGTCCAGCTCTCTTCCGCTACAAGAGCATCGATCCGGACCTCGCGTCCTCCGTCACCTCGAACCTGGCTGTTCGCGATCTGCGATTGACCCGGAGTTTCATCGAGGAACGCGAGCTGTTCGGCTCCAACCGGTCCCTGCCAGCGCACGTCCTGATGCTGGCCGCCGAACAAGACCGCGAGGCCTGGAGTGACCGGCTCGAAGAGGGGTTCGGACTGCCGGCCCGGATTCTCGACGGCAACGGCGCCCTCGGCGCCCAACCCGCGACCACCGAGATCGGTGTCCAGCAGGCCCTGCCGATGCTCGGCGCGTCGCTGACGGTGAGGACATGAAGAACGGATTCAACCTGGCCGCGCGCCCGTTCGTCAACCGCCGGCCCTGGCGGCGCCTGACCGCCGTTCTGTGGGCCCTCGGGACGACGCTCCTCGCCTTCAACGCGGTGCTGTACTGGGGCTATCTGACCGGCTCGGCCGACGCTCGGTCCGAACTTGCCGGGTTGCGCCAGCAGCTTGCCGGGGATGGCGCCGAACTGGACCGGCTGGCTGCGGAGCTCGCGCGCCTCGATGTGCAATCCCAGAACCGCGAGGTCGCGTTCCTGAACGAGCGCATCGCGGATCGGCGGTTCCCCTGGGGCCGGCTGTTCACCGACATCGAGGAGGTGCTGCCGTGGAACACGCGGCTTCGCAGCCTCGCACCCCAGCCGAGCGAACGGCGACGGCGACGGCAGGTCGAGCCGGGGCCGGACGTTGCGGCACGCGTGATGCTCGACATCAGCGGCGAAGCCCAGGACGACGATGGCCTGCTCGAGCTGATCGATTCCCTGTTCGAACACCCGTCGTTCGACGGTCCGAAGCTGCGGCACGAGAGCCAGCAGGACGCCGGTCCGCTGGACTTCACGATTGCCGTCGCCTACAGGCCGGCGCTCGCTGCAGGCGAGCCTGAGTCCGCTGCGGACGAGACTGCCGTGGACGAGACCGGCGCCGCCGCGGGCAAGCTCGGGGCCGCCGCGGACGAGACCGCATCAGCCGCGGACGAGACCGCATCAGCCGCGGGCAAGGCTGAAGCCGCCGCGGACGAGACCGCATCCGCTGCAGCCGAGAACGAATCCGCCGCGGACGCCGAAGCCGCCGGGCCGGAGTCAGAGCCGATGGCGGGACAGCCGTGAGCCGCCGGCGGGGATGGCGCCTGCGCGTCTGGTTCTGGGTCGGCGTGGGCCTCTGCGTGATCAACGCCGGCCTGCTGTCGACGTATCGCGGCGTCTACGCGGGCCGCTTCCAGGCACTGGAGGACGAGATCGCCGAAGCAGGCAACCTGCGCACGCGCACAACCCGGGAGGTGGCTCGCCGCGAGGGCCAGGTGGCGACGGTCGAAGCGACGCGCAGCCGGGTCGAGAGCCTGTACCGCGAGGGCTTCGCCACCGAACAGGAACGGGTGACCGACCTCATCCGCGAGGTCAAGGAACTCGCGAACCGCGCCGGGCTCCGTCCGGGGGCCATCTCCTACCCGGAGGAGCGGCTCGAGCAGTACGGCCTGGTCGAGAAGTCGCTCGTCTTCACCGTCGAAGGCAACTACTCCCAACTGCGGCGGCTGATCAACCAGCTCGAGACGACGGACACGTTCGTCGCCCTCGAGTCGATCAGCCTCAGCGAAGCGACTCCGAACCTCCGCATCGACCTGCGCCTCTCGACCCTGTTCACGGACAGCGAGTCCGCCGCCGCAACCGGGGAGGCCGAAGCATGAGCGCCGCCAAAGCCGGGTCGAACCGGCCGCGCCCCCTCTTGCTGGTCCTGCTCGCCATCGTCGCGGCGATCGCCGGCTGGCGCTACCTGCCCTCGTTCGGCGGCGGCCCCGGCTTCACCCGCACGACTTCCGCCGACCTGCGCTCGGCGACGATCGAGGTCGTGGAATTGGCCCCGCACACCCTGGAGCAGCCGCCGCCGGAGGGCGGACAGGCGCGCGACCCCTGGTCGTTCGGCAGCCGGCCGGCGCCCGAGCGCGCGACTCCCGAGGCGACCCTTCCCGAGCCCGAAGCGCGGCCCGTTTCCCCCGTCATCCCGGTGCGACCGAAGCCGGAACCACCGGCCCCGAAACCCCTCGGCCCGATGCCTCCGGCGGTCGACATCGTCTACCTCGGCACACTGGGCCGCGACGACGACCCGGTCGCCGTGTTCTCCGACGGTACGGAGATCTACAACGCGCTCAAGGGCGACCTGGTCAAGGACCTGTTCGAAGTACAACGGATCGGCTACGAGTCGGTCGACCTCGGTTTCGTGGGTTTCCCCGACGAACCCGCGGTGCGACTGGCCATCGGCGGCCGACCGAACGGCGGCTAGAGCCCGGAAGGACCTGAAGTACATGGAAGAACGAAACGGAAAACGGCCGCGCGCCCTGGCGCTGGCTCTCCTGGGCTTGCTGGTCTTCGCCTCCTGTAGCGGCTACCGGAGCTTCAGGGAAGCGCAGTACGCGGAAACCGCGGGTGACTGGGACGCCGCCGTCCTCCGCTACATGGAACTGGTCGCCGAGGATCCCTCGGACCTCCGCTACCGGGCCGGTCTGCTGCGGGCCAAGACCCAGGCCGCCCACGCCCATTTCGAGCAGGGCAGGAAGCTGCAGGAAGCCGGCCGGGACCGCGACGCCCTGCTGGAGATGCAGCGCGCCGTGCAACTCGACCCGACGAACCAGTACGCCCTCACCGAACTGGAGAAGGTTCGGACCCGGATCGAGAACAGCGGCCGGGGTCCGAAGACGATCTCGGAGCTCAAGAACGAGGGCCGGGGCTCCGAGCCGATGCCGCCGACCTTGAGTCCCCGTTCCGACGAACCGATCACGTTCGACTTCCCGAACGCGACCTTCATGGAGATCTACCGCGCGATGGGACAGGCGTTCGGGTTCAACATCGTGTTCGATCCCCGCCTGCGCGATGCACCGCTCTCCGGCCCCATCGAACTGCGGGAAGTCACCGCGCTGGAGGGGCTCGAGAGCCTGATGCAGAGCCTCGGACACTTCTACAAGGTGCTCGACGAACAGACGATCATGATCCTGCAGAACACGCCCGCGAATCGCCAGGCGTACGAAGACCGGATCATCCAGACCTTCTTCCTCTCGAACGCGGACGTGAGGGACGTGTTGACCATCCTCCGCAGTCTGCTTGCGACCCGGTTCATCGCCGCGAACGAACGGCTGAACGCGATCGTGATGATGGACAGCGTCGAGAAGGTCAAGGTCGCGGAACGCATCATCGAGCAAGCAGACAAGGCGAAGGCCGAGGTCGTGATCGATGTCGAGCTGCTCGAGATCAACACCTCGAAGCTCCAGGACCTCGGGCTCTCGCTCGACGCGAACACCCTCGGCATCCGACTCGACATCGGCGGCGAGGACGTGCCGCTGCGGATGTCGGACGTCCAATCGCTCAATCAGAACAACTGGGTGCTCACCGTGCCCGGGTTCCTGTTCGACTTCGTGAAGAACTCGACCGACGCGCAGACGCTGGCCAAGCCGCAGGTGCGGATCACGGAGGGAGAGGAGAGCTCGTTTTCGATCGGCGACCGGGTCCCGATCCCGGTGACCAGCTTCAACACGGCGAACACCGCGGGCAGCAACGTAGTGCCCATCACGTCCTACCAGTACCAGAACGTGGGCATCCAGGTGGACATCACGCCCCGCGTCCACCACAACGAAGAGATCTCCCTGGAACTCGACATCGAGGTCAGCGACCTGGGCGGCCAGATCGGCGACCAGCCGATCATCGGCAGCCGCAACATCCGGACCAGCATCCGGCTGCGCGACGGCGAGACGAACTTCCTGGCCGGCCTGATCCGCACGAACGAGTCGAACCGCCAGGACGGGATCCCCGGTCTCTCGGAAATCCCGGTGATCGGCCGCCTGTTCTCCAGGAAGAGGAGCGACAACAGGCGTACCGACATCGTGCTGACCCTCACGCCGCACATCATCCGCCGTGCGGACATCCGGGAAGAGGACCTGGCGCCGATCTGGGTCGGCACGGAGCAGAACGTCGTCTTCCGGGGCTCGAGTCCCCGGATCGACTCCGGAATCGACGGTCCATTCGACGAGCCGGCGGCCGAGGGCGACGAGACGCGGCAGCAACTGGAGGAACGCCTGCCCCCGGGTCTGCGCGACGCGGCCCCGGAAGGCGACACGAGCGAGGACGGAGAGGAGGGGCCCCCTCTGGGCGTCGAACTCGTCCCGCCGCCGGGGAGTCCGCGCCAGAACGCAAGCCTGCTCCAGCAGCCCCCCGCAATCGTCCCGGCCCTCTTCCAACCGGCGTCGGCGCGGACCGACCGCGAAATCGAACTCTCCTTTTCACCCCAGGCGCTGCGCGCGACGGTCGGCGACCGCTTCGAAGCGCGCCTGGACGTGAGGTCCAGCACGCCGCTCTCCCATCTGCCATTGCGTCTCCGTTACGACCCGGAACAAATCGAGGTGACCGCGGTCAGGGCCGAGTCCTTCCTGGGCGACCAGAACGAGGTCTCCCTGATGACGGACAACTCGACGCCGGGCACGGTCATCGTCGGCCTCAGCCGGCTGGGTGATCAGGCGGGTGTGGCCGGGCGGGGACACCTGCTGGCCCTCGAGGTGCGGGCGACTGGTCCCGGCAGAGCAACGATCGCGATCGAGCAGGCCAGGCCCAAGGGTCCCGAGCTCGAGGCGCTGCCGGCGCCGACCGTGCGCCCGCTGGAGATCGAGATCCAGGACGCCGAGCCGCCGGAGCCAACCGAACCGGAGACCGTCGCTTGATCCCGCCTGGCTTGCCCGGGACGAAGGCCGCCGCGCTGCACGGCGCCCCGGATCCACATGGAGCAACGCCGCCGGGAACTCCCGGTCGCGCCTGCGAAACCGGCGCAGCGGCGGCGATCTTCCGCCCTGGCCCCCACATCCGGCGCCTGTTCCTGTTCCTTGCGCGAGACGGCGGGCGTCGCCGAGCCGGGTACACCCTGGTGGAACTCGTCACGGTGTGCGCCGTGATGCTGACGCTGGCGGCCGTCGCCCTGCCCACCGCCACCTTCACGAACAAACGGATCAAGGAAGCCGAACTCCGGTCGCACCTGCGCACGCTGCGCAACGCGATCGACGAACACAAGCGCTACAGCGATGTCGGCCTGATTCCGATCGAGATCGGAACCGACGGTTATCCCAGTGAACTCGAGGTCCTGATCGAGCCGATTCAGTTGATCGGACAGGCGGATGGCGAGATTCGTTTTCTGCGCCGCATTCCCGTCGACCCGATGACCGGCGAGGCGGAATGGGGCCTGCGGAGCTACCAGGATCAGCCGGACGACACGAACTGGGGAGGAGAGAACGCCTACGACGTGTTCTCCCTGTCCGAGGGCGTCGGTCTGAACCGCGTTCCGTACGAGGAGTGGTGACATGAACCGGAGAATCATGGGCCAGCGCGGCATGTCGCTGCTGGAGCTGATCATCGTCATGGCGATCATCGGCATTCTTGCCGCGGTCGCGGTGCCCCTGCTGAAGAACGCGCCGCGACGGGCGCAGGAAGCGGCACTGAAGCAGAACCTCCGGGTGATGCGCGACGCGATCGAGCAGCACCATGCCGACAAGGGGCACTACCCGCCGAGCCTCCAGGCCCTGGTCGAAGAGGAGTACCTGCGCACGATCCCCCTTGACCCGATCACCCGCTCCACCGACACCTGGGTGGAGGTCTTCGCCGAGTTTCCCGCTCTCTCGGGCGAGGACCCGTGGGCCGAAACGGACCTTTCACCCTTCGGAGATCCCGGCATCGAGGACGTCCACTCGGGGGCAGAGGAGAGCGCGCTAAATGGCGAAGCCTATGCCGACTGGTGACCAGGCGCCTCTCCGCGCCAGCCCGGCGGACCGACCGTCCGAGGCCGGCTACAACCTCGTCGTGCTCGCCGTCATGATCACGGTGATGAACATCGCGGTCGCGGCGGCACTGCCCTACTGGAGCAGTTGGGCCAAGCGGCAGAAGGAGGAAGAGCTGATCTTTCGCGGCCTCCAGTACGCCGAGGCGATCCGCCTGTTCCGGGTCCGCCAGGGACGCCTGCCGACGGCGCTCGAGGAACTCATCGAGGTCGAGCCGCGGGTCATCCGGCAGTTGTGGCCCAACCCGATGGACGAGGAAGGTCGCTGGGGCCTGCTGATGCAGGGAACACCGAACAACACCGGCCAGCCGGCAAACCGCCGCCGGGCCGGAGACGCCAGTCCGGCCAACGCCGGCGGCGCCGGCGGCGGACTGACCGCCGTGCCGCCGCCGAACGAGGAGGAGGGCGAAGGGCCGACGGTCGGGCCGATCCTGGGCGTCTACAGCGCGACTCCCGGCCCCTCGATGCGCGTCTGGGGCGGCCAGGAGGACTACTCGAACTGGTACTTCACCAGCGAGCTGATCCAGCTCAGGCCCGGCAACGTCGCCGATGGCCGCCCGCCGCCGCGTCTGACCAGCGAGTGGATCGGCAAGCCCTTTCCGCCCGGCGTGCTCGGAGACGGTCAGCCACGGGATGGCTCCGCACCGGAAGAACGAGGCAGGGGACGCGACCTTTGAGCAGGCCAACCGCCGCCCCGGAGATACCGGGCCGGGCAACCGAAGCACGCGAACAAGGAACGCCTCCCGTCACCGTCGCCGTCCGCCGGCTGCCCCATTCCGCCAGTCTGCCGGAGCGCGCCTCCGCCGGCAGCGCCGGCTACGACCTGCGCGCGGCCACGGGCGCCGCAATCCGGATGGAACCCGGCGCTCGCGCCCTGATTCCGACCGGCCTCATCCTCGGTCTGCCGCGCGGCTACGAGGCCCAGATCCGGCCGCGCAGCGGGCACGCCTACCGGCAGGGCCTGACCGTACTCAACGCGCCCGGCACGATCGACAGCGACTACCGCGGCGAAGTCAAGCTGCTGCTCGTCAATCTGGGCCGGCGCCCGATCACGATCGAGCGCGGCGAACGGCTGGCTCAGATGGTGGTCGCCGCCGTGCCCGAAATCACGTTCCGGGAGGACGAAAGCCTCGGCAGGCAACCGACAGAAGGCCTCCGCAACGACGGCGGCTTCGGCTCCACGGGTCAGTAGGGACTCAGTTCGAGGCGCCGTCGCCGGAGGCCCAACTCGGCAGCGCCCCGGGATCGATCCCCAGGGAGGCGAGTGCGGCCGACCAGGCGTCCACCGGATCGGGCGAGAACACGATCGAAGCCTCCACCGGCGCCGTCAACCAGTCGCTGCGGGTGAGCTCCTGCATCAACTGGCCCGGCGCCCAACCGGCGTGACCGAGCAGGAGCCGCATGCGCTCCGGCGCCCGGCGAGCCAGTGTCCGCAGCGCCAGGATGTTCTGCGTCGCGCCCACGCCCGGCGCGATCCGGGTGATCCCGTCCGCCTCTACACCCGTCAGGCCGTCGAGAGACAGCAGCACCGTACCCACTTCCGGCTGCACCGGACCACCGACGAAGGCCGGTGCTTGTGAACCGCCCAGCCACTCGATATCGAGTTCCCGCAACACCTCGTCGACCTTGAGCTGACTCGGGCGATTGACGACGAAACCGAGACTTCCACCCTCCCCGCCCTCCTCGTGCGCGGCCAGGAGCACGACGGCCCGAGCGAAGAACGGATCGAGGACCTGGGGCATGGCGATCAGCAGACTCGGCGTCTCGAGGTCATCCAGCCCGGACATGGCGCGACTCTACACTCCGCCAGGGCTTCGGCAGCGGACCGTGAGCAAGACCGCAGCCGCCGGCGCCGGCCACACTTTGGGTAATCTCAGGCGCACTCGAAAACCCCCCGGCGCCTGCAGCCGGAGACACGGAAACAGGGACATGACGAACAGCTTCGGCGCCAAACGAACGATGACCGCGGGAGGCCGCTCCTTCCGGATCGCCCATCTGCCGACACTGGAAGCAGCGGGTCTGCCGGTGGCGCGCCTTCCGTACGCCCTGAAGATCCTGCTGGAGAACCTCCTCCGCCGGGAGGATGGTCGCGCCGTCCCGGCCAGCGACATCGAGGCCATCGCCCGCTGGCAACCTCAGGCTGAACCGAACGTCGAGATCGCCTTCATGCCCGGCCGCGTGCTGCTGCAGGATTTCACCGGCGTGCCCGCGGTGGCGGACCTCGCCGCGATGCGGGACGCGATGGCGCGCATGGGCGCCGACGCCGCGAAGATCAATCCCCTGCAGCCGGCCGAACTGGTGATCGACCATTCCGTCCAGGTCGACGAGTACGGCTCCGCCGCCGCCCTGCTGATCAACGCCGAGCGCGAGTTCGAGCGCAACGAGGAGCGCTACCTCTTTCTGCGCTGGGGCCAGACCGCGTTCGAGAACTTCCGGGTCGTGCCGCCGGCGACCGGCATTGTCCACCAGGTCAACCTGGAGTACCTCGCCCGCGGAGTGATGACGTCGCAGAACGGCGCGGGTGATGTGCCCTTTGCGTATCCCGACACGCTGGTCGGCACCGACTCCCACACGACGATGATCAACGGACTCGGCGTCCTGGGCTGGGGTGTGGGAGGCATCGAGGCGGAAGCGGCCATGCTCGGCCAGCCGATCGCCATGCTCGTGCCCCAGGTCGTCGGCTTCCGTCTCGTCGGCAAGCTGCCGGAAGGCACCACCGCGACCGACCTCGTTCTACGGGTCACCGAGATGCTCCGCAACCACGGCGTGGTCGGCAAGTTCGTCGAGTTCTTCGGTCCCGGGCTGAGTGAACTTCGGCTGGCCGACCGGGCGACGATCGCCAACATGGCGCCCGAGTACGGCGCGACCTGCGGCATCTTCCCGATCGACCGCGCCGCGATCGACTACCTGCGGTTCACGGGCCGCGACGAGGCCCAGGTAGACCTCGTCGAGGCCTACTGCCGCGAACAGGGCCTGTTCCACGGACCGGACACGCCGGAAGCCGAGTACAGCGACACGCTGGAACTCGACCTGAGCACCGTCGAGCCGGCGCTGGCCGGTCCACGGCGACCCCAGGACCGGGTGCCGCTCTCCGGCGTCAAGGAGTCCTTTCTCGGCCAGTTGCCCGGCCTGTCCACCCGCCAGGGCGGTCTGCCGGTACTCGACGGCGACGACACGAACAACGGCGCCGGCCACGAACCGGCCGCCAACGCCGGCGGCAACGGCAAGGTTGACCTGAAGGACGGTTCCGTCGTGATTGCCGCGATCACGAGCTGCACGAACACGTCGAACCCGTCCGTCATGCTCGCCGCCGGCCTGCTGGCAAGGAAGGCCGTCGAGGCGGGGCTGAAGGCCAGGCCCTGGGTGAAGACCAGCCTGGCGCCCGGCTCCAAGGTGGTGACCGACTACCTCGGCGAGGCCGGACTGACCTCCTACCTCGAGCAGTTGGGCTTCCACACCGTCGGCTACGGCTGCACGACCTGCATCGGCAACAGCGGTCCGCTGCCGGGACCGATCTCGGCCGCAATCGCCGATGACGAACTGGTTGCCGTCTCCGTGCTGTCCGGCAACCGGAACTTCGAGGGTCGAATCTCGAGCGAGGTGCGAGCGAACTACCTCGCTTCGCCGCCCCTGGTCGTGGCCTACGCGCTGGCCGGCCGCATCGACATCGACCTCTACAACGAGCCGCTGGCCACGACCGACGATGGCCCCGTCTACCTGCGCGACGTCTGGCCCTCCCAGGCCGACATTCAGGCAACGCTCGAGACGTCGCTGCGGCCCGAGATGTTCAAGCGCCAGTATGCCGACGTCTTCGCCGGCAGCGAGGCCTGGCAGGCGCTCGACGTGCCCTCCGGCCAGACGTTCGCCTGGCAGGCGGATTCGACCTACGTCAAGCAGCCGCCGTTCTTCGTCGACATGCCCCGCAAGCCGCAACCGGTCGAGGACATCCGGGGCGCCAGGGTGCTGGCTCTGCTCGGCGACACGGTGACGACGGACCACATCTCACCCGCCGGCCCGATCAGCCCGGACAGCCCGGCCGCCGACTACCTGCGCGACCTGGGTGTCGAGCAGGCGCAATTCAACGCCTACGGCGCCCGCCGCGGCAACCACGAGGTCATGATGCGCGGCACGTTCGCCAACGTTCGCCTTCGCAACCACCTCGTGCCTGGCACCGAAGGCGGCTACACCGCGCTGCTGCCCGAAGGAGAGCACACGACCATCTTCGAGGCCGCGGCTGCCTACCGCGAACGGGGAGTGCCCCAGATCATTCTGGCCGGCATCGAGTACGGGACCGGGTCTTCGCGTGACTGGGCCGCCAAGGGACCGCGACTGCTCGGCGTCCGCGCCGTCATCGCCAGGAGCTACGAGCGGATCCACCGCAGCAACCTCGTCGGCATGGGGATCGCGCCGCTTCAGTTCCGGGACGGTGAAGGCGCCGAAGAGCTCGGGCTGACCGGTCGTGAGGCCTACGACGTGGAAGGACTCTCGGCGGGTCTCGCTGCGGACTTCGACCCCGGTCTGGAGGTCACCGTGCGAGCGACCGGCGAAAACGGCGAGACGACGTTCCGGGCGCTGGTGCGGCTGGACACTCCGCAGGAGGCCGAGTACTACCGCCACGCGGGCATCCTGCAGTACGTGCTGCGGCAGCTCCTTGACGACGACGCCTGATCCGCTCCGCCAGCTCGACCCGGTCGCCGCGCTGCCCGAGAGCGAGCGGCTCAAGGTCAACGAGATCTTCTACTCGATTCAGGGCGAATCGACCTTCGCGGGCCGCCCCTGCGTCCTGGTGCGGCTGACCGGGTGCCAGATGCGGTGCAGTTGGTGCGACACGGAGTACAGCTTCCACGAAGGCTCGTGGATGCGCACGGACGACGTGATCGCCGAGGTGCTGGCGTTCGACTGTCCGCTGGCGGAAGTCACCGGCGGCGAACCCCTGCTCCAACCCGGCGTTCATCCCTTGATGAGCAGGCTCTGCGACCGAGGACTCACCGTCCTGCTCGAAACCGGTGGCGGGCTGGATATCTCGGACGTCGATTCGCGGGTCCGGCGAATCGTCGACCTGAAGTGCCCGGCCAGTGGCGAGGCCGCGAACAACCACTGGCCGAACATCGACAAGCTGCGTTCGACGGACGAGGTGAAGCTCGTCCTCGCCGACCGCGCCGACTACGAATGGGCGCGCGATGCGATCCGCAAGCATCGGATCGACCGACGCTGCACCGTCCACCTGTCGCCTGTGTGGGACGCTCTGGAACCTGCCCGACTCGCCTCCTGGGTACTCGAAGACCGGCTTCCGGCACGGGTTTCGCTGCAACTCCACAAGACGCTCTGGGGCGCCGAAACAAGGGGCGTCTGAATCGGACCCGCCAAGGTCCCACTACCGCTTGCGGGGCTGCTACACTCCGCGACGAATACGCCAACCGAGCCGAGTACCCCTAGAGACCGAAGGGGTCGATACCGGGCAACACACGAGGTGAGACATCAGATATGGGTGTAGCCAAGCTGAATCTGGACGATCAGGAGTACGAATTTCCCGTCATTGTCGGCTCCGAGGGCGAAGTGGCCATACACAGCCACGCGCTCCGGAGCCAAACTGGTGCGATCACCCTGGATCCCGGCTACGGCAACACCGGATCGTGCCGCAGTGCGATCACGTTCATCGACGGCGAGCAGGGGATTCTCCGCTACCGCGGCTACCCGATCGAGCAGCTGGCCAAGCGCGCGTCCTTCGTCGAGGTCTGCTATCTGCTGATCTACGGAGAACTGCCGACGGAGCGGGAACTGGCCGATTTCCGGTCGAAGCTCCGGAGGCACACCCTGATCCACGAGGACATGAAGAAGTTCTTCGAGGCCTACCCGGCCACGGCGCACCCGATGGCGATCCTGTCCTCGATGATCTCGTCGCTCGCGACCTTCTACTCGGAGAACGAGGACGACGATCTGCACGTCGTCCGCCTGATCGCCAAGCTGCCCACGATCACGGCGTTCTCGCACAAGAAGTCGATCGGCCAACCCTTCGTGTACCCGCAGAACGACCTGGGGTACGCGGAGAACTTCCTGAACATGATGTTCTCGGTGCCCTGCGAGTCCTACGAGCCGCCGGACGTCCTGTCCCGGGCGCTGAACATGCTGCTCATCCTGCACGCCGACCACGAGCAGAATTGCTCGACGTCGACGGTCCGCATGGTCGGCAGCTCGGGCGCCAGCCTGTTCGCCGCGATTTCCGCCGGCATCGACGCCCTGTCGGGGCCGCTGCACGGCGGCGCCAACCAGCAGGTGATCGAGATGCTGGAGGCGATTCGCGACAGCGGCGACGACTTCAGCAGATTCGTCGAGCGAGCCAAGGACAGGAACGACCCCTTCCGACTGATGGGTTTCGGCCACCGCGTCTACAAGAACTTCGACCCCCGCGCCAGCATCCTCAAGGGGGCCGCGGACCAGGTTCTCGAGCAGCTCGGCGTTGACGATCCGCTGCTGGCAATCGCCAGGAAGCTGGAGGAGGTGGCGCTCGAGGACCCGTACTTCGTCGACCGGAGGCTCTACCCGAACGTCGACTTCTACAGCGGCATCATCTACCGTGCGATGGGCCTGCCGACCGACATGTTCACCGTCATGTTCGCCCTCGGCCGGTTGCCGGGCTGGCTGGCGCACTGGAAGGAAATGCGCGGCGATCCGGAGAACCGGATCAACCGGCCAAGGCAGGTCTACACCGGCGCCACCGCCCGCGACTACCAGCCGATCGCCGACCGCTAGCTCGACTGGGGTGCGCCGGGCCGAAGCCGGTCCCTTCCCTCCGTTGCGCCGCAGACCGGGCGGTTCGTCCCGCGGGTCCGCCCGGCCTGGCTTCCTTGCGCCCGCTGACGGGCGCACGGACCGGTTCGCGTGTGGCGCGGGTCGCGCCACCCGGGTTCTGGCCGGCATTCGGCGCGAAGCGCCGGCTTCCGGACCGCCGGCGCAGCGCCTACCCGCGCAGCTCCGGACGGACCGGCTTCGCCGGCACGCGGCCGCGACGGTAGACCAGGATCGTGCGGTCGAAGGTGATCACGGCCCGACCGTCCTGGTTGTAACCGACCGTGCGGAAACCCACGATGCCCTGGTGCGGGCGCGAGTTCGACTCGCGGACAGAGAGCACCTCGCTCTGGGCGTACAGGGTGTCGCCTTCGAACACCGGGTGCGGCAAGCGGACCCTGTCCCAGCCGAGGTTCACCGCGTTCTGCGACAGGTCGGCGACGGTCAGCGCGGTGACCAGGGACAGGGTGAAACAGGAGTTGACCAGGGGTCGCCCCCACTCCGTTTGACCCGCGTACTCGCGGTCGAAGTGGATCGGGTTCGGGTTCAGCGTGATCATCGTCAACCAGACGTTGTCGCCCTCGGTCACCGTCCGACCCAAGGCGTGACGGAAGATCTGGCCGACCTCGAAGTCCTCGAAGACCCTGCCGGCGCCGTCCGCGGGCGGACCGCCGCGCGTGGATGCGCCGCCCGCATCGTCTGTGGGCGGACCGCCTTGCGTGAGTGCGCCGCCTGCGCCATCGGCAGGCGGACCGTCGTGCGTTCTTGCGTCATTCATGCTCTCAGAATCGCTCCATTCTGTTCGAGTCCGTCGATCTCCCCGGCGCCGTAGCCAAGATCGGCCAGGACCTCTCCGGTGTGTTCGCCCATCCGCGGCTCGCGCTGGCGGAGGTCGCCGGGCGTCCGCTCAAGCCGCGGCGCGGGCGCTATGTGAATCTCTCCGTCCGGGCCGATCGGGAAGGTCCCCCGCTGTACGTTGTGCTCATGGTCCGGCGCCTCGTCGAGGTCGAGCACCGGCGACACGCAGGCGTCGAGCTCGCTGAACACCGCGGCCCACTCGTCCCGCGTGCGGGTCAGGAAAGCCCGCCTGAAGGCCTCGATGTGCGCCGGCCAGCGGTCGGTGTCCATCTGCTCGTCGACGACGTCGACACCCGTTCCCTCGCACAACGCGGCGAAGAACTGCGGTTCGATCGCGCCGACCGAGACGTAGCCGCCGCACTTGCACTCGTAGCAGCGGTAGAAGGCGGCGCCGCCCCCGAGAAGTCCCGCGCCGGGCGTCGAGCGGGCGCCCTTCTGCGCGAAGTGAACGGCCATCAGGGAAGCCGCTCCGTCGATCATCGCCGCGTCGATGTACTGGCCCCGGCCGGACCGCTCCCGCTCGAACAGCGCGCAGAGGATGCCGAAGGCGGCCATCAGGCCGCCGCCGCCGAAATCGGCGACCAGGTTCAGCGGCGGCAGAGGCGGGTCCTGGCCGTTGCCGATCTGCGACAGAACGCCCGCGAGCGCGATGTAGTTCACGTCGTGCCCGGCGGCTTGCGCCATCGGCCCGGTCTGGCCGTAGCCGGTGAGCGAGCAATACACGAGGCGCTCGTTGAGCGCCGCAAGCGTCTCGTAGCCGCAGCCCAGCCGGGCGCAGACGCCGGGCCGGTTGCCCTCGAGGAACACGTCGGCGTTCGCCGCCAGCTCGTGCAGAATGCGCTGCCCGCCGTCGGTCTTCAGGTTGAGCGCGATGCTCCGCTTGTTCCGCGACAGCATGTCGCCGGACCTAACCGGTCCGCCAGCCGCGTTGTCGACCCGCAGAACGTCGGCGCCCATGTCGGCGAGCAGCATGGAGCAGTACGGCCCGGGAGCGAGCCGCGACAGGTCGAGAACCCGCAGTCCATCCAGGGCGCCCACGGGCCGGAGCCTATCCGTTGATACCCTGATCCGATGGATGCGACGGCCGCGGCCACGATACTGCCGCATTCCGAGCACCCGATCGCGTGGCGCCGGATCTCGCGCGGCGCCCAGAAGGTGCTGCGGAGGCTGCATCAGGCAGGCCGGAACGCGGGCCTGGTCGGCGGCAGCGTGCGCGATCTGATGCTGCAACGCGCGCCGAAGGACTACGATGTCGTCACCGACGCGCGCCCCGAGGACGTGCGGCGGCTGTTCCGGAACTCCCGGATCATCGGCCGGCGCTTTCGCCTCGCCCACGTCCTGTTCGGCGACGAGGTGGTCGAAGTGTCCACGTTCCGGGGCGCGCCGGATCCCGACGATCAGCGGCGCTCGCCCGGCGAGTTCCTGGTGACGAGCGACAATACCTACGGCACCCCGCGACAGGACGCCTTCCGCCGCGACTTCACGGTCAACGCCCTGCTCTATCGAGCCTCCGACCGTGCCGTCGTCGACTATGTGGGCGGCCTGGAAGATCTCGACCACGGTTGCATCCGCGTGATCGGCGACCCCAACCTGCGCTTCCGCGAGGATCCGGTCCGGATGCTGCGGGCGTGCGAATTCGCGGCGCGTCTGGATTTCGAAATCGAAGACGAGACCCTCGCCGCCGCCTTCGAGCATCGCGGGGAGATCACCAAGGCCTCGCCCCACCGCCTGATCGAGGAACTGATCCAACTCCTGTCAAGCGGCCGGAGCGCCGCCGCCTTCCGCTGGATGCGGCGCTCGGGAGTGCTCCCGGTCGCTCTGCCCGAGGTCGACGAAGTCCAGGGATCCGAAACCGCCGGCTTCTCCCAACTCGCGGCACGACTTGACGAACGCGTCAACACCGGGCCGGAACCACCGCTGGCGGTGCTCCTGTCGACCCTGCTCCTGCCGCGAATCGTGGTCGGCAGGGAGCGGCTGGAAGCCGCCGGGGCCGGAGTGCCGAGGCGGCGCCTGCAACGACTCGTCGAGGATGTCGTCGCCGACTTCAGTACCCGCTACGCGCTCTCCGCGGCGCGCCGCGGCCGGGTCGTGCGTACGCTGGAGACGTTCCAGCGACTGTGCGAACCGAACCACAGCCCTGAGGCCACTCACCAGTTGGTCGGAAGGGAGGCCTTCCTTCCCGCAATGGACGTCTTCGCCCTGCTTTCGGCAGCCACCAGCAGTGGCGATGAGGCACTCGAATACTGGCAAGGGGCCGCCGCGTCGGCGCCGTCCCGAGTCGCCAGCGACGCCGCGACGAGACCGGCGCGGCCAGGGCGAAGGAGGCGGCGCAGGCGGCGCAGGCGGCACCTGTAGCCGCCGGCGCCCGTCAACGGGTCCAGCGGAACCAGCGCCCCAGCAGGCCCTGGACGGTGGGATTCAACTTCGTCTTTCGCCACTTGTTCGCGGCCTTCTTGAGCACCTCCGCCCGGGTCGGGTAAGGCAGGATGGCGCCCGCGAACTTCGACAGGCCGAGCCGGTGGGTCACGGCCAGGGTGAGCGGCGCGATCAGGTCGCCGGCGCCCGGCCCCACGATCGTGGCGCCCAGAACACGATCGCTGCCGCGCTGGAGCAGGACCCGGAGAAACCCCTCCTCCTCGCCGTCGAGAAGGGCGCGGTGGTTCTCCTCGAACGCCACGTCGACCACGTCGACCGCGACGCCGCGTTCATCCGCTTGCCGCCGGTCCAGGCCGACGTGCGCCACCTCCGGCGAGGTGTACGTACACCGCGGAACGACGAGTCTGTCGGCGCGCGCACTGGGGAAGAACAGCGCGTTCCGGACGACGACGCCCGCGTGGGCGTCAGCGAGGTGGGTGAACTTGGGCGCCGGGGTGATGTCGCCGGCCGCGTAGATGCGGGGATTCGTCGTGCGCAGCTTCGCATCGACCGCGACGCCGGCCGCATCGCAGCGGACGCCAACCTCCTCCAGCCCCAGGCGCTCGACGTTCGGGGTTCGGCCCACGGCGACCAGAAGCTCATCGCAACGCGTTTCACGGCGCTCGCCGTCGCTGTCGACCCAGGTCAGGCGAAAGCCGGCGTCACGAGGCGCGACTTCCTCGATCCGCGCGCCGAGCGCGAAGTCGACGCCATCCCGCCTGAGGGCTTTCTCGACCAGAGCCGACGCGTCGGGATCCTCGCGCGGCAGGATGCCGGGCAAGACGTCGAACGTCACAACACGGCTCCCCAGCCGGGCGAAGGCCTGGGACAGCTCACAGCCGATCGGGCCGGCGCCGATGACGGCCAACCGCTCCGGGCGCTCGGTGAGCGAAAAGACGGTCTCGTTCGTCAGGTAGTCGCAACGGTCCAGCCCGGGAATCGGCGGCGCCTGGGGACGGGCGCCGGTCGCGATGACGGCACGACGAAAGTGGAGTTCCCGGTCGCCCGCCGGTCCGGTCACGCCGACCGCGCGGTCGGAGAGGAACCGGCCCTCACCCAGGTACACGTCGACTCCGGCATCGCGAAAGCGCTCCGCCGCGTCGTCCTCGCTGATCGCCGCCCGGATCCGGCGCATGCGCTCCATCGCGGCGCCGAAGTCGCCGGCGCGATCAGTGCCTGGCGCCCCATACCCGGGATCCGGCCGCCCGGCGGTCCACCGCCGCGCCGCGGCGATCATGCCCTTCGACGGCACACAGCCGAAGTTCAGGCAGTCGCCGCCCATCAGCCGACGTTCGATCAGAGCCACCCTGGCGCCGAGACCTGCGGCCACGATCGCGGTCACCAGACCGGCGGCGCCGGCCCCGATCACGACCAGGTGATAGCGGCCGGCAGGCTCCGGGTTCGTCCAGTCGTCAGGGGCCACGCGCGCCAGAAGGTCACGATCGTGCGGGCTGTCGGGCAGCAGTCCGGGCCTGGTCATTCCCCGACCTCCGCCGCGAGTGCGCGGCGCGCGATACGGGTGACGATCACGATCACCGCGATCGTGGCGGCCAGCCCGATGCCCGTGGCGAGCCAGGTACCCCAACCCCGCTCGTCCTCGACGCCGGCCGCGACCTCGGCCACATCGCCGATCACCTTGCCGTAGTAGACATAGAGCAGGGTTGCGGGGAGCATGCCGATGCAGGCGCCCAGATAGTCGCGCAGCTGGACCCGGGTCAACCCCAGGGCGTAGTTCAGCAACACGAAGGGGACAACCGGCGTGAGTCGCAGCAGCAGGACGATCTTGAACCCTTCCCGCCCCACCGCGCGGTCGATGGCGGCGAAGCGCGGCTCCGTTGCGATGCGCCGTTCGATCGCTCCCCGGACCAGGTACCTCGACGCGACGAAGGCGCCGGTGGCCCCCAGGCAGGCGCCGACGAAGACAACCGCGGCGCCCTCGGCGAGACCGAAGATCGCGCCGCCTGCAAGGGTGAGCAGCGAGCCGGGGATGAACGCCACGGTGGCCGCGGCGTAGCCGAGAACGAAGACGACCGGCCCCCAGAGGCCGAGCCCATCGACCCAGGCGGAGAACTCCGGCAGATAGCCCGCCACCCGCCGGCCGAACAGAAGAAGCGCCCCGATCAGGCCGCCCACGAGGGCCGCGCGGATGACGAATACCGTCTTCCTGTTCCTGTTCCTGTTCCCGGCCGGTTTCCCGGCCTGCGCCGCCTCGGGATCCGCGTTCATCGGCCATCTCCTCCGCACTGGTGTTCCTCGCCGGCAAGATCGAACACGCTCTTGACGGGCGTGTACACCTCGCCCGGCAGCTCGACGAACCGCGTCTCCCAACCGGCCATCGATCCGTTCCACAAGCCGGGGCGTTCCAGGGCGGTCAGTTCCCGGCCGCCATGGCTCTTGCGCACGATGAAGCTGGTGTCGTGGTCGACGTAGTCCTCCAGCCGGTACGCTGCACCGTCCGGCGCCAGCGCCGCGCAGACCAGGAACACCGGGTTGAAGTGGGTGGACCGGGCCAGAATCGCCGCTTGCCCGGCGTCCTCGAGGTCGATCTGGGAGGTCTCGACGATCTGGAGCCGCGGTTCGCCGAGGGTCGGCGCGCTCGCCGATGCGCCGGAATCTGCGTTGGCCGCGGCGCCGGCGACACGGAAATCCGGGACGTTGGCTTCGACGAACGAAGTCTCGGGCTCGGGCTCCTGCTCGACCGCGATCGGTTCTCCCGCGACGGCCGGGGCCTGGTGAACCCAGAAGGGGCCGCCGCCGGCCGATCCGGTCGCGGGAACGACCCCGCAGACCCTGGCCGGCCGGTTCGAAGCGCGCGCCAGTTCCCGCGCCATTCCGGCGAGGATCCCCATGGCTTCCACCGCCGCGCCCTGGGCCCGCTCCGGTTGCACGTTGTCGATGTTCTTGATCGCGACGAGTTCGACGCCTCGATCGGCCAGAGACTGGAGATTGCCGAGCAGTGCGCCGTGACCCCCGGGCCGCACGAGGAGTCGCGCCGCCGGGTCGTCGGCGACCCGGAACGGCTTTCCTTCGGCGTCGATTGCAATGCTGTCGGTAGCCGGCGACTGATGGGAGAACGTGACGTCGAAGCGGCATCCCAGCCGTTGTTCGAGCACCGGCAGGCGATCAGCGAGCAGCGCCTCGAACGCGGACCGGTGCGCAACGGCGACAGAGAAGTGGACCGCCGCCGAGCCCCGGCCCCCCGCAAGCGCCGCCGCTTCGACGAGGTGCTCCTCCAGCGCGGTGCGCTGCTCGCCATCCGGGTACTTGTGGAAGGGGATCAGGGCCTTCGGAGCGTCGCCGTAGCGGTCGAGAAGTTCCAACTGGTCGCAGTCGAAGGGAAGACGGGTCCGGGCGCTCTCGAAACGGACCAGAACCGGATGACTCGGCGGGTAGCCGGCGACCCGAGCCGTTCGAAGCTCCGCAAACAGCCGCGACGCCGCGCCGGATGCCGGCACGAACCGGATCAGGTCGCCCGCTTGCGCAGCGGATCGCCCCGCGCCGAGCAGGCGGTCGGCCTCGGCGCCTCGCGGCAGAGGCAGGATGCCGTCGCCGACGCTGGCCGGACGCGCGAGGTTCGTCTTCGGCGGTGGATCCCGCAGGAGTCCGAGTTGCCGCCGCGCCTCCTCGAGGCCAATGCCGTGCGCCTCGAGCTGATCGCGGTCCGCGGCGCTCAGGCCGTCCCGATCCGTCAAGGGCTCCGCTCGCAACGCATCCACTTAGAAGGAGAACGTCGGCAACCGCTCAAGACAACCCGCAACGGTGGGCGCTGTCCGGTCGCGGTCCGAAAGCAGCGGCTCGTCGATCGGCCAGTCGACTCCGATCTGAGGGTCGTCCCAGGCGATCGCGAGTTCGTCGTCCCGGTCGTAGTAGTCGTCGCATTTGTACTGCACGTCGGCGGTCTCGCTGATCACACAGAAGCCGTGAGCAAAACCGCGCGGGATGTAGAGCTGGCGAAAGTTGTCCTCCGACAGGACGCAGCCGGCCCAACCCAGAAACGACGGCGAGCCGCGCCGGACGTCCACGGCGACATCGAAGACCTCGCCTCGCGTAACGCGAACCAGCTTCGTCTGCTGCCGGCGGCATTGGAGGTGGAGTCCGCGCAGGGTGGCGCGGCAGGACCGCGAGTGGTTGTCCTGAACCCACGGTCTCTCCAGGCCGCACTCAGCGAACGTGGACGCGTTGTGGCTCTCCAGGAAGAAGCCGCGACCGTCCCGGTGAACCGCGGGATCGACGATCATCACGTCGGGCAACCTGGTGCTCCGCACCCTGGGCGGAGCGCTCAACGCCCTTCCTCCAGGACCAGGTTCAGATAGCGGCCGTAGGCGTCGTTCACAGCCCCGGCCGCCAGACGGCTCAACTCGTCCGCGTCGATGTAACCCATCCGGTAGGCCACCTCCTCCAGGCAGGCGACCTTCAACCCCTGTCTCTCCTCGATCGCCTGCAGGAAGTTGCTGGCCTGCAGCAGCGCCTCATGCGTCCCGGTGTCGAGCCAGGCAACGCCGCGGCCGAGAAGCTCGACGCGCAAGGCGCCCTCGTCCAGGTAGAGCCGGTTCAGGTCGGTGATTTCCAGCTCGCCGCGAGCCGACGGCTCAAGCGTCCGGGCCAGCTCGACGACGCGCTCGTCGTAGAAGTACAGACCCGGCACGGCGTAGGGTGACTTCGGCGACGACGGCTTCTCCTCCAGGCCGATCACGCGCCGTTCGTCATCGAACTCGACCACGCCGTACCGTTCGGGATCCCGAACCCGATAGCCGAAGATCGTCGCCCCCGGCGAGGAATCGTTTCGTTCGGCTGCCCGTTGGAGCACGGAGGACAACCCGTGGCCGTGGAAGATGTTGTCGCCGAGCGCCAGCGCCGCCCTGGCGCCCGCCAGATGCCCGGCGCCGATCAGGAACGCCTGCGCAATGCCCTCCGGCGCCTTCTGCACCGCATAGGACAGTTCGAGGCCGAGTTCGCTGCCGTCACCCAGCAGGCGCTGGAACGCCGGCTGGTCGTGCCGCGTCGTGATGATCAGAATCTCCCTCACCCCCGCGATCATCAGACTGGAGAGCGGATAGTGGACCATCGGCTGGTCGTAGACGGGCAGCAACTGTTTGCTGACGGCGCGAGTCACCGGATGGAGCCGGGTGCCGGCGCCGCCCGCCAGCAGAATTCCCCTCAGCGGACTCACGTGACCGCCGTAAGACGCGGCTGAACGCCCAGCCGGTTCCGCGAAGCGCCGCCGACCGCTTCGCACCATTCGCGGTGACCGAGGTACCAGCGCACCGTTTCGCGCAGACCGCTCTCGAAGTCGTGCCGCGGCGCCCAACCCAGCTCCCGCCCCGCCTTGGACGGATCGATCGCGTAGCGATGGTCGTGGCCGGGCCGGTCTTCGACGAAAGTCACGAGTTGCCGGTAGTCCTCGATTCCCTCGATCCCTGGCGCGGCGTTCCGAGCGGCGGGGAGTTCCGCTTCGACCGCCGCGCAGACCGCCTCGACCACCTCGAGGTTCGTTCGTTCCTCGTCGCCGCCCAGGTTGTAGCTCTGTCCCGGTTCGCCACGATTCAGAACCGCCAGCAGTCCGGCGCAGTGATCGTCCACGTGAAGCCAATCCCGGACGTTGGCGCCCTCGCCGTAGACCGGCAGCGGACGCCCGACGGCGGCGTTCAGGATCATCAACGGAATCAGCTTCTCGGGATACTGGTACGGCCCGTAGTTGTTCGAGCAGTTGGTCACGATCGCCGGAAGGCCGTAGGTGCGACCGTAGGCGCGCACGAGATGATCCGCGGCAGCCTTGGACGCCGAGTAGGGCGAACTCGGATCGTACGGTGTCTTTTCGTGGAACCTCCCCTCGTCACCGAGGCTGCCGAAGACCTCGTCGGTCGAAACGTGGATGAACCGAAAGGCGGCCCTCTCCTGCTGCGACCGTTCTCCGAGGACGCCGCGAGCGGCTTCGAGCAGTTCGAACGTGCCGCCGATGTTCGTCCGGACGAAGTCGCCCGGGCTGTCGATCGAGCGGTCGACGTGGCTCTCGGCCGCGAAGTTGAGAACTGCCGTCGGCTGGTGCTCGGCGAAGACCCTCCGGACCGCGGCGCGATCGGCGATGTCCCCATGGACGAAGCGGTAGCGGGGATCGTCGGCGACCGCCTCCAGGTTGAGAAGATTGCCGGCATAGGTCAGCTTGTCGAAGACCACGACGCGACGGTCGCGCCCCGAAGGCTCGGCCAGAGCCCGGGCCGTGAAGTTGCAGCCGATGAAACCGGCGCCGCCGGTTACGAGCAGGGTCTCTGTGGGGGCCAAGAGAAGCGACCCCGTCTCAGAGTCCCGGCCCGGGCGGCAACACCGCGGCCGCCGCGTCCAGAACCGCGCGGTGAAGAAGGCCGTTCGTCGCCACCACGCCGCGGTTCCCGTCCAGGGTTCGGCCCATGCTGAAGTCGAGTGGCCGGCCGTAGGCGTCGGTCACGGCGCCGCCGGCTTCGGACACCACGATGAAGCCGGCCGCGTGGTCCCAGATCTTCTCTCGATAGGTCCTGGACGAGGGCAAACGGAGATAGATCGAGGCATCGCCACGGGCGATCGCCCCGTACTTGCACTGGCTGTCCATGCGCACGGGAGGGGCCGTCACGCCGAGCCGCCCCGCGATGCGGGCATGCCGATCACGGTCCGAGTGCATCGCTTCCGCCGACTCGCAGAAAGCAGCGTCGCCCGACGAGGAAACCGCGGAAACCCCGATTCGGCGCGCCGATCCTGCGTCCTCCTCGAACGGCAGCTCGCAGGCGCCCCGGCCCCGTTCAGCGACGAACAGGCAACCCCGCCCCAGGCGCGAAGGCAGGTTCGGGCATCCGAGCACGCCGCCGACGACTTCGCCGTCCTCCATCAGGCCGAGCGCGATCGCGTACTGGTCTCCGCGCAGGAACCCCTTCGTGCCATCGATCGGATCGAGGACCCAGAACGTTCCCTGCGCGCCGCCGGCATCCGAGCAACGGTCGATCGCGGCTCGCACGTCCTCGGCGGACACATCGGGCAGCTCGGACCTGACCGCGGCGACGACCTTGTCCAGGGTCTCCCTCCCGTCGGCCCGTTCAAGCGCCACCGCCGTTTCCTCGCCCACGATGGCCTCGCCGCGCGGCAACGTGAGGCTGACGAGGGCCTGCGCCGCGTAGTCGGCCACCGTCACCGGCGAGCGGTCCTCCTTGGTCAGGAACGACCCCTGAAGCGACTGCTGAAGCCGCCGCGCAACCCGGCCCGCAGTTCGCACCGACCGAACCGCCGCCGCCAGTTCTCCGTTCTCCCCAGGACCTGGGTGGCTGCCCCCGTGTTCCACGCGGCAATGATACGGCCACTCACCGCGCATGCCACACTGAGGTCTTGAAGCATCGCGAGAAAGATGAAGCCGCCCTGGTGAAGGCGGCCGTCGAAGGGTCGGAGCGCGCCTTCCGGACCTTGGTCGAACGCTACCAGCGCCCGATCTTCAGCCTGGTCGTGCGCATGGTCCGAGACCCCGGCATCGCCGAGGATGTCACCCAGGAGGTCTTCGTCAAGGCCTGGCTGGCCCTCGCCCGCTACGACCCGCGGCGGCGTTTCGCGAGCTGGGTGTTCAAGATCGCAAGCAACGCGGCGATCGACAATCTGCGGCGAAAGAAACTGCCCACGACTCCGATCGAGACAAGCGACCCCGACGCCTCGTCGGTCCTCGACCGGATCCCGGACGAACGGGCGGAGCTCGCCGACACGCTCACCAGGAGGGTTGAACTGGCGGCCGCCCTCGAGGCCACGGTGGCGGCACTCCGACCCGAGTACCGCCTGGTCGTCCTGTTGCGGTTCAAGGAGGAGCTGCCCTACCGCGACATCGCGGAGATCACCGGCATGCCGCTCGGAACCGTGAAGACGAACCTGCGCCGGGCCCGCCGCGAGATCGAACAGCGCCTGCGCTCGGAGGGCGTGGTTTGAAACCGCGGCGATCTTCGCATCGTAGGGCGAAGGACATGGTGAACGCCGCAATGACATCGCCGTCGTACAATCGTTCGCGCCGCGGGGGCCGAACAGGCGGTGTCAACCCCTGTCGCTTCGCGCAGAAACGAACCGCGCTGGTCATGACATGCTGAACCGAATCGACCTCCGGACACTCTTCCAATCGCTCGAGGCCCCCCCCCTGCCGGACGGGTTCACGAGCCGCGTCATGCGGCAAGTGGGCGCCACGAACCGGCCTGTCGAAGCAGCTGGGCAGGCGCCGCAATTGCTGGCGCTGCCGATGACTCGCTGGGCCCAGGCGTCGATTGGCGCCATCGCGGCAGTGGCGATGCTCCTCCTCGGGGGCGTGACGCTGCTTTTCCCTTCGACCTGGCTGACCATGTTGAACACGCTGGAAGCGACTCTCTTCACTGCTGTCTGGGTCCTGACCTGGACCGTCGGGGTCCTGGCCGAGAGCCTCCCGTTCCTGAGCGGAGCGGTGCGGGTCGGCGAGGCTCTGGACCTGATTCTGCGCACTCCCCAGGTCACCGCGGCGGTCGCCGCCGCATCACTGTTCAGCCTGATCGCGGTCCATCTTCTGCACCGGTTCTCTGCGAGACGGGGTGGACGCCGCCGGGCCCGCGGAACGCGTGCGGGAGCACTGCTGCTGGTCGGCGGGCTGTGCTTCACCGGCCTGGCGTCCGGTCAACCCCAGAACGCGGGTGAGGGTCAGGAAGCTCAGGAAGCTCAGGAAGAAGCGAGTTCAACCCTCGAGGATGCGCGAGAACGTCTCGACGAAGCACTCGCGGAAGTCGGCGAAGAGGCTCGGGGCGCGATCGAGGAGACGATCGAGCGGTTGGACGATCTCGAGCGTGACCTGAACGGGGTCGACGTTGTCGTCGACCTCGACAACAGGGTCTCGTTCGGCAGCACCGTGCGGGTGGGCCGGGGCGAAGTGGTCAACGACATTGTCTCGGTCGGCGGCGACGTCAAGGTCGACGGAGAGGTTCGCGGCGACGCGGTATCGATCGGCGGCGAAGCGAAGATCAACGGCCGGGTTACCGGCGAAGTCGTTTCCATCGGCGGCGACATCGAGCTCGGCCCCGAGGCGGAGGTGTTCGGCGACATCGTCACGGTCGGAGGCCAACTGGTGCGCGAGGAGGGGTCCTCCGTCCTCGGCGAGGTTTCCGAGGTCGATTGGGGTCAGTTCAACTGGAATCTGAGCGGCGACTGGTTCGACGGCTGGGACGGGGACTGGTTCCCCGGAGTCGGCGACCGGCCCCCCTTCTTCCGTCTGGGAAAGGTGTTCGAGTTCGTTCAGTCGATCATCTTCACCCTCCTCCTGATCGCGCTCAGCGGCCTGGTCCTGCTCGTGGCGCCGAAGGGAGTCGGCCGGGTGAAAGCGGCTGCCGCATCCGACCTCCTGGTCATGTTCGCCGTCGGCCTGGGCGTGGAGGTCTTCTTCTTGCCCGTGCTGATCATCGTCAGCCTGCTGCTCACGGTCACGGTCATCGGCATTCCCTTCGCCATCCTCCTCTGGCCCGTCGCGTTGATCGGTCTGACGGCCGCGTTCGTGTTCGGCTACGCGGGCTCGGCTGCGGCAGCCGGCGACTGGTGCCGGCGGCGCTTCCAGGGCGCCGGCCGGGTGGCGGCCGGGAGCTTCGCCGCGCTGGCGCTCGGCGTCCTCGTGATTCAGGCGCTTGCGCTCGCGGCCGATTTGCTCGGCTTCCTTGGCCTGCCGTGGTTCTTCCGCGTCATGTTCCGCCTTCCCGGCGTCCTGATCTGCTACCTCGCCTGGACGATCGGTCTCGGCGCCGTGTTCATGACCCGGTTCGGCAGATCGGACTACGGAGCGGCAGCATCGCTGCCCCCCGTGCCGCCAACGACGGGCGGCGACGATGTCGCGACAAGTGACCCGGATGAAGCGGGGCCCTCGATTCCGGCCGCCGACGGCGACGCAAGCGCCGCGATCCCCAAACCTACAGCCGGCTAGCAGCCGGCAGGTGCGGGCGCGGATCGTAGTAGTCTTCGCCCCATGCCGGCCCGCGGGCTCGCCAGTCTGGTTCTGCTCGCAGCACCCCTCGCTGCCGCTGCGCCAACGGACGACCTGGCGCAGGCCTGTCGACGGCTTCAGGAAGGCGCGAACCCCTACTTCGGCACAAGGCTCGCAGACGAGCTTCGAGCCGAGCTGTCCTTGAACCCGGCCAACCCCGCCATCGCCGCGGAACTCGGAAGCGAGTTGCTCCGCCTCGGCGACACAGCCGGGGCGATCGAGCATCTATCTGCCGCAGTCAGGACTCTCACCCCACCCAAGGCCGACCGACCCACGATCCCGGAATGGAATCTCGCCCTGGCCCACCTTCAGCGGGCCGAGGACCTGAACTGCCTCCATGCCTTCGACACCGACACCGGCGCCGGCCCGGACGACGGGATCACCGACGCTGACGAGGCCCTGCGCGCCGCCGACCCGCGCACCGACCAGGCGCAGGTCCATCGGGCCCGGCGCTCGGCCGACAGTTGCATCCTCCCGCTCACTGCCTCCGCCGTCCACGCCCGCCCCGAACACGCCCGCAAGGCAGGCGATCTGTTCCTGGAAATGCTCGAGGAAGGACGCCCGACCGGTTCGTGGAGGCAACGAGCAAGGTGGTTGCTCAACGTCGCTCGAAGGCTGACCGGCGACTTCCCCGAAGGCGTGCCGACCCGTTACCGGATCGGCGACGACACGTTTGCCTCCCCTCCGGTTTCCGGAGGGCGCTGGCGCAATCTCGGACCGGCACTCGGTGTTGACGCCCTCGATCTCGCGGGCGGCGCGATAGTCGACGACTTCGACAACGACGGCGTTCTCGACCTGATCGCGTCAACGTGGGATCCGTGCGGTCCGGTCACGGCATTTCGGGGCGACGGTCAAGGCGGTTTCGAGGACGTCGCCGAAACCTGGGGCCTTGGCGACCAGCTTGGCGGTCTCAACCTGCTCCACGCGGACTACAACGACGACGGGCGCCTGGATCTGCTCGTGCTACGGGGCGCCTGGTTGCTGGAGGAGGGCCGCATCCGCAACTCGCTCTTGCGCAACGAACTGGGCGGCAACCTCGGCCGCTTCGTCGATGTGTCGAAGGAGGCCGGGCTGGCCGAACCCGCCTATCCCACCCAGGCCGCGGCCTGGGGCGACTACGACGGCGACGGCGACCTCGACCTCTATGTCGGCAACGAGGCGAGCGAGGCCCACGAGTACCCTTCCCAACTGTTTCGCAACCGCGGCGACGGTACGTTCGAGGACGTCGCGGCTACGGCCGGCGTCAGCAACCTGCGCTACGCGAAGGGCGTCGCCTGGGGCGACGTGGACAACGACGGCGACCTCGACCTCTACGTTTCCAACTTCGGCGCCAACAGGCTCTACCTGAACGACGGCGGCGTCTTCCTCGATGCAGCCGTCCGAACCGGCGTGACCGAGCCGGAACGGGAGAGCTTCGCCACCTGGTTCTTCGACTACGACAACGACGGCGACCTCGACCTCTACGTCGGCGACTACCGTGACCAGGCCACCGAAGTCGTGGCTTCCTTCATGGGCTCGGACCCCGGAGTGGGCCAGCCCCTGCTCTACCGCAATGACTGCGGCGCCGAACCCGGCTGCGGCGGCAGGCTGCGGATGGTCGAAGTGTCCCGCGCGCTGGGAATCCGCCGCCCGGCTCTCCCGATGGGAGCGAACTACGGCGACCTGGACAACGACGGCTGGCTCGATTTCTACCTCGGCACCGGTGAACCGGATCTCGCCAGTCTGATGCCCAACGTGATGTACCGGTTTGACGGCCGGCGCTTCGAAGAGGTCACCTTCGCCGGCGGCTTCGGCCACCTCCAGAAAGGACACGGCGTTGCGTTCGGCGACCTGGACCGTGACGGAGACATGGACCTCTTCCACCAACTCGGCGGCTTCTATCCGACCGACACCTTCGGCAACGCCCTGTTCGAGAACCCGGGCAGCGACAACGCCTGGGTCACGCTGCGCTTTGCCGGCGCCGGCTCGGCCGGCTCGGGCGCGAACCGCTTCGGTGTCGGCTCGCGGGTCGCACTGTCCGTCGAGGGTCCGGACGGCCAGCGCACGATCCATCGCCTGGTCGGCTCGGGAGGCTCCTTCGGAGGCAACAGCTTGCAACTTGAAGTGGGTCTCGGCGACGCGGTCGGGATCACCGAGATCCGGGTGACGTGGGCCGGCAGCGGCGCCGACCAGGTCTTCCAGGACGTCGAGCCGCGGGCCGTCTACCGGGTCACCGAGGGCGCGGAGGTTCTCGAACGAATCGACCAATCCCCCTTCCGACTGGGCGGCGACGGATGAGAGCCGTTCCTGGCGGCGTCGCCGTGTGGGTGGCCTCGGCGCTTCTACCGGCCTTCGCCGGCGCCGGCGAGGGCGACGTCCTCTTCGTTGACGCAACGAGGAGCGCCGGCCTGGACTTCCGGCACTGGAACGGCATGAGCGGCCAGCTCTACTACCCCGAGGTGGTGGGCGCCGGAGCGGCGCTGTTCGACTACGACAACGACGGCGACCTCGATCTCTACCTGGTCCAGGGAAACCTGCTCGGGGCGGACGGGGATCGCACCAGGGCAACCGTGCCGTGGACCGGCGAAGGGCCGACGCGCGACCGGCTGCTCCGCAACGACCTCGAGCACAGCAACGGACGCGCCACGATCCGTTTCGTCGACGTGACCGAAGAAAGCGGCATCTCGGCCTTCGGCTATGGCATGGGCGTCACAGCCGCTGATCTGGACAACGACGGCTGGACCGACCTCTACGTGCTGAACCTCGGCGGCAACCAGCTCTGGCGCAACGAAGGCGACGGAACCTTCACCGACCGCACCGAAGCCAGCGGGGCGGACGACCCGCGATGGAGCATCGCGGCGGCTGCCGCCGACTACGACGGGGACCTCGACCTCGACCTGTTCGTCGTCAACTACCTCAACTTCTCCCTGATCACGCACAAGACCTGTCTGACCGAACGGGGTGAGATCGACTACTGCCTGCCAAGCGCCTATCAGCCGGTACCGGACCGTCTGCTGCGCAACGACGGCGCCGGCCGGTTCACGGACGCGACGGTTGAAGCCGGCCTGTCCGCGAAGCGACCCGGCAACGGTCTGGGCGTGCTCGTCGCGGACCTGGACGGCGACCGCCGGCTCGACTTCTATGTCGCCAACGACCTGATGCCGAACCACCTGTGGATCAACGTCGGCAACGGCGCCCTGGCCGAAGAAGGTCTGATCAGCGGCGCGGCGCTCAACGCGGACGGCGAGGCCGAGGCCAGCATGGGAGTCGCAGGCGGCGACTACGACGGCGATGGCGACCTGGATCTCTTCCTCACCCACTTCCATCGGGAAACGAACACGCTCTACCGGAACGACTCGGAACCCCGCGCACCGGTCTTCCGCGATCGGACGAACGCAGCCGCCCTGGCGCGGCCGAGCTGGGACGCGACGTCCTTCGGCACGGTTTTCCTCGATCTCGACCTGGACGGCTGGCTCGATCTGGCGGTGGTCAACGGCGCCGTGACGTTCGCAGCGGGAAGGCCGCGCACGGAGGACGATCCGTTCCCCCTGGATCAGCCGAACCAGGCGTTCCTCAACGTCCCGGGCAAACGCGGCGGCCGCCGGTTCGAAGCGGCGCAGACCGGTCTGCTGGACGGCGCCTCTGCCCACGTGAGCCGCGCTCTCGTCAGCGGCGACATCGACAACGACGGCGATACGGATCTCGTGATCACGAACAACAACGGGCCGGCCCGGCTGCTCCTCAACCAGGCCGGGACCGGCGACGACTGGATCGGTCTTGCACCGCGACTGGCCGACGCCCAGGGCCGCCGGCCCGCCTCCGGAGTCACCGTGCGCGTGCACCGCGACGGTGCGCCGCCTCTCGTGCGGTTGGCCGGCGCCAGCGGCAGCTACGCGTCCTCCGGCGATCCCCGGGTAACGGTGAGCCTGGGCGGCGCGACCGTGGCCCGGGTTGAGGTCCACTGGTCCGACGGAACCGTCGAAGAGTGGCCTGCACCCCCTCCGGGGGCTTACACTGACCTGGTCCGGGGCGCCGGCGCGCAGCGGACACGGACGCAAGACGAGCAACGATGAGCTATCGATTCCAGGACCTGCGCCCTGCGGTCGCCTTCGCCCTCGTTACTCTGTGGTCATCCGCGGGAGTGGCTGTCCGGGCACAGACCGAGACCGCCGGGACCCTGCTTCCGATCCCCGTCGTCGACCTGCGCGGCGTCGACGACGCAGTCCGCACCCAGATCGCGGAGCAACGCCGGTTGCTCGAGGAGGCGCTCGCCGCGGGCCCGCCGGCCGAGGAAGACGCCGCGCGGCTGGGCCTCCTGTTCGGTGAGGCAGGTCAGTTGTACCTGGTCTACGACCTTCTGCCGGCGGCGAGGGCCTGTCTGGCCAACGCGGCACAACTGCAGCCACAGAGCTTCCGCTGGCGTTACCTGCTCGGCAGCGCCGCCGAGCACCTGGGAGAACTGGAGGTGGCCATCGCGGCCTACGAGCAGGCTCGCGCACTTGAACCCGATGATCCGCCGACAGCGATTCGTCTCGGCCGCGTGCACCTCGAGTTGGGGCAGTACGAGCAGGCCCGCACCCACTACGAGCGCGCTTTGGAGCTGCCGGGATCTCAGGCGGCCGCGCACTTCGGCCTCGGACGCCTGGCCTTTGAAACCGACGACCCGACCGCGGCGCTGGCGCACTTCCAGGCTGCACTGAAGGACCAGCCGCGGGCGAACTCGCTCCACTACCACGTCGCCCTCGCCCACCGCGCCCTCGGCAACGATCAGGCTTCGCAAGCGGCGATGGAACTCCGCGGCGAGGCGCCGGTGGCCTTCGCGGATCCGATCGCGGCGGAGATCAAGGAGTCGGCCACCGGCATCGGAGCTCAACTACTGCTCGGCCGCGTCGCCCTGGCCGCCAACGCGTTCGAGGTCGCGGAGCAACGGTTCCGCGAAGCGGTCGGCAACTACCCCGAAAGCACCGCGGCGAAGCGCTCGCTGGCAGCCGCCCTGGAGCGCATGGGCCGGAGCGCGGAGGCCGCCATGTGGTACCAGCAGGCCCTGGATCTGAGTCCGAACGATGCCGGCCTGCTGTTTCAGACCGGACGCCTGTACAACGCCGAGCGCCGCTTTGTGGCCGCGGCCGAAAGGCTCCGGCGCGCAGCCGAACTCGAGCCGTCCTTCGGTCCGGCGTGGGTCGAACTCGCCGCGGCCCTGACCGCGACCGGCGACCACCTGGCCGCGGCCGAGGCGCTGACCCGGGCACTCGAACTGGCGCCGGGGGACACGAACCTGCGGTTCCACCGGGCGCGGAACTACGGGCTGGGAGAGCGACGCGAACTCGCGCTCCGGGAGTTCGAATCGCTCCTCGCCGACTTGGGCGCCAACGCGGAGATCCTGTTGCAACTGGGGCGGATCGAACAGGAACTCGGCCGGCCGGCGTCGGCGGCTCGTCGATTCGAGCAGCTCATCGCGGCGGGCGCCGAGCCGGCCCTGCTAAGCCGGGCCCACTTCGAACTTGCCAATATCCGCACCGAGCAGGAACGCTACGAGGAGGCGATCCCCCACTACCAGCGGGCGATCATCGCCAACCCGACCCTCAAGGCGGGCTACGTCAACCTGAGCACGGCCCTCGGTCGCCTGGGTCGGTTCCAGGAAGCCGCCCTGGCTTCGCGCCGCGCCCTGGAGCTCGACCCCACGGACAGCCAGGTCCGGGCTGCCGAGCTCACTGCCCTCCTGCTCGCAGGGGAAGATGCCCAGGTCCGGCTCATGCTGGAGCAGACGCTCGAACTTCCCGACCAGGGCGGCAGCGCCTACTTCGCCGTGCTCCTGGTCCAGGTTCTGGCCGCCTCCGCAGACGACGAGGTGCGAGACGGCGAAAGGGCTCTGAACCTCGCCCGGCAGTTGTTCCAGCGTGCCCAGACCCCGGCCCACGGCACCGTGCTCGCCATGGCCTACGCGGAATCCGACAACTTCGAAGAAGCCGCTGCCTGGCAGGAACGACTGATCGAGAACCTGGAACGAACCGGCCCCCCCGAGGCCCTCGAAGAAGCTCGCGAACGGCTCGCCGCCTACAAGGCAGGCCGCAAGATCCGCGCGCCCTGGCGCCGCTGAGGCGGCGCCGCGCCTATGCCGCCGGCGCGTACCGGCCCGGCTCGGTCTCCACGACCTTGCCTTCCTCGATGAGGGCATCCAGGTGGGACCGCAAGGAGAATGCGGCGGGGCCGTGGAGTCTGGGGTCCACGTCGGCGTAGATGCGCGCGACCATTTCGGGGATGGTGGCGACGTCGGCGGCGATCGCTTCGAGGGCCTGGTCGGTGCGTTGCTGGCGGTGGCGACGAATCTCGTGGATCCGGTCGAGTGGCGGCTTGATCGACTCGCCGTGGCCGGGGTGGAGAACTTCGATGCCGCCGTCGGAACCCAGTTCGATCAATCGGTCGAGGGAGGCCATGTACTGGTTCAGGTTGCCGTCCGGGGGCGCGATGATCGAGGTAGACCAGCCCATGACCAGGTCGGCGGTGAACACGGCCCGCTCCTCTTCGAGCAGGAAGCAGAGGTGGTCGCTGGCGTGGCCCGGGGTGTGGAGCGCCACCATCGTCGGGCCTGCGGCGGACAGACGCTCGCCGTCCGCGAGGCGGCCCGCGGCGAACGGGGGCTGCTCGCTGAAGGCGAGGACCTCCGCTCCGTAGTGCTCGGCGACGCGGGGCGCCAGAGGCCAGTGGTCGCGGTGAAGGTGGCTGACCAGGACTGCCTCGACCTGGCGGCCGTCAACTGCCGCGGTCACCGCGTCGAAGTGCCGGTCGTCCTCCTCGCCCGGGTCGAGGACGAAGACGGGTCCGCTCGCCGAGCCGATGACCCAGGTGTTCGTGCCCGGGCCGGTGAACATCCCCGGGTTGTCCTGCGTCACTCGCAACACGCGGTCGGACAGCCGCACCGGCTTACCCTTCACCAGACCGTCCATCCGGCTGCGGCTCAGACGCTGAATGCCCGCTTCCAGTCGCGGGCACTGGCGACTGAAGGACCGGGAGCCGCGCTCTCGTAGCCTTCCTCGCCCGGAATCACCGGGCGCGGCGGGTCATCCGGCGTCCGGCCCAGCAGCACGCGGGGCTGGATGACGGGGAACTCCTCCTGCGCATCGACAGCCGCGATCGCGGCGGCCGCAGTGTCGAACTGCGCCAGCTTCATCAGGTTGCGGATGGTCGGGAAGATGATCATCCACTCCTTTCTGCGGCCGTGTTCGAGGGCCTCTCTGGCGGTGACCCAGGCGGAGTTCGTCAACTCGTGGTCGTCGTGCCCGGCAGTCTGGTTCCTGGGCGCCCGAGTCACGAAGAAACGGGTGTCGTACCGCCTGGGCTGCCCCTCCGGGGTGACCCAGTGCGCCCAGTAGCTGATCCGGTCCGTGGCCAGTGTGAGCCCTTCCCGGGCCGCGATGTCGAGCAGGGAGAGTTTGCCGGCGTTCAGTTCGGCCCGCAGCGCCTCGTAGCGCTCCTCCACCGACCGGTCCGAAAAGTCGAGCAGCCGGCCGTCGCGATCGTAGGCCAGCAGCACGCCCGCCTCTTCGAAGCACTCGCGGATCGCGGCGACGTAGAACGTCAGCCCGCCCTCCTGAAGCGACAGCCGATCACTGGCCTCGCGGTCCGTCAGGCCGTGGCACAGAGCCTCGTCGACGCGATCCTCGGGATCGACCCGGCCGCCGGGGAAGACATAGGCGCCGCCGACGAAGTCCGACTTGATGTGACGGCGCTCCATGAACACCTCGACGCCACGTTCGCTGTCCCGCAGCAGCAGGACCGTCGACGCGTGACGGGCTGTGACCGGGGCCTTCGACTGCTCAGACATCGCCGCCATCCAGTTCTTCAATCAGATCGTCGGCCGCGGACTCCGAGGCCTGCAACCGCCGGGCGGCCTCCTCCGCTGCGCGCATCGCCCGCAGGAAGCTGCGTCCCGCGATGTCCTTCAACTCGTCGTCGCTGTATCCGCGGCGAACCAGTTCGACCAAGAGATCGGGGAAGGTCGAGGCATCCTCCAGTCCGACCGGGACGGTGGGAATGCCGTCGAAGTCGGAACCGATCCCCAGGTGGGCGGTTCCGATCAAGGCCCGAATGTGGTCGATGTGATCCGCCACATCGCCCAGCGAAGCCTGGGGACCGGGATTCTCCCGCCGCCAGGCTGCCAGGCGCGGCCGCAGTTCGCTCGGCGCCACGCCGGCCGCGGACAGGCGAAGCCGCTCCGCGTCCATGCTCTGGAAGTAGGCCCGCACACCGTCGTTGACGAAGGACGGCACGAAGGTGACCATCACGACGCCCCCGTTCTCCGCGAGGCGCTTCAGCACGTCGTCGGGAACATTGCGTGGACTCGGCGTGACCGCGAACGCGGAGGAATGGGAGAAGATGACCGGCGCCCTCGCCTCGTCCAGCGTCTGATGCATCGTCTGCGGCGACACGTGGGAAAGGTCGATCAGCATCCCCAGACGGTTCATCTCGCGCACGACCCGGCGCCCGAAGGCGGTCAAGCCGCCGTGGGCGCGCCGGTCGGTGGCGGAGTCGGCCCAGGCCGAGTTGCTGCCGTGGGTCAGGGTCATGTACCGAACGCCGACATCGAAGAGCTGACGCAGCACGCCCAGGGACGACTCGATGGAGTGCCCGCCTTCGGCGCCCAGCAGCGACGCCACCTTGCCGTCCTTGTGGATCCGCTCGATGTCGTCGGCGGTCAGCGCGAGTTCCAGGTCCGCGGGGTACCGGTCGATCAGCCGCTTCGTCAGGTCGACCTGCTCGAGGACGACTCGAGCCGCGCCCTGCCCGCCAAAGGACGTCGGAATGTAGACCGACCAGAACTGGGCGCCGACTCCTCCTTGGCGGAGGCGAGCCAGGTCGGTGTGCATCGGCGGCTCGATCGCCGAAGTATCGCGAAAGTCGATCTGGTCCACGTGATTCGCGACCCGCGTTCGGTACTGCCAGGGCACATCGTTGTGTCCGTCGATCAACGGCACTTCGCGGAGCAGGTCCAGCACATGCTCCCGGCTGGCGCGCTCTTCTTCGGCGGAGGCCACTGGCGGTGAACCATAGCTCACCGACGCAGCGACGGCAGCGCCCAGCAAGGCGCCAACTCGGCAACTCATTCTGACTCCCCTTCCTTCACGACGCCGCGATTGTAGGGCAAACCAGGCGCCGTGCGCTGACGACGACCCGACAGCTCGAAGGCGCAAGAGCGGACTGCGGGATTGCTACGCTGCGCACCGTGCAGGACTGTTCGGCCAGGACGATCGGGATCATCGGCTTCGGCAGCTTTGGCCGGTTCATCGCCGGCCACCTCGGCGCCCGCTTCGACGTGCGGGTCTGGGACCGCCGGGAGCTGGAGGCGGAGGCGACGGACCGGGGAGTGCGGTGGGCCAGTCTCGACGCCTGTGCGCGTTGCGATGTTCTCATTCCCGCGGTACCCGTTCAGGAGCTGGATTCCCTGCTGGTCCACGCGGTTCCCCACCTCGGCGAACGCTCGCTGGTTGTGGATGTCGCCTCGGTCAAGGTCAAGCCGCACAGGATTCTCGAGCGACGGCTGCCAGCGGGCGTCGAGTTCATCGGCACCCATCCCATGTTCGGCCCCCAGAGCGGCAGTGAGGGCATCGAGGGCCTGAAGGTCGTGCTCTGCCTGCCGCGCCGCCCGGTGGATCCCCGACGAGTCGCGGGACTGCGGCGCTTCCTTGTGGCGGACCTCGGGTTGGAAGTGCTCGAGATGTCGGCCGAGCAGCATGACGCCGAGATGGCCTACATCCAGGGGCTTACGCACTGGATGGCGAAGGCGCTACGTGAGATTCACGTCCCGGACCCCGCCCTCGGCACCGTCGCCTACCGGCACATGATGAAGATCGAGGAGAACCTCCGGCACGACTCGGACGGTCTCTTCCTGACCATCGCGCGGGAGAACCCGTTCGCGGCCGACGCCAGGCGTGAGCTCAGCGAGAGACTGCGCGAGATCGAAGAATCGATCGAACGTGACTAGCAGCTGCTAGGACAGCCAGCGCTTCCGGCGGCGGTAGTGCTTTACGTCGCGGTAGCTCTTCCGCTGCCCCACCTGGGTGAGGCCGAGGTAGAACTCCTTGACGTCGGCGTTGTCCTGGAGCTCCGCCGGCGTTCCTTCCAGCACGACCCGTCCACCTTCCATGATGTAGCCGTAGTGCGAGATCTCGAGCGCCCGCGACGCGTTCTGCTCGACCAGAAGGATCGTCGTTCCCTGTTCCCGGTTGATGCGCTGCACGATCTCGAAGATCTCCTGGACCAGCAGCGGCGCCAGTCCCAGGGACGGTTCATCGAGGAGCATCAGCTTGGGCTGGGCCATCAGCGCCCTGCCGATCGCCAGCATCTGCTGCTCGCCGCCCGAGAGAAAGCCGGCCATCGACGCGCCGCGTTCCTTGAGGCGAGGGAAGTAGCTGTAGACGCGGTCCAGAGACTCGTCGACCCCACCCTTGTCCCGGGCCGTGTAGGCGCCGGCAAGGAGGTTCTCCTGCGGCGTCAGGTGCTCGAACACCCGGCGCCCCTCCATCACCTGGAAGATCCCGCGCCGCACGATGTCCTCGGCCGGCAGCTTGTCGATCTGCTCGCCCTCGAACTCCACCCCGCCGTCCGTGACCTCGCCGTCCTCGGGATGGAGCAAGCCTGAGATCGCCTTGAGCGTCGTCGACTTGCCGGCTCCGTTGGTGCCCAGCAGCGCCGCGATCCGGCCCCGCTCCACCTTGAGCGACAGCCCCTTGAGAACGAGGATGACGTCGTTGTAGATGACTTCGACGTTGTTCAGAGAGAGCATGACGTGCTTGAGAGGGGGGCCACAACCCTGTCTCGGTCCGGCGCCTCCGCCAACCGCCAGGGGCGGAGTGCTCGCCTACTCCGCTGCCCCCGGGCTGCCCGCCATCCGCATCTCCGTCACCGGCTGCCACTTGCTGTCCCGGACCTCGAAAATCCTCATGCCCTTGACGCCGCGATGGTCGGTCGCGGTGAACGTCACCGGGGCGGTCACGCCACCGGACTCGAGCCCGTCGAAGGTCTCGAACGCCGCGCGGATGGCCTCGCCGGTGATCTCGCCCGTCGCGGCGGCGCGCTTGATCGCCTCCGTCACGAAGCCGGCCACCGTCCAGCCCTGGCCATAGAGCAGGCCCTCCTCGTCAATCGAACCGCCCTTCGAGGCGAGGTACTCGGCAGCATCGTTCAGGCCATCGATGCCCTCGCCGGGCGGCGAGTAGATGATCGAACCGAGGACGCCGTCGGCGGCCTCGCCCGCGAGCTCGACGAGCACTTCGTTGCTGCAGTAGTTGAGGCACGCGAAGCGCAGGTCGAGGCCAAGGTCCCCAGCGTTCTTGAGAGCGAGCGAGGCCGGTCCGGACGTGTTCTGGAACACGACCCAGTTCGCGCCGGACTCGGCAATCCGCGTCAGGGTGGCGCTGAAGTCCGTGTTGCCCCGCGCCATCTCGTGCGGCGTCATCTCGATACCCAGTTGCTTCGCGTACTCCTCGCCACCCTGCCGCCACGGCGAGAGTCCAAATGGACTCGGGTGATGCATCAGCGCCACGTTCGGCTTCTCGTCTCCCGCGGCTTCCGCCTGCTCCATCAGGTAGTCCAGCAGGATGAACAACTGGTCGCTGTACGTCGTGCCGACGAGGAAGTTGAACGGCGCCTCTTCCGGGTCGCCGAGCACATGCGAGAAGGAAGCGGACACGAAGGGAACGCGATCCGCCGCGATCCGGCCGCGCAGGGCCTCGGTGTCACCGGTGCCCCAACCCATGAACATGACCGACCCGGCCTGGACGTACTCGGAATAGAGCTGTTCGGCCTTCGCCACGTCGTAGCCGTAGTCGTTCCAGAGCAACTCGACCGGGCGGCCGGCGATACCGCCAAGCCCGTTCAGCCGGGCGTAGTAGTCGCGGATCGCTTCGGCGTACATCGTGCCGACGTCCGAGGTCGGACCCGTCAGATCGAAGATCGCGCCGATCGTGATCGGGGCGGTCGCTTCATCGACCGGATCGCCGCCTCCGCAGGCGGCGAGAAGGAGCAGGGAGAGAACCGCGATGAAGGCGAGACGAGTCATGGGAAAGGTCTCCTCGAGGGGTGCCGGGCAACCCGAGTCTGACGTCCGAGTAACCGGCGGATCATATCGCCCGCGACGTGACGAATCTGCTAGTACGAGAACGGCCAGACGCGGAAGTAGTCCTTCACGTTGCGCCACAGTCTGGCGAGGCCCTCCGGTTCGAGCACCAGGAACAGGATGATCACCAGGCCGAAGACGCCCTGCTGGACGTAGGGCAGGACCGTGGCCGCCCAGGGCGCCGTGTCCTGGAGCGAACGGCCGACGGTGTTGATCATCGCCGGCAGCAGAACGATGAGCGTGGCGCCGAAGAAGGAACCCGAGATCGTCCCCAGGCCGCCGATGATGATCATCGCCAGGTAGGAGATGGATACTTCGATCGTGAACCGCTCCCACGTGACGATCGAGCGGTAGTGCGCCAGCAGAGCGCCCGAGAGCCCGACCAGGAAGGACGACGTGGCGAACGCCAGCAACTTGTAGCCGAAGACGTTCACGCCAATCGCCGAAGCCGCGATGTCCTGGTCCCGGATCGCCACCCAGGCTCGGCCGACCCGCGAGCGGAACAGATTCGCGGCGAAGAGCGCCACCGCCAGGGCGACAACGATCAGGATCCAGTAGAAGCGCCCGTCCGTGTTCAGTCGCGCGCCGAACATTTCGGGCGCCGGCACGACGAGGGCCTCAGTGCCCCCGGTGAGCCCGGTCCAGTGCGTGACGACGAACTCGACGATCTGCTGCGCGGCCAGAGTGGCCACCGCCAGGTAGAGCCCCTTGAGTCGCAGCGACGGCAGGCCAACCACCAGGCCGGCGACGGCGGTGATCAGAGCCGCGACGGGGATGCTGATGTAGAAAGGAACACCGAACCGAACGGTGAGAAGGCCGGCGCCGTAGGCCCCGATCGCCATGAAGGCGCCTTGGCCCAGCGAGATCTGGCCGGTGTAGCCGACCAGGATGTTCAGACCGATCGCACCGATCGTGGCGATCGCGATCTGATTCGCGAGATTGAGCCAGTACGGCGTGGCCAGGAACGGAAACACGACGAGTCCGACCAGGAGCAGCCCCGTGCGCACCTTCTGCAACGGCATGCGCCGCAGAGCCATGTCCGAGCGGTAGTCGCTGAAGAAGATTCCGGATTCCATGACAGGGGACCGAGTTGAAGCAGGGCGCGAGGAGATCCCCCTACACGCGCTCGATGATCTCCTTGCCGAACAGGCCGTAGGGACGAACCATCAGGACGACGATCAGGACGATGTACGGAACGATGAGATCGAGACCCGAGGTCGTGTAGCCGGCCGTGTAGGCCTCGAGCAACCCGATCACGCCGCCGCCGACGACCGCGCCGGGGACGGAGTCGAGGCCGCCGAGGATGACCACCGGAAACACCCGCAGACCGATGAAGATGATGTCGTGGCTGACGCCAACCGTGTTCGCCAGGATGATGCCGGCGACCGCGGCCGTGATCGCCGCCATCGCCCAGGCCACCGCCAGGACGCGCTTGATGCTGATCCCCATCGAAAGGGCGGCCTGCTGGTCGTCGGCGATCGCCCGCATCGCGATCCCGTCCCGCGTGTGACGGAAGAAGAGGGTCAGAACCGTCAGCAGGATTCCGGCGATCGCGATGACGAGCAACCGATCGATGCCGACGACAGCGCCCATGAACTCGATCTCGCCCGATGGAATGAAGTTCGGGAAGGCCCTGGGCCGTGCCCCCCAGATGCCGTTGACGACAGCCCGCAGCAGGCTGGAGAGGCCGATCGTGACCATGATCATCGAGATCACCGGCTCACCGATCAGCGGCCTCAGCACGAGCCGCTCGACGATCAAGCCGATCAACGCGGCACAGATCAGGGTGACGGCCACACCTACGCTCCAGGGGAGCCCGAACTGGCCGATGAAGGCGAACGCGAGGTAGGCCCCGAAGAGCAGGAACTCACCCTGCGCGAAGTTGATCACGTCGCTCGCCTTGAAGATGACGACGAAGCCGACCGCGACCAGGGCGTAGACCATGCCGTTCGAGAGACCGGAGACGGTGAGTTGAAGGAAGACGTCGCCTTGCATCGTCGGGATCCTCGGGCGCTGCCTATCCGTTCGCGGGCGCGGCGATCCGCAGCCGAGTCTCCAGGATGGCCGTGCTGCCGTCCTGGTACGTGATCTGGTTCTCGATCTCCACCGCATCCTTGCCGCCGTAGAGCGCGTCGACGAGCAGGCGATAGCGGTCGGCGATGAACCGGCGCCGCACCTTGCGCGTACGGGTCAACTCCTCGTCGTCCGCGTCGAGTTCCTTGTGCAGCAGCAGGAGCCGCTGGATGCGGGCCGATTCGGGAAGATCGGCGTTGATTCGCGCGGTGTGCTCCAGTGCGAGTTCGTAGATCTCGCGCTTCTGCGCCAGGTCGGTGAAGGTCGTGTAGGGGATCTGGCGGCGCTCGGCCCACTTGCCGGCGTTGGCGAAGTCGATCGTGATCAGGGAGGTCACGAACGGGTAGTCGCCGCCGCCGAACACGACCGCCTCCTTGATGTAGGGACTGAACTTCAGCTTGTTCTCGATGAACTGCGGAGAGAACTGCGTGCCGTCGTGCAGTTCCATCACGTCCTTCTTGCGATCGATGACGATCAGGTGCCCGGCGTCGTCCTTGTAGCCGGCGTCACCGGAGTACAGCCAGCCGTCGCGGAGCGCCTCCTCAGTGGCTTCCTGGTTGTTGTAGTAGCCCAGAAACACGGAAGGACTCCTCGTCAGAATCTCTCCGCCCTCACCGATCCGGACCTCCGCGCCCGGCACCGGCGTCCCCACGGTATGGAACTTGATGTCGTCGTCGCGATGAACGACCGATATGCCCGACACCTCGGTCTGGCCGTAGATCTGCTTCAGGTTCACGCCGATGGCATGGAAGAAACGGAAGATGTCCGGCCCCAGTGCCGCGCCGCCCGTGTAGGCCCGCCGGATTCGCCGCAGACCCAGCTTGTCGCGCAGCCAGAAGAAACAGCACGCGTTCGCGAGCGCGCGCTGGAATGCGAGGAAGGCCGGCTGCCGGCCGTGCTCGAGCAGGATGTCGGCGGAGCGGTAGCCGATGTCGAGCGCCCGGTTGTAGACCTTTCGCTTGAGCCACGACGAGTCCTCGATCCTGACCTGGACGTCGGAAACCATGTTCTCCCAGATCCGCGGCGGCGAGAACATCGTGTGCGGCCCGATCTCGCGGATGTCGTGCTGCACCGTCTCCGGCTCTTCGGGGAAGTTCAGCGCGAAGCCGACCAGCAGTCCACAGGCGGCCCCGATCATCTGCTCGCCAATCCACGCCAGGGGCAGAAAGGAGACGAACTCGTCGTCGCTGTGCATCGGATCGATGCTCACGAAACTGTGCGCCATCTCCAGCAGGTTGCGGTGGGACAGCATCGCCAGCTTCGGCTTGCCCGTCGTGCCGGAAGTCGTCGAAAGCAGCGCCACGTCGTCGGACTTTGTCGCCGCGACCCAGCTCTCGAAGTCGGCCTCGCAGCTGCTGCTGGCGGACCGTCCGATCTCCTCCACTTCGGGGAAGCCAAGCAGGAAATCGTGGGGGTAGGAACCGAGCCCGCGCGGGTCGTAGTAGATGACGCTCTCCACCCTGTGATCGCCACTTCCGTCGCCGCCGCTCAGTTCGTCCCAGACTTCCAGAAGCTTGTCGACCTGCTCCTGGTCCTCCGCGATGACGAACCGGGCGCCAGAGAACTCCATCAGGTAGCGGACTTCGAGGGCGACGGAATCCTGGTACACGCCGAGGGATCGGGCGCCGACCGTCTGCGCCGCGAGCTGCGCGATCAACCACTCGGGCCGGTTGTCGCCCACCACCGCGACGATCTCGCCCTTCTTCAAGCCGAGTTCGACGAGACCGCGCGCGAAACTCCGAACCCGTTCGGCGTAGTCGACCCAGGTGAGGCTCTGCCAGATGCCGAACTCCTTCTCGCGCAGCGCGACCTCCTCCCCGCGCTCGCGAGCGTTCTTCAGCAGCAGCTTCGGCAGGGTGTCCGCGTCACGCGGCAGGGCTTCCGGCGCGCTCACCCGGCGTCTCCGAGGTAGGCGTGAATCACCGCCGGATCGGCGCGCACGTGGTCCGGCGTGCCGCAGGCGATCGAGCGGCCGAAGTCGAGCACGGCGACACGGTCGGAGAGGTCCATCACCACGCCCATGTCGTGCTCGATCAGCACGGTCGTCACGCCGCGCTCCTCGTTCACGTCGAGGATGAACCGGGCCATGTCCTCCTTCTCCTCGACGTTCATTCCCGCCATCGGTTCATCCAGCAGCAGGAGCTTCGGATCGAGCGCCAGCGCCCGGGCGAGTTCGACGCGTTTCTGCAGGCCGTAGGCAAGCGTGCCGACCGCCTGATGGCGGAGATTCTCGATTTCGAGGAAATCGATCACGTCCTCGACCGCGGCGCGGTGCCTGATCTCCTCGCGGCGCTGCGAACCCCAGTAGACGCCGCAGGTCAGCACGTTGCCCCGCATGTGGATGTGCCGTCCCAGCATCAGGTTCTCAAGCACGGACATGGCGCGGAATAGCTCGATGTTCTGGAACGAACGCGCGACCCCGAGCTGCGCCACCTTGTGGGGCGCCCGGCCGAGCAGGGACGCCGGCTCTTCACCCGGTGACGCGGAATAGGTGATCGAGCCCTTCTGCGGGCGGTAGAGACCGCTGATCGAGTTGAGCAGCGACGTCTTGCCGGCGCCGTTCGGCCCGATGATCGCGAAGACCTCGCCGTGACGGACATCCAGGGCGACATCGTCCAGGGCGTGAACGCCGCCAAAGGACAACGTGAGGCCATCGACCTCGAGGCAGGTCGAGGGCGCGGGCGAAGAGGCTGCTGGTTCGGCCACGGCGGCGCGATTGTATGCGGGCAGCAGCCGAAACGGAGAAACCCGACCGTCAGACGAACACTCCCACCGCGACGATCTGCAAAGATCGCCGCGCTCCTTGCCCTTGACCAACCAACTGCCTCACAGGATCCCCATCATGCCGGCACGTCCCGCTCTGGTCAGCGCCCCGGACCGACTCGACCTGGCTGCGCCCGAAGACGTCGGCTTGAGCGCCGCCAGCACCGCCTTCCGGATCGATCCGCTGGAGGACCTGATCGTCATCTTCATGGTCCAGTTCTGGATGTCGGGCACGTTCAACTTCCGCGGCCAACTGAAGTCGATCGTCTATCCGGCACTGACCTGAACCGCACTCGTGGTGGACAGCCCAAGTTCGACCCGCGCACCCGGCTTGCGAGGGAACGAGCAAGACGCGAACCAGTCCGGGCGACCGTCCGCGGGCGCACGGATGGAACCCGGCTTGCGAGGTAACGAGCAAGACGCGAACCAGTCCGGGCGACCGTCCGCGGGCGCACGGATGGCATCCCGAGCCGAGCGGCGCAACGCTCTGCTGCGGCGAACGCGACTCTTCGAGAAGGCCGTCTCCTGGTCACGGCTGGCCACGGTCCTTGTGGCAGCCGTACTCGTCTGGCTGTCCGTTCAGGAACGGCTCTTCTCCCTGCTCTGGGCGGCCGTGCCCGTCCTCTGCTTCCTGGTCCTCGTCGTCCTTCACGAGCGCATCCTGCGACGGGCTCACCGACTGGAGCGGGCACGGGACTTCTACCGCCGCACTCTCGACCGTCTCGACGGCGACTGGCGCGCCGGCGGTCGGCCTGGATCACGCTTCGGCGACGAACACGCCGAGCACGTCTACGCCGCGGACCTCGACCTGTTCGGCCCCGACTCCCTGTTCCTGATGTTGAACCGGGCACGGACCCGCGGAGGCGACGAACTCCTGGCATCCTGGTTGCTCCGGCCCGCGCCAATCGACGTCGTACACAAGCGCCAGGAAGCCGTGCGCGAGCTGGCGCCCCGCCTCGACTTCCGGGAACGTCTCGCCGCCTCCGGTCGAATCGCGCGCACCGACCTCGATCCGGAGGCGCTGGTGTCCTGGGCGGAGGGCGACGGGCGGCCCGCGCTCCCGGGCGCCGGCGGCCGGGAGTTCCTGGTGCGCGCCCTGCTGGGGCTCGTCGCGGTCGCCAACGTCCTCACCGTGACCGGCTGGACGATCTGGAGCTGGGGGCCGTCGCCCTTCCTGGCCGTGGCGTTGCCGCAGGTCCTCTGCAGTCTCACCATGCGCGGCCGCTTCAGGGCGGCAACCGACGGCGTGACGCGCGCGAGCCGCGACCTGAACCTGGTCTCATCGTTGCTCGAAGTCATCGAGCGCGAGCCGTTCGAGAGCAGCCGTCTGGTCGAACTGGCGAAGCGGCTGCAAAGCGGCGACGGGATCACCGGCGCCCGAAGCGCCAGGCAACTGCAGCGTCTGGTCGACCTGCTCGACTCGATGCACAACGCCGTCTTCGCCCCCTTCGGCCTGCTGCTGCTCTGGACTCCCCAACTCGCCTACGCGATCGACTCGTGGCGCCGTCGCCACGGCGACCGGGTCGCCGCCTGGCTGGGGACGCTGGCTGAAGTCGAGGCCCTGGCGAGTCTCGCCTCCCACGCGTTCGAGCACCCGGACCACACCTTCCCCACACTGGTGGAGCCAGTCGGCAGGCAGCGCCCGATGCTCGCCGGCAGGCAGCTCGGGCATCCGCTGTTGGCTTCGGAGGACTGCGTGGCGAACGACGTCCACCTTGCCTGCCCGCCCGAGGACGGCAGCCATGCCGGCCCGCCGACACAGTGCCTGATCGTGAGCGGCTCGAACATGTCCGGCAAGAGCACTCTGCTGAGGACCGTCGGCACGAACGTTGTCCTCGCGCTGGCCGGCGCGCCGGTACGCGCCCGGTCGCTCCGGCTGACGCCGCTCGCCATCGGTTCCTCCCTCCAGCTCACGGACTCCCTGGCGGAAGGCCAGTCCAGGTTCTACGCCGAGATCACGAAGCTCCGGTCCGTGCTCGACCTGACGGACCAGGAGACGCCCGTGCTGTTCCTGCTCGACGAGATCCTCCACGGCACGAACTCCCACGACCGCCGAGTCGGCGCCGAAGGCCTCATCCGCGGCCTCCTCGACCGCGGCGCGATCGGACTCGTGACCACCCACGATCTGGCGCTGGCCCGGATCGCCGACGATTCGGCGCACTCGTCCCTTCGAAACGTCCACTTCAGGGATGAGCTCGAAAACGGCGAGATCCGGTTCGACTACCGCCTGCGCGAGGGCGTCGTCACCCGAAGCAACGCGCTCGACCTGATGCGCCAGGTCGGCCTGGACGTGTAGGGTCCGGACGCGGGTCGCGACGGCCCGGACGAAGGCCCGCGAGGAACCGCCGTCCGTGGCGGAGGCCACCGAGGGCCGGACGCGGGTCGTCGACGGCCCGGACGAAGGCCCGCCCCGCCGGCCCGCCAGGACGTCATGCCTCGGGGCCGGCTGTGGCCGTCGTCCTCAGGCGCCCCACACGGTCACGGCCCGGCCGCCCAGCGACTCCTCGCGCCGGAAGATCTTCTCCTCCCACGGCCTCGATCCGCCTCGGTCGAAGATCACCAGGCGCCCCGACTCGCCCCGGCACTTGTCCATGCAGGCCAGGGTCTGTTCCAGCCCCTCGCGGATCGTGGCCTCCAGGCTCCCCCGCAGGATCTTGCACTCCACCACGTAGCGGCGCGCAGGCTCGGCTGGCTCGCTCGCGCCGCCGAAGCGGCCGGGCGGCCACACGATCAGCAGATCCGTGCGGCGGCTGCCCAGCGCGTACTCCCGCTCGATCCGGCCGCCGCCGTTCACGATCCGCTGAAGGGGACGGTCCGCACCGACGTGCCGCTCCGCCCCCTGATCACTTGGTGTAGAATTCGCTCTTGAACCGTTCGTTCTGTTCCCCATGACTGCCACCGTCGTTCCCTTCCACTCGTCGCCTGAGCCGGTGTTCATCCCGGAGCGCGTTCCCGCGCCCGAGGCGGCGACATGCGCGGTTGAGGTGACCGAGGACTTCGAGACGCTCCGAGACCGTGGGCGAGATCTGGTCGCCAAGGGCTCGTACCGGGAAGCCGCCATCGTCTACCAGCGAGCCGTCAGAGTAGCGACTGCCGCCGGAGAAAGCGACCTCGCCGACGAAGCCCTCTGCGGATGGGGCGCGGCGGAGACTGAACTCGGCAACGGTGTCGAGGTGATGCCGGAGCTTCAGAGAATCCTGCTCGGCAGCGAGGTCGACCACAACCGCTGGCTGGCTGCCTACACCGTTGCCCGCGCTCACGAGTTGCAGGGAGAGATCAAGAAGGCGCTGTTCTACGCCCAGCTGTCCCGTGACATTTCCGCCTACGTTGATCGGCAGGGGCTGACGGGCGGCTCGTACAACCTCTTGGGCAACCTCCATGTGTCCGAGGGTCGAGAGTCGGAAGCTGCGACCTGTTATCGCGCCGCACTCCGAAACGCCGAAGATGCGCCGCCGACATGGACAGCCGGCGCTGAAGGGAACCTGGGCTACTGCCTCCTTGCCGCCGCGGTCCGCAGCAAGAGCCTGCGCCGCGCCACGATGCGCGCAGCCCTCAAGTTGATCTACCGGAGTCTCCGCACGTTTCGCCGAGAACAGGCCATCCAGTACACCGTGATCCCGCACCTTGACCTGTGTTTCGCGCACTTGGAGCTGAAGCGGTCAGCTTCCGCGAGACGGCACGGACAGCGCGCGCTCGAGCTAGCCAAACGGTACGAACATGCCGCAGTCATCAAGAACAGCCTCTATCTGCTCGGCCAAATCGCCCTGTTGGAAGGGGACACGGAAGCGGCGCGCCGGTGTTTTCAAGAACTGGGGCAGCGCTTCTATCCTGGTCACGCCGGACTGACGGACATGTTGGTGGCACTCGACCTTCGCCAAGTAGTGAATCTGAGGGCGTGATCATGACGGGCATCCGCATTACCTTCACTGAAGCGCCATTCCGTTGCGGGGTGCTGGCATTGCTGCTTCTGCTGCTTGCCGGTGGTACAGCTCAGGCCGAAGACAGCGCGCCAGTTCTGGGACAAAGCGGCGATATCTACAAAGTCACGGTCGGGACGTACGGCGAACTCTTCGCGGACGGTTCCGAGGCAGCCGCAGACGCCGAAGTCCTGAGACTTGAGGCGCGGCGGGGCTCGGGAACGGTCAAGCACTACCTTGTACCCGGCAGCGAAGCGGATGACAGTGACAGAACGCCGTCCCTGTCCTTCGACGCGGCCACAGGTCAACTTTACGTCGTATGGTCGAGCAACAACGACTCGACGCTGACCCGGATTAACCTGGCGTCCTTCGACGGCAGCGACTGGGCCGAGACGATCGAGGTCTCAGGCAATATCTACAGCGACAAGTCGTCCCCGCGGGTCGCCGTCACTCACGATCGCTTTCAACTCGCGAACGGAGACGATGGCGCGTCGAACACGCGAACGGTTCTCCACGTCGTCTGGTCGGAAGGCGCCGCTGACGGCGAGAAGGTCATGTACGCGCCTGTCGTGCTGATCGACGGTGAGCTTGCGTCGACGTGGCGCCGCGTGCACCGACTGAACGACTACGTGTCGCAGGAACTAATCGAGGACCCATACGAGGGCGAGGCGCCGGCAGGTTTGCTCAAGGCCCCGACCGTAGACGCAGCCTCCGAATCCAACGCTGTGGTCATTGGTTTCGCCGACAGGGCCAGCGGAGCTCTCGTTCAACTCGAGCTTTCGACGCCAGCGACGGAACTCTCCGAACTTGGCGGCAGTCTGGCCGACCACCTTGAATCCACCAATCTGTGCCAACGGATCGACGACGGGGAGCAGGGCGCGGTAGCGAGAGTCGCCGAGGCCGCGCGCATACACATAGTCATCGTAGGCCGTCGGATTCGCAGCCGTGTGCTCAGTCGCTTGGCGCAGGATGTAGAGAACGTGCTGGTCGATCGCGCCGAAGAACTCTGCGACGAAGGCGGTCTCAGTAGCGTTTCGAGTGCCGCCCGAATCCACATTGTCATCGTCGGCGCCCGATCCCAGGCAGGCGACCTTCTGGAAGAGGCACCGACCAGTGACAGCCACGTTCTCCTCGCCGCCGCCCAGCCGGTCGGCGACGACTACGTCCAGCACCTTGCCCGGCTGCAGGTGAAATCGGAGCGGGTCGCTCCCTCGATCGGCGACGGCGAGCCGACGATCTTCGTCTCGCCCACGGGCGCCGGCGCAGTGGTCGCCTGGGAGAACGGCAACACGCTGACCTACGTCGAGGCCGAGCCCGGTGCGCAAGCGCAAGAAACCTGGAGCAAGCCCTATACCCTCCAGATCGGCAGCAGCCTTTCGCGCTCCGAGGCCCACTCGATCCTGCGTGATCGCTCCCGCTCGCTCGAGTAGTCGGAGTCCACCTGGCTTGAAGCAGGCCGTCGCGCGCGGCGCCGGCGCGCACGCGCCCGAGGTCGAGCAGCCGGGAGAGGCCCCGCTCCTGCACGTCCGAGGCGAGCTGACCGGGAACGGCGCCGCCGGCTCTCGAAGAACTTACTCTTGACGTCGTCCGCAGAAGAGGCCGGGGGGGCGGCCGGTCCGGTCGCGTTCAGTCGCCTGTACGGGCTCGCGCGGCCGTACCTCGTGCCGCTGATCGCGGCGACGGCGCTGCTGATCGCCGGCACGGGGATCGGGCTGCTCATGCCGTTCCTTGCCGGGCGAGTCGTCGATGCGGCGCTCGAATCGGCCGGCGCCGGGGCCGGATTGGGCGGGATCGTGGCGCGGCTGATCGGCCTGTTCGCCATCATGGGCGTGCTCGGCTACTTCCAGATCTACCTGCTCGGCGCGGCCGGCGCCCGCCTGCTGCGGGACCTGCGGCGGCGGCTCTTCAGCCACCTGGTGGGCCTTTCCGTGGACTTCTTCGACGGCCGGCGCGTCGGCGAGCTGCTGTCGCGCATGGGCTCTGACCTGACCGTGGTGCAGGCGGCCCTGACCGAACAGATTCCCACCGGGCTGCAGGCGCTGGTGCGGTTCGCCGGCGTTCTCGCCATTCTGCTCGTGGTCCAGACCCGTCTGACCCTGGTGGCGCTCCTGGTGGTACCCCCCGTCGTGCTGTTCGCCGTTCTCTTCGGGCGGCGGCTGGAGAGGGTTGCACGGGACGAGCGCGACGCCGTGGCCGAGACCTCCGCCTGGGCGGAAGAAGCGCTGGCCGGGGTCCGCACGCTGCAGGCGTTCTCCGCCGAAGAGGACGCGCGGGCCCGCTACCGCAACCGCCTGGGCGATCTGCTCGGCGTGCAACTCGTGAATGCCCGCCTCTACGCGGGCTTCTCGGGGCTGATGACCTTCGGCGGCTTCAGCGCCTTCGGCATCGTGCTCGGCTACGGCGGCGGCCTGATGCTCGAAGGGTCGCTCACGGCGGGCGAACTGACTTCCTTCCTCCTCTACACCTTCATGATCGCGATCTCGGTCGGCCAGCTCGGATCGCTCTACGCCGGCTACAGGCGGCTTCGCGGCTCGAGCGAGCGCGTGTTCGAGCTCCTCGACCGCGAGTCGTCGATCGTCGGGCCGGTCGCGCCGCGACCCCTGGCCGACGGCGGCGGCCGGCTCAGTGTGCAGTCGGTCGGGTTCCGCTACCAGGGGGCCGACCAGCCGGCGCTCACCGACCTGTCGCTCACCGTCGAGCCGGGCCGGCTCGCCGCCCTGGTAGGCCCCAGCGGTTCCGGCAAGAGCACCCTGTTCTCGCTGCTGCTCCGGTTCTACGAGCCGGACGAGGGCAGGATCCTCATCGACGGCCGGCCGCTGGACTCGGTGGCCCTGGCCGATCTCCGGCGCCGCATGGCCCTGGTGCCGCAGGACATCTTCCTCTTCTCGGGTTCGGTGGCCGAGAACATCAGGATGGCCCGCCCCGACGCGGATGCTGCAACAGTGCGAGCGGCCGCCGAGGCGGCCGGCGCGGCGGCGTTCATCGAGGACCTGGATCGCGGCTACGACACCGAGGTCGGCGAGCGGGGCGTCCGCCTCTCGGCCGGCCAGCGCCAACGGATCGCGATCGCCCGGGCCTTCCTGCGGGATCCGCAGATTCTGCTGCTCGACGAGCCGACCAGCGCGCTCGACCCCGACTCGGAGGCCATCGTCCAGGAAGCGATCGAGCACCTGCTCGAAGGCCGGACAACGCTGATCATCGCGCACCGGCTGGCGACCGCCCGGCGCGCCGCGCGAATCCACGTCCTCGACCGCGGCCGCCTGGCGGCCGCCGGCAGCCACGAGGAACTGTACGCCGGCAACGAGCTCTACCGGCGGTATTGGTCACTGCAGAGCCTGCGTGCGCCGGCGACGGGGTCTGGCGACGCGATGGACCCGCGCTGACCAGGAACTCCGGGGCGCCGCCCGGTTCACCAGGCAGGACTTCCCGACGCCCGAGGAAGGCCGGCAACCGGGGTCCGCCTCGACAGGCCGGTCGACTCCACAGGGAACCCTGGTCCCGAGGAAGGTGACGAAGGGCCAACCCTCATCGAACTGATCGCGCCCGGGGTCTTCTTGGGCGTGGTGCGGCGCGCCTGCAGATCGTCGAGTAGTGCGGGGCTTCAAGGTAGCCATGAGGAGAAGGTCGCCAAGCTCTCGAAGCGCACATGGCCGTACCTCCTCGAGCATCCGCCCCATCACGGCGCCGCGTCCTGTGACCGGACATCCCGCCAACGTCGCATCGACTCGGTGCGCGGATGAACCGCTCCACGATCACCTGGCAGCCCGTGGCAGAAGTCCGTGTGGCGCCGAGAGTGGCCAAGCGCCCGCCCGGCAAGGCGCAACGAGGGAGCATATCGGGCCGCCCGCAATCCCGGGAACAAGGGCGACCGAGGAGCCTAGCCCGTGTGGCGCGTTCCGCGCCACACGCGCCCCACCTCCGGGTGCGAGTCATCGAGCACCCGGATGGCACGATGCCGGGCGGGATGCATGGCCGCTCGAATGCAGCGCGACTTCTGCCACGGGCTGCCTAGGGTACACTCGGCTCTTGAATCGTCCGCTTTGCTGCCAATGACCACCATCGTCGCTCCCTTCCACCCGCCGGCTGATTCGGCTGCTCTTCCAGGATTCGTTCCCGAGCCGGAAACGTACGAAAGGAGAACGGCCGGGGACTTCGCGACGCTGATGGACCGCGGGCGGGCGTTCGGCAGCAGCGGCTCCTACCGGAAGGCGGCAGCCTTCTTCCGCCGAGCTGCAGGCGTTGCAACCGAGTCGGGCAACAAGGACCGAGCCGACACGGCCCTTTGCAACTGGGGCGCTGCGGAAACCGAGCTCGGGAACGGTGCCGAGGTCATGCCGGAACTGCGCAAGCTCCTGCTTGACAGCAACGACGACCACAATCGCTGGCTGGCCTCCTACACCATCGCCCGCGCTCATGAACTTGAGGGCCAGATAAAGAAGGCGCTGTTCTATGCGCGGCTCTCCCACTATCACTCCGTGCAACTCCAGCGCGACCGGCTGACGGGCCTTTCGCACAACCTGATCGGGAACCTCCTCGTAGCGGATGGCCGGGAAACTGACGCAGCCGCCGAGTACCGGACCGCCCTCCGCCATGCAAAGGACTCGCCTCCGACGTGGACTGCCGGCGCCGAGACGAACCTAGGCTACTGCCTCCTCGTCAAGGCTATCCGGTCGAAGGGCTTTCGTGGAAGCAGAATGCGGGAGAGTCTTCGTCTGATCTACCGAAGTATCCGTACTTTCCGGCGCGAAGGCGCAGCTCATTACAGCATGCTGCCCCATCTTGACCTGTGTTTTGCTCACCTTGAGCTGCACAGGCCCGCGACCGCGAGGCGGCACGGGCAGCGCGCACTAGCGTTGGCCAAGCAGTACGAAGAGCCCGCATCAATCAAGAACAGCCTATACCTGCTAGGCCACGTGGCCTTGCAGGAAGGCGACTCCGAAACGGCACGCCAGTACTTCGCCGAACTCGGGCACCACTTCTATCCAGACGAGGCCGGCTTGGCGGACCTACTTGTGTCGCTTGATTTCCGTCAAGTGATGAATCTGAGGGCGTGATGAGAAAGAGCACCCGCATCGGCGTCAGGAGGACGCCACTCTACTATGGGGCGGCGGCGCTGCTGGCCTTGCTTGTAGGCGGCGGCGCCCAAGCGGAAGACAGCGACCCCGTTCTGGGGAAGAGAGGTGACATCTACAAGGTCACCGTAGGAACCTACAGCGAACTCTTCCCGGACGGCGCCGAGGCGTCAGCAGGCGCCCAGGTACTGAGACTTGAGGTGCGTCGGGGTTTGGGAACACTTGAACACTACCTTGTTCCCGGCAGCGAAGGGGACGACAGGGACCGAACGCCTTCCGTGTCCTTCGACGCGGTCAGCGGCCAACTCTACGTTGTCTGGTCAAGCAACAACGACTCGACCCTGACCCGGGTCAACCTCGCATCCTTCAAAGGCAGCGACTGGGCTGAGACGATCGAAGTCTCGGGCAACATCTACAGCGACAAGTCGTACCCACGGGTCGCGGTCACTCACGATCGCTTCGAACTGGCAACCAGCACCGGCGGCGAGTGGAGCACACGGACCGTGCTCCACGTCGTGTGGTCAGAAGACGGCGCCGGTGGCGAAGAGGTCATGTACGCACCTGTCGTGCTGATAGACGGTGAACTCGCCTCGACTTGGCGTCGCGTTCACCGGCTGAACGACTTCGTGTCGCAGGACCTGATCGACGAACCGTTCGAGGGTGAGGTAGCCCCAAACCTGCTCAGGGCGCCGACCGTCGACGCCGCCTCCGAGGCCAATGCGGTAGTCATCGGCTTCGCCCACCGCGCAAGCGGAGCACTCGTCCAACTCGAGCTTTCCACTCCGGCGACGGAGCTCTCCGAACTTGCTGGCAGTCTGGCCGGCTACCTTGAATCCACCAACCTGTGCCAACGGATCAAGGACGAGGAGCCGGATGCGTTGACGACAGTCGCTGAGGCGGCACGCGTTCACATTGTCGTTTTCGGTCGTCGGATCCGTAGCCGGGTGCTCGCCCCCCTGGCCCAGGACGTCGAGAACGTACTGGTTGAGCGCGCTGCCAACCTTTGTGACGAAGGCGGACTAGCCAGCGTGTCAAGTGCCGCTCGCGTTCACATCGTGGTCTTTGGCGCCCGATCCCAGGCTGGTGACCTTCTGGAAGGAACCGGGGCCGGGGAGAGCCACGTTCTCCTCGCCGCTGCACAGCCGGTGGGCGACGGCTACATCCAGCACCTCGCCCGGCTGCAGGTGAAGTCGGAGCGCGTGGCGCCCACGATCGGCGACGGACAACCGACGATCTTCGTCTCGCCCGAGGGCGCCGGGGCGGTGGTCGCGTGGGAGAACGGCAACACGCTGACCTACGTCGAGACCGACGCCGGTGCGAACGGACAGGAAGCCTGGAGCAATCCCTACACGCTCCAGGTGGGCAGCAGCCTCTCGCGCTCCGAGGCCTACTCGATGCTTCGCGTTCGCGCCCGCTCCCTGGAGTAGAACGGATCGCGACCCTGGTTTCGCGCGAGCGAGCCCCCAAGGCCGCGCGTCCAACGGTGAGTCACTCCGGTGGCTTGGGAAAGTGCGGGCATCCTCGCTGCGGTCAATGTACTCGCGGGAGGCCAGCTCGGTCTGGAGATGCCCTTGAGCACCTCGTCCGAACGAGGCCTCCAGAGCGGCCGCCGAAGGCGGCTCGGGTGAGCGCGTATCTACGGCCCCGCGCTGACGGCGGAACTGTGCGCCCCGCCGAGTTCCCGGCGCAGGGCGTCGCGGTGCTGCAGGAAGGCGGGCAGCAGGGTGTCGGCGAGCGGCGGAACGGACTCGTTGACCAGGGTCGCGGGGTTGATCCAGCGACCGTTGCGCTGCACCCGGTAGTCGAGATGCGGGCCGGTTGAGAGGCCGCTCGAGCCCACGTAGCCGACGACATCGCCCTGCTGAACGCGACGGCCGCTCCTGATCCCTTCCGCATAGCCGGACAGGTGGAGATAGGCCGTCAGGTAGCCATTGGCGTGCCTCAGCCGGACCGTCCGGCCGCCGCCGCCGCGCGTGCCTGCGGAGAGCACGGTGCCGTCCGCCGTCGCCCGCACCGGGGTTCCGACGGGCGCGCCGTAGTCCACGCCGTAGTGCGGCATGCGACGCTTCAGGATCGGGTGGAACCGATTCAGCGAGAACCGGGACGTGACTCTCGAGTACGGCAGGGGCGAGCGGAGGAACTGTCGCCGCAGGGGTTGACCTTCGCCATCGTAGTAGCGGTCGGCGCCGGCCGCCGCAACCACCTCGCCATCCCCGAACACCGTCTCTCCGCCGACCTCGTCACCGCCGAAACGGTACGCCTCGACCCAACGCTCGCGGTTCCGGTAGCGAAGCGCATGAACAGCTGCGATGCCCTCGACCTTGCCGTCGAGGAGCAACTCGTCGTAGACGATCTCGAAGCGGTCGCCCAGACGAAGATCACGGTTGAAGTCCAGGTCCCACTGCAGCACCCCGGCCATGCTGTTCGCCAGGCTGGGAGGAGCGCCGGCCCGACGAATCGAGCTCTCGAGCGGGCCCCGCAGTTCGCCAGCAACCGACCGCCGCACATGGGCGCGCCGGAAAGGACGGTAACGGCCTCTCCACACGCCATCCCTTCGCTCGGCGACGACTACTCCGTGTCCCGGGCGCGGCAGACTGATGCCGACCAGCTCGCCGCCCGGGCGGACCATGGAGACGACCGGGTCACGAGCACGGAGTCTCCGCGGGTCAAGCACCTCGCTCACCGCTGCCGACGCCTGATGCAGCTCGGAATCCGGGACGCCGGCTCGCTGCAGCACGCGGTCCAGCGTATCCCCCCTTCGAATGCGGTTCTCCAGCGGGATGGACACCTGATCCAGGGCTCTCGCATCGAGCTCGAATCCAGCTGCCGGTCCTCCCGCGACGTCGGAGTGGCCGGCGCCGACCACCACCTTCTCCGGGGGCGGATGCAGTCCACGCCACCCGACGAACGCGCACAGACCGACCAGCGCCAAAGCGCCAATCCAGCGTGTAAGTGGCTTGAAATACATGAGTTAGCCGATTCGGCCGGAGCGGCCAAGCCGGCTATTGTGCCACATTCGGAGGCGACTTGGACACAGGAGGCAGCTACTTTTTTCCGGAACTGCGGAAAGCGGCGCGGCGATCCTCAGGCAGCATCCTGCCTGGACCGCATCTTTCGGGGCATGCCGGAACGGATGTAGCCGTGCTCACGCCCGTAGCGGAGCAGAACCGTTTCCAGCTTGCGCCTGCCCCGGTAGAGCCGGCTCATCACCGTTCCGAGAGGAATCTGGAGCCGGTCGGCGATTTCACGGTAGGACAGTCCCTCCAGGTCGGCCAGTTCGACGGCAATCCGGTAGTCCTCAGGCAGGGCTTCGAGGGCTTTCTTGACGTCCTGGTCCAGGGCGCCCTCGAGCAGGTCTTCTTCCGGCGTCGTACCACGGGCCGTCAGCGGCGACTCGAGGAGCTTCCACTCGAAGGCGCCCTCGATGTCGTCGAACGAGTTCTTCAGCGGCTGCCGCTGGCGCTTGCGGTAGCGGTTGATGAACGTGTTCTTGAGGATCTTGAACAGCCAGGCCTTGAAGTTCGTCCCCTCCTGGAACTTGTCGTAGTACTTGTACGCTCGCAGGTACGTCTCCTGGATCAGGTCCTCGGCGTCCTGCTTGTTTCGGGACATCCGGTACGCCGTGCTGTAGAGGCTGTCCATGAAGGGCAGCACCTCGGCGTCGAAGTTCCAACCACCACTGTGATCGGCCATCGCGTTCATCTGTACCTCCCCGCCGCGAATGTTTGGACCGCGGCGCCTTTCGACAGCCAAGGGTCAGCACATTCGATGCCAAGTCCCGCGACAAGAACGAACGGGACGCTTTCTCTTCTCCCTGGAAGGGTTTGGGCCGCTCGGCAGCACACCCGGGCGGGGCGATTCAGAGCCCCACGCCTCAAGTCCCATGCGGCCAAGATGGCCGGCTCGTGCCGGGATTGAGGCGCCTGCCACCGACCGCAGGCACGCGAAACGCCCGCCGGGGCTCAGGTCCTGCCCTGTGACCCCTAAGCGGGCGTTACAGCGTTGGCAAGCGCGGCGCAGCGACCGCGCTGCGCCGGCCACTAGCCGATGAACCCTATTCCGAAGAGTGCGATGACCAAGGCGTAGATGACGACCGACTCCATGAACGCCAGACCGATGAGCAGCATGATCTGGATCCGGCCGCCGGCGCCCGGATTGCGGGCCAACCCGGCGCACGCCTCGCCTGTTGCCCGACCCTGACCGATTGCGCCGCCGGCCGCGGCGATGCCGATTCCGAGGCCGGCCCCGAGGGCGGCGAGATCAGCGGCGCTGGCGCCCCCCTCACCGTCCTGCGCCATCGCCGGAGCAGCGAACAGGGTGAGGAGCACGGCCGCGAGAAAGACCAGCTTCTTTGACTTGTTCATTTTCCTGAAAGTCCCCTTAGTGTGCCGACGCCTCTGCCTCGGCGATGTAAACGGTGGTCAACATGATGAAGATGAACGTCTGAAGAGTCGCGCCCATCAGACCCAACGCCATGATCGGCATCGGAACGGCCAGCGGGACCAGACCGAAGACGACGGACGCCGCGAGATGCTCACCGAAGATGTTCCCGAACAGGCGCATGCCCAGGGACAGGACGCGGGCGGCGTGGGTGATGATCTCGAGCGGGATGAAGAGCGGCGCGAGGAGGATGAGCGGTCCCGCGAAGTGCTTGAAGTACCGCAGCCCGTTCCGGCGCAGGCCGAACAGGTGGTACAGCACGCAAGCCGTGATCGAGAGCGCGAAGGTCACGTTCACGTTCTGCGTCGGCGGCTGCAGGAAGAACAGCGACCCGGACAGGTTGCTCACGAAGATGAAGAAGGCGAACGAGGCGATCAGAGGCAGGTGCCGTGAACCGCCCTCACCGATCGTCTCCTCGAGCAGGTTGCGCATCCACGACAGGACCAGCTCGATGAGCTGCTGCAGCTTGCCGGGATCGTCCTTCCTCAGGCCGCGCGAGACGGTCACACCCAGCACCGTGACGACGGCGAAGACGAACAGGGCCATCACCACGTGATCGGGTACGTCGTGGGGCAGCTGCTCCTCTGCCCCGACAAGGTCCACCCCGACCTGCCAGGCGGCGTTGACGGGCTTGTAGAGGATGGAGTGTTCTCCGGCGGCCATGGCGTTGGAAGCGACTCGGGTAAGTGAAGAGGGGGGGACCGCTGCTCGAACGGACGGGGTTGATCGCGCGCGGGGTGCTGGCTTCGATCAGTCTGGAGAGAATCGTCTCGGCCGACGGGGAGCGACAGGCTACCGAACCGGCGCGAACCGGTCCACCAACTCCGAGATCAGCAGCGCCAGCGGCACGACCGAGAAACCCAGGATCAGCGCGATGAACTCCCTTGACCCCACAAGAAGGGCCGCAACGATGAAAGCGCTCAACAACGAATAGCGGAGAACGATGAACAGGATGTTTTTGGCGCCAAGGCGCCCGTCGACGCGAGGCTCCAACGCGCGAACCTGCATCTCCAGGCCGCGGAAGCTGAAACTACTGACGAGCCCCGCGGCTGTCAAGGTCAGGGCGGCACTCGGACTCCAGACCAGCGCCAGTGCACCCGCCACGACGGTCACCACCAGCGAGCACCGCAGGACGCGCCTCGACATGACAGCAAGTTCATCCTCGCTGCCGCCCCGTCCGCCGAAGAACCGGGTCGGACCTGCGTGTTCCGGGCGCCCTGCCCCGTCCCCTGCTTCACCGCCCGTCCGTGTCACCGTCTTCCTCGTCGGCATTCAGGCGCTGAACCACCTGGTACACGTTGTAGAAGCCTGCCACGACGCCGAAGAGTCCTCCGATCAGGGCTCCGGCATTCGCCGCGTCGAACCAGCCGCCGATCGCCCTGCCGGCCAGGAAGCCGAGCGCCGAGGCAATCGGGAACACGAGGCCAATGGTGGCGACGTCGAGCAGGCGGCGCGGAAGGCGCATTCCAGGTTACGTCGCGGCGGAACGCCGCTACGCCCTCGAGTCCCACAGCACATCGGCCTCGCCACGCATCCGGTTCTCGTAGCGGGCCATCACGAACAGGGCGTCCGAGAGTCTGTTGACGTAGGTCAGGGCCGGAGCGCCGACCGTTTCCGTGGCCGCGAGGGTCACCAGGCGCCGTTCCGCACGCCGGCAGATCGTACGCGCCAGGTGCAGGGAAGCGGCCGCCGGGCAGCCGCCGGGCAACACGAAGTTCTCCAGCGGCGCCAAGTCCTCCTGCAGCGCGTCGATCGTCTTCTCCAGGCCGCGAACGTGTCGCTCCTCGATGCGCGGAACCGGCGGAGCGTCGCCATCCGCGGGCACACAGAGATCCGAACCGAGGTGGAACAACTCCTGCTGCACACGGCCCAGGCAACCCCGCACTCGGGTCGAGACGCCGGCAGAGACGGCTACGCCAACAGCCGAGTTCAGCTCGTCGACCGCTCCATACGCCTCGACGCGGGCAGAGTCCTTGCGAACCCGAGCCCGAATGCCCAGACCGGTCGTGCCGTCATCGCCGGTCCGCGTGTAGACGCGCGTTATCCGCGGCAAGGGAGTGTCAGCCTGTGGCGGCGCTAGACATCGTCCCGAATCGCGCCTTCGACCGGGCTGCTGGCGCCCTCGGTGTAGATGCCGCCGGTAAGTTCGAAGGACTCGACAGCGCGCTCACGCAGGCGCTCAAGGGCCTCGTCGAAGTTGTCCGGCCTCATCTCCTCGTCGCAGAAGGAGCAGCAGCTCTCCCACGTGAAGCCGAGGCCGTCCACCTGCTTTCGGCCGCCGGGCGTCACCTCGTCGGTGATCGGACACCAGATCGTGCTCATCGCGAGCATGAAATTGCTGACGTACCGCTGTTGCGCCGCCTTGGCCGCATGTGCGTCGGGATCGCCGTCGAAGGCCGCCTTGACACCCGCCTCGCTGCCTCGGTACTCCACGCCGCCATGGGTCCAGGTCTCACCGTCAGCCGCGGAGGGCACGAGCTTGACCGGGCAGAGGTCGGTCGACTTGACCGCCTCGGGGATCTTCACCTTGGCGAGATCGACCGCGTCCGGCGGCAACTGGGCGCCGATGGGCGCCACGCAGAGGAGCGCCACCAGGAGCGCAGTGAGACGAACCACAGAAACGAGCTTGATCGGCATGGAATGTGTCCCTCCGCCATGCTGAGAGTCGAGATGAAGGCGCCGGCCACCGGCGCACGCTACGTCAAACAGGACGCGGCAGTATAGCAACGTCCCAGGGGTTGGCGACGAAGATCACGGCGGACTCCCCAATCCGCGGAACGCCCGGGCCGGGTTCGAGGCTGGTACGCTGTCCCGCCGTGACCCGGTCCGCGGCAGCATGATGCGCCACCAGCCTGGAAGCCGACTGAACGGCTTCATCGTGGTGGGCATCCTTGGCGGCTTTGTAGGCGGGGCCGTCCTGGACGCTGCAGCGCGCGCGCAGGAAGCCCAGGGGAAGGACGGCGCCCAGACGGCGGTCCGGACCTCCGCAAGCGACGACCTCGACAAGCGCCACGCCGAGTGGCTAGCCGAGGTCAGGACCATCATGACCCCGGAAGAACGGAACGTCTTCCTGCGGCTTGAGAGGGACTACCAGCGCGACGCGTTCGTGCGGAAGTTCTGGCAGGTCCGCGACCCGATTCCGAAGACCGGTCGCAACGAAATGCGCGAGCGCTGGGAGGAACGCGTGGCCCACGCACGTTCCAACTACGGCGGCCTGACCGACGCCCGCTCACAGGTGCTGCTCATTCACGGCGAACCGAACCGCATCATCCAGGTCCGATGCACTACAACGAGGATCCCGGCCGAGATCTGGATCTACCAGGGCAGCGACCGAGTGCGGTTCCGCTTCCTGTTGATCTTCGCACGCGCCCGCGGCTTGGGCGAGGCCCGCGTCTGGGCGCCGGGCCGCGGCGACATTCGCGGACTCGTCGAGGGGGCGAAGGCCTGTATCAACGGCCACCTCCTGGAGGATGTCGTTGCCCAGGTGCGCAGTCTGGGCGGCGACTACTCAAGTCAACTGGCGCGGGTGCTGTCCAGACCCCGGCCACGCAACGAGGAGTGGGTGGCGGCCTTTGCCGCCGCCTCCACCGACCTGCCTCCCGGCGCGCCACTGTTCCATGCGGAGGTCGAGTACGACTTCCTGGGCCGCTTTCAGAGCCGTACCGTGGTCCAGGGCCGCATCAGTGTGGACCCCTCGGCGATAGAAGTTGGCGAGTTTGCCGGCTATCGATCGCGCGACCTCGTGCTGGTGGGCGAAGTCGTCAGGGACCAGGAGCTGTTCGAGTCGTTCCGATACAAGTTCGGCTTCCCGGCCGCTGAAGGTCAGGTCTCCGACCTCGGACACAGCCTGCTCCTGCCGTTTCAACGCTACCTGCGCCCAGGGGCTTATCGGCTCATCCTGCGCCTCGAGGACGTCAACGGCGGCGGATTCTTTCGCGGAGAAGGGGATGTCGCCGTACCCAGGCTGCCCCACCGCGCCCCACTCCCCAGGTCCGATGCCGAAGGCGAGCGTCTACTGGCCGAAGCGGCCAGCAGCGTGGGTTCCGAATCGGTCCGAATCCGGCTTCTCAAGCCTGCGGGCGAGATTCTCTCGGGCCTGGTGCGCTTCGACGCGGTCGTCGAGGGCGAGGGGGTCTCAGCCGTCTCTTTCGTGCTCGACGGCGCCCAGGTCCTGAGGAAGACACACCCGCCCTTCAGCGTCGAGCTCGACCTCGGCGACTTTCCGCGGCCCCGCGCTCTACGAGTCGAAGGAGTCGGTGAGGAGGGCGATCTGCTTGCCTGGGACGAACTCGCGATCAACGCCGGCGAACACAGCTTCAGCGTCCGGCTGATCGAGCCTCATCGGGGCGAACGCTACGTTTCGAGCCTGCGGGCGCGAGCGGATGTCGACGTGCCGGAAGGGGCGACGCTGGACCGGCTCGAGTTCTACCTGAACGAGGACCTCACGTCGACGCTGTACCAGGAGCCCTTCGTCCAGCCAATTCAGCTTCCCGCCGGCGCCGGCGTCTCCTACGTGCGCGCCGTCGCCCACCTGAGCGACGGCAACACGGCCGAGGATCTCGTGTTCATCAACTCGCCGTCCGACATCGAACAGATCGAGGTCCAGTTCGTCGAGCTCTTCATCTCGGTCACCGACCGCAGGGGACGCCCAATCGCCGGCCTGGCACCAGGGGATTTCACCGTCTTCGAGGACGGCGAGCTTCAGACCGTCAGCCGTTTCGAGCGCGTGGTCGACCTGCCGATTCACGTCGGCGTCCTGATCGACAACTCCGCCTCCATGCGCAACACCCTGGACATCACCCGACGGGCAGCGCTGGGTTTCTTCGAACAGGCGGTGACGCCGCGAGACCGAGCGGCCGTCATCACCTTCAACCGCTTCCCGCAACTGGCCGTCCGCCTCACCAACGACCTGAGAGAACTGGGAAGCGGTCTGGCCGGTCTGGTGGCCGAAGGGCAGACCGCTCTCTACGACAGTCTCATCTTCAGCCTTTACCACTTCGCCGGCGTTACCGGTCAGCGGGCGATCCTCCTGCTCTCCGACGGCAAGGACGAGGTCTCCCGTTTCTCCTTCGAGGATACGCTCGAGTACGCCCGCCGCGCCGGTGTGACCATCTACGCCATCGGCCTGGGAATCGACGAGGCGAGCGCCAGGCGCCGCCTGGATCGGCTGAGCACGCAGACAGGCGGAAAGAGCTACTTCGTTCGCGACCCGGATTCCCTCGACGAGATCTACGCCAACGTCCAGCGCGAACTCCGGTCCCAGTACTTCCTGGCCTACCAATCAAGCAGCACACGGGAAGACGACGGGTTCAGGCGTATCAAGGTCGACGTTCGCAAGCCGAACGCCGCCGCAAACACGATGAGCGGCTACTACCCCTAAGCAGCCCGCGGCAGAAGTCCGTGTCCCACCGAGAGTGGCCAGGCGCCCGCTCGGCAAGGCGCGACAAGGGAGCCTATCGGGCCGCCCGCAATCCCGGGAACCAGGGCGACCGAGGAGCTGAGCCCGTGTGGCGCGTTCCGCGCCACACGCGCCCCACCTCCCGGTGCGAGTCATCGAGCACCCGGATGGCACGATGCCGGGGCCGGATGCCTGGCCGCTCAAATGCAGCGCGACTTCTGTCACGGGCTGCTGAAGCCAGCGGGACGCAAAGCCGAACCCCTCAACCTCGCTCGCTCGGGACGCAGAAAGCCGTCCGGTCCGTCTGAACGAAAAAGGCCCCCGGTGGGCGTGAACCCACCGGGGGCCAGAAGGATCCCGGCGACGACCTACTCTCCCACACCGTCGCCGGTGCAGTACCATCGGCGCTGCGAGGCTTAACTGCCGTGTTCGGAATGGGAACGGGTGTTTCCCCCGCGCTACGGCCACCGGAAATCCCGGAAAATCCGGCAAAGCCCCTGAACCGGGGCTCCGCCCTGAATCGAATCCTTCCAAGGTGTCATCTCCCTGACAAGATCCTTCACGATCTCTCACGGAAAACCTAAGCGTCCAAGTCCCGAGTGCAGCAATCTTCGAAGATGGTCAAGCCGAACGACCGATTAGTACGGGTTAGCTGAACGTCTCGCAACGCTTACACGCCCCGCCTATCAACCTGGTAATCTACCAGGGGTCTTCAGGGATACCTCATCTCGAGGCTGGCTTCCCGCTTAGATGCTTTCAGCGGTTATCCTTCCCGAACATAGCTACCCAGCTGTGCCGCTGGCGCGACAACTGGTGCACCAGAGGTTCGTCCGTCCCGGTCCTCTCGTACTAGGGACAGCTCCTCTCAAGTATCCTGCGCCCACATGAGATAGGGACCGAACTGTCTCGCGACGTTCTAAACCCAGCTCACGTACCACTTTAATCGGCGAACAGCCGAACCCTTGGGACCTGCTTCAGCCCCAGGATGTGATGAGCCGACATCGAGGTGCCAAACCGCCGCGTCGATGTGAACTCTTGGCGGCGATAAGCCTGTTATCCCCGGAGTACCTTTTATCCGTTGAGCGATGGCCCTTCCATACGGAACCACCGGATCACTAAGTCCTACTTTCGTACCTGCTCGACTTGTAGGTCTCGCAGTCAAGCTCCCTTCTGCCTTTGCGCTCTGCGGCTGGTTTCCAATCAGCCTGAGGGAACCTTCGAGCGCCTCCGTTACCTTTTAGGAGGCGACCGCCCCAGTCAAACTACCCGCCTGACACTGTTCCCGACCCGGATCACGGGCCCAGGTTAGATCTCCAATACGATAAGGGTGGTATTTCACCGTTGACTCCACCGAAACTGGCGTCCCGGCTTCAAAGCCTCCCACCTATCCTACACATAACGCATCAGGGATCAGTGCCAAGGTGCAGTAAAGGTTCACAGGGTCTTTCCGTCTTCATGCGGGTAACCGGCATCTTCACCGGTACTACAGATTCGCTGAGCCCCCTGTGGAGACAGTGCCCAGATCGTTACGCCATTCGTGCAGGTCGGAACTTACCCGACAAGGAATTTCGCTACCTTAGGACCGTTATAGTTACGGCCGCCGTTTACCGGGGCTTCAATTCTGAGCTTCGCCGACCCGAGGGCCAGCTAACACTTCCTCTTAACCTTCCGGCACCGGGCAGGCGTCAGACCCTATACGTCGTATTCGACTTAGCAGAGTCCTGTGTTTTTAGTAAACAGTCGCCTGGGCCATTTCACTGCGACCGCCAGCAGCTCGGAGGGCTAGCCTCTCCACCGCCGACGGCACACCTTCTCCCGAAGTTACGGTGTCAATTTGCCGAGTTCCTTCACAGGGGATCACTCAAGCGCCTTGGGATTCTCTCCCCGTCTACGTGTGTCCGTTTGCGGTACGGTCGCCCCGCTCTCTGCTTAGAGGTTTTTCCTGGCAGCATGGAATCAGCGACTTTGTGGGCCGAGGCCCTTGGGGTCACGTCTCAGCGTTACGGAGCCGCGGACTTTCCTGCAGCTCCCGCCTACACGCTTCAACCTACACTTCCAATCGTAGGCTCGCCTATCCTTCTGCGTCACCTCATCGTCATAACGAGAACGGAACGGTACAGGAATGTTGACCTGTTTCCCATCGACTACGCTTTTCAGCCTCGCCTTAGGGGCCGACTAACCCTGAGCGGATTGACCTTCCTCAGGAAACCTTAGACTTACGGCGAGCAGGGTTCTCACCTGCTTTATCGCTACTTGTGCCGGCAGGGTCTCTTCTGAGCACTCCATCGGTCCTCTCGGTCCGACTTCGGCGCCCTCAGAATGCTCCTCTACCACCCGGTCCGGCCCGAAGGCCTTTTCGGATCCG